>CAVQAQ010000018.1:0-302481 GCA_963710465.1 uncultured Thermoleophilia bacterium
CCACGAGCGAGCCGGCCT
The DNA here is from genome assembly GCA_963710465.1 of uncultured Thermoleophilia bacterium. Lineage (GTDB taxonomy): Bacteria > Actinomycetota > Thermoleophilia > Gaiellales > Gaiellaceae > JACVRM01. The sequence goes on from CAVQAQ010000018.1 coordinate 19, forward strand.
CTCACCTGACGCTGGCGGACGACGGCGTACGAGATGGACGTGGAACCATGTGGGGTGTCGACCATGCGGCCATACCCAGGGTCATCCTATCGCGTCACGACCGCATCACGATTGCGGCGCCGGGCCTGCCGATCACATCACGATCGCCTCACGGCGATATCACGATAAGCGATCAGGCCGAGCGAGCCGGGTCAGGCAACGATCATGACCGGGCAGCGCATGCTGACGTGCGCCGCTACGTTCACCAGCGCCGCCACGAGCGGCCACGCCGCTACCACGACGACGAGGTTCGCGCCGCGCTCCTCGGCCAGGCGGCACAGTACTCCTTGGTCGCCGCGTCGCCGCCGACGAGATGCGTCTGGCCGCTACGCCGGCCTCGCGAGCCCGATCCATCGCCGCGTCCAGGATCAGCCGGGTGGCGTCGCGGCCGGCGAAGCCGTCTCTTCGACATGTAGGCCGGTGCCCCGAGCCGCCGTTGGGCGGCGCCACCACGCCCCGACGAGGTCGAGCGTGGCGCGTGAGGCCCGCGCCTCGTGGAGCCCGCTCCAGAGCTGCGTTCGCGGATGGGGAGCCGTCGGTGGCTGCGATGATCGTGGGGATGACCGCCTCCTTGGTACGTGGATCGTAGATGGCCGCCGCCGGGGAGTCGAACCCCGGAAACGCGGGTCATGCCGACGTCGACCGCGATCAGCAGCGGGCACTCAGAGGATGCCGAACCAGGCGCCGGCGCGGCATCAGCGTGAGGACGGATCGCGTGGGTGTTCGACGGCGATGGATGGGGGCGCACCCACCTATCCCGAGCCGCCGCCATAGGCTGTTAGCGTGTCGGGGCTCGGACATCCGCTCGTCGGCGCGTTCCGGTCACACGAGGACGTCGTCGGCACACCGCGCGACGTTGTCGCGCCACCGAGCGATCCGGCCCCTGGGCATCGGGGCGGTCGAGGGATTCCGGGTGGACGGGCCCGACGGCAGGATCGGCGTGGTGACACGCGTGTCGTCGAGCTCGGCCGGCGAGGCTCGACAAATCCACGTCGTCACGGGCCTCTTCATCGTTCGCGTCGTGCCCGTCGCCGTCTCCGAAGATCGTCCAGATCGACACCGAGAGGCGGCGGCTCCGTCCGAACGATGGTGCGGCCCCCGGCGCTCGAGCACGTCGCGCGGATGCTCCGGCGCTACCTCGCGTCAGTCCGATGATCCTCGGCTCACGGGTCCAGGACGTCTCGAGGAGCCCGGTGCAGCCGCCATCGTAGACGGTGCGGCACGCGAAGACGCGGCGTAGTCCTCGTCGCGCTGATCACGTGGAGCGCCCGCGGCGGGGCGAGGCAATCAACCAGGCGCGTCCCGACCGAGCGGTGGTGGATCCGAAAATCCACCACCCCGTACAGCAGCCGCCCTCCCGTCACACGGCACGGCGCTGATCCCGCCGACCAGCTCGACCGTGACCCGCTCCCCGTCCACGAACACCTTCGCGCCGGCCGCCGGCACAGGACGAGCCCTACGACGAGGCCGACGCCCACGCCGGCGGCGAGCCGCGCCGCGGAGCGGCGACACCGACCGTACGACCCGCTGAGACCATGCCGTGGCCCAGCGACATGGCCGAAGATCCGCCAAGCCCCTCACGCACCGGCATCGGGAATCCACTACGCGGCGCCCGAAACGGGTAGCCCGCGGCGGCCGCGCCGGGCGGCCCTAGACGAGAAACCGGCCCAGATCCGGAAGCCCACGGCGGCGTACACGCCCTCGGCCATCTCGGTCGATTGACGCTCGCCGTCCGCATCCGCGTCGCGCGCATCGTGCAGGCGATCGCGTAAGGGCCGTGCCCAGGCCGCGCCGCCGGGCGTGCTCCAGGGTGCCGACGTTGTAGATCCGCAATCGGAGCCGAGATCGAACGCCAGCGCGACGGCGACGTTCTCGCCATCGAGAGGGCGCGACCAGGACGTGGAACTTGCGGATAGGTCGGCGCCCGCGAGGAGGCCCGGCGGAAACCCGATGGCGCGGCAGTCGCCCCAGTCCGCCGGCGCGAGCTCGACTCGGAGTCGCGGCAGGCTGGATGTCGTCGAGCGCCATGCCCATTGCCCGCGTCGTCTCCTGCGAGAGTGTAGCCGCGCCGCTCGAGATCGCCCTCATGGGCTGCGTCGCTCTCGTGTACCCAGGCGGCAAACCGCGTGACGCCGCCGGCCGTGTACGCGGCCTCCTTATCGCCTCGAGGCGTCGGGGCTCGCTCGGCGGCCCCGAGGTCGCGCTCCAGGAGGGCGTTGTTGTAGAACGCGCGCTCGGGGCCGCACGGGGAAGACGCTGCGGCGACGCCGGGGAGGCGCCGGACGGCAGCATCGGCTGCGCCGCGCGCGTACTCCTCCCATGCCGCGAGCATGGTCTCGGCTCCACGGGGTAGAGGTCGGAGTCGGTCAGCACGGTCACCGACCAGTCCGACGACGTCGTGATCCCGGCGTTGGGCCGACGGTTCGTCGAGCATGGCCAGGTACTCGAGCATGTGGTCGTGCAGCCGCATGCTCATGGGCGCGGTTCCCAGCGACCAGAGGCCGAGCATCGCGCCGCCGGGCCGAGGACGATCCCAACGCAGACCTGGTCACGATGTCTGAGCTGACGATGGCGACGATGCGTCGGGCGCCGGCTGAGCGTGGAGAGCCGAGGCAGAGGAGCTTTCCTGGGGCGATCAGCGGTCGGGAGCCTGGTCTTCCAGCGGTGCGGTGACGTTCCCAGAGCACTCGCGTCTGCGACACGCGCCGACAGGACCACCAGCCGGCCGATGACGAAGAGGCCGAGGAAGAAGCGCAGCGGCGATCCCCAGCGGGCCGGACCCAGGCGCCGCAGGGTGGGCACGCGCGAAGCCAGGAAGTAGACGGTGAGGTTGCAGTCCGAGCCCTGCGGCGAAGAGCACGGCCCCAGGGAGCAGGCCGGCCACCGTGCGTCGCGGCGGGCAAGCCGGGCCGAGACGACGAGCCAGACCCGGCGTACGGCACCACGACGATCAGCGAGGCCAGAACCCACCCACCGATGACCACGCACGTACGCGCGCTGACCAGCTCGAGATGACGGGGAAGCTGAGCAGGAGCACAAAGCGTCTCGAGGGTCATGCGCCGTGGGCCGCGGCGTGGCGCGGCGCGTATGGACCCAGACGAGCCTGTGAACGACGATCAGCGAGCGGAGGAGGGTCTCGCGTCGCATAGGAGCACGGCACGCCGATCATGAAGCGACATACCAACGGGCGGAGCCCTCGCGGCCGCAATCGAGAGCTCGAGACGATCCCCGCCACGCTGATATGACCGCGCCACCGCGCTGGCTACTTCTATGTACGCGTCCGCATAGAACCCGAGGCCGGCGACGACGAGCAGCAGCGGAAGCATCCACACGCAGCCTGTATGCGAGAGCACCGGCCCAGGATGCCCGCCTCCCACCTCCGCATCGCGATCCACCGCGCGGAACACCACGCTGTCCACCGATACGTGGTGCTCCTGTTCGTCTTGAAGGCGCGCCTCGACCCAAGAGGCTGTACGCCTCGAACCTGGCTGCGCAGGGGCGCCGAGCGTCTGGATCACCGCGATCAGCTCGCGGGCTGCCGCGAGCTTTGCTCGATCCTGTCGAGGCGCTCGCTGCGTCCGCTCGAAGCGCCTCGAGGAGCGCCTGCGACTGGTCGGCCGCGCGGCGTCATCCGGCGTCGATGCTGGGCCAGGAGCACGGACACGACCACGCTCGTGAGCACGGCGATCGGAGAGCTGATCCCAAGCAGCGCCAGCACGGCCGTACGAAGCGGCCCGAGGCGTTTGACGGGACGACGTCGCCGGATCCAAGCGTCGTGACGGTCGTGACCGAGAGCCACGCCGAGTCGCCGAGCTCGGGAGCGCCGCCGGATTCACCACACGAAGCACGAGCGCGCCGAGCGACGTTACCGCGACGGCGACGGTGATCACGAGACCGATCGCCCGGCCGGGCGAGATCTGCGCGATGAACCGCTCGATGCGCGGACGCTCGGGCTGGGTGGTCCGTCCCTGTAGGGGCGCTCATGCAGCCGGAAGTGTCCCACACGCCTCCGCCGCGACTCGCGGCCGGCGACCCGGTCAGGCTGTGGACGGCTTGCCGAACACGGCGCTCAGGATCGCATCGATCACCACGGCGGAGAGGAGCCAGGATGATCGCCGCCCAGATCGCCGACCAGAAGAACGAGTCGATCGTCAGGTGGCTCGTGATCGCATCGGTGATCTCGACACAACCGCGTCGACCACGATCGCAAGAGGCCGAGCGTCAGCACGATGAACGGGAGGGTCGAGGATGCGGAGCATGTCTCCAGGATGGCGTTCACGAAGCCGAACACCAACGAGCACCCAGAGGTAGGCGAAGAAGCCACCCGAGACGTCGACGCCGGACAGATCCACGTCGTCACGGCGAACGCGAGCGCAATACCGGCCCAGCTGATGAGGAGACGTCGAAGCATCGGGGCGCGAGCGTACCACCCGGGCCGGCCGGAGAAGTCCGGCCAGGCGAAGCTAGAGCCAGGTCCTCGCCGTGAACCCCTGCGACGAGCGGAAGAACTCGATCCGCCAGGTCAGCTGCCGGGCGACCCAGAGGCCCCTCGCGATCCCGCCTCGAGGCGGAGATACCCGGCCGTCGGATCGTCGAACCCGCTCCCGCGATCGACGACCTCGCACACGAACCGCCCCCGGTCGCGCCCTACCCGGACGTCCTCCACCCCGCCGCCGAACCTGACGGCGTTGTCGACGATCTCCGTGCCGGCGAGAAGCATGTCCAGCGCCTTCGCCTCGGGCACGCCCTCGGCGACGAGCGCGCGGGCCAGCTCCTCGCGAAAGCTCCAGAGTCCGGCGGCCGGGAATCGCACCGCAGCGGGCAGCGGCTCGAGGCTCCGCCGTGATCCTCCAGGAGCTCGGCCGGGCTCTCGAAGCGGTCGCTGTCGGTGAGCTCGTCGCGTCAGGACCTCGGCGTGGGTCTGCCAGACCCCTCGAGCATCCGATCCGGGAGGCCGTTGGCGTCGTAGCTGCACATCACCGACGCCGGCAGATGCTCGAAGGCCCGGTTGAAGACCGCCTCGTAGCCCACCCATCGTCCCACTCGCCGGGCTCGGGCCCGAACTGGACGTCGGCCACGGCGCGAAGCGAGCCGACCGATCGAAGCTCGTTGACATACACCGCGTGATATGAGGCCAGCGTGCGCGCGGGCGCGTGTAGGCGGCCTAGACGTCGACGAACGTGACCGCGCGGCGTCGGTCCGAGCGCCTCGCGCATCGCGGCGAGCCCCGGGCGCGTGTTGGCGACGAGCGCGCCCTCGCCCGCCTCGAGACGCCTCCCGGAGGAAGCGACCGACCGCTCGACGTACTCGTCGCGTCGAGTCGTAGACGTAGGCGTTATGGCGCAGCGCGTCGCTCATCGGTCTAGATCAAGTAAGTCACGAGCATCCGGATTCAAGCGGCTGAAGCGCGGGCTCGGCCAGTCCGGCGCGCAGCTTCGCAGCGCGGCGCTCTCGATCTGGCGGGCCCGCTCCGCCGTGAGCCCCAGGGCCGCACCGATCTCGGTCAGCGTCTGCGCCGACTGCCCGAGCCCGTAGTGCGCATACATCACGATGCGTTCGCGTTCGTCGAGCCGGCCGACGAGACGTGCACCTCCTCGACCTCGATGTCGCTCAGAACGTCGTCGTAGTCCTGCTCGGCGACGGGTCGGCGATCGTGTCCCCGAGTGTCCCCGCCGCCTCGTCGTCGCCGCCAGGGGCTGCTCGATTCCGCGCGGGGCTGCCTCCATCGCCAGCAGGCTCTCCAGCTGCGACGGCGTCAGGCCGGTCGCGCGACCCAGCTCCTCGATCGTGGGCTCCGCGCCGTGAGCCGCTGATGGTCGCGGCGGGCCGCCCGCATGTGCGCGAGGCCCCGGACCGCGCGGTCCGACAGCGCGACCGGCCGGGTCAGCTCGGCGACCAGCTCCTGCATCGCCTTCCGCACCCAGAACGACGCATACGCCCAGAACGGCGTGCCCAGGCCGGAGTCGTAGCGCCGCACGGCGAACAGCAACCGGCGACGCCCTCCTGCACCAGCTCCGTGCGCTCGACCCCGATGCCGCGGCGAAACCGCGCGCGATCCCGGCGATGGCCGGCAGGAAGGCCTCGACCAGCTGCCGGCAGGCTGAGGGGTCGCCCGCTTCGGCCGCCACGATGAGATCCTGGTCCCGCCGTGAGCTGAGGGATGGAGGCGTCCCACGCCCGTCACGACGGCGCGATTGTGGCAGTCCGGCGCGCCCGAGCAGGCCTTTCCGACGTTCACCGGAAGGCTTGGGTTCGCGGAGCGACGGCTTACTGGGGGAGTGACCGGATACCTCGACCAGCCGGTAGCGCTGGGGCCCACAGGGCCGCGGGGACATCCGGCGTTCTGGGTCACCCCTGTACTGGCGGACGGCGGGTTCACCGTGCTGCCGCTGTCGTCCAACGCCCACGGAGGTCAGCATGAGCACTGTCAAACCAAGGTGAAGGGTCGAGCGCGGCCGGCGAGGCGCCGATCATGGACATGAAGCTCGAGGTTCGTCTCCCGGTCTCCGACGTCGATCGGGCCAAGGACTTCTACAAGGGGATGGGGTGGCGGCTCGATGCCGACTTCGCCATGGGCGACGACTTCCGCGTGGTCCAGCTCACGCCGCCCGGCTCGCAGTGCTCGGTCATCTTCGGCAACGGGGTCACGACCGCCGAGCCGGGCTCGTCGAGGGCCTGCAGCTCGTCGTCTCGGACATCGACGCGGGTCGCGCGCGCTCGTCGGCCGCGGCATGGACGTCAGCGAGGTGTTCCACGACGCCGGCGGCGTCTTCCACCGCACCGGGCACGAGGGGCGCGTGCCGGGGCCCGACCGGAGCGGCGCTCGTACGGCTCGTTCGCCTCGTTCAGCGATCCGGACGGCAACGGCTGGGTGCTCCAGGAGATCACGACGCGGCTTCCGGGCCGGTGAGCGACGAGGCGAGTGGGTCACGGTCTCGACGGCTCAGAACGAGTGGGAGGCCGAGGTCACCCGGCAGCGGCTCGAGGCGGCCGACATCCCGGCCCTGCTCGAGCCGGAGACGCGAGGGCGTACATGGGCGCGAGCTCAGCCTTCGCGGTCAAGGTGCCCGCCGACCGGGTGACGGACGCTCAGGATGCGTTGCAGGTGACGAAGGAGACTCCGATGCAGACGACGTATGCGTCCGCGACCGACCTGGCCGCAGGCGCTGAAGCGCGCGGCCGCGGCGCACGGCGAGCACGAGAAGCGCACCGGCGAGGCACGACCCGGACTGGCCGGACTGGTACGCCGAGTACATGGTGCGCGAGCAGGCGGGCGAGGAGCTGCCGACATGAGACCGACTACGACGTCATCGTCCTCGGCGGCGGCTCGCCCGGCGAGCACTGCGCCGGCGCGCTGGCCGAGGGCGGCCTGCGGGTCGCCGTCGTCGAGCGCGAGCTGGTCGGCGGCGAGTGCTCGTACTGGGCCTGCATCCCGTCGAAGACGCTGCTGCGCCCGGGCGAGGCGGTGCACGCCGCGCGCGACGCGGCGGCGAGCGCCGCAGGTCGACGTCGAGGCGGCGCTCGCCTGGCGCGACTTCATGGTCTCGCGACTACTCCGACGCCGGCCAGGAGCGCTGGCTCGCCGAGCGCGGGCATCGACCTGCTGCGCGGCAGCGGCCGGCTCGCCGGGCCCGGGCGTGGTCGAGGTCGACGGCGTGCGCTACACGGCCGAGCACGTCGTCCTGGCGAACGGCGCCGATCCGTTCGTCCCGCCCGTGCCCGGCCTGCGCGAGCTCGACGGCGTCTGGACCAACCGCGAGGCGACCGGCATGAAGGCCGTGCCCCGCCGCCTGCTCGTGCTCGGCGGCGGGCCGGTCGGCGTCGAGATGGCCCAGGCCGTGCGCCGCCTCGGCGGCGAGGTCGGCGCTCGTCGAGGGCGCCGAGCACGTGCTCCCGCGCGAGCCGGCGCCGCTGGGCGAGGCGCTCGGCGAGGTCCTGCGCGCGCGACGGCATCGAGCTCGTCCTCGGCGCGCAGCGCGACCGCGGCGCGGCGCGACGGCGACGACTACGTCCTCGAGCTCGACGACGGCCGCGAGCTGCGCGGCGACCGCCTGCTCGTCGCCACCGGCCGGCGCCCGCGCGTCGACGGGATCGGGCTGGAGACGGTCGGCATCGAGGCCGACGCGCCACGGGATCCCGGTCGACGCGCACCTGCGCGCCGGCGAGCGGCTGTGGGCGATCGGCGACGTCACCGGCATCTGGCCGCTGACGCACGTCGGCAAGTACCAGGGCGACGTCGTCGCCGCCAACATCCTCGGCGAGCCGCGCGAGGCCAACTACGAGGCGGTGCCCGCGGGTCGTCTTCACCGACCCGCAGGCGGCGGCGGTCGGCGCGACCGAGGCGCCGCTTCAGCGCGACCGCCGCCGCTGTCCGAGGTGGCGAAGACCGCCGACCTACACGCGCGCCTACGCCGAGTCCAACGGCTTCCTGACGCTGCTCAGCGACGGCGAGCGGCTGACCGGCGCCTACGCGCTCGGCCCGGAGGCCGGCGAGTGGCTCCAGCAGGCGACGCTCGCCATCCGCGCGCGCGTCCCGCTCGACGTGCTGCGCGACACGATCCAGCCGTTCCCGACGTTCTCGGAGATCTACGTCGCGGCGCTGAAGGCGCTCGCGGGCGAGATCCGGCGGGCGCACGGGAGCGGAGAAGCGAGGCGTACGCATGAAGCGGGGCGGTCGGCGGCGCGAACGTCGCCGGCCCACGGCGGTCGATGAGGACGTGGTCGCCGCGCCGTCAGCGGGCGGCGACGGGGCCGGGCTGATCGCGCTCGCAGCCCGGCCGGCACGGCGCTCATCGCCGCGACGGTGCTCGCGTCGATGGTCGGCTTCCTCGACGCCTACGTCGTGAACGTCGCCGTCCCGGCGATCGGCCGCGACCTGCACGCGAGCGTCGCGTCGGTGCAGTGGATCCTGACCGGATACCTGCTCACGGTCGCCGGCCTGCTGCTCCTGGCGGGGGCGCTCGCCGACCGCTTCGGGCGGCGGCGGATCCTGGTCGTCGGGCTGCGCGTGATGCTCGTCGCCTCGATCTGCTGCGCGCTCGCGCCCTCGTCGGCGCTCCTGATCGCGGCCCGGGTCGTGCAGGGCGTCGGCGCGGCGCACTCGTCGTGCCCGGCAGCCTCGCCCTGCTCAACGGCACGCTGCGCGTCTCCGACCGCGCCCGCGGCATCGGCGTCTGGGCCGGGCTGGCGACGCTCGGGACGACGTTCGGCCCGTACGTCGGCGGGTGGCTCGTCGACCACGCGTCGTGGCGGTGGGTGTTCCTGCTCAACCTCCCGCTGATCGTCGCGGCTGCTGGCCGCTGCTCGGGCGCGTGCCCGAGAGCGGAGACCGGCGCGCCCGCTCTCGCTCGACGTCGTCGGCGCGCTGCTCGCCGTCCTCGGGCTCGGCGGCGTCATCTACGCCCTGACCGAGGGCGCGGCCCACGGGTGGGTCGAACACCCCGGTGCTCATGCGCGCTCGTCGTCGGGGTCGTCTGCCTGGCCGCGCTCGTGCCGGTCGAGCGGCGGCGTGCGCGCGCCGATGCTGCGGCTGTCGCTCTTCCCGTCGCGCCAGTTCGACGCGATCAACGCCAGACCGTCCTGCTATTCTACGGCGCGCTGGCGGCCGCGGGCTACCTCGTCGTCCTGCAGTGCCAGCTCCAGCTCGGCTACACGCCGACCCAGGCCGGGGCGGCGCTGATCCCGGCGTCGGTCGTCTTCCTGGTCGCTCTCGCCGTTCAGCGGCGCCCTGGTGCGCCGCGTCGGGACCCGCGGCGCCTGATGGTCGCCGGCATCCTGGCGGTCGCGGTCGGCTTCCTGTGGCTGTCGACGGCCGCAGCCGGGCCGGGCTACGTCCAGGCGATCCTGCCCGGCGCGCTGCTCTGGGGCCTCGGGATCGGCCTGGCGGTGACGCCGCTGACCGCCGCCGTGCTCGCCGCCGTCGGCGACGCCGACCTCGGCGAGGCGTCGGCGATCAACGACGCCGCCTCGCGGGTCGGCGGCGTCGTCGCGATCGCGCCGTCCCGGCGCTGGTCGGCGCGACCGGCAGGACTCAGCCTGGCGAGGCGCTCGCGACGGGTACCAGCCCGCGATGATCGCCGCTGCGGCGTCTGCGTGCGGCGGCCGCCGTCACCGGGCTGTTCGTCTCCGACGACCCGTGTCGCCGCCGCGCTTCCGCCGCCGCCGCTCCAGCTGCACGCCGCCGCACTTCAACCGACCGCGGAGGAGCCATGACTCGAACCGCACCCGCACCCGGCCTGCGCGCGCCAGGGGCTGACCGGCCAGACGGTCGTCGTCATCGGCGGCAGCTCTGGCATCGGCCTCGAGACCGCCGGCCGTGCGCGCCGAGGGGGCCGACGTCATCCTCACCGCGCGCACGCCGGGTCGCCTTGACAGGCGCCGCGCGGACCGCGGCGGTGGGCACGGCGGCGTTCGACGCCACCGACCTCGGCGCGCTCGAGCGTTCTTCGAGGGCCTCGGGCGCCGTCGACCACGTGCTGGTGACGCGGGCGGCCCGTACTACGCCCCGCTCGCCGAGATCGACTTCGAGCGGGCGCGCCGCGACATGGACGCGCACCTGCTGGCTTGCCATCGAGGTCGCCCGCAGAACGCCGGGCGGGTGCGGCCGGCGGGACGCTGATCTTCATGGGCGGCACCGGCGCGCGCCGGCCCGGCGTCGGCCTGGGATGGCGTCGGCGCTCACCGCCGCGGTGCCGGCGCTCGACGAGAACCTGGCGCTCGAGCTCGCCCCGATCCGCGTCAACATGATCGCGCCGGGGTTCGTCGACACGCCGCTCTCGGCGCCGATCCTGGGGGACGAGCTCGACGCCCGCCGCGAGGAGCTGCGCGAGACGCTGCCGACCGGCCGCGTCGTCGGGCCGGAGGACGTCGCCGCGCTCGCCCTGCACCTGATGGTCAACACCGCCCTCACCGGCGCGACGTTCGACATCGACGGCGGGCAGCAGCTGGCCCGGTGACGATGACACGACCGTGTCAGGTGCGGCGTGCCAGGCGGTCGATCTCGCGGTCGATCTCGGCCTGGGTGATCGGGTGGCGGACATAGACGTCCCAGGCGTTGAAAAAAGATCATGCCCAGGCCCCAGGCGAGAGTGATCCAAAGCGCCATGGCTCCCAGCCGCCGGACGTCGTCGCGCCGACGACCGCCCAGATGCCCCAGAATGACGAGGTTGAATGTGATAGAGACCAAGGTGTGGCGCGTGGGGAGTCATGCGCTTCTTGAGCTGGCGAAGCGCCTGCTCCCGCAGCATCCTCCTGACTGTTCCGACCAGATCCTCGTCTGTACTGAAGCCCTCCCCCAGACCCCAAGCGAGAGCACTGATCGCCGCCGGCCGCACGGGGAAACCGCCGAACGCAGGTTCGGGATCGGCGCAAGCTCATAGTTGACCACGAAGAGCGGCTCGCCGAGCCTCTCGAGGTCGACCTCAATGCTGAGCCCGGCGCCCGCGGTCGGCGCCGCACCCACGCCGTTGACGACCGAGGCCGGGACCCGGCGACGCGCTCGCTCCGCCGTCCAACTGTTCATGTACGAGACCGTGAGCATGGCCACAATTCAGGTACCGGGCAACTTCATCAAAATAGGCGCATGAACAACTCTTTGCAAAGAATCGCTTAGACCATCTTCGCTCTTCATAAAGTTGATCAAAATGAGGGTCATCTTTTCTACACACTAAATCCAACATTCCAAGTCAACACCCGGAAACGGTGACAACCATACCTTTAGTTGCATAAACTGTCATGGCATAGTTCAGGAGCACATGAGTCTGAACGAAGCAGACGACATAATCGCCAGATCTCCCTGCTCGTGGTAGCGACGCAGGAGCGCGGTGTCGTGCGGATTCGGCATCAGCCAGGGCGCGCCTTGGTGAGCAGGACCCAGTCGCCGTCGTCACGCGTCTCGACCGCGTGGGAGTCGACGGTCGAGTCGAGCACACGCCGCAGCCCGAGCTCGCGCTCGCCGGCCGGCTCGAGGTCGTGGCGCAGCACGATGCCCTCGAACGGGCCGAGGCGCGCCTCGATGCGCCCGTCGAGCAGCTCCATCTCGAGGGTCACGTGCCCGTCGCCACGCTCCCGCTGGAGCACCTCCTCGACGGCCACCTGGAGGTCCTCGAGCGCCTCGATGGTCAAGTTCTGGCGCATGGCGACGCCGCCGAGCACGAGGTGCGCCACCCCGAAGTACGGGCGCTCGCGCGGGACGGTCAGGGAGATCCGGTCGGTCATCGGGTCCATCTTGCCGCGCCTACGAGGCCACGGCCTCGATCGTTCCTGCGCCGACGACGGCGTCGCCGTCGTAGACGACCGCGGTCTGCCCGCGGGCGGCACCGTGAAACGCCTCGACCAGGTGAAGCGTGAAGCCCCGGCCGTCCTCGACCAGGCGGGCGGGGACGAGCGGCGAGCGGGCGCGGAGCTTGGCCTGGACGTCCCGGGCCGCCGCGTAGAGGCGGCCCTTGACGCGGACCGTGGTCGTGCCGAGCGCCGCCCGCGGCCCGACGACGACGGTGTTGCGGCGGGCATCGGTGCGGAGCGCGTACAGCGGCTCGGACGCGGCGACGCCCAGGCCGCGGCGCTGCCCGGGCGTGAAGCGCCAGAATCCGTCGTGGCGGCCGAGCTCGAGGCCGTTCTCGTCGACGATGGCGCCCTCGTGCGGTTCGAGCCCGTGGCGCTCGAGGAAGTCGCGGTAGTCGCCGCCGGCGAGGAAGCAGGCCTCCTGCGAGTCGGCACGCCCGGCGACCTCGAGCCCGGCCGCAGCAGCCTGCGCCCGGGTGTCCGCCTTCGTCTGGTCGCCGAGCGGGAACCAGAGGCGGTCGAGCAGCTTCGGGTCGATCGTCGCGAGCATGTACGACTGGTCCTTCGCGGGGTCGACGGCGCGGCCGACGAGCAGGCGCCCATCGCGCTCGACGATGCGCGCGTAGTGGCCTGTCGCCAGGCGCGACGCGCCCGCGCGGCGGGCGAAGCGCAGCAGCTCGGCGAAGCGGAAGCGGCCGTTGCAGCGCGTGCACGGGTTCGGCGTCTCGCCGCGGCCGTAGGCGCGCACGAACGGGGTCACGATCGCACGGCGGAAGTCCTCGCGGGCGTCGAGCGTCACGTGCGGGAGCCCGCGCTCGTGGCAGGTGCGCCGCGCGGCCAGCACCGCCTCGGGCGAGCAGCATGCGCGCGCGGCATCCGGCCCTTCCGGATCGAGCCAGAGGCGGAGCGTGACGCCGACCGCCTTCGGCCCGGCGCGCAGCAACGCGACCGCGCTGTCGACGCCGCCGCTCATCGCCACGGCGACCCGCTCGGGGTCGGGCGCGGCGCGGAAGACCTGTCCGAGCGCCGCCGCGAGCGCGTCGACCGCAAGCTCGTCCCCGCCGACCGCCGCCGCCTCGAGGAACGTCAGGCCGGCGAGCGGCTCGGCGATCCCCGGCGCGTCGGCGTCGACGATCCTGTCCCCTTCCACGGCGAGGCGGACGAGCGCCCACTGCCCGTCGCGCGAGGAGTCTCCGACGACCTCGATCATCGGCGGCCACCGTAGCGACCAGGGCGCTACCATGGTGCTTGCTCGACCTCGTGCGTGGTTCCGGGGACGCAATTGGAACCAACACCAAGGAGAAGGGAGTCCGGGTCCGGTCGTAGGCCGGCAGGGCACCCACCTGCCAGTGGCAGGTTCTCAGCGCCCCGGGGTCATCGGCGAGGTGGAGCAGTTTTGGGGGCCGGCGGAAACGCCGGCCCTTCTTTTATCGCGGGGGAACCCCTGGTTCCCCCACGGGCCCCCTCCTTGCGGGCGGCGGCTTGGCTCAGTGGTTTCAGGAGCCGCCACTTCGTCGAGGGGTTCACGCGTTTGCCTCTCGGTGGGGAGCCTCTCGCCGGAGCAAGTCCGGCTTCGGCGGCGGAGGCCTGTGGTCTCCGACGGCGTCTTTTCTTGGGAACCTTCGGTTCCCTTGCCCCTCCCTAGGGGGTCGCGGCCGCGTAGCGCCAGCGGACGATGTCGGTGCTCTGCAGGCCGAGCAGGGTGGCGACCCGCGGCGTGACCGCGAACTGGACGCCAGTCGGCACCCGTTTCGAGATCACCTGCGTCAGGACCTCGTGCGACCCGAACTCGAGGTACAGCTTCGTCCCGCACCCGAGCACCGGGTGCGCGATGCCGGCGGTGCGCTTCTTCAGGACGTAGCCGCAGCCGGTCCTCGTGCCGGTCTGCTCGGCGAGCTTCGGCGCCGCGGAGCCCTCGTACCAGCCGCCGCCCATGGCCGGCACCGCCACGGGCAGCACCGGATGCTTGGGGTCGGGCTTGCGCTGCTCGACGATCGCGACGCCGGCGACGGCGGCGAGGATGGCCGCCGCCCCGAGGGCGAGCGCCCGCTGGAGCAGCACGAGGCTCACGTCAGAGCCGGCCGGCGGTCAGCAGCTCGCCGAACGACGAGCGGATCAGGTCGTCGAAATCGGCCGGGAGCATCCCGTCCGGGCTCGCGTACTCGCGCAGGTAGACGAAGAGCGCCGACCATTCCTCGTCGCGGTAGTGATCCTCTCCGTAGCGCTCGCGCGCGCGGCGCTCGAGATCCCACAGGTTCCACCCGCGCGTGCCGCCGCGCAGCGGCAGCTCGACGATGGCCCCGCCGTCGGCCTCGGGCGGCCCGACCGGCACCCTCGGCTCAGGCTCCGGCTCGGGCGGCAGCGGCGGGACGACGACGAGCTCGACCGGCTCAGGCTCGGGCTCCGGTTCGGGCTCTGGTACCGGTTCGGGCTCGGGCTCCGGTTCGCGCTCGGGCTCCGGTTCCGGCTCGGCGATGGCCACGACGGGCGTCTCCGGCTCGAGCGGCGCTTCCTCCGGCTCCTGCGGCTCGGGCAGCGGCTCGTCGCGGACGACGCCGCCCTCGTGCACCGGCAGGGCCTCCTTCTTGGCCTCGCGGCGAGGTGGGCGCAGGCCGAAGACGAGCATCTCGATGCCGGCGAGCACGAGCAACACGCCGATGATCACGCCGGCGTAGACGGCGGTGCTGACGCCGATCGAGGCGAGCACGACTGCGACGGCGACGAGCACGATCGCCTCGAATACGAGCCGGATGACCCGGTTCGAGCCCATCGACTACGCGCCCTCGGCCCGCTGCTCGGGGGTGTCGTGCGTGCCGGTGTCCTCGTCGTCGGAGCGCTCGATCAGCCGCACGTGGCGCGGCGGCTCGGGCACCTCCTCGACGGGCTCGGACTCCTCCTTGCGCGGCGCGCGCCGGAAGAGGCCGCGCTTGCGCGGGGCGGACTCGGGCTCCACCACGGGCTCTTCGGCGGCCTGCGGCTCCGGCTCCGGGCCTGCCTCGACCGCCTCAGACTCCTGTTCGAGCAGCGGCTGCGGCACCGCCACGACGGCGGGGTGCCGCACCGCGAGGCGCCACGACACGAGCTCGATCAGGACGGTCACGACCCAGCCGAGCGTCATGACCCCGATGATCTGGGACGTGGTCAGATCGGCCAGCCCGGCCGCGACGGCAAGGGAGGCAAGGAAGATCGCCTCGAGGACGAATCTGCGGCCGGATCCCGCCATCTGCGGGACGGAGGCTAGCTCGCCGGGCTGCTGCCGCTTGTGTCGGCCGGCTCAGGCGCGGCCCGAAGGCCCGCGGGCGGCGCCGCGGCGCCGTCGCCTTCCGCCTCGCGCTCGGCCTGCGCGAGCAGTGCCTCGACCACGCGGCTAATCGCCGGCTCGCCGAGACCGGCGGCTGCGAGCAGCTGCTCCGCGCCCTGCTGCGCGCGGGTCATGATCGTCGACGCCTGGCCGCGTGCCCACTCCAGCGTCTGCTCGACCTCGGCGCGGGCGGAGTTCGTGAGCTCCGTCGCCTGGTGGCGCGACTGCTCGAGCAGCCGGGCGGAGCGGGCCTCGGCCTCGCGCAGCTCCTGGCTCGCGTCGCGGTTCGCGTCGGCGAGCAGCTGGCGGGCCTCGTTGCGCGCCGCGTTCAGCGTGTCGGCGCGCAGGCGCTCGCTCTCCTGGCGGAAGCGCTCGACATCGGCCTCTCCCTGCTGCATCTCCTGCTGGCGGCGGCGGATCTCGGCCTCGGTGCGGCGCAGCTGCGAAGCGGATGCCCGCTGAGCGTCGCGCTCGAGCACGTCGGCGAACTCGGCGGCCTCGCGGATGAGGTGGAGCGCGTCCATGCGCATGGCGTGCCCGGTCGGCTCGACGTCCGCCGTGCGGCTGGCGGCCTTGAGCACGCGGAGCTGCGCCTGCAGCTGGACGACGTGCCGGCGGTAGGCGTCGAAAGCGTCGCGGACGGCGTCGGGCTCGTACCCGTTCTCCGTCGTGCGGAGATCCTCGAGCCGCGGCAGCGACTGGATCGACGGGCTGGGCGTGCGTGCGGTGTCTTCGGTGGCCATGCGTTCTCCTCATCCTCCCGGGCGGCGGGGAACCCCGAGCTCCTGGCGCCCAGTATGACGCTCGCTTCGGTCCACGTCACCCGGCCTCGGGATCCTGCGGCAGCACCGCGATCCCGAGCTCGTCGAGCTGTTCCTGTGGAAGCTCAATCGGCGCACCGGTCATCAGATCAAGACCGGCCTGGTTTTTCGGGAACGCCTGCGTGTCGCGGATCCGCGGCTCGTGCAGCAGCGCCATCACGAGCCGGTCTATGCCTGAGGCGATGCCGCCGTGCGGCGGCGCGCCCATGGCGAGCGCCTCGAGCAGGAAGCCGAACTTCTCCTGCTGCTCCTCGGGGCCGATGCCCAGGTACTCAAAGACCTGTTGCTGGAGCGCGGGCTCGTGGATGCGGAAGGAGCCGCCGGCGAGCTCACTGCCGTTTCCGACCAGGTCGTAGGCGACCGCCCGCGCCGACGCCGGGTCGGTCGCGAAGAGGTCGAGCGTGTCGTCGGTCGGGCGCGTGAACGGATGGTGGGCGGCATTCCACGTCTTGGTGTGCTCGTCGAACTCGGCCGCGTTCATGTCGACGATCCAGAGGAACTCCCAGCGCGACTCGTCGACCAGCGCGAGCTCGCGCCCGAGCTGGATGCGCAGCAGGCCGAGCACCTTGGCTGCGAGACGCGGCTCGTCGGCCACGAAGAGCAGCGTGTGCCCTGGGCGCCGCCACTTCTCCAGGAGCGCCGCGTCCAGGAACTTGGCGATCGGCCCCGAGATCTCCCCGTTCTCCCGGATGACGACGTAGGCGAGCCCCTTGGCGCCCCACGACTTCGCCTGATGCTCGAGCGCCTCGACCTCTTTGCGCGAGAGCTCCTTCGGCACGGCGAGGTAGCGCACGGCCGGCGCGTTGGCGAAGACGCCGAACTCGGAGTCGCGCGTGTCGGCGGTGGCCTCCTGGATCTCCATGCCGAAGCGCAGGTCGGGCCGGTCGATGCCGAAGCGGAGGATGGCCTCGTCGTAGGCCATGCGCCGGAATGGCGTCTCCAGCTGGACGCCAATCGTCTCGCGCCAGATGCGCTCCACGATCCTCTCAATCAGCAGGAAGAGGAAGTCCTGGTCGGGGAACGCCATCTCGACGTCGAGCTGGGTCAGCTCCTGGAGCCGGTCAGCGCGGAGATCCTCGTCCCGGAAGCAGCGGGCGATCTGGTAGTAGCGCTCGAAGCCGGAGGTGACGAGCAGCTGCTTCGCGATCTGGGGTGACTGCGGTAGCGCGAAAAACTTGCCGGGCTGCAGGCGCGACGGCACGACGAAGTCGCGCGCCCCCTCGGGCGTCGGCTTCCAGAGGATCGGCGTCTCGATGTCGACGAAGCCCTCGCGCTCCATCTCCTCGCGGATGATCCGGACGACCTGGGCGCGGGTGCGGATGTTGCGCTGCATGTGCGGGCGGCGGAGGTCGAGCCAGCGGTAGCGCTGGCGCAGCGACTCGTCGACGTTCTCCTCGTCGAGCTGGAACGGGAGCGTCGTGCTCGCGCTCAGTACCTCCAGCTCGTCGACGAGGAGCTCGACCTCGCCGGTCGCCATCTTCTCGTTGACGGTCTCGGGCGAGCGGCGGACGACCTTGCCGGTGGCCTGCAGCACGAACTCGTTGCGGACGCCGTGCGCGACCTCCGCCGCGCCGGGGGCGTGCTCGGGGTTGACGACGAGCTGGGTAATGCCGGTCTCGTCGCGCAAGTCGATGAAGACGAGGCCGCCATGGTCGCGGCGGGTGTTGACCCAGCCGGCGAGCGTGTGGGTCTGGCCCTCGTGCTCGGGGCTCGGCTCGCCGCAGCGCAGCGTCCTCCAGTGGCTCATCGTCGGGCGAGCGTAGCGGTGAGCTCGTCGAGGGCGACGCGCCTGTCGTCGGCCCCGCGCGCGTGGATCGTCGCGGCGTCCGCGCCGACGAACACGGTGGCACCGGCGCCCAGCCGGCCGGCCTGCGTCAGCTGCCCCTTGCGCGAGCGGCCGGCGTAGTCGGTGTCGGCCGCGAGGCCCGCAGCGCGCAGCTCGGCGAGCAGGCGCAGGAGCGTCTCGCGCGAGCCGCCCTCGTCAATTAGGAGGAAGGCGTCGACCGGCGGCTGGCCCGGCGGATCGTCCGGATGGGCGGAGAGCAGCAGCCGCTCGATGCCTGCGCCGAAGCCGATGCCCGGCGTCGGCTGCCCGCCGATCGCCTCGATCAGCCCGTCGTAGCGGCCGCCGCCGCAGATCGTGTCCTGGGCGCCGATGGACGCGTCCTTGAACTCGAAGGTCGTGCGCGTGTAGTAGTCGAGCCCGCGGACGAGCGTCGGCACGAGCTCGTAGGCGACGCCCATCGCGGCGAGGTAGGAGCGCACGGCGGCGAAGTGCTCGCGGCAGGCGTCGCAGAGCGACTCGCCGATCGTCGGCGCGCCGCGCAGCAGCTCCTGGACGCGCTCGTCCTTGACGTCGAAGACGCGCAGCGGCGAGGTCGCGCGCTTGGCGCGCGCGTCGGCGTTCAGCTCGCTCTCGTGCTCGTCGAGCCAGGCGGAGAGCTTCTCGATGTACGCGGGCCGGCAGTTCGCGTCGCCGATCGAGTTGAGGTGCAGGGTCCGGTTGCGAACGCCCAGTCGCTCCGCGAGCGCGTCGTACAGCTGGATGATCTCGGCGTCGACCGCGGGGTCGTCGGAGCCGATCGCCTCGACCGACAGCTGCCAGTGCTCGCGGTAGCGGCCCTTCTGGGGCCGGTCGTACCGCCACATGGGGCCGACGGTGTAGAGCTTCTGCGGCTGCGGCTCGCGGTGCAGCCCGTGCTGGAGGTACGCGCGGCAGATCGGCGCGGTCGCCTCCGGGCGAAGCGTCAGCGAACGGCCGCCGCGGTCCGCGAACGTGTAGGTCTCCTTCTGGACGACGTCGGAGCCCTCGCCCGAGGTGCGGATGATCAACTCGGTGTCCTCGAACCCGGGCGTGTCGATGCGCCGGTAGCCGTACAGCGCGCAGTGCGCCTCCATCTCCCCCCGCGCCCACTGCCACAGCGGCTGCTCGGCCGGGAGGATGTCGTGGGTGCCGCGCGGCGCTTCGAACGTCACCGAGCGGCCCGCAGCTCGGTCAGGAACGGGTTCGACGCGAGCTCCTCGCCGAGCGTCGTCGGCGGGCCGTGCCCCGGGTAGACGGTCGTCTCGGGCGGGTAGCGCTCGGCGAGCAGGCGGATGGAGTCGAGGAGCGTCGGCCAGTCGCCGCCCGGCAGGTCGACGCGGCCGACCGAGCCGGCGAAGAGCACGTCGCCGGAGAAGAGCGCACCGTCGCCGGCGAAGGCGAGGTGGCCCGGCGAGTGGCCCGGCACCGGCACCGTCTGCCACGCGATCCCGGCCAGCTCGAACGCCTCCTCGCCGGCGAGCCGGTGCTCGGCCTCCCACGGGCGGATATGCACGCCGTAGGCGGCGTAGATCTCGTCCGGCCGCTCGAGCACGAACGCCTCGGTCTCGGCGATCCAGACCGGCGCGCCGGTGCTCTCGGCCAGTCCGGCGACGCCACCGATGTGGTCGAAGTGCGTGTGCGTGATCAGGATCCCCGCGACGCGTGCGCCGCGCCCGTCGAGATCCGCCTTGATCTCGGTCGCGTCGTCGCCCGGATCGATCACGACCGCCTCCTGCGCAGCGCTCGAGGCGCGGACGACATAGCAGTTGGTCCCGATCGGGCCGAGCTCGTAGCGGTCGACGGCGAGGGCCACGGTCGGGCGAGTCTAACTTCGCCCTCGCGTGGTAGAACGCCCGCGATGGACGCGTGGAACCTGCTCGAGCTCGACGCGCCCGAGGGCACGCGCGACCCGATCGTTCTCCATTCCACGGACGAGGCCCGCGCGGTGCTCGTCGTCCTCAACCCGGGCCAGGAGCTCGGCGACCACGAGGTCAAGGAGAACGCCTGGATCACCGTGCTGGACGGCACCGTGCAGCTCGACGCCGACGGCTCGTCGCGCGAGGCCGGGCCGGGCACGCTCCTCAGGTTCGAGCCGGGAGAGCGCCACGCCGTGCGCAGCGAAGGCGGCGCCCGGATCCTGCTGCTGCTCGCCCCGTGGCCCGGCGCGGGCCACTACCGCGGCGGCTAGCGGGTCTTCGGCTTCGCCTTCGCCGTCTTCGCCGCGTCCTGCTTCTTCACGTACGTGCGGTACATGACCCTGTCCATCAGGTACCCGAACGGGATGAAGAACGCCAGCAGGATCAGCGTGTTGAAGATGATGGCCGCGGGCGGCTGGTTGCCGCGGTTCAGCACGTAGAGGATCCCGAACATCGCCGGCGCGAAGATGAGGCCGCGGCGGGTGGCGCGCTGCCAGCTCGGCGGCTTGACCACGCGGCCTCCGGCGACCCGGATCGGGGCGTCCTTCTTCCCCGCGCGCGTGCCGGTTCCGTTGCGGCTCGGCTGCGGGATGTCGTCGGCGTCGACCTCGTTGCCCTCGCCGTCGACGTAGACGTACTCGTAGTCGTGCCGGGTGCTCTTGACGCGCCGTTTGCGCTGCTTGCGTGAAGGCATGCATCCAGACTAGCGCCGCAGTTGCGGGCCGAGGTCCAGCTCGAGGTAGCGCGTCGCGGGCACCGGGTTGAACCGGTACGGCTCGATGTCGCGGAAGCCGATCTCGCGGTAGAGCGCGTAGGCGGTCTGCATCGTCGGTAGCGTGTCCAGGCGCATGCGGCGGTAGCCGAGGCGGCGGGCGGCGGC
The DNA here is from genome assembly GCA_963710465.1 of uncultured Thermoleophilia bacterium. GTDB lineage: Bacteria > Actinomycetota > Thermoleophilia > Gaiellales > Gaiellaceae > JACVRM01. The sequence goes on from CAVQAQ010000018.1 coordinate 21,062, forward strand.
GATCGCCTCCTCGGTGAGCGTGCGGCCGAGCCCGGCGCCGCGGCCCGCCGGGCGGACGTACAGGCGCTTCAGCTCGCAGGCGTCCGCCTCGAGCGCCCGGACGGCGACGCATCCGACGACCGTGCCGCCGGCTCCTTCGGCCAGCAGCAGCACGCCGGTCGGCGGGAGGTAGCCGGCAGGGAGCGCGGCAAGCTCGTCGTCGAAGCCCTGGAAGCCGAGGTCGACGCCGAGCGAGTCGGCGTACTCGGCAAAGAGGGCGCGGGCGGCCTCGACGTCGGCGTGCGACGCCGGGTCGAGCTCGCGGATCACGGTCCTATTGCTCCCATTCGACCCGGCCCGCCTGGATGACTGCGGCGATGACCGGCCCGGCCAGGTGGTAGGCGAGATGGCGCCAGTCGGGGGCGTCGAGCAAGAGAAGGTCGGCGGCGTAGCCGGGCGCGATCCGGCCGACGCGGCCGGCCTGGCCGAGTACCTGCGCGGCGTTGAGCGTGCAGGCGGTGAGCGCCTCGGCCGGGCTGAGGTGCAGCTGCGTCGCGGCGAGCGAGCAGACGACGGGGAGGCTCTCGCAGAACGCCGAGCCTGGGTTGAAGTCGGTCGCGAGCGCGACGGCGGCGCCCGTGTCCACGAGCGCGCGCGCCGGCGGCATCGGGCGGTCGAGGAAGAGCGCGCTCGCCGGCAGCAGCACGGCAGTGACGTCGCTCGCCGCGAGCGCAGCGATCCCCTCCGGGCCAGTTGCCTCAAGGTGGTCGACCGAGCGCGCGCCCAGCTCGATCGCGAGCGGCACGGCGCCCGACTCCGTGAACTGGTCGCCGTGCAGCCGCAGCGCGAGCCCGGCGTCTCGGCAGGCGGTCAGGTAGCGGCGCGCCAGGGCGGCGTCGAAGGCGCCGCGCTCGAGGAAGACGTCGGCGGCGTCGGCGACCTCGGCGGCCGCGGGCAGCACCTCGGCGAGCGCGAAGTCGAGGTAGGCGTCCGCGTCGTCGAACTCCGGCGGGACGGCGTGCGCGCCGAGCCACGTCGGGCTGCCGCCGGCGTCGCGGACGGCGCGCAGCGAGGCGAGCTCGGTTTCGCGGTCGAGCCCGTAGCCCGACTTGCCCTCCCAGGTCGTCGTGCCGGCGCGGAGCATCCAGTGCCGGTGGCGCCGGACGGCCTCGCCGAGCCCGCGCTCCCCGGCGGCCCGGGTGGCGCGAACGGTCGAGAGGATGCCGCCGCCGGCGGCATGCAGCTCCTCGTACGAGGCGCCGGCCGCGCGCAACGCGAACTCCTCGACGCGGTCGCCGCCGAACGCCGGGTGCGTATGGCAGTCGACGAGTCCCGGAACCGCGCTGAAGCCGCTGCCGTCGATCTCCTCCACATCGCCGTCGAGCGGCGGCAGGTCGCGCATGCGGCCGGTTGCCGTGATCAGCCCGTCCTCGCAGAGCACGTAGGCGTGCTCGACGACCGTGACCGCCCCGAGCCGGGCGCCGCGCGCGGGCGGGCCGCCCGGCGCCGGCGTCGCGAGCTGCTCGAGGTCGCGCACCAGGAGGCGGCTCACAGCCGCACCGTCACGCGTCGCGCGTGGGCAGACGCAGGCCGTGCTCGTCGGCGGCGGCCACGGCGTCGTCGTAGCCGGCGTCAGCGTGGCGCAGGACGCCCGTCGCCGGGTCGGTCGTCAGCACGCGCTCGAGCCGGTCGCGGGCGTCGTCGGTGCCGTCGGCGACGACGACCATGCCGGCGTGGATCGAGTTGCCGATGCCGACGCCGCCGCCGTGGTGGACGCTCACCCACGTCGCCCCGGCGGCCACGTTGACGAGCGCATTCAGGATCGGCCAGTCGGCGATCGCGTCGGAGCCGTCGACCATGGCCTCGGTCTCGCGGTAGGGCGAGGCGACGGAGCCGGCGTCGAGGTGGTCGCGGCCAATGACCACCGGCGCCGACACCTCACCGCTGCGGACGAGCTCGTTGATCGCAAGCCCGGCCCGGGCGCGGCCGCCGAGGCCGAGCCAGCAGATCCGCGCGGGCAGCCCCTGGTAGGCGATGCGTTCGGCGGCGAGCCGGAGCCAGCGCACGAGCAGCGGATCGTCAGAGAAGAGGTCGAGGAGCATGCGGTCGATGGCCTCGATGTCCTTCGGATCGCCCGACAGCGCCGCCCAGCGGAAGGGCCCGACGCCACGGCAGAAGAGCGGCCGGATATAGGCCGGGACGAAGCCCGGGTATGAGAAGGCCTCGGTTACGCCTCCCTCATACGCCTCCCCTCTGAGGTTGTTGCCATAATCGAAAACGTAGCTGCCGGCTCGGACGAGCTCGAGCAGCGCCTCGACGTGCACGACGATCGACTCGCGCGCTCGGCGGAGGTACTCGTCGGGGTCGCGCTCCCGCAGCCCGGTCGCCTCGTCGACGGAGAGCCCCAGCGGGACGTAGCCCGTGAGCGGGTCGTGCGCGGCGGTCTGGTCGGTGACGAGGTCGAACCGCTCCCCGCGGCGCGCCAGCTCGGGCACGACGTCGGCGGCGTTGCCGAGCAGCCCGACCGACAGCGCCTCGCCGCGCTCGGCGGCGCCGCGCACGCGCGCGAGCGCGTCGTCGAGCGACTCGGTCGCCTCGTCGAGGTAGCGGGTCTCGAGCCGCCGCTCGATACGCGACGGGTCGACCTCGACGCAGAGGATCGCGGCGCCGGCGAGCGTCGCGGCCAGCGGCTGGGCGCCGCCCATGCCGCCGAGCCCGGCGGTCACGATCGTCCGGCCGTGCAGGTCGGGACTGCCGAAGTGGCGCTCGCCCGCAGCGCAGAAGGTCTGGTAGGTGCCCTGGAGGATCCCCTGGCTGCCGATGTAGATCCAGCTTCCGGCGGTCATCTGGCCGAACATCGTCAGGCCAAGCGCCTCCAGCCGGCGGAACTCGGGCCAGGTCGCCCACCTGGGGACGAGCAGCGAGTTGGCGATGAGGACGCGCGGCGCGCCGCGGTGCGTGCGCAGGACGCCGACGGCCTTGCCGCTCTGGACGAGCATCGTCTCGTCGTCCCCGAGCTCGAGCAGGGTGCGGACGAGCGCGCGCAGCGCCGCGTGGTTGCGCGCCGCCTTGCCGGTGCCGCCGTAGACCACGAGGTCCTCGGGGCGCTCGGCGACCTCGGGATCGAGGTTGTTGAGCAGCATGCGGAGCGGCGCCTCGGTCGACCACGACCGTGCGTTGAGCTCCGTGCCGCGCGGGGCGCGGATCGCGCCGAGGTCGCCGCAGAGTCGTTCGACGGTGCTGTCCAGGACGGCGGTGCTGCTCACGGTCCCGGCTCGCGCTCGCGCTCGGCCCGCGCGCGGAAGCGCCACCAGTTCCACCCCATCGCCACGACGAAGGCGGCCACGGCGAGCACCGCTGCCAGGACGACGTCGCCGCCCGTGATCACGGCCACGACGACGACGAGCGCCGCGAGCACGCCGTAGAGGATCGCGCTGTCGCGGAGCTGCCTTGTCATGCGAGCGGGCCTGCGACGTGCTCGACGGCCCGGATCAGCGACCCGTCGCGGATGGCGGCGGCGACCGACTCGATGTCCTCGGCAAGCGGTCGGTCCTCGCGCAGCCGCGGCGAAACGCCGCGGACGAAGGCCCGCGCCGCGCGGACGCCGGCGCCCGGCTCGAGCGGCGCCAGGAACTCGACGCCCTGGCAGGACGCCAGCAGCTCGATCGCGAGCGTGCGCTCGACGTTGCCGAGCACCGTGAAGGCCTTGAGGCCGGACGCGTTGCCCATGGATACGTGGTCCTCCTGCCCGGCGCTGGTCGGGATCGAATCGACGCTCGCCGGGTGGCAGAGCACCTTGTTCTCGCTGACGAGGGAAGCGGCCACGTACTGCGGGATCATGAACCCCGAGTTGAGCCCGCCGTCGGGGGTCAGGAAGGCGGGCAGGCCGCCGGACAGGTTCGGGTTGACGAGCCGCTCGATGCGGCGCTCGGAGATGCTCGCCAGCTCGGCGACCGCCATCGCCAGCGCGTCGAGCGCGAACCCGACCGGCTGCCCGTGGAAGTTGCCGTTCGAGACGAGCAGCTCGTCGTCGACGAGGACGAGCGGGTTGTCGGTGGCCGCGTTGACCTCGACCTCGACCGTGGCGCGCACGTAGGCGAGCAGGTCACGCGTGGCCCCGTGCACCTGCGGCGCGCAGCGCAGCGAATAGGCGTCCTGCACCTTGTCGCACCAGCGGTGCGACTCGTTGATCTTCGAGTCCTCGAGCAGGCGGAGGACGTTCGCCGCCGCGGCGGCTTGGCCAGGCAGCGGGCGGAGCGCCTGGATCTGCGGCAGGAAGCTCGTGCGCGAGCCCTGCAGCGCCTCGAGGGAGATCGCGCAGGCGATGTCGGCAGCGCGAGCGGCGCGCTCGGCGCGGATGAGCCCGAGGGCCGCCATCGCGGCCATGAACTGCGTGCCGTTCACGAGCGACAGGCCCTCCTTGGCGAGGAGCCGGATCGGCGCGAGCCCGACGCGGCCGAGCGCGTCCGCACCGGGGAGCAGCTCGCCCTCGATCCAGGCCTGGCCCTCGCCGATGAGCGGAAGCGCGAGGTGGGCGAGCGGCGCCAGGTCGCCCGAGGCGCCGACCGAGCCGCGGCTCGGCACGTGCGGCAGCACGCCGCGCGAGACGCACTCGACCAGCAGCCCGGCGACCTCGGGCCGCGCGCCCGAGTAGCCCTTCGCCAGCGTGTTGGCGCGGAGCAGCATCGCCGCGCGCACGACCTCGGGCGGGTACGGCTCGCCGACGCCGCAGGCATGGCTGCGGAGCAGGCGCATCTGCAGCTCTTCCGTTAGCTCCTCCGGAATGGTCTGCGAGACGAAGCGCCCGAACCCCGTGTTGATGCCGTAGGTGTGCTCGCTCGTTCCGTGCGCGGCGCGCTCGACGAGCTCTCGCGCCGCCGTCATCCGCGTCCGCGCCGAGTCGGCGAGCTCGACCGGGCCGCCCTCGACGGCGACCGCCCAGACGTCCTCGACGGTGAGGTCGTCCCCCGTCAGGACGGCGGTCGCGAGCACGCGGCCGAGTCTAGCCCCGCCGTTGACACACTTTCGGTGCAGACCCGTGACCCACGCGTGCGCCGCTCCCGATTACCGTCGAGACCGGAGGGAGGCACGCGGCCGGCCCCAGGGATCTGTCCGGCCCGGACATGTCTGCCTGCGTCAGGGGTCGAGGAGCCTGAGCTCGAGCAGCCGCGACGCGTCGAACCCGTCGATCCGTAGTGCGCCGCCCGCGGCGGCAGCGGCTGCGCCTGCAGGCATGAGGCCGACGAGCTCCGAGCCGGCGACCTCGGCGCCGCGGGCGTGCGCCTCCACCTCGATGCGCGCGACGATGTCCGCCAGCGCGGCGGCCTCCCAGTCCTCGACGTTCATGCTCACCTGCGTCAGGCCGGCGTGCTTCAGGTCCAGGCCTAGCGCGCGCACGCCGGGGAAGCCGCCGCCGGTCTCGCGGACGAGCGCGGCGATCTCGCTCGCCGCCCCGGGCTCTCCGCCGCGCAGGTTCACGTTGAACGCGATCAGCGGCCCGCGCGCGCCGACGAGCACGGCACCGGCGCGCTCGTCCAGGCGACCCGGGCCGAAGTCCGGCGCGAGCTCGCCGGCGTCGACCCGCCCCTGCAGCCCATCCAGGCCGCCGCGCCGGAAGAACGCGGGGCCCCGTCCCGGCGCGAGCTCGCCGTACAGGAATACGGGCAGGTCGAGCTCCGCGCCCACCCGCTCCGCCACCCGCAGCGCGGCCGCCCGCGCGCGCGGCATCGCCTCCGGCCGGAGCGGCACGACCGGCACGACGTCGGCCGCGCCCACGCGCGGATGCACGCCTTCGTGCCGGCGCAGGTCGATGCGCCCGGTGGCCACTCGAACGGCCGCGACCAGCGCCTCGATGAGCGCGTCGTCGCCGCCGACGACCGTGAAGACGGAGCGGTTGTGATCGGCGTCCGCGTGCACGTCGAGCACCGAGACGCCGGCGAAGGCCGTCCGGATCGCCTCGAGCACCGCTCCGTCGCGGCCCTCCGAGAAGTTCGGCACGGCCTCGAGCGGCAGCTCCACGCTGCCTACTCTACGAGCGCGTGAAGGAGTACTACGACACCCGCGCGCCCGAGTACGACCAGTGGTACGAGGGCACCGGCCGCTTCGCTGAACGGGAGCGGCCCGCGTGGAACGAGCTGCTGAACGAGCTCGCCGACACCCTCCGAGCGCTCCCGCCCGCGCGCACGCTCGACGTCGCCTGCGGCACCGGCTACGCCACCCGCTGGCTCCCCGGCGAGATCACCGGCCTCGACCAGAGCGCCGGCATGCTCGGCATCGCGGCCGAGCGTCTGCCCGACGCGCGCTTCGTCCAGGGCGACGCCCTCGAACTTCCATTCGCGAAGGACAGCTTCGACCGGGTTACGACGATGAGCTTCTACGGCCACCTCGAGGGCGCCGACCGCCAGCGCTTCCTCGCCGAGGCGCGCCGCGTCGCCCCCGAGCTCGTCGTCGTCGACGCAGCGCTCCGCGACGACACCGCGCCGGAGGAGCAGCAGGAGCGGATCCTCAACGACGGCTCGCGCTGGGCGGTCTACAAGCGCTACTTCACGGCGGAGAAGCTGCTCGAGGAGCTCGGCGGCGGCGACGTCGTCTACGACGGGCGGTGGTTCGTGGCGGTGCGCTCGGCGTGGTGACGCGCGTCGTCCCCTTCCTGCACGTGCGCGACGCCCGCGCGGCCTCCACGTTTTACGAGCTGCTCGGCTTCTATCTCGAATGGGAACACCGGTTCGAGCCGCACCTGCCGCTGTTCCTCTCGATCGGCACGGACGACGGCGCTCGGGTGTTCCTCTCCGAGCACGCGGGCGACGCCCGGCCGGACACGCTGCTCTACCTGTACGTGGACGACGTTGACGGCCTCTACGCACGGCTCGCGGAGGCCGGCGTCGAGGTCGCACCGCCCGAGGACGCGCCGTGGGCACGCGAGATCGAGGTCCGCGACCCGGACGGCAACCGCCTGCGCATCGGCACGCTGCACGAGGGGTGACCGGCCGGCGCTCGTCATACCGGTCGATCGCCTCGCTGCAGCGCGACAATCGCGGCTGCCGCGCCTGCGGCGAGGCCGGCTACCCGATCGAGTCGCTGCCCGTCGTCCAGCCGTACACCGGCCAGCGCGCGTACATGTTCGGGCAGGCGCCGGGCTACGAGGAAGGCGTCGCGCGGCTGCCGTGGCAGGGCAGGGCCGGAAAGACGCTCCGCCTCTGGCTCGGGATGACCGAGGAGGCGTTCTTCGGGACGTTCTACTGCGCCTCCGTCACGCGCTGCGACCCCGGACGGGCGGCCTCCGGGCGCGGCGACCGCGTGCCGACGCCACGCGAGCAGGAGCTCTGCGCGTTCTGGGCCGACCGGGAGCTGGAGCTGATCCGGCCCGAATTGATCGTCCCCGTCGGGCGGCTTGCGATCACGCGGTTCCTCGGCGCGACCCCGCTCGAGCACTGCATCGGCCGGCGGTTCGACGACGCCGCGCCGCCGGTCATCCCGCTCCCGCACTCCTCCGGGGCCAGCGCCTGGCCGTACCAGAACCGGGCGCTCGTCGAGCGCGCGGTCGCCGCTATCCGCGACGAGCTCGCCGCTATCGAGTCGCGACCGCGATCATCCGCCGCCCCTGCGCGGCGAGCGGCTCGCCGGCGCCGTCGGTGAAGCGCACCTGGTCGAAGCCGGCCTCGCGCAGCCAGTCGCCGAGCTCTGCGGCGACGAACATCCGCACCGAGAACGAGAACCGGCGCGTCCGCCCGTCGCGCACGACCGTGCGCTCCGTGTCCGCCCGGCCAGTGATCGGCTCGAAGACGCCGTGGTCGACGACGAGGTCGTCGCCCTTCTCGATCACCACGGCCGGCAGCCAGCGCGGCAGCAGCTCGGCGAGGTTGTTGCCCTCGATCAGCACGGCGCCGCCGGGCTTGAGCGCCTCGTGCACGTCGCCGAGTACCTCGCGGTTCGCCTCGTCGTCGAAGTAGCCGTACGACGTGTACCACGAGACGACGCGGTCGAACGCGCCCTCCCACGGCAGCTCGCGCATGTCGCCCTCGACGTAGTCGACCTCGACGCCGCGCGCGGCCGCGTCCCGGCGCGCAACCTCGAGGAAGAGCGGCGTCCGGTCGAGGCCGGTCACGCGCGCGCCGCGCTCGGCGAGCCGGTTCGCGATGCGCCCGTGCCCGCACGCGAGGTCGAGGACATCCATCCCCGGCTCGAGGCCGAGCAGGCGCCAGATCAGGTCCGTCTCCTCGTCGGCGCGCTCCTCGAGCGCCTCGGCGAAGAAGTAGAGGTAATCGTCGTCGAAGATCGCCTCGGTGTCGAAGCGCGGCGCCGTCATGCGCCTAGTCTCGCGGTGCGCAGCCCGGCGCGGCAAGGGGCCGGCGGTACCCTCAGAAGGGTGGCCGTTCCATACCGGCAGACCTTCGTGCGCTTGCTCGCATTCCTGCGACCGTACAAGTGGTCGCTGTGGCGTGTCGGTCGTGCTCGCGCTCGGCTCGCAGGCCTGCGCGGTGCTCATGGCCTGGCTGACGGGGACGACGCTCGAGTCGGTGCTGACGTCGAGGTCGACGCACGACCTCTGGGTGCTGATCGGCCTCATCTTCGTGGTCGGCCTCATCCGCGCGGTGCTCATGTTCGGCCGGCGGATGATCTCTGGAAACCAGGCGCTCGGGGTTGAGTTCGACATGCGCAACGCCCTGTACGCGAAGCTCGTCCGGCTGCCGTTCGGGTTCTACGACCGCCACCAGACCGGCCAGCTCATGTCGCGCGCGACGGTCGACCTCCAGACCGTCCGTTTCTTCCTCGGCTACGGCCTGATCTTCTTCTTCCAGCACATCCTGACCGTGGTCGGCGCCACGGCAGTCATGTTCTTCGTGAACTGGAGGCTCGCGCTGGTCGCGACCGCGATCACGCCGTTCGTCGTCGTGCTCGCCTACCGGTACTCGCACGTGTCGCACCCCGTGCTGCGGGACGTGCAGCAGAAGCTCGGCGACGTGGCGACGGTCGCCGAGGAGAACATCGTCGGCGTCCACGTCGTCAAGTCGTTCGCCCAGGAGGGCGCCGAGTCGGCCAAGTTCGAGCGAGCGCTCCGAGGCCGTCTTCGTCCAGAGCGTCCACGCGAACCGGCAGCGCGCGATCTACGTGCCGCTGCTCGTCGTTCCTGCCGCTCTCGCGCAGGCCGCCGTGCTGCTCGTCGGCGGCCGCATGGTCGTCAAGCGGCGAGCTCGCGCTCGGCGAGTTCTTCTCCTTCAACGTGCTGCTCGCTGATGCTGGTCATGCCGCTGCGGATGCTCGGCATGTGGATCGGCCAGGCCCAGCGCGCGACCGCCTCCGGCGAGCGCATCTTCGAGATCATCGACGAGCCCGAGGAGATCCGCGACGCGCCGGACGCCGCCGAGCTCCCGCCGGGCGACGGGCCGCGTCCGCTTCGAGGACGTCTCGTTCGAGCTACGCCGACGGCCGGCCGGTGCTGCACGACGTCGACCTCGAGATCGCGCCCGGCGACACGGTGGCGCTGATCGGCCACACCGGCTCCGGCAAGACGACGCTCGCGTCGCTCGTGCCGCGCTTCTACGACGTCGAGCGCGGGCCGCGTCACGGTCGACGGCGTCGACGTCCGCGACGTCACGCTCACCTCGCTGCGGCGCTCGATCGGCGTCGTCGCGCAGGACCCGTTCCTCTTCTCGGCGACCGTGCGCGAGAACATCGCGTTCGGCGTGCCGGACGCGACCGACGAGGAGGTCGAGCGCGCCGCGCGGCTGGCGCAGGCGCACGAGTTCATCGCGGCGCTGCCGGACGGCTACGAGACCGTGATCGGCGAGCGCGGCATCACGCTGTCCGGCGGCCAGCGCCAGCGGCTCGCGATCGCGCGGGCGCTCGTGCTCGACCCGCGGATCCTGATCCTCGACGACGCGACCGCCTCGGTCGACGCGACGACCGAGGCGCGCATCCGCAGCGGGCTTGCGCGAGGCGATGAGGGGCCGGACGACGATCATCATCGCCCACCGCCTGTCCACGATCGCGCTCGCCGACGAGATCGTCGTCCTCGAGCGACGGCCGCATCGCCGCGCGCGGGACGCACGAGGAGCTGATCGAGACGAGCGCCGGTCTACCGCGAGATCTACGAGCACGGCCTGCTCGAGCGCGAGTTCGCGAGCGCGAGAGGCGGCGCGGAGCGTCGCACCGGCGTGAGGGTCTGGCAGCCCGGCAGGCACCTGACCGATGCAGCGCGGCGCGCGAGGTCGCCGACTGGTCCTGGCGGCGCACGCGCGCGGCGCATCGACGACGCTCGCGCGGCTCGCGAAGCCCTACAAGCTGCCGCACCTCCTCGCGATCGGGTCGCTCGCTCGCCGCCACGCTGACCGCGCTCGCGCCGCCCTACCTCGCAAAGCGCGCGATCGACCACGGCATCACGCCGGCGACCTGAAGCTGCTCGGCTGGATCGTCGCCGCGTTCCTCGTCGCCGGCGTCGTCGAACTGGGGCGCGAGCTCCGCCCAGACGTACTTCACCGGCTGGACCGGCGAGCGGATCCTCGCCGACCTGCGCAACGGCTCTTCCGCCACCTGCAGCGGCTCTCGCTCGGCTACTACGAGCGCAACCGCGCCGGCGTGATCATCAGCCGCCTCACGAACGACGTCGAGGCGCTCGACCAGCTCGTCACCGACGGCGTCACGACGCTCGTCCAGAACACGCTGATGCTCGTCGGCGTCGGCCGTGCATCCTCTTCTTCCTCGACTGGCGGCTCGCGCTCGCGACGCTGCGGTCTGCCGCTCATGGCCGCTCGCGACGGCGCTCTTCCGCTCGCGCTCGTCCCGCGCGTACCGGCGCGTGCGCGAGCGCCTCGGCGCTCGTCACCGCCACGCTCGCCGAGGACATCGCCGGCATGCGCGTCGTCCAGGCGTTCACGCGCGAGCGCGCCAGCATGCGAGCGCTTCCGCGAGGTCAACGACGCACTACCGCGAGGCGAACCACGCAGACCGTCGTCCTGAACGGCCTCTACTTCCCGTTCGTCGACTTCCTCTCCGCCGCCGCGACCGCGATCGTGCTCGGCTACGGCGGCTACCTCGTCTTCGACGGCGCGCATCACGATCGGCACGCTCTTCGCCTTCATCGCTCTACCTGTCGAACTTCTTCGATCCGGTGCAGCAGCTCTCGCAGCTCTACAACACGTTCCTGGCGGCCGTCGCCGCGCTCGACAAGATCATGGACGTGATGGACGAGGAGCCCGAGGTGCTCGACCCGCCCGGCGCCGGCGAGCTGCCGCGCATCGCGGGCGACGTCCGCTTCGACGACGTGCGCTTCGCGCTACGGCCGCGGCGCCGAGGTGCTGCACGGCATCGACCTCGACGTGCCCGCCGGAACGACCGTCGCGCTCGTCGGCCACACCGGCGCGGGCAAGTCGACGATCGCGAAGCTCCTCGCGCGCTTCTACGACCCGCTCGAGGGCCGGATCACGATCGACGGCATCGACCTGCGCGACGTGACGCAGGAGTCGCTGCGCCGCCAGCTCGGCATCGTCCCGCAGGAGGGCTTCCTCTTCGCCGGCACCGTGCGCGAGAACATCGCCTTCGGCCGGCCCGGCGCGAGCCGCGAGGACGTGGTCGCGGCGGCGCAAGACGGTCGGCGCGCACGAGTTCATCGAGCGGCTCGAGGACGGCTACGACACGGAGCTGCAGGAGCGCGGCACGCGGCTCTCGCTCGGCCAGCGTCAGCTCGTCGCGTTCGCGCGGGCGCTGCTCGCCGACCCGCGCATCCTGATCCTCGACGAGGCGACGTCCTCGGTCGACATCGGCACCGAGCGCCGGATCGAGGCCGCGCTCGAAACGCCTCTTGGCGAAGCGCACCGCGTTCGTCATCGCCCACCGCCTCTCGACGATCCGCGAACGCCGACCTGATCGTCGTGCTCGAGCACGGCCAGGTCGTCGAGCAGGGCACGCACGCCGAGCTGATGGCCCGGCGCGGCCTCTACACCGCGCTGTACGGCGACTGGGCCGACGCGGCCTAGTACGGCTCGCCGCGTCGTGGTCGGGGCGGTCTACAGCGAGGCGTGGGTCCTGTACAAGCGCTTCTGGCGGCACTTCCTGCCGATCGCGTTTCTGCTCTACGCGGTGATCGGCGTTGCAACCGTGCTGCTGACGCTGGCGCTCGGGGCGATCGGCTTCGTCGTCGCCGTCCTCCTGACGATCGTCGGCCTCCTGTGGCTGCAGGGCGCGCTCGTGCTGGCGGTCCAGGACGTCCGTGACGGCGCGTGCAGACCTCACGATCGGCGAGACGATCCGGCGGGTGGGCCCGTACGCGGGCACCCTGACGGTGGCCGGTCTCACGCTCCTCGTCGGCGCGGCCGCCGTCGTGATCGCCGTCGGGTTCATCTTCCCGTTCCTGTTGATCGTCGTCTTCCTCGCGTTCGTCTACGCGCTGGTCCGGTGGGTCTTCCTCGTGCCGGCGATCGTGCTCGAGGGACGCGACGCGTTCGGAGCGTTCGGACGCAGCCGCGACCTGACGAGCGGACAGTTCTGGACCGTCCTCGGCGTCGTGCTCCTGGCACTCGTCGTCGAGTTCGTGGGCGGCATCGTCGTGGCGACCCTCTTCGTCTGGCTCCCGGATTCCGCCCGCGGCGGCGTCCAGAGCCTGGTCGGGAACACCCTCATCACGCCGTTCGTCGCCGCGGCGTGGACGCTCCTGTACTTCCGTCTGCGCGGCGGAGCCGACGAGCCCGAGCCGGGACCCGCCCCGGCGCTCTGACGGGGAATAGAGTGCCCGCCGTGGCGCTCGACCGCGAGACCGAGGAGCGCATCGACCAGCCGCTTTCGCCCGAGGCGGAGCGCGAGACGCGCCTGCCGCCGGCGACCGCTGTCGAGCAGATGCGCATCAACGTGCCGGTGCGCGGCAACCGCAAGCTGCGCACGGTCATCTCGCGCGCGAACGAGGACAAGCAACTGAAGGCCTGGTGGCACGTTGCGAACGTCAACGCGGCGGTGCGCCTCGAGATCAACGACCACTCCTGGGTGCACATCCAGATCGTCGCGAACATCGCCCTGAAGCTCCTGCGCCAGCTGACGAAGCACGGTGTCGAGCCGACCGTCGTCCGCGACTACGGCTTCGACAACGACGACGCCGAGATCGTCGTCACCCTCGGCGCCCTCCTGCACTGCATCGGCATGGCCGTGCACCGCGACGGGCACGAGGAGTTCAGCCTCTTCCTGGCCGAGCCGAAGGCGCGCGACCTGCTCGCCGGCGTGTACGAGGAGCCGGACCTGACGGTGATCGTCTCGGAGGTGCTCGACGCCATCATCAGCCACCGCGAGTCCGGCCATCCGCTGACGATCGAGGGCGGCGTCGTCCGCGTCGCAGACGCGCTCGACATGGCCAAGGGCCGTTCGCGGATCCCGTTCGAGCGCGGCCGGGTCTCGATGCATTCGCTGTCCGCGGCGGCGATCGAGGACGTGGAGATCAAGGACGGGGACGACAAGCCCGTGCTGGTCGAGGTGCACATGAACAACTCGTCCGGGATCTACCAGGTCGACGGCCTGCTGAAGGCGAAGCTGCGCGGCTCCGGCCTGGAGCCGTACGTCGAGGTCGTCGCGCGGATCGACACCGAGGCGGAGAAGCGCCTCGTTCCGGTCTACCGGCTCGAGACATAGCGCTCAAGCGCGTGGGGCCGGCCGCCGATCCCTAGGGCGTGGTGCTGGATTCGCCTGACGCCAGCTTCGAGCTGCACGCAAACCGGGTGCTCGTGTTCCTGAGGGAGCGCCTGCCGTTTGCGATCTGGATGGTGACCCGGGCTGCGGGCAAGGATCAGATCGTGCTCCAGGCCGAGGGCAACGCCTTCGGCATGTCGCCGGGCGACCGCTTTCGCTGGTCGGACAGCTTCTGCGCGCGGATGGTCACGCGTGAGGGCCCTCGCGTCGCCGCGCGGTCACGCGACTGGCCCGCGTACGCCGAGACGCACTTCTCACGCGAGCTGGGCGTCAACGCCTACATGGGCGTCCCGATCCCCGACGAGGACGGCCAGCTCTTCGGGACGCTGTGCGCGTTCGACCCGGAGCCGCAGCCGTCGGAGATCGCCGCCGAGCTGCCCCTCGTCGAGCTCGTCGCCGAGCTGCTGGGCGCCGTGATGGCGGCCGAGCGTGCGCTCGACGCCGAGCGGCGGCGCAGCGAGCGGGCGGAGCGCAGCTCGCGAACGGATGCGCTGACCGGGGTCGGCAACCGGTGCCTCTGGGACGAGGTCGTGGCCGCCGAGGAGGCACGCTGCGCGCGCTACGGCGACCCGGCCGGCGTGCTCGTGCTCGATCTCGACGGGCTCAGGTACTGCAACGACGTGCAGGGTCAGGCGGCCGGCGACGAGCTGATCCGCCGCACCGGGCAGGTGCTCGTGGAGGCCGTCCGCACGCATGACTTCGTGGCGCGACTCGGCGGCGACGAGTTCGGGGTTCTGGCGATCCGCACGGACGGCGACGGGCTGGATCAGCTGCGGCGTCGCCTCGTGCGCAGGCTCGAGGAGGCCGGGATCCAGGCATCGCTCGGAGCAGCCGCGCGCAGCACCGACGTGCCGCTCGAGGATGCGGTCACTGCGGCCGACACCGCGATGTACGAGGCAAAACGGGCGCGGCTACAATCCGACCCGGCCTTGCGGGGTCGTCTAACGGCAGGACACCCGGCTCTGGACCGGGCAGTCTAGGTTCGAATCCTAGCCCCGCAGCTTGCAAAACCCCCGGTAACCGGGGGTTTTTTCGTTTATGCGGCGACCGTCTCCTTCGGGCGGACGGCGTCGATCCGCTCGAGCCAGCGCTTCGCGCCCATGCGCTCGAACAACGCGCGCGCCTCGTCGAGCAGCGGCTCGGCCTCGGCGTCGCGCCCGCATTCGACGAGCCACGCGCCGTAGTCGGCCAGCAGCGGGGCGAGGTGGCCGTTGCGCCCCAGGCTGCGCGCCGCTGCGAGCGCCTCGGCGAACGCGTCCGCGGCGACATCCTCATCTCCGGCTGCGCGGGCCCGGAGCGCGCGGACGCGGCCTCCTTCGATCCGCAAGTACCTGGTCAGCGCCGACGGCGGCGCGGTGTCATACAGGTCCGCGAGCGGTGCCGCGGCAGCGGGCTCGCCGAGGAGAACCGCGCCGTTGGCGGCCATTTCGAACGCCCCGCAGGCGTATCCCCATTGGTCCCTCGAAGCGAACGTGTGCGCGGCGCGCTCGAGCTCGTTCACCCCGTCCGCGGCGCGTCGGCCGAGGAACGCCTCTACTGCATCGGCGAAGTGGGCCCCGATCGCATTCTGTAAATCGGTCGAGTCGGCTAGGTCCGGCGGTATCCGGGCAAGCCACGCGCGCGCCGCCTCGTCGTCCGCGCGTTCGAAGCTCGCCATCGCGGCCATGACCGCAGCCGTGATCGCATTCCCGGTGTGCATCGTGCCCTCGGGGAGCGTCTCGCCTGCAAGTGCGAACGCCTCGTCCCAGTCGCCGTCCTCGAAGTGCTCGTTGACGAGCCCGGCGCCGAACCACGTCAGGTAGGCCCGATGCCCGCGTGCGCGTGCAATGTCGATGGCCCGCTGCAACAGCGCCGCGGCCTCGGCGGGACGGTCGAACGTCTCCGCGTGGACGATCAGGTTGTTGATCGCCCTGATCAGCTGCTCGGTGAGGTCGTGCTCCTCGGCGATCCGCAGCGCCTCGCGCAGGAGCGCATGCTGCTCGGACTGTCGCGACGCCGGCAAGAGCAGGCTCTTCGTGTTCAAGGCCTCGGACAGGACGGCCATGTCACGGTGCTCCTCGGCCACGTCCAGTGCGAGCTCGATGCACTCATTCGCGCGCGCCTGCTCCCCGGCGAAGTGCTCGATCCTGGCGAGTGCGGACGCGAGCCTGCCTACGTCGACATCGTGGTCCTCGTCGGAGAGTGCCTCGAAGGCGGGTCGCAGCGTCGCAAGCGCCTCGTCCGAGCGATTGAGCCTCCAGAGCGTCAGCCCGAGGGAAGATGCGGCACGAGCCGCGGCATGCGTCTCTCCAATCTCCGTGAAAAGCTCGGCGGACGCCCGCAGCCGTTCCTCGGCTTCGGCAAGGCGGTTCGCCTGTTCGGCCAGCTTGCCTGCTCGCTCCAGCAAGCGCGCCCGCTCGGCCGGCTCCTCGGCGATCGCCGCGGCGTCGTCGAAGGCCCGTTGCCCGTCCTCGGGTGCGCCCAGCGACGCCGCCCGCTCGCCGGCGCGCTCCAGCCAGGAGCCTGCTGCCAGCCGGCTCGCGGCCGCGTCCGGTCCGTTCGGGTCGGCCTCGAAAGCGTCGCGGTGGTGCGCCGCGATCACCTCGGCGATCTCGTCCGGGTCGATCCCCGCGTCACGCTCGAGGTACGAGGCTGCCGCGCGGTGCAATCGCCCGCGCTCGCGCTTGGCCAGCGTCTCGTAGGCCACGCGCTGGACGAGCGCCTGGAGGAAGCCGTACTGACCGCGCTCCGGTGAGCGCGGATCGGCGTCGATCGTCAGTAGCTCCTTGCGGACGAGGCGCTCGAGCAGCGGTGCAACGGACTCTTCGTCGGCGCGGCTGAGGCCAGCCAAGCCGCGCGCGCCGAAGGTCTTCCCGAGCACCGCAGCGTGCTGGATCAGCTGGCGCTCCTCCGGCTCCAGGCCGTCGAGGCGCGCGGCGATGAGCGCGTGCAGTGTCTCGGGGACGTCGAGCTCATCGAGCGAGCCGACGACGCGCAGCGTTTCCCCGTCTCGCGTCAGCGCGCCGCGATCGAGCAGCATGCGCACCGTCTCGACCGCGTAGAGCGGGATGCCGTCGGCCCGGTCGCGGATCTGCGTGCGCACGTCGTCGGGGAGGCCCGGCACGAGCCCGTCGAGGAGTGCGTCCATCGCGTCGTCCTCCAGCGGCTCGAGCGCGAGCCGCGCCGCGCTGCGACCGTGGGCGCCGAAGTCGGGGCGCCGCTCGATCAGCTCTGGACGCGTGAGCGCCAGTACGAAGATCGGCCGAGCCCGCGACCACTCGAGCATGTGCTCGATGAAGTCGAGAAGCGCGGTGTCGGCCCAGTGCAAATCCTCGAAGACGAGCGCGACCGGCGCGGTGTCGCTCATGCGCTCGAAGAAGAGGCGCCAGGCCGAGAACAGGTCGGCTCGGTCGACCTGCGGCCGCTCGCCGAGGCCGAGCAGATGGCGCAGAAGCGGCTCGACCCACTCGCGCTCCCCGTGATCCGTGATCTGCTCCTCGACGGCTGCGGCGAGCTTCGCGGTGGCGCTTTCCTCGGACTCGTCCTCGGCGATGCGCGCACGCATCCGCACCATCTCGGCCAGCGCCCAGAACGCGACTCCCTCCCCGTACGCCAGGCACCGCCCGCGGTGCCACCAGACGGTGTCCGCGAGGCCGTCGATGTGCTTCTCGAGCTCCCACGCCAGCCGCGACTTGCCGATACCGGCGACGCCGACCACCGTTGCCAGCGTCGCCCGCTTGTCGTCGCCGGAGGCGTGGAAGAGATCCTTGACGAGGCGGAACTCGCGGTCGCGCCCGACAAACGGGGCCTCGAGCGCGCTCGCCCGCCCCTCCCCGCCGCGGTTCGCGACCACGCGCAGCGCCCGCCAGAGATGCGCGCGTCTCACTCTTGCCCTTGAGCTCGTGCTCGCCCCCGTCCTCGTAGGCAACGGCTGCCTCGGAAGCGCGTTTCGTGGCCTCGCCGACGAGCACGGCGCCCGGGTCGGCGGCGGACTGGATGCGGGATGCAGTGTTGACGAGATCGCCGGCGACCATGCCCTGGCCCTCGGCGCCGAGCGTGACCGCCGCCTCTCCGGTGAGGACGCCGGCGCGCGCCTGGAGCGCCGGATCGAGCGCAGGGACGGCGGCGACGAGGTCGAGCGCCGTTCGCACCGCGCGCTCCGCGTCGTCCTCCTGGGCGACCGGCGTGCCCCAGACCGCCATCACGGCGTCGCCGATGAACTTCTCCACGGTGCCGCCGTAACGCTCGACGAGCGTGCGCGCGGTCTCGAAGTACCTCGAGAGCAGCTCGCGCGTGTCCTCGGCGTCGCGGGCCTCGGAGGCGGTCGTGAAGCCGACGAGGTCGGCGAAAAGGACGGAGACGAGGCGCCGCTCGGCAGCCGCGGCCGCCGGCTCGCGAGTCGGCGAACCAACGGTGACGCCAAGCGCCGTTCCGCACTCGCCGCAGAACCGCTGCCCCGGCGGGTTGGCAGCGCCGCATGAGGAGCAGACCGCCGCGAGCGCGTGACCGCACTCCCCGCAGAACTTCTGCCCGGCCGGATTCTCGGCACCGCAGCTCGTGCATGTCACCTCGGGCACCAGAAAAGCCTAGGTGGGTTCGCCCGCTGCAACAAGCATCCGGGAGGAGCCGACGCGGGTAGACGTACGCGAAGATGCGACCGCGCCTGATCCTCACGCTCGTACTCGTGTGCAGCGCGGCGGCTCTGGTGTCGTCTGCAAAGCCGGCGCCATCCGCCGCGCGCCGTCCAGACGCTGACGTTCTCCTACACGGCTCACGACGGCGCGGCGCGAAGCGCGTACCTCGTGCTCCCCGCGTGGTACGGGCCGGACCGCCACCCGGCGATCCCGCTCGTGATCTCGCCGCACGGCCGCGGCGTCGACGGTGCCTACAACCTCCGCTTCTGGGGCGACGTGCCGGCCGACGGTCCGTTCGCGCTCGTCTCGCCGGACGGCCAGGGGCGGCGGATGCCGCTGTACTCGTGGGGCTACGGCGGTCAGATCGACGACCTGATGCGGATGCCCGAGTTCGCGCGCGCGGCCTTTCCGTGGCTCGATCTGGACGGCCGCACGTACGCGATCGGCAGCAGCATGGGCGCGCAGGAATCGCTCCTGCTCCTGGCGCGCCGCGACGCGAAGCTCGCCGGGGTCGTTGCGTTCGACCCGGTCACCGACATGGCCGCCCGCTACCGGAAGTGGCCGCTCACACCGGGCGAGCACCAACTCCCGGCGCTGGCGCGAACCGAGTTCGGCGGCTCGCCTGCACAGGTCCCGCAGGCATACGCCGCGCGGAGCCCTACGAGCGGTGTACGCGCGATCGCCCGCTCGGACGTGCCGCTCCAGCTCTGGTGGAGCCATGCCGACGCGGTCGTCACCGATCAAGCGGAGCAGACGGGAGCCTTCTACAGCCGCCTTCGCGCGATCGCCCCGCGTGCGCCCGTCCACGAGATCGTCGGCCACTGGCAGCACGCCCACGAGTTCCATCCCGAGACGCAACTCCGGGCGGCGCTCGCCTGCTTCCACCTCGTTCCGGCCGCCGGCATCCGCGTGCCCGCCTACGTCAGAGGGCGAGACGGCACGATCGAAGAGCTGCCGCCGCGCGGCGGCCGCCGCCCGACGGTGCCGTTCACCCGTGCGTTCTGCGGCTAGGAGTCGTCGTCTTCGCCGGCGCCGAGCTCGTCCGGGATCGGCTCGTCGTTCAGCTCCTCGGCGTTCCGCCAGGCCTCGCGCATCTTCTCCTCGTCGACCTCGCCGCCGCGGTGGCCGTCGAGCGCGTTCTCCTCCTCGAACTGGCTCATGCGCGCCTTCTACCCGATCAGACCGCTTCCAACTCCGACGCCCGCAGCGCGCCGGCGCGGCTCGCGATGAGGTTCTCGGCGCGGCCGCCGGCGTCGAACGCGTACACCGCGATCGCTATGAAGTAGGCGGCAACTGTCCGAGCCGCGTAGCCGTCCACGCCAGCACTTGCGGGGTCGTCTAACGGCAGGACACCCGGCTGGACTCGGGCAGTCTAGGTTCGAATCCTAGCCCCGCAGCTTCCGAAGCCCGCGTTTCGGGGGTCTTCCTTTTTCGCCACCACCGCTCCCCCTGAGCTGCGCGGGGTCGTCCTCGTCCGCTGCTTCAGACGGATTCGAACTCGGACGCGCGGAGCGTGCCGACGCGGCTCGCGATCACTGCCTCGGCCCGGTCCGTGCTCTCGCCATGGCCGGTGACCGCGCCGAGGAAGTCGTCGCGCTCGAGCGCGTAGAGGCGCGATCGCGTCGCGGCGGTGACGGTCGCGGTCCGCGGCACGTCGCGCAGCAGCGCGATCTCGCCGAACCCTCGCCGGCGCTCGAGCGAGCGCGTCTGCTCGCCGTCGATCGTCACGTCGACGCGGCCCGTCGGCGACGAGGTAGTAGCGGTCGCCGTGGTCGCCCTGGCGGAAGACCACCTCGCCGGCCGCCGCGGTCGACCGGGACGAGCTTCGCGGCCGAGCGCTCGAGCGTCGGCTCCGGAGCGGCGCGAAGATCGGGTTCGAGCGCAGCAGGTCGAGCTCGCCTGCCGGCGACGATCGGCGCCGCGGTCGAGCGCCGCGAGCCGCGCCGAAGAGCAGCACGGTCAGCACGGGCAGGAGCGCGCCGGTCGACGATCGAGCGCCGGCGCGGATGCCGATCGGGTCGATCAGCAGCGGCGCGAGCAGCGCCCCGAGCCCGAGCGTCGACGACGATGAGGCTGTCACGGCGCCGAACACGCGCGCGAGCACCTCGTCGGGCACGGCGCGCTGGAGCAGCGTCAGCGCCGGCGACGTCGACGAGCGTGTTGCCGATGCCCGACGCAGACAGCAGGACGAGCGCGACGCGAGTTCGGGACAGACGCCGATGAGCGCGATCGGGACGCCCCAGAGCAGCATCCCGAGCGCGAAGTGCTTGCGAGAGCCGCTTCGACGGCCGACGAGCAGCGCCGCGACGACCGCGCCGACGAGCCCGCCGATGCCGACGGCCGAGTTCGAGCGCGCCGAGGCCGCCCTCGCCGACGTCGAGCAGCTCGAGCGCGGCGACGACGATGAGGACGTTGAACGCGCCCGCGACGAGCGTCTGAGCCGCGGCCAGCAGCTCGAGCGACCCGCAGCGGACGGATCGGCCGAAGATCGTTCCGAAGCCCGCGAACGCCTGGCCGCGAGCTTGCCTCGTGCGGCTGCTCGCGCGGGCTCGGCGGGCGGACGCCGGATGCGCGCGACGAGGGCGGCCGACCAGAGAACGGCCGCGGCCACGGAACACGACGCCTGGGCTCGGAGAACGCGAGGATCACGCCGCCGATCGCCGGGCCGACAAAGCATCCCGAGGCTCTCGATCGTGGTCGACACGACGTTCGCAGCCGTCAGCTCGGTCGGCGTCCGAGCGAGCGACGGGAGCAACGCCGCTTGGGCCGGGCGGAAGGCCGTCACGACCATCGGCGTTCGAGCCCGACGATCGCGTAGACGCCCCACGCGGGGCCGTCGACGAAGATGAGTGCGGCTGCGATGCTGAGCGTGGTCGCCTGGACGAGATTGGTGACGAACATCACCCGCTTGCGCGGGTAGCGGTCGCCGAGAATCGACGTGAACGGCGCCGCGAACGCCGAAGGGATGAGCCTGACGACGGCCATGAGCGCGACCGCACTCGCGCCACCCTGGTCGAAGGCGTAGACGGCGAGCGCGACGAAATACGCCCACCGGCCCAGCTGCGTCCCCGCCCACGCGAGCTCGAGCCGGCGCAGGTTCGGGTTGGCAAAGACGCCGCGGAAGGCGCCGAAGGATCGTTCAGCCGGGCTCGGACGGCGTCGGCCATCCGCCGAACACTTGCAGCCCGAATTGCAATTTCCTAGCTAAGAGGGAAGATTCTCTGCGAAGCTTGCGTCTAGAGGCACGAATGGCTCTGCAGGCAGGCGAACAAGGAGGAACCATGGAGGATCGCGAGGACACCGGTACGGAAGACGTCGAGGCTCATCTGCTCAAGGACGGCAGGGTGCCCGAGGGCGACCAACGCGTACCCGAGGGCGACCGACGCGTACCGGAAGGCGACCAGCGGGACGAAGACTTCTCGCTCCACATGCTCGAGGGCGACAACCGCGTACCCGAGGGCGACGAGCGCGTACCCGAGGGCGACCAGCGCGTCCCCGAGGGCGACGCAACGCGTCCCCGAGGGCGACGAGCAGCTGCTTTAAGCGAGCGCCCGCTACCTTTTCGAGACCGGGGCCGAAAGGCCCCGGTCTCGTCATGTCAGGAGACGCTCGAAACGACTCGGATCGTCGTACGGTCCGATCACGGCGGCGTGGAGGCCGCCGTCGACGAGATCACGTGCAACGCGCTGCAGGTCGTCTGGCGTGACGCGATCGAGCGCCGTGAGGACGTCCGATGGCTCGCGCGGGCGTCCCTCGAGAACCTCGCCCTTCAAGGCGTGATTGATGATCCCCTGAGGCGTCTCCAGCGAGAAGACGAACCGGCTCTTGGCGTAGTTCCTCGCCTTGTCGAGCTCCTCCTGCGACACGGGCTCGTCGGTCACCTGCCGGAGCTGCTCGACGATCGCCGCAACCGCATCGTCGACCTTCTCGGCGTTGAACGCCGCCCTGCACCCAGAATGAGCCGGCGTCCGTATGGCTGTGGTCGATCGCGAAGACGCTGTAGGCAAGGCCGCGTTTCATCGTCAGCTCCTCGGTCAGCCGCGATGACATGCCGCCGCCGAGGACGGTGGCGAGGAGCTGGGCGGTGTACCGGTCCGGATGCGACAGGGGGTAGCTGCGAACGCCGATGCAGACCTGGGCCTGGTCGATCTGCTTGGTGTCGAGCATGACCGGCGGCCTGCCCTTCTCCGCAGCGGCGGGCCTGGCGCCGTCGGTCCGCGTGCCCGACAGGTCGCCGAGCAGCTCGTTCCACCGTGGCGTACAGGCTGTCGGACGACCCGGCCCGACAGCCCGACCACGATGCGCGCCGGCTCGTAGAGGCGCGCGGCGAAATCGACCAGCGTGTCCCGCGTCGCTGCCCCCACCGTCGCCTCCGCAGCCGATCGTCAGCCGCCCGAACGACGTATCGCCGTACATGAGGCGCTCCCACAGCTCGTCGACGTAGTCCCTCGGCGCGTCGAACTTCGCATGCGATCTCCTCGATGATCACGTTCTTCTCGCGCTCGACCTCGCTCGCGTCGAAGAGCGAGTTGCGGAGCATGTCGGCAAGCACGTCGAGCGCCTGCGGCGCGTAGTCCGACGCGCACTTGACGTAGTAGAGGTCGTACTCCTTGCTCGTGGCCGCGTTGAAGAGGCCGCCGATCGCGTCCACCTCGCCGGTCAGGGCTCGCACCGAGGGGCGGCGCGGCGTCCCGCAGAAAAGCATGTGCTCGACGAAGTGGGCGACGCCGCTCGTCTCGGCGGTCTCGTACCGCGAGCCGGCGGCCGAGCATGACGTAGCAGGCCGTCGACTCGACGTGCGCCATCGGCGCCGTCACGACGCGAACGCCGTTCGCGAGCGTGGTCCGCTCGAACGTGCTCACCGCAGGATCTTTTCGATCGCGCGGATGAGCTGCACACCGGCGGTACGACGCTCGTCTTCGAGCTTGTCGACCGTCTCCGCGAGCTTGGCGACCGCGGCCACGTCGTCGCCCGTCTCGCCCTCCATGAGCGCCCGCACGCGGCGGGCGCGCCGGAGCAGCTGGAGCGCGATCGCGGCCTGGTTGCCAAATAGGCCGAGCAGGTCCATCTCCGCCAGGGTGAAGCGGGAGTTCGTGGGCCGGTCGAGCACGTAGAGGACGCCGAGTGCCTGCTCGTCGTGCAGGAGCGGGACGCACATCATCCCCTCGGGCACGTAGCCCGTCTCCTCCGCGGTCGTGCGGGAGAAGCGCGGGTCCTGGCGCAGATCCTCGATCACGAGCGGCTGCCGCGTGACGAGCACCCAGCCGCCGATGCCCGTGCTGGACGGGAACCGCTGGCCGATGAGGGTGTCGCTGCCTTCGCCGGCGACGGCTTCGAAGACGAGCTCGTCCGCCTCCTCGTCGAGCAGCATCAGGGACGACGCCTTGGCCGCGAAGATCGAGCGCGCGACCTCGACGATCGACTGCAGGAGCGCGCGGTAGTCGGCCTCGGAGCCGAGGACGCCCGCGCTGACGGCGTCGCGGAGCTCGCCGTCGTTCACGCGTCGCCCGCCACGTTCGAGGCCGTCAGGTAGAGCACGTTCTTGAGCTGGAAGGGCGTCAAATCGCGGTGCTTACTCAACACCAGTGCGCAGATTCCCGCCAGGTGCGGTGTCGCGAAGCTGTTGCCGGTCGCGCGGATCTGCCCGCCGCCGCGCCATGCGACGTCGAGATTGACCCCACGCGCGAAGAACTCGACGGGCGGGTCGGGGTTATAGAAGAACGCGTGCGAGTCGTCCTCCTCGTGGCTGCCGACGGAGATCACCGAGGAGAAACGCCACGGGTAGCTCTCCACCGGCATGTTGTGCGCCGAGGCGACGAGCACCGTGCGGCGGAAGTAGGCGCTGTCGGCGAGCTCGTGCAGCACGCCGGCGAACTGGCTCTTCGTCGTCGAAAGGCTCATGTTGATGACGTGGTAGTCCTGGTCGATCGCCCAGCGCAGGCCGGCGAGCAGTACCGGGCCGCTGCCGGTCGCGCCGGCGCCGAGGACGCGGACGCTGTACAGCTCGGCCTTCGGCGCGAGCATGTGGATGATCCCGGCGCAGGCGGTGCCGTGGCCGACGACGTCGCCCTCGGTGTCGTCCTCGACGATCGTCTCACCCTCCTCCCCGATCGTGACGACCTTGGCGCCGGCGATGGGGCCGACCAGCGGGTGGTCGGGCTCGACGCCGCTGTCGAGGACGCAGACGCGCACGCCCTCGCCGTCGGCGCCGCCGATCGCCCACTCGCGCGTGACCTTGTCGGGCCACTGCATCTGAATGCGGATGCGCTCCGTGTCGCCGAGCGGCAGGCTCCACGCGGGGAGCGGCCCTCGGTCCGCGCGCTCGGGCTCGGACATGCGGACGATCCTACGGTTCGTCGGCGGTGCGATCGAGCAAGACGCGCGCGCAGTCCTGCGCGGACTCGGCGAGCGAGCGGGCACGGACGACGCGGTCGTCGTCGGGACCGGTGGCGAGGTTGATCTCGACGAGGTGGGCGGCCGCCCGCGCCGACCCGGCCGCGAGCAGGGCGGCGGCGGTCGCATCGGGCCGCAGCGCCGGCTCGCCCCAGTGCGCCGCCTCGGCGGCGAGATAGGCGACGTCGTTGGCCGCGGCCACGATCCGCAGCGGGATGTCGGCGGCGCGGTCGAGCGCCGTGACGATCGCGTGGCTGCGTGCGTCCGGGTGGACGGAATCCGGCAGCGAGAGCGAGGCGAGCGCGTCCTCGTAGGCCTGCGCGTTCGCGGCGGCGAGCGGCGCGAGCCGGCGGCGGAGCGCGGTCGCCTGCGCGACAACCGCCGGTGCCTCGCCCCAGCCCGGGGACGCACCGGCGACCATGCCGACGAGGCCGGCGGCCATCCCGGCCGTCAGCGCGGCGACCGCGCCGGCGCCGGGCGTCGGCCCCTCGGCCGCCAGGCGGTCGAGCAGCTGCGCGAGCGGGAGCTGGAGCAGGTCGTCGGCGGCGCGCGCCATCGGCGCGCATCATCGACTACTGCGTCAGCTCGCGGCGGAGTGCGTTGACGAGGTGGCGGTCGGGCTCGACGCCCGCCGCGGCGAGCGCGGACTCGAGGTCGGCGACGACCTGCTCGCGATACTCCGCGTCCGCCCGGGCGCGCTCGACGATGCCGTCCAGCGACGCGCGCGCGGCCGGCAGCTCCTTCGCCGCCTGCACCCACGCGAAGGGGGCCGGCGGGAGGGCCGCGATCAGGTCGGCCAGGCGCTGCTCGTCATACGTCTCCCTACTCACGATCTTCCAGACGGGGACGGCACGCTTTTCTTCCCTCGTAGGCTTCGCGAAGCTTGACGAGGCAGCGTGAGATGCGGCTCGCAATCGTCCCGGCCGGCAGCTCGAGCGCGTCGCCGATCGTCCGGTAGCTCTCGTCGCGGGCGAAGAACCGGTCGAGGATCTCCCGGCAGTTCTCGGGCAGTTCGCCCAGCGCCTGGTGGACGGCGAGCGCCTCGTCGAGCGCGCCGATGCGCTCCTCGTCGGCGAGGCCCTCCTCGAGCTCCTCGGTCGCCCGCTCGCGCGACCGCGCGCGGATCGAGTCGATGCAGAGGCGGCGCGTCAGCTGCGCAAGCCACGGCCGCAGCGCGTCGTCGTCGCGGAGGCTGTCGAGATGCTCGTAGGCGCGCATGAAGACGTCCTGGAAGACGTCCTCCGCCTCGGAATCCGGGAGCCGGAAGCCCTGGAGGGCGATGCCGTAGACGTAGCGCGAGTAGCGCTCGACGAGCTCCGCCCATGCTGTCTGGTCGCCGTCGCGGCAGCGGGCGACGAGGTCGCCGTCGGGCAGGTGTTCGGGCTCCATACAGTGATCCTGGCAGGGCGATCGGCCCGATGGAAGTGACACTCCCCCGGCGAACCCTTTATGCTCCCGCGCCGTGGACGATCCGCAGGCCCCAGCGAGCGAGCCCGCCGAGGCCGTCGTCGTCATGGAGGAGACCGAGGTCGACTCCAACGGTGGCGGCGGAAGTACGGGCGGCATGCTCTGGGACGAGCCGCTCGACGCCGTCCTGCGGTCGGTCGCCGAGTTCATCGGCGCGTTCTTCTTCTTCTTCATCGGGATCGGCGCCGGCGTCTCCGTCACGATCGCGGGCGAGCCCAGCCTGCTCCTCGTCGCGCTCGCGAACGGCCTCGCGCTTGCGATCGCCGTCACGGCGCTCGGACACATCTCGGGCGGCCACTTCAACCCGGCCGTGACGATCGGGTTCCTCGTCACGCGGCGGATCGCGCCGCTGCTCGCGCTGATGTACATCGTGGCGCAGCTGCTCGCTGGCATCGCCGCCGCGGCAATGGTGCGCTGGCTGTGGCCGGGGACGTTCGCGAAGGCGGCCGGCTACGGGGCCCCGGCGCTCGACCCGAGCCTCTCCTCCGGCGAGGGGCTGGTGCTCGAGGCGCTGCTGACCGCGTTTCTCGTCTTCGTCGTCTTCGCGACGGCAGCCGACATCCGCGGCGCCTTCAAGATCATCGCCGGCTTCGCCATCGGCCTCACCGTCGCGGTCGACGTCATGGTCGGCGGGCCGCTGACGGGCGCGCTGATGAACCCGGCGCGCGCGTTCGGCTCCCACGTCGTCGACAACAACTGGACAAACGCCTGGATCTGGTACGTCGGGCCAATCCTCGGCGGCGCGATCGCCGCACTGCTGTACGAGCTTCTCTATCTGCGCCCGCTCCGGCCGCCGCCCCCGGGGCTGCCCGAGAGCAGCGTGGAAGAGGAGAGCGTCGCGACCGCCGCGCTCGAGTAGCCGGTCCTAGGGAGCCGTCTCGCAGCCGGCGACGTGGTCGTCGACCAGCCCCGCTGCCTGCATGAACGCATAGACGGTCGTCGGGCCGACGAAGCGGAAGCCGAGGCGCTTCAGCTCGCTCGCGAGCGCCTGCGACTCGTCCGTCGCCGCCGGGATCTCGTCGCCGCTGCGCGGGCGCTTGCGCGGAGGTGGCGGAAACTCCCAGATCACATCGGCGAGCGGGCGATCGAGCGCCTCGATGGCGCGCGCGTTTGCGATCGCCGATTCGATCTTGCCACGATGGCGGACGATGTCCGCGTCGGCGAGCAGGCGCTGGACGTCCTCCTCGCCGTAGGCGGCCACACGGGCGGCGTCGAAGCCGTCGAAGGCCCGGCGGAAGCCCTCTCGCTTGCGCAGGATGGTGCTCCACGAGAGCCCCGACTGGAACGACTCGAGCGTCAGCAGCTCGAAGAGCCGATCGGGGCGGTGCTCCGGCCTCCCCCACTCCTCGTCGTGGTAGGCGACCATCAGCGGGTCGTCGCCCGCCCACCAGCACCGCGTCACGCCGTCGTCGCCGGTGCGGAGGTCAGCCATGGCGGAAGACTGCCAGGGACAGCCCCTTCGGGGACAGCCCCTCGCCCGCGCTCATACACCCCCGGCGGGATTCGAACCCGCGGTCTCCTGGCTGAGAACCAGGCATCCTAGGCCACTAGACGACGGGGGCTAGCCGACCGGACTTTAGCAGCGGTCAGGCGCCGCGAGCCGCAACGAGCGGTCGTGTGTCGAGCGCGTCATAGCCGAGCCGGGCGGCGATCTCCTCGCTCGTCGGGCGCGTCCCTTCGGCCCACAGGCCGCGCAGGAAGTCGCCTGTGCGGGTGTTCGACCACCAGTCGTCTCCGACCTCGCGCTGCAGGTACTCGCGCAGCTGTGACGAGCGGATCCACGCGCGCAGGTAGTCGGCGGAGTAGAAGCCCGCGTCCATGTCGGCGAGGTAGTTGTCGGGCGCGTACCGGACGCCGCTGGCCTCGGTGAGTAGCTCGGAGTAGCGCGCCGGTGCGTCCTCGTCGACGGGCTCGCCGAACGCCGACCAGAACTCCAGCTCGAAGCGCAGCTTCGCCTCGTAGCGGCGGAAGAGCAGCGTCTCCACGAACTGCGACGCCTCGGCGTTCTCGTCCGCCTGCTCCGGGGTGAGGCCGAAGTAGCGCTCGTGCCACCCGGGCTCGCGCGAGATCGCCTCGACGATGTACGAGTAGATCTCCGTCAGCGCGTGGTCGCGCGACACGGCCCGGAACGTGAAGGGCAGGTCGTCGGCCGAGCCGGCGTAGTGCAGCGCGTGCCCGGCCTCGTGCAGGAACGCGGCGTAGTCGTGCATGCCGCCCTGCGCGCGCGTGATCAGGTGCACGACCGACGGCGGGTCGGACGGCACGACGCAGGCCCGCGGGCTCTTCTGCGGGCGGTCGTCGAGGTCGAGCCGGATGTTCGGCTGCGCCTCGAGGTCGAGGCCGATGCGCTGGAGCGTGTCGAGGCAGACCTCGACGCAGCGCTCCTTGGGGTACGTCGACTCGAGCGGCGAGAGGCGGCGCACGTAGCCGACGTGGAACGACGCCGGGACGGCGTCGCGCTCCGGCCCGAGCAGCCGGTCGAACCAGCGCTCGCGCAGCTGCTCGAAGACGCCGGCGAGCTGACCGCTCGCCGCCTCCAGCGCCTCGGAGAGGTCGGAGAGCGAGATGCCCTTCTCCTCCTCGTTCCGCTCGACCGGGTCGCCGATCCCCGAGACGTCGGCGTCGAGTTCCTCGATGCGGCGGATCAGGTCGAGCCGGTCGTCGTTGAACCCGGCGGACACCCTCTGGGTGGCGACGCCCAGCTCTTCGCGCTCACCGTAGTCGGGCAGCACGGCGAGCCTGGCCTGCGCCGTCCGCAGGGGCACGTTCTCGCCCTGGAAGGGCACGCGGGCGGCCAGGATGCGGTTGTCGACCTCGTCGGCAAGCTCGGCCACCTCGCGCGAGACGAGCCCGCCCTCGCAGGACTTGCGTAGTCGGTAGAGCCGCTCGAGCTCGACCGGGTCGCCGGCCTCCTCCTCGGCCGCGAGCAGTGCGTCCCGCTGCGCGTGCGTGAAGAGGTCCTCGTACTTCGCGACGATGGCCGCGCCCTCGGAGGTCTCCTTCTCGCCCACGCGCACGGCACGCGCCTCCTCCATGCGCTCGAAGCGGTACTGCCGCAGGCGTTCCTCGAACGCGCCGGCATTGAGGACGGTGGGCGCGCTCATCGGGTGGCCAGCTCGTGCACGGCGGTCGCCAGGTCGTCGAGCGCGAACGGCTTGGAGATGATCGCGTCGACCTCGACGGGGCGCTCGAAGTGCGTGAGGTCGACCGAGCCTGTCAGGAGGGCGACGGCCGGCCGGTCCCCGGGCGGCAGGCGGTCCAGCAGGGTCAGCCCGCTGCCCAGCCCTTCGCCCATGCGGATGTCGAGCAGGATCACGTCCACGTCGGCCGTCGTCGGCCTGCTGCGCGGCCTCGTCGACAGAGCCGGCCTCGAGCACGGCGTAGCCGTCGAGCTCGAGGTTGACGCGGCAGAGCATCCGCAGGGCCGGGTCGTCGTCGACGACGAGAATCGTGTAGCCGTCGCCGTCCTTCATGACGCGGCCGCGCGGATGCGGGCGAGCGACCGGTCCCGGCCGAGCAGCTCGAGGCTCTCGAAGAGCCCCGGCGAGACGTTCGAGCCGGTGACAGCGACGCGGATCGGCTGGAACGCCTTGCGCGGCGACAGCTCGAGGCGCTCGGCGATCGCTGCGCAGCGTCTCCTCGATGCGCTCGGCGCTGAACGGCTCGAGCGTCGCGAGCTCCTCGGCGGCGGCACTCAGCATCGGGCGGTCGCCGTCCACGTCGGCGGGCGGGTCGACGTCGTGGAAGAAGAAGCCGGCGTAGGTGGGGTACTGGCCGAGGGTCGAGATCTTGTCCTTCACGAGGGGGACGGTCTTGCGGACGAAGTCCTCAGGCCAGTCGATGCCCTGCTCGCGCAAATACGTAACGAGGCGGTCGCCGTACTCGTCGTCCGACAGCTCGCGCAGGTGCACGCCGTTCAGCCACTCGAGCTTCGTGTAGTCGAAGGTCGCAGGGCTCGACCCGACACGCCCGAGCGAGAAGCGCTCGATCAGCTCCTGCGGCGTCATGACGGTCGTGTGGTCGTCGTACGACCAGCCGAGCAGCGCCAGGAAGTTCATCAGTGCCTCGGGGAGGTAGCCCGCGTCGCGGAACTCGTCGACCGACTGGGCGCCGTGGCGCTTCGACAGCTTCTTGCCGTCGTCGCCGAGCACGTCCGGCACGTGCGCGTAGACGGGCAGCTCGGCGCCGAGCGCGCGCAGGATCTGGATCTGCTTGGGCGTGTTCGAGACGTGGTCGTTGCCGCGGATCACGTGCGTGATGCGGTCGTCGATGTCCTCGACGGGCGAGGCGAAGTTGTAGGTCGGCCGCCCGTCGGAGCGGACGATGACGACGTCCTCGAGCTTCTCGTTCGGGAACTCGATCCAGCCGCGGACGGCGTCCTCCCACCCGGTCACGCCCTCGTCGGGCATCCGGAAGCGGATCGCGCCCTCGTCCTCATAGGCCGTGCCCTCGGCGACCAGCCGGTCGGCGAGCTCGCGGGCGCGCGGCATCGCGTCGAGCTGGAACGTGACGGGACCGTCCCAGTCGATCCCCAGCCATCGGAGCGAGCGCTGGATCTGCTCGACCGACTCGGCCACTTCGCGGCTCGTGTCGGTGTTCTCGATACGGAGCAGGCACTCGCCTCCGCGGCCGCGCGCAAACAGCCAGTTGAAGAGGAAGGTGCGCACGCCGCCGATGTGCAGAAAGCCGGTCGGCGAGGGCGCCATGCGGACGCGGACAGACACGCGGGTAGGTTACTGCCGTGCTCCTCGGAGCCCACTGCTCAGGCGGGATCAAGGCCTCGCTCGACCGGGCCGAGGAGATTGGCGCGGACGCCGTCCAGCTCTTCGCGCAGAGCCCGCGCGCGTGGCGGTTCCCCGAGCACGAGCGCGCGCAGCTCGAGCTGTTCGCCGAGCGGATCTCGAAGGGCCCTGTGCACGCCGCGCTGGTGCATGCGCTCTACCTGATCAACCTCGCGACGCCGAACGACGAGATCTACGAGAAGTCGGCGTCGACGCTTGCCTCCACGGTCGATGCCGCGGCCGGCATCGAGGCGGACGGCGTCGTCTTCCACGTCGGCTCGCACCTGGGCGCCGGTTTCGAGGCGGGGCTGAAGCGGGTCGTCCCGGCGATGGAGCGGGCGCTCGACCGGACGACCGACACGACGTGGCTGCTGATGGAGAACTCGGCGGGCGCCGGGGCCACGATCGGGCGCTCGGTCGAGGAGCTCGAGGTGATCTTCGACCGGCTCGGCGGCCACCCTCGGCTGGGCGTCTGCCTCGACTCGTGCCACCTGTACGTGTCCGGCACCGACGTGACCGATCCGGCCGCGTATGCGGCCGTGCTCGACTCGCTCGACGGCGCGCTCGGCCCCGACCGCGTGCGCGCGCTGCACGTCAACGACTCGGCGGCGCCGCTCGGGTCGAACCGCGACCGGCACGCGAACGTGCTCGAGGGCGAGATGGGCGAGAAGCTCGGCGTGTTCCTCGCCCACCCGGCCGTGCAGGACCTGCCCGCCGTGATGGAGACCCCCGGGATCGAAGGGCACGGGCCGCGCGCCGAGGACATGCAGGTGCTGCGCGACCTGTACGCGCGCTGGAAGCCGAAGAAGCGGTCTAGCGCTCGGCGTTCGGCGCGAGCCGCGCGAACACGCGGAAGCTCGGCCGGTCGAGCGGGAGCTCGAAAAACTCGGGGTTGACGCAGCCGAGATCGGCGCCCTTCGCCTCGTAGCAGCTCGACACGTCCGCTTCGCACATCGGCAGCGGCGCCCGCACGGCCTTCACGGCGCCGAAGCCGTCACGCCGGCGCTCGGCCTGCTGGAGCATGGCCAGGTCGATCTCGACGGAGTAGACCTTCTGCATGCAGCCGACGTACCGGCGGCCGAACTCCTCGTAGGCGTAGACGAATGGGCAGGCGCGCTCGACGCAGGCCGCCGGGTACACGACCTTGTCGCAGTGGACATCGCATCTCCGGCACTCGACTTCCTGCTGGGGATGCAGCGGCAGGCGCTTTGCCGGCGACGCTGAGGAGATGTCCATACCGCGGATTGTCGGCACGTCCGCGGGCCTCCGCAAGACTTGACAGTCCTCGCCAAAAATGCTTGCTCAGCGCTCGCCGTTGAGCCGCCGGACGACGTTGAGAACGTCCATCATTGTGTACGCCTCATAGTCCGGCTCGACGCCGTCCGGATGCTCGTCGGCACGGCTCCAGAGCGCCTGCACCGTCACCATCCCGGCGTCGTGGGCGCCGCGCACGTCCTGCCGCACGCGGTCGCCGACGAACAGCGCGTTGGCGGCCTCGACGCCGAGCTCGTCGAGCGCGCGCTGGAAGATCAACGGATGCGGCTTCCGCTTGCCGACGTCGGACGAGAAGACGGCCGCATCGATGCGTGACGCGAGCCCCTGCTTCTCGAGCACGGCCTCGAGCAGCCACCCCGGCACCGACGTATTCGACACGATCGCGGTCTTCAGCCCGCGCGCGCGGAGCGCGTCGAGCAAGGCGTGCGCGTGCGGGAAGAGGAGCATCTCGCTCTCCCAGTTGCTCGCCTGCGCGTAGAGGCGCACGTCGTCCTCGCTCAGGTCGGCCCCGAGCTCGCGGAAACAGCGCGCGAGCATCTCGAGGTGGTCGAAGTCCTCCTCGGCCTCCGAGGCGAACAGCTCGTCGAAGTGCTCGCGGAACCAGCCCGTGATCGCTTCGGGCGCGACGTCCACCCGCCCTCCCAGCGCGGCGAGCCCGGCCTCCGTCCGCGCGAGGACGAACTCGTCGTCAGCCTGCGCGTCGTAGGGCATCAGCGTGTCGCCCCAGTCGAAGAGAACCGCCTCGATCACCACGCGTGTTCTACCCGGCGAGCGGCCGGGAGCAGGCCGATACGCTGGCGCGCGTGGTCCGAAGGATCCTCTGGGCGTCGCTCGCCCTCGCGCCGGCCACGCTCGCGATCCACTACTTCGTCTCGCCCGGCGACACCGCCGACTTCATCCTCGCCGCGGTCTCGCTGATCCCGCTCGCGTGGCTGATCGGCGAGGCGACCGAGCACGCGGCCGCCCACACGGGCGCCGGCATCGGCGGCTTCCTCAACGCGACGTTCGGGAACGCTCCCGAGCTCGTCATCGCGCTCATCGCCGTCAATTCCGGGAAGTTCGACGTCGTCCGTGCATCGCTGATGGGCTCGATCGTCGGCAACCTCCTGCTCGTCCTCGGCTTCTCGCTGCTCTTCGGCCCGGCCGCGACGATCGACCGCCGCTCGAGCTTCACGTCGCTCGGGCTCGTCGCCATCGCGGTCACGGTCGCCCTCATCCCGGCAATTCCGGCCTTTCACGGCAACCCGGAGCGCCATGCGATCGCACGGCTCTCGATCGCACCGGCGGTGATCCTGCTCGTCCTCTACGTCGCCGTGACGTGGCGCAACCTGCGGCGGCACCGGCAGGAGCACGTGTCCGACGATCCGCCGGAGGAGGCAAGCTGGAGCCTCGGCGTCTCGCTGGGCGTCCTGGGCGCCGCCACCCTCGTCACCGCACTGATCGCCGAGATCCTCGTAGGGAGCATCGACACGTTCGCCAACAACGCCGGGCTCAGCGACTTCTTCGTCGCCGCCGTGATCGTCGCGATCGTCGGCAACGCCGCCGAGCACGGCGGTGCGGTGGTGGTCGCCCATCGTGGGAACATCCGCCTCGCCGCCGAGATCGCGCTCGCCTCCGCGGCGCAGGTCTGCGTCTTCCTCATCCCGGCGGTCGCGCTCGCCGCATGGGCGCTGAAGCCGCTCGCCCTCTCCTTCCGGCCGTTCGAGCTCATCGCAGTCGCCGGGGCGGTTGCGCTCACGGCCGCGCTGCTCGCGCAGGGCCGGTCCTCCACCTGGCGCGGCGCGGTGCTCGTCGCCGCCTACGCCGGGTTCGCGGCCGCGGCGTTCGCCGTCGGCGATCGCTAGCCCGCGCGAACGCCGGCCTCGAGGTCGAGCAGCGCGCGCTTGATCTCGAGGCCGCCGCCGTACCCGGTCAGGCTGCCGTCGGCGCCCACGAGCCGGTGGCAGGGAAGAACGATCGGCAGCGGGTTCCGACCGTTGGCCGCGCCGACGGCGCGCGCGGATCCCGGCGCTCCGAGCAGCCGCGCCTGCTCGCCGTAGCTGCGCGTGGTGCCGTATGGGACAGCGGCCAGTGCGAGCCAGGCACGGCGCTGGAACTGCGTGCCGGACAGATCGAGCGGGAGGTCGAACGCGCGCCGCTCGCCGGCGAAGTACTGGCGCACCTGCCGCGCCGTCGCGGCAATGACCGGATGTGAATCCTCGGACGCGCCCGGCTCGTCACCGAAGAGCACGGCCGCGAGTCCGCTGTCACCCGCGACGATCGTGAGCGGCCCGACCGGCGTCTCGACCGTCCCGCGGCTCACGCGTCCACCTCAGGGCGCCATCGGCAACGACTCGCGCGTCATCGCGTACGTCGCCCAGCTGAGCCTCACCGGGCGGCCGTCACCGTCGCGGTGGATCTCGAGCAGCTCGCCGCGCTCGCGGCCGGCCACCGTCCGGTAGCGGTCCGGGCCGACCGGCTCGAAGACAGCCGGCTCGCGGCTCGAGCCGGCGGCCGCTGCGCGGAGTCGGCCGTCGCGGTACGTGAGGACGAACTCCCAGCCCTCCGTCCACCAGTTGCCGAGCACGCCCTCGAGCTCGGGCGGCGGCGCCTCGGTCGGACGCCACGGCTCCGGCATCGGCGCCATGAGCTCGGCCGCCTGCACGGCGAGGGCAACGCCCTCCGCGTCGATCGAAAGGTGCGGGCTCGCGTTCGTGAAGAGCACCGCGCCGGTGCGCCCGCGCGTCTCCCACGCGAGGTTGGCCAGGAAGCCGTTCATGCCGCCGCTGTGCCCCGCGAAGACGCGGTTCCCGTCGCGCCACATCAACAGGCCGAGGCCGGAGCCGTAGGTCCACGCGGCGTGGTCGGCGATCGTCTGCAGGCGCTGCATCGCCGCCGCGGTCTCGGGCCGCAGCATCTCGGGGTCGGGGTCGCGCAGGAAGCCCGCCCAGCGCGCCAGGTCGGCGGTGGTGCTCCAGAGCTGACCCGCGGGACGGCCGGCGTTGAGGTCCACGTTGCGCTCGACCCGCAGGACGTCGCTCCAGGGGTCCGGGTGGTAGCCGACCGCCGCGGCGTCGTCCGGCTCCCAGGTCGTCCGGTGCAGGCCGGCGGGGCCGAAGAACCACTCCTCGATCGTCCGCTGGTAGTCGCCTGTGACGCGCCCGACGACGTCACCGAGCAGCGTGAAGCCGATGTTCGAGTAGTGCCACTCGTCGCGGGGCTCGAGCACGCGGCCGACCTCGCCGAGGCGGGCGAGCAGCTCGTCGCGCGTGAGGAAGGCCATCTCGTCCCACGACGAGCCGGGCTCCTCCCGTTGCAGGCCGGACGCGTGCGAGAGCACGTCCTTGACGCGGACGCGCTCCTCGGCCAGCTCGGGCACGTACTCGCGCAGCGGCGCGAGCAGGTCGACGGCGCCTTCGTCGGCGAGCCGCAGCACGGCGGCCGCCGTGAACGTCTTCGTGATCGAGCCGATCCGGTACTGCGTGTCGGGCGTCGCCTCGCGGCCGGCCGCCGCGTCGGCGAGACCGACGGCGAGCTCCCAGACCACCTCGCCGTCGACGAAGACGGCGGCGCTGACGCTCGGCAGCCGGCGCTCGGCCTGGAGCGCGCGGACGCGGCGCTCGAGCTCGGCCTCAGGCGGTCGCAAGGACGCCGAGGGCGCGCGGGATCAGCTCAATCGCGCGGTCGATGTCGCCGTCGCCGATGTCCAGGTGCGTGACCGCGCGCAGGACGTTCGGGTGGATCGTCATCGACATGCCGACGCCGGCCTCGCGCAGGCGTGCGATTGCCTCGGCGGTGGTCAGGTCGAGCCGGCCGACGTCGAGCTGGACGAAGTTCGTCTCCACCTGGTCGAGGTCGACCGGGAGCCCGGCCGCGACGAGGCCTTCCGCCAACCGCCGCGCGCGGGCGTGGTCTTCGGGGAGCCGGTCGATGTTGTTCTCGAAGGCGTAAACACCGGCCGCGGCGACGATGCCGGCCTGGCGCATCGCGCCCCCGAACAGGAACTTGTAGCGGCGGGCCGTCGTCATCCGCTCCGCGTCGCCGGCGACGAGGGCGCCCAGCGGGCACCCGAGCCCCTTCGAAAGGCAGATCGTCACCGTGTCGAAATGGCGGCCGATCTCGGCGGCCGAGACGCCGAGCGCGACGGCGGCGTTCATGATCCGCGCACCGTCGAGGTGAACGGCGAGCTCGAGCTCGCGGCACGTCTCGGTGACGGCGGAGATCTCTTCGAGCGGCCACACGCGCCCGCCCGACGCGTTGTGCGTGTCCTCGAGCGACACGACCCGGGTGAGCGGGTGGTGGACGTCTTCGTCGTATCGAACCGAGCGCCGGATCTGGTCGGCGGTGAGGCGCCCGTACTCGCCGGGAAGGCCGCGCGTCACGAGGCCCGAGTGGACGGCCGGGCCGCCGAGCTCGTAGAGCAGGATGTGCGAGTACTCGTGGGCGAGCAGCTCGTCGCCCGGCCGGCCGAGCACGTGCAGCGCGATCTGGTTGGCCATGGTCGCCGTCGGCAGGTAGACGGCGGCCTCCTGGCCGAGCAGCGCCGCGGCGCGCTCCTCCAGGTCGAGCACGGTCGGGTCCTCGCGCTTCTGCTCGTCGCCGACGACGGCCTGCGCGATGGCGGCGCGCATCCCGGGCGACGGCTGGGTGACCGTGTCGGAGCGGAGATCGATCACGCGCCGCATTCAAGCAGCCGCCCAGCCGGGGCAGGGCCCTCCAACCCAGCGGGTCATGTTCTGAGCACGGCTACGCTCGACCGATGGATCTCGAGCTGCTCGAGCGGACGCTCGCCGATGCCGGCGAGCCGGCCTATCGCGCCCGCCAGGTGTGGCGCTGGACGGCGCACGGAGCTGCGTCCTACGACGCGATGACCGACCTGCCGGCCGCGCTGCGTGCGCGGCTCGCCGAGCAGGTGCCGTTCTCGTCGCTCGCGGTCAGGGAGGAGGCCCAGTCGCGGGATGGGACGCTCAAGGTGCTCTTCCGGACAGGCGACGGGCATCCGGTCGAGGCGGTGCTCATGCGCTTCCGCGACGGTCGGCGCTCGATCTGCGTGTCGTCGCAGTCGGGCTGCCCGCTGACCTGCACGTTCTGCGCAACGGGCTCGATGGCATTCGGCCGCAACCTGACCGCCTCGGAGATCGTCGACCAGGCGCTCCATTTCCGCCGCATCGAGCCGATCGGCCACGCCGTGTTCATGGGCATGGGCGAGCCCATGGTGAATCTCGACAACGTCGTCGTAGCCGCGCGCCGGCTGCCCGATCTCGGCGTCACGCACCGGCGGACGACGATCTCGACGGTCGGGTGGATGCCCGGCCTGCGCCGCTTCGTGGACGACGTCGAGGAGCCGATCCGCCTCGCGCTCTCCGTGCACGCGCCCGAGGACGCGCTCCGGAGCGCGCTCATGCCCGTGAACGAGCGCTACCCGCTTGCCGCGGTCCTCGACGAGTGCCGCCGTTACGTGGAGAAGCGGCGCCGGAAGGTCTTCGTGGAGTACGTGATGCTGGCGGGCGTGAACGACCGCGTCGGGCAGGCGCGGCAACTGGCCGCGCTGCTGCGGCCAAGGAACGCCTTCAAGGTCAACCTGATCCCGTACAACCCCACCGGCGGCGCCTTCACCGGCTCGTCGCCGCGCGCGATCGACGCGTTCGCGGACACGCTGCGTTCGGCAGGCGTGCCCGCGACGGTGCGCCTCACGCGCGGGCGGGACATCGCCGCCGCGTGCGGGCAGCTGGCGAGCGCGCCGCGCGGGCGCGTCGCAGTCCCCGGCGACCGACGCACTCAATCCGCTCTAGAAAGGGCGAGCGGCCAAGTGGAGGCTCGGCCGCTCTGAGCGGGAAAGAAACGGAACAGGAGCGAGCGGATCGATTCCGCCGGGTGCGGCGCCCGGCCGGTGCCACCTAACTCCTGGCAAGTCAATCGCCACTCGTCAGGATCGGGCAAGCTCCCCTGCACAGGGCGCCGCGGCCGCCCGCAACTCGGTAACTCCCTCGAAGGAGGGATTTTCAGGCATTTTCGGTTTTGGACGGTGCCCGGCTCGTCAACACCCGGACGCCACCACTGTGAAGTCTGGAGGCTGGGCCGCGCCTGGCTACTCCTTGCCCGAGGCGCCGCGCAGGTTCCCGTTGCGCCGCGCGAGCGCCGAGTGCTCCTGCACGAGCTCGAGCTGCGCCGCGGCGCTGCGCAGGTGGCTGCTCAGGATCTCGAGCCGCTCGGGCTCCGAGACCGACTCGAGCAGGTCCTGCTTCACGCGCGCGTCCATCTCGACCCGCCGCGCGATGGCGTAGGAGAGCTCCGGATCGTCGAGCTCCGGCGACTCGACCTCCGCGCCGACGGCGTCGCGCAGGCTCTCGAACAGCTCCAGCGCCATCTGCCGCTCCCCTTCGCCCGCCTCGGCCTCGCCGTCCGCGACGGTCTCCACCTCGCCCGTGCGGAACGCCCGCCCCTCGGTGAAGCGCAGCAGGCGGAACCGCTCGCCGCCCTCGACGACCACGACGAAGCGGCCGTCCTCGAAGCGCTCGACCACCTCCGTCACCCGGACGGTCGTGCCCACGTCGCGGAGCCCCTCGTCGTCGGTCAGCAGAATCCCGAACGGCGCTTCCTGGTCGATCGCCTCGCCGACCAGCTCGCGATAGCGCGGCTCGAAGATGTGCAGCGGCGTCAGCTCGCCCGGGAGGACGACGATCCCGAGCGGGAAGAGGCCCATCTCATCCGCCATCAGTGCCCCTTCCGGTGATGGTCTCGCATTTCTGGCGAGTGCCGGGGGCCGCGGCAAGGACGCAGGGAGCTTCAATGTGCTTGCACATTGGGGCGACCGAGGACGCCGCATGGCGGTTCCGGCGCCGCCAGAAGTGCCCTGACTATTGCCGGAAGGGGCACTTAAACACCTTGGCGTCCGCGGCGACGGGCTCGGACGCCTCGCGGCTCAGGTCGGGGTGCTCCTCGAACCCGTAGCGCACGATCACCCGCTTCGCGGCCTTGACCTCGTCGAGCCGGCCGACAACCGCGTTCGTCGGCGCCCGCTTCAGCGCCTCCGGGTCGTCGACGGCCTCGCGCGCGATGTCGGCCATGGCGTCCGCGAAGGCGTCGAGCGTCTCCTTCGCCTCGGTCTCGGTCGGCTCGATCATCAGCGCCTCCGCGACGACGAGCGGGAAGTAGATCGTCGGCGGGTGGAAGCCGTGGTCGATCAGCCGCTTCGCCACATCGAGTGCCGTCACGCCATGCTCGCGCTTCAGCGCGCGCGCCGAGACGACGAACTCGTGCATGCAGAGCCGGTCGTACGGCAGGTCGTAGTCGTCGCGCAGCCGGGCGAGCAGGTAGTTCGCGTTCAGCACGGCCGTCTCGGACATCTCGCGCAGCTGCGGGCCGTACGCGCGCATATACGCGTAGGAGCGGACGAATACGCCGAACGGACCGCCGAACGAGCGGACGCGGCCGATCGACTTCGGACGCTCGTCGTACCAGCGGAAGCGGGCGCCCTCGAAGTCCCGCGCCACCGTCGGCACGGGCAGGTACGGCTCGAGAATGTCCCGGACGGCGATCGGCCCGCCGCCCGGCCCGCCGCCGCCGTGCGGCTGCGAGAACGTCTTGTGCAGGTTGAAGTGGACGACGTCGAAGCCCATGTCGCCGGGCCGCGACTTCCCGCACACGGCGTTGAGGTTGGCGCCGTCGTAGTAGAGGAGCGCGCCCGCGGCGTGGAAGATGCGCTGGATCTCCTCGACGCCCTCGTCGAACAGGCCGAGTGTGCTCGGGTTGGTGATCATCAGCCCGACGGTCTCGTCGTCGACCTTCGCGCGCAGCTCCTCGAGGTCGACGTTCCCTCGCCCGTCGGTCGAGACGCCGACGGCCTCGTAGCCTGCCATCGTCACGCTGGCCGGGTTGGTGCCGTGGGCGGTGTCCGGGATGAAGACCTTCCGCCGCTGCGTCTCGCCGCGGTCCTCGAAGTACGCGCGCATGAGCATCAGGCCGGTGAGCTCACCCTGGGAGCCCGCCGCCGGCTGGAGCGACACGGCATCGAG
Organism: uncultured Thermoleophilia bacterium; assembly: GCA_963710465.1. Lineage (GTDB taxonomy): Bacteria > Actinomycetota > Thermoleophilia > Gaiellales > Gaiellaceae > JACVRM01. The sequence continues at coordinate 61,229 of CAVQAQ010000018.1, forward strand.
CCCTGAGATCTCGGCCAGGATCTCCTGCAGGCGCCACATGAGCTCGAGCGCCCCCTGCGCGCCCTCCTCCACCTGGTGCGGGTGCAGGTCGCGGAAGCCCTGCAGCGCGGCCACGCGCTCGTTCACGCGCGGGTTGTGCTTCATCGTGCAGGAGCCGAGCGGGTAGAAGCCCGTGTCGACGCCGTAGTTGCGGCTCGACAGCTCGGTGAAGTGCCGGACGATCTCCGGCTCGGCCAGTTCCGGCAGCCGCGGTGGCCGCTCGCGGCGAAGCCCCTCGGGCACCTGGGCCGCGGGCAAGTCGTAGTGCGGGAGCGAGTAGGCGATCCGGCCTGGCCGCGACTTCTCGAAGATCAGCTTCACGCCGCGACCTCCTGCAGCACCTCGGCAAGGCGGTCGATGTCGGCCGGCGAGCGCTTCTCGGTCACGCAGACGAGCAGCACGTCGTCCATGCCCTCGTAGTCGCTCCCGAGCGCGTAGCCCGGGTTCACGCCGCGCTCGCGCGCTGCGGCGATCACCTCGCGGGCGGGCCGTCCGACGCGGATGGCAACCTCCTTGAATGTTGCCTGATCGGGAAACGCGAGTGGAAACCCGAGCCGGTCCTTCACGTGCTGCGCCGAGGCCCATGCAGGTCTCCCCCAGCTCGCGCAGCCCCTGGGGCCCCAGCCAGCTGAGGTAGACGAGCCCACCGAGCGCGAGCAGCGTCTGGTTCGTAGTGATGTTCGAGGTCGCCTTCTCGCGGCGGATGTGCTGCTCGCGCGTCTGCAGCGTGAGCACGTAGCCGCGGCGGCCCTGGACGTCCGTCGTCTCGCCGACGATCCGCCCGGGCATGCGCCGGATCAGATCGCTGCGCGCCGCGAGGAAGCCGTAGTGCGGCCCGCCGAAGGAGATGTGGTTGCCCGCGCCCTGGCCCTCGCCGATCGCGATCGCCGCGCCGTAGTTGCCGGGCGCCTCGAGGACGCCGAGCGACAGCGGGTCGACGTGCGCGACCGGAAGTGCGCCCGCTTGCGCCGCGGCGGCGGCAAGGTCGGGCGCCGGCTCGAGGCAGCCGAAGAAGTTCGGCTGCTGGAAGAAGACCGCGGCCGCGTCGAGCGAGGCGTCGGCGATCCGGTTCGGGTCGGTGACGCCGCCCTCGTGCGGCACCTCGACGACCTCGAGGCCGAAGCCCGGCGCGTATGTCTTGACGACCTGCCGCACCTGCGGGTTGAGCGTCTCGGCGAGCACGACCTTCGAGCGGCCGGTGGCGTGCTTCGCGAGAAAGCAGGCATCGGCGGCGACCGTCGTGCCGTCGTACCCGGAGGCGTTGGACACGTCCATCCCGGTCAGCTCGCAGATCACGGTCTGGTACTCGAAGATCGCCTGCAGGACGCCCTGGCTGACCTCGGGCTGGTACGGCGTGTAGGCGGTGAGCAGCTCGCCGCGCGAGAGCACCATGTCCACGATCGCCGGGACGTAGTGGTCGTAGATGCCGGCGCCGAGGAACGAGAGCTCGCGCTCGGTGCCGACGTTGCGGCCGGCGAGCGCCGAGAGGTGGTCGACGATCTCCTGCTCGGAGAGCGCCGGCTCGAGGTCGAGCTCGCGGCCGAGCCGGACGCCGGGCGGCACCTGCTCGAACAGCTCGTCGACTGAGTCGACGCCGATCGCGGCGAGCATCTCCGCGCGGTCGGCGTCGGTCAGCGAGAGGTAGCGGGCCGCGCTCATTGCTCCTCGAGCACCTTGCGGTAGGCGGCGACATCGAGCAGGGCGTCGACCTCGGCAGGGTCGGCGAGCCGGATGCGCACGAGCCAGCCTTCCCCGTAGGGATCCTCGTTGATGGTCTCCGGGGCGGACACGACCGCCTGGTTGACCGCGACGATCTCGCCCGAGAGCGGTGCGATCACGTCGGAGACGGCCTTCACGGACTCGACCTCGCCGTAGGACTTGTCCTTCGTCGCCGTCCCGCCCTCCTCCGGGGCCTCGAAGTGGACGATGTCGCCGAGCGCGTCGGCCGCGAACCACGTGATCCCAAGCGTCGCCTCGTCGCCCTCGATGCGTGCCCAGTCGTGCTCGGCGTGGTAGCGCAGGTCGGCGGGGTAGCTCTCCTCGGCGGCCATCAGGTCTCCTCCTTGCGGTAGATCGGCTTGCGCACGACGGTCGCCCGCCGCGGGTTCCCGCGCACGTCGATCGTCAGTCCTGTCCCGGGCTCGGCCGAGGCTGCCGGCACGTAGCCCATGCCGATCCCGCGCTCGAGCATCGGCGAGTGCGTCCCGGAGGTGACCTCGCCGCCGCCGGTCGGCGATTCGATCGGCATGCCCTGCCGCGGGATCGCCTTCTCGTCCATCACGAAGGGGGCGAGCCTGCGCGTAGGCCCCTCCTCCTTCACCCGCCGGATCACGTCCACCCCGGTGAACTCCTTGTCGAGCGCGCACGTCCAGCCGAGGCCGGCGGAGATCGGGTCGGTGTCGGGCCCGATGTCGTTGCCGTGCAGCGGGAAGCAGACCTCGAGGCGCAGCGTGTCGCGCGCGCCGAGCCCGCACGGGACGGCGCCCCGCCCGAGCACCGCGTCCCAGAGCCGCGGGGCGTCGTCCGCCTCACAGAGCAGCTCGACGCCGCGCTCGCCGGTGTAGCCGGTGCGGTTGACCATGCAGGGGACGGCGTCGATCTCCGCCTCCGCGAAGGTGAACGCCGGCCGGTCGGGCAGCTCGAGCCGTTCGATCGACCGCGGCCCCTGCACCGCCAGCAAGCGCGTATCCGTCGGAGATGTCGCGGACGTCCGAGCCGGAGACCTCGCGCTCCTTCAGCCACCCGAAGTCGAGCTCCCGGTTCGACGCGTTGACGATCGAGCAGGAACCGGAACGGGTCGAGCTGGTAGACGATGAGGTCGTCGATGATCCCGCCGCGCTCGTTGGTGAGCAGCGTGTACTGGGCGTCGCCCGGCGCGATCCGCCCGAGGTCGTTCGAGAGCAGCGACTGCAGGAGCTCCGCGGCGCGGGGCCCCTCGACCTCGATCTCGCCCATGTGCGAGACGTCGAAGACACCGCAGTCGCTGCGCACCGCGCGGTGCTCGGGGACGACACCTTCGTACTGCACCGGCATCTCCCAGCCTGCGAACGGGACCATGCGCGCGCCGGCCGCGAGGTGCTGCTCGAAGAGGGGCGTCCGCCGGAGCGTCTGCATCCGGCGCGATGCTAGATGGTGGGGCTATCCCCGGAGGGGGCTGTCCCTCGTGCCCCTACGCAGGGACTTCGGCCGAGCGGGTTCCGCCGACCGAGCTCTCGTTCATCACCGGGGACAGCCCCCTTCGGCGGGACAGCCCCTACTCGTCGCGGAGGAACGACGGGATGTCGATCTCGTCCGGAGACTCGAACGTCTCGCGCTCGCGCGGGCGCGACGTGCGCGCCGGCGCCGTCTCGGTGAGCAGTGCGGAGGTGCGCCGCCGGCGGCCGGAGCGCGGCGTGCCGAACCCCGTCGCGATTACCGTGACCCGAACCTGGTCGGCGTGCTTGTCGTCGACGACGGCCCCGAAGATGACGTTGGCGTTCTGGTCGGCGGCGCCCGTGACGACCTCGGCCGCCTCGTTGACCTCGAACAGCCCGAGGTCTGCTGGGCCGGTGATGTTGAGCAGGATCCCGGTCGCGCCCTCGATCGATGCCTCGAGCAGCGGCGACGACACCGCGGCCCGCGCGGCCTCGCCGGCACGGTTCTCGCCCGAGGCGATGCCGATGCCCATCAGCGCCGAGCCGGCGTCGCGCATGATCGTGCGCACGTCGGCGAAGTCGAGGTTGACGAGCCCGGGCACCGTGATCAGATCGGTGATGCCCTGGACGCCCTGGCGCAGGATGTCGTCGGCAATCCGGAACGCCTCCAGGATTGAGGTCTGCTTCTCGACCACCTGGAGCAGGCGGTCGTTCTCGATCACGATCAACGTGTCGACGCGCTCGGCGAGCTCCTGGATGCCACGCTCGGCCTGGTCACCGCGGCGCTTGCCTTCGAACGAGAACGGCCGCGTCACGACTCCGACGGTCAGCGCCCCGAGCTCGCGCGCGATCTCCGCGACGATCGGCGCGCCACCCGTGCCGGTGCCGCCGCCCTCGCCCGCGGTGACGAAGACCATGTCCGCGCCCTTGAGCGCGTCCTTCAGCTCGTCGCGGCTCTCCTCGGCCGCGGCCCGCCCGACGTCCGGGTCGGCGCCGGCGCCGAGGCCGCGCGTCGCGTGCGAGCCGATCTGAACCTTCATGTCCGCCTCGAGCATCAGCAGCGCCTGCGCGTCGGTGTTGATGGCGATGAACTCGACCCCGGCGACACCCGCCTCGACCATGCGGTTGACGGCATTGGTGCCGCCGCCGCCGACGCCGGCGACCTTGATGACGGCGAGGAAGTCGCGGCTGTCGTCGTGGGGTCTCATGTGGCTCAGGTTCAGGTTGAAGGCTAGCCCCGACTCGGGGCAGAACCGGCAGAGCGTACGTCCGCCGATTCCCGCCTGTCAATCCGGGAAACCCGCCGCAACCCTAACCCTCTACCTCAGAGTTTAGTGTTGGTTCCGGTCACGGGCCTCGACGGAAGGGCGAGGTCGAGGTACCTGATCTTCTGCCGTTCGTCGGGGCTGAGCGTGGCCAGGACGCGGTCGGCGACGGCCAGCTTGAGGGCGACGTCGCGGGCGTTGCCGAGCCGGAGCTCGACGTGCGACCGCAGCACGAAGGTGAGCTCGCCGGCGACGGCCCGGACCTTGCGGATGTCGGGGAGCAGGGCGCTTCGCGACTGCCGCGCCGCGGCGAGCCCGCGGAGCGCGGTGTCGACCGTGGACGGCAGCGCCGCGCGGCCCTGGCGGATCGTCGCGCGCGAGATCCAGATGCTCGGGAGCGTCGGCGGGAACGGCCTACGCAGCTGCTTGAGCAGGGCGCCGTGCTCGGAGACGAGCCAGCCGTCGCGGCCGCTGCGCAGGACGGCGGCGGGCTCGTCGGGCTGCGACCACGATCTTCAGCGTGTTCGGGAACGAACGGTCGTAGGTCGCACTGCGGACCTGCGGGAGCGCCTGGAGGCGGCGCTGCACCTCGGAGCCGTCGAGCGCGACGAGGCTCGTGCCGATCAGCGGGGCGAGCGCCTCGCGCACCTTGCGCTCGAGCGACGGCTGCGCGCCGACGACCTGGACGTCGCGGATGGCGAAGATCGACGACTGGCGGGCGATCGCGAAAGCGGCCATGCCCGTCAGCAGCAGCGCGACGCCGGCGAGCCACCGAGCGGGTCGACGGGACAAGGCGCGCCAGGTCCACGCGCGCGGGCGCGAGAGGCGCGTGCACGACGGGACTCCACGGACGCTCTTTCGGCGTCTGCGGCTCCTACCCTGCCGCCGCTCGTAACAAAGACTGTCCCTGTTAAGACGCGAGCACGGGGATCTCGATCGCGCCGAGCAGCTCGACCTCATGCTGGAGCACGACCCCGAAACGCTCGTGGGCACGTCGCCGCGCCTCGGCCATGAGCGCGAGCGCATCGGCGGTCGTGGCCTCGCCGGCGTTCTCGATGAAGTTCGCGTGGCGCGGCGAGACGACCGCGCCGCCGATGGCAAACCCCCGCAGGCCGCAGGCGTCGAGCATGCGGCCCGCCGAGAGCTCGTGCTCGGGATTCTTGAAGACGCTGCCGAAGGTGCGCTTGTTCGTCGGCTGGGCCGCCTTGCGCTGCGCCTGCATCTCGGCGACTGTCGCCTTGATCTCCTCGACCGGCCGCGGGTGCAGTCCGAGCTCGGCGCGGGCGACTACCTGGCCGTGGCGCAGGCCCGAGTGCCGGTAGCGCAGCCCGAGCTCGGCCGGGGTCAGCCAGCCGGAGCCGTCGGCCGAGACGATGAACGCGCGCTCGAGCACGCCGGCGAGGTCGCCGCCGTACGCGCCCGCGTTCATCCAGACGCCGCCGCCGGCCGTGCCCGGGATGGCGCACGCGAACTCGAGGCCGCCGAGGCCCGCCGCCCGAGCACGGTGCAGGCAGACGGCGAGAGGCGTGCCGCCGCCCGCAACGACCACCTCACCTTCGACAGCGGCGGAAGCGAGGTCGCCGGTGAGCTTCAGGACGAGCGCATCGACACCCTCGTCGGAGACGAGCAGGTTCGAGCCGAGCCCCACGACGGCCACCTCCGCGCCGCGCTCGGCCGCCCATGCGAGCGCCTCCTCGAGCGCGGCGACCGTGGAGGGGCGCGCGAACCAGCGCGCCGGGCCACCGGTGCCGAGCGTGGTGAAGCGCGAGAGCGCGACGGCTTCCTCGATCACGCCAGCTCCTCGAGCAGCACGGGAACGGCCGAGTCCACGTCGCCGGCGCCGACGGTCGCGAGCGACGTCGCCGGGGCGCGCGCGCTCGGCGAGGAAGCGGGCGCCGTCCGCCGGGTCGGGCGTCCACGCGACCGGCATGCCCGGCCGGGCGTCGAGCAGCGCGAGCACGACCGTGCGCCCGTCGACGCCTTCGAGCTGCTGCTCGCGGGCCGCGTACACGTCGGTGACCGCGACGGCGTCCGCGCCGGCGAGCGCGGCGCCGAGCTCGTGCGCCATGTGGCGCGTGCGCGAGGGCAGGTGCGGCTGGAAGAGGACGAGCACGCGCCCGGGCGCGGTCTCATGCAGCGCCGCCACCGCCGCCTCGACCTTCGCCGGGTTGTGGGCGTAGTCGTCGTAGACGGCGACCCCACCCGCCTCTCCGCGGCGCTCGAGCCGGCGGCCGACGCCGGCGAAGGTGCGCGAGCACCGGCTCGGCATCGATGCGCGCGACGCCGGCCGCGTCGAGTGCCGCGAGCGCGGCGGCCGCGTTCCGGCGGTTGTGCAGGCCCGGCACGACCAGCTCCAGGTCGAGCGGCTCGGGCTCGCGGATCACCGTCGGCACCTCGGCGAGCCAGGCGTCGAAGAGCGCCTCCACCTCCGCGCGCGAGGCGAACTCGCTGTGATGGTCGAGATCGACGTTCGTGATCACGGCGATACGGGGCCGGAGCTCGGCGATCGTGCGGTCGGACTCGTCGCCCTCGACGACGAGCCACCCGCTGCCCGCGCCGGCGTTCCCGCCGAGCTGCGGGACGTCGCCGCCGATCACGTAGGCCGGGTCGAGGCCGAGCCGGTCGAGGACGAAGGCGATCATCGCGGCCGTGGTCGTCTTGCCGTGCGCGCCCGCGACGACGATCGCGTCACGCGCGGCGACCAGCTCGGCGAGCAGCTCGGCGCGTGAGCGGCCCTCGACGCGGTCGCGGTACGCCGTCGAGACGACTGCCTCCCAGCCCGTCGGGCAGGTCGGGCTCGGGCGAGACGGCCACGTCGATGCCCGCCGCCCGGACGTGCTCCAGGTACGGCGTCTCGGCGCGGTCCCAGCCGCGCACCTCGGCGCCCCACGCCTTCGCGAGCACCGCGTAGCCCGAGAGCCCGGCGCCGCCGATGCCGGCGAACCACAGTCGCCGCCCGCTAAACGGCGCAGCTCAAGCAGCTCCTCCGCGATGTCCGCGGCCGCGTTCGGGCGCGCAACCCGGAGCATCGCCTCGGACATGCGCTCGAGCCGCTCCGGGTCGTCGATCAGCGAGCGCACGAGCGCCGGCACGCGGCCGAGGTCGGTTTCCGGGACACAGACGGCGCCGCCGGTGCGGTCGAAGAAGCGGGCGTTCTTCGACTGGTGGTCGGCGGTCGCGAACGGGTACGGGACGAGCACGGCGGGCTTGCCGGCGGCGGCCAGCTCCCACACCGAGCCGCCCGAGCGCGCGAGGACGAGATCGGCCGCGGCATAGGCCGAGCCCACCTCGTTCGTGAACGGGATCAACCGGTAGTCGGCGCGCGTGACCCGCTTCGCCAGCGCATCGAAGTCGCGCTCGCCCGAGAGGTGCAGGACTGCTGGGCCGACCGCCCCGAAGCTCTCGATGACGAGCTCGTTGAGGGCGCGTGCGCCCTGGCTACCGCCGAACACGAGCAGTACGGGCCCGTCAAGCGGGAGCCGGAAGAGCGTGCGCGCCTCCTCCTGGGTCGGCGGCTTCGAGCGGCGCGGGATCGGCCGCCCGGTGACGCGGTACTTGCCTCCGTCGCGGCCCTCGATCGGAAACGAGAGGAAGACGCGCCGCGCGAACGGGGCGGCAAGCCGGTTGGCGAGCCCGAGGTGGGCGTCCGATTCGAGGAGCGCGGCGGGAATCCGCTGCCGCGCAGCCGCGGCGACGATCGGGCCGGCGACGTAGCCGCCGCCGCCGAAGACGACGTTCGGCTGCGTCTCGCGGACGATACGGCCGGCGGCGCGCATCGCCTTCGCGTCGGTGACGAGCGCGCGCACGAGCTCGAGGCTCGGCCGGCGCGGCAGCCCGCTCACCTCGTACGGGTGGAACTCGAACCCGGCCTCAGGGACGAGCCGCGCTTCGAGCCGATCCGGCGACCCGGCGAACGTCACCCGTGCGCCGCGGGCGAGCAGCTCCTCGGCGACTGCCAGCGACGGCAGCACGTGGCCGGCGGTCCCGCCGGCGGCGATCAGCACTGACGACGACTCGGTCATCGGCCCCGATGTTAAGGAGCAGCCCGACCGCCGCGAGCGCCACCACGAGGCTCGAGCCGCCCGCGGACACGAACGGGAGCGGGATTCCGGTCAGGGGCGCGAGGCCGAGGACGGCCGCGATGTTGATGATCGCCTGCCCACAGATGAGCGTCGTCAGCGCGACGGCGAGCCGCTTGCCGAAGGGGTCCTTGCACTGGATGGCGATGCTGTAGCCGGCCCAGGCGAAGACCGCGTAGGCGGCCAGCACGAGCATGACGCCGATCAGGCCGAGCTCCTCGCCGATGATCGCGAAGATCATGTCGGTGTGCGCCTCGGGCAGATAGTTCATCTTCAGGAGGCTCTCGCCGAGCCCCTTGCCGAGGACGCCGCCGGAGCCGAGCCCGATCATCGCCTGGACGCTCTGGAAGCCGGCGCCGAGCTGGTCGTGCCACGGGTTGAGGAAGCTGAGGAAACGCTCGCGCCGGTACGGCTCCATCCAGATCGCGGCGAGGCCGACGGCCGAGACGAGCACGGTCGACGTCGCGACGAGCCGCATGGGCGTGCCCGCGACGACGAGCACGCCGATCAGCATCAGCATCAGGGTGATCGTGGTGCCGAGGTCGGGCTCGAGCATGATCAGCAGCGCGAAGACGGCGAAGACGAGGCCGAGCGGGCGGCCCAGCTCGCCGAGCGTCTTCGGCGGCTTGCGCTGGGTCAGGTAGGCGGCCGCCCAGACCGCGATCGCAACCTTGGCGAGCTCGGACGGCTGGAAGACGACCGGGCCGACGGTGAGCCAGCGGCGCGCGCCGTTCACGGAGGCGCCCATGCCGAGCACGATCAGGCACAGGAAGGCGGCGCCGGCGACGAGCAGCGGCGACGCGTCCTTGAGCCGCCGGTAGTCGAGGCGCGTCGCGCCGAGCAGCAGCCCGAGGCCGACGAGCGCGTAGACGGTCTGCTTCTTCAGGTAGTAGCCCGGGTCGCCGCCGCCGAGGGTCGCGGGAGCCGATGTCGCGCTGTAGACCATGACGAGCCCGAAGGCGACGAGGCTCAGCGTGACCAGGATGAGGAGCGTCGACTCGATCTGCCCCTTCTTCATGCGAGCTCCTCCACGAGGCCGCGGAAGTCGTCGCCGCGCTCGGCGTAGCTCGGGTACTGGTCGAAGCTCGTGGCGGCCGGCGAGAGCAGGACGACGTCGCCCGGCCCGGCGTCGCGCGCGGCGGCGGCGACGGCGCCGGCGACGGTGCCGGCGCGCTGGTAGGGACGGCCGGCCGCGTCGAACGCCTCGGCGAGCTCGTCCGCGAGCTCGCCGACCAGGTAGGCGGCGACGACGTTCGCCGGCAGATCGCGCACGAACGGCCCGTAGTCCTCGCCCTTGGTCTGCCCGCCGAGGATGAGGCGCACGGGGGCGTCGAAGGCGCCGGCCCCTGCGAGCACGGCGAAGGTGTTCGTCGCGATCGAGTCGTTGACCCAGCGCACGCCGCCGCGCTCGGCGACCAGCTCGAGCCGGTGCGGGACGCCGCGGAAGGAGCGCAGCGCCTTGGCAATCGCGTCGTCGGGAAGGCCTGCGGCGCGCGCGGCGCGCGCGGCTGCCGCCGCGTTGGCACGGTTGTGCCGGCCGGGCAGCACGGGCTCGGCGGGCAGCGGGTCGTCCGCGGTGAAGACGGTGCCCTCGTAGCCGGGCGGCACGATGCGGATGCGCGCGCGCTCGAAGATGCGGAGCTTCGCGTCGCGATAGGCCTCGAAGGTGCCGTGCCGGTCCAGGTGGTCGGGCGCAAGGTTGAGCAGGACGGCGATCTCGAGCTCCAGCTCGTGCACGTCCTCGAGCTGGAACGACGACAGCTCGCAGACGATCCAGGCGTTCTCGGCGGCTTCCACCGAGGTCAGCGGGCGGCCGACGTTGCCGGCGACCTCGACCGGCCGGCCGGCGGCGCGGAACATGGCGCCGAGGAGCTCGGTCGTCGTGGTCTTGCCTTTCGTGCCGGTGACACCGATGAACGGGCGCGGCGCGAGCAGGCGCCAGCCGAGCTCGATCTCGCTCCAGACGGGGATGCCGCGCTCGCGCGCGCGGGCGACCGGCGGGGCCTCCGCCGGGACTCCAGGGCTCTTGATCACCAGATTCACGTCCCCCGTAGCTCCCTCGTCCGTACCGAGGCGCACTTCGACGCCCGCCGCCGCAAGCCTCCCCGTGTCGACGTCCGGATTGCGGTCGACACCGACGACCTCCACGCCCCGCCCGGCGAGCGCGAGCGCCGCCGCCTGCCCCGAGCGCGCGAGCCCCACGACCAGCGCCCGCCGCGGGAGCATCAGCGCCCCGGGAAGTGGAAGAAGTACTGGAAGTACACGGCGAACGCGCTCGCGCAGAGGATCGCTCCGAGGATCCAGAAGCGCACCATGATCTTCGTCTCCGACCACGCCTTCATCTCGAAGTGGTGGTGGATGGGCGCCATCAGGAAGATCCGTCTCCCCCAGTACTTGAAGCTGATGACCTGGAGGATCACGGAGAGCGCCTCGATCAGGAAGATGCCGCCGATCAGCAGCAGGAGCAGCTCGGTCTTCGTCATCACCGCGAACGCGCCGAGCGCGCCGCCGATCGCCATAGAGCCGGTGTCGCCCATGAACACATCCGCGGGGAACGCGTTGAACCAGAGGAACGCGATCGCGCCGCCGACGAGCGCCCCGCCGAGGATGGCCATATCCAGGTAGACCAGGTTCGGCTGATGGACCTGCCGGAGGCGGATGAACGTGAAGATGCAGATCGCTGTGAAGGTGATCAGGGCGATGATCCCGGTGCCCGCGGCGAGGCCGTCGATGCCGTCCGTGAGGTTCACGCCATTCGCGGCCCCGGCAACGATCAGGAAGATGAGGACGTACCAGAACCACCAGATGTCGATCGTCCCGATCGCCGGGATGTAGATGTGCGAGTCGAGGCCCTCGCGGTTGGCGGCATAGCCGAGGACGGCACTGATCCCGGCCAGCAGCAGCAGCTTCCAACGGCCGGACAGGCCGAGGGAGCGCTTGTGGCGGAGTTTGATGAAGTCGTCGAGGAAGCCAACCCCACCGCACCCGAACGTCACGAAGAGGACGGTGAGGCCCGGCAGTGTGTAGCGGCCGACGAGCAGGAACGGGATCAGCGCGGCGAACAGCATCAGCAGGCCGCCCATCGTCGGCGTGCCCTGCTTGACCGCGTGACGCGCGGGGCCTTCCTCGCGGATCTGCTGGCCGAGCTCGCGCTCGCGCAGGAAGTCGATGAACTTGGGCCCGGCCAGGATCCCGATGACCATCGCGAGGATGGCGGCGGCGATGACTCGATCCATCAGTGCCCGCTCCGGTCATGATGCCCCGCCTCCGGCGGTGAAAAGCAAGCCAGGCTAGGACGCAGGGAGCGCCCGTATGCTGGTATACGGGCGCGACTGAGGACGACGCATGGCGCCGCTTTGCAGCCGCCGGAGGTGATGGCGATCATGGCCGGAGCGGGCACTCAGGCGGGAATCTTTGTCAGGTGCTCGGCTAGCGCCTCGAGGCCCATTGCCCGCGACGCCTTGACGAGGACGCAGTCGCCGGGCTGGATCAGCCGTGTGAGCGCCTCGCGGGCGGCTTCGACGTCGGGCACGGCCTCGCCGAAGCCGGCGCCCTCGACGTAGCCGGCGGCGAGCGGCCCGACGGCGAGCAGGCCGGCGACGCCGGCGGCGCGGGCGTGCGCGCCGATCTCGCGGTGAAAGCGCGGGGCGTCGGGGCCGAGCTCCGCCATGTCCCCGAGGACGGCGACCGTGGTGCGTCCATCGGCGATCTCGACGAGGTGGTCGATGGCGGCCCGCATCGAGAGCGGGCTCGCGTTCCAGGCGTCGTTGATGAGCAGGCCGCCGCCCGGGAGCGGCACCTCCTCCCCGCGCCAGCGCGACAGCTCCACGTTCCCCGCGCCCACATGCGCCTCGTCGAGCGGCAGCGCGAGCGCCTCGTACGCCAGCAGCGCGGCCAGCGCGTTGTCCGCGTGGTGGCGCGCGCGGACGCTGAGCTCGAGCGTCACTCGGCGGCCGAGCACCTCGGCTGTGAGTCGCGCGCCGTCGTCGAGCGGCTCCCAGGCGACGACCTCGGCGTCGCCGGGGAAGCGGCGAACGGTCAGGCCCGCGGGGATCAGCGCGTCGAGCTCGGGCGAGGTCGGGACGACGGCGGTGGCGCCGGCCGGCAGGGCCTCGAGCAGCTCTGCCTTCGCGCGGGCCACGCCCTCGAGCGACCCGACCAGCTCGAGGTGCGCCGGGGCGATCGTCGTGATGACGCCGATGTCCGGCCGCGCGATGTCGCAGAGAGCAGCGATCTGCCCGAAACCGCGCATCGCCAGCTCGAGCACGCAGACCTCGGTGTCCGGCTCCAGGCGGGCGAGCGTGAGCGGAACGCCCAGCTCGGCGTTGAAGCTCGCCTCGGCCGCGACGGTGCGCGCGTGGGGCCGGCAGAGCGCGGCGAGGATGTCCTTGGTCGAGGTCTTGCCGACGGAGCCGGTAATGCCGACGACCTGCGCGCTCGAGCGGTCGCGCACCGCGCGGCCGATCGCGGCCAGCGCGGCATGCGCGTCGTCCGGGATCAGAACGGCGGCCGCCCCGCGCGCGAAGGCGTGATCGCGGAAGTCGGCGCCGCGCCCGACGGCGACGAAAAGGTCGCCCTCCTCGACACGGCGCGAGTCGATGTGGACGCCGGTGGCCTCGTCCGTCCAGCCGGCCCGCGCGAGCCGCCCGAGCCCTTCGATCTCGTCGAGCGCGAGCGGGATCACGCGGGCGTCACCAGCGCACGGATGGCCTCGCGCGCGACCTCGCGGTCGTCGAACGGCTCGATGCGGCCGGCGGTCTCCTGCCCCTGCTCATGCCCCTTGCCGGCGATGACGACGACGTCGCCCGGGGCGGCCACCTCGACGGCGCGGCGGATCGCCTCGCGGCGGTCGAGGATCAGATCCAGCTCGCCAGGTCCGGTGCCGGAGGCGACCTCGTCGGCGATCGCCCCCGGGTCCTCGCTGCGCGGGTTGTCGGAGGTGAGAATGGCGACGTCGGCGAGATCGGCGGCGATGCGGCCCATCACCGGACGCTTCGCGCGGTCGCGGTCGCCGCCGGCGCCGAAGACGCAGATCACGCGGCCGGTGGCGAGCGCGCGCGCGGTCTCGAGCACGTTCGCGAGCGCGTCCGGCTTGTGCGAGTAGTCGACGACGACGGTGAACGGCTGGCCCTCGTCGACGGCCTCGAAGCGGCCGGGCACCCCGTCGACGCCGGCGAGGCCGGCGACGATGGCGTCGTCCTCCACTCCGACGAGCCGCGCCAGCGCGATCGCCGCGAGGGCGTTCTCCACGTTGAACCGGCCGCGGAGGCGGGTGCGGATCTCGAGCCCGCCGGCCGTGAACGCCGCGCCCGCCGCGGTCAGCTCGAGCCGCTCGGGACGGAGGTCGGCGTGGTCGGCGAAGCCGAAGGTGAGGAGCATGGAGGCGGGGAGGCCGGCGGCGAGGCGCCTCCCCCACTCGTCGCCCACGTTCACGGCGGCGGGCGCCCCAGCGTCGAACAGCCGCCGCTTCGCCTCGAAGTAGCGCTCGATCGTGCCGTGGAAGTCGAGATGGTCCTGGCCGAGGTTCGTGAAGGCGAGAGCGGCGAAGCGGACACCGTCGAGCCGGTGCTGCTCGGAGCCGTGCGAGGTCGCCTCCATCGCGACCGAGCGGTTGCCGGCGTCGACCATCGCGCGCAGCGTCCGCTGGATGTCGGCGGACTCGGGGGTCGTGCGCACGGCAGGGACGCGCTCGTCGCCGACCCGGCTCTCGATCGTCCCCAGCAGGCCAGGGCGGCGGCCGGCCGCCTCGAGGATGGCGTGCGTGAGGAAGGTGGTGGTCGTCTTCCCGCTCGTGCCGGTGACGCCGACGACGTCGAGCTCCGCGCTCGGGTCGGCGAAGAAGGAAACGGCTAGCTGCGCCATCGCGACGCGCGTGTCGGGGACGACGATCTGCGGCGCGGCCAGGTCGAGCTCGTGATCGACGGCGAGCGCGACGGCGCCGCGGTCGAGCGCCTCCGCCGCGAAGTCGTGCCCGTCCGCGGTGGCGCCGCGCAGGCACACGAACAGCGACCCGGGCGTGGCGTCCTGGGCGCGGTACGCGAGGTCGGCGACAGGCGTGGATGCGCCCACGACGCGACCGGAGGCTGCGGCGGCCAGCCGTGACAGCTCCATGACCGACTGCAGGTTAGGCGTCAGGAGGGACGCCGAGGTACTGCAGGTCGTAGCGCGCGATACGAGCGAACGCCGGCGCCGCGACGGTGCCGCCGTAGATCTGGCCGTGCGGCTCGTCGACCGAGACGAGGATGACGAGCCGCGGCGCCGTCGCCGGGACGAAGCCGACGAACGACGACACGTACTTCGATTTCGAGTACCCGCCCGCGTCCGGCTTCTGGGCCGTGCCCGTCTTGCCGGCCACCTGGTAGCCCTGGACCCGCGCGTTGTCGCCGGTGCCGCCGGTGGCGACGACGTCCTTCAGCATCGAGACCATCTCGTTCGCGACGTGCGGCGACAGGATCCGCCGCTGCTTCGGCCGGAAGGCCTTGTAGCCGGCGACGCTCGTGACGAAGTGCGGCTGGATCCACACGCCCACATTGGCGATCGCGGCGTATGCGGACGCCATCTGGAGCGCCGTCACGCTGATGCCCTGGCCGATGGCGAGGTTCCCGATCGACGACCCCGACCACTTCGACTCGGGGAGCAGGATCCCAGCCGACTCGCCGGGGAAGTCCACCCCGGTCTGGCGCCCGAAGCCGAAGCGCCTGATCCAGTGGTAGAAGCGCTTCTGGTTCACGAGCTCGGCAAGCGTGACGGCCCCGACATTCGACGACTTGGCGACGATCTGCGCGACAGACATCTGCTCGGTGACGGTGCGGTCGCTCTCGTGGATCGTGCGGTCGGCGACCCTGATCACGGGCGGTAGCGTGAACGAGTTCTGGGGCGTGACCAACCCCTCGGACAGCGCCGCGCCGACCGGGACGATCTTGAAGGTCGAGCCCGGCTCGTAGGTGTCGGTGACCGCACGCAGGCGGGTCACGTCGGGGCTCGTGCTGCTGAACCGGTCGGAGGCGAAGGACGGGCTGACCGCCATCGCCAGCACGCGGCCGTTGCGCGGGTCGAGCACGATGCCGGTGGCGCTCCTGGCGCGCCAGCGCGCGACGGTGTCGCCGAGGACGTTCTGGAGGTTCTCCTGCATGATCCGGTCGAGCGCGAGGTGCACGTTGCGGCCCTCGCGCGGCGGGATGGAGTTGACGGTGTCGACCGCGCGCCCCGTCGGGTCGCGGACGATCGTCTCGGTCCCCGGACGGCCGGCCAGCACCTTGTCGTACTGCCGCTCGAGGCCGGCGAGCCCGACGTTGTCGACGCCCGCGTAGCCGATGACGTGCGACGCGATGTCGCGCTGCGGGTACTCGCGCTTCTCCTCGGCGTAGAAGCCGAGCCCCGGGAGGCGCTTCTTCTGAAGCTCCGCCGCCTTCTCCGGATCGGCCTGCCGGTCGATGTAGACGAACCGCGTCTTGCGGTCGGTCAGGGACTTGCCGATCGCGTCGCTGTTCAGGTCGAGGGCCCGGGCGGCCGCCACCGCCGTGGCCCAGGGGTTGTGCACGCGGAGCGGATCCGCGTAGACCGTCTCTGCCTGCGTGCCCATCGCCAGCGGCACGCCCTGGTGGTCGAGGATCGCCCCGCGTCCGGCAGGGAGCGCAACCGTCACCGTGTTCTGCGACTCGCCGAGGCGTTCGAGCGACGCCGCCTGGACGCCCTGGAGCCAGATCGCACGGCCGAGCAGGCACGCGAACGCGATCGTCGTCCCGAGCAGCAGCAGGCGGATGCGCCGGTTCGAGACGCGCGGGCTCACCGGGAGGTCGGCTCGAGGTCGAGGAAGCGCTGGTTCCAGCCGGCCCAGTGGTAGCCCTGCAGCTTCGCCTGCGCCCGGATGATCTCGGGCACGGCGCCCTGGGCGGCCTGCTGGCGCAGCTGCGCGTTGTCGGTCCGGAGCTGCGTGCGCTCCTCGCCGAGCCGGTCGAGCCGCAGGTTCAGCTTCAGCACGGCGACGTTGAGCGCGACGATGCCGGTCAGCAGCACGGCGACGAGCACGATCCAGACGACGCCGCCGGCGACGCGCCGCCTGGGGACGCCGCGGGGCTGCGTCCGCCGGCGCGGACGAGCGGGCGGCGCCTCCGGGAGCGGCTGTGTGCGAGCGGCGGAGGCGTTCAAAGACGCCATCAGGTCTTGAGGGCCGCCCGGAGGCGCGCGGATGCCGACCGCGGGTTGATCGCGAGCTCCTCCGCGGACGGGCGCACGGCCCGCCGGGTGAGCTGGCGCAGCTCCGGCTCCTGGCCGCAGCGGCAGACCGGGAAGTCCGGCGGGCAGACGCAGCCGCGCGCGAGGTCGCGGATGAACCGCTTGACCGTGCGGTCCTCGAGCGAGTGGAAGGCGATCACTGCCAGCCTCCCGCCCGGCCGCAGCATGTCCACGGCGGCGGGGAGTGCGTCTTCGAGCTCGGCGAGCTCGTCGTTGACCGCGATACGGAGCGCCTGGAAGACCCGCTTGGCCGGGTGCCCATCGCCGAAGCGCGCCGGCGCGGGGAGTGCGCCCTTGATGGTCTCGACGAGCTCGCCGGTGCGCTCGAAGGGTTGCTCGGCGCCGGCGGCGCCCGATCGCGCGGGCGATCTGGCGCGCGTAACGCTCCTCACCGTATGCCCGGAAGATCCGCGTCAGCTCACGCTCACTGGCGTTGTTGACGATGTCGGCGGCTGTTTCCTCGCCGTTCGTGTCCATGCGCATGTCGAGCGGCCCGTCGTGCGCGTAGGTGAACCCCCGCTCCGGTCGGTCGAGTTGCATGCTGGAGACGCCGAGGTCGAGCAGGATCGCGTCGGCCTTCACGTCGTTGTCGGCCAGCTGGCCCATGACGACGGAGGCCTCGCCGCGCAGGAAGCGCGCCTGGACGCCGGCGTGGCGCTTGAAGCGCTCGAAGTACGGGCGCGCGTCCGGGTCGCGGTCGATCGCGATGAACCGGCCGCGGCCGCGCAGCTCGGCTGCGAGGACGGCCGCATGACCGCCCGCGCCGAAGGTGGCGTCCACGACGGTCTCGCCGGGCTGGATCTCGAGGAGGTCGCGCACCTCCTCGGCCAGCACGGGGACGTGGTCAGCTCCGTTGTCGCGCAAGACGTTCGGCAACATGCTCCGCGCTCCCTTCGAACTCGTCACGCTGTTTTCTCCAGGCCTCACGATCCCAGACCTCGAGCCGGTTGCGAACACCCGCGACGACGACGTCCCGCCCGAGCTTCGCGTACGTCGACAGCGGCGCCGGGATCATGACCCGCCCCTGCCGGTCGACCTCGACCTCGACCGCCCCCGAGTAGTAGTAGCGCTCCATCTCACGTGCCTCGCGGCTGAACGGGTCGAGGGCGTCCAGCTGGCGGCTGACCAGGCTGTCCCACTCTTCGCGCGCAAAGACGTTGAGGCACTCGTCCAGCCCGCGGGTGACCACGACGCCGGCCCCCAGCTCCTCGCGGAAGCGGGCCGGGAGCGTGAGTCGGTTCTTGTCATCGATCGTGTGCTCGTGCTCGCCAAGCAGCATGGAGGGCTCTCATTTCTTGCCGCGGTTTCCCCACTTTAAACCACGATTCCCCACTACGCAACACCTAAGCGCCACGCGCTACCGTTGGCGCCCATGGCCCGGGTCGAGCTGCACGACGACCACTTCGTGATCCGCAACGAGGGGCTGCGCCGCCTGCTGACGATCGTGGGGTCGATCAGCGTGCGTTACGAGGCCGTCGCACTAGTCGCAGTGGGGCTGGACGAGGTACCGCCCTGGTTCACGTGGCGGCTCGGCTTCAACGCCGGCCTCGGCACACGCCGGGCGGGCATCTTCTGGTGGGGTGGGAAGAAGTGGTTCCTCGACATCACCGATCCCGCCCGCGCGCTGGTCGTCCAGCTGAAGACCGGCGCCGGCTACGACGCGCTCGCGGTCACCGTGGACGACCCCGAGGTGCTGGCCGCCGAGCTGCGCGCGCGGCTCACCTAGTCGTCCACCGCGGCCAGTGGCGCAGGGTGCACGCCGAGCCCTGTCGTCGCGTAGGCGCCGCAGCGGGCGGCGAACGCAAGGGCCAGGTCGACGTCGTCGCCGCGGCCGAGCGCGAACGTCAGCCCGGCGGCGAAGCAGTCGCCGGCACCGTAGGTGTCCACGATCGGCCCCGGCAGCTGCGCAGCCGCGTACGTCCCCTGCTCGGCGCCTGCGTACCAGTCGCCGCCCTGCGTGCCGCGCGTCGCGACGATGAGATGCGGCTCGGCGTCGAGCGTCCCGAGCGGGTACTGCTCGGACGGGTCATTCGCGCTGCTCACGAGAGCATCGAGCTGGACGCCGGCCTCGCGGATCGTCGGCAGCTCGCGGGCGGTGGCGACGAGGATCCTGGCCCGGCGCGCTTCTCTGAGCGCCCCGGCCTCACGGCCGGTGAAGTAGACGGCGTCGACGCCGTCCAGCTCCTCCCACGGCAACCGGTCCTCGCCGCGGGGCGTGAGCTTCTGCGTGAAGAGCGTGATCGTCCGCTCGCCGTTGTCGTCGGTGAAGGTGACGGCCCGGCGCTGCGGCTCGTCGCGGCGCGCGGCGAGCACGCGGACGCCGCGATGGGTCAGCTCCTGCTCCAGGCGCCGGCCGATGTCGTCGCCGCCGAGCGCCGTGAAGAAGTCACACGCGCCGGCGAGGCGGGCGAGCTGCTGGGCCGCGACGCCGCCTCCCCCGCCCGGCTCCTCCCACGCGCGCGAGGCCTGCGTGATGTCGCCCGCGAGCGGCACGCGCGGGATGCGCAGGAACTCGATCCACTCGGTGTGGCCCACGACGGCGGCGCGCATCTGCCGGGCAGTCTCACATCGGGCGACCGCCGGGCGTTTGTGTCCATGATGGCCGCAGTGACCGTCCCGCCCTTCGAGCGCTTCTACGCCGAGCATCGCAACGCCGTCTACGCGTTCCTGCGCGGCCGGGTGGGCGCGGGCGCGGACGACGCGTTCCAGGAGACCTTCCTGCGCGCGCTGCGCGGCTACGGGACGCTGCGCCACGGCGAGCACCTGCGCGCGTGGGTGTTCACGATCGCGGCCCGTGTGGTGACCGACGAGCACCGGCGCGGCCGACGCGTCATCGTCGCCGAGATCCCCGATCTCGAGTCGCTCGACGAGCGGCCGAGCTACGAGGAGCTCGAGGAGCTGACCGACGGGCTGCCGCCGAAAGAGCGCGCCGCCGTCGTGCTCCGCTACGGCTACGACCTCGACTATGCCCAGATCGGCGACGCGCTCGGCTCGAGCGCCGAGGCCGCGCGCCAGGCGGCGTCCGCGGGCGTCCGCCGCATCCGCCGAAAGGAGCAGTCATGACGATTTCCCCGGAACTGGACCACCGCTTCCGCGAGGCCGCGCTGGACCAGGGGCTGCTGGACGTGGCCTACGACATCGCCGACACGCCCGTCGGGCAGCTGCTAGTCGCTGCCACCGACCGGGGCCTCGCGCGGATCTCCTACGACCCCGACGCGGACGCGGCCGAGGATCAGCTTGCCCGGGTCTTCGGGGCTCGGCTCCTCCGCGTGCCGCGCGCGGTCGACCCGGTGCGCCGCCAGCTGGACGAGTACTTCGAGGGCGAGCGCCACGACTTCGAGCTGCCGATCGACCTCCGGGTGGCGAACGACTTCTCGCGCGCCGTCCTGGCCGAGCTCGCGCACGTGCCGTACGGCCGGCTGACCACGTACGGCGCGCTGGCCGCGCAGGCCGGCCGGCCGCGGGCGGCGCGGGCGGTTGGGACGATCATGAACCGCAACCCGATCCCGATCGTGCTCCCGTGCCACCGCGTCGTCGGGTCGACGGGCAGCCTGGTCGGGTACGGAGGCGGCCTCGAGCGCAAGCAGCAGCTGCTCACGCTCGAGGGCGCGATCGTCGGCTAGGTCGCGTTGAGGCGCTCGACGCCGTCCAGCAGCGTCCAGTTCGCCTTCAGCGCCGCCTCGGCCGCGTCGACGAGACGCTCCTCGTCGCCGGCGGAGGCGCGCTCGCGCAGGATGTCCTCCGCACGGGCGGCGTGCTCCTTGTCGAGCTCCGCGTGCACCTGGAAGTACGAGAGCGCAGGCGAGTCGGGCCGGTAGCCGTAGTGCTCGACGAGTCCCGCCAGCTTGGTCTCGGCGATCGCCGGCTGGGCCGACTCGACGGCATAGAGCACGGCGGTCGCGGCGAGCGCGTCGTCCGGGCTCCACGCGTCGACGCACTCCTGGGTCTCGGGTACGGCTGCGGCCCTGTCGGCGCCGAGGCTTGCGGCCCAGGCGTCCCAGAGCATCACGTGCGCGGCCTCCTCGGCGGCATGGGAGTCACCGGGGCTCGCCGCCGTGCGCGCGGCGGTCGCCACGGCGGTGACGGCGTGCCGGTACTGGCCGGCGTACACCTGCAACTCCTCGCGCGTGAGCTCGCCCTTCTCCCAGCGCGTGTAGAACGGGTGCTTCAGGACGTTCCAGCGATCTCGTGCCTCTGCGATGCGCTCGATCAGGGCCATCGCTCCTCCTCTCCACGGGGTCGAGGAGCTGACCCTACCGGGCCGGCCGGTAGTTCCTTCGGACGGGGCTCAGGGCAGGTGCTGCCAGAGCCCGTCGTGATGCTCGTGGTGCGTGTGCGTGAACGGCCGCACGAGCGCGTACGCGACGACGCCGAGGGTGAAGACGACGAAGGCGAACACGATGATGGTCGCGATGACATCGCTCGAAGTGGCAAGCATGGTCAGGCCTCCTGGCTCGATACCCCATGGTCGTACAGCGCACCGATCGTGTCGTCCCGCACAATCACTGATCGCGCATCGGGGGATCCGCGTACGGTCGACTCCCGCGGTAGCGTCGGGCTGTGAGCGAGCTCCTGGCTGAACGCGAGCAGCGGGTCACGCCGCTCGAGTTGTTCTTCGATCTGGTCTTCGTCTTCGCGTTCACGCAGGTGACGACGGTGCTCTCGGACGACCCGACGTGGAGGGGGCTCGGGCACGGGCTGCTGATCCTCGGCGCGCTCTGGTGGCCGTGGGCGTCGTTCGCGTGGCTGACGAATTCCGTCGATCCTGACGAGACCCTCGTGTGGGTATCGATCCTCGTCGCCTCCGCGGCGATGTTCGTCGCCGCGCTCGCCGTGCCCGAGGCGTTCGGGGCGCACGGCGTCGTGTTCGGCCTCTTCTTTGCCGTCGTGGTGGTCATGTTCCTGGCGCTCTACGCGCTCGCTTCGCACGGTGACCGGGCGCTGCTCGGGGCGATCAAGCGGATCGCCCCGCTGCCGCTCGCCGGCGCGGTGCTGATCGTGGCGGCCGGCTTCGCCGACGACGGGCTGCGGTCGTTGTTGTGGCTCGGCGCAATCGCGATCGGCTTCTTCGGCCCGCTGTTCACGGGACTCCAGGGCTGGCGGCTGCACGTCGCCCACTTCGTCGAGCGGCACGGCCTGATCGTGATCATCGCCATCGGCGAGTCGCTCGTCGCGATCGGACTCGGCGCGCGGGTCACCGCCCTGAGCGCGGCCGTGATCGTGGCCGCCCTGCTGGGCCTCGGCGTCGCGGCCGCATTCTGGTTGGGCTACTTCGACTTCTTCCCCGCGGCGGCTCAGCGCGTGCTCGAGCAGCGCCGTGGCACGGAGCGGGTCGCCCTGGCGCGCGACCTCTACACGTACCTCCATCTGCCGATCGTGACCGGCATCGTGCTGTTCGCATTCGCCATGAAGAAGACGCTGGCTCACGTCGGCGACGAGCTCCACACCGTCCCCGCCGTGGCGCTCTGCGGCGGGCCTGCGCTCATGCTGCTCGCGTTCTGGGCCATGCGTGCGCGGATCAGCAACACGCTCCGGGTGACGAGCGGCCGGCTCGTCGCCGGAGTGGCGTGCCTCCTGCTGATCCCGGTCGCAACCAGGGTGCCGGCGCTCGCAGCGCTCGCGCTCGTCGCGGCCGTCTGGGTCGCGCTGCACGCCTACGAGCTGATCTGGTGGCGCGAGTCGCGGGCGGAGATTCGCGCGAGCCGGTCGGCCGCCCCCGCCTGACGTAGGGGATTCAAGGAATCGTCCGCGTGGCCGACACAGGGATGTGTCGCGTCGACGGTCGGCGCGCCCCACACCGATCCGGAGACGAACATGATGAAGACCCTTGCGGCGATCGCGGCAGTCGCCACGCTCGCACTCGCGCCGCCTGCATTCGCGGCGTCCCGTGACGCCGCGATTCTGGCCCAGGACGACAACAACAGCGCGCATGTCGCGCGCTATGACTCGCTGCTGAACCGGCTTCAGCCGAGATGCCGCCAGACGCGGAGCGCGATCGCGCGCCTCACCGTGAGCGCGAAGCGCGTCATCAGCGCGGACGGCTACCACTACTCGAACCTGACGCTGCTGCTCGCGCTCTGGGGGACGATGCCGAACCGGCTGGCGCGGGTCGACTGCGCCGGGCAGTACGCGTCGATGGTGGTGCTGCTCGAGCGGCGCCCCTGACGCTGATCGTCAGACGTCGAAGGCACGGTAACGGGCACCAGTCGTGCGCCCGCCGATGTGCGAGACTCCGGGTTCCGTACTGCTCCTCGGGACGAAGTTCACGGAGGTGATGCGACGGTGAAGATCTGGGGCATGTCGAAGAGCCAAGCCCACTACCGGCCGGCTCCTACGCCCGAAGTGCGCTGCGACCACTGCAAGTTCATGTTCCCGCGGCTGGGCGTGGGCGGATGCAGGTTTGTTCGGGGGATAATCCGGAGCTCCGACACCTGCGATTCGTTTACTCCTCGCGCGTGAACGGAAGCTGAGCCTTCGAGTTGTCGTAGCGTGGTCAGTCTGCGCGGCGACGATCCCCCTCCGTCGCGCCTCGGACGGTGGGCGACCGCGATTGAGACGAGCGGCCAGCCCATTAACGTCTTTATAAACGCGCGTCGACTTGGTATGAAGCAATCTGGCGATGCGGCCGCCAGAGGAAACGTCAATGTGGATTGCGCGCGGGCGCTCGGCCCGCAGTGGCCGCTGACCGCGGAAATCGGACGGCTCCTCTGCGAAGTCCACGACGGGGCCGTAGCTGTGAGCTTCGAGACCGGGGGAACACGGTATGCGCTGAACAGCGCAGCCCGCGAGCTCGGCTATCCGGCGGCCGATCCCATCTGGGCGGACAGGGACGCCGGCGGGAAGAAGGCATTAAATCCGCTGATCGACATCGGTCGGAAACTCTGCGGCGAGGCGGCTCCGACACGTCCAGGACTGATCCGCCGGCGCTACAGACGGCTGTCCGACCGTGTTCCATGGGTCCTCCTCCCTCAAGCCGTGACCCGGATCCGCGTGCCCGCCCGCAACCTGCGCCTTGGATTCCCGCCACCTACGCGCGAGATCTGGCGCCTGGGACCTTGCAGGCAACACCTCAACGGGTGTGGTCGTCGCTGCCACGCCGCGGTCCGTCGCCCTAGTCGAGCCTGAATCGCACGCGTGTCTCACCTCACCCGTCCGACTTCACCGTCACCGGCTACATCTAGGCGCACCATCGTTAACCATGCAGCGTGCCCGCGAGAGATGGCGTGATCCTGGCGCTTCACTTGGCCACGCGGGGTGGGAGTCGCCGGCCCGTACGCGGAAGCGCGCGACCCTCGCCCGTCAGCTGAGCGCTGGCCTAGTCAGGCTCGACGAGCCGGTACCCCACGCCCCACTGGTTGACCACCCACGGCCGAGCACTGACCGCTGCCAGCTTCCGCCGCAACCGCGACGCGTGCGAGTCCAGCGTCCGCGTCCGGCCGAGCGACCGAAAGCCCCACACCTCTCTCAAGAGCTGTTCCTTCGTGAACACGCGAACCGGCTCGGACGCCAGCTTCAGCAGCAGCTCGTACTCCTTCGCCGCCAGCGCGACGCGCCGCCCGCCAACGCGCACGTCGCGCGTGCGCCGGTCGACGACCAGCTCGCCGGCCTGCAGCCGGTCGCGGTCCGCCGGGCTCACGCGCCGCAGCACGGCGCGGATCCGGCTCAGCAGCTCGTCGTAGACCAGCGGCCGCGCGACGTAGTCGTCACCCCGCGCGCGAACGCCCGCACGCAGTCGACCGGGTCGCGCTCGCCGATCATGATCACCGGCACGTCGCGGTTCCACGAGCGGCCCGGCTCCCCGGCGCGCAGACGGGTGCACACCTCGACGCCGGGCGCGTCCTCGAGCGCGCTGCCGAGCAGCACCAGGTCCGGGTGCGCCCGCTCGGCCAGGTCGAGCGCCTCGACGCCTGCCGTGGCGTGCAGTACCTCGAACCCGTCGCGCTCGAGGTGGCGGCCCAGGAGCTCGCGAGTCGTCTCCTCGGGGTCGGCCACCAGCAGCGCGTCCATGCGACCGACCGTAGAGCGGCCTCCCGCACGCCGCCAGATGTCCTTTCATGCGAGTTCGTGCCAGACGTTCGACAGGTGCGCCCACACCCGGCCGCGCCAGGCGCGGCTACAAGCGGCCGTGCCGGATCACGCCGACGAGCAGCCAGACGGCCAGGATCGTCGAGAGCACGAAGCCGAACACCGAGACGACGTTGATGCCGAGGACTGCAGGCCCCTCGGTCGCGAAGATCCCGATCAGGCTGGACGAGATCAGCCCCGCGCACGACCAGCGCGACCACGAGCCGGTTGAACGCGACGTCCATCCCCGCCAGGAACTCGTCGACGCCCTTGTGCACGAAGCCGACCTCGATCTGGCCGTCGCGCGCCTGCTCGAGCACGTCGCTCACCTGGTACGGCAGATCGCGCGCGATCCGGACGAGGTCGGTCGTCTCGCGCCGGGCCCGCCCGACCATGCGGCCCGGGCTGTAGCGGCGCAGCATGAGATCGCGCGCGTACGGCTTCGCGACCTCGAACACGTTGAACTCCGGGTAGAGCTCGACGCCGACCGACGCGAGCGTCGCGATCGCCTTGTCCAGCAGCAGCCAGCGTGTCGGCAGCTCGAGATTCATCGAGTAGATCAGGTCGAACCCTTCGCGGATCACCTGCAGCGGGTCGATCTGCGACAGCGGCGCGCCGTAGTACCGGTAGAAAAGCTCGCGCAGCGCCGCCTGCAGCTCTGCCTCGCGTTCGCGCGGGTAACGGACGCCGAGCTCGGCGAGGCGCTTCGGCAGCGCGTCGACGTTCTCGTTCGCGGCGTCGATGAACAGCCGCGTCAGCTTCGTCATGTCGGCGTCGGTCAGCTTCCCAGCGAGGCCGAAGTCGACCAGGCCGATCGTGTGGCCGCCGTCCAGGACGAGAATGTTCGCCGGGTGCGGGTCGCCGTGGAAGAACCCGTTCTTGAAGACCATGGTCATCCAGGTCTCGGTCATGATCTCGGCGAGCCGGCGGCGCTCGATCTCCGGCGTCGTCGAGAACTCGACGTCGCCCAGCTGGACGCCGTCCAGGTACTCGAGTGTCAGCACCCGCGCCCGCGTGTAGCTCCAGTACACGCGCGGGATGCGCACGCGCGGGTGCCCGGCGAAGTCCTTGCGGAATTGCTCCGCGTTGCGTGCCTCGCCGCGGTAGTCGAGCTCCTGGCGAATCGAGCGCGCGAACTCGTCGACGATCCCGCGCGCGTCGATGAAGTCGAGCCGCCGGATCCTGTCCTTGGCCAGCTTCGCGGCCTGGTAGAGCAGCGCGATGTCGGACTCGATCTGAGCTGGCGCGTTCGGGCGCTGCACCTTGACCGCGACGCGGCGCCCGTTGGGGAGCACGGCGCGGTGCACCTGACCGATCGACGCGGCGGCCACCGGCGTCTGCTCGAACTCGAGGAAGAGCCGCTCGACCGGCAGCCCGAGCTCCGCCTGGATGACGAGCTCCACCTCGGCGAACGAGAACGGCGTGACGTCGTCCTGGAGCGCGCGCAGCTCGACGATGATGTCCTGCGGGAGCAGGTCGGGCCGCGTCGAGAGCAGCTGCCCGAACTTCACGAACGTCGGCCCGAGCTCGTCGAGCATCGCCCTGAGATGCGCGCCGCGCTGCGACGGCGTGCCCTCTACCGGCTCACGGCGGCGCAGCCGCCGGTTATCGAAGAGGTAGCCGAACCCGTGGCGGGCCGCGACCTGCGCGATCTCCGACAGACGGCCGAGGTTGCGTGGCGGCGCCGTCGCCATCGGAAAAGTGTGACAGGCGCCTAGGCCCGTAACGTTCCCGGCCCTTCGTGCGATCTCCCTGACATGACCACGGACGCCGAGCTGCTCCGCCGCGCGCGGACCGATGCGCACGCCTTCCGCGAGCTGTACGACCGCTACGCGGCACGCGTGTTCGCCTTCCACCGCGGCCGCACCCGCGACCTCGACGCGGCGCACGACCTGACCGCCGAGACGTTCGCCGAGGCGTGGGAGTCGCGGAAGCGCTTCCGCGACGAGGCGGGTGGCTCCGCAGGCCCGTGGCTGTTCGCGATCGCCCGCCACGTGCTGAGCTCGTCGGTGCGACGCGGCTGTATCGAGCGGGCCGCGTGCACGCGGCTCGGCGTGCTCGAGCGGCTCGACCGCGAGCCGGCGACCGCGGAACCGACCGAGGCGTGGCTCGACGAGGCGCTCGCCGAGCTCCCGGACGACCAGCAGCACGCGCTCGAGCTGCGATTCGTCGACGACCTGGCCTACGCCGACGTCGCCGCCTCGCTGCGGACGACGCCCGGCGCCGCCCGCGTCCGTGTCCACCGCGGCCTCGCCGCGCTCAGAGACCGACTGACCAGGGAGGAACGATGACCGAAGAGACCACACTGAACGGCCTCGGCGACGCGCTCGAGCACTCCGCGGAGGCCGACCTCGCGCCACGTCGCCGGGTCACGGGACGCCGGCTCGCCGTCGCGCTCGTCGTGCTCGCCGTTGTGGTGCCGGGCGCAGCGATCGCGGTCGGCACGCTGACCGGCCCCGACCAGGTAGCACAGAGCATGCCCGCGGGCACGCTCGCGCTCGCCGGCACGCAGCCGAGCTGCACCGTCGTGAAGGACAACGTCGAGTTCCACTGCGTGCTCGGGCGGGCGCCCGCGCCGGAAGTCTCCGACTGGAAGGGCACCGTGGAGCCGACCGTCGACGCGACCAAGCACGTGAACGGCGGCTGCCGCTCACTCCGCTCCGACGGCCGCGAGTGGGAGTGCTACCTCGGCCAAGCCGCAGTTCACGAGCAGATCATCGGCGCTGGCTTTCTTGGCGAGTACGCACCGTCGCCGGGAGTTGGCTAAGCATCATTCGGCGGAGGCGGGCTTGCCCCGCCGCAGCCACGCCGCGCGCAGGCGCGTCTAGCTCACGAGACCCGCTGAAATTCGTCATGGCCCGCGAAGCGTGGCCGGACTTTCAGCGGGAGGGGGGCGAGCCGTTCGGGCCCGGCAGAGGCGGCTCCAAGAGCCGCAGCCGGTGCTCGAGCTGCGCAACGCGGAGCTCCAGCTCCTCGAACTGATCCTTCGTCACGAGCCCGAGGTCGGCCAGGACATCGGCGAGCAGCGCACCGGCGCGATCGCCCACCCGGCCGGCCTCGGAGCGCCAGCGCCCCATCGAGTCCTCGATCACGGAACGGACCTCGTCGCGGCGCATCCCGCCGCGCCCGGCGAGGTCGTCGGCGAGTCGGTCGGCCCGTTCGGCGGTCAGCGTGACGGCCCCGACGGCAGCCAGCCCGAGCTGCTGCACGAGCTCCCGGATGGCGCCGCGATCGTCCATCGCCGCCTACCTGGCGCGGCCGTGCGGGCGCGTCCGGCGCCGCTGACGGCGCCGCTCGCGGCGCGAGTTGTCTCCGCCGCCCATGATCGTCGGCGCGAACTCCGGCGCGGGCGCCTCGGCTGCGGCCTCCTCCGCGGCGGCGAGCACCTCGGCCGCCTCGACCCCGCTGACGACGGCCGGGGCGGCCTGCTTGCGCCGCGCGTACTCCGGCTCGCGCTCCTTGAGGATGGTCAAGAGCGGCGTGCAGATGAAGATCGTCGAGTAGGCACCCGAGATGACGCCGACAAGCAGCGCGAACGCGAAGTCCTTCAGCGTGGCGCCGCCGAAGAGCAGCAGCGAGATGATCGGGAGCACCGTGATCAGCGTCGTCGCCAGCGAGCGGCGGATCGTCTCCCAGATCGACACGTCCGCGATCTGCGCGAACGGCGCGCGCTTCATCAGCGGGATGTTCTCCCGGATGCGGTCGAACACGATGATCGTGTCGTACATCGAGTACCCGAGGACGGTGAGCACCGCCGCGACCGTCGACGTACTCACCTCCCGGCCGGTGATCGAGTAAATGCCCACGGTAATCAGGACATCGTGGGCGATGCCGGCGAGCACGGGAACCGCGAACTTCCAGTTGAAGCGGAGCGTGATGTAGAGGACGATCAGCAGGAACGAGACGAAGATGGCGAGGATCGCCGAGCGCGCGATCTGCGAGCCGAAGCTCGCCGAGACGCTCTTCACCCCGTACGAGATGTTCTCGCCGTACTTGTCGCTGATCTCCGCGCGGAGCTTCGTCAGCTGCGCGGGGTCGAGCGACTTCATCTGCAGCTGGAACGAGCGGTACTGGCCATTCGTCGACGGGCCGCGTCCCTGGATGACGGCCGCGGGCTGGCCGACCGACGCCGTGATCTTCTGGAAGTCGCTCGTCGTGGCCGGCGGGTTGATCTTCCCGATGGCGACCTGCGTGCCGCCCTCGAAGTCGATGCCGAGGTTCAGGCCCTTGATGCCGAGCGACAGGATGCAGATCGCGACCACCGTGCCGGAGATCGCGAACCACAGCCTCTTCTTGCCCATGTAGTCGATCTGGAGCCACTTCGCGTGTGCCTGACCCGAGGCGCCCATGAATTTCGGGCTGTCGAACCAGCGGAAGCCGGCGAGCAGGCCGAGGAACGCGCGCGTGACGGCGACGGCGGTCAGCATCGAGATCGCCGTACCGATGAGGAGCACCAGGGCGAAGCCCTTGACCCCTGCGGTGGCGACCGCGAACAGCACCAGGGCGGTGATCGCCGTGACGACGTTCGCGTCGACGATCGTGCTGAAGCCCTTCTGGTAGCCGGCAGCGACGGCCGCGCGCACGGATTTGCCCGCGCGCGACTCCTCTTTGATGCGTTCGAAGATGACGATATTCGCGTCTGCTGCGACGCCGATCGTAAGGATTAACCCCGCGAAGCCCGGCAGCGTCAGCGTCACGTTGAAGAGCAGGAGCACCGCGTACAGCAGCGCCGCGTAGATGCCGAGGCCGAGGACTGCGACGACGCCCAGGATGCGGTAGACGAGGATCAGGAAGAGCGCGACCACCAGCATGCCGACGATCGCGGCGCGGACGGCCTGGTGGAGCGAGTCCTTGCCGAGCGTCGCCGAGACGGTCGTCTGGTCGACGATGCGGAACTTGACCGGCAGCGCGCCCGTCTGGAGCACGAGCGCGAGATCCTTCGCCTCGCCGATCGTGCCGATGCCGGTGATGCGCGCGCCGCCCGAGCCCGAGATTCCGTCGGGCGTGCTGTTGAAGTCGATGTACGGGAACGACTTGATCTGGTTGTCGAGGACGATCGCGAAGTGCCCGAACGCGGCCGACTGGTCGGTGCCGGCCGGCAGCTGCGCGGCGCGGATTCGCCCCTCGCGCGCGATCTCGCGCGTGATCTCGTGGAACTTGCCCCCGCCCTTGCCCGTGAAGGCCATGAGGACTTCCGGCTCGCCGGTGTCCGACGCGAGGTCGGCCTGCGTGCCGTCCAGCTTCAGGTCGCCGCCGCCCATCTCGGGCACCGGGTTCTTGGCGAGCGGGCTCGTGTGCTTGAAGAGGTAGTAGTAGGTGACACCCGGGATCGGGTTCGTCTGCAGGCCCGGGCAGACGCGGCCGCTGACGTCGCAGGTGATCACCGTCGTGTTCGCCGGCCGGCCGAAGACCGTCCAGCCCTTGGGCAGACCGTCCGTGCCGGCCTTCGCGTTCTTCTTCGCCTTGCCGGCGGCGGCGATCAGCTTCTTGCACGCCGCACCGGTCCGCTCACCGGTCGCGCACTTCGCCGCGCGGGTGCTGAGCAGCCCCTCCTTCGTCAGCGCCGGCCCGGCGACGAGCTTCTTGTTCGGCCCGAAGAGGTAGTAGGCCGAGCCCTTCGAGCCCGCCTGTGACGTGACCGGCGCGAGCAGGTCATAGAGGTTCGTGTGCGCGATCGGCTGCCGCGACAGCGGGTTGACCGACGGGTTGACGAGGTCGTCCTCGAGCTTGTAGAGCTCGAGCGCAGCGGTCGAGCCGATGATGCCGACCGCGCGCTGCTGGTTGAAGACGCCCGCGAGCTGCACGGCGATCTGGTTGTTGCCCTGCTTCCGCACCTCGGGCTCCGACACGCCGAGCTTGTCGATGCGGTTCCGGATGATCGTCTCGGAGCGGTCGAGGTCGGCGGACGTCAGCGTGTGGCCGGGCGGCGGCTGCGCCTGGAGCACGACCTCGATCCCGCCCTGCAGATCGAGCCCGAGCGTGGGCGACTTGTGGATGGGTGAACCGGGGATCGCGAGCAGCGCGACGCCCGCCAGCGCGACCAGGGTGGCGAAGACCAGAAACAGCTGTGTGCGACGGTTTGACACCTAGAAAGACCCTGCCTCAGCGTAGCCGGGAACGTCCGGCATGAAAGGGGCCGGCACCTACGTTCGTGCCGGTTCGGACGGTTCCTCGTCCGGGACGGCCGCCTCCTCCGGCTCCGCCTCGGCTTCTACCGGTTCGACGACGATGGCGATGGCGCGCTTGTCCAGGCGAACGATCGTGCCCGGGGAGATCTCGACGTCCAGATCGGCCTCGCGGACCTCGCGCACGGTGGCGTAGATGCCGCCTGCGGTCAGGATCACGTCGCCCGGGTCGACGGTCTCACGCACCTGGCGCTGCGCCTGCTGGCGGCGGCGCTGCGGGGCGATGAGCAGAAAATAGGCCAGCCCAACCAGCAGGACGAGAAACAGAATGGCAGTCAAGCCGCTTCCTCCGACGTGTTGAGACGGCCGAGGGTCTCGGCCTTGAAGGATGCTAGCTCCCCGCGCTCGATCGCGGCGCGTGCGCGCGCGGTGAGGTCGAGCAGGTAATGCACGTTGTGCAGGGTCAGCAGTCGCAGGCCGAGGACTTCATTTTGGTTCACAAGATGTCGGACGTAGGCCCGGGAAAAACGTTGGCACGCGGGGCATGAACATTCGGTAAGAAGTGGCCGCGGGTCGCGCGCGAAGGCCGCGTTCTTCAGGTTGAGGCGGCCGGTCGGGACGAGCGCGGTGCCGGTGCGGCCGAGCCGGGTCGGAAGGACGCAGTCGAACATGTCGATGCCGCGCTCGATCACCTCGAGGATGCCCTCGGGGTCGCCGATGCCCATGAAGTAGCGCGGCTGCGCGGCCGGGAGCAGCGGCGCGGCGCGCGAGACGGCCTCCCAGGTGAGCGGGCGATCCTCGCCGACGGAGAGCCCGCCGAGCGCGTAGCCGTCGAAGCCGAGCGCGGTGATCTCTGCGATCGAACGCTCGCGCAGCTCGGTGTCGACGCCGCCCTGGCTGATGCCGAAGACGAGCTGGCCGTCGGCGCGCGGCGCCTCCCGCTGGCGCGTGGCCCAGACGGTCGTCCGGCTGACCGCCTGCTCCAGCTCCTCGCGCGGCGCGCCCGCGGGCGGGCAGACGTCGAGGCACATGGCGATGTCCGAGCCGAGCGCTGCCTCCGCTGCCGCGACGCTCTCGGGCGTGAACCGCGCCGGGTCACCGTCGTAGACGGAGCGGAAGGTGACACCTTCGTCGTCCGCCGCGAGGATCGTGTGGC
The DNA here is from genome assembly GCA_963710465.1 of uncultured Thermoleophilia bacterium. Classification (GTDB taxonomy): domain Bacteria; phylum Actinomycetota; class Thermoleophilia; order Gaiellales; family Gaiellaceae; genus JACVRM01. The sequence goes on from CAVQAQ010000018.1 coordinate 93,326, forward strand.
GCAGCGAGAAGACCTGGAAACCGCCCGAGTCCGTGAGGATCGGGCCGTCCCAGGCCATGAACCGGTGCAGCCCACCGAGCTCCTGGATCACGTCGGTGCCCGGGCGGAAGACGAGGTGGTACGTGTTGGCGAGGACGATGGGTGCGCCGAGCGCGCGCAGCTCGTCCGGGTCGAGCGTCTTGACGGTCGCTTTGGTGCCGACGGGCATGAAGGCCGGCGTCGGCACGTCGCCGTGCGCCGTGTGCAGGACGCCGGCGCGCGCCGCGCCGTCCATCGCAGTTATTTCGAATACAGCCACCGAGCCACGCTACCGCCCCATCGACGGAGGCCGGCTTGCCCGGCCGCAGTCACGTCGCGCGAAGTCGCGTCTTCCTTCGTCCGCTGAAAATCGTCATGGCGAGCGGAGCGAGCCGGATTTTCAGCGGAGAAGCATCGCGTCGCCGAATGAGTAGAAGCGGTAACGCTCGGCAATAGCGGTGCGGTAGAGCTCACGCGTCTCCTCGATTCCGGCGAACGCCATGACGAGCGCGAGCAGGGTCGACCGTGGCAGGTGGAAGTTCGTCAGCAGCGAGTCGACGCGCCGGAACTCGAAGCCCGGCGTGATGAAGAGGTCGGTGCGGCCGGCGAGCGGCCCGCCGCGCGCCAGCGACTCCAGCACGCGGGTCGTCGTCGTCCCGACCGCGAGCACGCGCTCCGCCTCGCGGATCCGCTTCCACGCCGCCGGCTCGACGGCGTAGCGCTCGCTGTGCAGCTCGTGCTGCTCCAGCGTCTCGGCCGCGAGCGGCCGGAACGTGTCCAGGCCGACGTGGAGCGTCACGCGTTCGACCGGCAGCTGCGCCAGGAGCTCCGGCGTGAAGTGCAGCCCGGCGGTCGGCGCCGCCGCCGACCCTTCTTCGCGCGCGTAGACGGTCTGGTAGCGCTCCGGATCGCCGAGCGGCTCGGTGATGTACGGCGGCAGCGGCACCTCGCCGGCCGGCGCGCCGTCGAGCCGAACGCGCCAGCGGCCCTCGCCGAGCGGCTCGATGAGCTCCGCGCTCCCGACCCGGTCGCCGGGCCGCAGGCGCCGCGACGGGCGCGCCAGCGCCTCCCACTCCCCCGGTTCGCGCAAGGGCTCGAGCAGCAGCACCTCGGCCGCCCCGCCGCTCGCCCGCCGGCCCGTGATCCGCGCCGCGACGACGCGCGTGTCGTTGACGACAAGCAGCTCCTCCGGCGCGAGCTCCGCAGGCAAATCGGCGAAGGTCCGATGCCGCACGGCGCCGGTCGCGCGCTCGTACACGAGCAGCCGCGACGCGTCCCGGCGCGCCGCCGGATGCTGCGCGATCAGCTCGGCCGGCAGCTCGTAATCGAGCTCGTCCGATCTCATCCGACGCCCACGCTAGCGTTGCCCGCCATGGACGACGAGGCGCTGAACAGGGTCCAGGAGCGCCTCGCGGAGGCCGCGCAGGAGCGCACGCAGGGCGCCGATGTGGACGCCGCGCTCGAGCGCGCACGGGCCCAGGTCGAGCAGCTCGCGGAGCTCGCCGCGAACCTCGAGTCGTCGCTGCCCGAGCGCGTCGGCAACGCCGTCCGCGATGGAGTTCGCGCCGAGGCGCTACCCGTAGCGCGCCAGATGGCTGAGGTACGCGGCCTCGCCGGGCAGACGATCCGGCGACTCGAGCGGATCGAAGGCCAGCTCCTTGCCGAGCGGCGAGCGCGCCTCGACGACCTCTCGCTCCTCGTCGACCTCGTCTCGTCCAGCTGGAAGGGCGTCGACGGGCGCCTGGATCGGATCGAGCAGGGCTTCGAGCGCTCGGACGGCGCGATCGTCTACCGCATTGAAGAGCGCCGCGCGAACAGCTAGACGACGGCCGGCTCGGCCGCCGTCACGCCCGCCGGCAGCAGCAGCTCGAAGCGGCTGCCCTCGCCCGGCGTGCTCTCGACGCTGATCCGGCCGCCGAGCGCGGTCGCGAGCTCGCGCGCGATCGCCAGCCCGAGGCCGGTCCCGCCACCGCCACCGGACACGAACGGGCGGAAGATCCGCTCACGATCGGCCGGCGCGATCCCCGGCCCGGTGTCCACGACGGCGACCGACACCTGGCCGTCGATCTGCGCGAGATCGACCTCGACCCGGCCGCCGTCGGGCGTCCAGCGGAACGCGTTCGAGAGCAGGTTCGAGACGATCTGCAGCAGCCGGTCGCCGTCCGAGACGATCACCGGCCGCGCCGCGACGTCCGCCGTGTAGTCGATCCCGCGCCGGCGCGCCTCCTCGCCGAACGCCTCGTAGGCCTGCTCGATGAGCTGCGCCATGTCCACCTCCTCGTGCAGGACGGTGAACCGGCGCGCGTCGAGCTTCGCCAGATCGAGCACGTCACCGACGAGCCGCTCGAGCCGCGACGCCTCGATCGCGATCACCTCCAGCGAGCGCGCGCGCAGCTCCGGGTCCTCGGCGATGCCTTCGCGCAGCGCCTCGACGTGGCCGCGGATCGCCGTCAGCGGCGTGCGCAGCTCGTGCGAGACGGTCATCAGGAAGTTGCGCTCGAGCTCCTCGACCTCGCTCAGGCGCCTGGCCATCTCGGAGAAGCGGATCGAGAGCTCGCCGATCTCGTCGTCGCCCGGCGGCGGCAGCTGGACGTCGTAATTGCCTTTCGCCACCTCGTCGGCCGCGTCGGCGAGCGCGAGCACCGGCCTCGTGATTCTCCGCGACAGCCACCAGCCGAGCCCGCCCGCGACAAACGCTCCGATCAGGAAGGCAAGGCCCAGGCGCTGCATGAGCGTGATCCAGCCGGAGCGCAGCGTGTCCTTCGGGGTCGCGACGACGAGCGCGCCCCACACCTGGTGGTCGAGCTTGAACGGCGTCGCGTACGCGAAGTAGGTCTCGCTCAAGTTCGGCGGCACGAACTCGAAGCTCCTCGACTTGCCGAGCCGCCAGTTCGGGAAGTAGCTGTCGGGCAGGTGACGCAACCCTGGCTGGCCGCGCAGGAAGGAGTTCCCGCCCACGTAGTAGATGAGGTTGCCGCTCGCCTTCTCGAGGTCGCGCGCGGAGAGCGGCACCGGACGCCGGTTCTGGTCCAGCGCGGCGATCGCCTGCTTCTCGTACAGCGTTGCGAGGCCGAACGCGTTCCGCTGAAGCTCGCTCCGCGTGCGGTCCTGGACGTAGCTCTGAAAGAGCCCGAACGCGATCACGGCGGCGATCACGCCCGACAGGACGATGCCGATGAGGAAGAAGGCAGGAAGGCGGAAGCGCAGGGAGCGGAACACGCCGCGGCCCTACGCGCTCACCGCGCCCCTGGCATGAGCGACCTTGTAGCCGACGCCCCACACGGTGACGATCGGCGACGCGTCGCCGAGCTTCCGGCGCAGCTGGCGGACGTGGACGTCGACCGTTCGGGTGTCGCCCGCGAAGGTGTAGCCCCAGACGCGCTCGAGCAGCTGATCGCGCGTAAGGACGATCCCCTTGTGGTCGAGCAACTCCCAGAGCAGGTCGAACTCCTTGGGCGCGAGCTGGATCTCCTCCTCGCCGACCACGACCTCGCGACGCCCGGCGTCGATGTGGAGCTGGCCGTACTCGAGCGTGCGCGGCTCGGCCGGACGGCGGTCCGCGTTGGCGCGGCGCAGGATCGACTTCACGCGCGCGACGAGCTCGCGCGGGTTGAACGGCTTCGTCATGTAGTCGTCCGCGCCGACCTCGAGGCCGATGATCTTGTCGACGTCCTCGTCACGCGCCGTCAGCATCAGGATCGGCACATCCGAGCCCTTGCGCATCCGGCGGCAGACGTCGATGCCGTCCGCGTCGGGGAGCATCAGGTCGAGGACGACGAGCGACGGCTTCGCGGCCTCCAGCTTCACCAGTGCGTCGGCCCCCGTCGCCGCGGTCTCGACGCCGTAGCCGGCGTTGCGCAGGTAGAGGGCGACGAACGAGGCGATCGACTCCTCATCCTCGACGACGAGGATGGTCTGGACGGTTCCGGTGGCGGGCATTCCCTCGTCCAGCATGCCAGAGCCGGGGGTCAGGGCCGTTGACGCTTGGGCGGCGGCGGCATCGGCGCCTTGATCGTCACCCACGTGGCGACGTCCGGCACCGGCACCGCGGGTGAGTCGTTCAGCTGGTAGGTGCCGTCGGACAGGCCGAGCTCGGCGTAGCCGGCGCCGCGCAGCATCGCCTTCCCGCGGCCCACGACGCTCAGCTCCACGCCGACGCCCTGGTCGATCTGGACGGTGAACTTGCCGCTCGTGCGGAAGCGGATGTTCTTGCAGCAGTAGACCGTCGTCGTCGGCGTCTTGATCTTGATCGACTGGTACCCGCGCACGATCGTCGTGCCGGTGTTCGAGTACGGGCTGGTGATGGTGACCTTGCCGCGGTCGACACGACCGACCAGGCCCCCCTGCACGTTCTGCAGCTGGAACGACCCGCGGCCGTCCACAACGGCGAACGTGCCGTCGCGCTGCCCGCGCATTCCGAGCGGCGCGGAGGCAGCCGCGGCCGACGCCGCGAGAGCGGCGACGAGCATGCCGAGAAGAAGGGCGCGGGCTCCCACGGTCTGAAGTATCGGGTCCGCAGTGTGAACACGATGAGTAAGACGTAAGAAAGCCGTAAAGGGCCGAACCCTGTAAGCATCGCCGACGTGCACGAGATCACCGCCTTCGGGACGATCGTGCTCATCGTCGGCGCGGCATTCGTCCTCGCCGTGCTGGCGAGCAAGCTGACGTCGTACGTCCCGGTGCCCGCCCCGGCGATCTTCCTGCTCGCCGCGGCCGTGGCCTCGGACGTGTTCCCCCACCTCCGCGACGAGCTCTCGATCGAGACGGTCGAGCGGGTCGGCGTCGTCGCGCTGATCCTGATCCTGTTCGACGGCGGCATGCACGTCGGCTGGCGGCGCTTCCGCGCGTCGGTCGTTCCGATCGGCGTGCTCGGCGTGGTCGGGACGTTTGCGACCGCGCTGATCATCGCCGTCGCCGCGCACGCGCTCTTCGACTTCAGCTGGACGACGGCCGGGATCGTCGGCGCGGCGCTCGCTCCCACCGACCCGGCGGTGATGTTCGCGGTGCTCGGCCGGCGCGAGATCCGCGGGCGCAGCGGGACGATTCTCGAGGGCGAGTCGGGCGCGAACGACCCCGTCGCAATCGCGCTGATGATCGGCATGCTCGACATCGCCTCACACGGCGGCGACGTGACGATCGGGGTCGTCGGCGACTTCGCGCTCCAGATGGCCGTGGGCCTGCTCGCGGGCTACCTGGGGGCCCGGGTGCTGCTGCCGTTCATGCGCACCTCGCTGCCGCACGAGGGGCTGTACCCGCTGCGCACGCTCGCGGTCAGCCTCGCCATCTACGGGGCGGCCACCGTCGCACACGGCTCCGGCTTCCTCGCCGTGTTCGTCACCGGCATCCTCGTGGGCGACGCGCGCGCGCCCTACAAGGCGGAGATCGAGGGCTTCCACCGCGCGCTCGCCAGCCTGGCCGAGATCACGGTGTTCGTTGCGCTCGGCCTGACCATCGACCTGACCGACGTGTTCTCCGGGTCGAACTGGCTCAAAGCGCTCGCGCTCGGCGTCGTGCTGGCGCTGATCGCGCGGCCGCTCGTCGCAGGCCCGCTGCTCCTGCCCGTCCGCCTCCGCTGGGGCGAGCGGCTCTTCATCATGTGGAGCGGGCTCAAGGGAGCGGTGCCGATCCTGCTCGCGGCGCTCGCCCTACTGCAGGGCGTCGACCACGCGCAGCAGATCTACGAGATCGTGTTCGTGGTCGTCGCCTTCTCGGTGATCGTGCAGGGCTCGCTCGTGCCGTCGATGGCGCGGTGGCTGCACGTGCCGATGCGCCTGTCCGACCTCGAGCCCTGGCACATCTCCATGCGGCTGCCCAAGGAGCCGTCCGGCATGCGCCGATTCACGGTCGCGCCGGGCGGCCGGGCGGCGGGCGAGCGGATCGAGGACCTGCCCCTGTCCGAGCGCGCGTGGATCGCGATGCTCGTGCGCGACGGCTCGCCGGTGCGCGCCGGCGGGTCGACCGAGCTCGCGCCAGGCGACGAGGTGCTCGTCATCACGGGCGGGCACGACGCCGAGGTGCTCCGCCGGCTGTTCGAGCGTCAGTCGTCGTAGCGGTAGAAGCCGCGGCCGCTCTTGCGGCCGAGGAGCCCCGCCTGCTGCATGCGGACGAGCCGCGCAGGCGGCGCCATGCGTGGCTCGCGGAGCGCGTCGTAGAGCGCCTCCGACGCGTGCACATGGATGTCGATCCCGACGAGGTCGACGAGCGCGCACGGCCCCATCGGCCACCCGGCCCCGCCCTTCATGCCGGCGTCGAGGTCCTCGGGCGTCACGCGCGCCTCGTCGAGGACGCGGATGCAGTCGTTCAGCAGCGGGATCAGAACCCGGTTGACGACGAAGCCCGGCGTGTCGTGGCAGCGGATCGGCGTCTTGCCGAGCTGCCCCGCGAAGGCGAACGCGGTCTCGTAGACGTCGTCGTCCGTGAGCTCCGTCCGCACCACCTCGACGAGCGGCATCAGCGGCGCCGGGTTGAAGAAGTGCAGGCCGACGACGCGCTCCGGCCGGCCGCTCCCGGCCGCGATCTCGGTGACCGGCAGCGCCGACGTGTTCGTGGCGAGGATCGCCTCCGCCCCGAGGATCCCGTTCAGCGCGCCGAAGACCTCGCGCTTGAGCTCGGGCTCCTCGAGGACCGCCTCGATCACGAGGTCGCAGCCGGCGAGATCGCGCAGCTGGGTCGTGACGCGCAGGCGGGAGACCATGTCGTCGCGGGCCGTCGCCTCGAGCTGGCCCTTCTCGACCTTGCGCGTCAGGAAGTGCTCGATGCGCCCGCCGGCGCGCTCGCCGAGCTCCGCCGTGACCTCACGGCCCACCACCTCGAAGCCGGCCTCGAGCGCGACCTGGGCGATGCCGGCGCCCATGGTGCCCAAACCGACGACGCCGACCGAGCGAATCTCCACGACGTCGATCCTGCCCTAACGGAAGGAGGAGCGCCCCGAGCGCGTCCTGAGCACATGCCCCGCTCGTTCCTGATCCTCGCCGCCTTCGCGCTGCTGCTGCTCGCCCTCGCCGGCGCCGTCATCGACCTGACGCGAGGCCGCCGGCCGGCGCTCATCGGCGGCTAGCGAGCAACCAGAGCCAGCGGACCTCGCCCTCCGGCTCCCGCATCGCCTCGACCCGGTGGTCGACGATCTCCAGACCGGCCTCATCGGCAAGCCGCAGCGTCGTGTCGGCGTCCCAGCCGCTGAAGAACATGTCGACGCCGAGCCAGTCGCCCTGCCACGCCGGGGAGGTCGGAGGCGGGGAGCGACGCGAGGAACAGCCCGCCCGGCCGGAGCCAGCCGTGGATGCGTCGGAAGAGGGCGCCGAGTTCGTCGCGCGGGAGATTGTTGAGCGCGTAGAGCGAGACGACGGCATCGAACGCGCCATCTGGGAGCTCCACGGTCGCGGCGTCGCCGTGGATGAACGTCGCGGCCGGGATCCGCTCGCGCGCACGCTCGAGCTGCTCGGCGGAGATGTCCGACGCCGGTCAGGCGGCCGTGGGCGGCGAGCCGCTGCGTCGTCGGCCCGCCCGCGCCGCAACCGAGCTCGAGGATGTCGGCGCCGCGCGGGACGCGGGCGAGCAGGTCGTCGACGCGCGCGTCGCGCTCGGCGTCGTCGATCTGCGCCTGCCACTCGGCGAACCGGTCCGGGATCTGGTCCCAGCCACGCTCGACGATCGCCTTCGCGATCAGGCCGGCCGCCTGCTCGAACTGCTCCGGGCGTCAGCCGGATGTGCGAGTGGCGCCAGATGCTCTGCGGGAAGATCCCGGCCGCCTCGACGGGCGGCGCGCCGTCGAGATCGTCGAGCACGACGACCGGCCGGATCGGGAATCGCCACGGCAGGCGTTCGCGCTTCGGGTCGTGCTCCGGCTCACCGGTGATCTCGACGACGCCGTACACCGCCTGCCACACGGCCGCGTAGAGGATCGCGCGCTCGCCCGGCTGCACGCTCGGCCGCTTCGACGAGCCGTGCGCACGAATCGCGTCACGGTCGATCTCCCGTGGGAGAGGGTGCGAGCCGCGCCCCCGGACGAGCAGCCAGTCGGTCAGAAGCGCTCGACGACTCCGGCGATCGCCATGCCGAAGCCAACGCACATCGTCGCGATGCCGTAGCGCTCGCCGCGGCGGTCGAGCTCGTTCAGCAGGGTCGCCGTCATCCGGGCGCCGGTGGCGCCGAGCGGGTGGCCGAGCGAGATCCCGCCGCCGTTCGGGTTGATGTCGGCCCAGCGGTCCTCGAGCCCCGCGTCGTGCGCGAACTGGAGCACGACCGACGCGAACGCCTCGTTGACCTCGATCACCGCGACGTCGTCCCAGGTGAGGCCCGCCCGGCCGAGCGCCTTCGCGCACGCCTGCGGGTTGCCGTGCAGCATCCGGTGCGGGTCGACGCCGGCCAGCCCGAAGGAGACGAACCGCCCGCGCGGCTCCAGGCCGAGCCGCGAAGCGGCGGCCTCGCTCGCGAGCAGCACCGCGGCGGCGCCGTCGCAGATCTGGCTCGAGTTCCCGGCCGTCACGACGCCGTCCGGGATGAACGCCGGCGCCAGCGCCGGCCAGCTTCTCGGCAGAGGTGTCGCGGCGCGGCGTCTCGTCGTGCACGAGCGCGCGAACCGGCGCCGCCACGGCCGCCCCACCGCCCGATTCCGGCTGCGGCTCCGCAGCACCGCCGCCTGCCTCGAGCTCGATCGGGACGATCTCGTTCTCGAAGCGCCCCGCATCGGTCGCCGCGATAGCGCGCCGGTGCGACTCGAGCGAGTAGGCGTCGAGCGCCTCGCGGCTCAGCCCCCACTCGCGCGCGATCACCTCGGCGGAGATGCCCTGCATGACGATGTCGTGCCGGGCGATCAGCTCGGGCGAGAGGTCTCCGCCGTTCGAGCCCATCGGGACGCGCGACATCATCTCGACGCCCGCCGAGACGACGACGTCGAGCTCGCCGGCGCGGATCGCCGTCGCCGCGTTGAAGTTCGTCTGCATCGACGAGCCGCACTGGCGGTCGACCGACGTGCCGCATACCGTGTCGGGCCAGCCGGCGATCAGCGGCACCATCCGGCCGATGTTCCAGCCCTGCTCGCCGATCTGCGTGACGCAGCCCATCTGCACGTCCTCGACCTCGCCCGGGTCGACGCCGGTGCCGCTCGACGAGCGCGTTCAGGATGCGGCGCCGCGAGCTCGTCGCCGCGCGTGCCGGAAGCGACCCGTTCCGCCGCCCGATCGGCGAGCGGAGGGCGTCGATGATCAGCGCGTCGCCCACGCGCCGAGTCTACGCCGCGTCACCGCGTAGAGCCGCCACTCGCCCGGCACGCCCTTCAGCTCGTGCGCGCCGCGGTCCTCGAACTCGATCCCCGAGCCGGCGACGAGGTCCTTGACGGTGCTGCGAGACGAGCACCTCGCCCGGCGCCGGCCTGCGCCGCGACGCGCGCGCCGATCGCGACCGCGATCCCGCCGACCTTGCCGTCGTGAGCTCGCACTCGCCGGTGTGCACGCCGGCGCGCACGCTCGAGCCCGAGGTCGCGCACGCCGTCGACGATCGCCTGCGCGCAGCGGATCGCCCGCGCCGGCCCGTCGAAGGTGGCGAAGAAGCCGTCGCCGGCGGTGTCCCTCTCCTCGCCGCGGAAGCGGCGCAGCTCGCGCCGCACGAGCGCGTGGTGACGCTGCGAGCAGCTCGCGCCAGCGCGCGGTCGCCGAGCTCGGCCGCGCGCTCGGTCGAGCCGACGATGTCGGTGAAGAGCAGCGTCGCGAGCACCGTGTCCGGGACGGCCGGCGCCGCCTCGCCCGCGACGAACCGCTCGACCTCGTCCGGGATCTCCGGCGACAGGAAGATGCCCCACGGGTCGGTCGCCCGAGACGCGAAGTGCGCGCGCGCCGGGAATCGCGGCGACGCCACCTCGAGCGCTGAGGGCTCGTCGATGCGCCGGTCGGTAGAGCACGAGCGTCGGAACCTGCACCGCCGGGAGGATGTCGCGGATGTCCGACTCCGCCCAGGCTCGGTTCAGACGCGTATGCGACCTGCGGCGTCGCGCCGACCCGCAGCCAGTTCGCGAACCAGAGCCGATCGTCCTCGCTCGCGAAGAGCGTCGGGCTGTTCCACGCCAGGAGCTCGTCGCAGTACTCCTGGGTGCCCCAGCCGTCGCGGAGCCTGCGTCAGGTCGCTTATCTCGACTAGCGGGCTCGGCTCGTAGGGCCGGGCCGCGGGGTGGAAGAGCACGAGCGCCTTCGTGCGCTCCGGGTACGTCGCCGCGTACAGGATCGCCATCGAGCAGCCGTCGTGCGAGCCGAGCAGGACGGCGCTCGACGAGCCGACGGCGTCGAGCACGGCGCGCACGTCCTCCATGCGCGTCTCGAAGGTCGGGAACTGGCCGCCGAGGTCCGAGAGCCCGGTCCCGCGCTTGTCGAAGAGGATCAGCCGGAACGACTGCGCCAGCCGGTCGTAGAACCCCCGCCAGTACGGCGACTCCCAGCCGAACACGAGGTTCGAGACGAAGTCGGGCACGAAGACGAGATCGGTCTCGCCCGTCGCCGACGACCTGGTAGGCGATCGACGCGCCGCCGCTCCGCGCGTAGCGGATGTCCGGCTGGACGGTCACGCGCCGAGGTCGCGCGGCTCGGCCTGACGTGGGCGAGCCAGATGCGCCGCGGCTTGAGCGCCAGCAGCGCCTGGCCCGACTCGCTGCGGTCGAACTGCCCCCACGTGTAGCCGACGTCGCCGGCGACGACGACGAGCCCGTCACGCGTGTCGACGAGCACGGACTGGTGGCCCGGCGTAGTGCCCCGGCGTCGGCACGACGCGCACGCCCGGGAGGATCTCCGCCTCGCCGTCGTGCTCGACGTAGGCCGCGCCCTCGAACTCGACCCACTCGGGGATCGTGTAGTCCGGCGGCACGCGCCGCCTCGCGCTCGGCCCGCTGCACGTGGATCGGGACGCCCGGGAAGAGCCGGTTGCCGCCGCAGTGGTCGAAGTGCAGGTGCGTGTTGATCACGCAGAGCACGTCGCGCGGGATGAGATCCGGGTCGAAGCGGACGCCCCACTCGGCGTCCAGCTCGGGCGTCGAGTCGATCATCCCGGTGTCGACGAGGATCCGCCCCTGGGGGTGCTCGATCACGTGGATGGAGTTCGGCCAGCGCTCGCCCTCGACGAGCACGTCGCCGTACCGGATCGCGCGAACGTCGTCGAGGTGCACGGACATAGACTCTCCCGCATGGCCACCACCGCTGTCGAGCGCCGCGCGTTCATCGACGGCGAGTGGGTCGACACGGGCGAGTGGGTCGAGGTGCGCTCGCCGTATTCGGGCGAGGTCGTGGGCCGGGTCACGAAGACCGGCGCGGCCGAGGCGCAGCGCGCCGTGGACGCCGCCGCACGCGCGATGGAGAGCCCGCTCCCCGCGCACAAGCGCGCGGAGGTCCTCGTCCGCGTCGCGGGCTACCTCGGGCGGCGGCACGAGGAGGCCGCGCGCACGATCTCCGACGAGGCCGGCAAGCCGATGAAGGCCGCGCGCGCCGAGGCGGCGCGGGCGATGTCCACCTACACGATGGCCGCCGTCGAGGCCCGCAAGCTGGCCGGCGACGTCGTGCCGATGGACGCCACGCAGGCGGGCGAGGGCAAGTTCGCGTTCACGCTGCGGCAGCCGCTCGGCGTCGTCGGCGCCATCTCGCCGTTCAACTTCCCGCTCAACCTCGTCGCGCACAAGATCGCGCCCGCGCTCGCCGCTGGCTGCGCCGTCGTGCTGAAGCCGGCGAGCGCGACGCCGCTCTCGGCGCTGCTGCTGGCGGAGCTCGAGGAGGAGGCGGGCCTTCCGGCCGGCTGGCTGAACGTGCTCGTCGGGCCGTCGGCGGAGATCGGCGACGTGCTCGTGGCGGACGACCGCGTCGGCGTGTTGACGTTCACCGGCTCCGGCCCGGTCGGCTGGAAGCTGCGCGAGCGCGCACCCCGCAAGAAGGTGCTGCTCGAGCTGGGCAACGCGACGCCCGTGATCGTCGAGGCGGACAGCGACGTCGACGCCGCTGCGGCCGCCGTGGCGGCCAACGCGTTCTCCTTCGCCGGCCAGAGCTGCATCTCGGTGCAGCGCGTCTACGTCGCGCGCGACGTGTACGACCGCTTCGTTCGTGAACTCATTCCGCGCGTCGACGCGCTCGTCGTCGGCGACCCGGGCGCCGACGACACCGACGTCGGGCCCGTGATCGACGAGGACGCGCGGGACCGCATCCTCGAGTGGATCGACGAGGCGCGCAGCGCCGGCGCGGAGATCCTCACCGGCGGGCAGCTCGAGGACGGCCTGATCCGCCCGACCGTGATCGCGAACGCGCCGGCCGACGCCAGGGTCTCGTGCGAGGAGGTGTTCGGCCCGGTGATGACGGTCGCGCCGTACGACTCGCTCGACGACGCGATCGAGCGCGCCAACGGAACGCGCTACGGCCTCCAGGCCGGCATCTTCACCGCCAACGTGAAGACCGCGATGCGCGCCGCCCGCGAGCTCGAGTTCGGCGGCGTCATCGTCAACGAGGCGCCCACGTTCCGGGCCGACCAGATGCCCTACGGCGGCGTCAAGGACTCAGGCAACACGCGGGAGGGCCCCGCGTACGCCGTCCGCGAGCTCACCGAGGAGCGCGTGGTCGTCCTCCAGCTCTGACGCCTTTTCCGCAGCTAGGCTTGCCGCGCCATGGCGGGACGCTCGCTCTTCGGGCGCGACCGGCCGGTGCCACCTGTCCCGGAGGCCCCGCCACGCGCCTCCACGCCGGGTCAGCTGCGGCGGGAGCGCCGCGCGCTGAGCCGTGTGCGTGAGGAGCGCATTCGCGATCTCGGCGGGCTCGCCCTGGAGATGGTGCGCCGCAATCGCTTCCGCCAGGACCTGCTGTTCGAGCAGTGCCGCGAGCTGCTCGTGCTCGAGGACCGCATCCGCCTGCTCGACGAGGCGCTCGACCGCGCGTCGGCCGCGCGCCGCCGGCGCGGCGGCATGTACTGCGAGTGCGGCGCGCCGCTCGCCTGGGGCGCGCATTTCTGCGCCAACTGCGGGCGCGGCGCCGGCGACGCGGTCGTCAGCTGCGCGCGATGCGGTGCGCCCCTGCCCGGGGACGCGCGGTTCTGCAACAACTGCGGCTCGGTGGCCGACGACACCGCGCGCTCCGACCACGTCTCGGCGAGCTACGAGCAGACCGCACACGGCGAGGAGTTCTGGCGCGAGGCGCAGGAGGGCGACCCGTGGGAGCGGTAGCGCCGGAGGCCGATCACTGCCCGCACTGCGACGCCGGCGTCGCGCCCGGGCAGGAGTACTGCCTCGAGTGCGGCGCCCGGCTCCCGCACCCGCACGGCGTCATGCCGGCGCTCGCCGGCGCCTGGCGCGCCAGGCTGCGCTGGTATCCGGGCGACTGGATCTGGGCCGCGCTGGTGCTGCTCGTCGTCGCGGCGGCCGGCGCGGCCGTCGCTGTCGCCTCGACAGGAACGACGCCGACCCGCACGGAGCTCGTCGTCGCGACGGGCGCAAAACCTGTGCCGGTCACGCCGACGCACCAGGTGACCTCGACGCCCACGCCGGCGCAGCAGCAGCGCAACGAGAACCGCACGCACACGCCGCCGAAGAAGCAGACGACGCTGGTCACGTGGCCGTTCGGGCGGACGGCCTACACGGTCGTGCTCTCCTCGTACCCCTCGGCGACCGGCTCGGCGACGGCCACCGGGCTCGCGCGGCACGCGATGAGCGCCGGGCTGACGGACGTCGGCATCCTCGACTCGTCGCGCTACTCGAGCCTCCATCCCGGCTACCTGGTCGTCTTCACCGGCGTCTACGAGTCCGCCGACGACGCCGCGAGCGCACAGCGGCACGCCCAGCGGCTCGGGTTCGGCAAGGCCTATACCCGGCAGATGGTCAGCTAGGAGCTAGGCGGCCTGGGCCGTCTCGAGGTGCTGGTGCGACGGGCAGAAGTCGCGTTCCGGCAGCGGGGTGCGCTGGCACGGCTTGCCCTTGCGCGTCGTCGCCCGGCAGCGCGGGACGCCGCCGTCGAAGGCGCCGGCCTCGATCTGGTCTTCCACGAACGCGACCGCCGCATTGATCCCTTCCTGCACGATCCAGGCAACTTCGGCCTGCGCCGTGATCGGGAAGTAGCGACGAATGTCCTGGAAAAGGGCGCGATCCGGCTTGGAGAAGTACTGCGGGTCCTTTGCCAGCCGTGACAACGTCTGCTCGCATTCCCAGAGCAGCGCGCGGCGGTACTCGAGCCGGACTTCGTACGAGACGTAGGGGTCGATCAGGTCGCGAAGCGAGCGATACATCGCTCGCGAGTACTGATACATACAAGCCTGGATGTGCTGGATCCGCTCATCCGTCTCGTCCCGCTCGAAGGCGGCTTCCATGGGCGCAAAGGTAGTTGTCATGCGGAATCTCGTGATCGGCCTGCTGGGGAGGCCGTCAGTCTAACCGTTTCCCCTCGCTGTTACAAACTTACGCTAGCTGTTGCCCGTCGTGACAATCCAGGCCCTCCCGGGGACGCCGACGGGGAACTGAAGGGGTGTGAATAACGGACCAGCAGTCGGATTGCAAGCACTCGGGCGAAATCCGCTTGAATAGGTCCCGCGTGTCTCACGACACCGACAAGCTCATCCGCCAGCTCTCGCTCGTCGCCTTCCTCATGGCCGAGCGGCGGCCGCTGACCGCGCGCGACGTCAAGCAGAACGTCGAGGGCTACTCGGAGATGTCCGACGAGGCGTTCGCGCGTCGCTTCTACTCCGACCGTGCCGAGCTGATTCAGCTGGGCGTGCCGCTCGACTCGCAGCGCGACGAGTTCACGGGCGAGGAGCTCTACAGCCTGCGCTCGGAGCGCTACTTCCTGCCGCCGCTCGAGCTCTCGGACGACGAGCTCGCGGCGCTCCAGACGTGCCTGTACCTGCTCGAGGGCCAGTTCGCGTACGCGGAGCCTCTGCGCCTCGCGCTGCAGAATCTGGCGCTCGGGCGGCCCGGATTCCCGGAGCCTTCGACCCAGACCGAGGTGCGGGTCGAGGTCTTCGACCCCGACTACTCGGTGGAGATGCCGGGCCGGCTCGCAAAGCTCGAGTCGGCGATCTCGAAGCAGCGCACGGTGCGCTTCGAGTACTGGTCGATCTCGCGCGACAAGCAGGCCGAGCGGCTGATCAACCCGTACGCGCTGCTGAACGACAACGGCATCTGGTACCTCGTCGGCCACGACGTGGAGCGCGAAGCGATGCGGACGTTCCGTGTCTCGCGCATCCGCGGCGACATCCGCCTGGCGACGCGGCGCGAGCGCGACTTCAGGCTCCCGGCCGAGTTCGAGGTCGAGGAGTACCGCCAACGGCCGCCCTGGCAGATCGGCGAGACCGTCGGCGAGGCGCGGATCGCAGTCGCGCCCGATACCGCCTGGTGGGTGGAGCGGGCGTTCGGCAACCGCGGCAAGGTCGACGGCGGCGTCTTCGTCACCGAGTACTCGAGCCTGCCCCTGCTCGCATCCTGGGTGCTGCGTCAGGACGGGCGCGCCGTGCCGCTCGAGCCGGAGGCGCTCGTTGACGAGGTGCAGGAATCGCTCGAGCGGGTGCGCTCGCGGCACGAGGGAGAGCCGGCGAAGATCGCGCGCCAGCGCCGGGCCAAGGAGGGTGAGCTCATCGACCGGCCGGCCGGCCCGGTGGCGCCCGAGCGCTTCGGCGTCCTGCAGGCCCTGCTTGCCTATCTGCTCGACCGCTGCGGCGAGGAGAAGACGGCCGAGATCCCGGCCAGCGAGCTCGTCGAGCGCTTCCGGATTCCCGAGGAGTCGCTCGAGGAGCACCTCTCGCTGCTCAACCTCGTCAACTTCGGCGGTGGCTGCTACGCCGTCTACGCGCAGCTGAACGGCGACACGGTGCACGTGGAGAAGGAGCTGTTCGGCGACGCGTTCCGCTCGTCGCCGCGGCTGACGCCGCTCGAGGCGCGCGCGATCCGGCTCGCGCTCGAGTTCGTCGGGCCGATGATCGCGGCCGACGCGAACACGCCGCTCGAGCGCGTGCGCCGCAAGCTCGAGGAGACGTTCGGCGCGTTCGAGCTCTCGCAGACGCCGGAGCCGTCCGTCCGGCCGGCCGAGGAGACGCTCGTCACGACGCTGACGCAGGGGATCCGCGAGCGCCGCCTCGTCGAGCTGGAGTACCTCAAGGAGGGCGAGGAGCACCCGTCCAAGCGTGTGGTCGAGCCGTACGCGATCGAGCGCCGGCTGCCCTTCTGGTACGTGCACACGTGGGACCGCACCAGCGAGGGCGAGCGGTCGTTCCGGCTCGACCGGATGCGCAACGCCAAGCTGCAGAAGCGGACATTCGCGCCGCGCGAGGGCTTCGAGCCGTCGCGGATGCGCGACGCCCGGCGCGCGCGGATCTGGTACTCGCCGGTGATCGCCCGCTGGAAGGTCGAGCGCGGCGCGCACCCGCTCACGGACGGCGCTGCCGTCTCGGAGACGCCGGTGGGGTCGCCCGAGTGGCTGGTCGGCGAGATCCTGTCCGACCGCGGCGAGGCCGTCGTGCTGGAGCCCGAGGACCTGCGCAGCCAGATGGCGGCGCGGGCGGCTTCGCTGGCGAGCGCGTTGCGCGCCGGCGCGCCGGTCTAGCCGTTCTCCAGGGCGATCGCGGCGTTCCGCTGCAGCAGGCGGCCGTCGTTGCGCGGGACGAAGAGGCGGTCGTAGCGGCGGCGGAGCTCGTCCGGGTCGGCCTCGAGCCACTCCACGAGCGAGACGACCGGTTCGGCGCCCTCTGGGAGCGGCATCGCCGGCGTGGCGCTTCTCGATCCCGCGGTTCCACGGGCAGACGTCCTGGCAGATGTCGCAGCCGTAGACCTGGGCGCCGAGGTGCTCGCGGTACGGGTCCGGGATCGGCTCCGCCGACTGCGTCCAGTACGACAGGCACTTCGTGGCGTCGAGGGTGCCCGGCTCGTCCAGCGCGCCGGTCGGGCACGCCTCGATGCAGAGCGTGCAGCTGCCGCAGTCCAGGTTCAGCCGCGGCGTCTGCTCGAGCGCGACGTCGGTGATCAGCGTGCCGAGCACAACCCACGAGCCGTGCCGCTTCGTGATCACCATCGTGTTCTTGCCGTAGAAGCCGACGCCCGCGCGGACGGCGCCTTCGCGGTCGACGTGCTGGTTGGCGTCGACGAGGACGCGGTACGAGCCGCCGAGGCGGCGGCCGAGCTCGTCCAGCTTGGTGCGCAGTTCGGCGTAGGCGTCGAACCAGGTGTAACGCGGAAGCCGCCCCTCCCCCGGTCCCGGCTCCGGGCCGGGCACGTAGTAGCAGAGCGCCGCCGACACGACCGTGCGCGCGTCCGGCAGCAGCGTCTCCGGATGGCAGGACACGTCGGGCTGGGCCATCGTGAAGCGCATGTCAGCGAAGAGCCCGCGAGCCTTGCGCTCGGCGATGTGGCGCTCGGTGTCCTCGTAGGGCGCGGCCGGCGCGGCGCCGACAACGTCAAGGCCGAGCTCCTCGCCCAGGCGGGCCAGGTCGGCTGCGCTGATCACCGTGTCCTCGCCAGACATGTCCTTGACCCTAGGGGCCGGCCGCGGGCCTCCCTCCGGTTTCACGGTAGCGAGGGCGGGCGCGCGGGTGTGTGCCGGGACCGTGCCGCAAGCGTGACGATGACTCCAGGCCCTACGATCCGCCGCGCATGAAGGCGATCCGGATCCACGAGGACGGCGGCCCCGAGGTGCTCCGCTACGAGGACGCGCCCGACCCCGAGCCGGGCGAGGGCGAGGTGCTGATCCGCCTGCGCGCGGCGTCGCTGAACCGGCTCGACCTCTGGGTGCGCCGCGGGCTCCCGTCCGCACCGAAGCCGCGCATCCTCGGCGCCGACGGCGCCGGCACGGTCGAGGCGCTCGGCCCGGGCGTGAACGGTTTCTCGGCAGGCGACCGCGTCGTGATCAACCCGGGCGTCGAGCACGGCCGGCGGATCACCGTCATCGGCGAGCACACCGACGGGACGCACGCCGAGCTGATCGCCGTCCCGGCCGCGAACGTCTACCCCATCCGCGGCGACCTCTCCTTCGAGCAGGCGGCCGCGTTCCCGCTCGTCTACGAGACCGTCTACCGGATGCTCGTCACGCGCGCCCACCTGGCGGAGGGCGAGTGGATCCTCGCCTGGGGCGTCGGCAGCGGCATCGGCAGCACCGCGCTCGTGCTCGGGAAGGCGCTCGGCGCGCGAGTCATCGGGACCTCCTCGTCGCCGGAGAAGCTCGCGCGGGCGAGCGAGCTCGGCGCCGACGTCGTCGTCAACCATGCGACGGAGAGCGTTCCCGACGCGGTGAAGGAGGCAACCGGAGGCGGCGTGGACGTCGTCGTCGAGCACGTCGGCGAGGCGACCTGGCAGCAGTCGCTCCAGTGCGCCGCACCGGCCGGGCGCGTCGTCGTCTGCGGCGCGACGACCGGCCCGAACCCGCCGGCGGCGCTGCACCGCATCTGGTGGAAGCAGCTCTCGGTGCTCGGCTCGACGATGGGAACCCGCGCCGACTTCGAAGGCGCCTACGACCTGGTCGCGAGCGGGCGCGCGAAGCCGATTGTCGACTCGGTCTTCCCGCTCGCCGATGCGCGCGCCGCGCACGAGCGCATGGAGCGCGGCGAGCAGTTCGGGAAGATCGTGCTGTCGATTCCGGACTAGCCGAAGCCGAGAATGAACTTCGCGTCGTCCGACATCCGCTCGGGCGACCACGGCGGGTCCCACACGAGCTCGACGTCGACGTGCTCGACGCCGGGCACCGAGCCGGCCGCGTCCGCGATCCCTTCCTGGATCATCGGCCCGACCGGGCAGCCCATCGAGGTCAGCGAGTGGATGACCTTCACGTTCGCGCCGTCGACCTCCACGTCGTAGAGCAGGCCGAGCTCGACGATGTCCATGCCGAGCTCGGGGTCCTCGACGACCCTGACCGCCTCGATGACGTCCTCCTTGGTAATCATGCGGCCAGTGTACGTCGGCATACTCGGTCGATGGCGTACGCGCCCCCGGCCCGCCACCTGCTCCGCGCCCGAGACCTCGTCGACGCGCGCTACTTCGAGCCGATCGGCGTCGACGACCTGGCCCGCGCCGCCGGCCTCTCCCGCTTCCACTTCAGCCGGGAGTTCCGCAAGGCGTTCGGCGAATCGCCGCACGCGTACCTGCTGACCCGCCGCCTCGAGCGCGCGGCCGCGCTGCTCCGCGGCACCGACCGACGGGTCGCGGAGATCTGCTTCGCCGTCGGCCTGCGCAGCGTGGGCTCGTTCACGACGAGCTTCACCCGCACGTTCGGCGTGTCGCCGACCGCGTACCGCGCGACGTTCCCCCCTGCGACCAGTTATGCGCAGGTGCCGACCTGCGTCCTGCGCTTCTACGGCCGCCCGCAACGCCGCACATTTCGAGAAGACGCCTCCGCGGCGCGCGCCTAGCATCGCGGCCGACCCCGACAAACGGAGGCAACGATGATCAAGGTCTCAACCGTCCAGCTGTGGGTGAACGACCAGGACGAGGCGCTCGACTTCTACACCCGGAAGCTGGGGATGGAGCTGCGCCTCGACGTGACGCTCCCCGAGATGGGCGACTTCCGCTGGCTGACCGTCGGCCCTGCGAACCAGCCGGACATCTCGATCGTGCTGATGGCGATCCCCGGCCCGCCGGTCATGGACGCGGAGACGGCCGCCCAGGTCCGGACGCTGATGGCGAAGGGCTTCGCCGGCACCGTGTTCATGACCACCGAAGACGTGTACGCCGACTACGAGGCGCTCAAGGAGCGCGGCGTCGAGTTCGTCGAGGAGCCGGAAGAGCGGCCCTACGGCATCGACACCGCGTTCCGCGACCCGTCGGGCAACAACATCCGCCTCGGCCAGATCCGCGAGCTGGCGCAGGTCTAGCGGACGCGCTCCCGGAGGATCCGCCCGACGACCCGCGGGTCGTCGGGCGTGATCGCCGGGTGGACGCGATCACCTGCCTATGCTCCGGATCGTGGTGCGGGAAGCCACGACTGAGGACTTCGCGTCGGCGACCGAGCTGCTGAACCGCGTTTGGCCGAACCGCGTCGGATCTGAACGTGGGCTCCGACACACGGCGGCCGCGGACCCGCCGGATGCGCACCGCCGCTACTGGGCCGCCGAACACGAGGGCCGGCTCGTCGGCTGGGCCACGGCGGCAATCGAGCACCAGAGCTCCGAGCGCCCGGGATTTCTGCAGATCAGTGTCGCGCCGGAGTCCCGCAGGGCCGGCCTCGGGACTGCCCTCCTCGAGCGCTGCGAAGCCCACCTGGCCGGCGTCGGCACCGCGACAGTGCTGTCGCTCACCACTCCCGACGACGTCTCGCGGGCCTTCGCCACCGCGCATGGCTTCCGGCACACCAACACGACGCGGATCTCCGGCGTCGACCCGCGCACGATCGACCCTCCGAGCGCCCCGCCCGGGGTCGATCTGCGCCCGCTCGCCGAGCTCGACCCACGAAAGGTGCACGAGCTCGACGCAGAGGCAATGCGAGACGTCCCCGGTGAGGTTGCGATGGACGACATCTCGTTCGAGCAATGGCTCGAGGACTACTGGCGTCATCCAGAGACGGATCTCGACGCGAGCGTTGCGGCCGTCATCGACGACAGACCGGTCGCCTTCTCGCACCTCCGCATCGCCCCGGGCGGCCGGGCAGTCACCGACATGACCGGGACGCTGCGTGAATACCGAGGCCGCGGCCTCGCCCTGCTGGTGAAGCGCGCGACCCTGGTGAACGCCGCCGCACGTGGAGTCGAACTCGTCTCCACCGAGAACGACGAGACGAACGGGCCGATGCTCAGGATCAACGAGAAGCTCGGCTACCGGCCGATCGGCAGCACGCTCATGTGGTCGCGGCCCTGAGATGTGAGGTCGGATCTGGCCGCCCGATGAGTTTTCGATGGTCGGCCAGTCTCTCCCTCGTACGGATCCGTCGTCCTGCAGTCAATGACTCTGGGAGGCAGCATGAGGCTTCTTCTTACCTCCGCCGGCATCCAGAACACGAGCATCCACGAGGCTCTGCTCGACGTTCTGGGCAAACCGATTGCCGAGTCGAACGCCCTCTGCATTCCCACCGCGGCGTACGGGCACCCCATGGCCGGTCTTGGCGCGGCGTGGCGGTTCATCAGCGGAAACGAACCCGACTGCCCCATGACCGGACTGGGTTGGAAGTCCCTGGGCGTGCTGGAGCTCACCGCGATGCCCAGCATCGATGAGGAGAACTGGGTTCCCAAGGTCAAGGAGACCGACGCCCTGCTGGTGGATGGCGGCGACTCCCTGTACCTGTCCCACTGGATGCGGCAGTCCGGATTGGCCGACCTCTTGCCGTCGCTGGGCGAGACGGCCTGGGTGGGGTTGAGCGCCGGAAGCATGGTGATGACCCCCCGCATCGGGGAGGAGGCCGTCGTCTGGAAGCCGCCCACCGGTGGCGACCAAGCGCTGGGAATCGTCGATTTCTCGATCTTCCCGCACCTGGATCATCCGGACCTGCCGTGGAACACAATGGCCCACGCCGAGCGGTGGGCGGCCGGCTTGTCGTGTCCGGCGTACGCGATTGACGATCAGACCGCCATCAAGGTGGTCGACGGCACCGTCGAAGTCGTCTCCGAGGGGCACTGGAGGCTGTTCACCGCGAGCGAGAGCGGCTAAGACCTCGCGTGGGACCGCGTTCCGGAATGACGCCATAGGCTTACGCCGTGCCGTTCACGCTCCGCAATATCAAGGAGGATCTGAGGACGTCGGCCCGAGGTTCGACGGCGCGCCGGACCTGCAGTTCCGCGCGGCGACCAAGGCGCTCGAGCTCGAGAAATCCGCCCTGAGCTACCAACGCGTCCCGCCCGGCTATCGGTTTCCGTACGGGCACACGCACATGAAGCAAGAGGAGGTGTACGTGGTCCTGCGCGGCAGCGGGCGGATGAGAGTCGACGACGAGATCGTCGAGCTCAAAGAATGGGACGCGGTGCGGGTCCCGCCCGGCACATGGCGAGGCTACGAGGCCGGGCCAGAGGGCCTCGAGATCCTCGTCATCGGCGCGCCCAACCTCGGCGAGGATCCGCGCGAAGACGTCGATGGCCAGCGCGACTGGTGGGCATGACTAGCGCCGGATGACGAGCCGGCGCCGTCCAGCGCGATCCTGCCGGCGTCGTCCGAGCACGCCGGCGGCTAGAAACCGGGCAGGCGGACTTCCTCGCGACGCTCGTGCGCGAAGAAGTGGATGCCGTCGACGAACCGCACCCAGTTGCAGCGCGTGCACATGACGAGCGAGGTCGTTAGCGCGCTGTCCGCGAGGTAGCGGACGCCGCGCAGGAGGTCGCCGTTCGAGACGCCCGTGGCGACAAAGATCACGTCGCCCGTCACGAGGTCGTCGCTGGCGAACACACGGTTGATGTCCTCGATGCCCTGCTCGCGGGCGGCGTCGATCTCGCCACGCGACGTCGGCCACAGCTGCGCCTGCAGCTCGCCGCCCAGGCAGCGCAGCGCCGCGGCCGCGAGCACCGCCTGGCGGGTGCCGCCGATGCCGATCGCCAGATGGTCGTTCGTGCCGCGGATGGCCGCCGAGATCGACGCCGTCACGTCGCCGTCCTGGATCAGCTTGATGCGCGCGCCCGCCTGCCGGATCTCCTCGATCAGGTCGTGGTGGCGGGGACGGTCGAGGACGATCGTCGTGATGTCCTCCGGGCGTCGGCCGAACGACTCCGCGATGCCGCGGACGTTGTCGCCCACCGGCGAGAGCAGGTCGATCCGGCCGCGCGCGCGCGGGCCGACCGCCAGCTTGCGCATGTACATGTCCGGAAGGGTCTGCAGCGACCCCCGCAACGCGATCGCGAGCATCGACATGGCACCGCTCGCGCCGCGCGCGACGATGCCGCTGCCCTCGATCGGGTCGACGGCGAGGTCGACCGACTCGCCGCCCGCGCCGACCTGCTGGCCCGCCTGGAGCTCGTCGCCCTCCTCGGCACCGATCACGACAAGCCCGTCGATCGGCTGCTGCGCGAGAGCATCGTGCATCGCCCGCGTCGCGCTCGCGGCCGCCGCCTGGTGGTCGGCCCGGCCCAGCCAGCGGGCGCCCGCCAGCGCGGCGCGCTCGGTCGCCCGCGCGTACGTCTCGCAGATGCAGGCGGGCCGCTGCACCTTCTCCGCCTCGGCCGTCTCCGGCGCCGTCTGGGTCATGAGGAAGGTTCTACTCGCTCGGTCGCGTCGAGGACAAGGCCGATGACCTCGCCGACCGCCGACTCCACGGTCGGCCGGTCGACCACGGGAACGTCGTTCCGCCGCGCGCGCTCGACGATGTAGTCCTGCAGCGCGCGGATGTCAGCGAAGTGCTGCACGTACTTGTCGAGCGGCCGCAGCCCGCCGGTCGTCGCGTCGCGGATCTGGAAGTGGTCGAGGTGCTCGTCCTCGTCGCCGATCGCGACGACGCACTGGACGACGACCGGCCCCTCGATCGGCGAGATCATGCCCGGCACGAGGTGCACCCCCTCGATCACCATCGACCAGCCCTCGTGCAACGCCCGGTCGAGCGCCGCCTGCACGCCGACGAGAACGTTGCGCGTCTGATCGAGGAAGCCCTGCAACCTCTGCTCGGGTATGTCCGGCTCGCCGACGCGCGCCTCGAAGCTCGAGTAGTGGACCGACGGCATGAAGCTCGCGCGAGAAGAACGCCCGCATCGTCTGACGGATGAAGTCGGTGGAGGTGACACGCGTGATCCCGAGCCGGTACGCAGCCTCGGTCGCGATCGTCGACTTGCCGGTGCCGGTCGCGCCGCCGAGGAGCAGCACGATCGGCACGTCGAGCTCCTGCAGCCGTCCGTAGCGGCGCAGCCGCTGCGCCGCATCGCGCCCCGTGTCACCCAGTAGCTCGGTGGCGACCTCCTCGACGCGATCGAGCGTGATGCCCTTGCCGTTCCGGGCAGCCGCCTCGCCCTCGAGGCGCCGCGCCAGCGCGTAGGCCGGCTCGGGCGCAAGCCCGGTCGCCATCAGCGCACGCGCCATCAGCCCTTTCGAGTAGCGGGGGCCTCCGTGCGCGCCGAGCGGCAGCGGCTCGAGCCGGCGCGGCTCGGTCACCGCACGCCCTGCCGGGCCGGGACGAGCGCGCGCAGCGCGGCGTCGAGATCGGGCTCGCCGGGCAGCACCCGCAGGTCCGCGTCGGCCAGGATCACCGGGATCCCGCGCGCGAACGCGGCCTCCGCGACCACGTCGACCGCCGCGGCCTTCAGCTCGACGAGGAAGACGTCCGCGTCGAGGCCCTCCACGTCACGGTGCAGCGCGGCGCGGTGCGCGAGGTTGCCGGAGACCGCCACGTGCTCGGCGCCGTGCTCGTGCAGCAGGTGATCGGCGAGCAACGGGTGCACCCCCTGCGGCGCCGTCGTGAAGAACGCCACGCGGCGCCCTGCCACCGACTCCAGCGGGCGGGGGCGCTGCACCGTGCCGATCACCGGCACGTTCTTGACCGCGCGGACGGCTTCGCCCACCGCGTGCGCGTCCGCCCGGTCCTCGCCGTGCGAGACCACGACCAGGTCGGCGACGAGGATCCGGTACGCGTTCAGGTAGCCGGTGGCGAGTGCGGGCGGCTGGTGCGCCGGGACGACGAGCACGCGCGCGTCCGCCGCGACCGGCGGGAGCGCCGCGCCGCTGCCGTCGAAGAGCAGCAGCTCCGGGTCGAGCGCCAGCGCCGCCTCGACGCCCTCCGGCACGTTGGAGCTGCCGACCGCGCCGGCGAGCCCGCCTCCGGCCCGGCGGCAGCCGACGGTGGGCACGCCGGTGAGCGCGGCCGTCTCGAGGTGGTCGGAGGCCCCGTGCAGGCCGGCGCGCGTGCGCTCGAGCAGCGACGCCAGGTCGGGACGGTCCTCGATCACCTCCGGCTCGGGCGGCCCGCCCCGCCCCATGGCGACGACGACGACGCGCCGGTCCTGCGCCAGCAGGCGTGCCACGTGCCCGGTCACGGCCGTCTTGCCGACGCGCTTCCCGGTGCCCGCGATCGCGAGCGACGGAACACCGACCGGGGCGAAGACCGGCGGGTCGAAGCGGAAATCCGGTCCTTCGTAGACGACCCCGGCGGCGAGCACCCGGCTCGCCAGCGCCAGCCGCTCGCGCGGCCCGAGCACCGGCTCGTCCGAGAGGTCGAAGACCAGGTCAGGCTCCCAGGCGAGCGCCTCCTCGAGCGTCGCGGCCAGCGGCACGGCGTAGTCCTCGCCGCCCAGCAGCTTCTCGCCGCCGCCTGCGAGCCACGCGCCGATGACCTCGTAGGGCAGCTCGGCGAGCGCCGCGCGCACGACGGGTGCGTAATGCTCGCCGTCGATGACGGCCACCGCCCGCCTCCCCATCAGAAGCGGCTGGTGACCTCGTCCTCGATCCGGTCGGTGTACTTCTCGTACGCCCGCGTCTCGGTCGAGAACTGGATGATGCGCTCGGACCCGTGGAACGGGTACTTGCGCCACACGTCCACGTGCGTGCCTGTGATCTCGACGATGTTGTAACAGGCCCGCGTGTTGCCGCGGAGGCGTGTGGTCGAGACCGTGCCGGTGTTGACGACGAACAGGTCCTCGAGCCGCCACGCGTAGGGGACGTGCTTGTGGCCGGCGAGCACGAGGTCGACCTTGGAGCGCTGCAGGCACTCGATCGCGTCGCCGGCGTCGAACACGATGTTTCGCTCGCGACCGGTGCCGGGGATCGGAAGCAGGTGGTGGTGCATCACGAAGACGCGCAGATCGGCCGGCCCGGAGAACTGCTCCTCGATCCACGGATAGCGGCCGCGGCCGATCTGGCCCTCGTCGAGATCGGGCTGCGTCGAGTCCACCGCGACGACGGTGATGCCGCCGACGCGCAGCACGGAGTTGCGATCGCCGAAGAGCTCCTCGAAGTGCACGTAGCCGACGTTGCGCGAGTCGTGGTTGCCCGGGATGACAACGAACTCCTGGCACTCGATCTTGTCCAGGTAGCGCCTCGCCTCGAAGTACTCCTGCTTGAAGCCGAAGGTGGTCAGGTCGCCCGAGCAGATGACGATGTCGGGCTCCAGCTCGTTGATCTCGGCGATGGCGCGGTCCATCAGGCTGGGGACGAAATGGGCCCCGCCGCAGTGGATGTCGGAGATGTGTGCGATACGGAAGGGGTTACCGGCCACGGTGCCGGGATCTTAGAGACTTGGAGGCCCCATCCGAACCCGCTGCTACGCTTCCGTCGCGTGTGGAAATGCCCATTTTCCAGGCAAATTCCCAAACCGAGGCGCCCCGCTTCCAGAATGACGTGGAACGCGAGTGCGCCAAGATCCTCGACTACTACGGGGTGCGGTGGGAGTACGAGCCGCACACGTTCGTGCTCGAGCGCGACGCCGACGGCCGGGTGGTCGAGGCGTTCACCCCGGATTTCTTCCTGCCCGAGCAGGGCCTCTACCTCGAGCTGACGACGATGAAGCAGTCGCTCGTCACCCGGAAGAACCGGAAGCTCCGCCGGCTGCGCGAGCTCTACCCGGACGTGCGCGCGAAGCTCTTCTACAAGCGGGACATCGAACGGCTGGCGCAGCGATACGGGCTCGAGCTCGCGATGTAGTGGCACCGGCGACGGCGGACCCGCGTGTCGGCGAGCTCTACCTCGGCGCCGACGAGATCGCCGCGCGCGTCGCCGAGCTGGGCGCCGAGATCGCGGCCGACTACGAGGGCCGCGAGCCCCTGCTCGTCGCGCCCCTGAAGGCGAGCTTCATCTTCTGCGCGGACCTCTCGCGCGCGATGCCGATCCTCCACCACCTCGACTTCGTGGAGCTGGCCGGCTACGACGGCGGCAGCGGCGGCTCGATCAAGCTCCTGAAGGACCTGGACGGACCGATCGCCGGCCGCCACGTCCTGATCGTCGAGGACGTGATCGACACCGGGCTCACGCTCAACTACCTCTGCCGGACGCTGTCGCTGCGCGGCCCGGCGTCGCTGAACGCGGTCACGCTGCTCGACCGTCCGTACCGCCGCATCGTCGAGGACCTGCCCGTCCGCTACGTCGGCTTCACCGCGCCGGACGAGTTCTTCGTCGGCTACGGCTTCGACATGGACGAGCGCTACCGCAACCTCCCCGACCTCCACGTCGCCAACATGTAGCGCGTGAGCGTCCAGGAGGAGATCGACCTGCTCCTCCGGCAGGAGCTGGGCATGGCCCGCAAGCTGCTCGAGGAGAACGGCCGGTTCTACCCGACTGCCTCGTGGATCGACCGCGACGGGGAGCTCGCCTTCGTCGGCGGCCAGAGCGGGATGTTCGCGCACCCGAGCGAGATCCTGGACATGCTGTATACCGCGCTCCGGCAGAAGGCCGACGAACAGGCGATCCGGGCGTGCGCAGTCGCCGTCCTCGTCCAGGTCGTCCCGCCCGGCGAGACCCGGAAGACCGACGCGATCCTCGTCACGATCGAACACGCCGACGCGGATCCCGTCGACGTGGTGCTCCCCTACAACAAGCCCCGGTTCCGGCGCAGCATCGAGTACGGGGAGCAGTTCACCGAGCCCGGCGCGCGCAAGATCTTCGTCGGCTAGCCCTACAGGTACCCGAGCGGATCCACGGCGGTGCCGTTGACGCGCACCTCGAAGTGCAGGTGCGGGCCGAAGCAGTGGCCGGTGCAGCCGACGTAGCCGATCACCTGGCCCTGCTCGACGCGGGCGCCGTAACCGACCGCGAAGCTCGACTGGTGCGCGTACGCCGTCGCGAGGCCGCCGCCGTGGTCGACGACGATCAGGTTGCCGTAGCCGTCCTCCCACCCCGCCGTGATCACCGTGCCTGCGGCGGCTGCGTGGATCGGCGTGCCGTAGCCGACGCCGATGTCGATGCCCTCGTGCATGCGGCCCCAGCGCATGCCGAACGGGCTGACCACCGGGCCGCTTACGGGCCAGATGAACCCCGAGGCGGACTGGGTCGCGTGATAGACGGCCTGCGTCGGTGAGATGGCCGGCGTCGCCTGCGCGGCGGCCGCCGCCTGCGCGGCGCGGATCTGGTCGCCGAGCTGCGCCGACACCTGCGCGAGGCCGGCCGCCTCGGCGACGGCGTCACGGTGCTCGTTCCGCACCGTTCCCAGCGCCTCCAGCTGCGACTGCCGCGCCGCGGCCAGCCCGCTCTTCCGTGCCAGCAGCGTGTTCTGCAGCTCGAGCTCCTGCGCCGCCCGCACGGAGATGACCCGCGTCGCTGCGGCAACCTGCTCGTGCGTCGCGCGCGTCTGCGCGCGCAGCGTCTTCATCTCGTCGCGCGCCGCCCGCACGGACGCGGAGACGTTCGCGTCCTCGTTGCCGACCGTGCTCATGTAGTCGAACTCGTCGAGCGCGTCGGTGAAGCTCGCGGACGAGACAAGCACGGCGAGGGTGCTCGGCTTGTCCTCCTTGTAGAGCGCCACCACCCGGTGATCGAGCCGGGCCATCGCCCTCGTGTACTGGCCCCTGAGGAAGGTCAACCGGGCGGTCTGGAGCTCGAGGAGCTGCGTGAGCCGGACGAGCCGCGCGCGGTGCAGCTCGAGATCGGCCTGCAGCGTTCTCAGCCTCGCAGCGACGTCCCCGGAGCGCCGCTCGAGCACGCGGATATCGCCGGTGACGCTCGAGATATGCGACGAGAGCGAGTCCTCCTTCGCCGACGCGCTTGCCATCTTCGCGCGGAGCTGGGCGAGCTGCGCGTCCACTGCCGCCTTGTGCGACACGTCGTCGCCCGCGGCCTGCGGCGCCGCCACGAACGCCAGCAGCAACAGGAGGAGGGGCAGTCGACGGGCCATAAAAGGGGGTTCGCGCGCGAGGGCGCCGGCCCTGCGCGCGTGAGGCACCTGTTCTTTCGGATGGGCGAGTCTAGCGGCTCATTCGGCCGAAATCCTCCCCGGACCGACACGAACTGCCTGCAAAACAGGGTCGTCCGGGTCGGCGGGCTCCGGCGGGCTCGGCGCCGCAGGGGGCGAGTCGAGCGCCCGAAGCGCCGCCGCCGCCCGGGCGCGCAACGGGCCGACCTGTTCGGCGTAGTCATCGTCCGAGACCTTGCCGGTGCGGTGGTCGAGCTCGAGCTCGGAGAGCGCCGCCAGCACCCGGTCGCGCTCCTCCAGCAATTGGAGCCGCCGCCGCTCAGCCGGATCGACGCTCGCGAGCCGGTCCCGCTCCTCCGGCACCTCCGGTTCGCGGATGAACGGCAGCGCGACGGCCACGATCGCCGCGATCGCGAGCACGGCCGCGAGCAGGAGCGCGACGCTCACGCCTGCGCGTAGGCCGGCTGTTCGCCGTAGCGGGTCGCGAGCCGGCGCTGCTCGCGGGCGTCGGGCCACATCGCGACGACCGAGCCGAAGATGAAGACGAGGCCTGCGAGCCAGATCAGGTTGACGAGCGGCTTCACGGACGCCTCCAGGTGCACCGAGCCGTCTTTGTTGATGACGGCGTTCAGAAACAGGTCCTCGCCGGTCAGGTAATCGCTGCGGATCGAGACCTCGCGCGACGTCTGGTCCTCGGCCTTGTAGTAGTTCTGGCCAGGATTGAGCGTGCCGAGCACGTCGCCACCGCGGCGCACCAGGATCGGCGTGCGCCCTTCGACGATGTTCGGCACCGTCGTGTAGCGCGGCCGCCCGGCGGTCAGTGTGTACTTCCCCACGTCCATGGACTGGCCCGGGCGCAGGGTCGCGGTGCGCTTCGAGTCGTACGCGCTCGAGCCGACGATGCCGACCGCGAGCAGCACGATCGCCGCGTGCACGATGTAGCCGCCGTAGCGCCGGCGGTTGCGCCCGATCAGCGACGTGAGCGCGCGCGGCCAGCTCTCCTGGGCGGTCGCGTGCCGTGCGCTCGTCCCGCGTGCGAACTCGAGCGCGATCGACGCGAGCACGAAGGCCGAGAACGTGTAGCCGATCAGCCCCGGGGTCGAGGAGCCGGCGCCCAGGAAGACCAGCACGACGCCGGTCGCGAGCGCGACCGCGGCCGGCCACGCGAACGTCCGCCCGAGCGAGCGCAGGGATGCACGGCGCCACGCGACGAGCGGCCCGATGCCCATCAGCAGCAGGAGCGGCAGCCCGAAGACGCGCAGGAAGAAATTGAAGTAGGGCGAGCCGACCGTGACCGTCTCGCCGCGGATGGCCTCGGACACGATCGGATAAATAACTCCCCAAAGGATGGTCAGGCAGAGCGCCACGAGCAGCAGGTTGTTGTAGAGGAACGTCGCCTCGCGCGAGACGATCGACTCGAGCCGGGTACGCGAGCGCAGCAGGTCGAGGCGCGAGAACACGATCAGGAGCGACGCGGCGGTCACGAACGCGATGAAGCCGAGGATCCACGGGCCGACCGAGCTGAACGAGAACGAGTGCACCGAGTTCAGGACGCCGGAGCGCGTCAGGAACGTGCCGAACAGCGAGAGCAGGAACGCGCCGATGACGAGCAGGACGTTCCAGACCTTCAGCATCCCGCGCTTCTCCTGGATCATCACGGAGTGCAGGAACGCCGTGGCTGCGAGCCACGGCATCAGCGCTGCGTTCTCGACCGGGTCCCAGGCGTAGTAGCCGCCCCAGCCGATCTCGACATAGGCCCAGTGCGAGCCGAGCAGCTGGCCGACGCCGAGGAACGTCCAGGCGAGCAGCGTCCAGCGGCGCGTCGCCACGATCCAGAGCTCGTCCGTCCGGCGCGCGAGCAGCGCGCCCATCGCGAACGCGAACGGGATCGTCAGCCCGACGTAGCCGAGGTAGAGCAGCGGCGGGTGGGCAAGCATGTACGGGTTCTGCAGGCTCGGGTTGAGCCCCGCGCCGTCCGCGGGCGGCGGCTGCGTGTTGAACGGGCTCGTGACGAAGACCAGCAGGAAGGCGAAGAACGTGCCGACGACCCCGAGGATCGGCACCACCCAGGGCAGGAGCGTGCGCGCCGGGCGGCGGGTGAGCAGCAGCACGGCCGCCGAGAAGACGCTCAGGATCAGCAGCCAGAGCAGAAGCGAGCCCTCCTGGCCGCTCCAGAACGAGGCCGCCGCGTAGCCGGTCGTCAGCTTGCGGCTCGTGTGCTCGGCGACGTAGCTGAACGAGAAGTCGCGGCGCAGCAGGGCCGCCTCGAGCACCACTGCCGCAACCACGATCGTGCCGAGGGCGGCGTACAGCGCGTTCTGCGCCGAGGCCGCGAGCCTGCGCCGCCCGCGAAACGCCGCGTAGCCGCCCGCGCCGACCGCCCACACCTCGAGCCCGAGGGCGATGACGAGCGCGCCGCGCCCGAGCTCAGCCAACTTGCGCGCCTTCGGGTGTCGTGGCCACGCCGCTGGCGGTCGAGGAGCAAGCCAGGCTAGGACGCAGGGAGCCCGAATAGCTGGAAGCTATTTGGGCGACCGAGGACGACGCATGGCGCCGCTCATCGGCCGCCAGCGGCCTGGCGGGCGTCACCCGAAGGCGCGCCAACCTACGCCGCTTTCTTCGCTGCCTGGTACTTCGACGGGCACTTGGTCATCATGCTGCCCGCCTGGCCCTGGAAGACGCCGCCGCGAACATATCCCTGCAGGGAGATCTCGCGTCCGCCCTTGAACTGTGGGGGCGGGGCGTCGCGGTAGACGACCGGGAAGCGGGCCGTCCCGTCGCGGTCGCGGAGCAGGAATTGCTTGCCGTCGTTCGCGGCCGGCGCGATCGTGCCGGAGACCACCGTGCCGACCAGGACGACGCTGCC
Organism: uncultured Thermoleophilia bacterium; assembly: GCA_963710465.1. Classification (GTDB taxonomy): domain Bacteria; phylum Actinomycetota; class Thermoleophilia; order Gaiellales; family Gaiellaceae; genus JACVRM01. The sequence continues at coordinate 124,859 of CAVQAQ010000018.1, forward strand.
CTTGTGCTGGGCGACGTTGCTCGGCTTGACCTGCGGCGTGCCGCCGGCGATGGCGACGTAGACCAGGAAGATCGCGAGCACCCCCGCGACAGAGAGGGCGATGATCAGGCGCGCCGGGCTCTTCGTGCGAGGCACAGCGGGAGTCTAGCCCTGCCGATCGGGAAGTCTGTTAAGCGATCAGCGCTCGGCGGGCGCCCGGCGGCGACCGGGGATCCGGTATCCGTGCTCCTCGCAGAGGGAGCCCGGCTGATCCTCGGTGAGCGCGTCGCAGTAGCCCTTGCCGTACGCGGCGCGCATGAACGCTCCGACGACCTCGACGTTCCACTCCGTGACCTCGCAGGCCTCCCGCCAGAGGTCGGTCAGGCGCAGGTCGATGTCGAGCTCAAGGAGATCGATTCTGCTCGGGCGCTGTGGCATGACTCGCAGGGTAGGAATGGCGTCGGACGGACCCTCGTCGGCTAGCGTGGCGGGCATGGGTGAGATCCGCTTCGGTCCTGCTCGTGTGCCGTCGCGCGACAGCCCCGACGAGGCGATCGCGATCCTGCTCGACCGCGGCTACACGGCCTGCGAGATCGACTTCGAGGGCGGGTTCTGGATGGACTACGACTGGGCCGGCCGGTTCGGCGAGCTGGCCCGCGACGCCGGAATTGCGCTGTCCGTGCACGCGCCGCTGGCGGCGTTCCTCGGGCACGTCGAGCGCGGCAAGAAGTTCAACATGGCCCTCGGCATGCTCGACCACACGGCCGGGATCGCCGTCGCGGCCGGCGCGGAGGTGGTCGTCTTCCACCCGGGCTTCCTGCTCGAGCGTGAGCGCGACCAGGCGCTCGACGACGTCGTCTCGCAGCTCGGCGACCTGCACGCGCGGCTCGAGAAGAAGGGCCGCCTCATGCCGTTCGGCGTCGAGGTGATGGGCCGTGTCCGCGAGCTCGGCACCGCCGACGACGTGTTCGCGATCTCGGAGCGCACCGGCTGGATCCGGCCGGTGATCGACTTCGCGCACCTGCACGCGACGAGTGACGGCGCCTTCACGGACATGGACGCGTTCGCCGCCGTGCTCGAGCGCGCCGACGAGCTGCTCCCGGCGGGCGCGCCGTTCCACATCCACTTTTCCGACATCGCCTACGCGAACCGCAACGAGACGAAGCACCTGGCCTACGGCGAGGGCACGCTGCGCGCCGAGCCGCTCGGCGAGGCCTTGAGCCGCTTCAAGCGCCCGGCGACGGTGATCAGCGAGTCGCCCGGCGAGGAGTCGCACCAGGCCGTGAAGGCGGCGCTGCTCGCTGCGGCCGGGGCTACGTGAGCCCGGCGACCGGCGGCGCGCTGCACTCGGTCTCCCCCGAGCCGTGCGCCAACACGTCCAGCTCCGCGACCCGCTCCTCGTAGGGGCGCGCCTCGTCGGCGCGGCCCAGCTCGGTGAGGAAGCGGGCGAACGCGCGCAGCGGCTTGCGCTGCATGCTCCGCCACTCGGTCTCTCCTAGCAGCTCGATCGCGTCGCGGAAGAGCTCCTCGGCCTCGTCGTTGCGGCCCTGTGCCTCGCGGACGAGTGCGAGCGCGGTGGTGGTGGTGATGCGCGAGGTGATGTCGCGCGGGGTGAGCACCTCACGGGCCTCCAGCGCGAACCGCTCGGCCTCCTCGATCTTGCCCTCGCGCAGCAGCAGCTCGGCCAGCGCTCGCAGCGCCTCGACGAGCGTGCCGCGGCGGTCCATCTGGCGGAGCATGCGGATCGCGTCGCGCAGCAGCTTCTCCGCGCGCGCGGTCTCGCCCTGGCGCTCCATCACCGAGGACAGGTGGCGGAGGATGCCGGCAAGCGACGCGGTGGCGCCAGCCTCGGACGCGAGCTCGCGGGCCTGCTCATAGGCCTCCGCGGCCGCATCGAGGTCGCCGCGCCGGTCGGCGAGGTCGCCCTGCGATCGGAACGCCTCCGTGCGGGCGTGCAGGCTCTCGCTCGCCTCGGCCAGCTCCATCGCCCGCGGCAGCAGCTCCTCCGCGCGCTCGTCCTCGAGCCGTGACATCGCGACCCCGATCAGGCTCGTCAGGGCGAGCGCGGCCAGGTCCTTGCGGTCCAGGCGCTCACCGAGCGCGAGCATCTCGGTGCTGTACTCCTCGACCGCGGTCAGGTTGCCCGTCCACCAGCCGAGGAGCGCGAGGATCTCCAACGTGTCGTAGCGCGCCTCGTCGTCCTGGCCGTCGACCAGCTCGAGCGCGCGGAGCGCGAGCGCGCGGCCCTCGTCAATGTCGCCATCGCGATAGATGACAACCTCGGCGAGCGCCGTGCAGGCGCGTGCTTCGGTCGCGGTGTCGCCTACCTCCTCGGCCGCCTCGCGGACGGCGCGCATCTCCACCCACACGGTCGGGATGTCGCCCAGCCGCCAGGCAGCGCGCGCCGCCTGGTAGCGGCGCTCGAGCGTCGGCTCCAGCTCGGCGGCACGCTTTAGCTGCCGGCGGGCGGCACGGTTCGCCTCCTGCGCCAGCGCCCGCTTGCCGGCGCGCGTCAGCGCCGCGGCCGCCTCATGTGTCAGCTCGGCCGGCGCTTTCCCGTCGAGCTCCTCGAGCAGGGCGACGGCCTGGTCGAGGTGGTACGCGCGGATCTCCAGCAGCTCCTCGCCGGCGCTCTCGCCGAGCCACGCCGCGAAGCGGTCGTGGTAGGCCGCGCGGGATGCCTTCGCGAGACCCGCGTACGCGACCTCGCGGATCAGCACGTGCTTGAAGCGGTATGCGGTCTCGTCCTTGAGCGACGACCGCGTCTCCTGCGCGATGAAGTCGCGCAGCATGAGGTCATCCAGGACCGCGTCGACGTCGTCGAGCTCCGGTGAAAGGTGTTGAACGGCGCCGCCCCAGAAGACGCGGCCGATGATCGAGGCGCGCTGGAGGACGCGCTTCGCGTCCGGCTGCAGCCGGTCGATGCGCGCCGCGATCAGCGCCTGCAGCGTGTCGGGGATGCGCCGGGCGCGGCCGTTGCCGCCCTCCTCGACGAGCATCCGCACCATCTCCTCGACGAAGAGCGGGTTGCCTTCGGTCTTCTCGAGCGCCGCGTGCTGGACGTCGAAGGAGAGCCCGCCGTCGCCGCTCGCCTCTACGAGGGCCGAGACGAGGTCCTCGCTGTCCTTGGTGTTGAGCGGCTCGAGCTGGATCGAGGTGGCCCGCACGCGGCCGCCGCCCCAGTCGGGGCGCATGTCGAGCAGCTCGGGCCGCGCCATCGCAACGAGCAGGAGCGGTGCCTCCTTGACCCAGGTGGCCAGGTGCTCGATCAGCTCGAGCAGCGGCTCCTCGGCCCAGTGGATGTCCTCGAAGATCAACACGAGCGGCTGCGGCTGGGCCATCCGCTCTGCCCACTCGCGCGCGGCCCAGGCGATTTCCTGCTGGCTGCGATCGCCGGAGACCGCCTCGAGCACGCCCGACGCCAGGCCGAGCAGATCGGCGACGGCTTCGGCTGGGCAGGAGTCGCGGAGCTTCTCGAGCGCGACGTCGAGCGGGTCGTCGTCGGCGATGCCCGCGGCTGCCTTGACCATCTCGGCGAGCGGCCAGTACGTCACGCCCTCGCCGTACGGGAGCGCGCGGCCGCGGAGGACGGTCGCGCTCTCGAGCGTGGCGGTGAACTCATCGACGAGGCGCGTCTTGCCCATGCCGGGGTCGCCGAAGACGGTGAAGAGCTGGGCGCGCCGGTCGCGCACCGTGCGCGCGTAGGTGTTCTCGAGCAGCTCGAGCTCGGCATCACGGCCGATGAACGGTGCCTCGAAGCGGCCGTCGCGCGCGCCGTGGTCGCTGACGCCGCTCACGGCCCACGCCCAGACGGGCTCGCGGCCGCGCACCTCGACCGGGCCGACGTCCTCGAGCTCGAGCCGGCCGAAGGCCAGGCGCTGCGCTCCGGGGCCGATCAGGATCTGGTTGGGCTGCGCGGCTTGCTGGAGCCGCGCGGCGATGTTGACGGCCTCGCCCGTCGCGAACGTCGAGTCCGCCTCGTCGGTGACGACCTCGCCCGACTCGATGCCGACGCGGGCCTCGAGCTCGAGCTCGCGCACGACGTCGAGGACGCCGAAGGCGGCGCGCACGGAACGCTCGGCGTCGTCCTCGTGGGCCACGGGGATGCCGAAGGCGGCCATGACGGCGTCCCCGGCAAACTTCTCGACGATCCCACCGTGCTGGGTCACGCATTGCGAGACGTGCTCGAAGTACTGCGCGATGCGGCGGCGGACGACCTCGGGATCGGCGCGCGAAACCAGCGCCGTCGACCCGACCAGGTCCACGAACATCACCGTGGCCAGCTTGCGTTCCACGCTCACAAGTGTAGAAACGGATTCAGCACTGCTGTGATTCCCCGTTTTGCAGGGGAAAAACCGCTCTTTCCGGGATCGTCAAACGGCTTCGCCTCGGAATGCGCACGGCTCGCGACACTGCCTCTAGCATCCGGGGGTGCTCGACCCGAAGGTGTTCAAGGCCTATGACGTCCGCGGGCTCTACCCCGCTGAGCTCGACGAGGAGGGCGCCCGGGCGATCGCGCGCGCGTACGTGGAGCAATTCGAGCCGGAGCGGATCGCGGTCGGCCGCGACATGCGGACGATGTCGCCCTCGATGGCGGCGGCAGTGATCGAGGGAGCGGCCGAGGCCGGCTGCACCGTGGTCGACATCGGCATGGTGGGCACGGAGATGACGTACTTCGCGGTCGATCATCTCGGCCTCGACGGCGGGATCATGGTCACCGCGTCGCACAACCCGAAGGGGTACACGGGCATGAAGATCGTCCGCCGCGGCGCGGTACCCGTCGGCGGAGACTCGGGGCTCTACGACGTGCGCGACCGCGCCTTAACAGGGACTGTCCCTGTTAAGAGCCGCGGCTCCGTCACGCGGGAGGACGTGTATCCCGCCTTCGTCGAGCGGGTGCTGTCGTTCGTCGACGTGCCGTCCATCCGGCCGCTACGGGTCGTCATCGACGCGGCGAACGGGATGGCCGGGGCGATGCTCCCGCCGATACTCGACCGCCTCCCGCTCGACACGGTGCGCTGCTTCTTCGAGCCGGACGGGACGTTCCCGAACCACGCGCCGAACCCGCTGCTGCCCGAGAACCGCGAGTTCATCGTGCGCAAGACGCTCGAGGAGCACGCCGACCTGGGCGTGGCCTACGACGGTGACGCCGACCGTTGCTTCTTCGTCGACGACACCGGGGAGTTCGTGCCCGGCGACTTCGTCACCGCCCTGTTCGCCGAGTCCATCCTCGAGAAGGAGCCGGGCGGCAAGGTCATCTACGACGTCCGCGCGAGCTGGGCGGTGCCGGAGACGATCGAGCGCGCCGGCGGCGTCCCGCTGCTGAACCGCGTCGGCCACGCGTTCTTCAAGGAGCGGATGCGCCGGGACGGCGCCGTCTTCGGCGGCGAGGTGTCGGCCCACTACTACTTCCGCGACTTCTCGCAGTCCGACTCCGGCACGGTGCCGTTCCTGCTCATGGTCGAGCTGCTCTCCAGACGCGAGCAGAAGCTGTCCGAGCTGCTGCGCCCGTACCGCGAGCGCTACTTCCTGACCGGGGAGCTGAACACGCCGGTGAAGGACGTGGCCGTGAAGCTGCAGGAGCTGAAGGAGCGGTTCGGGCAGGAGGGCACGGTCTCGCACCTCGACGGCATCTCCGTCGACGCCGCCGACTGGCACATGAACGTCCGCCCGTCGAACACCGAGCCGCTGCTGCGCCTCAACCTCGAGGCGCGCTCGCAGGAGCTGATGGAGCGCAAGCGCGACGAGGTGCTCGAAGTCATCAGGTCGTAGGGGACTGCCCCTGTGCTCGGACAACACCTCGATGCATGCACGAGGGACAGCCCCCCGCTGTCGCGGGTACAGCCCCTACAAGCGCGTCGAGAGCGCCTCGACGAGCTCCCCCTGGAGCCACGTCAGCCAGGCATAGAACGCAAGCTCCCGCGCGCGGGGATCGTCGCGCGGGATGCCGTTCTCGTACAACTCCTCGGTGACGCCGAGCCGCTCGCCCAGGACGAGCCGCGCGTCGTTCAGCGCGCCGCACCAGGCGGCCGCCTGCGCCTCGTCGAGGCGGTCGGCGTCGAGCGTCGCCTCGACGGTGTCGAAGGCGGCCAGCCGCTGCGCCTCCAGGTCGCCGCGGACGAGCTCGTCGAACGCGGCGCTTGCCTCCTCGTCGTCGCGAAACGCCGGCGGGAAGAGCCGCGCAGCCGCAGCATCGTTCGCGACCACGAGCGCGCGCAGCTCGACGCACAGATCGCGCACCGCCGCCCGCTCGGGCGCGCCCAGCTTCACGCGGTAGCCGCCACCGTCCAGCGGCTTGAAAGGCCGGCGGAAGACCACGCCTAGTCCTGATGCATCGTCGCCCAGAGCCCGTGCGCGTGCAGGCGGGCGACGTCCGCCTCGGCCTTCTCCTGCGTCCCCGTCGAGACAGCAGCCTTGCCCTCCGAGTGCACCTGCCACATGAGCTTCTCGGCCTTCGGCTTGGCGTAGCCGAACAGCTTCTGGAAGACGAAGGTCACGTAGTTCATCAGGTTGACCGGGTCATTCCAGACGATGACCACCCACGGGCGGTCCTCGACGGGCGATTCCCACTGCTCCGGCTCCTCGGTGCGGACCCGGTCCGGCGACTCGATCGTCTGAGAGGTCACCCGGCCATTGTGCACCCATAGGATCGACAGCCGTGACCTCGCTCGAGCTCGGCCGCATCTCGACCCGCATGCCCCCGTTCAAGTACTCCGCGCTGACCCGTGTCGGCTTCTCCGACACCGACGCGCAGGGGATCGTCTACTACGGCCGCTACCTGCCCTACTTCGACACGGCGCGCGTGGAGTACCTCCGTCACCTCGGCCGGCTGCGCGGCGACGGCGAGCACGAGTTCGTGATGCGCGCCTCGGCGCTCGAGTACTTCGCGCCCGCGCGGTTCGACGACCTGCTCGAGGTGTTCATCCGCATCAGCCGCCTCGGTCACACGAGCGCGACGTTCGAGGGCGCCGCGTACCGCATGGAGGACGACGCCCTCATGGTCACCGCGCGCCAGACGCTCGTGCTCGTCGATCTCGACGAGCGGCGCGCGGCGCCGATCCCGGAGGCGTACCGCGAGCCGATCCGCGCCTTCGAGGGCGAGGATCTCGAGGAGTGAGCGACGCCTACGCGGCCGCGGCAGCGGTCGTCGAGCGCGGCGGCGACGCCGACGACATCCTGCGCGGGGTGCTCGCGGCACTCCACCAGCACGGCGTCGGATATGCCGCGATCCGCTTCGTCGAGGACGGGAACCTGGTGCCTGGTCCGAGCGCCGGCGCGGGCGACCCCGCCATCACGGTGCCGGTGGAGTTCGACGGGCAATCAGTGGGGGAGCTGGCCCTTTCTGACGATGACCCCGGGCTCGCCACACGAGTGGCGGAGCTGGTTGGCCCCTACGTACTCGTCGGCTGGGATACCGGCGGCGAGACCTGGGATCCGTAGCAGTAGGCGGCGCGGGCCCACCCGTCGTCCCCGTGACAGGTGGGCGCCGCAGCCTTACCCCTCCCCCTCCTCTCCTTGTAGGGACTCGGCCCCGATCTGCCTATCCCTCATTCGAGGTATGAGCCCGTTCGGGGGATGCATCCCCCGAACGGGGAGCAACGGCTTGATCAAGCCGTTTTCGGCCCCCAGAATCCCTCGTTCGGGGTACCTAGGACGAGGGCGTGACGCGGTTCGCGTCGAAGACGGCCTCGAGGTGGCGCAGCGCGTTCAGCAGGCTGCGCAGCGAGCGGACGTCGCCGATCTCGGCCGTGTACCAGTTCTTCGCGAGCTGGTCCTCGACGTGGCCCCCGTACTCGACGATGTTCGCCCCGTACTCGGCGAACGTCCGCGCGACGTCCTCGAGCAGGCGCGGGCGGTCCCACGCGTCGACGGCGATCTGGACGCGGAAGCTCTGCGTCGCGGCCCCGTCCCACTCGACCGGCGTGAACCGCTCCGGGTTGCGCCGCAGCGCCTTGACGTTGGGGCAGTCGCCGCGGTGGATGGTGATGCCCTTGCCGAGCGAGATGTAGCCGACGATGTCGTCGCCTGGCACCGGCGTGCAGCACTTGGCGAGCCGGACGAGAACGTCGCCGGAGCCCTCGACGCGGATGCCGAGGTTGGTCGAGCCGACGGCCCGCTTCGCCTTCGGCGCCTTCAGCGGGACGGGCTCCTCCTCGACGACCTCCTGCGTCTTCAGCTGCTGGAGCAGCTTGTTGACGATCTGTGACGGCTGCAGCTTCCCGGAGCCGAGCGCCAGGTAGAAGTCCTCCGCCTTCTTGAAGCCGCTCTCGCGGATCACCTGCGCGAGCACGGCCGAGCCGGCGAGCTTGCGGTAGGGCAGGTTCTGCTTGCGCAGCGCCTGCTCGAGCGACTCGCGGCCGCGCGCCTCGGTGTCCTCCCGCGTCTCGCGCGAGAACCACTGGCGGATCTTGTTCCGCGCGCGTGACGACGCCGCCAGTGAGATCCAGTCGCGCGAGGGGCCGCGGCCGGACTTCGAGGTGAGCACCTCGACCCGGTCGCCGGAGTGCAGCTGGTAGCTGAGCGGGACGATCCGCCCGTTGACCTTCGCGCCGACGGTGCGGTGGCCGACGTCGGTGTGCACCGCGTAGGCGAAGTCGATCGGCGTCGCGCCGGCGGGCAGGCGCTTGACCTCGTACTTGGGCGTGAAGACGAAGACCTCCTCGTCGAAGAGGTCCTTGGCGACCGTCTTCATGAACTCCTGCGGGTCGGGCTCGTCCTGCTCCCAGTCGATCAGCTGGCGCACCCACCGCGTCCACTCCTCGAGCGCCTTCTGGCGCGGGTCGCCCGCCTTGTACAGCCAGTGCGCGGCGATGCCGAACTCGGCCGTCCGGTGCATCTCGCGCGTGCGGATCTGGATCTCGAGCGGCCGGCCGTGCGGACCGATGACGGTCGTGTGCAGCGCGCGGTAGCCGTTCAGCTTCGGCATCGCGATGTAGTCCTTGAAGCGGTTGGGCATCGGCTTCCAGAGCGAGTGGATCAGCCCCAGCGCGCCGTAGCAGTCGCGCGTGCCCTCCTCGTCCGAGCGCTCGACGATGACGCGCATCGCGGTCAGGTCGTAGATCTCGTTGAACTCCTTCCCGCGCTTCGCCATCTTCTCGTAGATCGAGTAGAAGTGCTTCGGGCGGCCGGAGATCTCGGCGGGGATGTCGACCTTGTCGAGCTCGGCCTGGAGCAGCAGCGCGGCCTCCTTGACGTGCTCGTCGCGGTCGGCGCGCCGCTCGGTGACCATCGCCTTGATCTCGTCGTACTTGCGCGGGTGCAGCGTCTGGAAGGCGAGGTCCTCGAGCTCCCACTTGAGCGTGTGGATGCCGAGGCGGTGCGCGAGCGGCGCATAGATCTCGAGCGCCTCGCGCGACTTCTGGAGCTGCTTCTGGCGGCCGAGGTACTCGATCGTGCGCAGGTTGTGCAGCCGGTCGGCGAGCTTGATCAGGATGACGCGCATGTCCTGCGCCATCGCGAGGATCAGCTTGCGGTAGTTCTCGGCCTCGGCCTGCTCGCGGCTGGCGAACTGGACCCGGGTCAGCTTGGTGACGCCCTCGACGATCCGTGCGATGTCCTCGCCGAACTCGGCATGGATCTCCTCGATCTCGACGTCGGTGTCCTCGACGACGTCGTGGAGCAGCGCCGCCGCGATCGTCTGCTCGTCGAGGTGCAGCTCGGCGCAGATCTTCGCCACGCCGAACGGGTGGTTGATGAAATCCTCGCCGGAGCGCCGCTGCTGTCCGTCGTGGTGCTCCGCTGCGAAGGCGAACGCCGATGCGACGAGCTCGGTGTCGGCGCCCGCCTTGTAGGCGGTGACGTCGGCCAGCAGCTCGTCGAGAAGATTCTGATGCCGGCCAGCGGCCTCGACGACGGCCATCAATGAATTGTACTGGGCAGGATCTCGGCTCACCTTCCGCGGCGGCAGGACTACCGCCCCGCGCGCCCGAACCGGGGCGGGTGCTCCTCAGACGACGTCAACGCAAGGCCGTGCAGCTCGCGCGGATGCTGGTCCAGCTCGAGCGGAACGCCGCCCGTCCGGCGCCGCCGGGCGCGGGCTCGGCGTATCTCGCTGCGCAACGCGTAGGCGCTTACGCCGCTTCTGCCAGCGCCGCCGGCTCGGCTTCCGCCAGCAGCTCTCGGAACCGCTCGGACTCGAGCAGGTTGCGCGACGCCGTGCCGCCCGGCTCGAGGCCGAGCTCGTCGAAGACCGCCGCGCGCCTGCTGCCGTCCAGGCGTCCTCGCCGGCCCGCCATTCGCCGGCCAGCTGGGCGCGCAGCTGCTCGTAGCGCGGGTCCGTCTCCCAGACGTCGCGGACGACGAGCTGCGGCGCGACCGTGCCGTTCCAGTGGTTCTCCTCGAGTCGGAAGACGACGTCGAAGGGCAGCGCCCGGCGCAGCGAGTCGGCGCGCGCGCCGAGACCGAACGCGATCGCCCCACCCGCCGGGACGCCCTCGTGGCGGACGCGGAAGCGCAGATGCTTGCCGTCGCCGACCCTGGCCGGCTCCTGGATCTCGCAGCCGGGCGCGAGCAGCGTGACGGCCGGGTTGCCGAGCCCGAACGGCCGCAGCCGGCGGAGCTCGGTGCAGAGCGCCGTCGTCAGCTCGCGGCCGCGCACGACCGCGTCCACGACGGTGACCGGCTCGAGGTCCTCGGGCGTGAGCGCCGCGTCGGCGTGCTCGGCGAACGCCGCCGCGAACGCGGGCGACTGCCTCGCCCGCTGATCGAGAGGCCGGCGGCGGCGCGGTGGCCGCCCCAGCGCTCGAGGTGGCCGGAGCAGGCGGCGAGCGCGCCGTGCAGGTCGAACGCCGAGATCGACCGGCCGGAGCCCTTCCAGAGCGCCGTCGGCGCCGGCGATGAGCACGACGGGGCGGCGAAAGCGCTCGACGAGACGCGACGCGACGATGCCGACGACGCCCTCGTGCCAGTCCTCGCCGGCGACGACGTACCCCCGGGCGCGCCGGCGGGCCTCGGGCCACGCCTCGACCTGGGCGACCGCCTCGCGCAGGATCCGGTCCTCGACGAGCTGCCGCTCGCGGTTCAGCTCCTCGAGCCGCTCGGCAAGCGGCTTCGCCGTCTCGACGTCGGGAGCGAGGAGGAGCTCGAGCGCGATCTCCGGCTCGCAGAGCCGGCCGGCGGCGTTGATCCGCGGCGCGAGCCGGAACGCGATGCCGCCCTCGTCGAGCGTGGCCGGGTCGACGCGGCCGACGCGCATGAGCGCCTGCAGCCCGGGCTTCTGCGTCCGCGCGAGCGCGTCCATGCCCGCGCGCGCGAGGGCGCGGTTCTCGTCGACGAGCGGGACGACGTCGGCGACGGTCGCGATGCGCGACCAGGTCGAGATGCTCGTTCAGCGCCGGATGGTCGTCGCCGAGCAGCGCCTGCCCGAGCTTGAGCACGACGCCGGTGCCGCAGAGCTCCGGAAACGGGTAGTCGGACGGCCGCGTCGCGACGATCGGGCAGTCGGGCAGCGTGTCGCCGGGCCGGTGATGGTCGGTGACCACGACCTCGAGGCCCCGGGCGCGTGCGGCGGCCACTTCATCAGCGGCTGTGATGCCGCAGTCGACGGTCAGGACGAGCCCGCATCCTTCGTCCGCCAGGCGCTCGATGGTCCCCAGGGACAGCCCGTAGCCCTCGTCGAAGCGGTTCGGCAGGTGCCAGTCGACATCGGCGCCGAGCTCGCGCAGGATCGTGACCGCGAGCGCGGTCGCGCAGATGCCGTCGGCGTCGTAGTCGCCGTGCACGCAGATGCGCCTGCCGTGCATCGATGGCGGCGCGGATCGCTGCGCAGGCTTCCTGCATGTCACCGAGCAGGAACGGGTCATGCGTCGGCGCCGCGCCGTCGAGGAACGCACGGGCGCTCGCTCCGTCCGCGAACCCGCGGCGGACGAGGACACGAGCGGTCGTCTCCGTGACGCCGAGCTCGCCTGCAAGGCGGCGCGCAGTGTCCGGATCGCAGGGGCGGATCATCCACGACATCGGACAATTGACCGTACGGCGACGGCCGGACGGCACACAGTTCGCAGGGCGGGGCTTGCGGCGCGACGGACCGTGACGAATCCGTGCCGGAAGCGTGACGGGGCTGCCGCCGACCCCGGGGCTATCCTCCGGCGCGTGACGCACCCGAACTACTCCTCGGGGGAGGACTACGTCGTCGAGTTCCTCGGGTACGAGTTCGCGTTCAACGCGCTCGACTTCGAGGAGCGCGTCGTCGCCGCCGCCGTCCGCCTGGGCCTGATCCCGGACAACGACCTGGACGACGATGAGACCGCCGACCTGGTCGAGCTGGCCGCGGACGGCCGTATCGAGGAGCCGGAGAGCCGCCTCGGCACGTATCTCGTCCGCAACTGGGAGCGCGTCGGGCTCGTCGGGAGCGAGTCGCTCGTCTACTGGCTGCGCAAGCTCGTTTTCCGCGGCGCGTGGCTCGACCACCGCGTCAAGGAGGGGCTGCTCGAGGTCGCGTGGGACGACGACCAGGCCGAGTTCGGCTACCGGAACCCGAACGGCGACCGGGCGCTGCTCGACCTCGCACTCGTGCCGTCGTGGCACGAGGTGCAGTACCGGCCGTAGGACTAGCGGCGCACGAGACGCCTGGCAGCGACGGCGATCGTCCCGGCGCCGGCGGCCAGCAGGCCGAGCGCGTTCGTGGTCGCACACGCCCGGCACGCGTTGCAGCAGACAGTGGCCATAGGCGCATGCTCGCCGTAGCGGACGGCGACCTCTGTGACCTTGCCTGTCCAGATCTGCTTCACGGATTCAGTCTAGAACAGGCTGCTCTCGGCGCCGGCGACGGCGCCGACGTGCGCCCGCCCGAGCGCGGTGATGACGCGCCCGCGCGGTGTGCGCTGGATGAAGCCGAGCTGCAGCAGGTACGGCTCGTAGACGTCCTCGATCGTGTCCGGCTCCTCGCCGAGCGCGACGGCGAGCGTCGACAGCCCGACGGGGCCGCCCTCGAACTTGTGAGCGATCGCCCGCAGCAGCTCGCGGTCGGTGCGCTCGAGCCCCTGCTCGTCGACCTCGTGCAGCTCCAGCGCCTCGTCGGCGATGGCCGCGGTGATCGCTCCCTGGTGGCGAACCTCGGCGACATCGCGCACGCGGCGCAGGATGCGGTTCGCGATCCGCGGCGTCCCGCGGGAGCGCCGCGCGATCTCGTCCGCCGCCTCGTCCGCCAGCTCCACGCCCAGGATGCGCGCGGAGCGGCGCACGATCTGCCCCAGCTCGTCCGGCTCGTAGTACCCGAGGCGGAAGGTCATGCCGAAGCGGTCGCGGAGCGGCGTCGTCAGCAACCCGGTGCGCGTCGTCGCGCCGACGAGCGTGAACGGGGGAAGGTCGAGGGTCAGCGTCCGCGCCGCCGGCCCCTGGCCCACGATGATGTCGAGCCGGAAGTCCTCGAGGGCCGGGTAGAGCACCTCCTCGACGGAGCGGTTCAGGCGGTGGATCTCGTCGACGAAGAGGACGTCGCGCGACTCGAGCGCGGTCAGGATCGCGGCCATGTCGCCCTTCCGCTCGAGCGCCGGGCCGGCGATCGTACGGATGCCGACGCCGAGCTCCTCGCGGATGATGAACGAGAGGCTCGTCTTGCCCAGCCCGGGCGGCCCGACGAGCAGCACGTGGTCGAGCGCCTCGCCGCGCGAGATCGCCGCGTCGAGCGCGATGCGCAGCTGCTCCTTGACCCGCTCCTGCCCGACGAAGTCCTCGAGCCGGCGCGGGCGCAGCGAGCGCTCGACCTCGTCGTCCTCCGGCGTCAGGGCCGGCGCCAGAAACTGCCCGTCCCGAGTCGTCATGCCGCCTTGAGCGCCAGCCGCACGCGTTCCTCGGCCGGCAGGCCCGGATCCACCTCGGCCAGCGCGCGCTCGGCCTCGACGACCGAGTAGCCCAGCTCGACGAGCGCGTCGCGTGCGACCAGCGCATCCCGCGGGCGTCCCCCACGGTCCGGGGCCGGGATCGCCTCGGCGCTGACCTTCTCGCGCAGCTCGAGCACCACCCGCTGGGCCGTCTTCTTGCCGATGCCTGGAATGGCCTCGAAGCGTGCGGTGTCCTCCAGCACGATCGCGCGCCGCAGCTCCGCGGTCGTCGAGCCGGAGATGATCGCGAGGGCCACCTTCGGGCCGATCCCGGTCACGCTGAGCAGCGCCTGGAAGAGCTCGCGCTCGTCGGCGTCGGCAAACCCGTACAGCTGCATGACGTCCTCGCGTACGTGGAGGTACGTTTCGAGCGTGACCTCGTCGCCTTCGCGCGCACGCCGCCGCGCCCGGGCCGTCGCCTGCACGAGGTAGCCGACCCCGCCCACGTCCAGCACGATGCCGTCGCCGGACTCGCCGGCGAGCTGGCCACGCAGCCGCGCGATCACCCGGCCACCGCCCGCAGAAGCGGCGGCGCCAGTGCGTGGCAGATCGCCACCGCCAGCGCGTCCGAGGCGTGGTCGGGCGTCGGCCGCGTCTCCATCTTGAGGATCGACTGCACCATCCGTTGCACCTGCGCCTTCTCGGCGCGCCCGTAGCCGCACACCGCCTGCTTCACGCGCGCGGGCGCGTACTCGGTGCAGGGCACGTCGTGCGCGGCCGAGGCGACCAGCACGGCGCCGCGCGCCTGCCCGACGGAGAGCGCGGTGCGGGCGTCGACGCCGACGAAGGACTCCTCCATCGCGACGGCCGCCGGCTCGTGGTCCTCGATGAGCTCGACGACGCCGTCGAAGATCGTCTTGAGCCGGATCGCGGGGTGGTCGTCGGCGCGTGTCCTCCACGTGCCGTGCACGAGCGCGCGCAACCGGTTTCCGTCGAGCTGGACGAGTCCGTATCCGCAAGCAGCCGTCCCTGGGTCGATGCCGAGAACCTTCACGGAGAGACAGTAGGCCGCGCGGCGGACGACTCCTTCAGGTCCCGGCGATACCCTCAGCGCGTGCGCAAGGTCATGCTCGCGGCGCTCGGAGGGGCGGCGGCGCTCGTCGCTGCGGCCGCTGCATGGGCCGGCGACGTGCAGACGTTCCAGGTCGCGGCCGCCGGCCAGCCGGCCACTGCGGGGTTTGCGCCCGACGTCGCCGTGATGATCGAGTCGCCCGGCGCCTATGTCGCCCAGTCCCCGGGCATGTGGGCCGGGCCTGCGGCGCAGACGGGCGCGGCCACGATGGGCTGGGCGGTGACGTTCCGCGACCGCACCGCCGACCCGGCCACCGCGGCGGCCGCCGCGAACGCGAACAGCTGGCCGCTCGACCAGAAGTACGGCATCTCGATACCGCTCTACGTGAGTGGGCGCCTCGTCGGGACGCTGCCCGGCTATGCCGTCATCACGCAATCCGGCGGCGACGCGAAGGGTCGCTTCGAGGCGTCGCTCGCCGTTCCGCTCGGCGTCGGCGCCCAGGCTGTCGTCCACTACACGACCCCGACGCCGGCGACGGACACGAACCTCGTCGACGGGATCCTCGCCTCGACGTGGAACCGCGGGCAGATCCTCCAGGCGCTCTCGCTCGTGCGCGTCCAGGGCAACCTCACGCCGAAGACGATCTCGATCCGCCTCGACCCACGGCGCGGCCAGCTGTTCGGCAAGGTGGTCGACCCGTTCTTCAACCCGCTCGTGGGCGTGCCGGTCGTCGTTCAGCGCTGGAACGGCAGCGGCTGGCGCAAGGTCAGCGTCACCCACACGAAGCCGGACGGGACCTACCGGGTCGCGGCGGCCGGCGGGCGCATGCGCACCGTCGTCGTCAACGGTTCGACCAGCCTGGCGAGCGCAGAGGTCCGCCGCTAGCCGGCCACGGTCTCGAGCACGCGCTCGGGAATGTCGAAGTTCGCGTAGACGTCCTGGACGTCGTCGTTCTCCTCGAGCGCGTCCATCAGCCGCACGATCTTCTTTGCCGCCGACTCGTCATCGACCTCGACCGTCGTCTTCGGCAGCATCGTCACCTCGGCCGAGTCGACTGTGAAGCCGGCCGCCTCGATCGCCTCCCGGACGCCCGCGAGGTCCTCCGGCGTGGCGGTGATGCGGAACTGCGACTCGTCGCGTTCGATGTCCTCCGCGCCGCCCTCGGCGGCCGCCAGCATGAGCTCGTCCTCGTCCACGCCGCCGGCGTCGACCAGAACGAGACCCGTGCGCTCGAACAGCCAGGCGACCGCGCCGGTCGCGCCGAGGTTGCCGTCGTTCTTCGCGAACAGATGCCGAACGTCGGAGGCCGTGCGGTTGCGGTTGTCCGTCAGCGCCTCGACGAGCACCGCGACGCCGCTCGGCCCGTAGCCCTCGTAGACGATCGTCTCGTAGGCGTCCGCGTCGGCGTCGGTGCCCGCGCCCTTCGCGATCGCGCGGTCGATGTTGTCCTTCGGCATCGAGTAGGAGCGCGCCTTCTCGATCGCGTTCTGAAGCGCGAGGTTGCCTGTGGGGTCGCCGCCGCCCTCCCGCGCCGCGACGATGATCGCGCGCGAGAGCTTGGAGAAGAGCTTGCCGCGCTTTGCGTCGGCCGCGCCCTTCTTGTGCTTGATCGACGACCACTTGCTATGCCCCGACATGCATCTCCTCCCTGACCAGGTCCAGGAACAGCTCGTGAACTCTCGTGTCGTCGGTCAGCTCCGGGTGGAACGACGCGACGATGAGGCGGCCCTCGCGCACCAGGACCGGCTCGCCCGCGAGCTCGGCGAGCACCTCGACGTCCGGCCCCATATCGCGAAGGCGCGGGGCGCGTATGAAGACGCCGCGCAGCGGCTCGGGATCGCCCTCGAGCTCGAGATCGGCCTCGAAGCTGGCGACCTGGCGCCCGTAGGCGTTGCGGTCGACGTCGATGTCGACGAGACCGAGATGCGAGCGGTCGAGCACGATCATCCCCGCGCAGGTGCCGAAGACCGGGCGGCCGAACTCGCGGACCGCGTCCTCGAGCCCGTAGAGCCGCATCAGCCGCATGAACGTGGTCGACTCGCCGCCCGGGATGACGAGGCCGTCGAGGCCGTCGAGCTGCTCGGGCTTGCGCACCTCGACCGCGTCGGCGCCGAGCCGGCGCAGCACGTCAACGTGCTCGCGCACGTTTCCCTGCAGGGCCAGGACGCCGATTCGCATGGGATAAGTCTAGGCGCGCTCGAGCTCGTCGAGCTCGGGCCCGAACAGCGCCAGCGCACGCTCGGCGCCGAGCCCGACCAGGATCGCGCGCGCCTCCCGCGCGAGGTCCGCGGCGCCCTCCCGGTCGCCGCGCCGCGCACGGAGCTCGGCGACGGCGGCGAGCTGCGCCGCGATCCCCGCCTGCCAGCCGGCCTGGCGGCGTAGCTCGAGCGCCTCTTCGTGGCGGCGTTCGGCTGACTCCGCGTCCCCCGCCTCGTCGTCGCAGAAGGCGATGTGACGGAGCGCGTACGACGCCGTGACGTCGTCGGCTGCCCGCCGGTACGACTCCTCGAAGAGCGGCCGCGCGGTCTTGTGGTCGCCGCGCACGACCTGGTACACCAGCCCGACCTGGAAGAGCGACTCGGCGATGCCGGACTCGTCGCCGATCTCCTGCCGGATGGCGAGGGCCTGCTCGAACAGCGCCATCTCCTGCGGCGGCTCGCCGCGCGAGCGGTCGCGCAGGAAATCGCCGTGCAGCGCGAGGCCCCGGCGGGAAAGCGCGAACGCCTCCAGGCTGCGATCGTCGCGCTCGGCCGCGCCCCGCTCCACGTCGGCGATGGCGGCCTCGAGGTCGGCGCTGCGATCGCGCACGAGCAGGTTCTCGTCCGCCAAGTCGAGCACGCGCTCGACGAGCGGGTCCGTCACTTGACCACCGCATAGCGCGCGCAGGCGAAGTCGACGTTGCGCTCGAGCTGCTCGAGCCGCAGCTCGACGTGACGCGGCAGCAGCGGGGCGCCCGCGCCGAGCGTGACCGGCGCCATGTAGACGATCACCTCGTCGAGCAGGCCTGCAGCGGCGAACTGACCGGCGAGATCACCGCCCCCGACGATCCAGCGGTTCCGATCGCCGGCCGCCGCCACCATCTCGGCGTGCACCGGCGCGACGTCGCCGCTCGTGAAACGCACGTGCTCCGGCGCCGGCTCCAGCTGCCGGTGCGTGAAGACCCAGGACGGCAGCTCGTAGGGCCACGACTCGCCGTGCTCGAGGATCCACTCGTAGGTCGTCGCGCCCATCGCCACGGCGCCGACCTCAGCGTAGAAGTCGGCGTAGTTGAGCGGTCCGCCCCGGTCCTGCTCCCGCGTGAACAGCCACTCCAGCGACTCACCCGGCCCCGCGATGAAGCCGTCGAGCGAGGTGGCCGTGTAGTACTGCGTTACCAGCCGCGGGTCTCGAGCAGCTGCGCCGGATCCAGCGACGACGCGGAGATCCCGACCATCGGCTCGCCGAGACCCTGCGAGACGCGGGCGAGGATCTCCGGATCCTCGAAGTGCGTCGTCGCCTCGACGATCGCCTTGGCGCGCAGGTCCGGGTCGCCGGACTTGAAGATCCCCGAGCCGACGAAGACGCCGTCGGCGCCGAGCTGCATGCAGAGCGCCGCATCGGCGGGCGTCGCGATGCCGCCGGCTGTGAACGTCACGACCGGCAGGCGCCCGTTTTCGGCCACCCACTTGACGAGCTCGTACGGCGCGCGCAGCTCCTTCGCCTCAGCGTAGAGCTCTTCGTCGCGCAGCGCGCCGAGGCGGCGGATGGCGCCGAAGACCGAGCGCATGTGCGTGACGGCGTTGACGATGTCGCCGGTGCCCGCCTCGCCCTTGGTGCGGATCATCGCCGCGCCCTCTGCGATCCGGCGCAGCGCCTCGCCGAGGTTGGTGCAGCCGCAGACGAACGGGACGGTGAAGTTCCACTTGTCGACGTGGTGCTCGACGTCGGCCGGAGTGAGCACCTCGCTCTCGTCGATGTAGTCGACCTCGAGCGCCTGGAGGATCTGCGCCTCGGCGAAGTGGCCGATCCGGCACTTGGCCATGACCGGGATCGTCACCGCCTCCTGGATCTCCTTGATCTTCGTCGGGTCGGCCATCCGCGCCACGCCGCCCTCGCGGCGGATGTCGGCCGGCACGCGCTCGAGCGCCATGACCGCGACGGCGCCGGCGTTCTCGGCGATGCGCGCCTGGTCGGCGTCGGTGACGTCCATGATGACGCCGCCTTTGAGCATCTCGGCGAGGCCCGTCTTCACGCGCATGGTGCCGAGGTCGGCCATGCGCGCGATCTTACCCGGGAGACGAGAGGCGCCGAGCCCTGGGGCCCGGCGCCGAAGAGAGAAACCTAGGAGCCGGGGCGCTCGCGGAGCGCCGGCCCACCGAACTTCCGAAGCTTCCGCCGCAAGAGAACCGCAGACATGAGAAACCCCTTTCGTTCCGCCAGTTGGTTGGTTCACGCATCCTGGTGGGCCACCTCCTCCAGGACATCCCCTGGAGGGTGAGACGGGCCATCCCTCAAGCTGGGGAAATCGCGGGCAGGCGTACCGCCGGGTCGGGCTGTACAACGTCAAGCGCCGGGCGGGCCGGGGAGCCGACGAGCCCCAGTCGGCTCGATTCTCCCCCACCGGTTCCGCCCGGCCTCGTCTCTATCGGCACGTTCTCCGGGCGCGCTTAGCCGTTCCCCCCGCGGGAGGGTTCCCTCTCGATGGGCGACCCGCGGGTGAAGTGGGATCAGCGGCGCGCGGTGATGACCGTCGCCGTGTGCTCGGCCCGGTATGGGCGCTCGCCGCCGACGGCGACGAGCTCCTCGGCGAGCGTCCGGATGACGGCGTCGGTGTCGGCGCCGCGCTCCGCGAGCTGGCCGTACAGCGGCGTGCCGCGGATATAGCCGAGCGCGACGTCGACCGCGGACGGCACCTGGGAGGCGAGGGTGACGTCCTCGCAGGAGACGCCCGTCCAGCCGGCCGCCTCCATGTCGGCGCGGATGCGCGCGTGATCGCCGTAGCCGTACGGCGCCTTCAGGAACTGCGGCGGATCATCGGGGAACAGGCGCTGGAGAACCTCTTCGATCTTGCCGGCGCTACGGTTCTCCTCGAGGCCGTGCCAGGTGTTCGCGAGCAGGAGTCCGCCGGGCTCGAGCACGCGCCGCGCCTCGCGGAAGCCGTGGACCTTGTCCGGCAGGAACATGAACCCGAACGCGCAGAGGAGGATGTCGAACGACTCGTCCCCGAACGGCAAGTCCTGGGCGTCGGCCACCTGCCACGTGACCCGTTCGTCCGCGACTGAATGGCGCGCGTAGGCGATCATGGGCTCGTTCAGGTCGGTGGCGACGACCCGGGCGTCGTCGGGGAGCGCCTCGAGCACCCGCCGCGTCAGGATGCCGGTGCCGCAGGCGAGCTCGAGGATGCGGAGGCCGTCGCGGATAGGGATGCGCAGGACGAGGTCGGCCGCGAACGGGTCGAACGACAGGTCTTTCCGGTAGCGGTCGTAGAACTGTGGGACCGAGCCCGAGTAGGCGGGCGGGGAGGTCGACACGGCGCCATCCTATGGGCCCGCCTGGTTTCGAACAACCCTGCTAAACGGCGTTTTCTGCGGCCGGGGTAGGCACCGGGGTAGGCACCGTGCGGTACTTCAACGAGTCGGAAGAGCTCGGCTAACGCACCAGCCCAACAAGTGAGCCGCCTGTTTGACGCGGAGTACATCGGTTTCCACGAAGCGCCCGGTTGTTGCATCCATAGCCAACAATTCTAGGACCGGCGCCCGACAGCGCCCGCAGTCGTCGCGCAGCGGAGCTATGAGAAAGACGGGGCGGACGCGGGGCTTCACTTAGAGGCGGACGCGACGACCTCGTCCTAGTCCGCGTGGGAACGACCGGACCTCAACGAGCTTCTCAGCAACCACTCTTGCATCCTCTGGGGCAGTCCATAGAACGCCACGGAAGCCCACCTCGCCGTCGCCTGCTCGCGGAGTATCGGGCTTCCGATCAGCAGAGCAGGTTGTTGTTGTAGCGGTCGAGCGTGGTGGCGAGGGTGTTCGACTGGGTTGCCTGCGCGTTGCTCAGCTTGTCGTGGCTGGCCCCGTTGAAGTGGACCGCGGCGAGAAGGGTTTGGGCGGTGTTGATCGCGCTAACTGCGGCTGGGCAGGCTCCGGCACCGGCGATCAGGTTCAGCTTGGCCGCGAGCAGCTGCGCCGCCAGGTTGAAAGCCGGGTCAGACGCCGACTTCTTGCCGCTGTCGACCGTCGACTTGTCGAGCATCCTGACGGCTTTCAGGCAGTCGGCAGCGTGCAGGGTGAGCGTGCCGATCACGATCCCGGTCGGGTCCGCCGCGGCGAGCGTCTGGTCGAGCACCGGCTTCTGGTTTCCCTTCGAGCTCGCGCAGGAGGCCCAGTTCTTCCAGAAGCCGATCGTGCGCGCGAGCCCGCCCGGAGGCGGCCGGTTGTCGATCGCGAAGCCTTCCTCGTCCCCGGCTGAACGCTGAAGTCGGTGCAGACGGTGCTGTTGTCGCCGCTCGGGTTGTAGACCACGTAGAACGGCGGCCCCAAGGTCGTCATCCAGCCCGGCATCACCGTCTCGCAGAGCGCGTAGGTCTTCCCGGCGACGAGATTCGAGTTGAAGTCGATCAGCCCGCCGTTCGCGCTGTTCGCAACGCGTTGCTCGATCGTCGTGCCGGCGGCGGTTGCCGAGGCGCCGTCGCGGAGCTCGAACGTGAACGACTGGCCTGAGGCGGGCGGCGCGCCTTTGACCGTCTTCGTCACCGCTGCCGCGCCGCGCTGCGTGTTCGTGAACGTACAGGTCACTGTCTCGCCTGAGCTCACACTGATCCGGTCGACCGGGCTACCGTCATCGCAGCTCGCGCTTGAATCCCACCCGGGCGTCGGCGTCTCGCGCACGAAATAGGCGCCGCCCGGTTGGACGACGAACGGTTGTGACTGGCCGTCCATGAGCACGAAGGACGGCGCGATCCCTTCGGGGTGCACGTCATCGCCGATCAGGAAGCTGAACCGCTGAGAGCTCCCCGATGGAAGCGTCCGCTTCTTGACCACGATTTGCTGCTGGGACGTGCAGTTGATCACGATCGGAGCAGCCGGCGCCGGCCCGACCATCGCTACGAAAGCGTCCTGTGACCCCGCTCGGACCGGCTGCAGCGCGTTCACGGTCGGGAAGTTCAGCGAGCCCGTGCCACCGACGACATACGCGTTGCCGCCGCTGTCGACTGCGATCCCGCGTCCCTCGTCATCGCCGCATCCGCCCAGGTGGCTCGAGTAGGCGAGTGTGTCCCCAGCGGGAACGAGCTTCGCGATGAACGCGTCCCGGCTAAAGCCGGGGGTCTGCAACGGGTTCGCCGTGGGGAAGTCCGGAGCGCGGAAAAGACCTTGCCCGAATGTCGATCCGGTCACGTAGGCGCTCCCGGACGAGTCGACGGCGATGCCGTAGCCAGTGTCGTCGTCGCTTCCGCCCAGGTAGGTCGAGTAGACGAGCGAAGTCCCGGTCGGGCTCAGCCTGCTGACAAAAACGTCTCTGTCGCAATAGGAACGAAGCGCGATCGAGCCGCACGTCGGCTGGACCGGATTGAAAGTCGGGAAGTCGCCGCCTTGAGTCTCCCCGGTCACGTAAGCACTCTCGGACGAGTCGACCGCGATCGCATAGCCGACCTCGGATCCAGTCCCGCCCAGGTAGGTCGAGTAGACGAGTGCGGTCCCGCTCGGGCTCAGCTTGCTCACGAACGCGTCGCCGCACTCGCCAGGCACGTCGGTACCGCAATGGGCCTGCAATGCATTCACCGTTGGGAAAAGGCGTGCCGCGGTGCTGCCTGTGACGTAGGCGGCGTCCTCCGCATCGACAGCGATGCCAAACGCCCTCGTGGCGCCTTTGAACAGCACGACGGGTGGGCCACCGAGGTACGTCGAGTAGACGAGCGCACTGCCGCTCGCGTTCAGCTTGCTGACAAACGCGTCGGCACAGCTAGTCGTCGACTGCAGGGGATTCGCAAGCGGGAAGTCGGCAGGATTACAGGAGGACGTAGAGCCGGTCACGTACGCATTGCGAGCCGAGTCGATCGCGATGGCATCGCCGAAATCGGGCCCGCTGCCGCCAAGGTAGGTCGAGTAACGGAGCGCGTCCCCGCTCGGACTGAGCTTGCTCACGAAGGCGTCCTCACAGCCGAAGGTCGCAACGCACGCCGCCTGCAGCGCGTTCACGGTTGTAGGGAAGTCAACCGACGTCGTGGACCCGGTCACGTAGGCCAACCCCTCCGAATCGACGGCGATGCCGAGGCCGAAGCTGCCCTGCTCGCCCCCGAATGCTGGCTCATCCGAGCTCCCACCCAGGTATGTGGAGTACTCGAGCGTGGTCCCAGTCGGGCTCAGTTTGCTGACGAACACATCGTCGGCACCGCCGGCGAATGCGGCTTGCACCGGGCCGACCGTCGGAAAATCCGCCGACGCCGTGCGTCCGGTCACATAGGCGCTCCCCGCTGGATCCACGGCAACGCTCAAGCCCTGCTCAACAACTGTATTTCCACCGCCGCCGCCCAAGTACGTCGAGTACACGAGGCTTGGGTCGATAACGAGCGGACGGCGCCGATCGTATCTCCCCAAGGCGAAGCGGACGCGGCCGCCCGCGAGTCGGAAACGAGCAGAGACGGGACGTCGGCCGCCGGCGGTCAGCTGGTAGGCGACCGGTCGCAACTCGCGCAGCTCACGCCCGCGCACAGCGAGACGGAGGTTCCCCCGCCGGTCGAGCGCGAGGCGTCGAACGCCCGGGAACGCGAGGGCAATCACACGGGGATCGGCGCCCGGCTGGAGCAGAAAGTCGTACTCCAACCGGCCCTCGCGGCCGTAGTAGGCGAGGTCGACACCGGGGTAGACCCCGCGTTCGACGATACGCGCGTAGGAAGGAATGTCGACCGTCCAGCGACTCGGATCGTTCCCGAGGAGGTAGTTCACGCGGCCCTGGAGCCGCCGCTCCGGCACGATTAGCGGCCGCGGATTCGCGGCCACCAGCTTTGTTCGTACGACCGACGGCTTTCCGTTCCCGCGATCGAGCGAGAGCACCGCTTCGTTCTCAGTGACGAAGAGGGCGAGGCCGCTGCCGTGAGCAAGAAAGCGCACGCGGCGGTCGGTCTGCCCGTGGTTCGGCTCGAAGGCAAGCGGAAGCTCCCCGTACCGGCTCCCGACCCGCCCGGCAACCGAGCTGAGGCTGCTCGCCCCGGCCGCGCGGCGGTGACGACGAGCGTCGCTTACGACGATGAGACCGAGACCAATGAGAGCGACCACCCCGATCGCACGCAAACGGGGGTCGTTCGCCGCCACGGGAACCACCGACCGCAGAGACACAGTGGCCAACCTCCCTCATAACGCCGCGCGCCCGTCAGCCTCCTGCCAGCCGGGCGCACCTCATAACCGCTTGTGCAGCGACCCTAACAGGATTTGTTCGCCTTGCAACCAGTGTCACGAGGACTGGCCCGGGGCTCCGAAACGCTCCACGCGCGTCCAAGAGCGAAACAAAGGCCCGCATCTGCGGGCCTTTCCGAGGTCGGCGGTACTGGGCTCGAACCATGTCGCTGATGTACGCGGACCGGATGCTGACCGCGTGCGGCGAGGGGTCCGCGCTCGTCGACGGCCGTGTGCGGGTGCTTGACCGCTGGCGGCGGCCGTGCTGAGCCGCCGCTGTTGCCATGTTCGGCGAAATCCGAGGTAGGCACCGGGGTAGGCACGGCATGCGCATTCCCGGCACTTCCGGCACGGCTGACCCGCGCAACCATGCGGAATCCGCTTGCCACTGCGGTTTGAAAATGGGCCCGCCTGGATTCGAACCAGGGACCAACCGGTTATGAGCCGGCTGCTCTCACCGCTGAGCTACGGGCCCGGTGTGACGAGCGTACAGCGGTTGCTGTCACATCGGTTTCAGGCGTCGTGGATAGACTCGGCCCCGCGTGCAAGGGGTGCGGGAGATACAGAACGCTCTGGCATGAAGGTCTTCCAGCGCGAGACTCACCTGCGGACGGCGGGTGGCCTGACGGTCACCGACATCACCGACGAGGTGAACGAGGCGGTCGCCGAGAGCGGCATCCGTGACGGCATCGCCTGCGTCTATTCGCCGCACACCACCTGCTGCGTGCGCGTGAACGAGTGGGAAACGGGTTTCCTCGAGGACTTCGCCCGGATGCTGCAGGCGCTCGTCCCGCGCGACAAGTACTACGCGCACGACGACTGGGACCGGCGCACCGAGAACCTGTGCCCCGAGGACATGGAGACGGGCAATGGGCACTCGCACTGCATGGCGATGCTGCTCGGCCCGGCCAGCGAGTCGGTCCCCGTCCTGGGCGGCGAGCTCGCGCTCGGCACCTGGCAGCGCGTGCTCTTCCTGGAGCTCGACCGCGAGCGCGACCGGCGCTGGGTCGTCCAGGTCGTCGGCACCTAGCCGACGCCGACTGCCTCCCCGCCCCGCCGCAGGCGTGCGGCGGAGACCACGTTGCCCTTCGCCTCGTGGATTGCCGCCGAGCGCTCGACCGCCGCAGCCGCTTCCTCGGTACGGCCGGCCAGCAGCAGCACCTCGCCGAGGGCGTCATACGCATCCGCCTGCACGGGAAGGAAGTCGGTGCCATTGGCGAGCTCGAGCGCCTCGCGCACCAGCCGCTCGGCCTGCTCGTGGTCGCCGCGGACCGCGAGCACGCGACCCAGAACTGCGCGCCACGTCGGCTGGGCGTCGAGGTCCAACTCGTTCGCGAGCGTCCGGGTCTCCTCGCCGAGCCTCGCCGCCTCGTCGATCTCCCCCTTGCGGAGCAGGACGTCGGCGAGGCGCGGCGCGACCGAGGCGCGCGTGCCCGTCTCGCCGGCCCGGAGGAGAGCGTCGTTGCCAGCCCGAAGCTCACGCTCAGCTCCGTCGAGGTCTCCCAGAATGGCAAAGGCGTACCCGATGTCGATTGACGCGAGCCCGCGGCGGATCGGCAGACCGGTCTCCTCGATCAGGGCGATAGCCTCACGCGGCCGACCGTCGTGCGAGCGCTTCGGAGCCGGTCATCGCGGCGAGCGCCGCCCGGACGTGGCCCGCCTGCGCTCGGTCCGCCAGCGTTATGTCGCGGCGGGAGAGCACGGCCTCGCAGATCTCCAGGCCCTCGCGCGCCGGCCGCGGGCCCCACAGGACCGGACGCAGGAGCGACGTGAGCGCCTCCCGCTCGCCGTAGCTGTCGCCGGCGTCGCGCGCCGCGGCGGCCGCCTGCTCGAGCAACGCCTCACCCTCTGCGGCTCGGCCCATCGTGAACAAGACGGTGCCGATCGCACGCCGCGCGAGCCCGAGGGTCTCGTCCTCACCGAGCTCCTCGAGCTCGGGCACCAGCTGCACGACCATGTCGAGCGATTCCTCGACGTCGAGGTCCGGGTCGATGCGCGAGCGGAGGTCGGCGAGCATGATGAGCGCGTAGGCCTCGGCGCCGCGGTCGCGGCCGCGCGCCGCCTCGATTCCGTCCTCCAGCACCGCGCGCGACTCGTCGAATGCACCGTCGCGCATCAGTGCCCAGCCGAGCTTGGGAAGGGTTCTGAGGCGCGCCGGGTCGTCGGCGGGGAGGAGCCCCGCGGCGCGGCGCAGGAGCGAGGCCGACGCGTGCGCGTCACCACGTTCGAACGCTGCGTTGCCCGCCGCCATCAACCGGAGTGCAGCCCGCCGCGCGACCTCCCCGCCGTCGTCCCCGAGCTCCGTCCGCAGCAACGCGGCCCGCTCCAGGTGGTACCCGACGATCTCGTCGAGGTCGAAGGTCCCGAGCGCCTCGCGGTCGACCCAGTTGGCGAAGCGCTCGTGGAGACCCGCGCGCAGCTCCTTCGGCATCGTCGCGTACGCCGCTTCCCGGATCAGGACGTGGCGGAAGCGGTACGCGTCACCGCCCGGCTCGGGGCGGATCAGGTCCTTCCGCACGAGCGTGTCCAGCGGCGCCTCCAGCTCCTCGCCCGGGAGCAGCTCGGCGAGAGCCGCTCGATGGAACACCTCACCCTCGACGGCGCCCCGCTCGAGCACGAGGCGGATGTCGCGCTCCAGCGAGTCCAGCCGTGCCTGGAGCAGCGCCTGGATCGTCGGCGGCACGGCGACGTCGCCGCCCTCCCGGACCATCGCGAGCATCTCCTCGACGAACAACGGATTCCCTTCCGACGCGCGCGCGATCCGCTCGCGCAGCTCGTCCGCCACGGTCGCGCCCCCCAACAACGTCTCGATCAGCACTCCGCGGTCGACCTCGTCCAGCGGCTCGAGCAGGAGCGTGCTCGCGTTCAGCTTGCCGCCGCCCCAGCCGGCTCGCACGTCGAGCAGGTCCGTGCGAGCGATGCAGAGGACGAAGATGGGCGCCCCGCGCGAGAGATCCGCAACGTGCTCGACGACGTCGAGGAACGCCGGCTCCGCCCACTGGAGGTCGTCGAGGACGACGATCTGGGGCCTGGCGGCGGCACGCTCCTCCAGGAGCCGGCGGAAACCGACCTGCGTGTCCGCCGGCGAGCTGCCGATCACCGATCCGGGATCGATCGCGAGCGAGCTCAGGATCTCGGCGACCGGCCAGTAGGTGATGCCCTCGCCGTAGGGCAGGCACCGTCCACGGAGCACGTCCGCCTCGCCACGGGCGCGCTCGAGGAAGTCTGCGACGAGGCGCGACTTGCCGACCCCGCCGGGCCGAGGAGCGTGAACAGGTGGCAGGCGCGGTCCGCAACCGCGTCCTCGTAATCGCGCCACAGGCGCTCCCGCTCGCGACGCCGCCCGACGAGCGGCGTCTCGAGCCGGCGCTCGATGGCCTGCGCGTCGGCATGCACGCCCAGCAGCCGGTAGGCCTCGACCGGTTCCGACTTGCCCTTCAGCTCGAGAGCATCGACGGACTCCACATCGATCGCGTCGCGCGTCAGGAGACGCGTGTGGACACCGACCAGGATCTCGCCGGCGGCCGCAGCCTGCTCCAGGCGCGCCGCGACGTTCACCGAGTCGCCGGTGATCAGCGTCTGGCCGTCGCCGACCACGACCTCGCCGGTGTTGACACCGATGCGCGCCTCGAACCCGTGCCGCGCGACCGGCTCCCGGATCTCCCACGCGGCGCGGAGCGCGCGCAGCGCGTCGTCCTCGTGTGCCGCCGGAATCCCGAAGACGGCCATGACCGCGTCGCCGACGAACTTCTCCACGACCCCGCCGTGCCGCTCGACGACCGCCTGCACGTCGGCGAAGTACCGCTGCATGCGCGCGCGGAGCGCCTCCGGGTCGGTCGATTCGCCCAGCGCGGTCGAGCCGACCAGGTCGCAGAAGAGCACCGTCACGACCTTGCGCTGCACGGCCGGGAGCCTAGAGGGGTTTCCGACCTCCGTCTGCCCGGGAATGCCACGGCCATGGAGGACGAGCCGAAGCAGTACGTGATCGAGCGGGTGCACCGGGCGCTGGCGGAGGATCCACGCGTCAGCGCGCTCGACGTCGACGTCGCGCTCGCGGGCGGGCGCGTGTTCCTGACCGGCGACGTGCCGACGCAGGAGCGCAAGGACGCCATCTCCGCGGTCGTCGCCGAGATGCTGCCCGACCACCAGGTCTGCAACGAGACGCGCGTCGCCGAGCTCGCGCCGGCCGGCGACCCGGAGGACATCGCGTGATCCGCGTCGCCGCCGTCGGCGACGTCCACTTTGCCCCCGACGCCGCCGGAACGCTGTCGCCCCACTTCGCCGGCCTCGCCGACCAGGCCGACGTCCTGCTGCTGGCGGGTGACCTCACGCGGATCGGGCGCGAGGACGAGGCCGAGGCGCTCGCTGCCGAGCTCGATTGCGTCGAGGTGCCGGTGCTCGCCGTGCTCGGCAACCACGACTACCACGGGGAGCACGAGGCCGAGATAACCCGCACGCTGACCGACGCCGGCGTGCAGGTGCTCGAGGGCGAATCCGCGATCGTCGACGTGGACGGCTCGCGCCTCGGCATCGCCGGCATCAAGGGCTTCGGCGGCGGCTTCTCCGGCGCCTGCGGCACCGCCTTCGGCGAGCGCGTGATGAAGGAGTTCATCGGCTACACCCAGGACGGCGCCAACGTGCTCGAGCGGTCGCTCGCGGAGATCGACGACGCCGACGTGCGGATCGCGCTCCTCCACTACGCGCCGGTGAAGGCCACGCTCGTCGGCGAGAAGCTGGAGATCTACCCCTTCCTCGGCAGCTACCTGCTCGCCGAGGCGATCGACTGCGCCGGCGCCGACCTCGTCCTCCACGGCCATGCCCACCGCGGCACGGAGAAGGGCGTGACGCCGGGCGGCATCCACGTCCGCAACGTGGCGCAGCCGCTCATCCGGCACGCCTTCAACCTCTACTGCCTGGACGACCGGCGCGTTGTGCACGAGCCCGGCGCCATCGGCATGGCGGGGAAAGCCGGGTGAGCAGCGAGGCCCGGGCCGAGGTCCCGTTCTCGGCCATCAAGGCGACGCTGAAGAAGGCCGCAGGCGCGCTGCGGACGGCTCACGTGCCGTTCATGGTGGGCGGCGGCCTTGCCGTGTGGGCACGCGGCGGCCCGAACACCGACCACGATCTCGACCTGATGGTGCGGCCCGAGGACGCCGAACGCGCGCTCGCCGTCCTGGAGGCCGAGGGCATGCGCGCGGAGCGGCCGCCGGAGCACTGGCTGGTCAAGGCCTGGGACGGCAACGTCCTGGTCGACCTGATCTACGAGCCGAGCGGCCTCCTCATCGACGACGACGTCTTCGCGCGCGCCGACGAGCTCGACGTGTACGCGCTGCGGATCCAGGTCATGGCGCTCGAGGACGTGCTCGTCACGAAGCTTCACGCGATGGGCGAGCACCAGCTCGACTACGAGTCCGTTCTCGAGGTCGCCCGGACGCTGCGCGAGCAGATCGACTGGCACGACGTCCGCGGGCGCACCGCCGGCTCGCCGTACGCGCGCGCCTTCTTCACGCTCGTCGAGGAGCTCGGCGTCGTCGAGGCGGAACGGGCGAGTGCCGCCAGGCCCCTGCGCCTGACCCGCTGAGGGAAACCTCCCCCGCGTCCCCCGTTCGGAGGTCGGGACGACTCACCCACTCGATCCCTCACATGAGGGATTCACGCGCCCCGCCCGCCGTCGCATGCTGAGCGAGCGGATGCGCCCGGGGGACGCATTCGTGGGGAGACAGGGGAGGCCGCAGTGCTAATCGATGGTGACCGGGAACGGGAGGATCTCGAGACAGTCGTACGGTCGTGGCGCTTCGAGCAGTTCGTCCGCCTCGGCTTCAACACGGAGCTCTCGAGCACACTCGCCGCGTCCCGGGTCGATCTGAGCCAGGTGCGGAGGCTGATCCAGTCCGGCTGCCCGCCGGAGACGGCCTCCAGGATCGTTCTCTAGGGGGAGGGTCACGCGCCTTCTGGGCGCGAGCCGCGCGCGTCACGCGCGCGGCCACCGGGGCGGGGTTCCGTGCGGCGGGCCCCGCCCCATCAGCGTTCAAAGAGGCCACCGGCCGGCGGCCATCCGCTGGCCGCCGGCCGGTTCCGCACCTGGTACGGAGGTGCGCGTTGCCCATCCCGAGTTGCCCTCGGGCGCGGCCACACCCGGTTTCCGGGACGGGGCGCTGAAGGGCTGTCTCCGAATCGTCCCGGGGCGCAGGCGCGGCGGCGAAACGCCGACGCCGGTCCGCTGACGCCGCGGGAGCGCGAGGTGCTCGCGCTGCTCGCGGAGGGGCCTCACCAGCGCCGACGCCGCGGCCCAGCTGGCCTCAGTGCGGAGACGATCGAGACGCACGTTCGCCGGGCGCTGCGCAAGCTCGGCGCGCGGTCGCGCACCCACGCGGTCGCGCCGGCACTGCGGCTCGACCTGCTCGAGGCGCCCGCTACGCCGGTGGCGTGATCCGGTACGTCAGACGGGCGGCTGGTCGCCGATCGCGCCGCCGAGCCGGATGACGCTGTAGAAGACGCCGTAGGCCAGCGCCAGGAACGCGGTGAACACGAGCGTGACGCCGGCGGTGCGGGGATCGGGATGCGCGACCCGCTCGGCGATGCTGGAGAGCAGCGGCCCGGGCCGCGAGACGACGTCCCAGGAGTTCCAGCGCTCGAAGCGTCCGAGGTAGATCCCGAACGAGGTGAGCGCCAGCACGCCGCCGACGCCGACCCAGACGATGAGCGGCGGCAGGACGCGCCGCACGACGACGTGCATCAGGTACAGCGACGCGAAGCCGAGCGTCAGCCCTGTCCAGGCCGCGGTCGAGAGGAGAGCGACGTCGTACCAGACGGGCGCCGCCTGCCAGTCGCGGAGCAGCTGGAAATCGGTGATGAGGTAGGGCGCGTTCGGAAAGAACAGCAGCCATGCGGCGCCGCCTGCCAGCACGACCCAGCGCGGCCGGCCGCGTCGCGCAGCGTCATAGACGAACAGCGCAAGCAGCAGCGGGATCCAGGCGAGCGTCAGGTTCCAGACGAGGTTCGCGTAGGTCGGCTCACCCGTGTAGACGCGGCGCGCGATGATCATGCCGACGGCGAGAGCCGTCAGCAGGCCGAGCGAAAGCACGACGGCGAGACGGCGGCGGCTCGGCGCAACCTCCATGCAGCAAGGGTAGCCCTCTACCTGAGCGTGCGGAAACTGGTGGGGACCGCGCTAGCGGGTTGGCATCTCGGCGGCGAACGAGGCCGCGACCTGGTCGAGCAAGCTCGCGGACCTCCGGGTTCTCCTCGGCGTTCCAGCCCTCGAGAGAGCCCGCGATCCGCGTGCGGCCGGCGTGCGCAGCCGGTCGTACGTGTCGCGCCCGGCGTCCGTCAGCTCCACGGGACGGCCGTTCCCCCCGCTGACCAGGCCGTCCGCGGCCAGCACGCCCACGCTCGCGTCGAGGCGGTCATGGTCTACGTCGAGGTCCTCCGCGAGCTCGCCGGCCTCGGCCGGCCAGCGCCGCGCCGCAAGCCGCGCTAGCAGCCACGCCTCCGGCGGCTCGAGGTCCACGTGCGCGTCCTGCGCGAGCTCCTCGTACACGCCCCAGTGCCGGTCGCGGCGGGCGAGCGTCGTCAGCTGCCGCTCGAGCTCCTTGAACGAGTCGCCGTCACGCGGCGCCGCGAACGCATCCCCGACGCCCTGGGTCTCCGCCGTCTTCCGGAGCGGGATCTCCCGCAGCAGCCACGTGAGCCCGAACGCGAAGAACATGAGGACGGCCGCGACGACGAACACCGGTGCTAGCGCGGCCGTGAACGCGTCCAGGTAACGCGTGTGCACCTCGGGGGGCAGCTGCTTGATCGACGCGGGATTCGCCGAGCTCGGCAGGCCGTGCACACCGGCGAGCCGTGACGCGAGCTCGCTGTTGAGCCGGTTGACGAAGATCGTCCCGAAGATGGCAACGCCGATCGATCCGCCGATCTGGCGCGACAGCGTGGAGCCAGACGTGGCGACGCCGAGCAGCCGGTAGTCGACCGCGTTCTGCGACGCGAGCACGAGCACCTGCATCGTCATCCCGAGCCCGAGCCCGACGACGGCCATGGAGCCGATCGTGTACGCCTGCGAGCTGGCCGAGTCGAGCTGCGACAGCAGCGCCATCCCGATCGCGGTGATGAACGTGCCGATGACCGGGAACGGCTTGTAGCGGCCCGTCTTCGTGATCAGCTGCCCGCTGACGATCGACGACACGAGCAGGCCGGCCATGAGTGGGAGCAGCTCGAGCCCCGAGCGGGTCGGAGTCGCGCCCTTGACGACCTGGAGGAAGAGCGGCAGGTACGTGATCGCGCCGAAGAGGGCCAGCCCGACGATGAAGCCGATCGCGCTCGCGACGCGGAAGATCCGGTTGCGGAAGAGCTCGAGCGGCAGGATCGGCTCGGCGGCGCGCGACTCGATCCACAGGAACAGCGGGACCAGCACGGCTGCGATCGCAATCAGCCCGATCTCCTGCCACGAGGCCCAGGGATAGGTCGTGCCTCCGAAGGTCGTGAAGAGGACGATCGAGGTCAGGGCGCCGGCCAGGGCGGCTGCCCCCGCATAGTCGATCGTGTGGCGGACGTGCGCGACGTGCGGCCGGAAGGTCGCTCCGATCACGACGAAGGCGAGGATCCCGATCGGGACGTTGACGTAGAAGATCCAGCGCCAGGAGAGGTTGTCGACGAAGAAGCCGCCGAGCAGCGGCCCGATCACGGTCGACACGCCGAAGACCGCGCCGAAGAAGCCCTGGTACTTGCCGCGCTCGCGCGGCGGGATGATGTCGCCGATCACCGCGATCGTGACGACGATGAGCCCGCCGCCGCCGAGCCCCTGGACGGCGCGGAAGGCGATCAGCTCGGCCATGTTCTGGGAGAGCCCGCAGAGCGCCGACCCGATCAGGAAGATCACAATCGCCGTCTGCAGCACGATCTTGCGGCCGTAGAGGTCGCCGAGCTTCCCGTAGATCGGCCCGACGATCGTCGAGGTGAGCAGGTAGGCGGTGACCACCCACGAGATGTGCTCGAGGCCGCCGAGGTCGCCGACGATCGTCGGCAGCGCCGTCGCGACGATGGTCTGGTCGAGCGACGCCAGGAAGAGGACGAGCAGCAGCGCGCTGAAGATCACGCGGATGCGACGGGCGTCCTCCACCTCGAGAGTCTTACTAGTAGACGCCGAGCTCGCGCAGCCGCTCGTCGGAGATGCCGAAGTGGTGGGCGATCTCGTGGACGACGACGTGGCGGACACCCTCACGGAGCCGACCGGGGTCGGTCCCGTACACGCGCTCGATCGGGTGCCGGAAGATCGTGATCTTGTCTGGCAGCGCGCCCATGTAGGCGGTCGTCCGCCGGGTGAGCGGAACCCCCTGGTAGAGGCCGAGAACCGACTGCCACGGCGGCGCCTGCTCGTCGATGACGACGCCCACGTTGGACATGACGCGGGCGAGCGGCTCCGGCACCGACGCGATCGCGTCCTCGACCAGGCGCTCGAACTCGAGCGTCGTGAGTGGTTCCTCCATGCTCCGAACCGTAGTGACCTGAACGTGCCCTGAAGAGCGAGCCTGCCGTCCGCCTCCGGGCGTTAGGCTCCGCGCGGCTCATGAATACGCGCCACCCAGCCGTCGTCATCGCCGCCGTCGTCGTCGGCATCGCCCTGATCGTGGTTTCGATCGTCTATTGGGCGGAGCCGGCGAAGTCGCTGCCGTCGTTCTTCCCCGGGCACGAGGCCGGCTCGGGCCACCACCACGTGAAGCATGGCATCGCGGCGTTTCTGGTCGGGGTTGCACTCCTCGTCTTCGCCTGGTTCCAGACGGGCAAGCGCGAGGACACCGCCACAACGTGATCCTGGCCTCAGCGTCCGAGCCGATCACCTACCTCCAGGCGATCATCCTGGGGCTGCTCCAGGGCGTCACGGAGCTGTTCCCCATCTCGAGCCTCGGGCACAGCGTGATCTTTCCGCAGCTCTTCGGCTGGGACATCCACCAGAACGACGACTACTTCATCACCTTCCTGGTGGCCACCCACCTCGCGACGGCGATCGTCCTCTTCCTGTTCTTCTGGCGCGACTGGATGCGCATCTTCAAGGGGCTCGGCCGCAGCCTGCGCGACCGCGGCATCGGCTCGGACGATGCGGACGCGAAGCTGGCGTGGCTGCTGGTCATCGGCACGATCCCGGCCGGGATCCTCGGACTGCTGCTCGAGCACGCTCTGCGCGGCGTGTTCGCATCGGCGCTGTCGGCGTCGATCTTCTTGATGGTCAACGGCGTGATGCTCTTCGGGTTCGAGGCGCTGCGACGCCGCGCGCCGCGGACGGACGAGGACGACGACACCCGCATCGCCAGGCAGGTGCAGTTCCCCGGTGCGTTCATCGTCGGGGCGCTGCAAGCGGTCGCGTTGATCCCCGGCCTCTCGCGGTCGGGCGCCGCCATGGGCGGCGGGCTCGTCGTCGGGCTGTCGCACAAGGACGCGGCCCGGTTCGCCTTCCTGCTGGCGACGCCGATCATCGGCGCGGCCGCGCTGTTGAAGATCCCCGAGCTGGCCGGCTCCCAGGGCAACGGCGTGCGCGGGCAGGCGCTCGTGGCGTCACTCTGCTCGGGCGTGACCGCCTACTTCGCCGTGCGGTTCCTGATGCGCTACTTCGAGACGCGTACGCTGATCCCGTTCGCCATCTGGTGCCTGTCGTTCGGCGCGTTCTGCACCGTGTACTTCCTCGCCACCTGAGCGCACGCGAACCATTGACTTAGTGGCTGACAGCCACTTGCTCCGTTGCTTGCGGCTGTCAGCCACTTGCAGACGGGTGCCGTGTGGATTCGTCCCGGTTCCGTCACAGCGGCGTGACTGCGCCGGCACGACGATGGCGCCATGGTGCCGAGCGCACGCCGGTACGACCCGATCGTCGACACGCTCGTGGGCGAGCTCGACGATCCGGCGACGTCCATGGCCGAGACCTGCCGGCGAGTTGCCGAGCGTGTGCAGGAGCTCGGCTTCACCCGACCGAGTCTCGTGCACCTCCGGACGCTCGTCCGCGCCGAGCGCGACCAGCGTGAGGCCGAGCTCCGGCGCCGCGAGGAGCTCGGCGAGATCGCGCGCGACGTTGCCGCGGCCGCGCTCGCAGGCCGGGTTCCGGATCCGCACTGGGTGCTCGACCGGATCGACCGCGCGACCGGCTAGGCAGCGCCGGACTTAGTGGCTGTCAGCCACAAACCCCTCGGCGCGGGACAAGGGCTAGTGGCTGACAGCCACAAAGTCAGGTCCGCGCCGATGTGGGCTCCTGCTTGACGAAGCGCTCCACGAAGTCGAGCGCGGTCTGCGCCACCTCGCGCCAGCCGTTGTCGATGACCAGCGCGTGGCCGCGGCCGGGGATCGCCGTGAACTCGGTCACGCCCGAGTTGCGCTCCTGCTTCTTGAAGGACGCGTGCGCGATCGCGGGCGGCACCGTGTGGTCCTTCTCGCCCGAGATGATCAGCAGCGGGCCGCGGTCCGGATTCTCCGTGTCGACCTTTGTCTCGGCCCACGGGTTGAAGTTCGCGGTCGCCGCCTGGAAGAGCGGCTGGCCGGGAGTGGGCACGGCGAAGGTGTCGTAGAGCTCCTTCGCCTCCTCCTCGCTGACAGCGTTCGCGAACGAGTACCGGAACTGCTCGTACGTGAGCGGGACGGCGCGGTAGTAGTTGGCCGGGTTGCGCAGCACGGGCGACGCCGAGCGCAGCGCGGAGATCGGCAGCGGCAGCACGCCCTGGAACGGCGCCGGGTCGATCGCGACCGCGGCGGACGCGAGCCCGCGGCCGGCGAGGATCTGCGCGAGCAGCCCGCCGAACGAGTGGCCGATCACCGCCGGCTTGTGGTCGAGCCCACCGATCACCTCGGCGAAGTGATCGGCGACCTCGCCGACGCCCT
The DNA here is from genome assembly GCA_963710465.1 of uncultured Thermoleophilia bacterium. Classification (GTDB taxonomy): domain Bacteria; phylum Actinomycetota; class Thermoleophilia; order Gaiellales; family Gaiellaceae; genus JACVRM01. Next base: position 160,897 of record CAVQAQ010000018.1, read on the forward strand.
TGCCCGCGAACACTTCCGGATGCTCCTTCGCCTCCTCGACGGTCTCCGGATCGTCCGGCCACCCGGGCCGGACGGCGGCGTAGCCGGCCTGCTCGAAGACCTCGGCCCAGCGGTCCCAGCTGCTCGGCAGCAGCCAGAGCCCGTGGACGAAGACGACCGGCGGCTTGCCGGACTGGTTCGCACGCGTGACCTGCTCGGCCTCGTGCTCGGTGACGGTGGATGTTGCGGTGCTCATCGACCCTCCCTCTCGGCGCTCGGCGACCCGCCGCGAGCCTACCCGGCTCGGCAGAATCCACGGGTGGAGCTCTCGCCACAGGACAGCCTCATCCTCGTCGGCGTCATCGCGGCCGCCGTCGCACTGCTTGCGACCGCCGAGACGCTGCGCGTCCCGTACCCGATCCTCCTCGTGCTGGGCGGGCTCGCGCTCGCGCTCATCCCGGGCATGCCGACCATCACGCTCGATCCGCGGCTCGTACTCGTCGCGATCCTGCCGCCGCTGCTCTACGCGGGCGCGTATTTCACCTCGCTGCGCGAGGTGCGCGCGAACATCGCGGAGATCTCGCTGCTCGCCGTCGGGCTCGTGCTCGCGACGATGGTGGTCGTCGCCGCCGTCGCGCACGCGATGATCCCCGGCCTCGACTGGCCCACCGCGTTCGTCCTCGGCGCGATCGTGTCGCCCACCGACCCGACGGCGGCAACATCGATCGCCGAGCGCGTCGGGCTCCCGCGGCGCCTCGTCGGGATCATCGACGGCGAGAGCCTCGTGAACGACGGCACCGCGCTCGTCGCCTACCGGTTCGCGGTCGCCGCCGTCGTCACCGGCTCGTTCTCGCTGGTCGCCGCACCCGGCCGCTTCGTTTTCAACGTCGTCGGCGGGATCGCAATCGGCCTCGCCGCGGGCTACCTCGTGCGCCGGGTGCGCAGGCGGCTCGACAATCCGACGCTCGAGATCACGATCGCGCTCTGCAGCGGCTACATCGCCTACCTCCCCGCGCAGGCGGCCGGCGTCTCCGGGGTGCTCGCCGCGGTCACGATCGGCGTCTACATGGGCTGGTACACGCCCGAGCTGACGACGTCGCAGACGCGCCTGCAGGGCGCCGCCGTCTGGGACATCACACTGTTCATCCTCAACGCCGTGCTCTTCACGCTGGTCGGCCTCCAGCTGCCGGGCATCGTCGACGCGCTCAAGGGCCTCCGCTCCTGGCAGGATCTGGTCGCCTGGGGTGTGCTGCTCACCCTGACGGTGATCGCGATCCGCTTCGCGTGGCTCTTCGCGACCTCCTGGCTGCCGCGACCCATGCGACCGGGCGACGGCGCGGGCAACTGGCGGGCGAACGTCATCCTGGCGTGGGCCGGGATGCGCGGTGCCGTGTCGCTCGCGGCGGCGCTCGCCCTCCCGCTGACGACGGACGCGCACGAGGCGTTCCCGAACCGCGCACTCGTCATCTTCCTGACGTTCACCGTGATCCTCGGCACCCTCGTCGGCCAGGGCCTGACGTTCCCGGCCGTGATCCGGCTCGTGGGCCTCGAGGACGACACCCGGCTCGCCGAGAAGGAGGAGGCCAAGGCGCGCATCCGCGCCGCTCAGGCGGCCCTCGAGCGCCTGGAAGAGATCGCGGAGGAGGGCTGGGCGTACGACGACACGATCGAGCGCGCGCGGGGTCAGTACACCTTCCGCGTCGACCGCTACAAGGATCGCTTCGACCCCGAGACCGACGGCGCACGCGAGGCGCGCTCGGCCCAGTACCAGCGCCTGCGCCGCGAGCTCCTCTCCGCCGAACGGGAGGCCGTGGTCGGCCTGCGCCAGGGCGGCACGATCGACGACGACGTCGCGCGCCGCGTGATCCGCGACCTCGACCTCGAGGAGGAGCGGCTGGATCTCTGAGCCTGGCGGCGACGTCGGCGAGGCGTGCATGCACGTCGTCACTCCGGGCTGACCGTTAACGTCCCGGTAACGATCTCCGAGTCGACACCCGCGCCGGCCGACCGGCCGGCCCGTGGCCTAGACACGGCGCTCGAGCGGGCGGGCGGCGTGCGGGGGCTCCTGGTCCTTGCGGGGGTTGCAGCCGCCTACGTCGGCGCCGCGAAGATCGGCCTCGAGCTCTCGGTCGCGCAGGGCATCGTCACGCCCGTCTGGGCGCCGACGGGCATCGCGCTGGCCGCCGCGGTGCTGCTCGGGCCGCGCCGCGCGTGGCCTGCCGTGGCGGCGGGCGCGTTCATCGCGAACGCGACGACCGGCGCATCGATCCCGCTCGCCGCCGCCGTCGCGGTCGGGAACACGCTCGAGGCGGTCGCCGGCGCGCTGCTCCTCCGCCGGGCCGCGTTCCGGCCGGCACTCGACCGCGTGCGCGACGTGCTCGCGCTCGTCGTCCTCGGCGCGATCGTCAGCACGACGATCAGCGCCACGAACGGGGTGACGGCGCTCCTGATCGCAAACCACATCTCCATCGGCGACTACGGGTCGAAGTGGGTGCTCTGGTGGACGGGAGACGGCATGGGCGATCTCGTCGTCGCGCCGCTCATCCTCGTCTGGGCGACGACCCCTCCGCGCGGGCTGTCCCGCTGGCGGCAGATCGAGGCGGTGACGCTCCTCGCAGCGCTCGCGGCCGTCGGTTCCGCGGTCTTCTTCAGCGCCTGGCGCTACCGCACCGTGCTGTTCCCGCTGCTGATCTGGGCCGCCCTCCGGTTCCGCCAGCTTGGCGCGGTCACGGCGAGCTTCCTCTGCGCCGTGATCGCCGTCGCGGGGGCGGTCAACGGCAACGTCCCGTTCGGCCACCACACCGGGACGGAGACGGTCGAGATCCTGGAGGGGCTGCTCGCCGCGGTCACGGTGAGCCTGATGATCCTGGGCGCCGTCCTGTCTGAGCGCGACACGGCCGAGCACCGGCTCGCAAACGCCAATGCCTCGCTCGCCGAGGCGCAGCAGGTGGCCCGCATCGGCAGCTGGGAGTGGAGCATCGCGGACGACCGGATCACCTGGTCGGACGAGCTGTACCGGCTGTTCGGGCTCGAGCCGGGCGGCGGCATGGACTACGAGGCCTACCTCGCGCGCCTCCACCCTGACGACGCGGCCCGGACGCGCGATCTTGTCGCGCGCGCCTACGAGCGGGGCGGCGCGTTCGCGTTCGACCACCGCGTCGTCTGGGACGACGGCACCGTCCGCTGGCTGCAGGGCCGCGGCCGGGTGGTCCAGGTCGCAGGGGGCCGGCCGGTGCGCATGGTCGGCACGGCGCAGGACATCACCGAGCAGCGCAAGCTCGACGAGCTGCGCGACACGATCCTCTCGACGGTCTCGCACGAGCTGCGGACGCCGCTGACGGCGATCCTCGGGTTCGCGCTCACGCTGAAGGAGCGCGGCCCCATGCTGCCGGTCGGGACGTACACGACGATCGTCGACCACCTCGTCGAGCAGGCGACGCGCCTCGAGCAGCTGCTCGCCGACCTGCTCGACCTCGACCGCCTGCGCCACGGCGTCTACGTGCCGACGTTCCGGCCGACCGACGTGGGCGAGCTCGTCGCCCGCACGGCCGCCCGGTACGGCGACGAGGGCCACGAGGTGCACGTCCGCACCGATCGGGCCGTCGCCGACGTCGACGCGCCGAAGGTGGAGCGCATCGTCGAGAACCTGCTCGCCAACTCGGTCAAGCACACGCCGCCGGGCACGGAGATCCTCGTCCGTGTGGCGCCGGCCGGCGACGGCGTCGAGCTCGCCGTTGCCGACAGCGGCCCCGGCGTGCCGCCGGAGAGCCGGGAGGCCGTCTTCGAGCTCTTCACGCGCGCGAACGGCACCGAAGCGCCGGGAACGGGCATCGGCCTGTCGCTGGTCGCGCAGTTCGCGGCGCTCCACGGCGGGCGCGCCTGGGTGGAGGACGCCCCGGGCGGCGGCGCGGACTTCCGCGTCTGGCTCCCAGCGCGGCAGCCCGATTAGGCGCGCGCCAGAGCCGGCCCCGTCGGCGCGAACCGCGCAGCTGCCTTCAGCACCGGCCACGCGGTGACGCGTACCGAGCGCGCGGCGACGGCAAGCGCCGCATCGTGCATCGGGCTCCAGCGCAGGCCGTAGCCGGCGCGCAGAGACGGGCCGAGCAACCAGGCCGTCGAGAGGCGGTGCGCCGGCACGAGCACGCGCATCGGCGTCGGCAGCGGCGCGTCCAGGATGACCTGGGCGACGTCGCGCGCGGGCGGCGTCACCACCAGCTCCGGCCCGCCGAGCACCACGCCCACGTACTCGCGGAACCCGCCGAGGGTCGCGGGCAGCACGCCGTCCGGCACCCCGAACAGCTTCGCGACGACCGCCATCTCGCGGTAGTACCGCTCCTCCTCCGCGGCGCCGAGCCGGACGACGAAGCGCGTGAACACGGCGAGCGACGAGTGCACGAGCGTGGCGTGTACCCAGAGCATCAGCGCCGGGTCGTCCGCCCGGTACGGCGTCCCGGCCGGGAACGGCCCGGCCGCCTCCGCCAGTGTCCCGTGCACGTGCGCGTGCACGCGCTGTACGGCCTCCCCGGCCCACTCCGCCTCCTGCTTCGTCCCGTACGCCATCAGGTAGAGCGCGCGCAGCGTGCGCAGCAGCCGCCGCCACAGGTCGTCGCGGTAGTCGGAATGCTGCGTCACGCCGGCGGCGACGAGCGGGTGTGCGACCTGGAGCAGCACGGCCGGCCCGCCGCCAAGGAAGGGGACGACCGGCGAGTTGCCGAGCCGGCGAATCAGGCTCTCGGGCGGGAAGTAGCCGTCGCGACTGGCCATCCGCTCCGCGTGCGTCCGCTCCGGCACCCGGACAGGGTGCCTGGCTGCTCAGCCGCTGTCGAAGTCGATGACGAGGCGTGGCGGCGACTCCAGCTTCTGCACCTTGTAGCCGACCTTGTCGGCCAGCCCGATCGTCCAGGTCAGCACCGACTCGAAGTCGCCCGTGCGGACGACGTCCTTGACGACGGACGTGCCGGCGTCCGCGCCCGAGATGCGCTTTGGCCCCTTGTAGACGATCTTGCCCTCGCCGCTGTTGAGGTCGAAACCGGACGCCGGCTGCATCAGCACCTGCACGTAGTCGGAGCCGGCGACGTTCACGGTTCTGCCCGACCCGTCCTCCTTGATCGGCGGGTCGACGTACGAGATCACGTAGCCGGGCGCGAAGTCATCGAAGGTGAAGGTCACGCGGTCGTAGCCGGCGTGGCGGCCGACGGCGAGGTCTTTCATGAGCGCGTAGAAGTCGCCGTTCGACGTGGAGGTGAGTGGTTCGGTCGATGCGCCGGAGAGCGTTCCACCGCCCGAGCTGCTGCCCGAGCCGCCGCAGGCAGCGGCGAGCAGGGCGAGAGAAGCTATGAGCACCGCCGCGGCACGGGCCACTGCCGAATGCTATGCGCCCCGCACGCCGGAGAGCTCGAGCAGCTCGGCCAGCATCCGGTTTACATCCGCCCCGCGATCGAACCGGAGGTGGCCCTCGGCGTCGAGCGGCCAGTCGGACGGGTCGCGGTCCCACGCCAGCTCGAGGCCGTTGCCGTCCGGGTCCCGGAGGTAGAGCGCCTCGTGCGTGCCATGGTCGTTGGCGCCGTCGAGCGGCCAGTCGGCCCGGACGAGGCGGCCGAGCGCGTCGGCGAGCGCCTCGCGCGTCGGGTAGCGGATGGCGACGTGGTACAGGCCCGTCGTTCCAGGCGGAGGCGGCGAGCCGCCCTTCGACTCCCACGTGTTGAAGCCGAGGTGGTGGTGGTAGCCGCCGGCCGAGAGGAAGAGCGCCTGGTCGCCCATCTGCGACACGACGTCGAACCCGAGGATGCCGACGTAGAAGTCGCGGACCCGCTGGATGTCGGCCGTCTTCAGGTGGACGTGTCCGATGTCGACACGCGGGTCGATCGGCCGCTCGGCCTGTCCCATGGGCGTGACAGCGGCTTCGCTCATGCCATCAGTATACTTGACCGCGCAACTATCTGTCGAGCGGCTTCCGGCCCTGCTCGAGCATCTCGACGAAGTTCGCGATCCGCCGCGCGCGTGTCTCCGGCCGCTTCGCATCCTGCGTGCGGTAGAGAACCGCGTAGCGGTTCTGGCTGTCGAGCTGCTCGAAGAACGCGAGCGCCTTCGGGTTGGCGTCGAGCGCCTGCTGGAGGTCGTCCGGAACGGTGATGCGGCTCGGCGAGTCGTAGGCGGCATCCCAGCGGCCATCCGCCTGCGCGGCCTCGACCGCCGCCACGCCGGTCGGCCGCATGCGCCCCTCCTTCGTCAGGCGCGCGATGTGCTCGCGGTTGATCTTCGACCACTTACTGCGCTTCGTCCGCGGCGTGAAGCGCTGCAGGTAGTAGGTGTCGTCGAACCGGGCGACCTGGCCGTCGATCCAGCCGAAGCACAGCGCGACCTCGAGCGCCTCGGCGTAGTTGACGGTGGTGACGCCGGTGTTCTTCTTGGCGAACTTCAGCCAGACGCCGCGGGCGCCCGCGTGGTGCTCCTCGAGCCACTGCTCCCAGGCCGCCTGTGAGGGCAGCTCCGCCACGGGGAGGTCGTCCGGCACCTGGGGGACTTTGACGGAACACAGCTGTGCCCGTCGCCAGGCGCTGGACGAGCGATATTCCGCCAAAGCCCCCTGGGATCATGCCGCGACGGGCGCCGTCAGCCGGCCGTCCTGCATGCGCAGGACTCGCTGTGCCTTCGCGGCGACGTCCGGATCATGCGTGACGAGCACGATCGTCTGGCCGTGCTCCTGTGAGAGCCGCGTCAGGAGCTCGACGATCTCGGTGCCCGTCGCCGAGTCGAGGTTGCCGGTCGGCTCGTCGGCGAGCACGACGCGCGGCTCGGTCGCGAGCGCCCGGGCGATCGCGACGCGCTGCTGCTCGCCGCCCGACAGCTGCCCGGGCAGGTGGTCGGCGCGGTCGCGGAGGCCGACCTCGGCGAGGAGCGCGAGCGAGCGCGACCGCAGGTCGGTATCGGTCGCGCCGGCAGGCGCGAGCTTCGCCTCGACATTCTCAAGCGCGGTCAGCGTCGGGATCAGGTTGAAGGTCTGGAAGACGAAGCCCAGGGCACGCAGGCGGATCTCGGCAAGGTCGCCGTCACGGAGCGTGTTGACGTCGCGGCCCTCGAAGAACACCTGGCCGGCGCTCGGGCGGTCGAGCGCGCCGAGGAGCTGAAGGAGTGTCGTCTTCCCGGAGCCGCTCGGTCCCTCGACGGCGACGATCTCGCCGGCGTCGATGGTGAGGTCGATGCCGTCGACCGCGTGGATAACCGTGTCGCCGCGGTGGAACGTGCGGGCGACGCCACGAAGCTCGTAGAGCGGCGTTTCCATCACTCCACCTGCCTCAGCGCGTCGGCCGGACGCAGCCGCGCGGCCCGGAAGGCGCCCGCCGTCCCGGCGATGAGCCCGCCGGCGACGGCCAGCACGAAACCCGGCCCGAGCAGTCCGGCGGTGGCCGGGATAGCGAACGTAGAACACCAAACGGAGCAAACCACGCGTGGGTAAGACAGCTCTAAGACTTGTGTTGCTGCTTGCGCCAGCGATGAAGCTCTTTGGACTTGAAGCGGGATTTCGATTCGGGCTGCGACACCGGACCCTTGGGGTCGTGCTCTTCCAGCCACTTCGCCGCGTCGTCGTCCGGGTCGAGGCCGGTCTGGCGCTCGCGCTCAGCCCGCTTCTTCGCTCCTTCCTGGGTCGGCTTGCGCACGGGCTCCACGCTACCCTCACCGCATGAGCGAGGAGATGACCCGCGCCCAGTACGACAAGCTCGCCGCCGACCTGGCCGAGCTGGAGGGCCCGAAGCGCGCCGAGGCCGTCGAGGCGATCGCCGTCGCGCGCGGCTACGGCGACCTCTCCGAGAACTTCGAGTACCACTCGGCGAAGAACGAGCAGGGGCTGCTCGAGCGGCGCATCACCATCCTGCGCGCGCGCCTCGAGAACGCCAGCGTCGTCGACGGCACCGGCTCAGAGGTCGTGCACGTCGGCCACACGATCGTCGTCGAGAACGAGAGCGGCGACCGCATCGAGGTCGAGCTCTCGCCGCTCGGCGGCGCCGGCACCGCGTCCCCCACCTCGCCGCTCGGCGCGGCCGTGATCGGTAAGCGCGTCGGCGACACGGTCGACGTCGCCGCGCCCCGAGGGGCGTGGAAGGCCACGATCCTCGAACTGCACGACTGAGCGGCCCGTGGGCGACGCGCCGCCGATGGAGCTCGGCTACGCGCGCACCGACCTCCGCCGGAGGCTCGTCGACGCCGTCCTGCGCGGCGAGAAGACGGCGACGGCCGGCCTTCGCTCGGACTACGGGCCGGACGACCGGCTGCCGGAGGCAGGCGACCGCTCGCTCCTGCTCGGCTGGGACGACGAGCCGGTCGGCGTCGTCGAGACGGCCGAAGTGCGGGTCATCCGCGCCGGCGACGTCGACCTGCAGTTCGCGCGCGACGAGGGCGAGGGCTTCGACACGGTCGCGGACTGGCGTGCCGCCCACGAGCGCTTCTGGGCCGGCCAGGAGATCACGGACGACACGCTGGTCGTCGCGGAGCGGTTCCGGCTGGTGGAGCGGTACTAGACGTGGAGGTCGAGGCCACCGACTACCACACCGCCGGCGAGCCCTTCCGGATCGTCACCGCCGGCGTCCCGCCCATTGGCGGCAGCACCGTCGCCGAGCGTCGCGAGCAGGCCGGCGCGCGGCCGGACGTCGACGCCGTCCGCCGGCTGCTGTGCCACGAGCCCCGCGGCCATGCCGACATGTACGGCTGCTTCCTCGTCCCGCCCGACGACGACGGCGCGTACCTCGGCGTCCTCTTCTGGCACAAGGACGGCTACTCGACCGCGTGCGGGCACGGGACGATCGCGCTCGGCGCGTGGGCGGTCGAGGCCGGCCGGGTTGCCGCGCCGGCCGACGGCACCGTCGACGTCACGATCGACGTCCCGTCCGGTCGGGTCGTCGCCGCCGTGCGCATGCGCGCCGGGACCGTCGAGGCGGTCGCATTTCGCAACGTGCCCTCCACGGTCGTCGCGCGCGACGTTCCCGCGGCCGGCACGACCGTCGACGTCGCCTACGGCGGCGCGCTCTACGCATCGCTTCCCGCGGGGCGCGTCGGGCTCACGGTCACACCCGACCGGCTGCCGGAGATCATCGCCGCCGGCCGCGCGATCAAGCACGCCCTGACCGGCACTCCAGTCGCGGAGCACCTCGACGACCCGCGGCTCTCCGGCATCTACGGTGTCATCTTCCACGAGGAGCTCGGCCCGCTCCACCAGCGCAACGTGACCGTGTTCGCCGACGGCGAGATCGACCGCTCGCCGTGCGGCTCCGGGACCTCGGCGCGCCTCGCGCTGCTGGCCGCGGAAGGTTCGCTCGGGCACGGTGACGAGCTGCGCCACGAATCGGTCGTCGGCACGACGTTCCTCGGGCGCATCGTCGGCGAGACGCCGGCCGGCCTCCTGACCGAGGTCGAGGGCACCGCCTACCGCACCGGCGAGCACCGCTTCGTGCTCGACCCGCGCGACGAGCTGGGCACCGGGTTCGTCTTACGTTGACCTGTACGGAAACTTGACGTTTACGTGGTTGAGTCGCATCCCGCTGGACATCGCCGTGCAGGACCCGACCACCTTCGGCGGGGACGCCGCCGGGCGGCTGTACGTGGGCTCCGCCGCCGGCACGCGGTACGGATCGATCCGGCCTGAGCGCCGATTCACCCATCGCTGGGACTAGGCATCGAGCCCCTGCCGTGCAACACTCGAATGGCCCAATCCTGCGACGAAAAGGCCTGCTATTGCGGGCCTTTCGTCTCTTCTGAGACGCGGCCGTAGAATCGCCGCGTGGCTACCGTGCATCCGAATCCGGTCATCCGCGGCAAGCGCGTCTATCTGCGCCCGCTCGAGCGCGAGGACCTGGAACGGACGGTGCCCGCGGTCAACGACCGCGAGATCGCGCACTTCACCGGCTTCCCCATGCCGGTGGGCAAGGTGGGGGCCGATCGCTTCTTCGAGGAGGAGGTTTCGAAGAAGCACGGCGAGACGGCCTACTTCTTCGCCATCTGTGAGCTCGGCTCCGCCGAGGTGATCGGCGAGTGCGGCTTTCACGACCTCCGCGCCGGCATGCGTGCGGACGTCGGCATCTTCATGCTGCCCGGATACGTCGGCCGCGGCTTCGGCACGGACGCCATGAACGCGCTCGTCGACTTCGGCTTCGGCGAGCTGCTCTTCGAGCGGATCGGGCTGGTCGTCGACCCCGACAACGAGCGCGCGATCGCCTCGTACGAGAAGTGCGGCTTCTCGCGCGAGGGCGTGATGCGCGCGTACCGCCGCCACCGCGGGCGGATCACGGACGCCCTCGTCATGTCGATCACGCGACCCGAGTGGGAGGCACTCGAGCGGCCGCGGGCCTGGGACTACCCGCCGCCAAGGGCGAAGAAGGCACCAGCGGGTAGCACGCGAGCCCGATCGCGAACGCGATGAGGTGCCCCGCGTCGGCGTAGCTGCGGTCGACGGCGAAGTAGAGAAGCAGTCCCGCGGAGACGCCCGCGACGGCAGGGACGCGCCACCGGCGCGGCAGCCGGTAGACGAGCACGCCGGCGACGGCGAGGAACCCGTAGCTGGCGCCGACGTCCACCGCGTGCGTCACGGAGTGGTCGACGGCGTCGGCCCGGACGGCGAGCCAGAGGCCGGCAGCGGTGACGACGGTCGCGCCGACATGGCCGGCAGCGAGCACGGCCGTCCAGCGGAGCGTCCCGAGCCAGTGCTCCGCCGGCGCGAGCACGAGCGTGAAGAGCACGCCCCAGGCGAGCGCGTTCCACGGCGCGGCCACCCAGAACGCGCTCTCGAAGAGCACCCGAACCGGGTGGACGGCGAGCTCGTGGAGGTTCGTGCTGCGCTCGAGCACGAGCCGGTGCGCCCGTCTGCTGCCGGCCGAGTCGAGCACCCAGGCCGTAGTCAGCAGGACGGCGAGGTACACGTACGTGCCGGGCGCGGTCCGCACCCAGCGGACGGCGGCGACCATCAGGGGCGGCGCGCGCGGACGAGCAGGTCGAGCGCGACCAGATCGCCGTCGCGCCGCTCCACGACCTTCGCGAACTGGATCTCGAGCCCGTCGAGATCGCCCGCGACCTCCTGCGGCGTGGCCAGCATGCGCGGATCCTGCGGGCCGCCGTGGCCGTGCTCGAGGTTGCTGCGGTCGTGTGCTACGACGAGCAGCGTGCCGCCGGGCGCGATCGCCGCGGCCGCCGCGCGCAGCACGCGACGGCGCTCGTCCGCCGGGAGCTGGAGATACAGGATCACGACCAGGTCGAATGCTTCGGGCGGCGGGTCGTAGTCGAGCAGGTCGGCCTCGACCCACGTCGGGTCGACCCCGCGGGCCGCCGCCAGCCCGCGCGCCTTGTCGAGCCCGACGTCGGCGAAGTCGACACCTGTGACCTCCCACCCACGCTCGGCGAGCCAGACCGCATTGCGGCCCTCGCCGCACGCGAGGTCGAGCGCGCGGCCGGGCGGCAACCCGGAGATCTCGGCGACCAGGACCCGGTTCGGCTCGGCGGTCCAGAGCAGCTCCGACCCGGCATAGCGGCGATTCCAGGCGTCGCGCTTCACGCGCGCAGAATGCCTGCGTCAGTAGTTCGGGAGCACGCGCAGCGTGGGCCGCGACACCGTGCGGAGCACGCTGCCGGTCGCGCCGTCGACCACCGCGATGTGGCCAAGGCGATCGGGAAGCGTCACGTAGGCCAGGCCGGCCTGCGTCTGCACCTCGGTGATAGGGGTGGTGCCGAAGAGGTGGGCGCGCTGCGTTCCGTCGAGGGCGTAGACGGTCACGCCGGCACCGCTCGCGTCAGAGGTCGCAGTGTCCCACCCGGTTCCGAACGCGAACAGCGAGCCGCCCGTCATGACCGCTGCGGCCGCATCGCGCTGCACCATGCGAGCCGCGCCGCTGCCGGTGTCGACGAGGACGAGGCCGCTCGGGGTGAGCGTCTCGCGGGTCACGTTGCCGAACGCGTCCCGCGTGATCGAGCCGTCCGTCCCGACGACGGCCAGCCGGCCGGCGCCGAGCGAGAGCGCGTGCCGGGTCGGGCCCGGAGCCACCTTCGCGAGCGGCCGAGAGACCGTGTAGCCGACGGTCATCGCCGAGAGGTCGATCTCGGCGACCGGCTCGTCCGCGCCGACGACCCAGGCGCGGTTCGCGAGTTCGTCCACGGCCAACCCGGGCGACCGTATTCGCGCGGCTTCCCAGCCCGCGTAGACCCGATCGACGACCGTCGTGCGCAGTGACCCTCCTGCGCCGATCAGCCCAACCCGCGCGGGGGCGAGCGTCTGGCCGGCCCCGATGAGCAGCACGGCGCGTGCGCCGTCGGGCGCAACGTCGAGCAGCGTGCCGCTGAGCGCCTTTCGCCAGAGCACCTTTGCCGTACGGCCGTCGATCCCCGCTACCGACGCGCCGGCCTGCGCGAGCAGGATCCGTCCCGAGAGCCACATCAGCGGCCGTACCTCGAGGCGTCCGAAGCCCACCGACCCCGCCAGCCGCAGCGTGTCGAGCCGCACGAACTGGATCCGCCCCGTGGGCCGGTCGAGGGCGAGCAGCGTCCCGTCCGGGGAGCGGAGGTGGTACGCCCAGTCGAACGGCATGGTCAGTGACCGCCGGCCGAGCTGCTTGAGCGTTACCGGGTCGGCGAGGAAGAGGCGGGCGGACAGGCCGATCGATGTGGTCGCGACGACAGGCTTTCGCACCGGGGCCTTCGGCGAGGCACTCGCAGCAGCCACGGCAGCCGCAACGAGCAATAGAGCGCTCGGGACGAGGAGGCGTTTCACCTGACCCTGTAGTACACCTCGATCAGCGACAGAGTTCCAGCGGCGACGGCTCGCCGCGGGTCAGGTCAACGCGGCCGGTTCTGCAGCCGCGGCCGGCCGGCGAGCTAGGCGGCGCCGTTTCGCCTCCCGGGTAAGCCACGCGTGAACCAGAACGCGATCACCGCCAGTAACGCGACCGCAAGCATCGACGTCTTCAACGCATCGAGCTGCGCGTTGCCGTAGTCCTCCGTGACGGCGTCCGCCTCGGCGGGCTTCAGCCCGGCATCGAGCAGCGCCTGGTGCGCCTGCTCGGTCGTGACGATCGGGATGCCCTTCTCGGTTGCGGCCGCGACCTGCGTTTTCACGTCGGCGGGCACCGCCGGGTTGTCCTCGATGCGCGAGTTGAACCCGTTCAACAGCCCGAGCAGGAGCACGGAGCCGATCAGCGCGGTCCCGAGGGACGCGCCGAAGTTCTGTGCCGTCCCCTGGAGTCCACCGGCCTCATTCGTCTCCTCCGGCGGGGCCGAGGACATGATCACGTTCCCGAGCTGCGACATGAGCAGTCCCGCGCCGATCCCGAAGAAGACGAGCGACACCGCGAAGGCTGTCCCGTGCAGGGTCACGTCGATCGTCCCGACGAGCACGAACGCGGCGATCGCCATCGCGCCAAGGCCGATCTGGACGACGGCCCGGGGGCCGAACCGCACTGCCACCTTTGGCCCGGTGAGCGCAGCAGCGAGCATGGAGATCGACATCGGGAAGAGGCGCTTGCCCGTCTCGAACGCGTCGAAGCCGAGCACAACCTGGAGGTACACCGGCAGGACGAAGAACGTGCCCATCACGATCAGCTGCTGCGCGGCAAGCGACGACAGCCCCGCCCGCAGCGTCTCGATTTTCAGCAGCGCGCGGTTGAGGAGCGTGCTCTGGCCGAGCCGCTCGCGGCGCTCCTCCCACGCCAGGAAGCAGCCGAGCACGACGAAGCCGCCGACGATCAGAAACGGCACTAACGAGAACCCGAACGGCGTTACCTCGTGGCCGTTGATGGTCGGCGCGTCGATCGGCTTGATCCAGCCCCACGTGCTGCTCTTCAGGATCCCGAACACAATCAGCCCGAGCGCGATCGCCGACAGCGCGGCGCCACCGTAGTCCAGCTTCGGCGGCTGCTCCGGCTTGGGCGCGCGCTTCATGCGCCGGTGCACGATGAGCACCGCGATCACCACCACGACCTCGCCGACGAAGACATACCGCCAGCTCCAGGTCGTGGTCACGTAGCCGCCGATCAGCGGGCCGGCCGCGATCGCCGCGCCCGCGGCGCCGCCGATCATCCCGTAGGCGAACGCGCGATCCTTGCCGTCGTAGTTGGCGGCGGTCAGTGCGGCGATCGCCGGGATCACCAGCACCGCGCCGAGCCCCTCGACCCCTGACCAGCCGATCAGCAGCACCGTGAGGTTTGGGCTGAGCGACGTGATCAGCGAGCCGAGCCCGTACACAGCCAGGCCGAGGCCGAACGCCCGGTCGCGCCCGAGGATGTCGCCGAGCTTCGCGCCGACGAGCATGAACGCCGCCATCACGAGCGTGTACATCGTGATCGCGCTCTGTACGCCGGTGACCGTCGTGTTCAGGTCTTCGACGATCTGCGAGATCGAGACGTTCATCACGCTCGAATCCAGCACCATGATGAACTGCGCCGCAGCGAGGATCCCCAGCGGCAGCCACTTGCGCATCCGCTGGACACTAAGGTCTCCGGCGGTCGAACCAGGCGGGGTGGGGTCGTCGGGCCCGGGCGCTCAGCGAGACGTGCGCCACCGGCCGACGCTCACGTCGCCGGACTCGACGCCCAGGCTCTCGCGTCGCGGGTGCGCCGTGAACCAACCGGCGTAGCGCCTCGCGAGCGGCGCCGCCGTGAGCCCGTGCAGGAGCACGGACAGGCCGACGGTTACGAAGATGGTGGCGAGGAGGACGCCTTCGTGCGGCAGCTCGCCCTTTTCCTCGACGAGGAGGATCGCGAAGACGATCGACGCGAGCCCGCGCGGGCCGAACCAGCCCACGAACGCGACCGTCCGCCACCGTGCCCCGGTCCCGAGCATGGCGATCCCGACGGGGAGCATCCGCACGGCGGTCAGGCTGAGGACGGCGTACACGATGACCGACCAGCTCAGGTGGCCGAGGGCGGGCTCGAGCAGCGTCGCGCCGAACACCGCGAAGGTCGCCGCGCCGAGCAGCGCGCCGAGCTCCTCGACGAGGTAGCCGACCTCCCCGCCGACACGCCGACGGACTCCGCCGAAGACCATCCCGCCGACGAACGCCGCGACGAACCCCGAGCCGCCCGCGGCGGCCGCCGAACTGAAGGCGAGCACCGCGCCCGCCACCGGGACGACCTGGAGCCAGGCAGGCTGGACGAGGCCACGCGTGACGGATACGCGGACGACGGCTGCCGCGGCGGCGCCGCCGAGCACGCCGAAGAGGGCGCCGTACCCGATCGCCTCCGCGACGAGCGTCACGGCGCGGTGGTCGCCGATGATCCCCGCCTCGGCCGACGCCACGGCGAGGGAGGCCGCAAACAATGGCACGCAGAGACCGTCGTTGAGCCCGCTTTCGACGTTCAGGCCCTGCCGCACGCGCGAGGGGATCGCCGGAAGCGTGACCACGGTCTGCCCGAGCGCGGCGTCGGTGGGGGCGAGGACGATCGCGAGCACCAGCGCCTCCGGCCAGGCGAGGGAGCCGAAGGCAAGCAGCGCGGCGACCAGGCCGGCGGCGATCGTGAGCGGCAGCCCGATACCGAGCAGACGGGCCGGGATCCCGTACTCGCCGCGCAGCGCGCGCAGGTCGATGCGGGCGGCGTCGCCGAAGAGCACGACGGCGAGGGTCGCCTCGGCAAGCAGCTTCACCGTCTCGCCGTCCGTGTGCAGCTCCACGATGCCGAGAGCGTCGACGCCGACGAGGAGGCCGGCGGCCGTGAAAACCATCGCCGCCGTCACCGGCGTCCCCGCGAGGCGCCCGGACACCGCGGCGTAGGCCAGCACGATGAGCGCGATCGTCGGGAGCGCCCAGCCCACGGGCGGACACTACGGTGCCGCCGTGGACCGCGTTACCGCCGAGCTCTGGATCCGCTCCCACGTCGAGCCGACGGGCCCGATCGAGCTGACTCACGTCCGGCCCTGGGCGCAGGTGCTGCGCGTGCCGGTCGCGGGCGGCGTCGTGTGGTTCAAGGCATGCGGCGCAGTGCAGGCGTTCGAGCCGCGCATGACGGCCGGGCTCGCCGCGCGGTGGCCGGGCCTCCTCGCCGAGGTGCTGGGCCACGACGAGGAGCGCGCCTGGCTGCTCACCGCGGATGCGGGCACGCCGCTCGGCGCGTACGGCAACCCGCCCGAGCCGTGGCTCGAGCTGCTCCCGCGCTACGCCGAGCTCCAGCGTGGCGAGGCCGCGCACGCCAGCGACCACCTCGCCGGCGGCGTCCCCGACCTACGCGTCGAGACGTTCCCCGAGCGCTACGACGATCTGCTCACGAGTGAGCTTCCCCTCGACCCGGACGAGATGGAGGCGCTCCGTGCCTTCGCACCGCGCTTCGCCGAGCTCTCGGCGGAGCTCGCAGCGACGGGGATGCCCGCGAGCGTCCAGCACGACGACCTGCACCAGGCGAACGTCTACGACCGCGACGGCGTGCTGCGCGTGCTCGACTGGGGCGACTCGTCCGTCTCGCACCCGTTCGGCTCGCTGATCGTGACCTTCCGCTTCCTCGAGGAGGCAACCGGGCTCGGGCCGGACGACCCGTGGTTCGGACGGCTCCGGGCCGCGTACCTCGAGCCCTGGGGGCCGGGCCACGAGCAGGCCCTCGACCTGGCGCTCCGCGTGACCGCATTCGCGCACGCGTTCGCGTGGGCGCGGCAGCGCGACCACCTGCCGGACGACGAGCTGGCGCGTTTTGACCGCTGGTATGCGGTCATCCTGCGGCGCGCACTCGTGTCAGCCGAGTAGCCGCAGCACCTCGTTGCAGACATCCTCGCAGCGCCGGCACTCCTCGGCGCAGAGCCTGCAGTGCTCGTGGTGCTCGGCGTGACGCTGGCACTCTTCGGCGCAGACGCGGCACGCCTGTACACAGATCACGAGAGCGGCACGCGGGTACGCCTCGTCGGATGCCTGCCGGGCCAGAATGCGCCCGGTCGCTCCACAGATGTCCGCACAATCGAGGCAGTCGCGGATCGACGCTACGAGCTCGCCGATGTCGTCCTCGCCGAGACTGGCGTCGGCGCAGCTGCTGCAGGTCGCCTCGCACGTGAAGCACTCCTCGATGCAGCGCGCGAGCGCGTCGGCGTCGACGAGCGGCGGGCTAGGGTGAGCCGCGATCATCTCCCGCATGGTCATGGACGCTCCTTTCGTCGGCATGCCGATGATTTGCGCGCCGCACGAGCGTCTACACCTGCGAAAGCGACGAAAGGAGACGATGTGTCAGGCATCACCAACATCGGCCGCGTGATCATCCCGGTGTCCGACCAGGACGGTGCGATTGCCTTCTACACGAACAAGCTGGGCTTTGCCGTGACCGCGGACGTCCCGTTCGGCGAGGGTGAGCGCTGGGTCGAGGTCTCGCCGCCGGATGGCGGCGCCGCCATCGCGCTCGCGCCCCCGATGGGCGAGTTCCAGCCGGGCCACCAGACGGGCATCTCGCTGTCATCGCGCGACGCGCGCGCGGAGCACGCCGCGCTGAAGAGCAGCGGCGTCGACGTCGACGACGAGCTGATGGGCGGCGACGGCACCGTGCCGCTGCTGTTCGGCTTCCGCGACAGCGAGGGCAACAACCTCATGGTCGTGCAGGAGCAGGCTGGCGGCTAGCCCGGTTCTGCGACCCAGGCGCGCGCGGCATCGCGCTCGCCCAGCGAGAAGAGACGGAGCTCCCCGGGCGCGAGCCAGCCGAAGGCGCTCGCCCCGTGGCGCACCCAGTCCTTGTCGGTGACGAGCGCCATCCGCTGCCACGAGCTCCGGTGCTTGAGGCCGACGGAGCCGGCCGCCCGCACGTCCTGCCACAGTGCGCCGAGGTCGAGGCCGGAGAAGTCGTCGCCGAGCTCGAAGTAGATGTTCAGCTTCTCGCCCCGTTCGAGCGCCGCGTAGATCGGCTCGATCATCTGCCGGTACTCGTCGCTCGTGATCTTCCCGGAAGCCCGGAACCCGAGGATCCCGGACGGCAGGTCGGTCAGCTGCTCGATCACCCGGCCAGCCTACGCTCTGGCGCATGGTGGGGAAGAACGTGATCCTCGTCGAGGGCGTGAGCGACCGCGCCGCCCTCGAGGCGCTCGCACGAGCGCCTCGGCCGCGACCTGGCCGTTGAGGGGACGGAAGTCGTCCCGATCGGCGGCGCGCAGGCGATCGGCCGCGCGCTCGCCCGGTTCGCCGGCGCCCGGCTGGCAGGCCTGTGCGACGCCGGCGAGGAGGCCGACTTCCGCCGTGCCCTCGAACAGGCAGGGCTCGGCGAGAACCTCGACCGGGCCGGCCTGGAGGCGCTCGGGTTCTTCGTCTGCGAGGCCGATCTCGAGGAGGAGCTGATCCGCGCGCTCGGCGCCGAGGCCGTGCTCGAGGTCGTCGCCGCCAACGGCGAGCTCGGCCCGTTCCGGACGCTCCAGAAGCAGCCCGAGTGGCGCGGCCGGCCGGTCGAGGAGCAGCTGCGGCGCTGGCTTGGCAGCGGCGGCAGCCGCAAGATCGTCTACGCGCGACTGCTGGTCGAGGCGCTCGCGCCGGAGCGCGTGCCGCGGCCGCTCCGGGGCGTGCTCGCCGCCGCGGCGTAGGGGGCTTGGCGAAACGTCGACTGTGCCACCGGGCCGCGCTGTTCGTCCCGAGGCGTCGTCCTCGGTCGCGCCCGTAGGACTTTTCAATAGGAGCACTCTTGATGGGAACACGAACGCTCCCTGCGTCCTAGCCTCGGAACGACCATCGCACCCCTGCGACGAGCGACGTTCCGCCAAGCCCCCTAGGCGACGAGACGGTCGATGTCCGCGGCGGCCGCCTCGAGCGCGCCGGCGACGTCGGCGCGGCCCGCGTACGCGTCGAGGAGGGCCTGCACCCAGCGCCTGGCGATCTCGAGGTAGTTGGCCGCCGGCGTGACCAGCACGAAGGCATCGCGCTCGACGAGCGTTCGGGCGACCTCGTAGAACGCGCCCCACCCCGCCGTGTGCGCGCGGAAGCCCTCGTCGTCCCAGATGCTGGTGCGGGTGGGGTTCATGTTCCCCTCGAAGGCCGAGCGCAGCAGGAAGTCGCGGCCGGTGGCCCACTCGACGAACCGCCACGCCGCCTCCTTGTCGGCCGCACGTGTGTTCATGACCACCGACCAGGTCCAGAGGTTCGGGCGCCGCAGCCCCGCCGGCCCGGCGGGCGGGGGCGCATAGCCGATGCGGCCGACGAGTTCGGACGTCGCCGCCTCCTCGAAGTAGGCGACGTAGTGGTCCGAGTCGACGAGCAGTGCATAGCGGCCGCGCGCGAAGTCGAGCGCGAGCTCGTACCAGCGCTGGTCGAGCCAGTCGACCGGCCCTGCCTCCCGCAGCGCTTCGAGGAACTCGGTGGTTGCCAGCAGCGCCGGAGGATCGGCGATCGCGCAGCGGCCGTCCGCGAAGTCCGTCCCGCCGTACGACCAGAGCTGGGTCGCGTACCCCGTGTACATCGTGTGCCAGGCGTCGGTGCCGCGCTGGCCGAAGCCGCGCACTCCGCCGGGCCGGCGCGCGACCGTGCGGGCCGCGTCAAGGTACTCGGCCCAGGTGGACGGGACGGCGAGGCCGGCCTCCTCGAGGATCGCGGGGACGTAGGCGAGGTTGTACGACTCGCAGTTGACGGGGATCTCCAGGAGCGGGCCCTCGCCGAGCGGGTCGCCGAAGCGGCCGCTCCAGCGGTTGCAGGCGAGCAGCCGGTCGACGAAGTCACCGGCGTCGTAGCGGTCGAGGAACCGGTCGAGCGGCTCGACGTAGCCGGCGGCGACGTGCTCCCAGACGAGCACCGGCCCCGACATGTAGACGTCTGCGGCGTCCTCCCCGTCGAGCAGGTGGTGGATCCGGTTCGAGAAGTACTCGTCGCTGGGGATGACGCGGATGTCGAGCGCGATGCCCGTCTGCTCCTCGAACTCGCCGGCGTGGCGCTCGACGCTCGCGACGTACGCGTCGGTGTCAGGCCCCAGGAAGCGAACGGCCGTCACCCGGCGAACGTACCCCATCACTGGCGATAGGCTCGCGGAAGGTGGAGCAGGAGCCATTCGAAGGCGTCGTCGATGCCACACGCAGGACGCGCCTGGCGAGCGAGCGCACGTACCTCGCCTGGTGGCGCAGCGCGCTTGCTGCGTTCGCGGTCGCGCTCGGCGTCGGCAAGATCGTCCCCCAGCTGACGAGCGGATCGGCGGTGGGCTACGAGATCGTGGGCGTCGGCTACGCGCTGCTCGGCGTCTCGTTCATCTCGTACGGGTTCCTCCGTGAGCGCCGCCTCGAGGCCGCGTTGCGGGAGGGGCGCTTCGTCGAGTTCGGCTCGGTTGCGGCCGCCGGCTTCACGATTGCCGGCATCGTGCTGGGCCTGGCGACGATTCTCGTCGTTGTCTTGTGAGCTCGATCCTCGACGCGATCGGCAACACGCCGCTCGTCCGGCTCGGCTCCTGTGCGCCGGCGAATGGCGCCGAGCTCTGGGTGAAGCTCGAGTACACGAACCCGAGCGGGTCGATGAAGGACCGCATGGCGCTCGCGATGATCGAGGGCGCCGAGCGGGACGGCCTGATCGCGCCCGGCGACACGATCGTCGAGTACACCGGCGGAAGCACGGGCCGGCACTGGCGCTCGTCTGCCGCGCGAAGGGCTATCGCCCCCTGATCGTGATGGCGGACTGCTTCACCGAGGAGCGCTTCCAGCTGATGCGTGCGCTCGGCGCCGAGGTCGACGAGATTGCGTCGGTCGAAGGGCGGCCGAGGGTCACGGCGCAGGACATTCAGAACATGGTCGCGCGCGCCGGGGAGCTCGCCGCGCAGCCGGGCCACTACGCGACCGACCAATTCAACAACCCGCACATCATCCCCGGCCACCGCGACCGCCTGGGCCGGAGATCTGGGAGCAGACGGACGGGCGGGTGACGGCGTTCTGCCACGGCATGGGCACGGCCAGCTCGGTGATGGGCGTCTCGAGGCGCTGCGGCCGCGCGGCGTCTTCATCCAGGCGCACGAGCCGGCCCTCGCGGCGATCGCGGCGGCGAGCGCGGCGCGTTCGATCCAGGGCTGGACGGGGATGGTCATGCCCCACTGGGACCCTGACCGCGTCGACCACCTCGAGCCGATCGGCGACGACGAGTCCGTCGGCCATGACACTGCGGCTGGCGCGCGGGGACGGCATCTTCGCCGGCATCTCGACGGGCGCGAACGTCGTCGGCGCGCACCGGCTGGCCGAGCGGCTCGGCCCGGACGCGGTCATCGTCACGCTCGCCGTCGACAGCGGCTTCAAGTACCTGAGCGTCGCGCCCTACCTTGACCTCTAGCGTCGCCGTCCTCTCGGACGTCCACGGCAACGCTGTCGCGCTCGAGGCCGTGCTCGGGGAGCTCGCCGTCGACCCGCCGGAGCTGGTCGTCCTTGGCGGAGACCTGACCTGGGGCCCGCTTCCGCACGAGACGGCGGAGCTGCTGCAGGCGCTTCCGGCGCCGGCACTGCTCGTCCGCGGCAACGCCGAGCGCGCACTGTTCGAGCGGCGAGCCGAGAAGCCGCGCGAGCGCTGGCTCCTCGACGCGCACACCGACGAGGACATGGCCTTCCTGCGTCGTGCGGTAGAGGGCGTGACCGTCGACGTCGAAGGGCTGGGCCCGGTTCGCTTCTGCCACGGCTCGCCGCGCAGCGACGAGGAGTTGATCACGCCCGCGACACCCGAGGAGCGGCTCGCCGCCGCGGTCGCGGGGCGGCCGGAGCGAGTCGTCGTCAGCGCCCACACACACCTGCAGTTCGACCGCCGCGCGGCGGGCATACGCAGCGTCAACCCGGGCAGCGTCGGCATGCCGTATGCATGGGAGCCGGGTGCGTACTGGGCCGTCCTGGGGCCGGACGTCGACCTACGCCGGACCGAGTACGACGTGGAGCGGGCGGTGACCGCCTACCGGCAGACCGACGACCCGCTCGCCGAGCAGATGGCGGAGATCCTGCTCTCGCCACCGACGCCGGACGAGGTCATCGCCCACGCGGAAGGGCTCGAGTTCTCGGGCTGACGAAAAGTGTCGATCGCGGCGCAGCCCGTGCGTCGTCCTGGCGACACCGACGGAAGGAGCGAACAATGAAGTACCTGCTGCTGGTCTGCTGGGACACCGAGCACATGAACGGCCAGGACGAGCCCGCCCAGCCGCCGGGCGATCAGCCCTTCTGGTGGGTGGACGAGCTCCGCGAGCGCGGCAAGTGGCTGATCGGCGACCAGCTTGCGCCGCCGCGACGCGCGCAGACGATCCGCGTCCGCGGCGGCAAGACGCTCGTCACCGACGGCCCGTTCGCCGAGACGAAGGAGGCGGTCGGCGGCTTCGACCTGATCGAGGCCGACAGCTTCGAGGAGGCGGTTCAGATCGCGGCGACGCACCCGAACGCGGAGCTCGGGGCGATCGAGGTCAGGCCGCTGTGGGGGAACTGACGAGCGGCGCGACCCGGGTCGCGAACAGCTCGATCGCGCGCATGACATCGGCGTGGGCGACCGCGCCGATGCTCATGTGCGCGAGGTAGCGCTGCGGGCCGAAGAGCTCCTGGATGCGGTTGATCTTCTCCGCCACCTGCTCGGGCGAGCCGAGCGCCAGCGGGCCGTCCGGCGAGCGCAGCGCGTCGAACTCGCGCCCGGCCGGAGGGCGGCCAGCCGCGCTCGCGGCCGATGCGGTTCATCACCTCCAGGTAGGGCGGCCCGAAGGCGGCCACCGCCTGTTCCTCGGTCTCCGCAACGAAGGCGTGCGTGTTGATCGCGAGCGTGGGCTCCCCGTCGTGGCCGGCCTCCTCCCAGGCGCGCCGGTAGAGCTCCGCGAACGGCTGGAAGCGGGCGGTCTGGCCGCCGATGATCGCGAGCGTCATCGGCAGTCCCAGGCGTGCCGCGCGCAGCACCGACTCGGGCGTGCCGCCGACCGCGATCCAGACGGGCAGCGGCTGCTGCACCGGCGGCGGCCACACGACCGCATCCGCGAGCGGTGCGCGATGGCGCCCCGACCAGGTGACGCGGGCCGAGTCGCGGATCGCGAGCAGCAGCTCGAGCTTCTCGGAGAAGAGCTCGTCGTAGTCGTGCAGGTCGTAGCCGAAGAGCGGGAACGACTCGATGAACGAGCCGCGCCCGGCCATGATCTCGGCGCGCCCACCGGAGATCAGGTCGACGTGGGCGAACTGCTGGAACACGCGCACCGGGTCGTCCGACGAGAGCACGGTGACGGCGCTGGAGAGGCGGATCTGGGCCGTCTGCGCCGCGATCGCCGCGAGCACGGTAGCCGGCGACGAGACGAGGTAGTCGGGCCGGTGGTGCTCGCCGACGCCGAAGACCCTCAGGCCGAGCTCGTCGGCCAGGCGCGCCTCCTCGAGCAGGTTCTGCATGCGCTCGGCCGGGGGCTGCGCGGGCGCGAGGTCGGCGAAGGTGACGAGGCCGAGATCCATCAGTCGAAGTGCTGGTCGACGCTTTCGGGCACCACCACCCACGGATGCCGGCGCACTTCCCAGACCGAGACGGTGGGTGGCGGGAACGATGGCTCCGCGAATGCGCCGATGGGCACGGCGACCTGGCCGGCTCCCGCGCGGTAGAAGACGGTCGCCCCGCAGTCGGGGCAGAACGAGAAGACGG
Organism: uncultured Thermoleophilia bacterium; assembly: GCA_963710465.1. Classification (GTDB taxonomy): domain Bacteria; phylum Actinomycetota; class Thermoleophilia; order Gaiellales; family Gaiellaceae; genus JACVRM01. Next base: position 184,385 of record CAVQAQ010000018.1, read on the forward strand.
CGGAGCGATCCTCCTCGTCGGACACGCGGACGTAGTCGGTGTGGCGGCCCTCTATTCGCACCTGATCCTCCGGGAACCGCGCCTGGATCGCGAACGCGCTGCCCGTGCGCCGCTGGCACGCGAGGCAGTGGCACATCGAGATCCGCACCGGCTCGCCCTCGACGGTGACGCGAAGCTGGCCGCAGCTGCATGACGCCTGGCGTCTGGTCATCGCCCGATCGTACGGACCCTAGACTGCCGCGGGTGGACGGGTACCGCGTCGCGAGGCTGGACGAGATCGAGGAGGTCACCGACGGCCGCGAGCCGTGGCGGCCGGTGCGCCACCACTTCGGCATCACCTCGTTCGGCATCAACGCGTGGACGGGGCACGAGGCCGGCGACCGGATCATCAACGAGCACGACGAGAAGGACGAGGCCGAGGAGCTGTACTTCGTCTGGCGCGGGCGCGCCGCGGTTCGAGATCGACGGCGAGGAGGTCGAGGCGCCGGCCGGGACGTACGTCTTCGTCACGCCGGGGTCGAAGCGGACGGCGTTCGCAGAGGAGCCGGAGACGACGATCCTGGTCGCGGGCGCGATCCCTGGCGACGCCTACGCGCCCGTCGGCTGGGAGATCTGGGCCCAGGTGAACCCGCTGTACCTGGCCGGCCGGTACGAAGAGGCGGCCGACAAGGGCCGCGTGCTCGTCGAGGCGAATCCCGGGTACGCGAACCCGCTCTACAACCTCGCCTGCTGCGAGGCGCTGGCCGGACGGCCGGCCGACGCGGTCCGCCACCTCCGCCAGGGGATCGAGTTGTACCCGCCGCTGCGCGAGTACGCGAAGAACGACTCGGACTTCGACCCGATCCGCGACGACCCGGCCTTCCAGGAGCTCCTGCGCGGCTGACGGAGGTGGAGCGGGCGATCGAGCAGCCTGTGCGCGCGGCCGAACTGGTCGCCGTCCTCTCGCTCGCGACCGATCTCGGAACCGGCCAGCCGCTCGAGCACGCACTGCGCACGGCGATCTTCGCCGTCCGCCTCGGCGAGCTCGCGGGAGCCACCGACACCGATCGCTCGGACGCGTACTACGTCGCGCTCCTGCACGCGGCCGGCTGCACGTCGAATAGCCACGAAGCGGGACAGCTCTTCGGCGACGACATCGGCCACCGGGCCGCGTTCTTCCTGATCGACCCGGTCGACCGCGACGCGGTGCTCGCCTTCTACGGGGAGTGGGTCGGGACCGGCCGTACGCCCGAGGTGCGCGAACGGATGCTCGAGGCCGCCCTGGCCAACCCGTCGAGGGCTCGCGAGTCATTCGCGACGATGTGCGAGGTCGCGCAGCGTTTCGCCGGCTGGCTCGGCCTCGGGCCCGGGGTGCAGGCGGGGCTCGAGTTCGTGTTCGCCCGCTGGGACGGCCGCGGGATCCCGGACGTAGCCGGCGAGGCGATTCCGATGTCGGCCCGCCTCCTGCATGTGGCGAGGGACATCTCGCTCTTCCTCTCCGCGGAGGGCTCGCACGGGGCGCGGGCCATCATCGAGGGCCGTGCGGGCGCGGCCTACGACCCGCGCCTCGCCGGTCTGGCGGCGTCGCACTTCGACGAGCTCCGCGGCGACCTCGACGAGGAGCACATCTGGGCAGAGGCGCTCGACGCCGAGCCGTTGCCCCGGATCTGGGTCGAAGGTGAGCGGATCGACGCCGCCTTCGCCGCCATCGCCGCCCTCACCGGCCTCAAGTCGCCCTGGCTACGGGAACACTCGACCAGCGTGGCCGAGCTTGCGGAGGCGGCTGCCTGGCGGATGGGCCTCGGGGCGGACGCCGTCACGCTCGTGCGGCGCGCCGGTCTTGCCCACGACGTCGGCCGCCTGGGCGTGTCGAACGCGATCTGGGAGAAGCCCGGTGCCCTCGGCTTCGGGGAGTGGGAACGTGTGCGGCTCCATGCGCATTTCACGGAGCGCGCCTTCGCGCAGTCGTCGACGCTGTCGGCGATCGGACTGCTGGCCGGCTCGCACCACGAGCGCCTCGACGGCTCCGGCTACCACCGGGGCTCGCAGGGGAAGGGCCTCGACCAGGCCGCGCGCATCCTCGCGGCCGCCGATTGCTACGTGGCCATGCGCGAGGCCCGTCCATATAGGCCCGCGCTCGACCCCGAGGCGACGGAGGCGGAGCTCAGGCGCGAGGCGCAGGAGGGGTGCCTGGACGGTGAGGCGGTCGACGCCGTCCTCGCCGCGGCCGGGCACCGCGTCCCGAAACGGCCGCGCGAGCTGCCGGCCGGCCTGACGCGACGCGAGCTCCAGGTATTGCTCGCGCTCGTGCGCGGGCAGTCGAACCAGGAGATCGCCGACGAGCTCGGGATCTCCGTCAAGACCGCCGGCCACCACGTCGAGCACGTTTACCGCAAGGCCGGCGTGCGCAGCCGCGCCGCCGCCACGGTCTGGGCGTACGAGCAGGACCTCATGGGGCATTCGCCCGATGCCGTGCGCGCCGGCGCTCCGTAGCGTCGTCGAGACAGCCGCGTCGAGCCCGGCGCGGAGGACGACAAGGAGGCGACGATGATCCTGGCAACGACGCAGGTCGAGGACCTGGACCGCTTCGTGGAGGTCTTCTCGACGAAGGGCGCCGAGAAACGGCAGCTGCACGGCTCGAAGGGCGCGATCGTGTTCCGCGACCCGAACGAGGAGGACCGGGTCTGGGCGCTCTTCGACTGGGACGCCGCAGGCTGGCAGAGCTTCGTGTCCGATCCCGACGTCCCGCCGATCATGAAGGCGGCCGGGCACAAGAGCCGGCCGCAGGCGGCCGAGCTCGTCGGCCGCTACGGCGCGTAGGAGCCCGCGGATCCGGCCCTCGCCGCGGCGGGGGCCGGATCTGCCCGTCCGCCGCCCCCGCCGTGGCACGATTCATCCTCGGCCGAGAGCAAAGGGGGCAAGGCGTTCGCATGACGACCACAGACGGGCAGATGGCAACCGGCATCGGGTACGCGGAGGCATCGATCCAACGCGTCACGGCCCGGAACGGGATCGAGTACGCCTACCGCGACCTCGGGGCGAGCGACGTGCCGCTCGTCCTGCTGCAGCACTTCCGAGGCAACCTCGACAACTGGGATCCTGCGCTCATCGACGCACTTGACGCGGATCGCCGCGTCGTGGCATTCGACAACGTGGGCGTCGGCGGCTCGACCGGCGCGACGCCGAACACGGTCGAGGCGATGGCCCGCGACGCGATCGCCTTCGTCGACGCGATCGGCCTCGAGCGGATCGATCTGCTCGGCTTCTCGCTCGGCAGCTTCGTCGCGCAGGAGATCGCGCTCATCAGGCCCGACCTCCTGCGGCGTGTCGTGCTCGCGTCCTCGGCGCCGCAGGGGGCGGCGGGGATGCATGGCTGGGCGCCGGAGGTGATCGGCGCGGTCGGCGCGCCGGAAACGAGCCCGGCGGGCTACCTCTCGGTCTTCTTCGCCCCGACGGACACGAGCCGGAGGGCCGGCCAGGAGGGCGCAGGGCGCATCTTCGGGCGGACGGTCGAGCGCGACGTGCCGACGTCATGGCAGACCCGCCAGGCCCAGTACGACGCCGTGTGCACGTGGGGCATCCCGAACAACGCGCTGCTCGAGCGGGTCACCGCGATCGAGCTGCCGGTGTTCGTCGCCAACGGCGACAGCGACCCGATGATCCTCCCGCGCTACTCGCACCTGCTGGCGGGACTGCTGCCGGACGCGCGGATCAGGATCTACCCGGACTCGGCGCACGGCTTTCTGTTCCAGCACCACGCCGGGTTCGCGGCCGACGTGCACGAATTCCTGGCGGAGGGCTAGCGGCCCCTCTCAGCGCTACGCCGTTGTCCTAACGGCCGCCGTCTCGTAGACGTCTCATCCTTTCGAGGGATGCCGGAAGGGGTCCGGCACGACGAGTGCTGATCTGCATGACGTGCGAATTCACCCATGACGGGCGCCGCCCGGTCCGACCGTGATCGCGGTTCCCACCGTCGAGCTTCGCCGCGGCCGCAAGCTGTTCGCGGGCATGGCCCTGTGCGCGCTCTCGGTCGTCGCCTGCTTCCTGCTGGCGCGCCGCCTGACCGGCGCGAGCTGGCCGCTCGAGAAGGCCAACCTCGGCCTGGTCGCACTCGCCGCGGTCGGCTATGTCGCGAGCTTCGGCTTCCGCGCGCTCGGCTGGCGGCGGCTCTTCCCCCGCACCGACCGACCTCACGCAAGCCGCTGCCTGGCCGCGTGCGGCGCGTCGGCGGCCAGCGGCACGGTGCTTCCCTTCCGCCTCGACTACCTCGTCAAGGTCGCGACGCTGCGGCGGCTGCACGGGCGCCGCTCGGGATCGAGACGATCGCGGTCTCGATCGTGGCGCTCGGGCTGATCGACGCGGTGGCGATGCTCCCACTGGCAGTCGCCGCGCTGTCGACGGCCGGCGGGCTCTTCGTCATCCCGCTCGGGCTCGTCGTCCTCGTCTGCATCGCCGCCACGGCGTTCGTGCTCTTCGGGCCGCGAGTCCTGCGGCTCGTCCCGCTCGGCCGCTGGAAGCGCGTGAGCGGCGTCTTCCACCGCGTCGGCGAGACCGCCACGGACACGCGGTCGACCCTGGTCGTGGGCACCTACCTGTTCGGCTGCTGGACCTCGCGTGCCCTCGGCAGCACGTGCCTGCTGATGGCGCTCGGCACGAGCTTCTCGCCGCAGATCGCGATCGTCGTGCTCTGCCTCGCCGCCGCCGCGGCGGTGATCCCGGTCACGTCCGGCGGCGCGGTGGCGGGTATGGGCGCAACCGCGGCGATCCTCCTCGCGCTCGGGGCCTCGAAGGAGGTCGCGATCAACTTCTCGCTCGCGTCGGCGACGCTCCTGACGCTGGCCGCGCTCACGGCCGCGCTCGTCGGCCTGACCAGCTCGCTCGTGGTCGGCTTTCGCGGGCGGCAGAGCATCAGCACCGCGGGGTAGCCCCGCGCAGCTCGACGAGCCTCGTGCTCGTCGAGCATCGGTGGCGAACTACTCTCTGGCTCGTGACGTGGTTCGAGCTCGAGTCGGACCGTTTCGACCATACGTCCGAGCTGCCCCCGGACGCGAACGCGGGAAACCGCTTCTACGGCCGCGACGTCGCCGCGTTCATCGCGGAGGGGCTTGCTGCACGGGGGTACACGAGCGACTTCCTCGACGAGGACTGGGGCTGGTTCGTGCGCGCGCAGTCGGAAGGCGGAACGAAGCTCGAGATCAGCATCTACCACAACATCGATGAAGACCCTGCCGCGGCCGACGCATGGATGCTGAACGTCGAAGAGCGAGCGCGCTGGGGGCGGCGGCGCGAGCCGGACGAGGCGTCGCGGCATGCGCTCGAGTCGGTCTTCCGGGACGAGGGCATCGAGATCAGGCCCGGACGGTCCGGTGACCGCTCTTCAGCTCACGCCTTCTTCACGAGCGCGGCGATCCTTGCCTCGTCGGCGGCGGTCAGCTCCGTCAGCGCGAAGGCCACCGGCCACATGGCGCCTTCGTCGAGGTTCGCCTTGTCGCTGAAGCCAACGTCGCGTACCTCGTCTTGAACTTCTGCGCGCTCTGGAAGAAGCAGACGACCTTGCCGTCCCTGGCGTACGCGGGCATGCCGTACCAGGTTCTGGGCGAGAGGGCCGGCGCGCGTGGCCGTGACGATCGCATGGATCCGCTCGGCCAGGACGCGGTCCGGTTCCGGCATCTCGGCGATCTTCGCGAGCACGTCGCTTTCCCCGTCCGCCTTATCCGAGCCGCGGCGTGCGGCCGCCTTCTGCTCGCCGGGCACGCTCCTTCATCGCCAGTCGTTCCTCGTCCGTGAATACCTGCGGCGGTCTTCCTCTCAGCCATCGCGAAGCACCTCCGTGCGTCGAACGAGTCTTAGCCGTCGAGCATACGTTCGCGCCGGATCCGTTTGAGCAAAGGCAGCCGCAGGGCTGACCCGCTCAGCAGAGAATGCCCGCGTGATCTTCGAGCGCGAGCTGGAGACGCTGCCGCGCGAGCAGCTCCGCGTCGCTTCAGACCGAACGGCTGCGGGCGCTGGTCGGTTACGTCAAGGAGCGGGTCCCGCTCTACCGCGAGCGCCTGCGGCGATACCGAGCCGGGCGACATCGTCTCGGTCGACGACCTGCAGCAGCTCCCTTTCACCCGCAAGGACGACCTGCGCGACACCTACCCGTTCGGGATGTTCGCCGTTCCGCGCGACCAGCTCGTCCGCATCCACGCCTCGTCAGGGACGACGGGGAAGCTGACCGTGGTCGGCTACACCGCCGCCGACCTCGACCTGTTCGCCCGGGTCAACGCGCGCTGCCCTTGCGATGGCCGGCGCAGAGCCCGGGATGGTTCTGCACAACGCGTACGGCTACGGCCTGTTCACGGGCGGGCTCGGGCTTCACGCCGGCGGCGAGCGGCTCGGGATGGCCGTCGTCCCGGTCTCCGGCGGCATGACCGAGCGGCAGCTGATGCTGATCGAGGACTTCCGGCCGGACGTGATCGCCTGCACGCCGAGCTACGCGCTGACGCTCGCGCAGGCGTTCGCAGAGCGCGGCGTCGCGCCCGACGAGATCAGTCTCCGCTACGCGCTCCTCGGCGCCGAGCCATGGACCGAGGGCGATGCCGGCGAGAAGTCGACGCCGGCCTCGGCGTACGCAGCACCAACATCTTCGGGCTCTCCGAGGTGATCGGGCCGGGCGTCTCGTGCGAGTGCGTCGAGGAGCGCGCCGGCTCGCACGTCAACGAGGACCACTTCCTGCCCGAGGTCGTCGACCCGGACACCGGCGAGCCGCTCGCCGAGGGCGAGGAGGGCGTTCTCGTCTTCACGACGCTGACGAAGGAGGCGCTGCCGCTCGTCCGCTACTGGACCGGAGACATCACGAGCCTGAGCTCCGCGCCGTGCGCGTGCGGGCGGACGCTCGTGCGCATGGGCCGGATCACGGGGCGGGCGGACGACATGCTGATCATCCGCGGCGTCAACGTCTTTCCCACGCAGGTCGAGGCCGCGCTCCTGCAGCGTGACCGGAGCTGACTCCGAACTACCGCATCATCGTCGCCGCACCGGCACGCTGGACGAGGCCGAGGTCGAGGTCGAGGTCAGCGAGACCTTTCTGCGCGAGGCCGGCGCCGAGAGCCTTTCGGACGAGCATGACCACGTCCGCGAGCTGCGCGCACGGAGCGAACGCCTCCTGCGCGAGAGCATCGGCTGCTCGCTCGCGCGTGACCCTCGCCGCGCCGGGAACCATCCCCCGCTCGGAAGGCGGGAAGCTCCAGCGCGTGGTCGACCGCCGCGCGCTTGCCTGAGGAGCGCTACGCCCTCTCGATCGTGGCCGGGAGGCGCAGGGCCGCAATCAGACCGATGCACCCGAAGACCGCAAGGACGATCATCGAGACGGCGTAGGACTTGGTTCCCAGGGCAACGACGGACACCAGGATCGTGCCGGCGATCGCGGTGCCGAACGTCGAGCCCAGATTGGACACGCTGCGTGAGAGGCCCGAGATCTCGCCCTGCATGTCCTCCGGGAAGCTGGACTGCACGACGTTCACCGAGGGCGTGAGCATGGCCCCGAGGCCGAGACCGACGAGGAGAAGTCCGGGCACGAACGCGACGACCCTCGAGGACGAATGCACGAAGCCGAGCAAGAGCGCGATCCCGCCCAGGGTGACGAGGAAGCCAGCGACGATCAGCGTCCGCTGCGAGTACTTCTTTGCGAGTCGCTGTGCGGCGAAGGAGGAGACCAGGACACCGACGGTCGCAGCGGTAAACACAACGCCCGTCCCGATCGCGCTGTATCCACGAACCTCCTGCAGGAACACGGAGACGACGAACGACACACCCATGAGCAGCAGCCACTGGAGGTTCTGGGTGACGAGCGCGAGGTTGGAGGTCCGGTTCCTGAAGAGCTTCGTCGAGAGCAGCGCCTCCTTCCCCGCGCGCTCGCGCGCCCGGATGTAGAGGTAGAACCCGATCAGGAACGCGAGGCCCAGCACGACGCAGACGACGAACAGGACGTTCCGGGTGCCGGCCTGCAGGATCCCGAAGACGACGAAGAACATGCCGACCGCCGACAGGATCGCCCCGACGGCGTCAAAGGGTCTCGTCGGGTCCGCCGGGATCGGATCGACGAGGCGACGACTCAGCACGATGATCGTCGCAACGACCAGAGCCTGAAAGACGAATGCGGCCCGCCAGCTGATTCCCGTGGCGATGACGCCGCCGATCAACGGGCCTGCCGCGGCGCCGATGCCGCCCAACCCGCTGATCGCGCCGAAGGCCCAGGCACGTGAGGTGAGGTCGCTGAACCACAGCGTCGCGAGGATGTAGACGGGCGGGATCAACAGCGCCGTGCCGACCCCCTCGAACACCGAGTTACCGAGGATCAGCACTCCGAGGTTCGGCGAGACTGCACTCACGAGGGCGCCGATTCCGTAGAGCGTGAGGCCACCCATGAAGCAGCGCTTGCGCCCCCAGCGGTCGGTCAGCTTGCTACAGGGGATCATCAGGATCGCCATGATCAGCAGGAAGAGCGTGATGGCGGTCTGAACGCCCTTGACGTCCGTATTGAGGTCATCGCTGATGTCGGCGATCATCACGTTCATGTTCGAGCCGGCGAAACTGCAGATGAACTGGGCGAGCGCGAGCGGAAGGATCAGCCTCCGCGGAGACATCGCCGTACGACTCGGAGTTAGGGCCGCGCTTGCGGCGATCCTGCTTTCAGCCACCTACGAGACCCTCCACCTGGAGCGCATCCTGCCACGAGCGCGTTGAGCCGACGCTCTCGGAATTAGGGTGGAACGCATGCCCCGCGTCCCACGCCCGAACCTGATCGAGCGGCGCATGTCGCGCTTCCTGCGCGAGCCTCCCTCGGTTCGGACCGCCGCCGGCGTCATCGTCACGGCGACGGCGGTCGTGGTCGTCGGCGGCGGTGTCGCGATGCGCATCCTCGACCACGATGAGTACCCGAACATCTGGGTCGGCATGTGGTGGGCCCTGCAGACCGTGACCACCGTGGGCTACGGCGACGTGACCCCCAGGCACACCTCCGGACGGATCGTCGCCTCGTTCGTGATGCTCGAGGGCATCGCCTTCCTCACGATCATCATCGCGGCGATCACCTCGACGTTCGTCGCCCGAGCGGAAGCGGAGCGCGATGCGGCGGAGGCCGCGGATCAGGACAAGGCGGATGCGCGAATCGAGGCCGCACTCGGTGATCTGGGAGCAAGTCTGGATCGCGTCGAGACGATGCTCTCTCGCCTCGCCGAACCGTGATGCACCAGTTCAGACGGTGGCGGCCGCCAGCGTCTGAGCGGCGTGCCAGTCGAGCCCAAGCGCCTCGAAGCGGTCGATCGCCCGGGCCACGAGCTCGGGGTCGCCACGAACGCGTCCCAGGGCGCGGAGGGCGAACGGCTCGACGTAGGTTCCGGGCTGCAGGAGCCGCGGAGCCGACTCCTCGACCTCGCCCACTCGCTCGAGTGCGACGAGCGTGTCGAGGCGGGTCGTCACTCCCACGAGGTGGTCGTGGGTCACCCAGTGCCACAGCTCCATCTTCCCGAGCAGCCCGCGCAGCGCGTCGATGTCGCCGCGGATGAGGGCGAGACGGGCACGCAACGGGTCGAGGAACAGTTCGTAGCTGTCCATGCCGAGCTCCTTCTCGGCGCGCTCGAGCCGGTGCGCCTCCTCTGCGTCGCCGAGCTCGGCGCAGGCCGCGGCACACGAGAGCAGGAGGTGTGCGTTCAGGACACATGGGGTCGCGAGGTTCGCCTGAATGCTGTCCTCGACGCGGGGCTGCAGCGCGCGGATCATGTCCCAGCGACCGGTCGCCTCCTCGACGAAGAGGGTCGCGGCCATGCCGTGGACGACGTGGTGTGCGCTCAGTCGTTCGGCGAGCTCCACGTTCCGGCGCGCCTGCGCTCGTGCCTCGTCGAAGCGTGCCAGGCCGAGGTGGAAGACGGTCGAGAAGTACGCGTTCATGGCGTGCTGATCCGGATCGGTGACCCTGTCGTCAAGACCGCGGCTCCGCTCATCCCAGGCGAGAGCTTCGCCGTACTCGTTGGTCACGAACGCGATCCCCGCGCGTGTGCCGTAGCCGGCTGAGATGAGCTCGACGTCGTCGAGCCGCTCGCCGATCGCGATCGCGCGGTCGGTCGCCTCGACGTCATCCTTTTGGTTGGCAAGCGTCAGCTCGGCCTGCGCCTGCGCACGGCTCCCAGGCTCGGCCAGCTCGAGCGCGCGATTGGCCCAGCCGGCGACGAGCTCATGGTCGGGGAAGCGCTTCCACATGGCTCCGCGCAACGTGGTCACGAGGGCGAGCTCGCCGTAGAGGTCGGCGAGCATCTGCTCGTGCTCGGCGAATTCGATCGCCTTCAACATCGCCCCCCAGTAGGCCTCCCCGTCGAACTTCACCGCGTGCGCGCGGGCCGTCGCCCACCAGAGGTCGACGTCTTCCGGGGCAAGCTCGAGCGCGCGGCGCAGCTGCTCGAGCGCGTCCTCGATGTCGAAACGGCCCACGGCGAGGTCGGCGGCGCGCCGAAGCCACACGACTGCTTGCACCCGCAGGCGGGCCAGCTCGTCGCTGTCCGCCGGCCAGGCGAGGTCGACGTCCCCGGGTCGTACGGCCTCGGCGTAGTGGTGCGCGAGCATCGCGGCATGTTCGTCTCGCGCTGCGCCGACACGCTCGAGCCAGTCCGCAAAAGCTGCGTGGAGGCGGGCGCGCTTCACGGTCGGGAGGCTTCCGTACGCCACCTCTCGCGTGAGGGCGTGCTTGATCACGAACTCCCGCTCCCCGGCGAGCGACGAGCCGGATCGGTGGCGGATGAAGTCGCGCTCCTCGAGCAGCCGCAGGTCCGGCTCGACCTCTCCCAGCAGCTCGTAGACGGGACTGGCCCAGAACGTGCGACCGATCACCGCCGCCGCCTGAAGGCCGGCCTTGTCGGCGGGTGTGAGCAGGTCGATCCGGGCGGCCAGGACGGCCCTCACGTTGTCGGGGACTGCAAAGTCGCCGGCCAGCTCCTGCACCGTCCAGCCGCCGTTGCGGCGTTCGAGCACGCCGTTGTCGATCAGGGTGCGGACGAGCTCCTCGACGAAGAAGGGGTTTCCTGCGGCCTGGTCGATCACCACGTCTCGAACGCGCGCCGGCAACTCCGCGGGAATCAGCTCGTCGACCATACGAGCGGAGTCCGACGCGGACAGCGCCTCCAGCCAGAGGGTCTCGCCGTCACGGCCACGACTTTGCCCGCCCCACGCCGGCCGGCTGTGGACGAGCTCGAGACGCGCGGTCGCAAGGAAAAGGAGCGGACCGTGGACGTCGTCCAGTCCCGCCTCGAGGAGGTCGAGGAGCGTGTCATCGGCCCAGTGCAGATCTTCCACCAGCACGACGGCGGGTCGCTCGGCAACGAGGTCGTCGAGGAACGCCACCCAGGCCTGCCGCAGCCGGTCGCGCGCGACGAGTGGATGGAGGTCGGCCGGCGCCTCCAGCCCTAACGTGAGACCGAGGATCGCTCGGCTCCCGAGCCGTCGCCGCACCGTGTCGGGCGAGTCGCTCTCGAGCAGCCCGTAGTGCTCACGGACGATCTCTCCGAGCGGCATGTACGCCACACCGTTCCCGTACGACTGGCAGCGTCCGGTGCGCCGTCCGGCTTCGGGCGATTCCACGACGAGCCACTCCCAGAACTGCCGGATCAGCGTCGTCTTCCCGATCCCGGCATCGCCGATGACCGTGACGAGCTGCGGCTTCCCCTCCCCGACCGCGCGACCGTACGCGCGTTGGAGCGACTCGAGCTCCCGCTCGCGACCGACGAAGGAATGACCGAGCCCGCCCACGCCGCGCGGCCGCATCAGCGTGAGCGCGCGGATCAGCCGGCGGCACGGGACCCCATCGCCTTTCCCTTTCGCCTCGACGGCCGTCTGCTCGCCCAGCTCGAAGGCGCCTCCCACTGCCGCGACCGTCCGCTCGCCGACCAGGATCTCGCCCGGCTCGGCCGCCTGCTCGAGGCGGGCCGCGACATTGACCGCGTCGCCGGTGACGAACGAACTGCCCTCCCGCGGCTGCCCAACCACGACGTCACCCGTGTTCACGCCGATCCGCAGCCACAGTGCATCGCCGAACAGCTCCTCGAGCCGCCGCTGCATCGACAGCGCGGCGTGCAGGGCCCGCTCTGCGTGATCCTCCTGCGCAGCCGGTGCACCAAAGGCCGCCATGACGGCGTCGCCGACGAACTTCTCGACCGTCCCGCCGGCGCCCGCGATCTCGGCCGCCATCGCGTCGTAGAAGCGGTTGAGCAGGGCGCGCGTCCGCTCCGGATCCTGCGAGCCGGCGAGCTCCGTCGAGCCCACCAGGTCGGCAAAGAGCATGGTGGCGAGCTTCCGCTCCTCGCTTGACCCTTCCGGCTGGGCGACCATGACCGGACTGGAGCAACTCGGACAGAAACGAGCCTCGGCCGGCAGAGACCGGCCGCAACTCGGGCAGAACGCCACGTCACGATTGTTGCTTGTTTTCAGCGGCCTGGCAAACGAACCAGACGAGCACCAAGAGCGCTCACTCCGCGAGCGAAGGCTCGTCGGGCGCGGACAGGCTCAGCACGGTCCCGGCGACCCCGGCGACGCGTCGAGCTTCGCCTCGAGCGCCCGCAGGCGGACGGCCAGGTGCGACTCCGTGTCGTCGCCCGTGAGGTCGACGTCTCCGACAACCGAGACCATCCGCGGGCCCACGATCTCCAGCCGCAGATACGTAACGCGTGCGACCTCGGGCTCGCTGAGCAGCGCGCGCACCACGGCCGCGCGCACCCGCGGATCGGCCTCCTGGCCGACGAGGAACTGCCGATTCCGGTCGAACAGGAAGAGTGCGACGGCCCCCAACAACAGGCCGATGAGAATCGATCCGATGGCGTCCGGGACGGCGGAGCCGGTCAGCTCGTGCGCGCCGAGAGCGACGGCGGCAATGACGATCCCGATCAGTGCCGCGGCGTCCTCGGCGAAGACCGCGCGCAACGTCGAGTCGGGACGTCGCCATGACCTGCGCGATCAGGTCTCGCTCGAAAAGCTCGGCATCGGGCTTCGCCTGCCGCACCGACACGCGAACGAGATCCCTTCGACGACGAACGAGAACGCAAGGACGACATAGCCGACGACGAAGTCGGACGCCGGCTCGGGGTTGCGGAGCTCCTGCACGCCGTGGGTGAGCGACACGGCGGCACCGGCGACGAACAGGCCGATCGCCGCGAGGAGCGACCACACATAGGCCTCCCGCCCGTGCCCGAGCGGATGGGCTCGGTCGGGAGGCCGCCGGGCCCGCCGCCCCGCCACCAGCAGGAAGATCTCGTTCCCCGTATCCGCCCAGGAGTGGGCGGCCTCAGCGACGAGCGATGCGGACGACGTGAGCGCTGCGGCCACCGTTTTCGCAATCGCGACGAGCAGGTTGGCGCCGAACGCGATGAGGACGGTCGTGGCGCTCTGGTCCGCACCAGAGGCCGAAGCCCGCGAAAGCGGCCCGAGCAGCCGATCCGACGTCAGGCCGGCCAGCTGCTGCTCCCTACGACGGTCAGTGGACAAGAGCTCGAGCCGCAGATCTTTCCACCGACGCAGCCGACCGGCTCTCCGGAGGCGATGAATTTTCGGTGGTCTGCCAGTCTCTACCGCGTAGGGATCTGCAAAGCGCCTGGAGAGGTCTCGGCTTGCAAATGACCCAGGGGACACCGTGAAGCTTCTTCTCACTTCCAGCGGCATCAGCAACACGAGCATCCAGGACGCGCTCGTGGATTTGCTCGGCAAACCGATTGCCGAGTCCAGCGCGCTCTGCATTCCCACCGGGGTGCAGCCCTTCCCCGGCGGACCTGCACACGTCTACCGATTCATCAGCGGATCGGTCGGCAACATGTGCGGCCTGGGTTGGAAATCGGTGGGAGTGCTGGAGCTCACCGCGCTGCCCAGCATCAAAGAGGAGTACTGGGTTCCGGCGGTCCAGGAAGTCGACGCTCTGCTGGTCTGGGGCGGCAGTCCCTTGTATCTGTGCTACTGGATGCGGCAGTCCGGACTGGCCGACCTCTTGCCGTCGCTGCGACCCGAGACGGTCTACGTCGGCACGAGCGGCGGTGCCATGGTCGCGACTCCCGACTTCGGAGGAACGACCTACGACGACAGTGATCTGCTCACCGCCAGCGACAGAGCGCTGGGACTGGTTGATTTCTCGTTGTATCCGCACCTGGAGCGCGAGGACATGCCGGACACCTCCCTGGCCAACATCGAAAAATGGGCCGCCGGGTTGTCAGTGCCTGCGTACGCGATTGACGATCAGACCGCCATCAAAGTGATCGACGGCACCGTCGAAGTCGTCTCCGAGGGACACTGGAAGCTGTTCACCCCCAGCCTGGCAACAAGCAAGTCGGGCTAGCAAACACGTGCGCTCGGCTGCGCCGGCGTTCCTCAATAAACCTCGAGCGGATCTGGCAGAGTCGTGGCCAAAAGGAGGCGGCGTGTCAGGCCCATTCATCTTCATCGCGACCAACCGGCTCAAGCCAGGGAAGCTCGCGGACGAGAGGAAGCGAGTGCCTGGCCTCGTCGATTTCGTCGAGGCGAACGAACCGCGGCTGATCGCATTCAACGAGTACGTCAACGATGACGGCACCGAGGTCGCCGTTGTCCAGATCCACCCCGATGCCGAGTCGATGGCGTTTCACATGGAGGTCGTTGCCGAGCGCGCCGCCGCCGCATATGCAGAGACGGTCGCCGCGACGACGAGCATCCAGGTGTTCGGTACGCCGAGCAAGGCCGTCCTCGAAATGCTGGAGCGCCAGGCCGGTGCCGGCGTGCCGCTCACGGTCAAGTCGTCCCACCTCGGCGGCTTCACGCGCTGAGGGTGCTCCCGGGGTGACAACCGCGTCCGATCGGGGCAACGATACGTCGACGGCCGCCGCCTCTTCCAACCGCGCGGGAGATGACGTCATCGGCGAACCGCGCTGGCCGATGGCCGGCGCCGTGCTCGCGGCAATTGTCCTCACGATCCTGCTGCCAGACACGGTCCGCTTAGGCCCGCAGTGGTTGCTGCCTTTGATCGAAGGGGTGTTGCTCGTGGCCGTCATCGCCGGCGACCCGGGCAAGATCAACCGCAGCACGCGCTGGCTTCGCGCGCTTTCGATCGTCCTCGTCTCGGTGCTCGTGCTCAACGCCCTGTGGGCCACCGTGCAGCTGATCGACGCACTCATCCACGGCGGCGCGGTGACGAACTCGGCCACCGAACTGCTCGAAGCCGGAACGATTGTCTGGGCGTCGAACAACATTGCGTTCGCGCTGCTCTACTGGGAGCTCGACGGCGGGGGCGCTGCGGCCCGCGCCCACCACCTTCCGACCCATTACGGCTTCGCGTTCCCTCAGCAACTGAACCCGGTGATCTCGTCGCCTGACTGGCGTCCCCAATTCATCGACTACCTGTACCTGGGCTTTACCAACGCGACCGCCTTCAGCCCCACAGACGTCATGCCCCTCGCGCCCTGGGCGAAGATCGCGATGACGGTGCAGTCGCTCGTCTCGCTCGGCATACTCGGGCTCGTCATCGCGCGGGCAGTGAACGTCTTCAGCTACCGAGCTCGCCGATCGCTTCCGGCGGGCTGGAGTTGGGTACCGTGGCGCCCATGGCCGAAGTGGTCGAGACGCACGACCTCACGGCGCCCTCACAGGACGGCTGGGCACTGGACTACCGCATCCGGCGCGAAGACGGCGAGGAGCTCCATGCCGAGGTTCGCTGCTGGAACAAGGCGCGCGCTGCCGCCGAGCGAGCAGGGAACGCCGAGGCTCTCGCGGCGATCGGGGACCGTGGCAGCGCCGCTGCTCTCGAGTACGCGGAGCTGGTGGAGTCTCCAGCGGCGCGTGGCGCAGTCTTGATCTCGATCTGGTTCGACCAGACCGACGACGGCAATCTGCACCGTCGGGTCAGTTACGAGCGTCCTCCAGCCTAGGCTGTTGGGGCTACGTTCCGGCGATGCCGCTGAGCCTCGCGCAGGCCCACGTCCTCATCGCAGCCGCGAACGACCATGCGCTCGCCAACGGCTGGAAGATCGCGGTCGCGGTCGTCGACGAGGGCGGACACCTCGTCGCGCTCGGCCGCATGGACGGCGCGTTCCCGCTCTCGGCGCAGATCGCCGAAGCGAAGGCAGCCGGAACGGCGCTCTGGCACCGCGACGGCGAGCGGCTTGCCGCCAGCCGTGAGAACCACGAGGGATTCTTCGATGCGGTCAGCAGGCTCGCGCGGCTACCACTCATTCCGGGGCCGGGCTCCGTGTTGATCCGGAGCGGCGCGACCGTGCTGGGCGCAGCCGGAGCGAGTGGCGCGAGCGGTGACGACGACCGTGCCTGTGTCGAGGCAGGCCTGCGGGCTGTCTTTCCCGGCTGGACGAGAGAGAAGCAGGCCGACTGAAACCTTCACTCGACGGGCCTCGATAATGGCTTGTTCAAGCTGAAAGTGGAGGCGGCGGGAATCGAACCCGCCGGTCGACAGGTACTACGCAGCCGCCAGCGTCTGTGGGCGTGCCAGTCGAGCCCCGTTCCATGGCGCTGCCCGGCTCGCGACAGCAGGACCGGCCGGGAGCGGCGCGAACGTCATCACGGATGGCCGAGGAGACCAGGATCGAGCGCTGGCTCGAGCGCAGGCTTGCCCGCGCCACGAGGCCCGGTCAGGCCGCGGTCATCATCGCCACGGTGACCATCACGATCACCGTGGCGGCGGGCCTCCTGATGACGGTGGCCGATCACCACAATTTCCCGTCGATCGGCCTCGGCCTCTGGTGGGCAATCCAGACGGTGACCACGGTTGGCTACGGCGACGCCGTGCCGACGAGCGTCGCCGGCAGAATCGTGGCGACGTTCGTCATGCTCGGTGGGATCGGGTTCCTCAGCGTCATCACGGCCGCGATCACCAGTGGGTTCGTCACGCGGTCGCGTGAGGAACGGCCCGGCCGCCCGGACGCCCAGGCGTCGGCGGACGCGCTGGCCGAGATCGTCGTGCGGCTCGACCGGATCGAGAAGGCGCTGACCGAGCGCACCTGAAGATCCGCCCCGGTCATCGTCCGTAGTGGAGGCGGCGGGAATCGAACCCGCGTCCGCGGACGCTCCTGACAGAACATCTACAAGCTTAGGCCGCCCTTTGCTTTCGCCCGGCGGCCGGTGAACGGCCAACCTGCTGCCGGGCTAGTCCTCCTTCAGTGTCGCGCCGCGGGCGAGTGACTTTCCGTTGGCGCCGAGCCCGTTTTCTGACACCGCTGTCCCGAGCCACGGGCCGAGCTCGGAGCGATGCGCTCTGCTACGGGTTAGGCAGCGAGAGCGAGTGCGGACTCATCGTTCGCACTTGCGTTGGTTTCCGGTTGTTTAACGAGGCCGACCGGAGACCTCGGCTTGCAGCTCTGCCGGAGTTACGACCACGTCGAAACCAGGTCGCCCCCGTATGTCCACTAAATTGTAGCCGCACTCTGTGCAGCATCCCTCGACCGAGGTAGCCTCATCGGATGGCGATCAAGACCCACGAGCCGACGATCGGCGCCGTCGACCTCGTCGTCCCGTACGTACCGCGGCTGCTGATCGACTGGCTCCGCGATACGCCCGACCAGCGCTACCGCTCCGTCGTGGGGACGCTCGCGTTTGTCGACATCTCCGGCTTCACGAAGATGACCGAGCGCCTCGCGCGCAAGGGCAAGGTCGGCGCGGAGGAGATGAGCGACACGCTGAACCGCTGTTTCAGCGAGCTGCTCTCGGTCGCCTACGACTACGGCGCAGGGCTCGTCAAGTGGGGCGGCGACGCAGTCCTCCTGCTGTTCGAGGGGGAGGACCATGCCGCGCGCGCCTGTCGCGGCGCGTTCGAGATGCAGCGCGCAATCCGCACGGTCGGGCGCCTGAAGACGACCGCAGGCTCTGTAACGCTGCGCATGTCGGTCGGGATCCACTCGGGGGCGTTCGACTTCTTCCTGGTCGGCGATCTGCATCGAGAGCTAGTCATCAGCGGCCCTGCCGCCACCGAGTGCGTGACGATGGAGCAGATCGCCGAAGCGGGCGAGATCGCCATCAGCGAGACGACGGCGTCGCTGCTCGATCCGGCGGTGCTCGGCGCGCGCAAGGACGCGGCGATCCTGCTGAGGCGCGCGCCTGACGTCGACATGCTGCGTGCGGCGCCGGTCGGTGCGGTCGACCCGGACGCGATTGCAGCGTGCCTGCCGATCCTGATTCGTGATCACGTCCTGCGCGAGCCAGGCGAAGCCGAGCATCGCTTCATCAGCGTCGCCTTCGTCGAGTTCAGCGGCGTGCAGCAGCTCCTCGCCGAAGAGGGCGTGGACGCGCTCACGCAAGCTCTCGAGGAGTGTATGAGCGTCGCACAGCGCGAGACCGCGCGGTACAGCGTCAGCTTCCACGAGACCGACATCAACAAGGACGGCGGCAAGATCATGCTCGTTGCGGGCGCGCCGACCACCTTCGGCGAGGACCAGGAGCGCATGCTTCGCGCGGTCCGCGGGATCATGGACGCGGGCACTCGCCTGCCGCTGAGGATTGGTGTCAATGCCGGACGCGTCTTCTCCGGCGACTTCGGGCCGCCGTTCCGTCGCACGTTCTCGGTCAAGGGTGACGCGATCAACCTTGCGGCCCGCGTGATGGGGAAGGCCGCGACGGGCGAGATACTCGCCACGAAGAACGTCCTCGCCGGGTCGGCCGCGAAGTTCGCCACCGAGGATCTGGAACCGTTCCTGGTCAAGGGCAAAGGGCAGCCAGTGAACGCATCCCGCGTCGGCGGGCTCGTCGAGGCCGACGACGCCGGCCGCCACACCGCACCGCTCGTGGGGCGCGAGAGCGAGCTCGAGGTTCTGCGCGAATCGCTGCAGGGCGCGCGCGACTGGGAGGGCTGGACAGTCGACCTGGTCGGCGAGCCCGGTGTCGGAAAGTCGCGCCTCCTCGACGAGCTTCGATCCCACGCGGACGACGTCCTCGTCCTCGGTGCGGTCTGCGCGGAGTACGAAGTGTCGACTCCGTACTTCCCGTTCAGGAATCTGCTCTGGCGGCTCCTCGCCCTCGACACGACGGTCGGCCCGGAAGACGCGGCCGACCGGCTGGTGGCGCAGATGGACGGCATCGCACCGCAGCTCGTCCCCTGGCTCCCGCTCATCGGCACCGTGCTGGACCTCGAGGTCCCGCCTACGCCGGAGACGGAGAGTCTCGACGAGAAATTCCGGAAGGCGCGGCTCGAAGAGGTCGTCCGCGACCTGCTCGGGACGATGCTGCTTACGCCGACGCTGCTCGTGTTCGAGGACGTCCACTGGCTCGACGATGCATCCCATGAACTGCTCGCCGCGCTCGTCGAGGGCATCGAGCATCGCCCCTGGTTGATCGTCGCGACCAGACGCGAGCACGGCGGCCAGCTACGAGCCGTCGACCGGGCACGCGTCAGGACGATCGAGCTCGGCCCGCTCGACGAGGCGGCAGCCGCCGCGCTCCTCGAGGCGGAGACCGAGACCCTGCACCTGCCGCCGCACCAGATCGCCGTCCTCCAGGCACGCGCCGGGGGCAACCCCTTCTTCCTCCAGCAGCTCGTCGCGGCCGCGCGCGAGGCGGGCAGCGTCGACGCGCTGCCCGACTCGATCGAGGGCCTCGTTGGATCCCGGATCGACCGTCTCGCCCCGGCCGACAAGACCCTGTTGCGCTACGCGTCGGTGCTCGGGCTGCGGTTCGAGCGAGATCTGCTGGGTGCCGCGCTGCCTGACGATGCCACGCGCCCCGACGACGCGACCTGGGCGCGACTGGACGCCCTCGTCGAGCCCGACGGCCGAACAGCGCTTCGCTTCAAGCACGCCCTCATCCGGGACGCAGCGTATGAGGGCCTTCCGTACCGCCGCCGGCGAGATCTGCACGGGCGCGTCGGTGCGACGATCGAACGCCGGACCGGCGTTCCCGACGACGCGGCAGAACTTCTCTCGCTGCACTTCTTCGACGCACACGAGTTTCAGAAGGCGTGGCGCTACTCGCTCGTTGCCGGTGGCCGCGCGTCGTCGATGTACGCGAACGCCGAGGCCGCCGCCTTCTACGAGCGCGCGATCGCGGCGGCCCGAGGAATGCCCGAGCTTCCACCCCACGAGGTTGCGCAGGCGTCCGAGAAGCTCGGCGACGTGCGCGTTCGGCTCGGGGAGTTCGTTCGCGCCGGCGCAGCGTACCGGGCGTCGCGCTCCGTTGCGAGCGACGGCGCTGTCGAAGAGGCTCGTCTACTGCTCAAGGAAGCGATGGTCCCGTGGCGGCTCGGGAAGTACCCGCAGACGGTTCGCTGGCTCCGCCGCGCTGAGCGGACGCTGGACGGCGCAAGGGAGAAAGAGGCAGGTGTGCTGCGCGCGCGGGTCTACGCCTGGCTAGGCGGACTGCGGATTCAAGAGGGGAATGCGGTCGAGGCGATTCGCTTGTCCGAGAGTGCGATCGAGGAGGCGAAGCGGGCCGGCGCGGCCGCTGACGAGCCGCTCGCGCACGCGTACTCCGTGCTCGACGCCGGCTACGCGGCGCTCGGGCGCTTGGACAAGGTTGTGTACTCGCCGCGCGCGCTCGCGATCTACGAGGAGCACGGCAATCTCGGCGAGGCCGCCCTGATGCTCAACAACCTCGGCGTGTTCGCGGCGCTCGAGGGGCGCTGGACGGAGGGCGCCGAATACTTCCGCCAAGCCGAGGAGGCGTGGGAGCGGGCGGGCGACCGCTTCAGGGGGACAACTGCGACGATCAACCGCGGCGAGATCCTCATGTACCAGGGCCGCTTCGACGACGCCGCCCCGCTCTTCCGCGGTGCGCTGCGCATTGCTCGAGCGTCGCACGCGACCGACCTGATCGGCGCGATCGCGGGCGTCTACGGCCGCTTCGCAGCGCTTGCAGGCCGCTTCGAGGAAGCGCACGAACTGCTTGCCGAGGCGCGCGACGCGAACGACAGGGTCGGCGCACGCGACCAGGTCGTGACCACGAACGCGCGGTTCGCAGAATGCCTCGTGCTCGAGGGTGCGGCAGAGCGGGCACGGACGCTCGCGGTTGAAACGCTGGCGGCCGCGCGAGCCCAGCATGCCATCGATCAGCTCGTTCCGATGTTGGAGCGCATCGAGGGCAGCGCGCTCATGCAGCTCGGCCAGCTCGATGCGGCCAAGCAGGCGCTCGAGCAGAGCGTGGAAGACGCACGCGAGCAGAACGCGGTCTACGAGCTGTCGCTCGCGCTGGACGCGCTCGCCCTGCTGCGCACGCTTCGAAACGAGCCGACGGAGAAGCTCGTCGCCGAGCGCGACGAAATCTCTCGAGCAACTCGACATCGTCGTCATCCCCGTCGGTTCCGCTCCCGGAGCGGGCCGCCTCGGTGTAGCCCGCTCCGGGCGCTTCGTTCTCGTTCAGTCGCTTACGGCCCGATGTGGGTGACCTGATCCCATGGGTACTGGACTATGTACGAAATGACCAGACTCCCGTTCTTCTTCTGCCGCGAAAGGATGCATGGGTTCGTCGGCGTCTTCGACGTGCACGCCGGCAGCGGCCCCAGTAGTACCAGACGAACGGTGAGCCGTTTACCGTGCCGTTCGGGTTCGGGAAGGCACTGACAACCGGGGTTGGAGCGCCGCCGGTGCTCGTTGGGAAACCGGGAGCGGTGTTCGAGTAGTCGTCCAGATGAACCGCACCGAGACAGACCTGGTATTTTGCGGCGCCATTGTCCGTAATCGTCCGCACGACGCTCTTGTCGAGCGTCCAGGTGACGGTGAAGTTCGCGTGGGTGGTCGCCGTGGCAGTGCTCGTGACGTCTACATACGCCCCTGTTGTTCCAGGGCCATCCTTGAACCCGGGGCACACGTCCGGGGTCTTTGGCACGCTTGCGCCGCCGTAGAGCGCAATGAACAACGTGTTGTCGCTCGTCGTGCCGGTCGCGGAGACCTGAACCGTGTTTGCCCCACTCTGGGCTTGGTCGGTGCAGGTGTTCCCGCACGACTTCTTTGTGTTCGCGATCGTGAACGCGGTACTCGTTGCCTGGGCCGTCGCCGATGTACTCGGCGTCCGGCTCGCGTTCGCTGTCATGGTGTACGCGACCGCAACCGTTCCGACACTCAGTTGGTTGAACGTCGCGGTGCCCGTCGGGTCGGCGTCGACGGCGGTCACCGAGCCGGCCGCGAAACGCTCGCCCCATCGGTGGGCGGGTTGAGGGTCATCGTGACGCGCGCGCCATCTCCGGCGTTGCCGTACACGTCGAGGACGCGGACCTTCATGGCCGGCGAGATGTTGTCGTTGAGCTTCGTCTCGGTCGGCTGCTGTGTGAACGTCACGGTTCCCGGATCAGCCGGCGTGACGACGACCGCGCTGCTGTCCGGCGAGGTCACGCTCGCCACCGTGTCCGTCACGCTCAGTTTCGTCCCCGGCGACGGCTCCGTCCGGAAGCCCTTAAACGAGCCCTGCGACACCCCGTTCAGCCAACCCGTCGGATACGCCGGCACACACGGATCCGTGCCGATCAGCCCACAGCCAACCAACGACCCATGCAGACCCGACCACGAAAGGTCGTTCGCCCCAGGGTTGTAATCCGTCTTCACGTTGCCATACGCGTCAGACGCCGTCAGCGCCGCCGAAAACGCAGCCCCCGCAACCTGCGGCGACAACGGCTGCGATGTCCACGCAAAACGCCCCAGCGCTGCCGGCCCGACAACCACCGAAACACTGTCCGGCGAGGTCACGTTCGCCACCGTGTCCGTCACGCTCAGTTTCGTCCCCGGCGACGGCTCCGTCCGGAAGCCCTTAAACGAGCCCTGCGACACCCCGTTCAGCCAACCCGTCGGATACGCCGGCACACACGGACCCGTGCCGGTGAGCCCACAGCCAACCAACGACCCATGCAGACCCGACCACGAAAGGTCGTTCGCCCCAGGGTTGTAATCCGTCTTCACGTTGCCATACGCGTCATACGCCGTCAGCGCCGCCGAAAACGCAGCCCCCGCAACCTGCGGCGACAACGGCTGCAACGTCCACGCGAAATGATGAAGGGGCCCTGGCGTCACCGTTAAGTCCGGTCCGCTTCCGTAGAAAGGTCGAGCCCGGTTCCGTTCGAGTGGAACTTCGAATTGGCCGTTGTAGCGAGGTGATACGGCGACGATGCCGTTGACGTAGGAGCGGTGAATCGAACGGTCACGGACTCGCCCGGTAGGAGTTCGTCGCTAGCTGCCATGGCATAGAATGTCACTACTTCGCTTCCGCTCTGGACGGTCGCACTCGCGGTCCAATGGCGACCCGACGGCGTCAGCGTGATCGTCGCCGTCGGCCCAGGCGGGATCGGCCCGGGGACGGTGATAGTCGCCGCACCAAGGTGGCGTCCCTGTGTTCGGACAGGCGGTCCCATCGACAGTTCGTGATTGTCACCGTCGCGGGCGACCCCGCCTGGACGCTCGCCGGCGAGAGCGAGGCCGAGTATTGGTCCGGCCCGCCGGTCGCGAGCGTTGGACTGACGAAGAACAGCATCGCCGTCGCCACACCCAACGCAGCCAGCGCAATTACGAACCGCCGCCGGAACGAAGAACCCCTTACCGCAGCTGCCATGATTGTTCTCACCTCTCCTCGGGGCGCATAGTCACGCCACCCAACCTGGTGGTCCGTCCGCAAACACCGCCAGCGCGGACTTGCGCCATCCTTACACCTTCTCGCGCGAAGTACTAGAGCGCGCCGGAATGTATGCAAATGTCATGATCTCATGACAAAACGAGCGCCCGGCGATTCCACCGCTCGCTCGCCGATCCGCCGCTTACGCGGATGCCGTCTTCTTCCATCGCGCCCCCATTCGGATCTGACGACCGTACACTCCCGAATGCGCGATTGCATGAGCCGAATGGCCCATCTTCGGCAACGGCGCGACTCAGTCCGGTACCCGCGCGCCCCCATCCAAAGGTCAGTGACCAGCCGCCATGAATGTCACCTCTCCTCAGGGCGCGCTCGGCGCGCCCGTTCTCGCCCACCCGCAAAACCCGCCAGTCGCGGATGTCGGCATATCCTGCCACCTTCTACTCGCCCCTACTAGAAGCCCCCTAAATCTATGCGGATCGCAACAATCCGCTTACCCGCCAGAGAGCCTACCGGTTCCGGCGGTCCCGCCCCACCCCGCGCCGCACGCGGAGGCTCGTCTCGCGCACTGAAACACCCTCGAATCGGGCGACCCTACGCCCGATCTGCAACGAGTTCATGGGCCGAACGGCCCATTTCCGGAAACGGTGCGTCCTACGCCCAAAGTCAAGTCAGCGCCGGCTCTTCAGCGCCCGCTCGATCTGCCGGTCGGCCTCGCGCTTCGCGATGTCGCGGCGCTTGTCGCGTACGTCCTTACCGCGCGCGACCGCCAGCTCGACCTTGACTCGCCCGTCTTTGAAGTACAGGCGCGTCGGCACGAGCGTCAGGCCCTTCTCGCGCACCATCCCGTAGAGCGAGTCGATCTCGCGCCGGTGCGCGAGCAGCTTGCGGGGGCGGTCGGGATCGTGCGCGCCGCTCGCGCCGCGCTCGTAGGGTGAGATGTGCAGCCCGACGAGCCAGAGCTCGCCGTCACGCACGTCGGCGTACGCCTGGGCGAGCGACGCCCGGCCCTCGCGCAGCGACTTCACCTCGGTGCCGGTCAGCATGATGCCGGTCTCCACGCGCTCGAGCAGCTGGTACTCGTGGCGCGCGCGCCGGTTCTCCGCGATCAGCTTCTCGCCCGTTTTCCGTGCCATTCCGACGATTCTAGGAACGGGGCGAGATCGACCTTGCCCGTGGTCCGGTCGACGGAGCCGACGGTGACCTGGATCGCATCGCCGAGCCGGAAGGTGCGGTTGCTCCGGCGGCCGACGAGCGCCGTGCCGAGCTCGGTCAGCTCGAAGTAGTCGCCGGGAAGCCGCCGCACGGGTACGTAGCCCTCGTAGACCTCGCCGAAGCGGACGAACAGCCCGGAGCCGATCAGCCCCGTGATCTCGCCCTCGAACGGCTCGTCGTAGCCGCGGTCGAAGAGCTCACGCTCCAGCAGCCAGGCAAGGCAGATCTCGTCGGCGAGGTACTCGACGCGGCTCGCCGCGCGCTCCGTCGCCGACGTCTGCTCCGCGACCACGTCGAGCTCGTCGGGCGCGACCGGCTCGTCCGAGACGCCGAGCTCGCGCAGCAGCGCGCGATGGCAGACGAGGTCGGGATACCGGCGGATCGGCGACGTGAAGTGGCAGTAGGCGCGGCTGGCCAGGCCCATGTGGCCGAGGTTGCGCGGGTCGTACCGCGCCTGCTTCAGCGACCGTAGGACGAGCGACGGGAACGCCTCGCGGCCGCGGCCCGCCTGCGCGACGTACTCGGTCACCCGCTCGCTGATCGCGCCGGCGAGGGCGGCAGCGTCCGTCGGGGTGAGGCGATCCTCGTCGGGCGCGGGCGGTGTCGGCACGCCGAGGTCGGCGAGCTTGGCGATCAGCAGCACGACCGCCTGCGGGTCGGGGTTCTCGTGGACGCGGAAGAGCGCCTCGCGCCGGCGATCTGCGAGCAGGGCGCCGACGGCCTCGTTGGCGAGGATCATCAGCTCCTCCACAAGGGCGTGCGCCTGCGGCTCGGCCTCGAGCCAGGCGCGCTCGACCTGGCCGTCGTCGTCGAACGCGAAGGTCAGCTCGGGCGAGGCGATGCGGAGGGCACCACGCGCGAAGCGGCGGCGGCGAAGCTCGCGCGCGACGCGATCTGTCAACGCAACCGCCTCGCCGACGTCGGGCACGTCCGGCCGGTCGGCGCCCGCGAGGATCGCCTGGGCGCGGCCGTACGTGAGGCGCTCGTCGCTCCGGATCACGGAGCGGTAGAAGAGCGGCTCGCCAGCGTCGAGCTTCGCGTCGAACGGCACTTCGACGGTCAGGCAGAGCCGGTCGACGTGCGGGCGCAGGCTGCAGCGATCGTCCGCGAGCTCCGGCGGGAGCATCGGCGCGACGCGGCCCGGCACGTAGACGGAGTTGCCGCGGTGCGAGGCGCCGATGTCGAGCGGGCTGCCGGCCGGGATGAACGCCGACACGTCGGCGATGTGCACCCAAACGCGGATCCCGCCGCCCTCGGCGCGGGCCGAGATCGCGTCGTCGAAGTCCTTGGCCGTGTCCGGGTCGACCGTGAACGTGACGAGGTCGCGCAGGTCGGTGCGGCCCTCGAGCCGCGGCTCGGGCGGGTCGTACGGCTCGAAGGGCGTGCGCAGCCCCTCCTCCTCGAGCAGCGCCTCCAGTACGGCCGCCAGCGACGAGGCGGGCCCGACGACGCGTTCCACCCGCGCGCGGCCGCGGCCCGGGAGCACGACGGCGAGATCGCCCGGGTGCGCGTCCCCGAGCCGCTTACGGTCGAGCACGAGCGGCGTCCCCGGCGCGAAGTACGGCTCGCCGACGAGAAGCTTCCCGCGGCGCTCGACCTCGACAACGATTCGTTCACTCATCCGTCACAAGGCTGCCCCGGAGCAAGAGTGTCACGCCACTCGAAGACGCTGCGCGAGCCCTCGCGGCGGAGGGCGGCTTGCCGGCCGCAGCCACAACGCGGCCCCGGCGCGTGTGACTCTGGCTGACTCCCGCAGAAGTCGTCATGGCTAGCGCGAAGCGCAGCCGGACTTCTGCGGGTTAGACCTTGAGGAAGCGACGAACCGTGAGGCCCGACCCGAGCGCCCCGATGAACAGGCCGAGGCCGCACAGGATCAGGGCGTTGAGGCTGAACGCGATCGCGTGCGCGCCGTCGGCGGCGTCGAGGTTGTCGAGGATCGGCCCGGCCACAGCCTCACGCGAGACGAACAGGAGGACCACGGCGAGGAAGGAGCCGATCAGGCCGCAGAGCAGCCCCTCGAGCATGAACGGCCCGCGGACGAACCAGTTGGACGCCCCGACGAGCTTCATCACCTCGATCTCCCGGCGCCGCGAGAAGATCGACAGGCGGATCGTGTTCGCGATGAGGATCATCGCGGCCGCGAGCAGGATGAGCACCGCGAAGACGAAGACCGTCTCGATCACGTGCGCAAGCTGGAGCACGCGGCTCGTCGTCTTCTGGCCGTACTTGACCTGCTCCACGCCCGGCGGCGGGTGCTTGGGGTTCAGACTCGCGGCGATCCTGGCTGTGTCCTCGCCGTGCAGCGGCGTGACCGCGAGCGAGTCCGGGAGCGGGTTCGTCGAGAGCTCGCTCATGATCTCCGGGTGCTCCTTCTTCATCTTCTTGTAGGCCGCGGCCTTGGAGATGAAGACGACCCCGCCCGGCTTGACGAGGGCGTTGTTCCCGAGCGTTCGCGCGACGGCGTTCTCCTGCGCCTTCGTGGCGTCCGTCCCGCACTCGAGCTCGGTGCAGAAGTAGACCTTCACGACCAGCTCGTCCTTCTTCTGGTCGCTCCAGCTACGCGCCCAGGTGCCGAACGCGAGCAGCACGCCGACGAGGAACATGCCGATGAGCACGGTCAGCGTCGCCGCCGCGGTCGTCGAGATGTTCGCCGTCATGGAGCGGAGCGACTCCGAGAAGAGCATCCGCAGCCTCACTCGGTCGTGTACCCCCCGCGGCGCTCGTCGCGGATCAGCGCGCCGTCCTCGAGCGCGATCACGCGGCGGCGCATCTTGTCGACCATCTCGCGGTCGTGCGTGGCCATGAGCACGGTCGTGCCGGCGCGGTTGATGCGGTAGAGCAGCTGCATGATCCCGACGGACGTGTCGGGGTCGAGGTTGCCGGTTGGCTCGTCGCAGATGAGCAGCGGCGGCCGGTTGACGACGGCGCGCGCGATCGAGACGCGCTGCTGCTCGCCGCCGGACAGCTCGTCGGGCAGCGAACTCATCTTGTCGGCGAGGCCGACGAGCGAGAGCACCTCCGGCACCTTCTTGCGGACGGCGTTGCGGTGCTCGCCCTGCACCTTCAGCGCATACGCCACGTTCTCGTACGCCGACCGGTTGGGCAGCAGCTTGAAGTCCTGGAAGACGCACCCGAGGTTGCGTCGGAGCATCGGCACCTTCGAGCGGCGCAGCCGGCCCAGGTCGCGGCCCGACACGATCACGCGGCCGGAGGTCGGCTCGACCTCCTTCAGCAGCATGCGGATCGCCGTCGACTTGCCCGACCCCGAGGGGCCGACGAGGAAGACGAACTCGCCCTTGTCGATGATGAAGGAGACCTCGCGGAGCGCGGCGACGTTCGGCTCGTAGATCTTGCTGACGCCGTCGAACACGATCATCGACCGCGCCGAGACCGCGGGGCGCTCGGCCTCTGGCACCAGGTCCGGTGCAGTGATGGTCTGGATGTCTACGAGTTCTTCCTGCACCGGATCGGAGGTGGGCGGCCGCCGTAAGGGCCACACCGGTTCTCGGGAGTTCGGGAGTCTAGCGAAACCTCCTGCTAGCCGGGCTTTTCGGTCGCCTGGGCGAGCAGGTATGAGCGGATGAAATCGTCGATATCACCGTCGAGCACGGCCTGGGTGTTGCCGGTCTCGTGCTGGGTGCGGAGATCCTTGACGAGCTGGTACGGGTGCAGTACGTAGCTGCGGATCTGGCTACCGAAGCCGGTGTTCTGCGCCACGCCGCGCTCGCGCGCCAGCTCCTCCTCGCGCTGCTCCTCTGCGAGCTCGGCAAGGCGTGAACGGAGCAGTCGCATGGCGGCCTGCTTGTTGGACGACTGCGAGCGCTCGTTCTGGTTCTGCACGACGATCCCGGTCGGGAGGTGCGTGATCCGCACGGCCGAGTCGGTCTTGTTGACGTGCTGTCCGCCGGCACCACTCGCACGGTAGGTGTCGATCCGGAGGTCGCTCTCGTCGATCTCCACCGCCGCGTCGTCGGGGACCAGCGGAGCGACGATGACCTGGGCGAACGACGTCTGCCGGCGGTGGGCGGAGTCGAACGGCGAGAGGCGGACGAGCCGGTGGACGCCGCGCTCGGCCTTGAGGGTGCCGTACGCGTTCTCGCCCTGGACGGTTATCGCGATCGACTTGAGGCCCGCTTCCTCCCCCGGGCTCGCCTCGACGACCTCGGCCTTGAGCCCGCGCCGCTCGGCCCACCGCAGGTACATGCGCGCGAGCATCTCGGCCCAGTCCTGTGCATCCGTGCCGCCTTCGCCGGCGTGGATCGAGAGCAGCGCGTCGCCCGCGTCGTACTCGCCGGTGAAGAGCGCGTCCTCCTGCAACCGGTTCAACTCACGCTCCAGCGGCGCGACGAGCGCCGTCAGGTCGCCGTCGTTGTCGCCCTCGCCGGCCAGCGCGCTGATCGCCTCGAAGTCGTCGGAGAGGCGGCGGTACGTCTCCAGCTTGCGCGACGCACGCGCGTGCTCGGCGGATATCCGCGCCGCTTGCTGCTGGTCATCCCAGAAGCCGGGCGCTCCCATGCGCGCCTCGAGCTCGGCCGCGCGGGCCGCTAGCGCATCCGGGTCAAAGGTAATCACGGACCCAGGCGAGCTGGGTCGCGATCCCTTCGAGCTGCTCGGCGAGCGATTGCTGCGTCTGCGTCTCGGCCATGCGGCCGATCCTACCGGCCGAACTCGGCTTGCTAGCCCGCCGTCCGCGCGAACATCATCCGCGCGAGCGTCTCGCCGTCGGTGATCGGGTGGGCGACGCCCGTCGCCATGAGCAGCGCGATGGTCCGGCCCTTCTGGAACACGACGGCGTCGACGTACAGCGGCACGGATCCCGACGGGCCGGTCACGCGCACGGCGATCTTGTACCGCGCGGAGCGGTCGCCGATCCGCGGGGCGGTGACCGCCTTCGCGCTCAGGGCCTTGACGTGCACGGTCGGGTCACCCGTCGGCTCCTGCTCGAACGTGCTGGCGAGGCAGGAGGGCACCTGCGGTTTCGTGCCGAGCCGGTAGTCCGCCGCCGCCTGGGCTGCGCTCGTGTAGATCTCGACGGAGGAGATGACCGTCGAGCCGGAGGAGGCCTTGTAGTGCGCCGCGGCCTTGCCGGTGATCGTGAACCTGGAGAAGTCCGGTCGGTAGCCCGGGCAGCTCGGCACGACGTCCGGGCTCGAGGTCGTGACGCGGGTCCAGCCCGCGCTCAGGTCAGCAGGCGTGATCAGCGCTGCGCGCGCCGCCCGGTTGTCGCGGGCGTTCAGGTGCAGCTTCTCGGCGCGCGGGTCGCGCGCCGACGCGGCGGCAGCGAGGGCGAGCGCGAGCAGGGCTACTGCTGTCGGGGCGAGGCGGCGCACTTGCCTTCTGATTCGGCAGCGGCGTGGCCCATTCCTACCCCCGGCCGAGGGAGGCGGGACCGATCTGGAGGCCGGAACACTCGGGACAGCC
Organism: uncultured Thermoleophilia bacterium; assembly: GCA_963710465.1. Taxonomy (GTDB): domain Bacteria; phylum Actinomycetota; class Thermoleophilia; order Gaiellales; family Gaiellaceae; genus JACVRM01. Next base: position 214,523 of record CAVQAQ010000018.1, read on the forward strand.
CCTTCGGGGACAGCCCCGCGGGGACGGCCGGTTCAGGCGCGCGCCGGCGCTACGCGCCGTGGCACTTCTTGAACTTCTTGCCGGAGCCGCACCAGCAGGGGTCGTTGCGGCCCAGCTTCTGCTCCTCGGAGACCACGCGCTGCTGCGGGATCGTGGCGACCGAGCCGCCGCCGTTGCCGCCGAGGTTCCCGGCCATCGTCGCGGTCGCCATCGCCTCGCCGCCGATCCCTGCGGCCGCGATGGCGTCGGAGCCCGAAAGCGACTGGTGCTCGTAGGACATCGGCCCGGCGGCGCCGTTGCCGGCCTCGAGGCCCAGATCGCCGTCGTTCGGCTCGATCTGCGCGTGGAACAGGAGGCTCACGACCTCCTCGTGAATGGCGAAGCCGAGCTCCTGGAACATCGTGTGGCCCTCGCCCCGGTACTCGACGAGCGGGTCCTTCTGCGCCATCGCCCGGAGGTGCACGCCCTCGCGGAGGTAGTCCATGTTCTCGAGGTGCTCGCGCCAGCGGGTGTCGACGACCTGGAGAATGACGTAGCGCTCGAGCTCGCGCATGAGCGGCTGGCCCTCCGCGTCGTTGCCGAACTCCTCCTCCTTGGCGGCGTAGACGTCGCGGGCGTCCTCGGCGAACTCCTCGACGAGGGCTTCCGGCGAGCGCAGGTCGACGCCTTCCTCGCGCAGCTCGTCCAGCGTGATGTCGGAGCCGTAGAGGTCGGCCATGGCCACGACGAGCCCGTTGAGATCCCATTCGTCGAGGACCTCGGACCCGGTGTACTGGGCGACCACGCGCTCGACGACCTCCTCGATCCACCCGCGCACGTCCTCCGAGAGATCGAGGCCCTCGAGCACCTGGCGGCGCTGCTCGTAGATCACCTGACGCTGCACGTTGAGGACGTCGTCGTACTTGAGCACGTTCTTGCGCATGACGAAGTTCTGCTCCTCGACCTTCTTCTGGGCGTTCTCGATCTGGTTCGAGAGGATCTTCGCCTCCATGGGCTGGTCGTCCGGGAGCTTGAAGCGGTTCATGATGTTGAAGATGCGGTCGCCGGCGAACAGGCGCACGACCTGGTCCTGGCCGGACAGGTAGAAGCGCGACTCGCCGGGGTCGCCCTGGCGGCCTGAGCGGCCCCGGAGCTGGTTGTCGATGCGGCGTGCCTCGTGGCGCTCGGTGCCGAGCACGTAGAGACCGCCGAGCTCGCGCACCTCGTCGTCGATCTTGATGTCGACGCCGCGGCCTGCCATGTTCGTCGCGATCGTGACGGAGCCCTTCTGGCCCGCGTCCTGGATGATTTCCGCCTCGCGCGCGTGTTCCTTCGCGTTCAGGACGTTGTGCGGGACGCCGCGGCGCTGGAGCAGCTGCGCCAGGTACTCGGAGGTCTCGACGTCGATGGTGCCGACCAGCACCGGCTGCCCGTGCTCGTGGCGCTCGGCAAGGTCCTCGATGACGGCGGCGAACTTGGCCTCCTTCGTCTTGAAGATCAGGTCGTTGTTGTCGGCGCGCGCGACGGCCTGGTTGGTAGGGATCTCGACGACGTTCAGGCCGTAGATCTCGACGAACTCCTTCTCCTCGGTCTTGGCGGTACCGGTCATGCCGCCGAGCTTCTCGTAGAGGCGGAAGTAGTTCTGGAGCGTGATCGTCGCGAGCGTAACGTGCTCCTCCTGGATGGGCATGCCTTCCTTGGCCTCGACCGCCTGATGTAGGCCCTCCGACCAGCGGCGGCCTTCCATGATGCGGCCGGTGAACTCGTCGACGATCTTCACCTCACCGTCCTGGACGACGTAGTCGATGTCGCGGTGGAACAGCGCCTGCGCCTTCAGCGCCTGGTTCAGGTGGTTGACGAGCTGGACGTTGCGGGGGTCGTAGAGGTTGTCGATCCCGAGCGCGCGCTCGACCTTCTCGATCGCGGGCTGCCCCGGGGACACCGTCTTGTGCTTCTCGTCGAAGAGGAAGTCGGCGCCGGTCTCGGCGAGCTCGTCCATGCCCTTGCCGATTCCCCCCGGCGTGGCATGGCGGGCCTCGAGCGTCTTGGCGATGCGCGCGAAGTCGTAGTAGACCTGCGCGGCCACCTCGGGCTCACCGGAGATGATCAGCGGCGTCCGCGCCTCGTCGATGAGGATCGAGTCGACCTCGTCCACGATCGCGTAGTTGTGGCCGCGCTGGACGGTGTCCTCGAGCCGGACGGCCATGTTGTCGCGGAGATAGTCGAACCCGAACTCCGAGTTCGTGCCGTAGGTGATGTCGGCGGCGTAGGCGTCGTGGCGCGCGGCCTGGGGCATCATGTTCTCGATGTTCCCGGCGCGCATCCCGAGCGCCTGGTAGACGGGCTGGACCCACTCGGCGTCGCGCTTGGCGAGGTAGTCGTTGACCGTGACCAGGTGGACGTTGTGGCCGGCGAGCGCGTTCAGGTAGAGCGGCTGCGCCGCGACGAACGTCTTCCCCTCGCCGGTCTTCATCTCGGCGATGTCGCCCTCGTGGAGGACGATCCCGCCCATCACCTGGACGTCGAAGAGGCGGACGCCGATGGTGCGCTTGAACGCCTCGCGGACCGCGGCGTAGGCCTCGAAGAGCAGGTCCTCGAGGTCCTCCCCGTTCTCGACCCGCTGCTTGAACTCGACGGTCTTCGCGGCCAGCTCCGCGTCCGAAAGCGCCTCGAAGTCGGGCTCGAGCGTGGCGACGTAGGCCGCCTGCTGCTGCAGCTTCTTGCGACGCCGGCCCTCGCCGACGCGCAGGACTTTTTCGAATCCGCCGAGGTTTGACATCAGGACCCAGGGTAGCCGTTAGAGGGGGCTGATCTGGACCTCCCAGAGGTCGCCGTCGATCCGGTCGCCGCGGGCGACGTAGTCGTCAGTGCGCGCGTCGCCGTATGCCTCGAGCGACGGCACCGCAGCGTCCGAGGGCTCGGCGTCGACGGTCAGCTCCCTCGTGCCGCCGCGCTTGACGAGCTCGACGGCGTCGCCGGGGATGTCCTCCGCGAACTCGTGACCTCGATCGCGTTCGCCGTGACCGCCCAGCGCTCCCCGTCGCGGACGCCCTCCGCGCGGTACGGCGCTGACAGCTGGGCCTCGATCGCCTCCGCGAGCGGATCGACGCCGCCCTCGGCGACGGCCTCCTCGGTGACGATGCTCCCGTCCTCGAGTGCGACGAAGTGGACAGCGTCGCCGGTCAGCAGCGGCGCGTCGGCCATGCCCATCGCGTCCCAGCGACGCTGCGCGCCGCCGGTCAGCGCGTCGAGCCCGGAGGGGCCGCGCACTCCGTCGGGTCCGAAGCCGCTCACTACGTCGGCTCGATCAGGCCGTAGTCGCCGGCGCCTCGCCGGTAGACGACGTTGACCTCGTCGGAGTCGATGCTGCGGAAGACGTAGAAGTCGTGGCCGAGCAGCTCGAGCTGCAGCACGGCCTCCTCGGCCGTCATCGGCTTCAGGGCGAACTGCTTCGTGCGCACGATGGTGCCGTCGACCTCGTCGAGGTCGAGGACCGGCGCGGGCTCGGCCGCCTCGCCGCGAGGACGCCTGTTGCGCGTCTTCTCGCGCGCCTGCTTGATCTGGCGCTCGAGCTTGCCCACGAGCTGGTCGATCGACGCCTTCATGTCGGGCGACGCCTCCCGGGCGCGCACGACATGGCGGCGCGTCCAGACGGTCGCCTCGGCCACCTGGTTGGCGGCGATGGCTGGATTCGTCTCCTCGGCGAGCTCCAGCTCGACCCGGGCCTCGTCGTCGAGGATCCGTTCGAGCTTGCCCAGCTTGCGTTCCCCGTAGCTCCGGATCGACTCGGCGACCTCGGTGTTCTTGCCCTTGACGCGAAGCTCCATGCGGACCTCCGATCTTCCTCCCTGGGGTCCATCGAATCTACCGGACAGCCCGCGCGAAGGTGACCACGTCCACCCGCGTCGCTCCGGCGCCGCGCAGGGCCGACGCGGCGGCGGCGGCCGTCGAGCCGCTGGTGTAGACGTCGTCGACGAGCACGACGCGCGCGGGCGCGGACGCCACGGCCCGGAAGGCGGCGCGCACGTTGCGGCGGCGCTCCGCAACCGGGAGCCCGCGCTGCCGCTGCCCGGGGCGCCGGACGAGCACGTCGCGGACGGGGAGCTCCCAGCGTGTGCCGAGCTGGGCGGCGAGCCGCGCGGCCGGGCTGTGCCCGCGCCGCGCCAGCCGCTCGGCGTCGGCGGGCACCGGGACGAGTGCATCCGCTGCGGGCCGGTGCACCGTCGCGGTGACGACGCCTGCCGCGAGCGCCGCGACGTGTCGCCGCCCTTGCTCCTTCCAGCCGGCGATGAGCGCACGGACGACCGGGTCGTACGCGACCGCCGCGTGCGCGGAGGCGAAGGCAAGGCGGCGGCCGGCGCACTCACCGCAGCGGCGAACGGGCCACCCGGTCGGTGCTCCGCAGCGTTCGCAGAACGGCGGGGGCAGGCGCGGGAGCGCGGCGAGGCAGCGTTCGCAGAGCTCATCGGCCACGTCCCCGCAGACGAGGCAGCGGCGCGGCAGCAGGAAGTCGAGGAGCCGCATGCCCTCGACGGTACGGCCGAAGGTGTGACATGTCTGTGCCGGAAGCGCTACAAGACGTATGCGGCGCGGGGCTCGAGCCCCATGCGGGCGCGCAGGCGGTTGTCCGCCTCGAGCAGCTGCTCGTGGTCACCGATGTCGAGCCACTCGCCGGCGAAGCGGTAGCCGTAGACGGGCGCCTGCCGGTAGAGCCAGGCCGGGAAGAGCCCGATCGGGTCGGGCGGGTTGCCCGCCTCCAGGTAGTCGTCGACGAGCGCAGCGTGCCGCGCTGCGAAGACGTAGGTCGCGGTCGCGGCAAGGGTGCTCTGCGGCAGCTCGGGCTTTTCCACCAGCGACACGATTCGGTCGTCCTCGTCGAGCTCGATCACCGCGTAGCGCGCGGCGAGCGCGAGGTCGCCGACGTCGTGGATCGAGATCGCGCTCGCCTCGCCCTTCGCGCGCCAGAAGGCGACCAGGTCGGTGAGGTCGTAGTCGAAGAGGTTGTCGCCGGCCACGACGAGCAGGTCGTCGCCTCGGATGCCGGCCTCGTCGAGCACGAAGCGGATGTCGCCGGTCGCGCCGAGACGGGTCTCGTTCGTGGTCGTGCCGTCGTCGTGCACGCGCACGGGCGCCCGCCCCGCTCGGGCTCCGGCCCACTCCACGAAGCTCTGTGCGAAGCGGCCGTTCGTGACGACGTGGATGGCGTCGATCTCGCCGACCGCGTCGAGCTTGTCGCAGAGGTAGTCGAGCATCGGGCGGCCGGCGAGTGGGAGCAGCGGCTTCGGGACATGCTCGGTCAACGGCCGCAGCCGGGTGGCGTACCCGGCTGCGAGGACGATTGCCTTCATCGGTGCCCTTTTACCCGAGCGCCGCCATTTTCGGTCGGGGTCCGAAGATCAGGTGCCTTCGTCCCAGGAGGCGAGGTACCTGGCCTGCTCCTCGGTGAGCATGTCGATCTCGACGCCCATCGTCGCGAGCTTGAGCCGCGCGATCTCGCGGTCGATCGCCTCCGGCACGACGTAGACCTTCCGCTCGAGCTCGCCGGCGTGGTCGATCGCGAACTCGACCGACAGCGCCTGGTTGGCGAACGACATGTCCATGACCTGGGCGGGATGGCCCTCGGCGGCGGACAGGTTCACGAGACGCCCATCGGCGAGCAGGTAGATCCGCCGGCCGTCGGCGAGGGTGAACTCCTCGACGAACTGCCGCGCCTCGCGCGTCTCCGTCGCCAGCTGGCGCAGCGCCGGGATGTCGATCTCGACGTTGAAGTGGCCGGTGTTGGCGACGATCGCGCCGTCCTTCATCTGCTCGAGGTGGTGACGAGCGATGACGGACTTGTCGCCGGTCGCGGTGACGAAGATGTCGCCGATCTGGGCCGCACGCTCCATCGTCATGACCTGGAAGCCGTCCATCGTCGCCTCGAGCGCCTTGAGCGGGTCGACCTCCGTGACGACGACGTGCGCGCCGTGCCCCTTCGCCCGCGTTGCGACGCCGCGGCCGCACCAGCCGTAGCCGGCGACCACGAACGTGCTGCCGGCGATCAGGACGTTGGTGGCGCGGATGATCCCGTCGAGGGTCGACTGGCCCGTGCCGTAGCGGTTGTCGAACAGGTGCTTCGTGTTCGCCTCGTTGACGGCGATGATCGGGAAGCCGAGTGCGCCGTCGCGCTCGAGGGCGCGCAGCCGGATGACGCCGGTGGTCGTCTCCTCGGTGCCGGCGATCACGTCCACGAGCTGCTCGCGCCGATGCGCATGCAGGACGCCGATCACGTCGGCGCCGTCGTCCATCGTGATCTGCGGCTTGTGGTCGACCGCGGCCTCGATGTGCTGGTAGTAGGTGTCGTTGTCCTCGCCCTTGATGGCGAAGACGGAGATGCCGAACTCGTCGACGAGCGCAGCGGCCACGTCGTCCTGCGTGGACAGCGGGTTCGACGCGCACAGCACGACGTCCGCGCCGCCGGCCTTCAGGGTGCGGGCGAGGTTGGCGGTCTCGGTGGTGACGTGCAGGCAGGCGGCGATGCGGTGGCCCGCCAGCGGCTGCTCGGACTCGAAGCGGTCGCGGATCGCGGCGAGCACCGGCATCTGCCGGTCCGCCCACGCGATCCGCCGCACGCCTTCGGCGGCGAGCGCCAGATCCTTGACGTCGTAACGCTGGGTCGTTGCCATGGAGCCTCTCTCTTCGGGTGTCTCGGGTGTCAGGCGGCCAGGAGCCGTTCGTGCTTGCGCTGCTCCCACTCCACCCACGCCGGCGATGGTAGGTCCGGCGTCGCGGGCTGTCCCGCGAACCAGGTGTCGAGGGCGGCACGGAGGCCCTGGTCGCCGCGCAGGCGGGCGACGAAGGCGACATCGGCGATGTCGGCGCCGAAGCGCCGCTTCAGCTCGGCGAGCGAGCGCAGCTGGTTCAGCTCGCGCAGCGAGTAGAGCCGGTAGCCGGACTCGCTGCGCTCCGGGACGACCAGGCCGGCCGTCTCGATGTAGCGCAGCATCCGTGGCGACCAGCCGGTTTGCTCGGCCGCCTCGCTGACGGTGATCCTCCGCATCGGGGCAACCCTAACACAAACGTGCGAAGGATTGTGCAGCAGTGTTACAAACTCGCTGGTCTATTCCGTGACGCGGCCGTAGCGGTCTTCCAGCCGTACGATGTCGTCGAGGTGCGGCCGTCGAGACCTCGAGGATGGTCGTGTCCTCGAGCGCGCGCACGCGGTGGACGGTGCCGGGTGCGAAGTGGAAGGCGGCGCCCGGGGCCGACGACCTCTTTGCTGAGCACGGCCTTGCCGACGCGCCCCCACCTCGACCATCGCCCGGCCGGATTGCACGAACCACGACTCGTCCTTCACCCGGTGGAACTGGAGCGAGAGCTGCTCGCCGGCGCGGACGAAGAGCATCTTGCCGACGTACTGGTCGGCCTCGGCCCACAGCATCTCGTGCCCCCACGGCTTGTCGATCCGGCGCGGCTCGAACGCGAACGCTGCGAGCCCCTGGAGATTTGGGGAGAGCCCTTCGTCGGCTGACACTCTGGCGAGTGTATTGCGCGGGCGGAAAGAGGCGCGTGGTAAAGAGGCGCGCGTGGAAGCGATCCTGCTCGCAGGCGGCGAGGCCAGGCGTCTCGGCGACGCCGCCGAGGGCTTGCCGAAGGCGCTCGTGCCCGTCGCGGGTGCCCCGCTCGTGTCCTACACGTCGCTGCTGCTGGCGCGCGCGGGGGTCGAGCGGCTGATCGTCAGCTGCGCCGCCGGGCAGGGCGAGCCTTCGCGCGCGCGCTCGGCGACGTCGGCCCGGAGATCGTGCTGGCGGAGGAGCCGGAGCGGCTCGGCCGTGGCGGAGGCCTGCGTTTCGCGGCCGGCTTCCGCTCCGAGCGGGGCCCGCTGTTCGCGCTGAACGCCGACGAGCTGCTCGCGCCGGACTTCGGCGCGCTGATGGACGACCACCGGGAGCACGGCGCGGCGGCGACGATCGTGGTTACGCAGCTGACGTCGCCATTCGGGATCGTCGAGGTCGCCGACGACGGGACCGTGAGCGGGTTCCGCGAGGCGCCGCAGCTGCCGCACTGGGTCAACGTGGGCGTGTACGTGCTGGACGAGGAGGCGGTCGCCCGGCTGCCGGAGCGCGGCGACCACGAGCTCTCGACCTTCCCCGAGCTGGCCGCCGAGGGGCGGCTACGGGCGTGCGCCCTACGCCGGCGAGTGGCTCACCGTGAACACGCCGAAGGATCTCGAGCGGGCCGAGGAGCACCTCCGCTCGAACCCCGACTTCTTCGCGCTGCGCTGATCCCCGCGCCGGCGGCGTCAGACCTCCGGCGAGCGCTCGGCGATCTCCGGCTCGTCGGTCTCCGGAAGCCCGGCGAGCGACGAGGTGCCGGCCCGGCCGATGCCCTCGTACGTGAACCCTGCGGCCCGGGCGGCCTCGGGGTCGACGACATTGCGGCCGTCGACGATCAGCGGCATGCGCATTGCGTCGCGGATCTCGGCACGCGGCAGGTCGCGCAGCTCGTCCCAGCCGGTCACCACGACCGCGGCGTCTGCGTCGCGGACGGCGTCGAGCACCGTGTCGCAGAAGGTCACGCCGCGCAGGATGCTGCTCGCATCCGCGACCGGGTCCCACGTGCGCACGTCGGCACCCTCAGCGAGCAGGCGCGACGCGAGCACGATCGACGGCGCCTCGCGCATGTCGTCCGTGTTCGCCTTGAACGCGAGCCCGAGCAGCGCGATCGTCTTGCCGCGCAGCGAGCCGAGGTGCTTCTGCAGCTTCGAGACGACGCGCCGCTTCTGCAGCTCGTTGACCTCGATGACCGCGTTCAGCAGCTGGAAGTGGTAGCCCGAGTTTCCTGCCAATAGCTTTAGGAACGAGATGTCCTTCGGGAAGCAGGACCCGCCGAAGCCGATCCCGGCCTGCAGGTAGCGCGTGCCGATCCGCGCGTCCAGGCCCATCCCCCACGCCACCTTCTCGACGTCGGCGCCGACGAGCTCGCACACGTTGGCGATCTCGTTGATGAAGCGAGATGCGCGTCCCCAGGTAGGCGTTCGCCGCGAGCTTGACCATCTCGGCCGACGGGACGTCCGTGCGCACGATCGGGGCTTCGAGCCCGTCGTGCAGCCGCTCGACCGCATCGCCGTCCGCGTCCTGGAACGATCCGATGACGATCCGGTCGGGCTCCAGGAAGTCCTTGACCGCCGTCCCTTCGGCGAGGAACTCGGGATTCGACACGTAGCCGATGCTCGTCAGCCCGCGCGCGTCGAGGGCTGCGCGCACCTTGTCGCCGGTGCCGACGGGAACGGTGCTCTTCATGACCACGACAGCGCCGTCCTCCAGGTCGCCCAGCTCGTCCAGCACCGTCCAGATCGCCGACAGGTCGGCGTCCCCGGAGTAGGTGGCGGGCGTGCCGACGCAGACGAATACGAAGCGCGCGCCCGCGACCGCCTCATGGGGGTCGAGCGTGAAGCGCAGGCGGTCGCCGGCACGGGCAATGACCTCCTCCAGCCCCGGCTCGTGGAACGGCACGCGGCCCGCGCGTAGCGCCTCGATCTTCTCGGGCGCGATGTCCCGGACGACCACCTCGTGCCCGAGATCGGCGAGGCCGACCCCCGTGACGAGGCCCGCGTAGCCCGCACCGAAAACGGCGATCCGCTCCGCCATCCGAGCCAGCCTAGCGGCGCTTTATCGGCTTCAGGTTCCGCGCGATCGCCAGCATCGTCTCGTTCGAGAGATCGTCGTTCAGGGTGTTCACGACCCAGTACGACTTGCCGCCGTCGCGCAGCACGACCATGTGCAGATGCGAGCCCGAGAAGTACAGCTGGTACGGCCGGCCCTTGAGCTTCCGCGTCTCGTTGGCGGCGGCGAAGACCGGCGCGTCGGCCCAGTCGGTCTCCTCGATACCCCAGTACTGGTAACCGTACGTGTGGAACGTCAGGCGCACGGCCCTGTGGTTGCCGCTGATCTTGTAGACGCGCACAGGCTTCTCGCTGTCGATGACCGAGTTGCGCTCGATCACCGTCGGGTTCTGGAGCTGGAACGGGACGTACCGGCGTGCCGCCCGCAGGTACGGCAGCGCGGCGTCGGAGGGCGTGACCACCGGCGGCGTGCGCACGGGGGTCGTGTCCTTCGGCGCGGGCGCCATGTTGCCCTTGTACGTCTTGCCGACGACGACGGTGAGCATGGCGCCGTTCGAGAGGTGCCGGATCTTCCTCGACGCGGCCGACGGGTCGAGCGGCATCGGCTGGACGTCGGCGGATCCGAACAGGTTGGCAACCTGCTGCGCAGCGGCCTTCGAGCGCGCCTTGCTCGTGCGGTAGTAGACCTGGCTGCGGAAGTAGTCGAAGGTCGGGCGCGTCGGCCTGGAGGCCGTCCGGCGGCAGCAGCGTCTTGTAGTCGTGCGGCCTGCGAGCTGTGCGGTCGCGTTGGACGCGGCGCCCGGCACGGCGTTGCCGTTCAGCGCGACGATCGTCACCTGCGACGGCGCGAGCCCGTGCTTCAGCTTCGGCTTCTCCCCGAGCGCGGCGGCCGCCGCCTTCGTCGGCGCCTCGACGTCCGGGTTCAGGAACTGCTGCACGGCGTCGTCGATGCTCGACGCGGGCGCGATCAGCGGGTTACCCGGAACGCCGGCGCCCGTGATGTTGTCGACCTTCACGCGGACGACGTTCCCGGACGGCATCTCGTAGGCGAGCAGGGCCCAGTTGATGACCGTGTTCAGGTCGATGTCGTGGCCGCCCTGGTAGACGTCGATGTTCTTGCGCAGGGCGCCGACGACCTTCGGGATCGTCGTCGCGTGGAAGTCGTGCGTGATCCGGTCCTTGATCGCGCGCACGAAGAGCTGCTGGCGCGCGTTACGCACGAGGTCGGAGTCCGTATGGCGGTAGCGGACGAACGAGAGTGCCTTGGTGCCGTCGAGCTTCTGGTAGCCCGGTTGGAGGTCGATCGCCGCGTAGTTGTCGTAGCCGCCGTCGTTAACGTGGTAGTAGCGCCGGTCGATGTCCATCCAAACGCCGCCGATCTTGTCGACGACCTGGATGAAGCCCTTGAAGTTGACGGTGACGAGGTAGTTGACGCTGAGTCCCGTCAGCTGCTTCACCGTGTCCACGGTGCACTTCGCCCCGCCGTCGGCCCACGCCGAGTTGATCCGGTCGGGCAGGTACTGGTGGCCCGGGCAGTAGATCGGAACCTGCAGGTCGCGCGGGAAGGAGAGGAGCGTCATCGCCTTCTTCTCCGGGTCCATGCGGATGAGCATGATCGTGTCGGAGCGCGACGGATCTCCGGCGCCGGAGCCCTTGAAGCGCTTGTCGTAGCCGAGCACGAGCGCGATCGCCGGCTTACCCGGCGCCGGGAGCGCGAGCGTCTTGCGCGTCTTCTCGGTCTCCTTCGTGCGCGGCGGCAGGATCTGGGCGACCGTGTCCTCGCCGTAGAGCCAGGTGCCGGCGACGGCTGCCGTGGTCACCATGACCGCGAGCGCGACGAGCGCGAACAGCGTCTTCACGAGGATCTTCAACACCCCGCGGCGCGGCCGCGGCTGCTCGTAGGTCACGATCGGCGCCAGCGCAGCAGGCGGCAGAACGGCGTGGCCGTTGCCGTTCGCGGCAGCTGATCTTCCTACTCCACGTTTGAGCGTTGTGCGCATCTGCGAGGGGTGCGGTGCCGCGCGGGAGACGGCGGTCGGCCGGACGAGGATATCGGAGCCGCATGCGCGCTTCGTTAAGGAATGGGTGACTCCTCTACGCGGGCGTGAGCGCGTCGGGCGTGTACGAGAGGTTCGGGCCGAGCCAGCGCTCCGCCTCCGCGACCTCCCAGCCCTTGCGCGCGGCGTAGTCCGCGACCTGGTCGCGGCCGACCCGGCCCACCGAGAAGTACTTCGCGGCCCGGTGCGCGAAGTAGACGCCGGCGACCGCCGCGGCGGGCAGCATCGCGTAGGTCTCGGTGAGCGAAAGGCCGGTCGCCTCGGCCTCGAGCAGGTCGAAGAGCTTGCGCTTCTCCGTGTGGTCCGGGCACGCCGGGTAGCCGAACGCCGGGCGGATGCCCCGGAAGCGCTCGGCGATCAGATCCTCGCTCGAGAGCTCGACACCGGCTTCGTACCACTCGCTGCGGGCGCGCGCGTGCAGCCATTCGGCGAACGCCTCGGCGAGCCGGTCGGCCAGCGCCTTGGCCATGATCGCCTTGTAGTCGTCGTGCTCGGCCTCGAAGCGTGCCGCGAGCTCGTCGGCGCCGTGGATCCCGACCGCGAAGGCGCCCAGGTGGTCGCCCGCGGGAGCGACGTAGTCGGCCAGCGAGCGGTTCGGCCGTGAGTCGCCGTACGCCGACTGCTGGCGCAGGAACGAGAAGCGCGTGCCCTCGTCGAGCACGACGTCGTCTCCGTCCGCGTGCGCCGGCCAGAAGCCGTACACGCCCCGCGCCGTGAACGAGCCGTCGCGCGCGATCTCGTCGAGCAGCTCCTGCGCGTCGTCGTAGAGCTCGCGTGCCTCCGGGCGCTCGAGGATCGCCGGGAAGCGGCCCTTCAGCTCCCACGCATGGAAGAAGAACTGCCAGTCGATGTACTCGCGCAGCGTCGCGAGGTCGGGCTCGACGGTCTGCGTGCCGGTGAGCGACGGCACCGGCAGATCCTCGTACGTGAGCCGCTCGCGGTTCGCGCGCGCGTCTTCCAGCGCGAGCAGCGGCTTGCGCTCGCGCTCCGCGAACTGCTCGCGCAGCCGTTCCTGGTCCTCCCGGTTCCGCGCGTCCAGCTCGCCCCGGCGCACCGGGTCGAGCAGGTCGGACACCACGCCGACCACCCGTGACGCGTCCAGAACGTAGACAGTCTCCCGCCCGTACTCCGGCGCGATCCTCACGGCCGTGTGCTGCCGCGACGTGGTCGCGCCGCCGATCAGCAGCGGCAGGTCGATGCCGCGCCGCTCCATCTCGCGCGCCACGTTGACCATCTCGTCCAGCGACGGCGTGATCAGCCCGGAGAGCCCGACGATGGCCGCGCCCTGTTCGGCGGCGGTGTCGAGGATGCGGTCGGCCGGCACCATGACCCCGAGGTCGACGACCTCGTAGCTGTTCGACGCAAGCACGACGCCGACGATGTTCTTGCCGATGTCGTGAACGTCGCCCTTCACGGTGGCGAGCACGACGACCCCACGCGACCGGCTGTCGCCCTCGGCGCGCTCGGCGTCCATGTACGGCTCCAGATAGGCGACCGCGCGCTTCATCGCGCGCGCGCTCTTGACCACCTGCGGCAGGAACATGCGGCCGGAGCCGAACAGGTCACCCACCACCGACATGCCGGCCATGAGCGGCCCCTCGATCACGTCGAGCGGCCGGTCGAGCTTCTGCCGTGCCTCCTCGGTGTCCTCCTCGATGAAGTCGACGATGCCGTGCACGAGCGCGTGCTCGAGCCGCTTCTCGACCGGCGCCTCGCGCCAGGAGAGGTCGCGTTCGCGACGCGTGCCCTCGCCCCGGACGCCCTCGGCGTAGGCGACAAGTCGGTCGGTCGCGTCAGGCCGGCGGTCGAAGAGCACGTCCTCGACGCGCTCGCGGAGCTCGGGCTCGATGTCCTCGTAGACCACGAGCTGGCCGGCGTTGACGATGCCCATGTCGAGACCGGCGGCGATCGCGTGGTACAGGAAGGCGGAGTGCATCGCCTCGCGGACGACGTCGTTGCCGCGGAACGAGAACGAGAGGTTCGAGATGCCGCCGCTGATCGAGACCCCCGGGCAGCGCGCCTTGATCAGCGGGATGGCTTCGATGAACGCCTTCGCGAAGGACGCGTGCTCCTCGATCCCCGTCGCGACTGCGAGGACGTTCGGGTCGAAGATGATGTCCTCGGCCGCGAAGCCTGCCTGCTCGATCAGCAGCCGGTAGGCGCGCTCGCAGATGGCGACCTTGCGCTCGACCGTGTCGGCCTGGCCCTGCTCGTCGAAGGCCATGACGATGGCCGCCGCGCCGTAGCGACGGATCGTCCGCGCCTGCTCGAGGAACTGCTCCTCGCCCTCCTTGAGGCTGATCGAGTTGGCGACGCCCTTGCCCTGGAGGCACTTCAGCCCGGCCTCGAGCACGGAGAACCGGGAGCTGTCGACCATGAACGGGAGCCGTGCGACCTCCGGCTCGGTGGCGAGCACGTTCAGGAAGGTGGTCATCGCCTGCTCGGACTCGAGCAGGTCGGCGTCGAAGTTGATGTCGAGCAGGTTGGCGCCGCCGCGAACCTGCTCGAGCGCGACCTCGGTCGCCGCCGCGAAGTCGTCAGCCTCCACGAGCTTCCGGAAGCGGGCCGAGCCGGTCACGTTCGTCCGCTCGCCGATCATCACGAAGCCGGTGTCCGGGCCGATGTCGAACGGCTCGAGCCCGCTGAAGCGGGCACGGCGCGGCCGCTCGGGAGTTCGCCGTGGAGCGCGATCGGCGACGGCCGCAGCGATCTGGCGGACGTGCTCCGGCGTCGTGCCGCAGCACCCGCCGACGACGTTGACGAGGCCGGCCTGGGCGAACTCGCCGAGGAAGCCGCTCGTGTCGCCTGGCTGCTCATCGTGCGCGCCGAACGCATTCGGCAGCCCCGCGTTCGGATGGCACGACGACGTAGGTCGTCGCGACGCGCGCGAGGTCCTCGACGAACGGGCGCATCTGCGCCGCGCCGAGGGCGCAGTTGACGCCGACGATCAGCGGGTGGGCGTGCTCGACGGAGGCCCAGAACGCCTCCACCGTCTGCCCGGAGAGGTTCCGGCCGCTGCGATCGATGGCGGTGAACGAGATCCAGAGCGGGAGCTCGGGCGCCACCTCCTGCGCGGCCACGATCGCGGCCTTCGCGTTCAGCGTGTCGAAGACGGTCTCGATCATCAGCAGGTCGACGCCGCCCTCGACGAGGCCGCGCATCTGCTCCGCGTACGCCTCCCGGACGGCGTCGAAGGTGTGGGTTCGGTACGCCGGGCTCGTCGACGCGCGGCGAGAGCGAGAGCGTGACGTTGAGCGGACCGACAGAGCCCGCGACGAAGCGCGGCCGCTCGGGCGTCGTCCACGCATCCGCGGCGGCGCGCGCGAGGCGGGCGCCCTCGACGTTCATCTCGTAGACCGCCGCCTCGAGCGCGTAATCGCCCTGCCCGATCGACGTCGCCGTGAAGGTGTTCGTGGTCGCGATGTCCGCGCCCGCCTCGAAGTAGGCGTCGTGGATCTCGCGCACGATCTCGGGCCGCGTCAGGTTGAGGAGGTCGGGGTCGCCGCCCACGTCGCGCGGGTGCGCCGCGAAGCGCTCGCCGCGGTACTCCTCCTCGCCTCGCAGACGGCTCTGGATGAGGACGCCCCACGAGCCGTCCAGCACCGCGATGCGCCGCTCGAGGAGCGCTGTCAGCTGCTCTTGCACATGTCAAGAGTAGGTATGCCCGGTCGAATCGCGCGAAGATGGGCCATGGTCAGCCAGCGCCGCGAGTGGCTCCGCCAGACGATGCGGAGCTACGGCGTGGTCATGGCCAATCCGAAGCTGCGCGCGCTCGAGCTGGCCTGGGGCGCCGCGATCACGGCCGAGTGGGCGCACTTCGTGGCGCTCGGCGTCTTCGCCTACCAGGTCGACGGGACGCTCGGCGTCGGCATCGTCGGGTTCATCCGCCTCGTCCCGGCGGCGCTGATCGCGCCCTTCGCGGCCTCGCTCGGCGATCGCTTTCCGCGCGAGCGCTTCCTGGCCGGCGTGTGCCTGCTCGGCACCGTCGCGCTGTCCGCGTCCGCGGCCGCCTACTCCTTCGGCCCGTACCCCATCCTGATCTACGCGCTGGCCACCGTCGCAGCGGTGGCGTCGACGCTCTTCCGGCCGGCCAATCAGGCGCTGCTCCCCTCGCTCGCGTCGACGCCGGACGAGCTCGTCGCCGCCAACGCCTTCTCCTCGACGCTCGAGAGCCTCGGGACGTTCGCCGGCCCGCTCCTGGGCGGCGTGGTCGTCGCCCTGGCCAACGCCGGCTGGGTGTTCGGCGCCGCGTGCGTGATGTACGCGGTCGCCACGGTGCTCGTCACCACGATCACCGTCCCCGGCCGCCGGCTACAGGTCGCAGGGGCGAAGGACCTGCTCGGCGGCTTCCGCGTGATCGCGACCGAGCCGGGGCCGAGGGTCGTGATCGCACTGATGGTCGCCCAGACGGTTGTCCGCGGGGCGCTCAACGTCCTGATCGTGGTGGTCGCGTTCCAGGTGCTCGACGCGGGCGGCGGCTGGGTCGGCCTGCTCAACGCGGCGGTCGGCGCGGGCGGCCTGTTCGGCGCGTTCGCCGCCGTCTCGATCGCGGGGCGCCGCCTGGCTCGGCCGTTCGCGCTTGCGCTCGTCGCCTGGGGGATCCCGATCGTCCTGCTCGCAGGCGCCCCGACCGGGATCGTCGCCTTCGCGCTCGTCGCCGTCATCGGCGCGGCGAACAGCATCGAGGACGTCGCCGGCTTCACCCTGCTCCAGCGCATCGTCGACGACTCCGTGCTCACGCGCGTCCTGGGCGCCGTCTGGGGGCTCGCCGCCGCAGGGTTGGCAATTGGATCGCTGGCGACGTCCGCGCTGCTGGCGGGCGTCGGCGATACGGCCGCGCTCATCATCGTCGGCGCCTTCCTGCCGATATCGACGCTCATCGCCTGGGCGCGCCTGACCGCGCTCGACCGAACGGCGATGGCGCCCGCAGAGCTCGAGCGCATCGCCGCGGTGCCGATGTTCGAGCCACTCCCGATCGCGACCAAGGAGCAGCTGGCGCGCCGGCTCGAGCGCCTCGAGGTGCCCGCAGGCGTGGACGTCATCGAGGCGGGCGCGGCGGGCGACCGGTTCTACATCGTCGGCGAGGGCGAGCTCGTGGTCATGCCGGTCGGCGGCGCGCCGCGGACGAGCGGCCCGGGCGACTACTTCGGCGAGATCGCGCTCCTTCGAGACGTACCGCGCACGGCGACCGTGCGCACGGTCACGCCGGCGGTGCTGTACGCGCTGTCACGCGACGACTTTCTCGGCGCCGTGACAGGGCACGAGGAGGGCCACGCCGCCGCGGAGACGGTCGTCGCAGACCGGCTCGCGCTCAGTACCCGCTGAACTTGGCGACGATGACCTGGTCCTCGGGCACGGAGCCCTTCAGCAGGTCGCCGACGGCCTCGGCCATCGCCGGCGGCCCCGCCACCATGTAGGTGTAGCGGGCGAGATCGTCGCCGAGGTGGTCGCGCAGGAAGCGCTCGTCGATGTGGCGGGTCTCGCCGCCCCAGTCCGGCTCGTCGGTCATCGTCAGGACCACGTTCAGGCCGGGGATCCGCCCCTCGAGCTCCTGCAGCTCGTCGAGGAACGCCGCCGAGGCTCGGTTGCGGTTGGAGTAGATGAGCGTGACCCGGTACGGCAGCTGCTCGTCGGCGATGTAGCGGAGCATCGAGTGGAAGACGGTGATGCCGATGCCGCCGGCGATGAAGACGTAGTCGCGGCTGGTGTCCTCCGGGAGCACGAAGGTGCCCTTCGGCTCCTCGACCTCCACCTCGTCGCCGACCTGAAGCACGGCGAGCGTCTTCTTGAACGCGCTGTCGCGCAGCCGCGTGGCGAGGCCGAGCACGCCCGGTTCGGTGGGCGAAGTGACGATCGAGATGTGGCGGCGGAGCCCCTTGTCGTCCTGGTAGCCGCGGTCGGGCAGCTCCACCCAGAAGTACTGGCCGGGCCGGAAGTCGGGCCGGCCCGGGCCGACGTCGAAGATGACGAGCAGCGTCCGCTCGGCGACCTCGCGCTTCTCCTTGATCGTTGCGCGCATCGGGGCATAAGTGTCGCCCATGGGCGACTGATTACGCGCGGAGAACCGCCGCCTGCGTTTGCAGGTACAACGTAGGGATGCGGTGGGGAGCACTCGTCCTGCTCGTCGTCGCAGCGCTTGCAGTCCCGGCGGCCGCCGGGAGTCGCGCTGCGCCGACGCATGTCCGCGTGTCGTTCACCGGCAAGGGCGGCGGCCGCTACCTCGACGTCACGCGCTGGCTCGAGGACGCCGGGCGCGAGTGCTATGCGCGCAAGACCGCCGACGAGACGCTCTCGGTGTCGTGGCAGGTCGATTGGAACGCCGTCGTCACCGACGGGGCGCGCCCTGCGGGTCACCGGGCCGCTCAGGCGCGCGGTCCAGGGAAGTGTCATCGGCACGGCGGTGCGGGACTTCTGCGACGAGCCGGAGGAAGGTCTCGCCGAGGTGGGCGCGGACTGGCCCGGGGCGACGGAGTGCACAGGCCCGATGGCCGTCGCGGCCCAGCCGTATGCCCGCGCGGCGGCCGCGCGCGCGGGCCGCACCACGCTGACGCTTCAGGGCCCGACGTACGGCAGCCCGCCCAAGCCGTGCGAGCTCTTCGTCCGCAACGACCAGCTGTCCGCGGTGGTGTCGCTCACACCGCAGACGATCTCGCGGCTCCAGGCGGGGCACACCGTCTCGATGCCGATCGGGACGCGGCACCCGACCCCGGGGAAGTCGTACGAGGCGACCCGCACGTGCTCGCAGTTCCCGCACGTCTACGACGGCATCGTCTACCTGTACGACTGCGAGGACACGCTCGCCTGGAACGGCACGCTCACACTCACGCCCTCCCGGTAGCGCTCGCCGTCCTCGCGCTTGCCGGCTGCGGCGGGTCGAGCGGTGGGTCGAGCGGCGGCTCCGATCTCGCAGCCGTCTGCAAGCAGCAGCGGGCCGCGCTCGCGTCGGCACCGCAGCCGGTCGGGCTGCGCGGCGCCGCCGAGGTGCTGCGGCGCGTCGTCGCGATGGACCGCGAGCTGCTGGGGACCGTCGACGACACGCCGCTGGTCGCCGCATCCAGCGGCTCGACGTGAACGCCCGCCGCGGCCTGGCCGCGATCCAGAACACGGACCCCGACCGGTCGATGTTCCCGCTGCGCACGGGCGCAGCGAGCGGCCGCCGGGTGCTCTCGGCGGCGCAGGACGTCCTGAACGACGCGTGTAGTTAGCGGCCCAGCACGGACAGCTGGTTCTCGGCGTGGCGGATGCGCTGCTCGACCTGCCAGCGGTCGGCCTCGGACTCCCCCGCCTCGATCTGCTGCAGCTCGGCCTGCGCCTCCTCGAGCTGCTCGGCGCGCGCGGTCCGGGTCGATGTGCGCCGCGTCGACCGCGTCGTCGACGAGCGCGAGCGCGCGGTCCTGCTCCACCTTGAAGAAGCCGGGCCCGGTCGCGAACTCGCGCACCTCGCCGCCGCGGCGGACGTGGACGCGCGTCGAGCCCGCCTTCAGCATCGCCACGAGCGGCGCGTGCCGCGCGAGCACGCCGATCTCACCGGCTGCGCCCGGCACCACAACCATCTCCGCATCACCCTCGAACGCGGCGCCTTCTGGCGTCACGAGCGAGATCGAGAGCAGCCTCGCCTCGTCGGCCACTACGCCGCCGCGACCGGCTCGGGCTCAGGCTCGGGCTCGGCGGCGGGCGGCGGCTCACCGCCGGCCTCTGCCCCACCCTCCAGAGTGCGGCCCTTGTCGACCGCGTCCTCGATCGTCCCGACCATGTAGAAGGCCTGCTCGGGCAGATCGTCGTGCTTGCCCTCGAGGATCTCCTGGAAGCCCCTGATCGTGTCCTCGAGCTTCACGTACTTGCCGGGCGTGCCCGTGAACTGCTCGGCCACGAAGTTCGGCTGCGAGAGGAAGCGCTGGATCTTGCGCGCCCGCTCCACGATCAGCCTTGTCCTCGTCGGAGAGCTCGTCGATCCCGAGGATGGCGATGATGTCCTGCAGGTCCTTGTAGCGCTGCAGCACCTCCTGCACCTCGGTCGCCATGCGGTAGTGCTCGTCGGAGACGATGCCCGGCTGGAGCGCGCGCGAGGTCGAGTCGCAGCGGATCGACGGCCGGGTAGATGCCCTGCTCGACGATCGCGCGGTCGAGCACGGTCGTCGCGTCGAGGTGCGCGAAGGTGTTCGCCGGAGCCGGGTCGGTGAGGTCGTCGGCCGGCACGTAGATCGCCTGCACCGACGTGACCGCGCCGGTCGCGCGTCGAGGTGATGCGCTCCTGCAGCTGCCCCATCTCGGTCGCGAGCGTCGGCTGGTAGCCGACGGCGCTCGGCATGCGGCCGAGCAGCGCCGACACCTCGGAGCCCGCCTGGACGAAGCGGAAGATGTTGTCGATGAAGAGCAGCACGTCCTGGCCCTGGTCGCGGAAGTACTCCGCCATCGTCAGCCCGGACAGGCCGACGCGCAGGCGCGCGCCCGGCGGCTCGTTCATCTGGCCGAAGACGAGCGCGACCTTGTCGAGCACGCCCGACTCCTCCATCTCGAGCAGAGGTCGTTGCCCTCGCGCGTGCGCTCGCCGACGCCCGCGAAGACGGAGACGCCGCCGTGCTCGTGGGCGACGTTGTGGATCAGCTCCTGGATGAGCACGGTCTTGCCGACGCCGGCGCCGCCGAAGAGGCCGACCTTGCCGCCCTTGACGTACGGCGCGATCAGGTCGATGACCTTGATGCCCGTCTCGAAGATCTCGATCTTCGGCGCGAGGTCGTGGAACGCCGGCGGGTCGCGGTGGATCGGCCAGCGCTCGCCGTCGTCGCGGCGGCTCGCTTGCCGTCGATCGGGTCGCCGATCACGTTCCAGAGCCGGCCGAGCGTCGTCGTCGCCGACCGGCACGCGAGATCGGGCCGCCGGTGTCGACGACCTCGACGCCGCGCGCGAGGCCGTCGGTCGTGTCCATGGCGACGGCGCGCACGCGATCGTCGCCCAGGTGCTGCTGCACCTCGGCGATCAGCTCGCGGCCCTCGCCGTCGAGATCGCGCTGATGCGCAGCGCGCTGTAGATCTCCGGCAGGGTGTCCGGGAAGACGGCGTCGATCACGACGCCCTTGATCTCGATCAGCTTTCCGACGTTCTGGCCGTTCTGCTCGCTCAGGCATGCGACTCCTCGAGGTGGGAAGGTCGGATCGGGATCGCCGCGTCGCGCGAAGCGGCGCAGCGGCTGCGCGGCGCAGCTTTACCCGAGGGCTTCGCGGCCTCGCCGCCTGCGCCGTCGAGTGCCGGCAGTGCGCGCCGGCCGTTCGATCACCGCCACACGGGCGGCATGGTCGAGGCTTCAGACGTAGGAGGAGACAAGTGACGGGATCATCAGCGAACCGGTACCGGCCTGCTGCTGTTACGCCGGCCGGACCTTACGGCCGACCGGCCCGCCCGCCGGGCGAGTCGGCGTGCCCAGCGAGTGCACGACCTTGATCGTGTTGACCGCAACACCCGCGTCGCCTGGTTGCGCTGGATCATGCTCGCGACGGCGCGAGGTCCTCGTTGCCGGTGCCCTGCGCGAGAGGCGGGTGTGCGGGCCTGACGAGCCGAGCACGCGAAGGCGCCGGCGAGCGTGACCACGACGGCGGCGCGGAGGCCGCGGCGGCCGTCGGCAGGCGGAAGGAGCGCCGGCGGCGGGCAGCGAGCGACCGGCCGCGAGAGCGCTCGAGCGGCGCCGCGCGGAGCGCATTCGTGATCGAGCCGACGTCCGCCGCGAACGTCGCGCAGGCCGGGCAGCGCGCCAGGTGCGCGTCGAGCAGCGCGCACTCGAACTCGCGAGAGCTCGCCGTCGACCGCCGCGACGTCCACGCACGAGCGCGCTCGCAGGCGCCGAACGTTGCTGGAACATCGTCATCACTCTTCTTCAGACGTACTCCATGCCGCTTGTTAGGCGGCGAAAACCGATCAGAACAGATCGGTGACGGTCATCGACCGCGGCGCCGATGAGGATGAGGGCGAATCCGAGGCTGACGAAGACCGCCGAGTCGTTCAGCGCCTCCTCGCGCTCGCTCGGCGAGGCCCAGCGGACGACGCGCTGGCCGAAGAGCGATCCGTGCTCTCGCCCTTCAGCCGGGCCGGCCCGCTGTTGCCGATGAAGAAGCCGGCGATCAGCAGGAAGCAGCCGACGCAGTAGAACGCGAGCGAGACCGAGCGCGGTCCAGGCCCGTCGAAGAGGAGCCCGCCGAGCAGGCCGGCCAGGAGGCGATCCGCGGCGATCGCCGCCGAGCAGGTCGCGAAGCGGCGCGCGGCCGCGCCGCCGCATCCGAGTGTGTTCGGCTAGACGGCTGCGCCGGCCGTCCCGGCGCATCTCCTCTCGCGTCAGCGGCCAGCGCTCGAGCGGGTAGTGGCACGACGGCGACGTGATCGTCGCCGAAGGGGTACAGCGGCGGCTCCTCGACGTCGCAGTGGCCCTCGTGGAAGCGCGGGCAGCGCGGGTGGAAACGGCAGGCCGACGGCGGGTTGATCGGGCTCGGGACGTCGCCCTCGAGCACGATCTGCTTGCGCGGGCGGCCGAGCTCCGGGTTCGGGATCGGCACGGCGGAGAGCAGCGCGCCCGTGTACGGGTGCTTCGGCTCGCCGTAGAGCTGGTCCCGCGTCGCCAGCTCGACGACCTTGCCGAGGTACATGACCATGACGCGGTCGGAGATGTGGCGGACGACGTTGAGGTCGTGCGCGATGAAGATGTAGGTGAGGCCGAAGTCGCGCTGCAGGTCCTTGAGCAGGTTGAGGATCTGCGCCTGCACGGAGACGTCGAGCGCCGAGACGGGCTCGTCGCAGACGATCAGCTTCGGGTTCACGGCGAGGGCGCGCGCGACGCCGATGCGCTGGCGCTGGCCGCCGGAGAACTCGTGCGGGAACCGGTTGTAGTGCTCCGGGTTCAGCCCGACGACCTCGAGCAGCTCCTGGACGCGGCGCTTGATCTCCGCGTCGGTGCCGAGCTTGTGCACCTCGAGCGCCTCGGCGACGATGAAGCCGACGCGCTTGCGCGGGTTCAGCGAGGCGTACGGGTCCTGGAAGACCATCATCATCTCGCGCCGGAACGGGCGCATCTCCGCGCGCGACAGCTGCGTGATGTCACGGCCGTCGAAGACGACCTTGCCGCCGGTCGGGCTCGAGCAGCCGCATGATGCAGCGGGCCATCGTCGACTTGCCGCAGCCGGACTCGCCCACGACGCCGAGCGTCTCGCCCTCGCGTGACGGTGAACGAGACCCCGTCGACCGCCGCACCGCGCCGACCTGCTTCTGGAAGATGATCCCGCGCGTGACCGGGAAATGCTTCTTCAGGTCCTCGACGACGAGCAGGTCGTTGGCCATCAGCCGGCCTCCGCCATGGTCTCGGCGAGCAGCTTGGCAGCCTCACGGTCCTTCGTCTCCTGGTCGAGATGGCAGGCGTTCCGGTGGTTCGGCTGGCCGGCGGTCGGCCGGAGCTCCGGGTTCTCCGTCTTGCAGATGTCCATCACGTAGGGACAGCGCGGATGGAAACGGCAGCCGCGCGGCGGGTTCAGGAGGGACGGCGGCTGGCCGGAGATCTGCACGAGCCGCTCGACGTCGGCGTCGAGGCGCGGCAGCGACCCGATCAGCCCCCACGTGTACGGGTGCTGCGGCCGCTTGAAGATGTCGTCGACCGGTGCCTGCTCCACGATCTCGGCGGCGTACATGACGACCACGTCGTCGGCCGTCTCGGCGACGACGCCGAGGTCGTGCGTGATCATGATGATGGCGCTTCCGAAGTCCTCCTGAAGCCGGTTCATCAGCTGCACGATCTGGGCCTGTGTGGTCACGTCGAGCGCAGTCGTCGGCTCGTCGGCGATCAGCAGGTCAGGGTTGTTGACGAGGGCCATGGCGATCATCACGCGCTGGCGCATCCCGCCCGAGAACTGGTGCGGGTAGTCGTCGATCCGGCGCTCCGCGCGCGGGATCCCGACCGCCTTCAGCAGCTCGAGCGAGCGCAGGCGAGCCTGCTTCTTCGTCACATCCTGATGCAGCAGGACGGCCTCGTTCAGCTGCCGGCCGATCGTGTGCACCGGATTCAGCGACGTCATCGGGTCCTGGAAGATCATCGCGACGTCGTTGCCGCGGATCTCGCGGAGACGCCTCGTGCTGGCCGTCAGGAGATCCTCGTCGCGGAACTTGGCCGAGCCGCTCGTGATCGTCGTGCGGCGGTTGTTCAGGCCCATGATCGTCAGGCACGTGACGCTCTTCCCCGAGCCGGACTCGCCGACGATGCCCAGGGTCTTGCCCTTCTCGACCGAGAAGCTCACGCCATCGACGGCCTTGACGATGCCGTCGTCGGTACGGAAATAGGTCTTGAGGTCGTTGACCTCGAGCAGCGCCATCAGCGGATCACCCTATGTCAGCCTGATACGTGGGTCGATGAAGGCATAGAGCAGGTCGACGATGAGGTTGAAGATGATGATCGCCATGGTGGCGAAGACGATGATCCCCTGCACCGTGGGCGTGTCGTAGTTGAACAACGCACGCACCGCCGTGTTGCCCAGCCCGGGCAGGCTGTACACCGTCTCGGTGAACACCGCCCCGCCGAGCGCCAGGCCGATGTCCATGCCGAGCATGGTCACGATCGGCAGCAGCGCGTTGCGCAGGATGTGCGAGCGCAGCACGGTCTGCTCCGGCGCGCCCTTGGCGCGCGCGGTTCTCACGTAGTCCTCGTTCATCGTGTCCAGCACGTTCGCGCGGATCATCCGCACGTACAACGCGGCAAAGAGGATGGCGAAGGTCATCCAGGGCAAGATCATGTGGTAGGCCCATTGCACGGGCCCTCCTGGCTGCCCCGGTGGCGGGTTGATGAAGTCCGCGTAGCCCGTGATCGGGGTGATGCCCCACTTGTAGCCGATGAAGTAGGCGAAGATCAGCCCGATCCAGATCGGGTGCGCCGAGATACCGATCAGCACGAACGTCATCGAGGCGCGATCCATGATCGACCGCGGCCGCAGCGCCGAGAGCACGCCCACCGGCACCGCGATCAGCATCCAGACGATCGCCCCGCCGAACACCAGCGACGCCGTCACCGGCGCGGCGTTGCCGACCAGCGAGTTCACCGACTGGCGGTTGTAGTACGAGTGGCCGAGGCTGAAGTGGAAGACCAGCTGGTCGAGGAAGTGCCAGTACTGGTACCAGATCGGCCGGTCCAACCCGAGGTTGTGGCGCACCCTGATGACGTCGACCTCGGTGCAGGCCTGCCCGCAGGCCTGCTTGGCCGGGTCGGCGGGGATGACGTAGAAGAGGATGTAGCTGACGATCGTGACCGCGAGGAACAGCACGCACGCCCACAGCAGGCGGCGGATCATGTAGCGGATCATGCTGGGCCTCTTCTCATGCTGGACTCATTCTCTGTGGGGATGGGATCCTAACGCTTGGTGGTAAGAGCGACGGGGCGCCGGATCGGATCCGGCGCCCCGTCGATGCTTCCGAGTGCCGCTCCTCTTACTTGAGGAAGAACGTGTTCAGGTCGGCGCTCGCATTGGCGGGCTGGAACAGGTACCCACCGGTGCGGGAGGAGACGAACTCACGCTCGTTGCGGTTGTCGTAGGCGGCCCACGGCGCGTAGTTCTTCGTGATGTCCACGTCGAGCTTGCCGTAGGCGTTGTACCGCGCGTCGCCGGAGAGCTTGTTGGCGGCGGCGAGGCGCGAGTTGATGCTCGCCACGTTGAAGTAGGCGAGGTTGTTGTTGTTCGAGTCATGGATGGCGTTCCCGTTCAGGAGCACATCCAGGAAGTCGTACGGATCCGGGTAGTCCTGGTTCCATCCGACGATCGCGGCGTCGTAGGGCGCACCCTTCTGGCCGGCAGCGACGTAGACCTGGAAGCCCTGGAAGAGCTTGACCTGCACGTCGCAACCGATCTGGCTCAGGTTGTACTTGAAGACCTGGGCGAGGTTCACACCAGTCGAGGAGGTGGTCGACCACAGGTTCACCGTCTTGCAGTTCGAGCCGGCGAGCTGCTTGGCCTTCGCGTAGTTCGGGCCCGTGATCGGGTAGGGCTTCGTGCGCTGGAAGCCGCCCATGCCCGGAGGCAGGATCTGGACGGTGCGCTTGCCGGCGTACGCGCCGCGGACGCGGAGCATGCCGGGGCGGTCGATGGCGTTGTTCGCCGCCTGCCGCATCGCGACCGAGCCGAACGCGCTGCCCGCGGTGTTCAGGGCGACGTAGTCGGTCTCGACGAGCGGATGGACGAAGTAGCGGCCCTTGTTGAGCCCGAACTGCTGACCGAGATCGGCGTGGGCCGTGGGCGGGAGGCCACCCATGTCGTAGTCAGCCTGACCCGCCTTCACCTGAAGGAGGCTCTGGTCGAGGTTGGTGTTGACGTTGATGTCGAACGTCTGGACGTTCGCCGGGCGCGGGCCCTTGTAGAACTTGTTCTTCGTGACCGTGATGTGGCGGCCGACGGTCCGCTCCGTAATGGTGTACGGGCCGGCGGTCGGGTAGACGTTGACGCCCTGCTTGTCGAGCGCCAGGTTCGTCTTCAGGGCCTGGAAGAACGGCATGCCGAGCTTGGCCAGGATGCCACCGTCAGGCTGCGTCAGCTTGATGACGATGTTGTTGCCCTTGACCGTGATGCCCGAGGCGGTCTTCGCCTTGCCGTCGATGACGGCCTGCGCGCCTGCGATCGTGGTCATGAATGTGGCAGCCGGCGACTGCATGGTCGGGTTGAGTGCGCGGTTCATCGCGAAGACGTAGTTCTTCGCGGTGACTGCGGAGCCGTCGCTGAACTTGTACCCGCTCTTCACCGGGATGGTGTACGTCTTCCCGTCCTTGGAGATGATCGGGAAGCCGGATGCACCCTCGGGCTGGAGGCGACCGCCGGCGGGCGGAGCCTTGTCCGGGTAGTTGTACAGCTTCAGCGCGGTGGCGAACTCGATCTGCCAGGAGACCGTGCCGTATGCCAGCGACGGGTCGGTGAAGTCGACGTCCGTCGCGGACATGTTCAGGCGCATGGTGCCACCCTTGGTGGCGGCGGCCTTGCCGGTCGCCGCGCCGGCGAAACCGGCGGCGACGAGGAGGCCTGCGCCCAGCACGAAGGCTGCAAACGAGAGCCAAAGGCTTCTCTTCATGGGACTCCCTCTGTTCGAACTTGAGCCGGCGACCGGCCGACCCAGGCCGCTGGTTTGCGACCCACCCTTAAGACGCTGGTGAGAAAGCGATAGTTAGCGGGTTACGAAGCGACGGTTTCGCGTCGTTCGATCAGCGCGTGGCGCGCGGGTCGAACGCGTCGCGGAGGCCGTCGCCGAGGAGGTTGAAGGCGAGGGTCGCGAGCAGCACGGCCAGGCCGGGCCAGACCATCAGCCACGGCTGGGTCAGGTAGTAGTCCGGCCCCACCGAGAGCAGCTTGCCCCAGCTGGGCGTCGGGTCCTGGATGCCGATGCCGAGGAACGAGAGGCCGGCCTCCGCCAGGATGAACTGCGCCACCGTGATCGTCGACAGCACGATGATCGGCGCCACGAGGTGCGGCAGCAGGTGCGAGCGGATGATCCGCCAGTCGTTCGCGCCGACCATGCGGGCCGCCTCGATGAACTCCTTCTCGCGCAACGACAGCACCTGGGCGCGCACGATGCGCGCCGGGTAGTACCAGCCGAAGAAGCCGAGCACCAGGACCAGGGTCACCACCCCCGGCCCGAAGACGCCGCCCAGCGTGATCTTGTTCAGGCGGTCACCCGCGGTGCTGGCCAGCGCGATGATGAAGAGCAGGATCGGGAACGCCATCACGATCTCGGTCAGGCGGGAGACGATCGTGTCGGTGACGCCGCCGTAGTAGCCGGCCATCGCGCCCATGATCACGCCGACGACCATGCTCAGCACCGTCGCGCCGATCGCGACCTCGAGCGACGTCTGCGCGCCGTAGAGCAGCCGCAGGAACTCATCGCGGCCCAGCTGGCCATCGCCGCCCAGCACGAACAGCGTGTCCGGATAGTGGCCGGGCGCGCCGACGTAGGGGATCGTCGCGATGTGCGTCCAGGGCCCGACCGGCAGCAGCGTCTTCGGATCGAGCGCGCCGGCGAACTGGTCGTCAGGCCCGTGCCCGAGGATGTGCGCCGCGACCGGCGCGCCGATATACGCCGCGAGGAAGAGAAAGATGATGAAGACCCCGCCGGCGAGCGCGACCTTGTCACGCTTGAGGCGCCGCCAGACCTGCTCCCAGTAGCCACGCGCGACAACGGCGTCGGCGGTGTCGAGTGCGCCTTCGACGGGCAGCACGGCGGCCAGGCCGGCGCCCGATGAGATGACGTCCTTGGTGTCGTCAGCCATGGAAGGGGTCCGAAGCATAACGCGCGCGCGTCTATCTCTCAGACGAGCCAGCCCGACACGTTGTTAGACGCACGAGTCGGCGGCGGAGGCCGGCTTGCCGGCCGCAGCTACGACGCGCGAAGGCGCGTGTGACTCAGAACATCTTGAAAGTCGTCATGCCCGGGCGCACCGAGCAGACCCCGGGCGGACTTTCAAGATAAGGCGTCTGCGCCGGCCACGACCTCCAGGATCTCCTGGGTGATCTCGGCCTGGCGGGCGCGGTTCATCGCGAGCGTCAGCGAGTCGATGAGCTCGGCGGCGTTCTTCGAGGCGTTGCGCATGGCGGTCATCTGCGCGCCCTGGTACGACGCCGCCGACTCGAGCAGCGCCCGGTAGATCTGCGTCTCGATGTAGGCCGGCAGCAAGCGCTCGAGGATCTGCTCGGGCTCCGGCTCGTAGATGAAGTCGCCACGGAACGCGTCCGCTTGCTCGTCCTCGGCCTGCAGCGCCTCCTCGGGCACGGGCAGCAGCTCCTGCTCGACGACCCGCTGGACGAGGGGCGACTCGAACTGGTTGTAGACGATCACGACGCGGTCGACCTCGTCGTCCGTATAGATCTGGGCGACGCGGTGGGAGATGGCCTGCGCGTCTGAGTATCCCGGCTGGTCCGCGAACCCGGTCCACGAGGCGTCGACCTGGTAGCCGCGGAAGCGCAGGGTCGAGAGCCCCTTCTTCCCCGCAACGAGCCAGTGCACCTCGACGCCCTGCCGGCGGTACTCGCGCTCGGACGCGAACGCGCGGCGCAGGATCTGCGCATTGAAGGGGCCGGCGAGGCCGCGGTCGCCGGTCAGCGGCACGATCGCGACGCGGCGTACCTCGCGCCGCTGCAGGAGCGGCAGCCCGCGCAGCGACGTGCTCGCGCGGGCCGTGCCGATCATCAGCTCCTCCATGCGGTCCGCGTATGGCCGCACCACCTGGATCCGCGCGGTCGCGCGGCGGAGCTTCGCGCCGGCGACGAGCTCGAGCGCGCGCGTGATCTTGCGCGTGTTGGAGACAGAGCGGACGCGCCGCTGGATGTCCTGGACGGAGCTCACGCCGTCGCCGTGGCCGCCTGGCTGGGCTGGAAGGCCTCCTTGGCCCGATCGATCTCCGCGTTCAGCTTCTCGGTCGTCTCATCGGTCAGGTCGGTCGTCTCGCGAATCGACGCGTAGACCGTCCCCTCCGTGCGCAGCCGCTCGCGCAGCTCGTCCTGGAAGCGCGGGACGTCCACGACCGGGATCTCGTCGAGGTAGCCGTGGATCCCTGTATAGATCGCGACGACCTGCTCCTCCATCGGCCACGGCTGGTACTGCGGCTGGTTCAGCGTCGCGACCATCCGCTCGCCGCGCGCGAGCGTCTGCTGCGTGGCGGCGTCGAGCTCGGAGCCGAACTGGGAGAACGCCTCCAGCTCGCGGTACTGCGCCAGGTCGAGGCGCAGGCGGCCGGCGACCTTCTTCATCGCCTTCGTCTGCGCGCTCGATCCAACGCGCGACACCGAGGTGCCGACGTTGACGGCCGGGCGGACGCCCGAGAAGAAGAGGTCGGACTGCAGGAAGATCTGCCCGTCCGTGATCGAGATGACGTTCGTCGGGATGTAGGCCGAGATGTCGCCCGCCTGCGTCTCGATCACCGGCAGCGCGGTGTGGGAGCCGCCGCCGAGCTCGTCGGAGAGCTTGCAGGAGCGCTCGAGCAGCCGGGAGTGGAGGTAGAAGACGTCGCCGGGGAACGCCTCGCGGCCCGGCGGGCGGCGGAGCAGCAGCGACATCTGGCGGTACGCGTCCGCGTGCTTCGACAGGTCGTCGTACATGCAGAGCGCGTGGCGGCCGTTGTAGAGGAAGTACTCGCCCATCGCGCAGCCGGCGAACGGCGCCATCCACTTGATCGGCGCGGCCTCGGAGGCCGGGGCGGTGACGATGATCGTGTACTCCATCGCGCCCGCGTCGCGCAGCCGCTCGTACACCTGCGCCACCGTCGAGGCCTTCTGGCCGATGGCGACGTAGATGCAGATCATGTCCTGGCCGCGCTGGTTCAGGATCGTGTCGACGAGGATCGCCGTCTTGCCGGTCGAGCGGTCGCCGATGATCAGCTCGCGCTGGCCGCGGCCGACGTTCGTCATCGCGTCGATCGCCTTGATGCCGGTCTGCAGCGGCTCCTTCACCGGCTGGCGCGCGATGACGCCCGGGGCCTTGAACTCCATGGGCCGGGTCTCGGTCGTCTCGATCGCGCCCTGGCCGTCGATCGGGTTGCCGAGCGGGTCGACGATGCGGCCGATCAGCGCGTCGCCGACCGGGACGCTCGCGACACGGCCGGTGCGCCGTACGGGCTCGCCCTCCCTGACGTGCTCCCACTCGCCGAAGAGCGCGGCGCCGACGTTGTCCTCCTCCAGGTTGAACGCCAGCCCGGTGACCCCGTGCTCGAACTCGAGCATCTCGCTGGAGGCGGCGTTCTCGAGCCCGTACACGCGGGCGATGCCGTCGCCGAGCTGGAGCACGGTACCGACCTCGGCGAGCTCGGTCTCGACGTCGTACTGCTCGATCCGGCTGCGCAGGATCGAGGCGATCTCGTCTGGGCGTAGCTGCACTGGTGCTCGTCTCCTTTAGTCGCGAAGTGCGTTGGTCGTGAGTTCCTGGCGCAGGCGCTCGAGGCGGCCGCGGATGCTGGCGTCGACGCGCAGTGACCCGGCCTGCAGCACGAGCCCGCCGATGAGGTCGGGGTCGACCGAGCTCGTCGCCTCGATCTTGCGCCCCGACGCCTCCCCAATGAGCAGGATGATCGACTGCTGCTCCTCCGGCGAGAGCTCGACGGCGGTCGTCAGCTCGACGTTGAGGATGCCCTGGTCGCGGCGCCACATGTCCTCGAACTCGCGCTGCATGACCGCGATCTCGTCCTCGCGCCCCTTCTCGGTGACGAGCAGCACGAAGTTGCGGACGAGCTCGTTGGCGCCCTGGAGCACGTCGCCGAGAACCGCCGCCTTCGCACGCGGGTCGAGCTGCGGGTTGCGCAGGACCGCGTCGAGCTCGGGGACGTCCTCGAGCGTCTGCACGAAGCCGGCGAGCTCGTCGCGAACCACCTGGAGCTCTCCGCTCTGCTTGGCGGCGTCGAACAGGGCCGACGCGTAGATGCGCTGCGCGACCGGCATCAGTTGCGGTCAGCCTCCAGCTCCGAGAAGTCGAGGTCCTTGACGGCGCTCTCGATCAGCCGGCGGTGGTCGTCGTCGGTCAGCACCTTGCCGGTCACGCGGCTCGTGGCGATGAGCGTGAGCGAGGCCACCTCGGAGCGGATCTGCTCGAGCGCACGCCGCGTCTCCGCCTCGATCTGCCGGTTGGTCTCCTCGAGCCGGCGCTGACGGTCCTCCTCGATCTCATGCCGGACACGCTCGCGCTGCGAGTCGGAAACCTCGCGGGCGTCGGCGAGGATGCGCTCCGCTTCGCCGCGCGCCTGGCCGATCAGGGCGCGGTGCTCCTCGAGCAGCTTGCGCGCCTCGTCGCGGGCATTGTCGGCCTCGTTCAGCGCTTCGAGGATGCGATCGCGGCGCGCGTCGATCGCCTTCTGCACGGGCGGGAAGATCCACTTCGACAGCACGAAGAGCGTGATCCCGAACGCGATGAGCGTCCAGACCATCAGGCCAGGGACGACCTTGATCAGGTCGGATGCGGCGATCAGGCCCATCGGCTAGACCAGGACGTACGCGAGCAGCGAGCCGAGCAGGCCGTAGAACACGACGGCCTCGGTGAGCGCGAACCCGAGCCATTGGATGCCCTGCAGCTCGCCGCGGAGCTCCGGCTGGCGGGCCACGGCCGAGATCATCGAGCCGAAGATGTTGCCGATGCCGACGCCGGCGCCGAGCGCACCGAGGCCGACGCCCAGCGCGAGCGCGATCGCCTTGCCGGCGTTGGCGCCGTTGTCGGCCTGCGCGAGCAGGGGCGTGATGAGACCGAGCATGCAGTTTCCTCCTTAGTGCTGTGGCTCGATGGCCGAGCCGATGTAGATGGCGGACAGGGCGGCGAAGATGAACGCCTGGATCGAGACGACGATGAGCACCTCGAAGAGGTAGAAGACCGCCGCGAACGGGACGAGGAACACGGCTGTGAACGCCTGCTCGGCCACGAAGATCAGGCCGATGAAGGTGAGGATCAGGATGTGGCCTGCGAGCATGTTCGCGTAGAGACGGACGCTCAGTGAGATCAGGCGCATGAACTGGCCCAGGATCTCGAGCGGGATGATCAGGACGAGCAGGCCCTTGGGCACGTCCGGGATCCAGCTCTTGAAATACCGCCACGGGCCGTTGTAGCGAATCCCCTCCACGTGCGTGAAGACCCAGGTCAGCAGGGCGAGCGCCAGCGTCACCGACAGGGTCGACGTCGCCGCGTAGATGCCCCACACGGGGATGCCGTGCCACGTCTCGCCGGTCAGCGGCAGCGGGATGAACCCGAGGATGTTGACCGTCCAGATGAATAAGAGCAGCGTGAAGACGTACGGGAACCAGAGGCGCATGCCCTTGCTCGGCAGGCCCTGCTCGGCGATCTGCACCTGTGCGATGTCGTAGACCCACTCGCCGACGGTCTGACGCTCGCCGGGCTCGCCGCTACTGACACGGAAGCGAAACAAGAAGTACGACAGCAGGATCGTCACCGCCGCGCCGAGGAAGAGGTACACGACGGCCTTGTTGATCGACATGTCAAGGGGCCCGATGTGGATCGAGACCCACGGATGGAGCTTGAACTCGTCCTCGGGGTGGAACGTGCCCTTGGCCATCGCCGGGGCCGGCACGGCAAGGGCGAGCAGCGACAGCGCAGCGACGAGGCGCTTCACTCGGGGCTCCCGAAGTAGGTGACGAGCGAGAGCATCAGCTCGAGCGTGTAGGCGAGCGCGTAGACGATCGCCGCGGAAACGCCGACGCTCGTGTTCGAGACGACGACTGCGAGCAGCACGACCATGACCGCGACGCCGCGGAACATCATCCCGACCCCCTGCACGCCGGCGCCGGCATTGCCGGGCGACTTCGCGCGCATGCGCGCGAGCAGCACCCCGAGCAGCTCGCCGCCCACCCAGAGCACCGCGCCGAGCGCCCAGCCCGCGAGCGGCCAGCCTGCGATCAGGAACACGGGCAGCGCGAGCGCGATCACGCCGCCGGCGGCGGTCAGCGGCAGTAGGCGCCCGGGCACCGGGCGTGGGGTCGAGACGGTGCGGTCGATCACGCGCTCAAGTCCTCGTTGTACCGGCGGTAGACGGCGTACGTGCCGACGGGGATGCCGACGGCGGCGCCCGCGAGCGCGCCGATCCCGGCGGATCCGGCCACCGCGCCCACGGCTGCGCCCACGCCGGTGCACACGGCAGTGGCCGCAAGCAGCAAACCGCCCGCGGCTGCGGGCTGGAAGGACGAGCGGGGGGCGGGCTCCATCCGGCCGCGAGCATACCAAAGCGCGAGCGGAGCTTGTAACAGGCCAAACCCGCTTATCTGAGCGGAAAACGCCCGCCCTTGTACGCTCCCTGCGATGGGGTTCCACGTGCGCCGAACCGGCTCCGGACCGCCCGTCGTGCTCGTCCACGGCAGCATCCAGAACAGCTTGACCTGGACGCGCCAGCTCAGGCTCGCGGACGAATTCACGCTCGTCCTCCCCGACCGGCCGGGCTACCCGCCGAACCCGCCGCTCGCGCCGAACGACGCAATCGACTTGGACGTTCAGGCGGGCGAGATGGCAGAGCTGCTCGGCGGCGGCGCGCACCTCGCCGGGTTCTCGTACGGCGGGGTGATCGCGCTGCTCGCGGCGGCTCGGCGGCCGGACGCGGTGTGGTCGCTGACCGTCATCGAGCCGCCCTGCCTGGGCGTCGCCCGTGGCGATCCGGCGGTGGACGAGACGGTCGCGGCCTACGAGGCTCTCTACGGCCTCGACGTGGACGAGTTTGTCGCGGGCTTCGCCGCCGTCTTCGGCCCCGCGGGCCGGGTGCCCGCGGTCGTCGCCCCGGGGGACGAGCAAGGCGCGCGGGCGCTGATGGCCGAGCGGAAGCCGTGGGAGGCCGAGATCCCGCTCGACGCGCTGGCAGAAGCGGGCTTCCCGGTGCTGGTGTGCTCGAGCGGCGGCCACCCGGCTTACGAGGCCGTGTGCGACGTGCTGGAGGGCGCGCTCGGCGCCGAGCGCGCTGTCCTGCCGGGCGCCGGGCACGGCGTGCAGTGGGCGCGCGGGTTCAACGATGTCTTCGCCCGCTTTCTGCGGAGCGCCCGGCAATGAGGCTTCCGATCGAGACCGAGCGGCTGACGATCCGGGCCTTGCGGGAGGAGGACGCCGAGGCGCTGCACGAGGCATGGAGTGATCCGGAGGTGTTCCGCTACCTCCCTGCCGAGCCCTCGTCCTCCGTCGAGGAGACGCGAGCCCGGATGGCCCGCCACCTCGGCAACGAGCTCGCCCTCTGGGCGGTGGAGGTGCGCGCGTCGGGTGAGGTCGTCGGAGTCTGCGGGCTGATCCCCGTCCAGGGAACGGGCCCGGACATCGAGGTCGCGTACCACCTCGCGCGCCGCTGGTGGGGACAGGGCATCGCGACCGAGGCGGCAAGCGCGTGCGTCGCGGCCGGGCTCGCGGACGGCCTGCCGCGCGTGGTCGCCTACGCGTTTGCCGAGAACGCTGCATCGATCCGCGTGCTCGAGAAGGCTGGCCTGCGCCGCGCCGGGACGCGCCAGGCTTACGGCGCCGAGCTGGCGTTCTTCTCGACGTAGCCGAGCGACACGGTCGTCGCGTTGCCGCTCGAGTCGGCGGCGAGCATGGTGGCGCCCCAGCGGCCGGCCGGGACGGTCAGCTTCGCCGAGCCGTTCAGGCGACGCTTGCCGAGGTCGTCCGTCTTGCTCCCGGCTCCGTTCGAGAAGCGGACGCGCAGGCGGACCCACGGCGTCTCGTCGTCGGTCGCCGTCCAGGAGACGCGGCCGCCGGCGAGCGTCGCGTCGACGGCCGGCGGGGTCGTGTCGCGGCGCACCTCGAACGGCCCCACTGCGACCTGTGTCGTGTTGCCGGCGATGTCGGTGGCGACGAGCTTGGCGGCGTAGGCCTGGGCCGGCCGCGTGCCCGGGTCCCAGGTGAGCGTGTGCCGCCCGGGCTGGAGCGCGAGTGGGCGGCGCTCGCCGGCGACCGCGAGGCGCACGGTCGCGGGCTTCGAAAGCTGGAAGGTGACGGACGCCTGGTCGCGGAATCCGTCGCGCGGGAGCGGGTAGACGACCTTCACGGCCGAGACCGGCGTCACGTCGGGCGGCGTCGTCAGATCGTCGCCGAACAGGGTCGCGTACTCCGGCCACTCCGGACGGTCGTCGAGCCGCGAGAGGCGGTTGAGCAGGTCGACGACGTACGAGTGGTAGTGGAGCGACGCCTCGGTTCCGCCGAGCGCGTAGAGCGACCAGGAGCCGGTGTCGAACTGCGGCAGCATCGCCGCCGCCGACGACATCAACTTCTCTGCGAAGAGCACGGCGTTCGGGTCGCCCGACGTCCGCGCGTACTCGCCGATCGAGAGCGCCGTCTGCAGCTGGGCGTTGAGTACCGCCATCGACGAGAAGCTGTAGAGCCGCACCCAGGGGCCGGCCGGCAGCTCGCGGGTGAGCGCCTGCGCAGCCGTGAAGGCGCGGGCCGCGGTGTCCAGGTAGGTCAGGTCGTCGAAGCTGGTCGCGACGCGCGAGTACGCCTGCGCGGCGGCGGCCTGCGCCATCCCGGAGGTCCAGGGCGGGCGGCCCCCCCCGAAGGGGAACAGGTACTCCCACGCGAGGCCACCCTTCGCGGTCGGCTCGGCGCGGTCGAGCAGCGCGACGGCGAGGCTGGCGGCGGGCGCCGAGTCGAAGGCGGGCGCGAGGTTGCTGAGCTTCGAGGCGTTCGCGAGCGGGTGGAACTGGAAGCCGTGGCCTGGGAACCAGCGGTACACGATGCCGTCGGCGTCCTGGATGTCCAGCGTGGAGCGTGGTGCCGCCTTCGTCCCGAGGTAGTCGGTGTTGGCGTCGAGGGTGGTGAAGAGCGTGAGCGCGCGCGGTCCGTCGTAGCGGTTTGCCAGCGCGGCCGCGTCGTGCAGCGCGCCGGCGAGGTTCTTCGCCCGGTCGCCCGGGAGGCGGTTCCACGTCGCGAGGGCGCGGTTGACCGAGGCGCGGTACTGCCCCGCGGCGTCCGCGTCGAGCCGGCCGGCGATGAGCGCCTGGTTGATCCCGCGCGTCGCCGCGGCGGCATCCTTCTGCGCCTGAGTGGCGGCGACCGCGGGAGAGGCGAGCGCGGCAGCGAGAACGGCGAGGACGGCGACTCGACCGAGCACGACCTGGCCGAACGTACAGCCCATCGCGACCGGCGACCAGGGAACCGAACAGAGTTCTTACAAGCCAAGTCGCTGTTGAGACACCGTGACAGCTCCGTTGCATGGACCGTCCATGGCGCCCGGGCGCCTACGATCGCCGCCGTGCGGGTCTGGGTCGATTTCACGAACACGGCGCACGTCCAGGTGCTGCGGCCGCTCGTCGAGCTGCTCGAGAAGCAGGGCCACGAGGTCGAGCTCACCGCCCGGCCGCTTTCGCAGACGGTGGCGATGCTCGACCGTTGGGGGCGGCACGCGGAGGTGATCGGGCACCACGGCGGCGCCGGGCGGCTCGGCAAGGCGGAGGCCGCCGCCTCGCGCGTTCTGGCGCTCCTGCGCTGGGCGCGCGGCCGCGGCATCGACCGCGGGCTCGCGCACGGCTCGACCGACCTGCCACCGGTCTGCCGGCTGCTCCGCATCCCGAACACGACGATGTTCGACT
The DNA here is from genome assembly GCA_963710465.1 of uncultured Thermoleophilia bacterium. Lineage (GTDB taxonomy): Bacteria > Actinomycetota > Thermoleophilia > Gaiellales > Gaiellaceae > JACVRM01. The sequence goes on from CAVQAQ010000018.1 coordinate 251,196, forward strand.
ACGAGTGGGCGTCGCTCCAGCACCACGTCAACTGCCGGCTCGCGACGCGCGTGCTGGTGCCCGACGCCATCCCCGCCGCGCGCCTTGCCCGCTACGGCGCCCGGCCGCCGAAGCTGGTCCGCTACCCGGGGCTGAAGGAGGAGTACTTCCTCGCCGACTTCGAGCCTGACACCGCCGTGCTCGAGCCTGTGGGCGCCGACCCGTCGCACGTCGTGTGCGTGATCCGGACTGCGCCGTCGTACGCGCTCTACCTCGGCGGCTCCGAGAACCCGCTCCTTCCCCGGCTGCTGCAGCGCATCTCCGACGCCGGCGACGCGCAGGCGATCGTCGTCAGCCGCACCCCGGAGCAGGCGGACGCGATCGCAGCGCTCGGCCTGCCCCGTGTGCTCGTTCCACGGGAGACCGTCGACGGCCGCAGTCTGGTCGCCCTCGCCGACCTGCTCGTCTCCGCGGGTGGAACCATGAACCGCGAGGCGGCGGTGCTCGGCACGCCGGTCTGGTCGATCTTCGAGGGGCGCCCCGGCGCCGTCGACGAGCAACTGATCGCCGAGGGCCGGCTGCGGATGCTGACCGACCCGGCCGACCTCGAGATTCGCAAGAAGCCCGATCCGAAGGCGTGGCGCAACCGCGTGCGCCGGGACCCGGCCGACCTCCTGCGCTGGGCCGTTACCGACGCCCGGCCGTGAGGGGCCGGTCCACCGCTTCCTCGAGATCCTCCTCCGGCACGTGCCGTTTGAGGCGCAGCGCCTCGAGGTGGCGCTGCTTGAGGATCTCGAGCGCGTAGACCATCCAGATCGAGGTCGCGATCACGATCACCCCGCCGGCGAGGGCGAGGATCGTGTTGCTGAGGTCCCAGACGCCGTGGGGCCGCGGCGGCGCGAAGCGGAGCAGGATCGCGTACGCGGAGAGCAGCGCCGCCCAGAGATGCAGGTAGGCGGCGGTCCGCCGCTGCGACAGGCCGATGCGCATGAACCGGTGGTAGAAGTGGTTCTGGTCGGCGCTCCACGGCGGCCGGTGGTACTTGAGCCGCTTCAGCACGACGAACGACGTGTCGAAGATCGGCACCGCGAGCACGAGCAGCGGGCCGACGAGCGCGACCGTCGCGGCCGTCTTCATGACGCCCTGCACCGCGATCGCCGCCAGCAGGAAGCCGAGCGAGAGCGCCCCCGTGTCGCCCATGAAGATTCGCGCCGGGTGGTAGTTGAAGACGAGGAAGGCGACCGTCGCGCCGCACACGATCGCGGACAGCACCGCCGCGTTCTCGCGGCCGAACGAGGCGCCCAGGATCGCGTAGGAGCAGGCCGCGATGCCGACGATGCCGGCGGCGAGCCCGTCCATCCCGTCGATCAGGTTCACGAGGTTCGAGACCGCCGCGATGAAGAGGATCGTGATCGGGTACGCGATCCAGCCGAGGTCGTGGTCGCCGATCAGCGGCAGCGTCACGTGGTTGAACGTCACGTCGTAGCCGATCACGGGAATGCACGCGACCGCGACGATCGCGCCCATCTTGACGCTCGGCCGGATGCCGCGGACGTCGTCCACGAAGCCGATGGCCGCGGCGAGCAGGAAGCCCGCCATGATCCCGCGCCACGGCCCGGTCATGTCGACCCAGATGAAGGCGCAGATCGCGACGGCCGTGACGATCGCGACGCCGCCGATCCGCGGAACCGGCCGCTTGTGCACGCGCGGGCGGTCGGCCCGGTCGTCGATGCCGCCGACGAACGGGGCGATGCGGCCTACCAGCGGGGTCAGCGCGACGACGATGACAGCCGCGACGGCGAACCCGATCGCCGCGGGACTGTCCACCACCAGGGCGCGAACCGACTCCTGGAAGGACATCCGCCGTGTATAGCAGAGTGCCCAGCGGGCCGACACGCGCCGCCCGGGCTGTTCCATAGTGTGTCTACCATCCGCCGTTCTATGACGGAAGCGCTCACCACATCAGCATTCGACGACCGCATCGCCACGCGCGACGCGAGGATCGGCATCGTCGGGCTCGGCTACGCCGGCCTGCCGCTCGCCATGGCGTTCGGCGAGGCGGGCTTCCACGTCACCGGCGTGGACCTGAACGAGCAGCGCGTCCAGGCCGTCCGCGAGAAGCGCTCGTACCTCGTCGATGTGCCGGCCGAGCGCTACGGCCCGCTCGACGGCCGGCTGCACGCGACGACCGACTACGCGGAGGTGACAGAGCTCGACGCGCTGACGATCTGCGTGCCCACGCCGCTCTCGAAGACGCGCTCGCCCGACCTGTCCTACATCGTCTCGGCGGCGGAGTCGGTGGCCGCGAACCTGCGCCCCGGCCAGCTCGTCGTGCTCCAGTCGACGACGTATCCCGGCACGACCGAGGAGATCGTGCTGCCGATCCTCGAGCGCTCCGGCGGCGAGGTCGGCTCGGACTTCTTCCTCGGCTACGCACCCGAGCGCGTCGACCCGGGCAACAAGAACTGGAACATCCACAACACGCCGAAGCTCGTCGCCGGCGTGACGCCGGAGTGCCGGCGCCGCACGGAGCTGCTCTACCGGCAGATCGTCGACACGATCGTGCCGTGCTCGAGCCCGATGGTGGCCGAGACGGCGAAGATCCACGAGAACACGTTCCGCGCCGTCAACATCGCGCTCGCGAACGAGCTGGCGCTGATGTGCGACCGGCTCGGCATCTCGGCCTGGGAGGTCATCGAGGCGGCGGCGACGAAGCCCTTTGCGTTCATGCCGCACTACCCCGGCCCGGGTCTCGGCGGCGACTGCATCCCGATCGTCCCGCACTACCTCGCCTGGCGCCTGCGCGAGTACGGCTACTCGGCGCAGCTGATCGAGGCGGCGCACGAGGTCAATGCGCGGATGCCGATCTACGTCGTCTCGAAGATCTCCGACGCGCTCAACGACGCCGGCCTGCCGATCAAGGGCTCGCGCATCCTCCTGCTCGGGATGGCGTACAAGCCTGACGTGCACGACACGCGCGAGTCGCCGAGCCTCGAGATCATGCGGCAGCTGCTCCAGCGCGGCGGCGAGGTCGTCTTCTGCGACGACTGGGTGCCGACGGTCGAGCTCGACGGCGCGACACACGAGACGCTGCCGTGGACGGCGGAGACCGTGCGCGAGGCGGACTGCGTCGTCGTCCTGACGCCGCACAGCGAGTTCCTGGAGCAGCCGCTCTGGGACGACGCCAGGCTGATCGTGGACACGCGCAACGTCGTTCCGCTGGCGACGACGAGCGCCGTCACCCGGATTTAGGTGTCCCCTCAGGCGATGCCCGCCATCGTCGTCGGGGGGCTGCAAAGCGGCGCGATGCGTCGTCCTCGGTCGCGCCCGTACCCTCCGGGTACGAACGCTCCCTGCGTCCTAGCCTCGCTTGCTTTTCGCCGCCGCCGACGGGGGGGCATCGCCTGAGCGGACACCAGAAGCTGCTCGTCCTCGGGGCGGGCTACCTGGGCGCGAAAGCCGCCGAGCTGGCGCTCGACCGCGGGCGACGAGGTCGTGCTCGCCGACAACTGGCGGGCGACCGACCGGGGGCAGCTGGCGCCGCTCGAGGTGCGCGGCGCGAGCGTCGTCACCGTGGACATCCGCGACCGCCCTGCGCTCGACGAGCTGATGACGGAGCGGCCGGACCGCGTGCTCGTCCTCGCCGCGCAGGCCTCCCGGCCGCTGGCAGAGGTCCAGCCGGACTACACCGAGGAGACCAACCTCAGCGGGGTCCGGCGCGTGGCCGAGGCGGTCGCGAACGCAGGCGGGGTGCCGGTCGCCTACGCCAGCTCGCTCCATGTCTACGGCCCGGGGCTCACGGGCGACGTCGATGTCGGCCACCCGTACGGCGCGCAGGGCGATCTCGCCCACCTTTCGAAGATCTATGCCGAGCTCTGCCTGGACATGTTCGCGCGACGGCACGGCTTCGCGCTCGGGCTCTTCCGGCTCGGCGATCCTCTACGGGCCGAGCACCGTCGAGCACGCCCGCGCCGAGTCGCAGACGGTGGTCGACAAGTTTCGCCGGCTCGCGGCCGCCGGAGAGCGGCTCGAGGTCGATCCCGGCGCCGGGACGATCGGCGTGGCGCACGTCGCCGATGCCGCGCAGATCATGCTCGATGCACCGCTCGACGGGCCGGCCAATGTCGCCGCCGAGGCGGTCACCGTTGCCGACCTCGCCGCGTTCGCGCACGGGCGTGCCGGCGCCGGCGGCGCGTCCTGCCACTTCGTCACGCCCTTCGAGTACCGGTACAGCGTCGCGGAGTACCTCCGCGAGTGCGTCGCGGCGTGAAGCTCCTGGTCACCGGCGCGTCCGGGTTCCTCGGCTCGCGCACGACGCAGCTGCTGCGCGAGCGGGGGCACGACGTCGTGCCGCTCGTCCGCCCCGGCGGCCGCCAGCGAAGCAGCGTCCCGGATGGCGCCGTCGCGGTGGACGCCGGCGACCTCGCGGCGCGGGACCTGATGGACGGCTGCGACGCTGTCCTCCACTTCGCGGGTGTCCCGGACCCGGCGTCGTCCGCGCGCGACCCCGCGCGCGCCGTGCGGGAGAACGCCGGCACGACCCTGAACCTGCTCGAAGGCGCCGAGCACCACGGCGCCGGCTTCGTCTACCCGTCGACGATCCGCGCCGGGCTCGAGCCACCGCCGGACGAGTACGCCTTCTCCAAGCGTCTCGGCGAGCTGGTCTGCCGGCTGCACTGGTGGCCGTCGGCGGTCGTCCGGCTGCCCTCCGTCTTCGGCCCCGGGCAGGTCGCGTCGGAGGGGGCCACGGGCGCGATCGCCGCCTTCGCGGCCCGGGCGCTTGCGGGCGAGCCGATCGCCATCCCGGGCGACCCGCTGCGCACACGGGACTTCGTCTACGTCGACGACGTCGTCGACGGCCTGGAGCGGATCGTCGCCGACGCCGCCTGGGAGCCGGCCACGTTCACAAGCGGGATCGGCACACCCCTGATCCGTGCCGCTGAGCTCGTCATCGAAGCTGCCCGCTCGCCCTCCTCCGTCGAGACGCCGGGAGGGAACCTCCCGGAGGGGGAGAACGAGAGCTACCGGGGCGACGGCCCGTCGATACGGTTCACGCCTCGTCCGCTGGAGAGTGGAATCTCGGACTATGTCGACTGGCTCCACGCCCATACCGCTGCTGAAAGCCGCACCCGAGGCTGACCAGCTCGCAGAGCGCCTCGAGGGCGGACCGTGGCGTGGCCTGGAGCTCGCGCTCTTCGCGCGGCACATCGCCGACGACGACGCCCTCGCCCGTACGGTCGAGACCGTCCGCGACGCGGGCGCGCCGGCGGACTCATCTGGACGGCCGAAGCGCCCGTCTCCTGGCCGAGCGGCGCGTTCGTACGCGTCGACCGGCTCGACGGCGAGGCGCGTGCCGGCATCGAGCGCACCGCCGAGTTCGCGCGGGCGATCGGCTCGCCCGTCCTGACCATTCACCTCTTCGCGCCCATGAGCCCGGAGGAGTTACGCGGCGGGCAGCGCCCTCGATGACGAGGCGGTGCACGCCTTCCTGCAGTTCTACGCGGACGCGTGCCTGGCACGCGGCGTGACGCCGTGCATCGAGAACGTCCCGCCCGTGCTGCGCATGCGCACCGGCGGCGTCTTCCTCTCGCCCATCGGCGGCCACTGGCGCGACCTGTTCGCCTGGCGCGAGCGCGTCCCGGAGCTTCGATTTCACGTTCGACACATCGCACGCAGCGCTCTTCCGCAACTTCGCCGCGGCCTACGGCTCGCTGTTCGGGCTCACGTCGGCGGACGACCTCGACCTCGACGCGCTACGTCGAGGAGCTCGCGCCGGCGACCGAGGTCGCCCACGTCTCGGACGCGCACGGCCTGCTCGGCGAGGGCTTGCCGTACGGCTCGGGCGAACTCGACCTCGACCCCGTCGTCGCGGCGGCTCGGCCGAGCTCGTGCCGTACCTCGTCGCCGAGATCAACGAGCCGGACCCCGGCCGCTCGCCGGACATGAAGGCCGCCTACCGCGCGATCGAGCGGGCGGCGTCTTACAGGGACAGTCCCTGTTAAGAGCGCCTCGCCGCCTCCCGCGCGACGAGTTCGACTGGCAGACCGTGCTGCAGCGGCGCGACCCGGTGCCGGCGCTGCTCGAGCTGCAGGAGCTCTTCGGCGGCCGCCGCGTGCTGGTGACCGGCGGCGCCGGCTCGATCGGCACCGCGCTCACCACGTTCCTGCTCGGCTTCCGTCCCGACCGCATCTCGGTGCTCGACACGAACGAGGCGGCGCTCACCGCCGACCGCCGCTCGCGCGACGCCGCCGCGGTCGCCGCGATGCAGCACGTGCTCTGCGACATCCGCGACCCCGGCCGCGTCGAGCGCGAGGTCGCCGCGGCGCGCCCGGACATCGTCTTCCATCTCGCCGCCTACAAGCACGTCGACTGGGCGGAGAGCTACCCCGAGGAGTTCGTCGAGACCAACCTGGTCGGCAGCTGGAATGTCCTGCGCGCCGCCGACGAGGCCGGCGTCGACACGGTGGTCGTCGCGTCGACCGACAAGGCCGCGCTGGCCGCCAGCTTCTACGGCCGGACGAAGCGCTTCATGGAGCAGCTGACCGCCTACGCCGCGCGCCGCGGCGGCGCCCGCCGCGCGGCCGTCCGCTTCGTGAACGTGCTCGGCTCCGCCGGCAGCGCGTCCGAGCTCTTCCTCAGCCAGACACGCGCGGGCGTGCCGCTCACTGTCACCGACACCGGGATGCTGCGCTACTGGATCACGATGGCGCACGCCGCCGCACTCGCCGCCCACGCCGCGCTGCTCGCCCGCGACGGCGTCCAGCTCGCCGCCCCGTCCGACGCCGTCGTCCTCACCGTCGGCGAGCTCGCGCAGCGGATCTGGCGCGAGGGCGGCGGCGAGGGCGAGGCCGACATCGAGCTGCTCGGCATCCGCCCCGGCGAGACGCTGAGCGAGGTGCTCGTCGGCCCGCGCGAAGAGCTCGGCGAGCCGCGCTTCCAGGGCATCGCGCCGATCGATCGGCGAGATTCCGGCCGCCGCGCCCGGCCTGGGTGGTCGAGCGACTCCCGGCGCGCGGGACGCGCGAGGAGACCCGGGCGGTCTGGCTCGAGGCCATGCGCCGCCCGGGCCTGCTCGCACCGGCGTGCCGCGAGCCGACCTCGGACTAGCTGGCTCGACAGCGACTGAGTCCCGCCGGGCGATCAACGGGTGCCGTAGAGCCGGTCGCCGGCGTCGCCGAGCCCGGGCACGATGTAGCCCTGCTCGTTGAGACCGCGGTCGACGGCGGCGGTCACGATCCGCACGTCGGGGTGCTCGGCGTGGACGTGCTCGATGCCCTCGGGCGCCGAGACGAGGCAGACGAGCGTCACCGACCGCGCGCCGGCGCGTCTTGACCTGCTCGATCGCGGCCGACGCTCGAGTTGCCGGTGGCGAGCATCGGGTCGAGCACGATCGCGTCGCGCTCGTCGAGGTCGGCCGGCAGCTTGACGTAGTACTCGACCGGCTCGAGCGTCTCCTCGTCGCGGTAGAGGCCGATGAACCCGACGCGCGCGCTCGAGACGAGCGAGAGCACGCCGTCGAGCATCCCGAGCCCGGCGCGAAGCACCGGGCAGACCGCAACCTTCTTCCCTGAGATCCGCTGCGTCGTCATGCGCTCGAGCGGCGTCTCGATCTCGACCTCCTCGGTCGGGAAATCCTTCGTCGCCTCGTAGGTGAGGAGCAGCGTCAGCTCGTTCGCGAGCTTGCGGAAGTGGACGGTGGGCGTGTCCTTGTCGCGCAGGTACGAGAGCTTGTGCTGCACCAGCGGGTGCGTCACCACGCGTGAGCATCTCGGTCTCCGTCATCGCGCTCACGTAGACGTACGTCGCGTAGCCGCGGAAGCCCGGGTAGAGCGGGTGCCGGTCGCAGAGCGCCTCGCCGCGCGCGGCCAGCGCGTCGATGTCGGCGCCGTCGCCGAGCCCGTCGACGATGATCGCGCCCGACCTCGCGGAAGTCGTCCTCGTCGAAGCCGCGCATCGTCGCCGCCGGGCGTGCCGATCCGGACGCCCGACGCGACCGTCGGCGGCCGCTCGTCGAAGGGCACCGTGTTGCGGTTGACGGTCAGGTTGACCTCGGCGAGGCGCTCCTCGGCGTCCTTGCCCGTCCACTCGGTGCGGCGCAGGTCGAGCTGGAGCAGGTGCGTGTCCGTCCCGCCGGTGAGCACGTCGAGCCCGCCCTCCTGGAGCCGATCGGACGAGCGCGTCGGCGTTCGCGCGGATCTGGCGCTGGTAGTCGCGGAACGGCTCGGTCGTCGCGATCTTGAAGCACGCCGCCTTGGCCGCGATCGCGTGCATGAGCGGCCCGCCCTGGAGCCCCGGGAAGATCGCGCGGTCGACGGCGGTCGCGTGCTCCTCCTTGCAGAGGATGAAGCCGGAGCGCGGCCCGGCCAGCGTCTTGTGCGTCGTCGAGGTGACGAAGTCGCAGTGCGGGACGGGGTTCGGGTGCAGGCCCGCCGCGACGAGCCCGGCGAAGTGCGCCATGTCGCAGAGCAGCAGCGCGCCGACCTCGTCCGCGATCGCGCGGAAGCGGTCCGCCTCGACCGTGCGCGGGTAGGCGGAGCCGCCGCAGATGATCAGCTGCGGCCGCGCATCCTTGGCGATCCGCAGGACGTCGTCGTAGTCGACCATGTCCGTCTCGCGCGAGACGCCGTAGTGGACGATGTTGTAGAAGCGGCCGGAGAAGTTGACCTTGAGCCCGTGCGTGAGGTGACCGCCGTGCGAGAGCTCGAGCGAGAGGATCGTGTCGCCCGGCTGCGAGCGCCGCGAGGTACACGGCCATGTTCGTGGCCGCGCCCGCGTTCGGCTGCACGTTCGCGTGGTCGGCGCCGAAGAGCTCCTTGGCGCGGTCGATCGCGAGCTGCTCGATCTCGTCGACGACCTCGCAGCCGCCGTAGTAGCGCTTGCCCGGGTAGCCCTCCGCGTACTTGTTCGTGGGGACGCTGCCGATCGCCTCGAACATGCTCGGCCACGTGAAGTTCTCCGAGGCGATCAGCTCGATCTGGTTCCGCTCCCGCTCGAGCTCGCGGCCGAGCAGGTCGGCGATCTCGGGATCGATGTCCGCGAGCCCCGCGGTGCGCAGTTGCTCGAGCGTCAGGTTCGCGACGGCCATGCGCGGCTGAGATACTTGCGCGGCCGGTTACCCTCGCTGCTACGGCGCGCGAAGGCCGCCCGAATCCGACTGAGCGCCTCCTCGGCGGGCACCGCGCCCTCGCGCAGGATGCGCGGCTCGTCGCCGGTGACGTCGACGACGGTGGACGGCACGCCGGGCAGGTCGCCGCCGTCGAGAAGCGCGGCAATCGCGGATCTGCGGCACGTCCTCGGGGCGGCGCGGGTCGCGGCCCGCCGGGCAGGTTCGCGCTCGTCGCCGCGACAACGCCGGGACGTGCTCGAGCACGCGCATCGGCGCGCTCGGGCAGCGTCCGGGACGCGGAGCCCGATCGCGTCCGGGTTGCTCCCGGCCAGCCACGGCAGCCGCCGCGCCGGGTTCGGCGCGACGATCGTGAACGGCCCTGGCAGCAGCGGCGCGCAAGAGCGCCTCGGTGCGGCCGCGCAGCTCCGGCACCAGCGCGAGCAGCGCGTCGACGTCGCGCGCCGAGCAGCGCGGTCGGCTGCTCCGGCTGCCGCGCCCTTGAGCTCGTACAGCCGCGCGACCGCCTCCTCGGTCGGGCTCGGCGCACAGGCCGTAGACCGTGTCGGTCGGCAGGATCGACCGGCAGCCCTGCGCGGAGCGCCGCGACGACCTCCTCGACGGACGCTCCGAGCCGCCGCCCCTCGACGACGCGCGGCCGGCCGGCGAGATCGTCGGTGACGACCGACGTCCTCGTAGCCGAGCGCCTCGCAGCAGCTCCCGCGCCTCGTCCGCGCTGCGCATCGGCGACCTCGAGCACGAGGTGCCCGCCCGGCCGCAGCGCCGCGCAGCGCGCGCTCGCGCGATCGCCTCGGTCGTCCCCGGCCCGACGAGCGCGTCGCGCGGCTCCCACTCGCGCACCTCCGGCTCCAGCGTCGTCGACCTCGCCCGGATCGACGTACGGCGGGTTCGCGACGACGAGGTCCCACTCGCGCTCGCCGATCCACGCGGCGTCGCGCTCGAGCAGCTCGACGTCCAGGCCCAGCGCGGCCGCGTTCTCGCGCGCGACGCGAGCGCGTCCGGCGAGCGGTCGATGCCCGTCACGCGCGCTCCCGGATGCTCGTCGGCGATCGCCAGCGCGATCGCGCCCGACCCGACGCCGACGTCGACGACCCGGCCGCGACGCCGTCGAGCAGCGCCAGGCAGCGCTCGACGACGACCTCCGTCTCGGGCCGCGGCACCAGCACGCGCCGGTCGACCTTCAGCGTCAGCCCCCGGAACCCCCACTCGCCGAGCACGTAGGCGAGCGGCTCGCGGCGCCTCGCGGCGCGCGATGAGCGCCCAGTACTCGCCTCGGCCGGGCCGACCTCGTCGACGAGCGCGAGGCCCGAGCGCGTCGTCCCGAGCACGTGCGCGAGCAGGAACTCCGCGTCGACGCGCGGCGAGCGGGACGCCGGCCGCCTCCAGCAGCGCCGCGCCCTCGCGGAGCGCGTCGCGGGCGGTCACACCCCGGCGGTCTTCAGCGCGCGCCGCCGGTCTTCGGCCGCGAGCGCCTCGGTGAACTCGTCAAGCTCGCCGCCGAGCACCTTGTCGAGCGCGTGCACGGTCACGTGCACGCGGTGGTCGGTGACGCGGTTCTCCGGGAAGTTGTAGGTGCGGATCTTCTCGGAGCGCTCGCCGCTGCCGACCTGCGAGCGCCGCGGCGGCGTCCTGCTCGGCGCGCTGCTTCGCCAGCTCCTGCTCGAGCAGCCGCGCCCGGAGGACGCGCATCGCCTTCTGGCGGTTCTGGAGCTGCGACTTCTCGTCCTGCATCGAGACGACGGTGCCCGTCGGCAGGTGCGTGATCCGCACCGCCGAGTCGGTCGTGTTGACGCTCTGACCGCCGGGTCCGGTCGAGCGGTAGACGTCGATCTTGAGGTCGTTCTCGTCGATCTGGACGTCGACGTCCTCGGCCTCCGGCATGACCGCGACGGTCGCGGTCGACGTGTGGATCCGGCCCTGCGACTCCGTCTCCGGCACGCGCTGAACCCGGTGCGTGCCGCCCTCCCACTTGAAGATCGAGAAGGCGCCGTCGCCCTTGATCGCAAAGGTCGCCTCCTTGACGCCGCCCGAGTCGTTCTCGCTCATGCCCAGATCCTCGACCTTGAAGCCGCGCCGCTCGGCGTAGCGCGTCAGCATCCGGTAGATCTCACGCGCCCAGAGCGCGGCCTCGTCGCCGCCCGCGCCCTGCCTGACCTCGACGATCACGTCCTTGCGGTCGGCCGGGTCGTTCTCGACGAGCGCCAGCTTGAGGTCCTCCTCGATTTGCTGCAGCTGCTCCTCGAGCCCGGGGACGAGCTCCCGCAGATCGCTGTCGCCGCGCGCGGCGTCGAGGTCGTCGCGCACGGTCTGCCACTCCTGGGCGAGCTTGTGGGGGCCCTCGAGCTCCTTCAGCCGGCGGCCGACCTCGGCCGCTTCGCGGTGGTCGTTGTAGACGGCAGGGTCGGACATCCGCTCCTGCACCTCACGGAACGAGCGGTCGAGCTCCTCGACGAGTGCATCCATCCCGGACATGCGCGAAGCGTAGCCGCGTCCGTGGTTGACTCTTTATACCGTGATTGCTATGTATAGCGAAAGAGGTATCGCGGAGGAGGAGTCATGAGCACAGCAGAAGTGCACGCCCGACTCGACGATTTCGCCCGCCGGCTCCAGGGGATGGAGCGCGAGCTCGGTGAGCTCCGGATGGCGACGCAGCGCGCTCCCGCCCCCATTTCGGTCCCGCCGCCGGCCCCGGTCGCGCGGCCCGCAGCGCGCCGCCCGCTGGCCACGCCGAAGCCCCTGAAGCGGCGCCGCCAGCTGCCTCAGATCGACGCCGACATGCTCTTCGGCGCCCGCGGCCTGGCGTGGTCGGGCGGCCTGGTGACGATCCTGGGCGTCCTGTTCTTCTTCGTCCTCGCGGTCGACCGCGGCTGGATCGGGCCTGTCGCCCGCGTCTCGCTCGGCGCGACCGCGTCGGCCCTGCTGTTCGGCGGCGGGCTCTGGCTGCACCGCCGGTACGGCGACACGTATGCGGCCTCGTCGGCCGTCGCGGCCGGCATCGCCGGCGGCTTCGCCACCCTGCTGTTCGCAACGGCCCGATACGACCTCCTGCCGGACCTCGCGGCTCTCGCCGTCGCCGGCGCGCTCGCTGCGATTGCGACCGCGACGGCGCTCGCCTGGGGCGCGCAGACGATCGCAGGCCTCGGCCTCGTCGGCGCGATGCTCGTGCCGATCGCCGCGGCGATCGACGAGCCGCATCACCTGACGGTCGTGGGCACGTGGTTTGCCGTACTGACGCTTGCCGCCACGGCCGTCGTCGCCCTGCACCGCCGCTGGCTACCGGTCCTCGGCGTGGCGGCCGCCGCGCTCGTGCCGCAGGTGCTCGTGCTCGCGCGCCAGGACGACGGAGCCGTTTCCGTGGCCGCAGCCGCCTGGCTGCTGATGATCGCCATTGCGGTCGTCGCACAGCGGACGAACCGCGGCAGGCTCGACCGCCTTCCGGCCGGCTTCGTCACCGCCGGCACCGCGATGGCCGGCCTCGCCGCGGCCCAACTCTTCGACGGGCGCAGCGAGGGGCTCGCGCTCCTGGCCATCGCAGGCGTGGAGCTCCTCGCCGCTGCCGTGCTGTATCGCGCCCTGCCCGAGCTCGCCGCGCTACTCGGCGTGGCCGGGCTGACGGCCGGCGCGGTCGCCGCCTCCGACCTACTGTCGGGCGCCACGCTCGCGACCGCGTGGGCCGCCGAGGCGGCCGTGCTCGCGTGGCTCTCGCCCCGCTTGCGCGACGCGCGGCTGACCCTGGCCTCGATCGTCTTCTTGACCGCCGCGGCGGTCCGCGCTCTCGCGGTGGACGCGCCGCTCCGCCACCTCCTCACCGAGGTCCCGCACCCGGCGGCGGGCGCGCTCGCGCTCGTGGCGGTCGCCGCCGCCGCCGTCGTCACCGCGATCTACGCGCGGCCGTGGCGTGGCCCGGCTCCCCGCTACGCGGGTCTGCTCGCCTTCCTCGAGGAGCCGGCAGCCTTCGCCCTGTCCGTCTGGCGCGAGCGGCGCATCGTGGCGCTCTGGTCGGCCGGGACGCTGCTGCTGTACGCGGCGGCCCTCGGGCTCGTCGACCTCGCCGGGTTCGGGTGGGGCCACGTGGCCGTGCGCGGCCTGGTCGCGGTCACGGCGGTCGCGCTCGTGGCGTGCGCCGGCCCCGGCTGGCGCCGCCACCTCGGCTGGGCCGGCCACCTCGTCGTGCTCGCCGGCGTCGCGTTCATCCCGCGGGTCGACGTGTTGAGCTCCGACCAGCTGGGCCTGGGCGCCGCGATCATGGGCGCCGGCGCCCTCGTCCTGGTCCTCATCGACGAGCTCCGCCGCTACGAGGAGCCTGTCGCCCGCTTCGTGGCGCCCGTGTTCGCCCTCGGCAGCATCGTGCTCGCGGTCATCGGGACGTGGCTGCTCGTCGAGCCGCGTACGGCGCGGGACCTGGCGCTGCTCGGCGTGGCCGCCCTGTACGCCGCGTTCGGGGCGCTCGTCGGCTGGCGCGGCCGGCGCGGCACGAGCACGGCGCTGTGGGCGCCGGCGATCGTCGTCGCGCTGTACGCGGCGGCCGCCCTGTTGGACGGCACCGCGCTCGTGATCGTCATCGCCGCCGGTTCGGCCGCTGCCGTGACGATCGCCGAGGTGGTCGGCGAGCGGCGGCTGCAGCTCGCGGCCGGAGCGCCTGCTGGCCGTCGGCCTCGCTCACGTCCTCGTCGTCGATGCGCCCCCGCGCGAGTTCTTCAGCGCGAACGCCTCGCCTGCCGGGGGCGTGATCGCGATCGCGTTCCTCGGTGCAGCGGCGGTCGTCTTCGCCGTCACCCGCTTCGCCCCGCCCGACGGCGAGCCGCCGGCGCGGCCGTGGGACGAGCTCGCCTGGGAGCTCGACCGCAAGCAGGAGCAGTGGCGCCGCCTCGCCGGCGGCATGGCGGGACTGCTCGGGCTGTACGGCCTGTCACTGGCCATCCTGGGCGCGTTCGAGTGGATCGGCCACGCGAGCGTCGCGACCAGCTTCCAGCGTGGCCACACCGCGGTCAGCGCGGTATGGGGCCTGCTCGGCCTGCTGCTGCTGGTCGCCGGCCTCGCACGGCGCCTCCCCTGGCTGCGCACGGCCGGCTTTGCGCTCCTCGGCATCAGCCTGGCGAAGCTCTTCCTCTACGACCTGAGCGCGCTCAGCTCGGTCACGAGGGCGCTGTCGTTCCTCGCCGTCGGCGGCGGTGCTGCTGCTCGGCGGTTTCCTCTACCAGCGGCTCGCCCGGGACGACGACGGCGGGCCGCTACCCGCCCACTGAGGAGGCCTGCGTGAGCCGCGCGTCCACGCTCAGCTCGACGTTGTTCTTCAACGCCTGGGAGACGGGGCAGTTGGCCTTCGCCTCGTCGGCCAACTCGCGGAAGCCGTTCTCGTCGAGGCCGGGCACCCTGCCCTCGACCGCGAGCACCGACTTGGTGATCCCGGTGCCGGGCACGAAGGTCACCGTGGCCGAGGTCTTCAGCTGCTCCGGCGGGGTGCCGGCCTTGGCCAGGATGTTCGAGAAGGCCATCGAGAAGCAGGACGCATGCGCCGCGGCGATCAGCTCCTCGGGGCTCGTGCGCCCGTTCGGGTCCTCGGTGCGCGAGGCCCACGTCACGTCGAGGGGGCCGAACGCCCCGCTGCCGACGCGGTCGATCGTGCCGCTGCCGTTGAAGAGGTCGCCGTTCCAGGTCACTTCCGCACGCCGTTCCGCTGCCATGCGATTCCTTCCGTCGGATTGAGAGACCTTCTTCATACCTGCGTGGCCGCGTTCTTAGTCGCGGCCAGGGTGCACGCCCAGGGCTGATGACTGGCGCGACGAGCCCACGCCGCGCGCGAAGCTCCGCGGACAGCACACCGAGCATCCCGCCAAAGGAGGCGCCCATGACCCACATCGCCAGCCACTACACCGCCGACGGAGCCCCGACTTACATGGGCAGCGGCGATCCAGGCCGCAGGCGCAGCGACTACTACCCGGCGTGGGTCGACAACCTGGCCGATGAAGTTACGGTGGAAGCCTCCGCGATGAACGGCGCGGCCCAGGGTCCGGAGGCCGTCCGGGCAATCGTGGTGGCCGCTCGTTGTACGAGGGCCAGGAGATCAACTTCGCCGGCCCGTACGGCGACAACGGCTTCCTCGAGGATTACACCGCGGATGTCGAGGGCGAGCCGCTCGGCGTCGTGGGAGTCGTTACCTTCAACGCCGCCGGGGAGACCCAGCACCTCGCGGTCAACCACCGGCCACGCAGCTCACTGCTCCACTTCTCCCGCCTGATGGCCGAGAAGCTCGCCGGCACGCCCTACGCCAAGCACTTCCTCGCCGGCGAGTCCTGAGCCCGCGGCCTGAAGCTCAGGCCATGATCTCGACGCGCCGCTCATCGGGCGTGATCCGCCCCTCGACGCGCAGCACCTCGCGGAGGGCCCGGATCGACACCTCGATCTGGTCGAGCGTCGGCTCCCGCGTCGTCAGGCGCTGAAGCCACAAGCCCGGCGCGAGCACCGTCATCAGGATCCGGCTGTCCGTGTGCTTGCCGGCGAAGCGGATGAGCTCGTAGGCGATCCCGGCGATCAGCGGCAGCAGCAGGATCCGGCTCGCGATCAGCCAGGGCAGGGCGGGCCGGCCCAGGAACGCGAACACGAAGATCGCGATCACCATTACCCAGAGCAGGAACGCCGTCCCGCAGCGGGGATGGATGAGGCTGAAGCGCTGCACGCGCTCGGGCTCGAGATCCTCGCCGGCCTCGTAGGCGTTGATCGCTTTGTGCTCGGCGGCGTGGTACTGGAACACGCGCTTGAGGTCGGGCAGCAGCGAGATGAGGAAGAGGTACGCGACGAAGATCGCCACGCGGATGACCCCCTCGACGATGACGAAATAGCTCGTCCCGTGGATGGGCAGCCAGTTCGCGATCAGCAGCGGCGTGACCTTGAAGAGCATCAGCGCGAAGCCGATCGCGATCGCGAACGCGAAGATCATCTGGCCGCGAGACAGCTCGCCGGCCTCCTCGGGATCCTGGCCCTCCTCGCGTGCGGCCACGTTCGCGGAGATCGCGAGCGCTCGGAATCCGATCGAGAGCGATTCGCCGAGCGCGATCACGCCACGGACGATCGGCAGCCGAAAGAGCTTGTGGCGCTGCATGAGCGACTCGACGGGCCGCGACACGTGCTCGATGTCGCCGTCGGGCGAGCGCACGGCAACGGCCCAGTTCGACGGTCCGCGCATCATCACGCCCTCCAGGACGGCCTGGCCTCCGATCGGCGCGCTCATGCTTTGGTGAGCCTCAGCCGCGGCGTGCGCCGCCGGCCTTCTCGAGGCGGCGCTGGAACCGCTCCACACGCCCGCCGGCGTCGAGCAGCTTCTGCTTGCCCGTGTAGAACGGGTGGCAAGCGGAGCAGATCTCGACGTGGAGATCGGGCTTCGTCGACCGCGTCTCGAACGTGTTCCCGCAGGAACAGGTCACGGTCGCGTGCACGTACTCGGGATGAATACCGGCTTTCATCGCCCGGCCAGGATATCAGAGGCAATCTGGGCTTCCACGTTGCCTCCCGAGACGATGGCGACCACCCGCTCGCCGGGCTCGAACGGCACCTTCCCGGCCAGGAGCGCGGCGGTGGCCGCGGCGCCGGCAGGCTCGCAGGCGAGCTTGGCGCGCTGGTAGAGGAAGCGGAACGCATCCCGGATCTCGTTCTCGCTCACGAGCACGACCTCCTCTACGTGCTCACGCACGGCTGCGAGGCACGACGTGCCGGCGAACGGGGCGTTCAGCCCGTCGGCGACCGAGCGTGGCTCCACGGGGACGGGCTCGCCCGCCGCGACCGCGGCGTGCATCGCGGTGGAGATCTCCGGCTCGACGCCGATCACCCGTACATCCGGCCGTAGAGCGCGGACGGCAGTCGACACGCCGCCGATCAGCCCGCCGCCGCCGATCGGGACGACGACGACGGCGACGTCGGGCACGTCCTCGACGATCTCGAGCCCGACCGTCCCCTGCCCGGCCATCGTGCGCGGGCCGTCGAACGGGTGGACGAGCGTACGCCCGGTCTCGGCCATCACCTCGTGCAGGCGGTCGAATGCCTCGGCAGGCCCGGCCGCGGTCAGGTCGACCTTTGCGCCGTACCCGCGCGTGGCGGCGATCTTCGCCTCGCTTGCGCCCTGCCACATGACGACCAGACAGTCGATGCCGGCTTGCGCGGCGCCGTAGGCGAGTGCCGCCGCGTGGTTGCCGGCCGAGATGCCGACGACGCCGGCGCGGCGCTCGTCGTCCGAGAGCGCGGCGAGGTTCGTGAGCACGCCGCGCGGCTTGAACGAGCCGGTGCGCTGGAAGAGCTCGGCCTTGAGCGCGGCCTCGGCCCCGGTGCGCTCGGAGAGCGTCGCCGAGCTGAACATGGGCGTACGGTGCAGCCGCCCGCCGATCGCCTCGCGCGCGCGCAGAACGTCGTCGAGCGTGACCGCGGTGGTCAGCATCCACCGATGGTAGAGAGGCTCGCCGACCCAGCGCTTAACGTCACGCCGTGCATCCGGTACAGCTGACCGTGTCGGACGACCGTCGGCGGTCGCGGCTGACGGTCTTCTTCCGGGTCCTCCTCGCCCTCCCCCACGTCGTCTGGCTCGCCGGCTGGACGCTCGTCGTCGAGGTCGTCGTGATCGCGAACTGGATCGCGGTCGTCATCAACGGCGACACGCCGCCGGTGCTCCACGAGTTCCTGGGCCGCTACGTCCGCTACGCCACGCACGTCGCGGCGTTCCTGTTTCTCGCCGCGAACCCGTTCCCGGGGTTCGTCGGCCGGCCGGGCTATCCGGTGGACATCGAGTTCGCGCCGCCCGAGCAGCAGAGCCGCCTCGGGGCCGCGTTCCGACTGGTGCTGGTCATCCCGGCCGCGCTCCTGGCCGAGCTCGTCGGCGTCTACTTCTTCAACGCCGGGCTCATCTTGCTCGTGGGGGCCCTCATCTGGCTCGCGGCGCTGATCTTCGGCCAGGCGCCGCGCGGGCTGCGCGACCTGTCCGCGTGGGGGCTCGGCTACAGCGCCCAGGCCTCGGCGTACGTCCTGCTGGTCACCGGGCGCTACCCGGACACCCATCCAGACCGCCTGCTCGGCGACCGGGCCGTCCCCTACCACCCGGTGCGCCTGCGGCTCGAGGACGACCTGCGCCGCTCGCGCCTCACGGCGTTCTTCCGTCTGCTGCTTGCCTTCCCGCACCTCTTCTGGCTGACCGCCTGGGGCATTGCAGCAACGCTTGCCGCGATCGTCAACTGGTTCGCGGCGCTGATCGTCGGGCAGTCGCCGCGCGTCCTGCACCGCTTCCTGGCGGCGTACATCCGCTACACGAGCCAGGTGTACGCGTTCCTGTCCCTCGTCGCCGGCCCGTTCCCGGGCTTCGTCGGGAGCGCCGCCGGCTCTCCGGTGACCGCTCTTGTAGACGGGCCTGTCTCCCAGCGCCGCCTCGTCACGCTCTTCCGGCTGTTCCTGATCGTGCCCGCGCTCCTGCTCTGGACGGCCCTCGGCTACGTGCTCGTGGTCGTCGCGGTCGGCGGCTGGTGCGTCAGCGTGCTCCGGGGCCGCATGCCGTCCGGCCTGCGCGCGCTCGGCGCGAGCCTGATCCGCTACGGGGCGCAGGTGCAGGCGTACTCCCTGGTGGTCACCGACCGGTACCCCAACTCGAGCCCCTCGCTCCGCACCGAGCTGCACCTGTGAGCAGTGTCGTGCGGGCGATCCTCGTCGTGGTGCTCGCCGTCGTGTGGGTCGTGTGTGCCGTCGCGCTCTGGCGCTCGTCCACGGTGCCTGGGAACCTGCACCTGCCCTCGATCGACATCCGCTCGCTCTTCACGCCCGCCGAGCTGGCGCGTGCGGCCCGCTTCGAGCGCTTCCTGCGCATCGAGTTCCTGCTCTCGCAGCTCGCGCTGATCGGCGCGCTCGCCTTCTGGGCCTGGCGCGGTCCCGGGTACCTGCGCGAGTCGGCTGCCGGCCGGATCGGCAGCGGGATGCTGCTCGGCATGCTCGGCCTCGCCGTCGCGTGGCTGTCACAGCTGCCGTTCCGCGTCGCGGAGGTCTGGTGGGAGCGCCGCTACGGGCTCCTCCGCACCGGCTACCTCGACGCGCTCTTCGGGGATTGGTGGGGGCTGGGCGGCGAGTTCCTCGCGATCTCCCTGACGCTGCTGATCGTCATGGGGCTGGCGGGCTGGTTCCCGCGCTACTGGTGGATCCCGGCCGCGCCCGTCTTCGTCGCCATCGCCGCGTTCTTCGTCTTTACGTTCCCGTACGGGGCGGGCACGCACAAGCTGCGCGATCCGCAGGTGGCCGCGGACGCGCGCCGGCTCGAGCGCGAGGAGGGCCTCGGCAAGATCCCGGTCGAGGTCGAGGACGTCAGCTCGGAGACCTCGGCGCCGAACGCCGAGGCCGTCGGCCTCGGGCCGAGCCGGCGGGTGATCCTCTGGGACACGCTGCTCGACTTCCCCCGGGACGAGATCCGGGTCGTGCTCGCGCACGAGCTCGGGCACCTGAAACGCGAGCATCTGCTGAAGGCGCTCGCCTGGTACACGCTCTTCGCCTTCCCGGGCGCCTACCTGATCGCCCTGCTCACCAGGCGGCGCGGCGGGATGCGCGCGCCGGAGGCGGTGCCGCTGTCGCTGCTGGTCGTCGCGGTCCTCGGGCTGCTCGCGCTGCCGGCCCAGGCGGCCATCTCGCGGCACACGGAGGCCGAGGCGGACTGGGTCGCGCTCAACACGACGAAGGATCCCGCCGCCGCCCAGCGGCTCTTCCGGCGCTTCACCCGCGTCGCGCTGGAGGAGCCGAATCCCCCCGGCTGGTGGGCGTTCCTGACGGCCAACCACCCCACCATCGAGGACCGGATCCGCATGGCCCGCGCGTGGCAGCAGCTCCACCCGCGATAGGGTCGGCGAGTGCGCTCGT
The DNA here is from genome assembly GCA_963710465.1 of uncultured Thermoleophilia bacterium. Taxonomy (GTDB): domain Bacteria; phylum Actinomycetota; class Thermoleophilia; order Gaiellales; family Gaiellaceae; genus JACVRM01. Next base: position 271,168 of record CAVQAQ010000018.1, read on the forward strand.
GGGGCACCGAGTTCAGGGAGTTCCTGCTCCGCGGCAACCTCGTCGACCTCGCAGTCGCGGTCGTCATCGGAGTCGCCTTCACGTCCGTCGTGACGGCGTTCGTGGCCGACATCATCACGCCGCTGATCGCCGCGATCTTCGGGAAGCCGGACTTCTCGAGCCTCGACTTCACGATCAACGGCAGCCGCTTCGCCTACGGCGACTTCTTCAACGCGCTGCTCAGCTTCGTGATCATCGCCGCAGTCCTGTTCTTCCTGGTCGTCAAGCCGGTCAACGTGCTCATGGCGCGCTCGAAGACCGAGGAGCCAGTCGCCGAGAAGACGCGCGAGTGCCCGGAGTGCCTCAGCTCCATCCCGGCGGCGGCGCGTCGGTGCGCGTTCTGCACAGCCGAGGTCGGGCTGACATCGACGAGCTGACGCTGCTCGCAGCCGCCGCACGCAACAACGCCGACTGGTGCGACGCGTACTGCCGCAGCCGGGGCCTCGCCGGCCGGTTCGAGCCCGAGTGCTGGAGCAGCGCGCAGCGGACGCCGCCGCTCTATCCCGACGCCGTAACGCTGGCGCCGGGCGTCGCCCCCGGGCTCGTCCTGAGCCGGGTCGACGCGGCGGCCGGCTGTTCGGTCAAGGACAGCTTCGACGACGTCGACCTGGCCGCGGCCGGGTTCCGGCCGCTCTTCCGTGCGGCGTGGATCGCGATCACCGACGCCCCGAAGCCGAGAGGTGGCTGGTCGGCGTCGTCGATGGCAGGAATGGACGACCGGGTAGCGGCGCTGGCAGGCACCGCTGGCAGCGCCGTGGCCATACGGAGCGCCGGAGTCGTGGGCATCAGCAACGTTGCGGGCGACCTGCCGGCCGCGTTCGTCGCCGCGGCGGCCGCCGCCCGAGACCGCTGGGGACCGTTGCCGGTCGTCGGCTACGAGACCGGGGCAGCGCTCGAGGCCGCACACGAGGCCGGCTTCCGCACAATCGGCGGGCTGACGGTCTGGATCAGGTGAGAGCGTACTCAGGCCCCGAGCCGCCCTCGGGCGGCGTCAGGCGGCCGCCCTTGGCGGTGATCGCGCCGCACTGGACGCAGTTCGACGGGGTGACCTGCACCTCGACGGTGCCGTCGCCGTCGGTCGCGCCGACCTCGTAGACCTGAGCGGGGCACATGCGCGTCCAGAGCTCGGCGATCTCGACCGGCACCTCGCGCTGGATGCGGATGTGGTTCGGCTGGTCGTCCCGCGTGCGGTTGCCGGACGCGTAGACGGACGAGAGCTTGTCGAAGGTGAGCGTCCCGTCCGGCGCCGGGTAGCGGGCGGCACGGTTCGTGCGAGCGAGCGGCACCTCGGCGTCACGTTCGAGCCGTGCATTGCCGCGCGGGACGTTGCCCATCGTCGCCGTCTGCATCCCGGCCTTCACGCTGCCGCGCCAGAACCCCTTGGCGAACGCCGGCCGCATGTTGCGGACCTCGCGCATGTCCTTCCAGACGAAGCTCGACTGGAGCGACTCGTCGTAGCGCTCCAGCGCGCCCGGCCGCCACGCGGTCTCGCCGCCCTGCAGCGTGGCGAAGACAGCCTCAGCGGCGAGCCGGCCTGACTCGACGGCGTAGTGGATGCCCTTGAGCGCGGGCACGTTGACGAGCCCGGCCGCGTCGCCGCAGAAGAGGACACCCGGCCCGTGCAGGCGGCTCGGCAGCGCCAGGAACCCGCCTTCGGGGATCGTCTTCGCGCCCCAGGCGAGCCGCTCGCCGCCGCTGATGATCTTGCGGATCAGCCGGTGGGTCTTCAGCTCCTGCAACAGGTCGTGCACGGAGAGCTCGACGTCGCGGTAGTCCATGCCCGACCACCATCCCGAGCGTGACCATGTCCTCGCCCATCGGGTAGACGAACGAGCCGCCGAACTCGCGGTACTTCTTCCCGTTCCGCAGCGGCCAGCCCAGCGTGTGAATGATCCGCCGCAGCGGCTTCGGAACGCGCCAGACTTCCTTGACGCCGAGCGCCCAGACCTGCGGGCTCTCGCCATGGAGGCCGAAGCGATCGAGCGCGACGCCGGTGAGGTGCCCCTGCGTCCCCTCGGCCAGCACGGTCGCGCGCGCGACGATGTCCGAGCCCGGCTCGTAATTACCGAGCGGCTCGCCGTCGCGGCCGCGGCCCTTGTCGCCCGTGCGGGCGCCGACCACGCGGCCGCCCTCGACGAGGAGCTTCTCGCCGACCGTCTCCGGCAGGATGAGGGCGCCGCCCTCCTCGGCGTGCCCGGCCAGGAAACGGCCGAGCTCGGAGACCGAGACGACGTAGTTGCCGTGGTTCCGCATGGTCGGCGGGGCCGGGATGCGGAGCGCCCGGCGGCGGGTCAGGTAGTAGACGCCCTCTCCGTGCACGCGCGTCAGGAACGGCATGTCCGCCGTGCCCAGACGGCCGCGGAAGAGCGTGCGCAGCGCGGTCGGGTTCACGACTGCACCTGAGAGAAGGTGCGAGCCGGGCTGCTTGCCCTTCTCGAGCACCGCGACCGGCACGTCGCCCAGGCGCTCCGCGACGTCGGGTGCCTCCTCGAGCAGCTGGCCCAGCCTGATCGCGCAGGCGAGGCCGGCCGGGCCGGCGCCGACGATCAGCACGCCGACGTCGATGCGCTCGTCAGCCGGGTCGCTCGGCTCGGCCACGAACTCGCTCGCCGAGAACGGCGGCGGGAAGTCCGCTGGCCGGACGCTCATGCGCCCTTGCGCGCGCGGACGAGCTCGGTGAGCTTCGGGACGACCTCGTTGACGTCGCCGACGACCGCGAGGTCGGCGAACTCGAAGATCGGCGCGTTCGGGTCCTTGTTGATCGCGACGATGACGTTCGACGACTGCATCCCCACCTTGTGCTGGATCGCGCCCGAGATGCCTGCCCCGATGTAGAGCTTGGGCGAGACCGTCTTGCCGGTCTGCCCGACCTGCGCCGAGTACGGGTACCAGCCGGCGTCGACGACGGCGCGCGTGGCCGCGACGGCGCCGCCGAGCGCCTTCGCGAGCTCCTCGAGCGGCCCGAAGCCCTCCGGCCCGCCAAGGCCGCGGCCGCCCGCGACGATGATGTCCGCGTCCTCGATCGACGGCCCCGTGGCCTCCTCGTGTGCCTGCTCGAGCATCTCGGCGGCGAGCGAGAAGTCCTGGAGCTCCGGCTGCACCTGCTCGACCGTCGCCTGGCCGCCCGACTCGGTCGCGTCCAGCGCGCCCGCCCGGAAGAGCGCGATGCGGGGCGTGGACGTCCAGCCGACCTCGCAGATCGCGGTGTCGGCCAGGACAGGTTGGGTCCCGACGAGCCCGTCGCCGTCTCCTCGTACGTCGGTCAGCTGCCAGTTGACGCCGGCGTCGAGGCGCGCGGCGAGCCCGGCGGCGATGTCGGCGCCGAGGATCGACTGGGCGAGGAAGACGTTGTCGAACCCGCCCGCCCGGACGACCTGTGCGAGCACGTCGACGCGCGGCTGTGGCAGCGGCGCCGCGAGGCGTGCGTCGTCGGCGACGTAGACCTTCCCCGCGCCGTAGGCACCCGCCTCGGCGGCGAGCCCCTCCACCCCGCTGCCGACGATCACGCCGGCGACGTCGCCGCCGAGCGAGGCCGCCTTCGAGAGCACGCCCAGGGCGGGCCTGAGCAGCTCGCCCTCGTGGTGCTCGAGGAAGACGAGCGTCTTCACAGCAGCCGCTTCTCCGCCAGGTACTCGACGATCTGATCGGCGGCGCCGTCGCCCTCGATGCGACGCGACTCGCCTCGCGGCGGCGGGTCCTTCAGCGCCAGGACGGATGTGCCCGAGCCACGCTCGCCGACCTGGCCGCCGTCGACGCCGATGTCGGCGAGCGAGAGCACCTCTTGCGGCTTCTTCTTCGCACCCATGATCCCCTTGAGCGACGGGTAGCGGGGCTCGTTGATCGCGTCGGAGACCGCGATCACGGCCGGCAGCGGCGCGCGGATGACGTCGTACCCGAACTCGGTCTGCCGGCGGCCGCGCACGGCACCGTCCTCCACCGTTAGCTCGGCGACCTGCGACACCAGCGGCCGGCGCAGCCGTTCGGCCACCGCCGCCCACAGCACGGCGCCCTCGGAGTCGCCGGCGTACTGGCCGAAGAGGACGAGGTCGGGCGACTCGCGCTCGAGCACGGCGCCGAGCACACGGCTGGTGGCCAGCGCGTCCGAGCCGGCGGCAGCGTCGTCGGTGACGAGCACGGCCCGGTCGGCGCCCATCGCGAGCGCCTTGCGCATCGCGTCGCCCGCGGACGGCGGGCCCATCGTGACGAGCACCACCTCGCCGTCGCCGCCGGCCTCCTTGAGGCGCAGCGCCTCCTCGACCGCGTTCGCGTCGAACGGGTTGAGCGCGCCTTCGCCGGAGCGGTCGAGACGCTTCGTCGACGGGTCGATCCGCTTCGACGGGGTGTCCGGGACCTGCTTCACGCAGACGGCGATCTTCATGGCCGCCGGGACTCTAGTGGTTGTTAAACGTGCACTCCCATGGCTATCGACCCCGTGTAGCCGGCCCCCTTTCGCCTGAGCGCGAGCATCCCCTTCGCCCCGCCGTTGCGGTAGATCGCGTCCTGGCCGTTGGCCGTGTCGGGAGCCGTTCCGTGCGTGCTGTACGGCGCCTTGGCGTAGACCGCCTGGGTGATCGCAGCAGGGAAGAAGAGCTGGCCGGTGTGCATCACGCTCCCGCGGACGTGCACCTTCACGTGGATGTGCACGGCGCGGCCCTGGTACCAGCCGGGATAGATCGTCCTGATCTGCGCGATGCCGTTGGCGTTCGTCTTCTGCCCGCCGCGCAGGAAGTTTGTGCCCGGGTTGTTGGCCACGGCGCCGGAGTAGACGCCGCCCGCGTCGCAGTGCCAGATCTCGACGGTCGCGCCTTTGACCACCTTGCACGTGCGTGCGTTCAGCACCGCGAGGGTGAGCAGGAGCGCCGTCCCCGGCTTGCCCTCGGTGATGTCGCGGCGGAGCTTCTCGCCACTGACGTAGTACGGGCCTTCCGTCAGCTCGGGGGTCAGGACGCACTTCACGAGCCCTTGTGACACCGCGTCGGTGCCGGAGCCGGCGGCCTCGGCCGTCGCGAGCTTCCACGCGCCGCCCGTGCCGACGAGGGCGGCCGCCCCCGCGAGGCGCAGGAGCGACTCCCGCCGCGTCAAACCTGTCTCGTGCTCGGTCATGCGGCCAGCGTAGGCGCCGTGTCTGGGATTCGCCTGTGCGTTAGGGTGCGCCCCTTCGGAGCAGTACCGGAGCCATGAAGAGCCACCGGACGACAGCCCGAGGCCTCGCCCTCACCCTCGCCCTCGGCTTTGCCGCGGCGGCTTCGGCTGCGCCGGCGGGGAAGGTGCCGAAGCAGATCGTCTTCCCGCTGGTCGGCCCGGCGCAGTACTTCGCCAACGACTTCGGCGCGCCACGCCCGCAGGGGCCGCACCAGGGAGACGACATCATGTCGGTGCGCCACGCGCCGGCGGTCGCCGCCGAAGCGGGCCGCGTCGAGTTCGAGACCGGCAGCTCGCGCGCGGGCTGCATGCTGCGGCTCTACGGCCGCAGCGGCACCGAGTACGTCTACATCCACCTGAACAACGACCTCACCACCGGCAACGACAACCGCGGCTCGTGCGTGCAGGGCGTCGCGTTCGCGAAGGGCCTGCGGAGCGGCGACAAGGTGACCGCCGGCCAGCTCGTCGCCTACGTGGGCGACTCCGGCGACGCCGACGGGCTGCAGCCCCATCTGCACTTCGAGGTGCATCCCGGCGGCCACGCGGCGGTCGACCCGTACCCGACGCTCCAGGCGGCCCAGCGGCTGCTCTTCTCGGTCGCAGACGGGACGACGTTCACGCTCCAGCTCACCGGCACGATGACCGGAGGCGACCCGACCGCGAGGAGCGTGAAGGTGAAGGTCGACTCCGCACGCTGGTGGCCGAACGGCCTGAAGGTCGACGGCGTCGACCGGACGATCAAGATCGACACGTCGATCGCGTCGGTCGACAGCGCGGCCGACTCGACCGCGCGCGTGGCACGGGTCGGTCAGCGGCGGGTGACGATCATGACCGCGCCGATGCCCGCGACGCGCGACGCGCAGTTCGGCAAGCCGGATGCGCTGGTGGCCCAGCGCGTCCTGCTAGGCCAGTAGCGCCTGAAACGCGGGCTCGTCGCGCACCGCGTCGAAATCCGAGTCGTGCCGCGCCAGCTCCCGACCGCCGTCCCACATCTCGATCGCACGGCGCAGGTGCTCGATCGACGCGTCGGTCTCGCCCGCGAGGCTCTCGCAGCAGGCGGTGTTGTAGAAGAGGAACGCCTGGTCGGGACGTTGGTCGATGAGGCCGCGGCCCAGCGCGGCCGCCTCGGCGTACCGCCCCGCCTCGAAGATCGGCCGGACCGGGTCCCACAGCTCGGGGGCGAACCTCGAGACCGAGTCCGGGAACCGCACCCAGGGATGCCGATTGGAGTCGTACCCGGACTGGGTCGGCCACGGGAACGTCGGATCGGCGAAGGCGCCGACCGAGACCACCAGAAGGTCCGGCTCGTCCGGCTCGGTGTAGAAGACCTGCGAGCCGCAGTCGGGGCAGAAGTGAAAGACGTGCTCCTTGCGGTCGGCCTCGTCCGAGATCCGCGAGAAGTCGTTGTAGCGGCCGGACACCGCGACCTGATCGCGCTTGAAGCCGGCCTGCATGCCGAAGGCGCTGCCCGTCCGCCGCTGGCAGGCGAGGCAGTTGCAGATCGAGACGGAGAACGGCTCGCCGTCGACCTCGAGACGGAGCTGGCCGCAGTGGCAGGCAGCCTCGCGCATCAGCGGCCGACGAACCTGGGCTCGCGCTTCTCGACGAACGCGGTCAGGCCCTCCCTCGCGTCCTCGCTGGCGAAGAGCCCGCCGAAGTCGGAGCCCTCGCGGCTGAGGTTCTCCGCGTGGTCGCCCTGCAGCGCGCCATTGATCGCGAGCTTGGCCGCCGCGAGGGCCACGGGGCTCTTCGAGGCCAGCAGCCGCGCCGTCTCGAGTGTCCGCTCCATCAGCTCGCCCGGCTCGTAGACCGCGTTCACGATCCCGAGCCGGAAGGCCTCCTCGGCGTCGACGGTGCGGCCGGTCATGATCAGGTCCTTGGCGGCCGCGATCCCGGCGACGCGCGCGAGCCGCTGCGTCCCGCCCCAGCCGGGGATGATCCCGAGGTTGATCTCGGGCTGGCCGAGCTTCGCGGTGCTCGCGGCGAAGCGCAGGTCGCACGCGAGCGCGAGCTCGCACCCACCGCCGAGCGCGAATCCGTTGACCGCCGCGATCGTCGGCTTCGGCATCGTCTCGAGCAGCCGGCCGGCCTCGTGCCCCAGTGCGCCCCAGCTTCTCGCCTGCTCGGGCTCGAGGCCGCTCATGTACTTGATGTCCGCGCCCGCGATGAAGGCGCGATCGCCGGCGCCCGTCAGGACGACGACGCGCGCGGCATCGTGCTCGGCGAGCTTGCGCAGCTCGTCGCGCAGCGCGGTCAGCGTCTCGACGTCGAGGGCGTTGAGCGCCTCGGGCCGCGCGACCGTGACGGTCGCGATGCCGTCCTCGAGAACGCCCTGGATCACGCGGCGACGCGCGCTTTCAGGAAGTCGACGATCTCGGCCGTCGGCGCGCCCGGCGTGAAGATCTCGGCGACGCCCAGCGCCTTGAGCTCCTCGGCGTCCTCGCGGGGGATCGTCCCGCCGACGACGACGAGCACGTCCTCGGCGCCGTTCTCCTTCAGCCCCTCGAGAATGCGCGGCACGAGGGTCATGTGCGCGCCCGAGAGGATCGAGATGCCGACCGCGTCCGCGTCCTCCTGGATGGCGGTCTCGACGATCTGCTCGGGCGTCTGGTGCAGGCCCGTGTAGATGACCTCCATGCCGGCGTCGCGCAGAGCGCGCGCGATGATCTTGGCCCCCCGGTCATGCCCGTCGAGGCCAGGCTTCGCGATGACAACCCTGATCTTCCCCGCCATTTCCGCGAGTATAGGAGGGTGCAAGTCCAGATCGTCGGCTGTTCCCCGGCGTGGCCCAACCCGGGGGGCGCGCAGTCTGGCTACCTCGTCGACGGCCGGGTGCTGCTCGACTGTGGGCCCGGCGTGCTCGGCCGCCTGCGCACGGAGAACGGCAGCTGGCCCGAGGTTGACGCGATCGTCATCACGCACTTTCACCTCGACCACTGGGGCGACGTCGTCCCGTGGGTCTGGGGCCGGATGTTCGGCCTGGGCCGGGCGGCGCACACGCCGGAGCTCTGGGTCCCGCCAAACGGCAAGGAGGAGCTGGAGCTCTTCGGCGGGACGTTCGGGACGCCGTGGATGTTCGAGCGCACGTTCGAGATCCGCGAGTACCCCGAAGAGGCGCCGTTCACGGTCTCCGGGCTCGAGATCCGCGCGACGCGCGTCCCGCACTACACGCTACGAACCTACGCGCTCCGCGTGACGGACGGGGAGCGAACGCTCGCGTACTCCGGGCGACTCGGGGCCGACCGACCGCCTTGCCGACGTCGCCCGCGACGCCGACCTCTTCATCTGCGAGGCGACGCTCGAACGCGGCGAGCTGGACGGCGAGCTCGCGCGGGCACCTGTCGGCCGAGGAGGCGCTCGAGGCGTATCGCGCGTCGGGCGCCCGCCGCCTGCTGCTGACGCACCGGCCCGCAGGAGCTGCCGCTCGACGGCGGCCTGGAGCAGGCCTACGACGGGCTCGAGCTGGAGGTCTGACCCGGCGGGTGCCCGTCGCGGTAGGCGCGCTCCGCGCGCCGGTGCCGCAGCACGCCGCGGACGAGGAACGCAAGCGGAAGCACGACGATGAGGGCGAAGATGCCCAGGATCGGGAGCAGCAGCCAGCCACTGCCGATCGGCTGCGGCGCCGAGTCGGAGATCGCCTTCGCCTCCTTCGCGCGCTCGGTCGGGCTCAGCGTGCCCGGCGAGATCGGCGCCCAGTAGTCGACCAGCCAGTGCGTGCTCGTGGGCGGCCCGCGCTTGACGACCTCCATCGAGAACAGGACGGCCAGGGCCTTGGAGTTCTCGTGCGGAAGCATCGAGACCTGGTAGCCGATGTGATTCTTGATCGTGTAGTCCGTGTGGTAGCGGACGCTGTCGAGCTGGTCGGCGGGGAACGGCACGACCGGGATGTTGCCGCTCCTCCACGCCTTGCGGGTGAAGCCCACGCGCAGCTCGGGCGCGGTGAGAGCCCACGACTGGTCGACGTTGCGCCGGAGCACCGCGGTGTTGATGAACTTCGCCGCGGCGAGCTTCGCAGCCGCCTGGTCGGCCGCGCCCATCCGCACGTGCTTCGGCGCGGGCGCAACGATCGTCGGCTTGCCCAGCCGCGTAGACGGCAGCTTCTCGCCGTTGTTGTCCGGCATCAGAACCACGGCCAGGCCGACGACGCCGGCGGCGCCAAGCACTCCCGCACCCCATGTGAGCCGGCGCCTGCGGCGCGGCGACGCGAGCATTCCGGTGGTCCCCGCCCCCCGGAGGATGCCGTCATCGGCGGGCTCCTAGTTGTTCGGGTTGGCCGGGATCGGGATCGCGACGTCCTGCTGGACCTCGTTCACGACCCAGTGCGCGGTCTTGCCTTTGCCGACCTTGTCGACCTTGATGTAGAAGGTCCCCGACTTGAAGTTCTTGCCCTGCTTGGCGGGCTCGAGGAGCACTTCGAGCAGCGCGCTGCTCTTCGTCGCGTAGTCGACCTTCATCGGCGCGTCCTTGATGCCGCCGAGGAAGACGGGCACGGCGATGTTGCCGCTCATCCACTCCTTGCGGCTCATGCCCGCCCGGACGGCGGGGCCGGCAAGCGGCCACGCCTGGTCGAGATTCTGGCGCTGGACGGCGGTGAGGATGAAGCGGCCCGCGACGAGCCGCGCGCCCCGCGGGACCTTCTTGACCAGCTTCTCCTGCGGCACCGTCTGCGGCTTGAAGTTCGGCGCTGGTGCGGCCGCCTTCGTCGCTCGTCCCGCTCGGTATTCGGCAGGATGTAGACGAGCGCCGCGACGACGCCGGCGAGGAGCACGGCGCCCGCGACCCACGGGAACCATTTCTGGAACTGGCGCGAGTTGATGGCTGCGTCCAGGGTCGACACGTTCTTCAGTGTAGACGGGGTTTCGCTGGGTTAGTTAGAACCGCGAACTGTTAGCCGCAGATGAAGCTGCAGCCTAGAAAACGGGCGTTTCCCGCCAGATGCCCCAGACCTCGCGGAGCGCGTCGCACATCTCCCCCATCGTCACGTATGCGCGTGACGCGTCGACGATCAGCGGCATGAGATTCGCGTCTCCGGCGGCGCCCTCGCGGAGCTTCGCGAGCGCCGCCTCGACGGCCCCCGAGTCACGCCGCGCCCGCAGCCCCTGCACCCGCTCGATCTGCTTGCCCTCGAGCGTGGGGTCGATGCGCAGGATCTCGAGCGGAGTCTCATCCGCGGCCTCGTAGCGGTTCACCCCGACGATGACCCGCTGCTTCGCCTCGACCTCGGACTGGTAGCGGAACGACGCCTCGGCGATCTCGCGCTGGAAGAAGTTCTCCTTGATAGCCGCGACCACTCCGCCAAGCTCGCGGATGCGTGCGAAGTACTCGTAGGCCCCCGCCTCGAGCCGGTTCGTCAGCTCCTCGACGTGGTACGACCCGCCCAGCGGGTCGATGGTGTTGACGACACCGGTCTCGTGCGCGATCACCTGCTGCGTCCGCAGCGCGAGCCGGACGGCGTCCTCGGTCGGCAGCGCGAGCGCCTCGTCGAACGAGTTCGTGTGCAGCGACTGGGTCCCGCCCAGCACAGCGGCGAGCGCCTCGAGCGCCGTCCGCACGATGTTCACCTCGGGCTGCTGCGCGGTCAGCGAGACGCCGGCGGTCTGCGTGTGGAAGCGCATCAGCCACGAGCGCGGGCTCTTCGCGCCGTACGTCTCGCGCAGCTCGCGCGCCCAGATGCGGCGCGCGGCGCGGTACTTGGCGATCTCCTCGAAGAAGTCGAGGTGCGCGTTGAAGAAGAACGAGAGCCGCGGCGCGAAGTCGTCCACGTCGAGGCCGCGGTCGACGCACGCCTCGACGTACGCGAACCCGTCCGCGAGCGTGAACGCGAGCTCCTGGACGGCGTTCGAGCCGGCCTCGCGGATGTGGTACCCGGAGATCGAGACGGGGTGCCACTTCGGCATCTCGCGTGAGCAGAACTCGACCATGTCCACCACCAGCCGCATGGACGGCTCCGGGGGGAAGATCCATTCCTTCTGCGCGATGTACTCCTTGAGGATGTCCGTCTGGATCGTCCCGCGGAGCTCCGAGCGCGGGACGCCCTGCTGCTCGCCGACGCAGAGGTAGAAGGCGAGCAGCATCGCGGCCGGCGCGTTGATCGTCATCGACGTCGAGACCTCTCCGAGCGGGATGCCGCTGAACAGCGTCTCCATGTCGCCCAGCGAGTCGATGGCGACACCCTCGCGGCCCACCTCGCCCAGCGAGCGCGGGTGGTCCGAGTCGTAGCCCATCAGCGTCGGCATGTCGAACGCCGTCGACAGGCCCGTCTGCCCATGGTCGAGCAGGTACCGGAAGCGCTCGTTCGTCTCCTCGGCGGTGCCGAAGCCGGCGAACTGGCGCATCGTCCACAGCCGCCCGCGGTACATCGACGGGTAGACGCCGCGCGTGAATGGATAGACGCCCGGGTAGCCAAGGTCGCGCGCGTAGTCGACGTCGACCGTGTCGGGTGTGGCGAGCGGATCGTTCTCCAGGCCGGAAATGGTCGTGAAGAGCTCGCCCGAGCGCTCCGGCACGGCGTCGTAGAGCTCGCGGCGCCACTCGCCGGTGGGGTTGGTCGCCTTCCGGTCCTCCGTCGTCGCCATCGGCCCATTGTACGGAGCGCCCCGTTCGGGCTCCCCCGCGGCGGGCGCCCGGCGCAGCACGCGCCACTCGTCCGTGCGCCTCACCGCGGCCGCGGGCGGCGCGGCCGTCAAGGAGAGCACCGCGTTCTACGTCGCGGCGGCGAGCGGCTTCTGGATCATCGTGAAGCCGCGCTAGCGCCCGGCCGCCAGAGGGGCTCGTCCCGTCCGTCGCGCGCATTCGCCGCGCGCGCGAGAATGAAGAGCAGGTCGGAGAGCCGGTTCAGGTACGGGAGCACGAGCGGGTTCACCTCGACGTCCTCCGCGGCGGCGATGACCTCGCGCTCGGCGCGGCGGCAGACGGTGCGCGCGACGTGCAAGCGGGCGGCGGTCTCGGTGCCGCCGGGGAGGATGAAGCTGCGCAGCTCGGGCAGCTCTGCGTTGAAGCGGTCGCAGTCCGCCTCGAGCGCGTCGACGAGCTCCTGCGTGACCCGCAGACGATCGGCGATGCCCCACGGGACGCTGAGGTCGGCGCCGACGTCGAAGAGCTCGTTCTGCACCCGGGCGAGCACCGGCCGGAAGACCTCCGCCAGGTCTCCGGCGAGCGCGACGCCGATGTGGGAGTTGAGCTCGTCGACGGTGCCGAACGAGGCGATGCGGCAGTCAAGCTTCGAGACGCGCGACCCGTCGCCGAGGCTCGTCTCGCCCGCGTCGCCCGCGCGCGTGTAGATGCGCGTCAGGCGGACCGGCTCGTCTGGGTTGCGCGGCACCGTCCTAGGCTACGCGCGTGATCCGACGTGCGACGCCCGCCGACGCCGACGCGGTCGGCCGGGTCTTCGTGGCGGCGCGAGACGAGATGCCGTACCTGCCGCGCCTCGACGACGACATCCGCTCCTGGCTCGGCTCCCTCTTCGTCGAACGCCACCAGCTCTGGGTGTGGGACGAGGACGGCGAGATCGCGGGCTTCGTGGGCGTCGACGACGGCGAAGTGAGCCACCTCTACGTGGCGCCGCCCGCGCAGCGGCGGGGCATCGGGACGGCGCTGCTCGACCACGCCAAGACGGTCTCCCCGCAGCGCCTGGAGCTATGGGTGTTCCAGAGGAACGAGGACGCGCGGCGGTTCTACGAGCGGCACGGCTTTCGGCTCGTGCGCTTCACCGACGGCGCGGACAACATGGAGCGGGCGCCGGACGCGCTCTACGCGTGGGACGGCTCCGGCTGACCAGCCGGCGCCGGCGGAACGCCGCAAGCGCGAAGCCTCCGGCACCTAGCGCACGAGCGAGCGTTCCGCGAGCCCAAGGATCGAGCGCGCGATGACGAGCCGCTGGATCTCGCTCGTGCCCTCGTAGATCTCGGTGATCTTGGCGTCGCGGTAGTAGCGCTCGACGGGGAACTCCTTCGTGTAGCCGTAGCCGCCGAAGACCTGGATCGCCTCCGCGGTCTGGCGGCGGGCCATCTCGGACGCGAACAGCTTCGCCTTTGCGCCTTCCTCCGCGTGCGGGCGGCCCTGCTCCTTCAGCCACGCCGCCCGGTAGACCAGCAGCCGTGCGGCGTCGATCTCGGTCGACATGTTCGCGAGCTTGTGCTGGATGGCCTGGAACTCGCCGATGCGGTGGCCGAACTGGCGGCGCTCGAGCGCGTACTCGCGCGCGGCGTCATACGCGGCCTGGGCGATGCCGAGCGCCTGCGCGGCGATGCCGATGCGCCCGCCGTCCAGCGTCGCCATGGCGACGCGGAATCCGCGGCCCTCCTCGTGCAGGAGCCGGTCGGGCCCGACGTGCACGCCCTCGACCACGATGTCGTTCGTGACCGAGGAGTTGAGGCCGAGCTTCTCCTCGGTGCGCGTCACGCGGATCTGGTCACCGTCGAGCACGAACGCCGAGACCCCGCGCGCCGTCGCCGTCTCCGGGTCGGTGCGCGCGAACAGGAGCACTGCCCCGGCGTAGGCCGCGTTGGTGATCCACTGCTTCGACGCCGTGATCGTCCACCCGTCCGCGTCCGCATCCGCGCGCGAACGGAGCGAGCCGGCGTCCGAGCCGGCCTCCGGCTCGGTGAGGGCGAAGGCGCCGAGATGCTCGCCCCGGGCGAGCGGCGGCACCCAGCGCGCCCGCTGCTCGTCGGTGCCGAAGGTGAGGATCGGAAGCGTGACGGCGCTCGTGTGCACGGCGACGGTCACCCCCACGCCTGCGTCCGCGCGCGAGAGCTCCTCCAGCACGAGGATGTAGGACAGGAAGTCGGCGCCCGCGCCGCCGTACTCCTCGGGGATGCAGGTGCCCATCAAGCCGAGCTCGGCGAGCTTCGTGAACACGTCCCGCGGGAAGCGATGCTCGCGATCCCACTCGGCGGCGCTCGGCCGTATCTCGGCGTCCGCGAAGTCGCGGGTCAGCTGTTGGATCTCGCGCTGCTCGGCGGTCAGGTCGAAGTCCACGACGGCGGTTATACCCGTGGGCCCGCCACTCGTCGTCGGAGGCCGGCTTGCCCGGCCGCAGACACACCGCGCGAAGTCGCGTGACTTTGGATTTACCCGACTGAAGTCGTCATGGCGAGCGGAGCGAGCCGGACTTCAGGCGGCCGAGAAGCGTCTGTGAATCGCCCGCAGCCGCGGCTCGGAGTCACGGAACGCCTGCACGACGTACGGGTCGAACTGCTGCTTCGCCTGGCGGATGATCTCGGCGCCGGCCGCGTACCAGTCGAGTGCCCTGCGATAGGGACGATCGCTCGTCATCGCGTCGAGCGCGTCGGCGACCGCGAAGATCCGTGCCCCGACAGGGACGTCCGTCCCGCAGAGACCGTCCGGATAGCCGCGGCCGTCCCAACGCTCGTGGTGGTGGCGCACGACCTTCAGCCCTTCGCCCTGGAGAACGGCGACGCCGCCGAGCATCTGCTCGCCGAGCACCGCGTGCGTCTCCATCAGGCTGCGCTCGCTGTCGGTGAGCGGCCCGGGCTTCTGGAGGATCTCGTCGGGCACGCCGATCTTCCCGACGTCGTGGAGCAGGAACCCGTACTCGGTGCCGGCGTCGTCGACCAGCTCGGGCCGCACCTCGCGCGCAAGCTCCATCGCGTAGCGCTGGACGCGCTGCGAGTGCTCGCGCGTGCCGGTGTCCTTGGACTCCAGCGCGCTGGCCAGCGCGCCGACCGTCTCCTGGTACGCGCTCTCGAGCAGGATGCGCTGCCCGCGCTCGATCTCGAGCAGCCGGCGCAGGTCCTTGGCGTAGAGCGTGAGCTGCTCCTCCGCCTCGCGCGGGCGTGTGACCTGGAGCGTCCCGTCGGCCCGGCCGCCGGAGAGCCGTTCGACCACGCCGAGGAGCTCGAGCGGGCTGAAGGGCTTGCGCAGGAACGCATCGGCGCCCGCCGCGCTCGCCTCGTCGGCGCCGCCCTGGTCGGAGCCGGTCAGCAGCACGACGCCGATGCCGCGCCACTCCGGATTGTCCTTGACCGCGCGGCACAGCGACAGACCGTCCTCGCCGGGCATGCGAACGTCGAGCACGATGACGTCCGGCTTCGACCGCATCAGGTAGCGGCGGGCAGTGGCGGCATCTTCCGCCTCGGCAACCTCGACCGCGACGACCTCGAAGGTCGTCCGGAGGAGCTCCCGGAGGGCTGGATCGTCGTCGACGAGCAGGATGCGCATGGCGGTTCCCCTCTGCGTTCGCGGAATCCTCAGTTCTCGCCGGGAGCCGCAGAGTCCTCTCCCCAGGGACAGCCCCGCCGTGACCCGTCCGGAAGGATAGCCAGAGACCTAGCCGTATGTGTAGAAGCCGCGGCCGCTCTTCCGCCCGAGCCGTCCGGCCTGCACGTACTGGCGCAGCAACGGGCACGGCGCGTAGCGGTCGCTGCCGAGGCCCGCGTGCAGCACCTCCATGATCGCCACGCAGGTGTCCAGGCCGATCAGGTCGGCCAGTGCAAGCGGGCCCAGCGGGTGCGCGAAACCGAGGGTCGCGATCGTGTCGATCGCCTCCGGCTCGGCGACGCCCTCCATCAACGCCCAGGCGGCCTCGTTGATGAACGGCATCAGGATCCGGTTGGAGACGAACCCGGGGAAGTCGCGCGCCTGGGCCGGCGTCTTCCCCAGCTCCTCGGCGAGCGAGACGATCGCCGCCGCCGTCTCGTCGGAGGTCTCGAGCCCGCGGATGACCTCGACGAGCCTCAGCACGGGCACGGGATTGAAGAAGTGCATGCCGATCACCCGGTCGGGCCGGCTCGTGGCCGCGGCCAGCGAGGTGATCGGGATCGACGAGGTGTTCGAGGCCAGGATCGCCTCGGCAGGCAGCGTCTCGTCCGCGCGGCGGAAGACGTCCTCCTTGACGGCCGCGTCCTCGACGACGGCCTCGATCATCAGGTCGGCGGCGACCAGCTCATCGACCGCCTCGACGCGGCCGAGCACCTCGTCCGGGTCCGCCCCGCCCTTCTCCGCCAGGCGGGCCAGGCTCTTGCGCATGGCCGCGAGGCCGCGGTCGGTCGCGCCCGGGAACGCGTCGTGCAGCGAGACGGAGCGTCCCGAGGCCGCGACCACCTGGGCGATCCCGCCGCCCATTTGGCCGGCACCGACGACGAGCACCCGTTCGAACCGCATGGCGCGCGGAGGCTATCGTCGCACCCGTGCCCTACGCGCACGTGAACGGCACGCAGCTCTGGTACGAGGAGCGCGGGTCCGGCGACCCCGTCGTCTTCCTCCACGCCGGCCTGCTCGACTCGCGCCAGTGGGCGCACGAGCTGGAGTCGTTCGCGCCCAGCCACCGGGCGGTCGCGTACGACGTCCGCGGGTACGGCCGCTCGCCCGCGCCGACGGCGCCGTACCGGATGCACGAGGACCTCGTCGGGCTGCTGGACGCACTCGGCATCGAGCGGGCTGCGCTCGTCGGCAACTCGATGGGCGGCAAGATCGCGATCGACGCCACGCTCGCCGATCCGGGCCGGGTCTCGGCGCTCGTGCTCGTCGGGGCGGCGGTCAGCGGCATGGGCTTCCGCGCCTACTCCGACGAGCAGGGCGAGCGGGCCGAGGCCGCATGGAACGCCGGCGATTACCAGGGCGGCGCGGACGTCTGGCTGGAGGTGTGGGCGCCGCTCGGCGTCGACAGCACCATCCGCGAGATCGCCTACGCCAACGCGGCGGTCGACAACGACGAGCTGGAGCTCGACGGCGACCCGCCCGCGGCGGACCGGCTCGGCGAGCTCGACGTGCCGGCGCTCGTGATCCTGGGCGACACCGAGGTGCAGGGCATCGTGGACAGCTGCCGGCGCATCGCGGCCGATGTGCCCGGCGCACGGCTCGAGCTGCTCGAGCAGGCCGACCACCTGCCGAACCTCCGGCGCCCCGACGAGTTCGACCGGCTCGTCCTCGGCTTCCTCGCCCGGTGAGCCTCCCGACCGGCACCGTCACCCTCCTGTTCACAGACATCGAGGGCTCGACCCGCCTGGTGCGCGAGCGCGGCTCCGCCTGGCCGGCGCTGCTCGCCGAGCACCACCGCCTGCTGCGCGAGGCGTTCGGGCGCTACGGCGGCGCCGAGGTCGGCGTCGAGGGCGACGGGTTCTTCGTCGCCTTCGACGACCCCGGCGGCGCGGTCGCCGGCGCGGTGGCGGCCCAGCACTCGCTGGCAGCGCTGAAGGGAGTGCGCGTTCGCATCGGAATGCACACCGGCGAGCCGCGGCTCACCGAGATCGGCTACGTCGGCGTCGACGTTCACCGCGCCGCGCGCATCGCCGACGCCGGCCACGGCGGCCAGGTCCTGCTCTCGGAGGCGACGCACGACCTGGTCCCGGACGCAGCGGTGCGCGATCTCGGCGAGCACCGGCTCAAGGACCTGACACAGCCACAGCGGCTGTACCAGCTCGAGGCGGAGGGGCTCGAGCAGTCGTTCCCGCCCCTGCGCACCCTCGAGAACCGTCCGACGAACCTGCCGGTGCAGGCGACGCCGCTCATCGGGCGAGAGCGCGAGCTGGCGGCCGTGGTGGAGCTCGTCAAGCGGCCGGAGGTTCGACTCGTGACGCTGCACGGGCCGGGCGGCTGCGGAAAGACGCGGCTCGCGTTGCAGGCCGCGGCCGAGCTCGTCGACGACTTCCCGGACGGCGTCTACCTCGTCGCGCTGGAGTCGGTGGAGGACCCTGCGCTCGTCGTGCCCACCGTCGCGCAGACGCTCGGCGTCAACGAAACCGGCGCCCACGGCGTCGACGACGCGCTCCGGCGCGCGCTCGGCGACCGCACGGTGCTGCTCGTGCTCGACAACTTCGAGCACGTGCTCCCGGCGGCGCCCCGGCTGAGCGAGCTGCTCGCAACGACCGACCTGCACCTCGTCGTCACGAGCCGTGCCGCGCTGCGCCTCTCCGGCGAGTACGAGTGGCCCGTGCCGCCCCTGTCGCACGACGACGCCGTGGCGCTCTTCGCCGGGCGCGCCGAGATCGAGATCACGGACGAGAACGCGCAGCCAATCGGCGAGATCTGCCGCCGCCTGGACGGGCTCCCGCTCGCGATCGAGCTCGCCGCCGCCCGCAGCCGCAAGCTCTCGCCCCCCGAGATCCTGGAGCGGCTCGACGAGCGGCTCTTGCTGCCCACCACGGCCGCGCGCGAGCTACCGTCGCGCCAGCAGACGCTGCGCGGCGCGATCGACTGGAGCTACGACCTGCTCGCCCCGGACGAGCGCGTCCTCTTCGCCCGCCTGGCCGTGTTCGCCGGCGGGTGCTCGATCGAGGCGGCGGAGGAGGTCTGCGACGCCGGCCTCGACGGGCTGGAGTCGCTGCTCGAGAACAACCTCCTGCGCCGGGAGGACCGGCCCTACGGCGACCTGCGGTTCCGCATGCTGGAGACCATCCGCGAGTACGCCGGCGAGCGGTTGGAAGAGCTAGGCGAGCGGGCCGCGCTACGGCAGCGGCACGCCGAGTGGTTCGTGGAGTGGTCGTCCGAGCGCCGGCGGCTGCGCCGCGAGGCGGTGATCCTCGGCGAGTGGGAGCGCGAGAGCGACGAGTACGAGAACCTCCGCTCGGCGCTCGCCTGGCTGCGCTCCTCGGGCGAGATCGAGCTCGAGCTGCAGCTCGCGACGGCGCTCGGCGGTTACTGGGGCATCAGCGGCTACCTGAGCGAGGGCCGCGCCTGGCTCGAGGACGCGCTGACCCGCGCCGATGACGTGCCGCCGCTCGTGCGCGCGTCGGCGATGCACGTCTGCGCGGGCCTGCCGTGGCGACAGGACGACGCCGAGGCCAGCGACCGCTGGGCAAGGGCCGCGTACGAGATCTTCGTCGCCGAGGGCGAGGAGCGCGGCGCTGCCGAAGCGCTGATGACGCGGGCGATCGCCGCGGAGCAGCGCGGCGACGTCGAGGCGGAGTCACGCTTCCACGACGAGGCCGAGGCCATCTTCCGGCGGCTCGGGCTCGAGCGCCCACTCGCGTCGATCCTCAACAACCGCGCGTACGCGGCGCTCGTCCTGCACCAGTGGGAGCGCGCGGAGCGCCTGTTCGCCGAGAGCGTCGAGATCTTCCGCCGCCTGGGCGGCGCATGGTGGTTTCCGCTGCTCAACATGGGGCTCGTCGCCTGCGTGACGGGGCGGCCGGACGACGCCGAGCGGGCCTTCCGCGATGCCGCCCGGGCCGGGGTCGAGATGGCCGAGGTCGAGACGATCTACTACGCGCTCGAGGGACTCGGGAGCACGGCGGCCTCCCGCGGTGACGATCTCGAGGCGGCGCGCTTCTGGGGCGCATCCGAGGCCCTGCGCGACCCGGCGGGCGCGAAGCTCCAGGCGGCGGAGCGCGAGCTGCACGACCGACTCGCGGCGGAGGCCCGCGGCCACGCCGGCGACGACGCGTTCGAGCGCTCATGGGCCGTCGGGCGGTCGCTCTCCTACGAGGAGGCCGTCGCGTTGGCGGTCGGCTGAGCGCATGTTGATATCATTTCTGTACTGATGCTCAGTGCAGATCTGATCAGAGAAGCGCGCCTGCGCGCCGGGATAACCCAGGCCGAACTCGGCCGCCGCATGGGCCGCTCGCAGTCCCAGGTCGCGCGCTGGGAGCGCGGCGCCGTCACGCCGAGCTTCGAGACGCTGCTCGAGCTGATCCGCGCCTGCGGGTTCGATCTCTGGTTCCGGATGCTCCGCGAGGACGACTCGTACGACTCGTTCATCAACCGCAACCTCGCTCTCGCCCCCGCCGAGCGACTGCAGCAGGCCGAAGCAGCGGAGCGAAGCTTCGCCGCGATCCGCAACGCAGGGCTGGCGGCCGTTGGCTGAGCTCGACAGCCGAGCCTTGCTCGAGACGCTGGTTCGGAACGACGTGGAGTTCGTCGTGATCGGGGCGATCGCGGCGATCGCACAGGGCTATCCCTTGACCACACTCGATCTCGACGTGACGCCGTCGCGGGACAAGGGGAACCTTGAGCGGATCGCAGCCGCGCTACGGGAGCTCGACGCGAAGCTTCGGGTGTCCACGGGCGAGCCCGTGACGTTCCCGATCGATGCGACCTTCATCGGGGAAGTCCAGTCGTGGACACTCGAAACGCGCTACGGCGACCTCGACCTCGTCTTCGTGCCTGCCGGAACGGCCGGATACGAGGACCTGAAACGCGACGCCATCGACGTCGACCTCGGCGATGGCCTCGTCGTCCCGATGGCGTCACTCCGCGACGTCATCCGGATGAAAGAGGCCGCCGGCCGCGAGAAGGATCAGGCGCAGCTGCCCGCGCTCCGGCGCACGCTCGAGGTCATCCGCGAGCGCGAGCGGCGCTCGACCTAGACCTCGATCAGCAGCGCGTCGCCCTGGCCGCCGCCAGAGCAGATCGCGGCGAGCCCGAGGCCGCCGCCGTTGCGGCGCAGGTCGTGCACCATGGTCGTGACGATCCGCGCGCCGGATGCGCCGATCGGGTGCCCGAGCGCGACCGCGCCGCCGTTCACGTTGACGATCTCCGGGTCGGCCCCGAGCATCTCCGCGGAGTTCAGCACCACCGACGAGAACGCCTCGTTCAGCTCGACGCGCTTCACGTCGCCGATCGTCTTGCCGGCCTTGCCGAGGGCCTGCACGCCCGCCTTGGCCGGTGTCCGCGCGAGGTATGCAAACTCGTCGGCGACGTAGCCCTGAGCGACGATCGTCGCCAGGATCTCGAGGCCGCGCTGCCGCGCGAACTCCTCGCTCGTCACGATCACGCAGCCGGCGCCGTCGTTCACGCCCGGCGCGTTGCCGGCGGTCGTCGTCCCCTCGGGGTCGAACACCGGCGTGAGCGACGCGAGCTTCTCGTAGGACGTGTCGCGCCGTGGCCCCTCGTCGGCGGTCACCCCGTTCGCAGGGACGATCTCGTCCGCGAAAAGTCCCTCGTCCTGCGCGCGGACCGCGCGCTCGTGCGAGCGCAGCGCCCAGCGGTCCTGAGCCTCCCGACTGATGTTGAGCTCGCGGGAGACGAAGGAGGCCTGCTCGACCATGTGCCGCCGGTCGAACGACGAGGTGAGGCCGTCGTAGGTCATCGAGTCGATGAGCGTCCCGTCGCCGAGGCGGTAGCCGAACCGCGCCTTCTTGAGCAGATACGGAGCGTTCGACATCGACTCCATTCCGCCGGTGACGACGACCTGGTGGTCGCCCGCGCGGATCATGAGGTCGGCGATCTCGATCGCGCGGATCGACGATGCGCACACCTTGTTGATCGTGTCCGCCGGGACCTCGACCGGGATGCCGGCGCCGACGGCCGCCTGGCGCGCCGGAGCCTGGCCGACGCCGGCCTGGAGCACCTCGCCCATGATCACGTACTCGACCTCCTCGGGCGCAATGTCCACGCGGTCGAGCGCGGCCTTGATCGCGGTCGCGCCGAGCTGCGGCGCCTCGTAGTCCTTGAGCCCGCCGCCCAGCTTCCCGAAGGGCGTGCGCACGGCGGAGACGATCACTGAGCGGGTCACGGATCCAGCGTAGCCGCCTGTCATCGACGCAGGGACGGTCCGATCGGCCATTGTTCCGTCGTGCGCATCGCCGTTCTCCGCGCCCTCGTGCTGGGCGACCTGCTCTGTGCCGTCCCGGCACTGCGCTCGTTCCGCCGCGCGTTCCCGAACGCGGAGATCACCCTGATCGGGCTGCCCTCGGCCACGGGTTTCGTGGAGCGCTTCGGCGCGTACCTCGACGGGTTCGTGGAGCTGCCGGGGTATCCGGGACTGCCCGAGCGCGAGCCCGAGATCCGTGAGGTGCCCGGCTTCCTCCAGGAGGCGCAGGCGCGCGAGTTCGACCTCGTCGTCCAGCTGCACGGGAACGGTGAGGTGACCAATCCGCTGGCGCTGCTGCTCGGCGGCGGGCGCACCGCCGGCTTCTTCCCCGACCGCGGCTGGTGCCCCGACCCGGAGGCGTTCACGGTCTACCCCGACCGCGGCCCGGAGCCGATCCGCCTGCTGCGGCTGCCCGAGTTCCTGGGGCTCCCGGTCGACGGCCCACAGCTCGAGTTCCCCGTGACCGACGAGGATCGCGCCGAGCTCACGGAGGTTGCGGGCGAGCTCGGCGAGTACGCCGTCGTCCACGGCGGTGCGCGGCTACCGGCGCGGCGCTGGTCGGCAGCCGGGTTCGCCGCCGTCGGAGACGCCCTTGCCGAGCGCGGCCTGCGCGTCGTCCTGAGCGGCATAGAGGCCGAGGCGCCGATCACCGCCGAGGTGGCGGGCGCGATGAGCTCGCCGGCGCTCGACCTCGCGGGCCGGACGTCGCTCGGCGCGCTCGGCGCCCTGGTGGAGAAGGCGCGACTACTGGTCACGAACGACACCGGCGTGTCGCACATCGCCGCCGCGCTCCGGGTGCCGAGCGTGGTCGTCTTCACGGCCTCCGACCCGCGCCGCTGGGCTCCGCTCGACGGCGCCCTGCACCGGTCGGTCACGGCGCCTGTCATCCGGCCGGAGCTCGTGCTGGCCGAGGTGGAGCGGCTGCTCGGCGAATGAGGCCGGTCGCGCTCGTCGACGCGCGCAACGTCCTGCGCTCGCGCTGGCCGAACATCCGCGAGGACGCGCTCGTGCGCGGCGTCGAGCGGTGGGCCGAGGACGAGGGCGTCGACCCCGTCATCGTCTTCGACGGCCGCGCCCCGGAGGTCGAGACGCGCGCCCGCCTCGTCGGCAGCGGCAGGCAGATTGCCGACGACTGGATTACGGCCGAGGCGGCCCGGCTCGAGCGCGAGGGGACGCCGTACTGGCTGGTCACGTCCGACCGCGAGCTGCGCGAGCGCGCCGGCGGCGCGGCGCTGCGCATCATCGGCGGCGGCACGCTGGCCGCCAGGCTCCCCTAGGAGGAGGCCGAGCGCCGCGCGGGCGGCGGCGCGGCCGCCGCGGCGGCCTTCTTCACCCGCTCCTTCTTCTTGCGCTGGCGGTCCTTCTTCCAGCGCCGGATCGGCCGGTCCCCGCGCCCCACTACGACACCGCCGGATCGTCGGACATCGCGGCCAGCCGACGCGCGAGCGTGCGCAGCACCCTGTTCTCGACGTCGGGCTGCTGCTCGACGAAGCTGCGGAAGCTCTGCGCCGTCAGCACGAAGAGGCGCACCGGCGTCGTCGCCGTCACCGTGGCGGTGCGGGGCATGTCCTCGATGATCGAGATCTCGCCGATGAAGTCGCCGGCGCCGCTGGTGCCGAGCAGCTCGCCGTCGCGTACGACCTCGACCTGGCCGTCCATGAGCACGAAGAACTCGCGGCCGGTGTCTCCCTGCCGCGTCAGGACCTTGCCGGCGGGTACCTCGAGGTCGTCGGCGAGGCGGGCAAGCTCCTCGAGCTCCTTGCGGGACAGGCCCTCGAAGAGAGGAGCCTTCTTGAGCGCGTCGACCTTGGCGTCGGACCCGAAGAGCCGCACTCGCCAAGCCTAAAGGCTACGAGGGGACGAGGGGTGCGCCGCTGACTGCCGGGAACGAGTCCACGTCCCTCCGAGGGGTGAGCGCTCCTTCCGCCTCGCGCCGCGACTTCGTAGAATCCGCGCAGGCGGCGATGCCCACGTCGAAAACCCAGACCCGGATACGCCGCCCGCTCGCGCTGACGCAGCGGGCTCGTCTCGGCGCGCGGCCGCCTCGCCGCGAGCTTCGCTACCGCATGGCCCCGCAGGGCGGCGGGGACACCGGCGGTGCCGGCGAGGAGGTGAGCCCGCGGCGGCGCATCCTCGTCGTCGACGACGAGCCGGCGTTCCGGACGCTGTGCCGGGTCAACCTCGGTCTCTCCGGGATGGACGTGCTCGAGGCCGCCAACGGGAAGGCGGCGATCGAGGTCGCGGTCGCCGAGCTGCCGGACCTGATCCTGCTCGACGTCATGCTTCCGGGCGAGACCGGCTGGGACGTCGCCGCGGCGCTCGGGGAGGACGCGCGCACGCGCGACATCCCGGTCGTTTTCCTGACCGCGATGGCCGACGAGAGCGATCTCGTCCGCGGCAGGGAGCACGGCGCGGTGGGGTACATCACCAAGCCGTTCGATCCGGTCGGCCTCGGCGACACGGTCGAGGTGACCCTCGAACGCCTCGCTCGCGGGGAGCGCGAGCAACTGCGTTCCGAGATCCCCGGGTGAGCCCCGGGGGCTGAGCGGGCACGGCTCGACGTTCACGGTCGAGCTGCCGGTCTAACCGAAGAGCACGAGGTCGGGCTCGCGCTCGCCGCGCAGCACCTCGAGGTCGACCTCGACGCAGGCGAGGCCGCGCGCCTCGCCGAGCGTGCGCGCCTGCGGCCGGATCTTCTGCGCCGCGAGGATCCCGCGGCAGCCTGCAAGCGCCGGATCGAGGCGGATGCGCTCGAGGTAGCGCGTCAGCTGCTCCACCGCTTCGATGCCGGCCACGCGCTTGATCTCGACCGCGACCCAACCGTCCTCGGCATCGCGGCAGACGAGGTCGACCGGGCCGATGTCCGTCGGCCACTCGCGACGCACGAGCCGCAGCCCAGGCTCGAGGACCTCCGGCTGGGCGGCCAGCTCCTCCTGGAGCTCGCGCTCGACGCCGTCCTTCTCGAGGCCGGCCGGCTCGCCCATGTCGTGCGTGACGTCGCTCAACACCTCGAGCAGGCGGATCTCGAGCCGGTCTTCACTCTTGCCCGCCCGCTTGCGGACGACCAGCGCGCCCTCGTCCTCCTCGACGACCGTCGGTGGCGTCATCCAGTTGAGGGGCTTGACCTTTTGCCCACCACCATCTGCCCAGAGCATGAACGTGCCGTCGTCCTTGATCATCAGCAGGCGCAGCCCCTCGGGAAGCTCGGTGGTGAGCCGGCCCGTGTACCGGGCGGAGCAGCGGGCGACGATCAGGCGCACGGCGCGCGAGCCTACTGTCCTTTTCGGACAGTGCTGATTGACCCGGGCACCGCGGGTCTTCTGTTCGCTCTAGCATCCCGCCGTGCTCGAGCTTCAGGCCGGGCTGTGGCACTGGCAGGCCCCGCATCCCGAGTGGACGCCTGATCAATGGTGGCCGCAGCTGGTTTCGTCGTACGCACTCGACGACGGGGTGCGGCTGATGCTCTTCGATCCGCTGGGAGTGCCGGAGGAGATCCTCGACGTCGCGGCCGACCGCGAGCCGGTGGTGGTGCTCACCGCGCCGTGGCATGACCGCGATGCGCAGGGCCTGGTCGAGCGTTTCGGCGCGCCGGTGTTCACGCCGCCGCCCGACACTGCAGATGACCTCGTGCGGAAGTACGGCATCGCTCCGGAGCAGATCCCGGAGGGCTGGCACAGCCCCGATGTCGCGTGGTTGCTGGTGGAGGGCGTCGGGGAGGCCCACCTGTACGGCGCGGGTGACCGGCTTCCGATCGGCGTCGAGGCTTTCCCGGGACGGTCACACAACGACCTCGTGCTCTGGATCGAGCGTGTGGGTGCGATCGTCGTCGGCGACGCGCTGGTCGACTTCGGTCGCGGCTTCGAGGTCCCGCCAGAGGTGCTGGAGCACGGAGTCACGCGCGAGCAGGTGGTCGAAGACCTGCGGCCGCTGCTCCGGCTGCCGGTCGAGGTCGTGCTACCCGCGCATGGAGCACCAACAGACCGTGCTGCGCTCGAGCGCGCGCTTTCCTGACGCTACGCCCAGGGCAGACGAGCCCAGTCCGGCGGCCGTTCTCGCCGGAACCGCTCGACCGTCGCGTACGCCTGCCTCCAGTCGGAGGTCTCCTCGGCCACGCTTGCGCCGTAGCTTGCCGCGAGCTCCGACACCGGGTAGTGCACTCCCGGGCCCGAGCGCGAACCGATCATCAGGATCACACACGGCCCCTCGCCCGCGCCCACGAAGGCGTGCTCGGTCCACGGAGGAGCGTGGAAGAAGTCCCAGGACCGCAGGCGTCGCTCCTCGTTCTCGACGAGCAGCGCGCACTCCCCTGAAAGGACGAGGAACGCCTCCTGGTTCGCCTCGGCGTGGTAGAGGCTGGTGTCCCCGGGCTCCAGGATCGTCACGTTGATCCCGAGCTGGTCGAACTCGACCGGAGGGTCGCCGTACTCGTTCTCGAAGGCGCACCTCGCGCCCCTCTTCTCCGAGTACCACCACTCGGCGTCGCGCACATTGACCACGAACCAGCCCTGGGTGACGGGCGTGAGCCCCGATCCGAAGTCCTCAAGCCGTGCCTCGGGCACGGACGGGAATGTCGCACCTCGAGGCGGCGGAGGACTAACGGCGGGCGTCGATGAAGGCGAGCGTGCGGCGCCAGGCGTCGTCCGAAGCCTCGGCGAAGTCCTCCTGCTTGCGGTCGAAGAAGCTGTGCGGCGCCCCCTCGTAGGTGACGAGCTCGTGCTCGACGCCCGCCGCCTCGAGCGCGCGCTCGAACGCAGCGACGTCGTCGGCGCTGATGGCCTGATCGGCCCCGCCCATGAGCCCGAGGATCGGCGCAGCCAGCTCGGACGCCCGCTGCTCGGGGCCGGGATCGCCGTCGCGGGAGACGCCCGGGCGTCCATAGAAGCCGACGGCGCCGGCCAGCCCGTGACCGGCCGCGGCGGCCAGCCACGAGTGCCGCCCGCCGAGGCAGAAGCCGACGGTGAAGAGGCTCTGCGCGCCCCGGCGCCGCAGCTCGGCCACCGCGGCCGCGACGTCCGCCTGGATCTGCTCGGCGGTCAGGACGGCGACGTGCTCCGGGTAATCGAAGTCGTCGCCGCGCTTCTCGATGCCGGCCGTGCGGCCGAAGTAGTCGAACGCGAGGGCCGTGTAGCCGCGCTCGGCGAAGCGCAGCGCCAGCTCCTCGTAGAAACGGTAGAGGCCGCGGACGTCCGGGAGGATGACGACGCCTGCTCCGTTCGGCTCGTCCGGTACCGCCACGAACGCCGCGAAGCGGTTGCCGTCAACCGCCTCGAGGACGAGCTCTTCGTGTGCGACGGCCGCGCCGCTGATGACCGGGACGGGCGGCAACGAGTCATGGTCGACGCACACGCGGTTGACCGTACCGGCACAATCGCAGCACGTCCCCACCGAAAGGAGTCGCCCGATGACCCCCTCCACCAACGAACTCGGCGCCCTCCTCCTCCGCCGGTTCATCGACCGGCCGGAAGAGCGTGCAATGATCGCCAATCGCATCGTCGACGGGTTCGCGGAGCGTCTCGGCGCCCTGGACCGCGACCGCCGCCGGCACGCTCGGCGCGGGCATCCCGCCGCGCTCTTCGCGGCCGGGTTCGCCGCAGGGGTCGGCACCCTCGCAATCGTCACGTTCCGCTCTCACCTCGGCCGGCGGATTGCCCAGCACCTGCGCGAGGACAAGGCCTTGCACGCGGAGCGCGTCGCCGGCTACGACGACGCCGAGCTCACGCACAAGGTCGAGAGCGTCGTCTTCCGCGACGACGACCTGCCCAAGGGCGAGGTCAGCATCAACGCCGAGAACGGCACCGTCTTCCTGCGCGGCCAGGTCGACTCGCCCGACACGATCGTGCGCTTCGAGAGCGCGGTGCGCGATGTCGAGGGCGTCGACGGCGTCGAGAACCTGCTCCACGTGCCCGGCACGCCCGCGCCGCACGCGAAGGGCGGCGCGCTGCTCAAGGACTGACCGGCTCAGGTTGCCTCCCGGCCCGATCGGCTACGAGGGCCGGGAGGACAACGATTGCCTAGGCTCGGGGCCTGCAGCTCTTCGTCCTCACGCGCCACGCGCACTCGACGCTGAACCTGGCGAACCGGGTCAACGGCGACCCGGCCGTCGAGGTCCGGCTCACGGAGACTGGCCGTCAGCAGGCGCGCCATCTCGGCGCCCAGATCGCCAACCTGCCGGTCGACCTGGTGGTGCACACGCGCTTCGGGCGCACGCGCGAGACCGCGGAGATCGCGCTGGGTAGCCGGCGCGTCCCCTTCCACCCCGGAGCCGCTGCTCGACGACGTCGCGGTCGGCGAGCTAGAGGGGCTGCCGATCGACGACTACCGGGTCTGGAAGCGCGCGCATACGCGCGCCGACGCCTTTCCCGGCGGCGAGAGCCTCGACGACGCCGCCCTGCGCTATGCGCACGCGTTCCGGGCACTGGCCGGCCGGCCCGAGCAGACGCTGCTTGTCGTCTGCCACGAGATCCCGGTGCGCTACGCGCTCAACGCGGCGGGCGGCTCGAACGAGCTCGACGCGCCCATGCACGACATCCCGAACGCGACGCCGTACCTCTTCGACGCGCCGGCACTCGAGCGTGCGGCCGCGCGCATCGAGGAGCTCGTCTCCATACTCCCGGGCGTCGACCAGGGAGGCACGATATGACGACCCAGACCGGACGCCCGCAAGGCGACGTCGAGCCGATGCAGGCAGCCCCGGACCCGATCGACCCGAACCTCACGATCGGGCACGTCCACCTGCGCACCGCCGACATCGACCGCGTGCGGAACTTCTACGTCGGGGTGCTCGGCTTCGACGTGATCTTCGAGGCCCGCGACGTGCCCGGGTGGGGCACGACCGGCGACATCCTGTTCCTCTCGGCCGGCGGCTACCACCACCACCTCGGATTCAATACGTGGAAGTCGAAGGGCGGACCGCCGCAGCCCGACGGCGTCACGGGTCTGCACCATGTCGCGCTGCGGTACTCCTCGCGCGCGCACCTGGCGGACGCCCTCCGCCGGCTGCAGCGGGCCGACTGGCCGGTCCGCGCCTTCATCGACCACGGGACGCACGAGGCGATCTACCTCGACGACCCGGACGGGAACGACCTCGAGCTCTGCTGGGACCGCCCGCCCGAGCGAGTGGCCGCGCGGCGAGCATGGCCCCTTCGGCGGCGAGCGCGAGTTCGACGTCGAAGGCCTGCTGGCCGAGCCGCCGGTCTAGCGCCAGCGCGAACAGGATCAGGACGCGGCGATGCGCCGCCGCGTCGTAGCAGAAAAAGGCCCCGGGTTCACCGGGGCCTTTTCACCTCAGGAAGCGCTTTTCGGGCGCCGTCCGCGGCGCGCCTGCTTCGTGCCTTTCCGGCCGAGCTCTTCCGCCTCTTCTTCCGTCACGTCGAGCACGTACGTTCCCTTGCGAGCGTCCTGGAACGAAATCGAGATTCGTGCGGCCTTGCCTTCCTGAATCTCGTTGCCCGAAAGGTCACTCACGAAAACGGTCTTCCTCGCCATTCCATCCTCCGTAACGATATTGCTTAGGCGGGCGAGTATAACCAGGCAAATCGCGCTGTTGCAACGTGTCCAATAAAGCGCCGCGAGTTACGAACGCTAGGATCGCTCGCGGTGACGCTCGCCGACGCCAACACGCCGGCCGGCACCGCGCCGCCCGGGCTCGGCGTCGTCCTGCGCGAGTGGGGGCGCATCGGCTGCATCGGCTTCGGCGGGCCGACCGACGCACATCGCCCTTCTGCGCGACCTCTGCGTCGACCGACGCCGCTGGCTGTCGGACGACGACTTCGAGGACGCGATCGCCGCCTGCAACCTTCTCCCCGGCCCGGCCTCGACGCAGCTCGCGATCTACTGCGCCTGGCGGCTGCGCGGGCGCGCCGGCGCGCTCGTCGGCGGGCTCGCGTTCATCGTGCCGGGCCTCGTCGCTGATCCTCGCGCTCTCGGCGCTCTTCCTCGCAGCGTCGCCGCCGGACTGGGTGCTCGGCGCCGGGCGCGGGCGCAGGCGCAGCGGTGGCCGCGGTCGCCGTGCATGCCGGCTGGGGCCTGCTCGGCCGAGCTGGCGGCGCAGGCACGAGCCCCGCCGCTGGGTCGTCTACGCTCCTCGGGGCGATCGCCGCCGCAACCGTCGGTCCCTGGCTCGTCCTCGTCCTGCTCGGCTGCGGGCTCATCGAGCTGCTCATGCAGCGCCGCGGCATGCGCGACTGTGCCTCTGGCCGCTCGCAGCGGCGTCCGCCGGCGGGCTGCTCGCCGCTCTCCTGGGTCGCGTTCAAGGTCGGCGCGCTCTCGTACGGCGGCGGGTTCGTGATCGTCCCGCTGATGCAGGCGCGACGCGGTCGACCGCTACCACTGGCTGACGCGACCCAGTTCGTCAACGCGGTCGCGCTCGGGCAGATCACGCCAGGGCCGGTCGTCCACACGGTCGCAGCGGTCGGCTACGGCGCAGCCGGCCTCGGCGGCGGTCTGCTCGCCGCGCTCGTCGCCTTCTCGCCGTCGTTCGCGTTCGTCCTCGCTCGGCGGCGGCCGCTTTGACCCCATCCGCGCCGACCCTCGCGCCCGTGCGTTCCTCGACGGCGCCGGGCCGGCGGCGATCGGCGCCATCCTCGGCTCGGCGATCCCGCTGGCGCGCGCGCTCGACGAACCGTGGCAGATGGCGTGCTAGGCGGCGCCGCGGTACTGCTGCTGGCGCTCCGGCGGGGCGTCGTCCTCACGCTGCTGCTCGCCGGAGCCGTCGGCGCGGTCGTCGCCCTGGCGGGGGGGCCGCTTCCGTAGGGCATCGAAAGAGTCGGGGGCGAGCGCCGGCATACACACGTCTACTCGGTGGTCGTCGAGACGGTTTTTCAGCGCTCGCGGGGCGGAATGGCGCGGAGCGGCTCGACGAACGCCGCGAGCTCGTGGCGGGAGTACGGCGTGTGCCGGCGTCGCGTTCCGGGCGGAGCGTGCTCCAGCCCGGTGCCGTCCCACCAGGCGTGCCGTGGGCGCACCGGCCGCGGCTGGAAGCCGCCGCCGCAGTTCGGACAGACGCCGTGGAGCACCGCGTCGACGCACGTCGAGCAGAACGTGCACTCGTAAGAGCAGATGCGCGCGTCTGCAGATTCCGGCGGCAGGTCGGCGTCGCAGAGCTCGCAGTTGGGGCGCAGCTCGAGCACGACGGGATCCTCTACTCCGGCGGAGCGCGAAACGCGGCGCGCAGCCGCTCGAGCTTGTCCGGCGGCCAGAGCGCCTTCGAGTCGTAGTAGACGTCGAACGCCGGCACGGACTGGGGGAGCGTCACCCAGGGCACCTTCGAGCGGGTGTAGATGTGGACGTCCGGAGCGACCGCCGCCGGATCGTCCAGCGTCCCCGCGCGTACGAAGCGCACCTCCGGGCGGCCGTACTCGCTGAAGACGGCGACCTCGCACTCGGGGCAGCGGAAGATTCGCTGGGCGCTCCCGTCGTCGCGGCCAACCTCGACGGGCCGCGGCTCGCCGGCGAGCAACTCGACACGGCCGGCCTCGATGAGCACGTTGATCACGAAGGCGCTGCCCGTCTGGCGCTGGCAGTTCAGGCAGTGGCAGCAGTGAACGACGAGCGGCTCGGTCGTGAGCCGGTAGCGCACCGCGCCGCAGGAGCAGCCTCCCTCCACCGCGCGAACCTACCGCGTGGCGAGCTCGGCGAGCAGG
>CAVQAQ010000019.1:0-53395 GCA_963710465.1 uncultured Thermoleophilia bacterium
GGGGCGGATGCCGAGGACGACGTCCCTGCCCACGTAGGCCGGATGGCCGGATGCTGCGGCGAGCGTCTCGTTGTCGAGCGCGATCCGCTCGGAGCCCGCCTGCACGTAGACCGAGCCGTTGTCGCGGCCGAGCGTCGCCTCGAGCAGGTTCATCGCCGGGCTGCCGATGAAGCCGCCGACGAAGAGGTTGACCGGGTCGGTCGTAGAGCTCCGCGGGGCGGCGACCTGCTGGAGCCGCCCTTGCGCATGACGGCGACGCGGTCGCCCATCGTCATCGCCTCGACCTGGTCGTGCGTGACGTAGATGGTCGTGACGCCGAGCTCGCTGGTGGAGCTGCGCTGATCTCGGCGCGCATCTGCACGCGCAGCTTGGCGTCGAGGTTCGAGAGCGGCTCGTCCATCAGGAACGCGGGCGGGTCGCGCACGATCGCGCGGCCCATCGCCACGCGCTGCCGCTGGCCGCCGGACAGCGCGCGCGGCTTGCGCTTCAGGAGCGGCTCGAGGTCGAGGATCGCGCGCCGCGTCGTTGACGCGCCGGTCGATCTCGGCCTTCGGGATCTTGTGCAGCTTGAGGCCGAACGCGATGTTGTCGTACACCGTGAGGTGCGGGTAGAGCGCGTAGCTCTGGAAGACCATGGCGATGTCGCGGTCGCGCGGCGGCACGTCGTTGACGACCCGGTCGCCGATCTGCAGCACGCCCTCGGAGATCTCCTCGAGCCCGGCGACCATGCGCAGCGCGGTCGTCTTGCCGCAGCCGGACGGGCCGACGAGCACGATGAACTCGCCGTCGTCGATGTCGAGGTTGAGGTCGTTGACGGCGCGCGTGCCGTCGGGATAGACCTTGCTGACGTGCTCCAGCTCAACGACGGCCATGCGGTCGACCCTCCTCGTCTTCGGCGTTCGGCAGCCGAACTATCTCAAACAGCGGCCAGCGCGACCACCCGTTCATCCCTGCCCGCGCGGTAGTCGTCGCCGAGCGCCTCGGCCAGCTTCCCCTCGAGCTCGCCGGAGGCGGCCAGTTCCTCGACGATATCGGCGCCGCCGATCAGCTCCCCGCCCACGAACACCTGCGGGATCGTCGGCCAGCCGGAGATGGCCGAGAGCTCCTGGCGGTAGCGCGGGTCGGGCAGGACGTCGACGGCCGTCACCGGCGCGCCGGCGGCTCGCAGCGCCTCGAGCGCGCGATGCGAGTTGCCGCACATGACGAGCTGCGGCGTGCCCTTCATGAACAGGGCGACCGGCTCGTTGTCGATCACCTGCTGGATCTGGTCGCGAAGCTCCATCTAGTCTCCTTTCGTCTTGATCCGCAGCTCGTGGATGGTGCCGTCCGCGAGCGGCGCTGCCAGTGCGTCGTAGACGAGCCGGTGCTGGTCGACGAGGCCGAGCCCGTTGAAGCGGCCGCTCTGCACCATCACCAGGAAGTGGTCGCCGGTGCCGGTGCGGTCGAGCACGTCAACGTCCCCCGCCTCGGGAAAGGCGTCCACGAGCAGACCGCGGAGCCGCTCCACCGACACTGCAAGGAGCGTACCGGGGCAGCCATGATCTGCGGCGTGGACGCGCCCTGGAGGATTGTCTTCGTGTCGACGGTGCAGCCGGCCGTCGCCGAGCTTCACCGAGTTCGCACGCGCGATCGGGCACGAGCCGGTTGCCGTAGTCACCGTCGCAGGGGCCGCAGGGCCGCCGCGAGGTCCACCCCGGGCGGCAGGACTTCTTCGACCGACTCGTGTGGGAGTCGCCGCCCGACCTCGACATCGCGATCGCGCACGACCGCACGCGTGTGGCGCCGCTGCTCGCGGCCTTCGAGCCCGACTTCGTTCTCTGCCTCGGCTTCCCCTGGCGGCTGACGCCGGAGGCGCTCGCAGTCCCGCGGCTCGGCTGCGTGAACTCGCACCCCTCCCTGCTACCCGCGCTACCGCGGCCCGTCGCCGATCGCCTGGCAGGTGCGGGACGGCGAGCCGCAGCTCGGGGTGACGTACCACCGCATGGACGACGACTTCGACACGGGCGGGATCCTCGCGCAGGGAACGTTCGCGCTCGGCGACGACGACTGGATGCCCGACCTGATCCCGCGCTTCGCGGAGCTCAACGCCGAGCTCCTGCCCGTCGTCTTCGAGCGCGTGGCGCGCGGCGACCCGGGCGACGCTCAGGACGATGCCGGCGCGTCCTACGCCGGCTTCTTCGCCGACGACTACGGCGAGCTCGACTGGAGCTGGCCGGCCGACGAGATCCACCGTCGCGTCCGCGCCTGGAGCTTCATGTTCGCCTGGGGCGCCGGCGCGCGGGCCGATCTGGACGGCCGCGAGCGGCAGCTGCTGAAGACACGCGTGGAGCGCGGCGTCACCGATGGAAGCCCCGGGCGACGTCCTGCGCCGCGACGGCGAGACGGTGCTCGTCCGCTGCGGCGAGGACGCCGTCTGGGTGCTCGACTACGCCTAGGCGGGCGCGCACTACGGTTCACGGCTGTGCCGCTGTCCAACGACCAGGCGGAGCTCGTCCCGCGGACGGCATTCGGCGGGCCCGAGCTCCGCTTCGAGCTGCCGGGCGTACGCATCGGCGCCGCCGAGTACGACGAGGGCCCGACGGGCTGCACGGTGTTCCAGTTCGTGCCCGCAGGCGCGGCGTGCGCGACCGACGTGCGGGGTGGGTCGCCAGGCCGGCTCGGCGGGTTCGAGTGGGTCCACGCGATCTGCCTGGCCGGCGGCTCGCTGTACGGCCTCGAGGCCGCGACGGGCGTCGCGGCGGAGATCCTGGCGCAGCGCGGCTACGAGGTCGGTTGGACGAACATCCCCAACGTCTCGGGGGCGATCGTCTACGACTTCGGCCGCCGAGCGACGACCGTCTACCCGGACAAGGCGCTCGGCCGCGCCGCACTCGCGTCAGCGCGCGAAGGCGTCTTCCCGCTCGGCGCGCGCGGGGCCGGCCGGTCAGTGAGCGTCGGCAAGACGTTCGGGCTCGAGCGCGGCGAGCCGGGCGGCCAGGGCGGCGCCTTCCGCCAGGTCGGCGCGACGCAAGGTCGCCGTCTTCACGGTCGTGAACTCCGTCGGCGCGCTCGTCGACCGGGAGGGCCGCGTCGTGCGCGGGCACCTGTCGCCGGGCGGCGACCGGACGCCGCTCCTCGCCGGCGTCGAGGACCGCCTACTCGAGATCGCACCGGGGAACACGACGCTGACCGTCGTGGTGACGAACCAGGCGCTCGAGCGGCGCGCGCTGCGCGCAGCTCGGCCGCCAGGTACACGCCTCGATGAGCCGGGCGATCCAGCCGTTCCACACGGTGGCCGACGGCGACATCCTCTACGCGGTCTCGACGGCCGAGATCGAGGACGGGCTCGACCCCGTCACGCTTGCCGTCGTCGCCTCCGAGGTCGCCTGGGACGCGGTGCTGGCGTCCGTGCTCGACGCGGAGGAAGCCGGGTAGGAGGCTGCGCCCCCGAGGGGCTAGCGGCGCGTCCCGGGCACGAGCACCGGCATGGATGTTGGCGTGGGCGTGGGCGTGGGCGTCAAGGTCGGCCCCGACGCGAAGCGCCCATCGCGCAGCGTGCGCAGCCCGTAGGCGGTCATCAGCAGCCCCGCGGCGCCCGCGACGCCGAACGCGAGCTCCGTCCCGCCAACGTGGGCGAGCCAGCCGGAGAGTAGCCCGCCGATGGGGGCCGCTCCCGCGAAGGCGAGCAGGTACAGGCTGAGCACGCGCCCCCGCAGATGATCGGGAGCGGAGAGCTGAAGGATCGACTGGCTGTTCGCCGTCCAGGTCGTGAACGAGATCCCGGTGATGAAGAGCAGGATCGCGCAGGTGAGCACGGTGTGCTGCGACGCGAGGGCGAGCATCGTGAGGCTGAACGTGCCCGTGCCGAGGACGAGCGCCTTGAAGCTCGCCTTCGACCGTACGGCGGCGATGAGCGCGCCGACGAGCGCGCCCGCCCCGAACACGGCGGAGAGCACCCCGAACATCTTCGCGCCGACGTGAAGGGTGTCGGCGGCGAGCACCGGCACGAGAACGTGGAAGTTGAACCCGACGGTGCTGACGACGAGCGTCATGACCAGCACGGCTCGGATCCGTGGGGAGCTGCGCACGTAACGAAGCCCCTCGCGTGTCCCCTCGATGACGGTAGGCCGCTCCTTGTGCCCGACCGGGAAGAGCTCCGAGGTGCGCATCAGCCAGAGGGCAGCGATCACGGCGAGGAAGCTGACCGCGTTGAGCGCGAAGCAGACGCCGATGCCGGTCGCGGCGATCACAAGGCCCGCGACCGCGGGCCCGATCACGCGTGAGGCGTTGAACAAGCTCGCGTTGAGCGCGATGGCGTTCGGCAGCTCGTCACGGCCGACCATCTGGTACGTCAGCGAGTTGCGGCCGGGCGCATCGAACACCAGCCCGACGCCGCCGAGGACGGCGAGTGCATACACCTCCCAGACGGACGCCTGACCGGAGAACGCGAGCGCGGCCAGGGCGATCGAGACGGCCATCTGGAACACCTGCGTGGTCATGACGAGGCGCCGGTTGTCGAAGCGGTCGGCCACGACGCCCGAGATCAGGCCGAACACGGAGAACGGCACGAAGCGGCAGAACGCAAGGAACCCGACCGCGAGCGGCGAGTGCGTCAGGTCGACGACGAACCACGCCAGGGCCGTGTTCTGCATCCACGTCCCGGCGACCGAGATGATCTGGCCGGTGAAGAAGAGGCGGTAGTTCCGGTGGATCCTGAGGCTGACGAAAGTGCCGGCGCCGGTCGCTCGAAGCGACCTCACGCGTCCACCTCGAGCAGTCGCTCGAGCGGCGCGAGTGCCTCCTCCAGTGCGTCGAGCTCCGCCGGCGAAAGCCGGCC
Source organism: uncultured Thermoleophilia bacterium (assembly GCA_963710465.1). GTDB lineage: Bacteria > Actinomycetota > Thermoleophilia > Gaiellales > Gaiellaceae > JACVRM01. The sequence goes on from CAVQAQ010000019.1 coordinate 4,817, forward strand.
GAGGCGCTGGGCGAGCCATGCGGTGCGCCGGCGGCGCACGGCGCGCAACATGCGGTTTCCCTCGTCCGTCACCTCGAGCCCCACGCGGCGGCGGTCGTCGGTCGAGCGCACTCGGCGCAGGAGCCCGGCCGCTTCGAGCCGGTCGACATGACCGGACATCCCGGCCGCCGACATGCCCTCGCGGGCCGCGAGCTCGCGCACGCCCGCGCCCGGCGAGCGGCTGATCAGGTGGAGCAGCGTCGCCTGCCCGCCGCTGATGCCAAGCGTGGCGCCCTCGCGGCGCAGCTCGCGGTTGACGCGAAGCAGCGCGGGACGCAGCCGATTGGCCAGGGCAACGGGATCTGCGGCAACTGCGAGATCGGACACTTCGTTAACCAGGTTAGCGAATATTCGTTCGCTTGGTTAACGATCTAACAGAATCGTTACCGAGGGGAGCTAGCCTGAGACGATGGAGACGACGCTGGCCCAGCGGGCGCCCCGGCGGCGCGCGCCCTTCTTCGATCGGCGTTGAACGCTCGCTACGGCTGGCGGTCGCCCTCGAGATGCTGCTGCTCGCCGCGTGCCTGGCCGCCTTCGGGGCGCTCACCGCGGCCGTCACCCGCGCCGACGTCGTCACCACCTGGGACCGCCACCTCAACGAGCGGCTCAGGACACCCACTCGCGCGGGGTCGAGCTCTTCACGGACCTCGGCAGCTTCTGGGGCCTGCTTGCCGTCTGCGCCGTCGCGAGCCTCCTGCTCGCGCGCCGGCGGGCCTGGACGGAGATCACGCTCCTGCTCGCGTCCCTCGTGGGCGCCGCCCTCCTGAACCCGCTTGTGAAGCACGCGGTCGCCCGCCCGCGGCCGCTCTTCCACGACCCGTCGCTCGTCTTCACGACGTACTCGTTCCCGAGCGGCCACACGATGGGCACGACCGCGGTCTACACGGCGCTGGCGATCATCGTCGCGCGCCGGACGCGCTATGGCCCGTTCGCGATCGCCGGCGCGGCCGCGATGATCGTCCTCATCGCCGCCGAGCCGCGTCTACCTCGGCGCGCACTTCCTCTCGGACATCGTCGGCGGCGTCCTGCTCGGGCTCGCCTGGGTGCTCGTCGTCGTGCTTGCGCTCACGATCCGCGAGCGGCGCCGGATAGGTCCCTAGGCGAGACCCTTGTCACGCAGCTCGGCGAGGGCGGCCTCGTGCTTGGAGAGCTCGAGGCCCATGCCGCGCAGCACCTCGGGCGTCTTCGTGAACTGGACGTCTCGGTAGTCCACGACCTCCACGGTGTTGCCCCACGGGTCCCGGAAGCGGAGCTTGCCCGCCGGCTGAACGGCGACGCCCGCCTCCTGGAGCGCGCGGCGTGCCGCTTCCTTGTCGTCGACCACGAGCCCGAAATGGCGCTCGGCATCGGGCTGGCGGTCACGGTGCTCGGCGAGCGCGATGAACTGGTCGCCGAGATCGACGAACGCCATGCCCGGCACCCGGCCGCGCAGCGTGACGTCGAAGACCCGTCCGTAGAACTCGAGCGCCTCGTCGACCGACCCGACCTCGAGGGCGACGTGGTTGATGCCGACGGCCCGCGCGCGCGTCACTGCGACTCGAGGAACACGGCGAGCGTCGCCGTGTAGCCGTGGACGAATGCGCGCCCACCCACCGGCCCGATCTCGCCCGCGGCGAAGAACCCGGCGACGGAGTCGGAGCCCAGGGCGCGTGACACGGCGGCGGCGTCGTGGTCCGGCTCCGGGAAGAGCTGCGTGCCGCGGCCGTTGCAGGTGAACAGCAGCGCGCCCGCGGGGCGGTGCCCGCCCAGCGCATGCCCGAGCGCCGCGTTGAGGTCGGCGTCGGCGGTGGCCGCGTCGCGGACGTGGAACCGGAGCGTCTGGCCCACGCGCACGGTCTCACCGACTGCGAGGGAACCCGAATCCTCATCGCCGCCGAGCAGCGCGCGCATCAGGTAGTTGCCCGGCGCGTACTCGCTCCGGTTCTCGTCGATGACCAGGCCCGCCAGCACACCTCGCGAGGCGAGCGAGCGCTCATGGGGCGTCAGCGCAGCGATCTCCGTCTGCAGGCGCATCAGCGCCGGGCGGCCGGCGAGCTCGTGGACGACGTTGCCCTCGGCGCTCGTGATCACCGATTCGCGGCCGATCGGCGCGCAGCCCTGCGAGACGACGGTGATCACCGGCGCGCCGGTGACGGCCACGCCCACCGCGCCCTCGGTGACGACGCGGTCCTCGACGATGAGGGCGCCCTCGCCGGGGCGTCCGGCGCCCGCCGCGAGCCCGCCGACGACCGGGAGGCCCGGCTGCTCGCCGTTCAGCTTCGTGAGGAACGACGCCGCCGGGAACGAGTACGGCTCGGCGAGCAGGACGACGACGTCGGGGTCCTCGAGCGGCGGCACGCCGGTCACGACCGTGCCGGCGTCGTCCGGGATGCGCGAGGGCGTGAAAGACCGAGATGTCCGCACCGGCCGGGAGCACGGCGGCCCACACCGCGGCGCCGGGCCCGCCCTCGAGCTCGTGCTGCGCCGGCGACGACGCCGTCGGCGACGCAGCCGACCAGGTGGCGCGGCCGCAGCTCGTCGAGGACGCAGGCGACCGCGGCCTCGGCGTCGTCGAGATGGTGTGCGGACAGGAACAGGAAGGCGAGATCGACGCCGGCGCCGGCGCCGTCGACGGCAGCCGCCGCCGCACGACCGGCCTCGCGGCCCGCCGCTATCGCCTCGGACTCCCGAGACAGCCCCGCGCCCACGCGCGTGACCACCGCCTCCCCCTGCCGGATCACCCCCTGAGTCTAAAACGGCGAGGGCGGTCCGGCCCTCCACCGCAGTGGGTGGACTGGAAGGCCCGTGAAAGCCGCCAAGACGAGCGGGCGGCGCATCGCCGGCACCGTGCGGGTGACGGCGTCAGGCCTCCGGGTGGCGCGCGCGTTATCCGCGCGGATTCGCTAGCCGGCGGCCTCGGCCCGCCGCAGCCCGCGAAACGCCCAGGCGCAGAACGCGGCGCCGAGCAGGAGGGCCAGCCCGAACGTCGTCCCGGCGGGAGCCGGCTCGCCGGCGATGAAGTCGCGGCCGGTCTCCAGCAGCTGGGTCACCGGGTTCACCGAGGCGACCGTGTGCAGCCAGCCGTGCACCAGCGAGAGCGGGACGTACACGGGCGCGAGGAAGAGGATCAGGAAGACGGGGAGCTGCATCACCGGCCCGGCCTGGAGCGAGCGGAAGCGCATGGCGATGCCGCACGCCCAGAAGAGGGCGGTGATGTTGACCAGGAGCGCAAGGGTGTAGAGCCTGACCACGTCGACCGGGCCTCCGATGATGTTCATACGCGCGACCAGGGCAACGACCGTAAGCAGCGTCGCCGTCATCGCCCACCGACCGATGGCGGCGAGCCCGTACCCGACGACGATGGCGCTGCGGTGCGGGACGGCGATGAACAGCCGGCGGGTGAACCCGTACTCGAAGTCCGCGGCGATCCCGAAGCCGGTGAAGACGCCGGTGAAGGCCGCCGACTGAAGGAGGACGAAGACGAACTGGAACGCCGTGTAGCCGGGCGCGAAGTTGAACCCGGTAACCGTATGGACGCGCGAGAGCCCGCCCGCGAACGCGGTGAAGAAGAAGAGCGGGAAGATCAGCGAGGGCAGGAGCAGCGCCGGGTTGCGGAGGATCTTCCAGATCACGCGCCAGGCGAGGCCGAACGCCCCGGAGAGGTACTGGCTCACGTGCGCGTCATCCTCCGCTTGAGCGAAAGCGACGAGAGCGTGATCGCGACGACCGCGAACCCGATCGCGACGCCGAACGCAAGCCCCAGGGCCTCGAAGTTCCAGCCCTGGATGACCAGGCTGCGGAAGCCCTCGATCAGGTACGAGACCGGGTTGATCGTCGCCGCGATCCGGAACCAGCTGTGGCCGAGCAGGTTGCGCGGCATGTTCATCGACGAGATGAACAGGAAGACGAAGAAGATCGGGAACGTCGCCTGCGTCGCCTCGCCGGAGCCGGTCTGCAGCGCGACGAACGACCCGAACGCGCCGAACCCGAGGCAGACGAGCGCGGCGAGGAGCAGGATCACGAGCCCGCCGCCGATGCCGGCGTGGATCCCGACGCCGATCCCGAGGCCGACCACGAGGTAGAAAGTCGTCTGGAAGATCCCCTGCGCGACCACGCCGGCGAGGTGCCCCGCGAGGACGGCCGAGCCGCGCATCGGCGTCAGCGCGAGGCGGTTCAGGAAGCCGGTCTGGATGTCGCGTGCGAGGTCGGCGCCGCCGTTCAGCGTCGCGAACAGCGCGCCCTGGATGAACGGCACCGCGAGCGCGAAGGCGACGAACGAGCGCGTCGGGAAGCCGGGCAGGCGCGTCGCCGCGTGGAGGCCGCCGGAGTTGACGGCGAGGAGCGCCAGTGGGAAGAGCAGCGGGGGGATGACATGCGCCGGCTGGCGCGCCTGCCGGACGATCGACCGCCAGGCGAGGCTCCCCACCTGGTTGACGGTGGGGCTCGTGGTCACGAGGGCTGGTCGCCGTTGCCGGCGCCCTCGAGCAGCCGCCCCGTCTTCGCGAGGAACACGTCGTCCAGCGTCGGCGCGTGGAGCATCAGCTCCTCGACCTCGATCCCAGCTGAGTCGAGGCCGCGCACCACGTCGGTGAGCCCGAGCCCGTCCTCGAGGCGGACGGCGACTCCGCGGGCGGACGTGATCGGCTCGCCGAAGCGGCGCAGCACCTCGAGCACCTGCTGGTCGTGGTCACGCTCGTGGGGCACCGCCTCGATGCTCGGCCGGCCGATCGTTGCCTTCAGCTCCGCCGGTGTGCCCTCGGCGACGATCGTGCCCTTGTCGATGATGCCAACCCGGTTGGCGAGGACGTCCGCCTCTTCCAGGTACTGGGTGGTGAGGAACACGGTGACGCCCTCGTTGCGGGCGAGGCGGGCGACTTCTTGCCATAGCGCGCTCCGGCTCTGCACGTCGAGCCCCGTGGTGGGCTCGTCGAGGAACAGGATGCGGGGCCGATGCACGAGCGCGAGCGCCAGGTCGAGGCGGCGCTTCATGCCGCCGGAGTAGGTGCGCACCTTACGGTCGGCCGCTTGGGTGAGGCCCACGCGCTCGAGCAACTCGTCGCTGCGCGTCTGCCGTTCGGGCCCGCGGATGTTGTGCAGCGCCATCTGCAGCCGCAGGTGCTCGCGGCCGGTGAGCAGCGGGTCGAGCGCCGCCTCCTGGAGCGCGGCGCCGATCACGCGACGCACCTTGGGCCCTTCGCGGCGGACGTCGAACCCGCCGACGCGCGCCGTCCCGGCGCTGGGTGGCAGCAGCGTCGTGAGCATGTGCACCGTCGTCGACTTGCCCGCGCCGTTCGGGCCGAGGAAGCCGTAGATCTCGCCGCTGTCGACCTGGAGGTCGATGCCCCTGACGGCGTGCACGTCCTTGAACGTGCGCTCCAGCTGCTCGACCTCGATTGCTGCTCCCCCGGCCATGCGTTTCCAGCCTAGCTAGGCGGGTTCGCGGCGCTTAGGCTGGGCGGGTGCGCGGGTTGGTCTTGGTCGGGATGGCAGCGCTCGTCTTGGCGGCGCCCGCGCTCGCGTTGAACACGAAGACGTTCCGCACCCCGTCGAAGAACATCGCCTGCGCGTACTATCCGGCGTCGATCACCGGCAGAGCGGTGTTCCGGTGCGACCTCTTCAGCGGGCTGCACCCGAAGCCTGCACGCCGCTGCGACGTGGACTGGACGGGCGCCTCGATGGGGCCGCGCGGGAAGGCCGGGCCGACCTGCGCAGGCGACACGGTGTACGACCCGCGCGCTCGTGTGCTGGCCTACGGGCGTACGTGGTCGTACGGCGGCGTCAGCTGCACGTCACGGGCGAGCGGGCTGACGTGCAGGAACCGCGACGGGCACGGGTTCTTCCTCTCACGCCAGAGCTGGCGCGTCTTCTAGAGCCGGATGGCGTAGCGGAGCGCAGGCGGGCGCGGCGGTTGGTTCGTCCGCCTCGTCTCGCCGTCCGCGCGCCAGCCGCGGCGCTCGTAGAACGCCCGCGCCAGTTGGTTCGCCTCCAGGACCCACAGCCGGCAGATCGTGTCTCCCGCGGCTTGCTGGCGGTCGAGGACGGCGTCGTGGAGCGCCGAGCCGACGCCGGTGCCCTGCGCGTCGGGGAGAACGAACAGCTGATCGAGCATCTCGGGAGCTCTGGTCGCGAAGCCGAGGGCCTGGCCGGCGCGCTCGGCGACCAGCACCTCGCGGTCGGGGTCGGTGAGCCTCGCGGTCCAGTCGGCGTGGATCTCGTCGTCCGGGAACGGGCCGGTGAAGATGCCGGCGAACGCGAGGAGTGACGCGGCCTTCTGGATGTCGAACAGCGTCTCGGCTTCGGCCGCGGTCGCTCTGCGGATGAACGGATCGGTCACTCGAAGAGGGAGAGGCCGCGCGAGGCGGCCTCTAGAGTGGAGCCAGCCGGGCTCGAACCGGCGACCTTCTGGCTGCCAGCCAGACGCTCTCCCAACTGAGCTATGGCCCCTTGCGCACGACGCCCCAGTGTAGCGCCGAACTCGAAATCGTCAGCCCAGCGGACGCCGATCCGCTGGTTGTTCTTCGTTGCCACGAGCCGAAGCCAGACAGCCGGATGGCCGTCGAACACGTCCGCTGGGATGAGGAACGCACGGTCGACCTCGGCGCAGTATGCGGCGATGACATCGATCTCTTCGCGGCTGTAGGTTCGCTGGACGATCCCGTCTCGTGTACGGCGGGCCGAGCGCGTCGGCACGATGACCACGGCGCCGTGCAGACTCGCCCATTTGCACTGGACGCGGAGAAACCGGGTCTCCGAACCGAACAGCAGATCCCAGCGGAGCCCGTCGTTGACCGGCCTGTAGACGTCGAGCCCGAACTGGATCGCCTTGGCGATGATCGCCGTCTCGGCGATCGTGCCCTTCCGGTCAGTGGTCAGCACACTGACCATTCTAGTTGCCTGCTAGGACAACGTTACCCGGCCGCCGCCGCAACCTCGACCGACGGCACGTCGCCCCACAGATCCTCGAGCCGGTAGTAGTCGCGGGTCTCCGGCGTAAAGACGTGGAGCACGACGTCGAGGTAGTCGGCGATGATCCAGGCGCCCTGGCTCTGCCCGTCGACGGAGCGGGCGAGAAGACCCGCCTCGTGCTTCAACTGCTCGCGGACCTCGTTGTAGATCGCCGTGGTCTGGCGCGTGTTGCGCCCGCTGCAGACGACGAGGAAGTCCGTGTAGATCGCGACCGGCCGCAAGTCGAGGATCACGACGTCCTCGGCGAGCTTCTCGCGGGCCAGGCCGGCGATGCGCTGTGCGAGCTCGAGCGGGGTCAGAGGCTGTGGGTGGCTTTCTGGACGACCCATTCAGTGTACCCCCGGTTCCCGGTAGAGCCCGAGCGCGACGATGAGCTGCTCGACCCCGCGCGGGACGAGCCAGTCGATCGGCAGGCCGGCCGCGACGCGCTCGCGCACCTCGGTGGACGACACGGGAATCGGCGGGATCTCGAAGAACTCGACGCGCTCGGGCTGCTCGACCGCGGCGAGCACGTGATCGAGCGAGCGCAGATCGAACCCTGGGCGCGTCGCGACGCCGAGGCGCGCGTAGCCGGAGCACGGCGTTCGGCTCGCGCCAGGTCAGGAAGTCGGCGAAGCGGTCGGCCCCCACGATGAAGAGCGGCTCGCCCCACTGGTCGTGCACCCAGCGCACCGTCTCGGACGAGTACGCCGGCTGCGGCCGGTCGACGTCGATCCGCGACACCTCCGCCCCGGGCACGTCTGCGAAGGCTGCCTCGGCGAGCCGCACACGCACTTCCGGATCGGACGCGATCTCCTTGCCGGGCGTCTGCCCCGTCGGCGCGACGAGCAGCGGGTCGAGCCCGAAGTGCTGGATCGCAGTGCGCGCGAGCGCGACGTGGCCGACGTGCGGCGGGTCGAATGTCCCGCCGAGCAGGCCGACCGTCACGAGAGCTCCAGCGTCTCGTCGCCCACGACGACCTCGTCGCCCGACTTCGCGCCGGCCGCGCGCAGCGCACGCTCGAGCTCCTCCGCGTCGGCGGGCGGCCGGCCGGCGACGCGGTAGCCGCGGTCGGTGCGCAGCACCCGGTACGAGCGGCGCTTCGGCTGCGGCCGGTACACGAGGTAGTCGGCCATGCCCTCCGCGGCCGGCGCGGGCGGCTCGGCGGGCGGCACCAGCTGAAACAGCGCGCGCCGGAAGTCCTCGATGCCGGCGCCCGTCGCGCAGGAGACGTGGAACACGCGCTGGATTCGCTCGTCCTCCACGCCGAACGCGGGCGGCTCCGGGAGAAGGTCGATCTTGTTCAGCACGACGATCTGCGGCCGCTCGTCGAGGCCCGCGCCGTACTCGTGCAGCTCCGCGTCGATCGTCCGCCAGGCCGCGTCGACATCTTCCGACGAATCGATCACGTGCACCAGGACGCGAGCCCGCTCCAGGTGCGCCAGGAACTCGTGCCCGAGCCCGACCCCCTCGCTCGCCCCCTCGATCAGCCCCGGCACGTCCGCGACCACCAGCTGCCGCCCGTCCGGCGCGTCCACCGTCCCCAACACGGGCTGCAGCGTCGTGAACGGGTAGTCCGCGACCTTCGGCCGTGCGTTCGAGATTCGGGACAGCAGCGACGACTTGCCGGCGTTCGGGAGCCCGACGAGCGCGGCGTCCGCGAGCAGCTTCAGCCGCAGCTCGAGCTCCTGCGCTTCGCCCGGGAGGCCGGTCTCCGCGAAGCGCGGCGTCTGCCGCGTCGCGGTCGCGAACTGGCGGTTGCCGCGCCCGCCCGTGCCGCCTTCGGCCACGGTCACGCGGGCGGGCGCGTGCGCGAGGTCGGCGATCAGGTGCCCGTCGGCGTCGAGCACCTGCGTGCCGACCGGGACGTTGAGCTCGACGTCGGCGCCGTCGGCGCCGTGCTTGCCCGAGCCGCGGCCCGGCTCGCCGCTGCGCGCGCGGAAGCGCGTCTTCGAGCGGAACCACGAGAGATCGCGCCGGTCGGGGTCGGCGACCAGGATCACGTCGCCGCCGCGGCCGCCGTCGCCGCCGTCCGGGCCGCCGCGCGGCACGAACTTCTCCCGGCGGAAGCTGACCGCACCGTCGCCGCCGCGGCCCGCCTCGACCTCGATGCGGGCGCGGTCTGCCAGCACGGGGTCTAGTCCGTCAGCTCGGCGATCACGACGTAGCGGCGCTCGCCGCGCGTCGTGAACGACACGGTGCCCTCGCGCTTCGCGAAGATCGTGTCGTCCTTGCCGATGCCCGTGCCGGGGCCTGGGCGGAACCGGGTGCCGCGCTGCCGCACGATGATCGCGCCGGCCTTCACAGACTCGCCTCCGAAGACCTTGACGCCGAGGCGCTGCGAGTTCGAGTCGCGACCGTTCTTCGACGAGCCGAGGCCCTTCTTGTGTGCCATCCCCTAGTCCTCCTCGGTCTTCGCTGCCGACTCCAGCGCGCCCAGCGCGCCCTTGCGTGCGGCGTGCGCCTGCTCGTACTCCAGCGCGGCCTCGACCTGCTCGGCCGACCAGCTCTTCACGGCGTCGTGAATCTGCGCCACCGTCATGTCCGCATAGCCGTCCGGGAGGCCGGCCGGCGCCGTCTTCTCGGCCGCCTTTGGCTCCTCCTTCGGTGTCGCCGCGGCCTTGCGGCCGGTCTTCGCGGCCCCGATCGACTGGATCTCGATCTCGGACAGGCGGCTCCGGTGGCCCGTGTGGCGCCTGTAGCCCGTGCGCTTCTTGTACTTGCCGATGCGGATCTTCGGGCCGAGCGTGTGGCCGACGACGCGGGCAGTCACGGCGGCGCCGTCGCTGCCGCCGCCGCCGACGAACAGGACGTCCGGGTTGAACGTGGCGCTCTCGTCGAAGCGCAGGCGGTCCACGAGGAGTCGCTCGCCCTCTGAGACGCGGTATTGCTTGCCGCCAAGTCGGATGATCGCGTACGTCACGAGAACCTCACGCAAAGAACGCGGGCAGGCGCCCGCGAGAGGCCGAGTGTAGCAAGGCTACTCCGGCGCGGGCTGCTCGGCGACCGGCTCGGCCGGCGTCGCGGCGCCGGCCGGCTTGCGCTTGCGGTTGCGCCCGCCGCGGGTTCCTCGGCGGGTGCGCTTCTTGGGCTTCGGCTGCTCCTCGCCCTCGGCCGCGGACACCGCGTCGACGACTTCCTCGGACGGGGACGGCGCCGTTCGTGGGCGCGGCGTCGCCGAGATCGTCGGGGGGCAGGTGGATGCGCGCAGGCGCGAGCGCCGCCGGCTCCTCGGCAGGCGCCGCCGGCTCCTTCGCAGGGGCCGCCGGCTCCTCCGTGGCCTCCGCGGGTGCCTCGGCCTCGGGCGCGCCGCCGTTCACGCTGGCCGCCGGCTTCTTGCGCCGGTTGCGGCCGCCACGCGTCCCGCGCCGTGTCTTCTTCTTGGGCGTCGTCCCCTCGGCGGCCGGCTGCTCCACGTCGACAACCGTCTCCTCTTCCTCGGCGTCGGTCAAAAGCTCCTCGGCGACAATCTCATCGGCAACAGCTTCATCGAGGACGTCCTCGTCGTCTTCTTCCTCCGCGATCGCGTCCTCGACCACAGCCGGGACCGCCCCCGCCTTCGCCGGCGTCCGCCGCCGCGAGCGCGTCGGCCGCTCGGCCTCGCTCTCCGCCGTGATCGGATCGTCGATGCGCGGCGCCGGCGAGAGCAGCGTTGCCCACGCGACGCCGTTCATGACCCGCTCGAGCCGCGCCGTCACCTTCTTGCCGATCAGGTTCGAGCCGCCCGCGACGACGACCGCGAGGCCGTCGAGCTTGCCGACGCCTGCGTGGGCGTCGTAGCGGCCGATCTCGACGAGCTTCAGGCTGACGTCAGCGCCCTCGGCAAGCGGGCCGGGCTCCGGCTCGGCGGTGGCGCCGTGCGCGATCACCTCGAGGTGATCGTGCGGCACGTCGTCGCGGCCCTCGACCACGAAGCGGCGCTTCGTGACCTCCTCGAGCGCGGCCAGCCGCCGCGCGCCGGGGCCGATCAGGACGCTCGCGACGTGCGCGTTCACCTCGACGCGGTAGACCTTGCTGCGGGAGCCCTTGACGAGCGTGCGCAGGCGCTGCTCCAGCTCCACCGCCGCCGTCTGCTCCGAGACGACGATCCCGTCGCCGGCGCAGACCGGGCACTTCTTGGCGAGGATCTCGCGCGGCCCGTCGGTGACGTTCTGGCGCGTCATCTCGACCAGCCCGAGCGGCGAGATCTCGACCACGTAGGTCTTGGTGCGGTCGCGCTCGAGCTCCTGGCGCAGCGCCTCCTCGACCGTCGCCCGGTTCTTCGGGTTCGCCATGTCGATGAAGTCGATGACGATGATCCCGCCGATGTCGCGCAGCCGCAGCTGGCGCACGACCTCCTTGACGGCCTCGATGTTGTTCTTCGTGATCGTGTCCTCGAGCGTCTGGGTCGACGACTTCGACCGCGAGCCGACGAAGCGGCCGGTGTTCACGTCGATGACCGTGAACGCCTCGGCGTAGTCGAAGACCAGGTAGCCGCCGGACGGTAGGTCGACCCGGCGCGAGAGCGTGGACTTGATCTCCCGGTCGACGCCGAACTCCTCCATCAGCGGCGTCTTCGAGCGGTGGCGCACGACGCGGTCGGCCATGTGCGGCGAGGTCTTCTTCAGGTAGCCGACGATGCGCCGGTACGTGCGGTCGTCGTCGACGAGCGCCCGCTCGAAGTCTTCCGTGAAGAGGTCGCGCGTGACGCGGAGCGGCAGCTCGGCCTCCTGGTAGACGAGCGCCGGCGTCTGCACCGAGTTGGCCTGCGTCTCGATGGTCTTCCAGAGCCGCGTGAGGAACTCGAAGTCGCGCTCGATGTCCTCGGCGGACGCGCCCTCGGCAGCCGTGCGGACGATGACGCCGCCCTTCTTCACGTCGAGCGACTTGAGGATGTCGCGCAGGCGCGTGCGCTCGTCGTCCTCCAGCCGGCGCGAGACGCCGAAGCCCTCGCCGCTCGGCACGTAGACGACGAAGCGGCCGGCGAGCGACACCTCGGTCGTGAGGCGTGCGCCCTTCGTCTTCATCGGGTCCTTGACCGCCTGCACGAGGATCGTCTGTCCGCGGCTCAGCAGGTCCTGGATGCGCTTGCCATGCCGGCGGCCCTCGAGCTCCGGCGTGACGATCTCGTCGACGTAGAGGAAGCCGTTCTTCTCGAGGCCGATGTCGACGAACGCGGCCTCCATGCCGGGCAGCACGTTGTCGACGGTGCCCAGGTAGATGTTCCCGGCGATCGAGCGACGGTCCGGGCGCTCCAGGTAGACCTCGGCGACCTTGTCGTCCTCGAGGACGGCCACGCGGCGCTCGGTGACCCCGACCGAGACGAGGAGCTCGCGCTTCGCGGCCGGGAGCGGCGCCCGCTTGGTCTGCTGGCGGCGCCGGCCGCGCGACCGGGTGCTGCGGTCCTGCTTCTCGCGCCGCTCGCGCGCCGGCTTCTCGCGCGCGGGCTGCGCGGGCTTCTTCTCGGGCTTCTTCGCCTCCTCGGCGGTCGCCGCCCCGGCAGTCGCCGTGGCCGGCTTGCGCTTGCGGTTGCGGCCCCCGCGCGTGCCGCGGCGGCGCGTCGGCCGCGCCTGTCCGTCGGTCGCGGCCTCTTCGGCCGCCTGGGGCTCGGGCTCGGGTGGTGCCTCAGCCGGTGGAGCCGGCTGCGTCGGTGCTTCGTGGTGTTCCTCTTCCTGCTTCTTGTGTCGTCGGAACCAGTTGAGTGGCAAACGGAATCTCCTTCTCGTGTGCGCGCGCGCGGACAGCCACGCCGCTGCGGGCGCCGCGCGCGCTGCAAGACATCAATGCGTCATAAACCTTCGGCATTGCCTACCCCGAGGGTAGCAAGCGGGTCTTTCGGCCTAGGCCGCCGCGGCCGGCGGCAACTTGGCCCGCCGCTTGCGGACGAGGCGGAGCCGCTGATTGAGGCGTGCCCACGCCCACGGCTCGAGCTCGTCGTAGCGGTTCGGCACCTTCTCGCGGGTCGCCTCGAGGTACTCGAACCAGGCGTCCGCCTCCTCGATCATCAGCAGCTCGTAGACCTCTCGCTCGGTCATCCCCGGCGGACCTCCTCCGTCGATGCGGCGCAGAGTAGGTCCTGGGTCGGACGGACCCGGCTACCAGAGGCGGGCGGGGCTTCGAAGTGGCCCGCGACCGCGCGCGTGAATGGCCTGGAGGATGCCGATCGCGATCAGGTTCATGATCAGCGACGACCCGCCGGCGCTCACGAACGGCAAGGGAATGCCGGTGACCGGGGCCATCCCGATCGTCATGCCGACGTTGACGACGATCTGGAAGAGCAGCCCGATGGCGATGCCCCCCGCGACGATCGCCGAGAACATGTCGCGCGCGACCGCGATCGTGTTCAGCGCCCGCCAAACGACGAGCAGGTAGAGCAGCAGCAGGATGGTCGCGCCGACGAAGCCGCGCTGTTCGGCGAGCGACGCGAAGACGAAGTCGGTCGCGTGCTCGGGCAGGTAGTCGAAGTTCGTCTGGCTCGAGCCGGAGACGCCGCGCCCGGTCGTCCGGCCCGAGCCCACGGCGATCTGCGACTGGGTCACGTTGTAGGTGGCGCCGCTCGGATCCTGCGACGGGTTCGTGAAGGAGGTCAGGCGCTGCACCTGGTACGGCTTGAGGATGTCGACGCCGGCCGCGGGCGCCGCCCAGAGCACGCCCGTGCCGATGATGGCCGCGGCCGCGAGCAGAAGGCCGAGGTGGAGCCAGCGCGTCCCGGCCACGAACAGGACCGAGCCGAGCACGGCGACGTAGACGAGCGCGCTGCCGACGTCCGGCTGCAGGAAGACGAGCGCGGTCGGCACGGCGGCGATGCCGATCGCGGCGAAGGTCGTGCGCGCCTCGGTCACGCGCTTGCCCCGGTTCGCGAGGAACGCGGCGAGGCACAGGACGAGCAGGAGCTTGCCGAACTCGGAGGGCTGGAACCGGAAGCTGCCCAGCGAGATCCAGCGCTGTGACCCGCGCGCGCTCACGCCGCCGGCGAGCACGAGTAGCAGGGAGCCGATCAGGGTGCCGTAGATGACCATGCGGCGACGCCGGTACACGTTGGGATTCACGAACACCGCCAGGACGAGGCCGACGACGCCGACCGCTGCGTAGACGACCTGGTGGCGGATGTAGTACCCCGGGTCGCCGGGGATGTCGTCGCGCGTGATCCCGTTCAGCAGCCAGAGGCCGTACGCGAGCAGCGCCGCGACGGCGCCGAGCATGAGCCAGTCGAGCCGGCGCAGCAGGTGGCCGATGTCGAGCACCGGCACGCTGCGGACTGTCGGACGGCCGACGCGGGAGTCGAGCATCAGTCGAGCCTCTTGGTGATCGTGGCGTCGCCGCCGTTCTCGTGGAAGTACTCGCGGAAGATCTTGAGCGCCGCCGGCGCTGCGGCCTCGGCGCCGAAGCCGCCGTTCTCGATCACGACGCAGAGCGCGATCGTCGGCACCTTCCCGTTGGTCGACGGCCCGTAGCCGCAGAACCAGGACTGGTCGAGCAAGCCGAGTCCCTGGACGAACTTCTGGGCCGTGCCGGTCTTCCCGCTGATTACCGTCGGAAAGGTCGAGAACACCGCGCTCGCCGTCCCGGTGCTGCCGTGCGTGGCCCCGTAGAGGCCGGCCTGGACGGCGTCGAGCATGGATGGGTCGACGTGTGCATCGACCGGCGGCGGGGCCGAGTAGCGGCGGAGGACGAGTGGGCCGGTTCGCGAGGTCCCCGGCTCCTCGACCTGGTCGAGCAGGTGCGGGCGGATCAGCTTCCCGCCGTTCGCGATCATCGCGTAGAAGCGCGCCATCTGGAGCGGCGAGACCGTCAGGTCCTTCTGGCCGATCGCGAGCTGCACCGAGTCGCCCGGCTTCCAGAGACTGTCGAGCCGCCAGTTCGTCGGGTCGGTCTTCGCCGTGTACGTCTGCTTGAACGTCCTCGGGGTCGCGAGCAGGCCGTTCGTCTCGCCGCCGATGTCGATGCCGGTCGGCCGTCCGAACCCCCAGCGGCCCGCCCACTCCTGCAGCGGGCTCCCCTGAGCCAGGTAGAACTGCCAGCCCAGTTGGTAGAAGTACGTGTCGCAGGACTGCTCGAGCGCCTGCGGCAGCGTCAGCGGCCCCGACGCGGTGTGGTTCCAGTTGTTGAAGGTGGAGCCCGTGACGTACTTGCCGGTCACCTTGTCTCTCAGCGGCACCGTCCACGAGGCCGGGCAATCGATCGTCGAGTACGGCGACAGGATCCCCTCCTCCATCGCCGCGAGCGCCGTGACGGGCTTGAACGTCGACCCCGGCGGGTACTCGCCTGCAATCGCGCGGTTGACCATCGGGTAGTTGTCCGCCGCCGCAACCGCGGGGTTGCCCGAGAGCAGCCGGTTGAGCTGCTTACGCATGTTCGGGTTCACGAACGCGCCCGGCTGGAACCCGGGCTCCGAGGCGAGCGCCAGGATATTGCCGTTGCGGGGGTCGATCGCAACCGCGGCGCCGCCGCGCGAGAAGTAGTTCTGGTTCCCCAGGGCGAGATGCTCCCCGTAGACGATCGCGTTCTGGGCCGCCTTCTGGAGCTTGGCGTCGAGCGTCAGCCGAACGGTGTCGCCGGGCGTCGGAGTCGCGGTGATCTGAAGGTCGCTGCGCGGGTGGCCGGCCGAGTCGAAGCGCGCCTGCGCCAGGCCGTCGGTGCCGCGCAGGTAGCGGTCGAACGCCGACTCCACCCCACGCTGCCCGATCTCGTCGCCGAGGTGGTAGCCCTTCAGCGTCTTCAGCTGAGGCTCGGTGATCTCGCCGACGTTGCCGAGGGTTTGCGGCGCGAGCTCGCCCCAGGGATAGCGGCGCACCTGCGTCTCCTCGATCTTCACGCCCGGGAAGTCCGTCTGGCGCTCGGAGAGGAACGTGACCACGTCCTCGGGGACGTTGTTCTTGATCGTGATCGGCGTCAGCGGGTCGAGCTTCTGCTGCTGCAGCTTCGCGAGCACCTCCGCCACGGGGACGCCGAGGACGTGGGCGAGGCGCTTCATCTCGGCGTAGCGGCCCTTGTCCGGCAGGTTCGACGGCCAGATGCGGATCGACGTGACGGTGCGGTTGTCGACGAGCACGCGCCCCGTGCGGTCGACGATCTGTCCGCGCGCAGCCTCGACTCGCACCTGGCGGAGCTGGTTGTCGCGGGCAGCGCGGAGATAGTCCTCGCCCGAGAGCACCTGGAGCGCCCAGAGGCGAAGGAACAGGAGTGCGAACGCGGCGAGCGCGAACGCGCCCAGGATCCCGATCCTGAAGGCGAGCTGCGGCGTCAACCGGTACGGCTCCTCGACGTGGGGGTCGCCGGGAAGGAAGGTGCGCGGCTTCGGGCGGTAGCTGGTGCTAGCCAACGAGCTCGACCTCGCGCGTGACCGATGCGATGAGCGTGCGGCGCGGGAACATCCAGCGGAAGAGCGCGAACAGCGGCAGCGTCAGCACGACGTTCATGATCAGCTGTGGCCAGAGCGAGTCGAACAGCATCCAGCGCGCCGAGGTCGGCTCGCCGATCGTGAACTGGAGCAGGAGATTGCCGGCCGCGGCCAGCACGGTGACGACCGCGACGGCGAGGAACGGCGCGTGCGCGCGGTCGCGGGCGGTCGTCTCGCCGTAGCGGCCGCACCAGTAGCCGACGAGCGTCAGGAGCAGCGAGGTCAGCCCGAGCGTGCCGAGCGAGACCGTGTCGAGCAGCAGGCCGGCCCAGAAGCCCGCGACCGCGCCGACGATCGACCCGGTCAGCAGAGCGACGACGGCCACCGTGACGAGGACGATGTCGGCCGAGCCGCTGCCGATCTGGAGTGGAGCGAACACCGCGAGCTCGAGGAGGACGGCGACGAAGACGGCGCCGAGCGCCTTGAGCACCGCGACGGTCACGGCAGGCTCGGGACCGGGCCCTTGCGGAGCAGGACTACGACGTGTTCGATGCTGCCGAGGTCGGCGAACGGGCTGATGCGTACGAGCTTGAAGGGGTCGGTGTCGCTCTGGCTCACCCCATCGATCGTTCCGACCGGGATCCCCAGTGGATAGAACGAGCCGCCGGACAGCCGCCCGGCCGTGGTCACGGTGTCGGCGTCGGCGACGATGTCCTGCTTGGACACCTGATCCATCGAGAGCGAGCCGGCCTCGGGGCCACCCCCACGCAGGATGCCCTTCGTGCCGTTGGCCGCATCGACGATCGCGACTGCACTCGACCGGTCGCTGATCAGCGTGACGACCGAGGTTGTCCGCCCCACCTTGGAGATGTGACCGAGCAGCTGGCCCGGCACGGTCGCGCTCACGACCGGGTCGTAGCGCCTGACGTGGTCGCCGCGTCCCGCCGAGACGACGACCTGCTGCTGGTAGCTGGGCAGGTCGGCGATCACGTCCGCCCGCAGCAGCGTGTAGTCGCCCTTGACGTACGACGGCGCGGGTGAGTTGCGCGTCACCCCGCCCAGCGCGGCGGGGCCGGTCGCCGTCGCGACGGCGGCGCGCTTCTGGAGCGCCGAGACCTGCTTCTTAAGGCGCATGTTCTCTGAGCGCGCGGTACGCAGGTCGTCGAACCAGCCCCACGCGTCGCGGAACGGGCGCACGACGCGCTCGGCGCCGATCTGGAACGGCTCGAGGACGCTTGCGGCCGTCCCCTGCGCCGAGTGCAGCGGCCCGGAATCGGCCTCGCGGAAATACGCCGTGGCGAGCACGAGCGAGACGACGACGAGCGCGACGACGACGGCACGCCTTCCGAGTGTCCCACCGGAGCGGGACCCGAACGTCGAGGAGGCGGTGCGCTGAGCCGTGGCGCCGGTCGTGGCGAGCCGGACGCTTCGATGTCGGGGCACGGTTTTCGAGGTTACAGCAGGTCGCTTGCTGGGTCCTGGGCGCTAACTACGGCTTAAGGAACTAGCCGCGGTACCCGTTGCGGTAGCCGTTGCGGTGCTTGCTGCGGGCCTTGGCGGTCTTCTTCAGCTCCTCGAGCACTTCAAGGCTGCGGCCCGAACCGACCGCCACGCACGTGAGCGGCGAGTCGGCGAGCTGCGTCGGCATGTGCGTCTCGTGGCGGAGCCGCTCGTCGAGCCCGTGCAGCAGGGCGCCGCCGCCGGCGAGCACGATGCCGCGGTCCATGATGTCCGCGGCGAGCTCGGGCGGCGTCTTGTCGAGCGTCGAGCGGATCGCGTCGATGATCTGGCTGACCGGATCCTCGAGCGCCTCGCGGATCTCCTCGGAGTTGAGGATCACCGTCTTCGGCAGGCCGGTGAGCATGTCGCGCCCGCGCACCTCGGCCTGCACCTCCTCGCGCATGCGGAAGGCGGAGCCGACCTCGAGCTTGATCTCCTCGGCCGTCTGCTGGCCGATCAGGAGCTTGTACTCCTTCTTGACGTGGCCGACGATCGCCTCGTCCATCTCGTCGCCGCCGACGCGGAGGCTCTGCGAGACGACGATGCCGCCGAGCGAGATGACGGCCACCTCGGTGGTGCCGCCGCCGACGTCGACGATCATGTTCCCGGTCGGCTCGGAGACCGGCAGGCCGGCGCCGATCGCGGCGGCCATCGGCTCCTCGATCAGATGCGCCTCGCGCGCGCCCGCCGACAGGGTCGCCTCCTCGACCGCCCGCTTCTCCACGCCCGTCACGCCCGACGGCACACAGACCACCACGCGCGGGTGCGCAAAGCGGTTCTGGTGCACCTTCTGGATGAAGTGGCGGAGCATCTGCTCCGTCACGTCGAAGTCGGCGATGACGCCGTCCTTCAACGGCCTGATCGCGGTGATCGAGCCCGGGGTGCGGCCGAGCATGCGCTTCGCCTCGACGCCCACCGCGTGGACGTCGCCGGTGCGCTGGTCGATCGCGACGACCGAGGGCTCCGACAGCACGATGCCGCGGCCGCGCACGTACACGAGCGTATTTGCGGTGCCGAGATCGACGGCCATGTCACGACCGCCGAAGCCACTCAAGCTGTCAAGAAACCCCATAGGAGCAGGCGATACTACAGAGGCACCGTCGCGCCGCCTAGTGCGCGCCAGGCCCTACGGTAGCGGATCAGCCGAAGCCGTAGACGCCCGGGAAGCGCTCGGCGAGCAACCGGACGAGCAGCGCCGCCGGCAGGCCGACCACGTTCAGGTAGTCGCCCTCGACCCGTTCGACGAGCGCGGCGCCGCGCCCCTGGATGGCGTAGCCGCCCGCCCGCCCCTCCCACTCGCGCGTCGACCTCGTAGGCCGCGAGGTCGGCCGGCGTGAGCGGCCGGAACGTCACCGCCGTCTCCTCGGCCTCGACCACCTCCCAGCCCGGCGTCACGAGGCACAGGCCCGAGATCACGTGGTGTGTGTGCCCGCCGAGCGCGTCCAGCATCTCGACCGCGTCCTCGGCGTCGGCGGGCTTGCCATACACCCGGCCGTCGAGCCACACGGTGGTGTCGACGCCGAGCACGGGCCGCCCGTTTGCCCAGCGCACGACCGAGCGCGCCTTCTCGCGCGCGTGCGCGCGCACGAGAGCGTGCGGGTCGGCGTCGGGAGGGTCGTGCTCCTCGTACTCGGGCGCGACCGCCTCGAACGGGATGCCGAGCTGCTCGAGGATCGCGCGCCGCTGCGGCGAGGTGGAGGCGAGCAGGAGCGGCGTGGCGGGCGGGGCGCTCATCAGGTCGCAGGTGCCAGGATCTGCAGGCCGCCATCCGGCGCGGGCGCGCGACAGACCGCGACGCCGGCCATCTGCCGCTTCCACGACTCCGGGCCGACGACGTGCGAGGTACACCGCCTGATCATGTGGAAGTCGGCGCCGCACACGTACTACGCACGCGCCCGCGGCGTCTCCTGCGGGCGTACAGCTTGTCGCCCAGGCGAGCACGTCGCGGAAGCCGTAGTCCGAGAGGCTCCCGAAAAGCGGCTCCCGGGTCAGCTTCGCGCGCGTCGTCGCGGGGCTCGAGATCCCGCAGAGGAAGCGCGCGAGCTGGCGCGGCGCGCCGAGCGCGTCGGGGTGGCGCCGCGGAGACTGCGTCGACGGCCGCGCGCTGCGCGACCTGTTCGATGTCGGGCCGCGGCGCAGGCGTGCCCAGCGACTGCGCGCCGCCGAGGCAGTGGCTGCAGTGGCCGCACGCCTCGGCGCGATCCTCGCCGAAGTACGCGGCGAGCTCGCGCACCTGGCAGCCGTCGTGCTCGACGAGCGCGAGCACCTGGCCGACACGGGACGTCTCCGACTGCTCACGTCGCTGCGAGGCGCTCGGCGACCGTCGTCGACCAGCTCGTCCAGCGACGGCGGCCGCTGCAGAAGCGTGTAGCGCTGGCGCACGTCCGCGGCCCGGACCTCGGCGAGCCCCTGCTGGTCGAGGTAGTCGAGCGCCGCCACGATCCGCGAGCGCGCGGCGCCCAGCGCCGCTGCGCTCGCCTCCGGATCGATGGTCGTCCAGGTCCGGCCCGGTCGTGCCGCTGGCGAAGACACGGCGGAGGAAGTCCGACCGGGATTCGTCGAAGCCCGCGACGAGATCGTCGAGCGATCCCTCCAGCGGGCGGACCTTGTAGCCGGCGTAGAACGGCGTCCCCTGCCGCAGCAGGCCGTCCAGCTCGAGGTACGTCAGCACCGTCCGCAGGACGAGCTGGCGGATGTCGTGCCGCGCCGACAGGTCGAACTCGGACACCGCGAGCTCCTCGCCCACCTCGTGCGCGAACACTTCGTCGAGGACGGCGGCCAGCGCCTCCCGCGTCGGCGTGTCGCCGTAGGCGAAGTTCTCCAGCGTGGGCACGTCGTCGGGGCACGCGAGCAGCTCGCACACGCTCGGCTCGCCGTCGCGGCCCGCGCGGCCGATCTCCTGCGAGTAGTTCTCCAGGCTCTTCGGCAGGTTGTAGTGGTAGACGGCGCGGACGTCCGCCTTGTCGATGCCCATGCCGAACGCGATCGTCGCGACCACCACGTCGCGGTCCGAGCCCGACCACCAGTCCTGCACGGCGACCCTGTCCTCGGGGCTCATGCCCGCGTGGTACGCCCGCGCCGGGAACGCCGCCCTCTGCCAGCAGTGCCGCGACGTCCTCCGCCGTGCGCTGGAGCGTGACGTAGACGATCGTCGGGCCCGGCGGCCGCTCGCGCATGCGCGCCAGCAGCAGCCCGTCGCGCTCCGCCGCCGCGACCGGCGTGGTCAGCAGCGTCAGGTTCGGGCGGTAGAAGCCGGTCACGACCGAGTCCCGCTCGTCGATCTCGAACGCCGCGGCAGATGTCGGCGGCCACGGCCGGCGTGGCCGTCGCGGTCAGGGCGAGCACGCGCTCCGCGCCCAGCTCCGTGCGCGCACGGCGAGCTTCAGGTAGTCGGGCCGGAAGTTGTGGCCCCACTCGGAGATGCAGTGCGCCTCGTCGACGGCGAACAGCGCGATCGCGCGCGCGCCGCGAGCTGTGCGAGGAAGCGCTCGTTGTTGAAGCGCTCCGGGGCGACGTAGAGCAGCTTCAGCGTCCCCGACCGCAGCCGCGCCGTCACGTCGCGCAGCTCGTCCGGCGCGAGGCTGGAGTCGAGGCGGGCGGCGGGGACGCCCCGGCTTCGAGAGGAAGTCGATCTGGTCCTTCATCAGCGCGATCAGCGGCGAGACGACCACCGTGACGCCGTCGAGCAGCAGCGCCGGCAGCTGGTAGCAGAGGCACTTGCCGCCGCCGGTCGGGAACACCGCCAGCGCCGACCGGCCCTCGAGCAGCGTGTCGATCACCTGCTCCTGCCCGGGCCGGAACGAGGCGAAGCCGAACGTCTCGGCGAGGACGTCTTGTGGGCGGGTCTCGATCGCGCTCATCGCTCTCGACGGTACCCGCGAGCCGACACCGTCGGACGAATCGCCGCTGAACCGGCACGCACCCGGCGCGGCCCGTCAGCGCTTGCGCGCGCGCCAGATCTCCTCGGCCGGCCACTGCGCCGCCCATGCCGGCGTGAAGAGGTTGTGCCGGCTCGGCTGCGCCGCGGGGTCGCCCTGCAGCTCCACCAGGTCCTCGACGTCGAAGTCGTTCGCGCGGAAGAGCGCGATCCAGTCCCCGTAGGCGAGGTGGAAGTCGACCGAGTCGTCGTCCGGCCGACTCGAAGCGGTGCATGCCGAAGTACGGCCGCTGGAAGCGGGTGCCGGCGGGCAGGTCGGCCTCGAGCTCGGGCATGCAGAGGATAAGCAGCGTCCCGTTCACGAGCAGGACGATGTGCCCGCCCGGGCGCAGGACGCGGGCCGCCTCCGGGATCCAGACGTACGGGTCGGCCCAGATGCTCGCGCCGTACTCGGAGACGACGAGGTCGAACGACTCGTCCTCGAACGGCAGCGACTCGGCGCTGCCGTGCACGAGCGGGAACTCGAGCCCGAACTCCTGCTGGAAGCGGCGAGCAGTCGCCAGCTGCTCCTCGGAGACGTCGATGCCCGTCACGCGGGCGCCGCGGCGCGCGAGCCTGGCGGACACGTAGGCGGTGCCGCAACCGGCCTCGAGGACGTCGCGCCCCTCGAGCTGCGGCAGCACCCGCGCCTCGGCCTCCGGAACGCTCGTGATCCCCCACGTGATCGTGTCGTCCGCCCAGTGCCGCCGCCCGGCCTCGACGAAGTCGGCGGCCCAGACGTTCCACTCGGCGCGGTTGCGGGCCGCGTGCTCGCTCAGCTCCATTTCCGCGCCGCCCAGATCTGCTCCATCGGCCACTGCCGCGCCCACGCGGTCTGCGCCTCGTCGCGGTAGGTCGAGACGGCGCCTACCGGAGGCTGCACCTCGTGCAGGCGCTCGACGGTGAGCCCGTGCGCGCGGAAGAGCCGGATCCAGCCGCCCTGCGTGCGCGTGAAGGCGACAGGCTCGTCGGGCTCGTCCTCCCACTCGATCCGCCCCAGCCCGAAGTAGGGCCGATGCAGCTCGGGGTCGATGACATCTCCGGACCCGGGGCGCCAGCAGAGCTGCGAGAGCGGCGTCGTGTGCGAGAAGGCGAGCAGGCCCTCCGGCCGGAGCAGCCGTGCGACCTCGGGGACGGTGATGTCCGGGTCCTGGAACGTCATCGCGCCGTGGTCGCAGAAGACGATGTCGAAGCTGGCGTCCGCGAACGGGGCCTCGCCGGCGCTCGCGTGCACGAGTGGGAAGTCGACGCGTGCTTCCTCGAGCAGCCGCGCGGCGTGCTCGAGCTGGCGTGCCGAGTTGTCCATGCCGACCGGCCGCGCGCGCTGCTGCGCGAGCAGGATCGACCACTGGGCTGCGCCGCAGCCGTACTCGAGCACGTCCAGGCCGGAGACGTCGCCCAGGATGAGGAGCTCGCTCTCGGGGATCTGCCACATGCCCCAGCGCGGCTCCGGGCGGCCGAGCATCTCGCGGTGCTGCTCCTGGTACTCGTCGGAGAGCGCATCCCAGCGCTCGCGGTTCGTCAGCGAGTCAGATGAGCTCATCGCCGAACCACAAGGCCACCTCGCGCTGCGCAGACTCGGGCGAGTCCGAGCCGTGCACGAGGTTGTCCGGCATCGAGAGCGCGAGGTCGCCGCGGATCGTGCCCGGCGCGGCGGCGGCCGGGTTGGTGCCGCCCATCGTCGTGCGCACGACGGCGATCGCGCCCTCGCCGTCGAGCACGAGGGCGAGCGTCGGCGACGAGGTGATGAACTCGACGAGCTCGCCGAAGAACGGCTTCTCGGCGTGCTCCGCGTAGTGCTCGCGCGCGAGCGCGTCGTCGACCTGGACAAGCCTGGCGGCGCGAATCGTGAGCCCCCGCGCCTCGAAGCGCGCGAGGATCTCGCCGGCCAGGCGACGCTGCATCGCGTCCGGCTTGATCAGGACGAGGGTGCGTTCCGCAGCCATGAGCGCGAGACTCTACTGAGGCGATTCGGAGGCGCGGGGCGCTTCGGACGCGCGGGGCGAATCGGGCGCGCGCCGTCGCCGCCGCGCAGTGGTCGTCGTCGGCGCGAACTCGATCGGCGCCGGCAGTCGCGACGGGCGTCTCGCAGTACGGGCAGATCTGCCAGAGCGGCTCGAGCGGCTGCTTGCAGCTCACGCAGGCCTGCTTCAGCTTCGTCGTGCAAACCGGGCAGACGAGGAAGCCCTCCTTGACGGCCGCGCGGCAGACCGGGCAGTGCAGGTCGGACGCGGCCAGCCGCTCCTCCATCGCCTTCATCTCCAGCTCGCGCTCACGCACCTCCTCGAGGTACTCGGGCGGCCGGAAGAGCATGTAGACGAACGCGCCGATGAACGGCAGCGCCAGCCCGAGCACCGTCGCCATGGCGACGAGCCACGGGTCCTCGATGCGCCGGCGGGCGTCCTTGAACACCCAGTAGGCGACCGCCAGCCAGAACACGACGACGAAGAACAGTGAGAGGTTGCGAACGAGCAGCCACGTGCCCGAGTTGAAGAAGTCCCGGATCCCGGAGAAGGTGCTGTCGTTCTGGGCTGCGACGAGGGCGAGCAACGAACCTCCCGGGATTAGAGCAGCAGCTGCCCGACGAGATAGCCGGCGGCGAACGCGAGCCCGACGATCGCGAGCACCGCGACCACCGCGAACGCGAAGACGCTCAGCCTCTCTACGAGCGGCCTCATGGTACGCGGTCTACGCGACGGCATCGAGATCGGCGAGAAGGTACAGCGAGCCGGTGACGAGAACCATCCCGCCCGGGCTTGCGAGCTCACGTGCGCGGCCGAGCGCGGCGACCGGGTCGGGGACGGATTCGACGTGCGCGAAGTGGACGCCGGCCCGGGCGGCCAGGTCGGGTGCGGCGAGGGCGCGGCCGCTCGTGGAGGCCGTCGCGACGAGCGTGCGGCCGAGCGGGGCGAGCTCGCGCAGGACGCCGTCGGCGTCTTTGTCGGCGACGAGCGAGGCCACCAGGACGGCGTCGAGCGGACCGAGCGAGCGCGCGAGATGCGCGGCGCCGGCGGGGTTGTGGGCGCCGTCGCGCAGCTCGTGTGGTGAGCGCAGCTCGTAGCGGCCGGGGAGCCCCTCCTCATCCCGGAGGGCGTCCTTCCCCACATCGCGGCCGAGAAACGCCGACGCGGCGGCGGCGGCCACCGCCAGGTTCGGTGCAAGGCGCTCGCCGGCGGGCTGAACCGTCACGACCTGCGCCGCGCCCGCGGCGCGAGCGGCGCGCTCCCACTCCGGCTCGCCGAGCACGACCGTCGCCCCCTCGCGGACGACTGCGAGCTTTTCGACGGCGATCGCCTCGCGGGTGTCGCCAAGCACGTCGGTGTGGTCGAGCGAGACGTTCGTCAGGACCACGACCCGCGCGTCGAGCACGTTGGTGGCGTCGAGCCGCCCGCCGAGGCCCGCCTCGACGACGGCGACGCCGACGCCGGCGTCGGCGAACGCCGCGAGCGCCGCAGCGGTCAGCGTCTCGAACTGGGTGGCGCCGGTGCGCTCGGCGGAGGCGCGCACGCGCCCGACGGCCGCCTCGAAGTCGGCGTCGGCGCCGTCGACCTGGATCCGCTCGCTCCAGCCGCGCACGTGCGGAGAGGTGTACGCGCCGGTGCGCAGCCCCTCGCCGCGCAGCAGCGCCGCGATCGCCCGCGTCGTGCTCGACTTGCCGTTCGTCCCGACGACGTGGATCGCGGAGTAGGCCCGCTCCGGGTGGCCGAGCTCGTCGAGCAGCGCGTGCATGCGTCCCAACCCGAACTCCTCGGGCCACGGTGACAGCGACTCGATCCAGGCGGTGTGGGTCAGGTGGCGCCTTCGAGCGCCGCCAGCTCCCGTCGGTAGCGCTCGAGCTTCTCGCGCTCGGCGTCGACCACCTCGGCGGGCGCCCGGTCCACGAAGCGCTTGTTGGCCAGCATCCTCTCGGCTCGCTCGATCTCGGCTCGCAGCCGCTCGATCTCGGCGGCGGCGTTGCCGTTGGTGCGCTGGCGCTCCGGCCGCACGACCGCGTCGAAGATGCGGCGCTCGTCGTCGGAGAGCTCGACGAGCACCCCGCTGCGCCGGAAGATCGCGGCCGCCTCCTGCACGCGGTCGAGCGCGGCGGCATCCGCGCGGTAGCGTTCGTCGCGCTGCGGCCACCGCGCGACGATCAGCCGCGACTCGCGCGCGGGCAGCTGCGTCCAGATCTCCTCGGTCACGTGCGGCATCACCGGGTGCAGGAGCTTCAGCAGCCGCTCGAGCGCCGCGTAGGCGGTCGCGCGCGCGTCGTCCTCGCCCAGCCGCGGCTTGATCGCCTCCGCGTACCAGTCACAGAACTCGTCGAAGGTCACGTGGTAGAGCGTGTCGACGACCTCGGCGAAGTCGAAGCGCGCGAGTGCGTCCTCGATCACCGCCTGGGCCGCGTCGAGCCGGCCGAGGATCCAGCGCTCCTCGACCGAGCTCGGCCTGAGCGCAGGCGCCGTATCGCCGGCGCTCATGACGATGAGGCGCGAGACGTTCCAGAGCTTGTTGGCGAGCTTGCGGCCCTCCTCGACGGCCCCGTACGAGAAGCGCACGTCCTGGGTGGACGACATCTTCAGCAGTCCGTAGCGGACGGCGTCGGCCCCGTGCTCGGCGATCACGTCGAGCGGGTCGATGCCCGTGCCGAGGCTCTTGGACATGCGCCGACCGTCGGTCGCGAGCACGGTCGAGTGGATGACCACGTCCGTGAACGGGATGTCGCCCATCAGCTCGAGGCCGCTGAAGATCATCCGGTTCTCCCAGAGGCGGATGATCTCGCGCGCGGTCGTCTGGAGGTTGCCTGGGTAGAAGTGCTCGAGGTCCGGCGTCTGCTCGGGCCAGCCGAGCGTCGCGAACGGCCACAGCGCCGACGAGAACCAGGTGTCGAGCACGTCGGCCTCCTGGATCAGCTCCGTCTTGCCGCACTCGGCGCAGCGCTCCGGCGTCGTGTCGACGCACGTGATGTGCCCGTCGGGGCAGTACCAGATCGGGATCTGGTGGCCCCACCAGATCTGCCGCGAGATGTTCCAGTCGGGCGCGCTCTCGAGCGACTCGATCGCGAAGGTGTGCTGCGATTCCGGGTGGTAGACGACCTTGCGCTCCCGCAGCACCTCGATCGCCGGCTTCTTCAGCTCCGCCATCGAGCACCACCACTGGAGCGAGATCAGCGGCTCGATGCGCGACTCGCAGCGCTCGCAGCGCGCGACCGAGTGGCGGTAGTGCTCGCGCGAGACAAGGAGGTCGCGCTCGCGCACCCAGTCGAGGATCCGCTGCGCGGCCTCTTCCTGCGTCAGCCCGTCGAGCTCACCGGCGTGCGCGTTCATGCGCCCGTCGGGACCGATCACGGACGGCTCGGGCAGCCCGTGGTCACGGCCGATCGCGAAGTCGGTCGGGTCGTGGCCGGGGGTGATCTTCAGCGCGCCGGTGCCGAACTCGGGCTCCACGCGCTCGTCGGCGATGATCGGCACCCGCCGCTCGACGAACGGGACGATCGCCTCCTTGCCGACGAGATCCTTGTAGCGCTCGTCGTCCGGGTGCACCGCGACGGCCACGTCGCCGAGGATCGTCGCGGGCCGCACCGTCGCGATCGCGATGAACCCGCTCCCGTCCGCGAGCGGGTACTTGATCGTCGTCAGCGTGTCGTCGACGTCGGTGTGGGTCAACTCGAGGTCGGACAGCGACGTGTGGTGGAACGGGCACCAGTTGATGATCCGGTTGTCCCGGTAGATCCAGCCCTTCTCGTACAGGTGCACGAAGAAGCGGATGACCGCGCGCGAGTAGTCCGGGTCCATCGTGAAGCGCTCGCGGCGGTAGTCGAGCGAGGCGCCCATGCGCCGGAACTGGGTCATGATCTTGCCGCCGTACTCGTGGAGCCAGTCCCAGACGAGCGCCACGAACGCCTCGCGCCCCATCTCCTGCCGGGTCGGCCGGCCCTCGCGCGCGAGGAACTTCTCGACCGCCGCCTGCGTCGAGATGCCGGCATGGTCGTAGCCCGGCTGGAAGAGCACGTTGTAGCCCTGCATGCGCTTCGTCCTGCACATGACGTCGCCCATGGCGAGCTGGAGCGCGTGGCCGATGTGCAGCTCGCCGGTCACGTTGGGCGGCGGGTGCGCGTCGACGTACGGCGTGCGCGTCGGGTCGACGTCGGCGGCGTAGAGGCCTTCGGATTCCCAGGTCTCCTGCCAGCGCTGCTCGACGCCGTCAGGCGTGTAGAGCGTGTCCATGGTTGACGGATCCTAGACTCCGGCCGTGTCACGGTGGTTTGACACCACAGGTAGTGGTTATAGTGGTGCCGATGAAGCGGATCGCGCTTCTGCTGCTCGTCCTGGCCGGTGCGGCGGCCACCGCCGCGCACGCGGGCACGACCCCGGCGCAGCGGTTCGCCGCCACGGTCGACACGATCCTCGCGCAGCCCTACCAGCCGGACTACGTGCCGCTCGGCTTCGACGCGGCGTTCGACAGCCCGGTTCTGAACACGGCGCCGGCGCAGGACTACACGAGCGGCTCGATCCCGGGTTCCCCCGACCACCCCGACTGGCCGGCGGCGTCTCGCGACGTGGTCATCCAGTCAACCGACGGCGCGCTCGTGACCGGGAAGCTCGCGCTGCACCCCGGCACGCACCCGGGCGTCGTCGTCGTCCACGCGTTCAACACGAACGGCAAGGAGTCCGTCGTCCGGTGGGCGGCGATGCTCGCGCGCAACGGCTTCAACGTCCTGGCCGCCGACCAGCGCGACTTCAAGGCCGAGAGCGACGCCGGCTACGGCTACCCGGGGCCGCGGCAAACGTTCGGCTGGAAGGAGGCCGAGGACGTCCTCGCGGCCGGGCGCTTCCTCGCCGCGCAGCCGGGCGTCTCGAGCATCGGGCTCGTCGGCTTCAGCCTGGGCGGACAGGACACCGTGCTCGCCCTCGCGCTCGACCGCAAGCGCGTCTTCTCGGCCGGCCTCAACTTCAGCGGACCGGCCGACCAGGCGACGCAGGTCGACTCGACCGCCGTGCCATCAGGTTGCGAGACGCAGCGCGGCGAGCACGCCTACTTCTTCGACCGCTGGTGGCAGCAGCGGGCGATCCTCCTCTACTTCAAGAACCTACTCCCGGGCGCAGCCGCCGATCCGACGATCGAGACGGGCGCGGCGGTCGGCCAGACGGCGGGCGGCGCGCCGGCCGGCTCGCAGCTCGTCGACCTCGGCTCGCCGACGCGGGCCGACGCCGACGCGCTGCTCGGGCCTGACCCGTGCGACACGGCTCGCGGGGCGCCGGGCACGGCCATGCCGTAGCGTGGTCCGGGCCGCCTCGTGCGGCGGGGCGGCCCGAAGTGCCACCGCAGCGGCACGAGGGGCCGGACTTTCAGGCGGAGGACGCGGCCGTCTGCGTCTCGTCGAGGTCGGCGCCCGCGCTGGTCACGAGCGTCGGCTTGAGGTCCTTCTGGATCGTCTCCTTGGTGATCACGCACTTGGAGACGTCGCGCCTCGACGGCAGCTCGAACATGACGTCGAGGAGCGCCTTCTCGATGATCGACCGCAGCCCGCGGGCGCCGGTCTCGCGCAAGAGCGCCTTGTCGGCGATCTCCCACAGCGCGTCCTCGGTGAAGACGAGCTCGATGTCGTCGTACGAGAAGAAGCGCTGGTACTGCCGCACGAGCGCATTCTTCGGCTCCTTGAGGATCTCGACGAGATCCTCGCGCTGCAGCTGCTGCACCGAGCAGACGACGGGCAGCCGGCCGATGAACTCGGGGATCAGCCCGTAGGCGAGCAGGTCCTCGGGCATGACCTGGCCGAGCAGCTCGGAGTCGTCGCCGTGCTTCGAGCGGATGTGCGCGCCGAAGCCGACCGAGTTCTTGCCGATGCGCTTGCCGATGATCTTCTCCACTCCGGCGAACGCGCCGCCGCAGATGAACAGGATGTTCGTCGTGTCGATCGAGAGGAACTCCTGGTGCGGGTGCTTGCGGCCACCCTGCGGCGGCACCGACGCGACCGTGCCCTCGAGGATCTTCAGCAGCGCCTGCTGCACGCCCTCGCCCGACACGTCGCGCGTGATCGACGGGTTGTCCGCCTTGCGCGCGATCTTGTCGACCTCGTCGATGTAGATGATCCCGGTCTCGGCCTTCTTGATGTCGAAGTCGGCCGCCTGGATCAGCTTCAGCAGGATGTTCTCGACGTCCTCGCCGACGTAGCCGGCCTCGGTCAGCGCGGTGGCGTCGGCGATCGCGAACGGGACGTTCAGGATCCGCGCGAGCGTCTGCGCGAGCAGCGTCTTGCCGCAGCCGGTCGGGCCAAGCAGCAGGATGTTCGACTTCTGCAGCTCGACGTCGCCTTCCTCCTGCCCCATGCGGACGCGCTTGTAGTGGTTGTAGACCGCCACGGACAGCGTCCGTTTGGCCTCCTCCTGGGAGACGACGTAGTCGTTCAGGACGTCCCAGATGTCCTTCGGGCGGGGCAGGTTGTCGAGGTCGAGCTCGGCGGGAGCGGTCAGCTCCTCGTCGATGATCTCGTTGCAGAGATCGATGCACTCGTCGCAGATGTAGACGCCAGGGCCGGCGATCAGCTTCTTCACCTGCCGCTGGCTCTTGCCGCAGAAGCTGCAGAGCAGCTGCTCGTTCCCGTCGCTCGCGCGTGCCATCGATTCTCCTTGTACCTCGATTGACCGTGTGCGGCTAGGCCGGTCGCCCGTCGCGGTGTGTGACGACCACGTCGATGATGCCGTAATCCTTGGCCTCCTGCGCGGTCATGAAGTAGTCGCGGTCGGTGTCACGACCGACCTTCTCGAGATCCTGTCCGGTGTGGTCGGCGAGGATCTCCTCCAGCCGGCGCTTCAGGCTGAGCGTCTCGCGGGCGCGGATCTCGATGTCCGTCGCCTGCCCGCCCATCCCGCCCGGCGACCAAACCTGGTGGATGAGGATCTTCGCGTTCGGCAGCGCCATGCGCTTGCCATTGGCCCCCGCGGCCAGCAGCACCGCGCCCATCGACATGGCGATGCCGACGCAGGTCGTCTGCACGTCCGGCTTGATGAACTGGATCGTGTCGTAGATGGCGAGCCCGGAATACACGTCCCCACCCGGCGAGTTGATGTAGAGGAAGATGTCCTTGTCCGGGTCCTCCGACTCGAGATGGAGGAGCTGGGCGACGATCAGGTTGGCGATCTGGTCGTCGATCGGCGTGCCGAGCATGATGATCCGCTCGTTCAGCAGCCGGGAGTAGATGTCGAAGGCCCGCTCGCCGCGGGAGGTCTGCTCGATGACCATGGGAATCATTGGGCTCATGCTGGCTCCTTGCTGCCGGGGGTCCACAATTTCGTAGGGGTCTCGGGAGTTTCCTTCTCGGGTGTCCAAAGCTTGTCGCGGGCCGCCGCCAGCTCGACAGGGATTCGCTTTACCTCGGCCACAATCCTGTCGAGGGCGTTCCGGAGGCGCAGATCGCTGCGCAGGCTCTCCCAACGGCCGGTCTCGCGCAGCTGGCGAATGACCTCGTCGACGTCCTCGCTCTCCTCCGCGGCCTGCTCGCGGACGATGCTCTCGATCTCGCCGTCGCTGACCTCCAGGTCCATCTTCTCGGCGGCCGCGTCGAGCACGAGCTCGCGGGCGAGCGCCTGACGGGCCTCGTCGCGGAGCTGCTCCGTGAGCTGCTCCGGCGTCTGGCCGGTGATCTGGAAGTAGACCTCGGGGTTGATGCCGCGGCGCTCGAGCGAGTGGGCCAGGCCGTGCCAGAGCTCGGCGGCGCGCGCGTCGACGAGGCGCGGAGCGACCTCGACGTTCGACGCCTCGACGAGCGCGTCGACCGCCGCCTCGCGGAAGCGGATGTCAAGCTCGTCCTGCAGCTGCTCGCTCAGCCGGCCCTCGATGTCGCTGCGCAGCTCCTCGAGCGTGTCGAACTCGCTCGCAGCGCGCGCCAGCTCGTCGTCGATGGGCGGCAGCACCGGCTCCTTCACGTCCTTCAACACCACCTCGACGTCGCGGGTCGTCTCGTCGGCGAGCTCGTAGCTGACCGACCTCGTCTCGCCGGCGCTCATGCCGCCGAGCACCGCCTCGATCTCCTCGACGAGCTTGTTCGCGCCGAGCTCGACGACGACGTCGCGCTGCGCCTCGCCCGAGGGAGCGACGACGTCGATCACGACCGTGTCGCCCGCACGGGCAGGCCGGCCGTCGACCGGCACGAGCTCGGCGACCGAGCGCTGCAGCGACTCGAGCTCGCCCTCGACCAGCTCCTCCGGCACCTCCGGGTCGGCGCCCGGCACCTCGAGCTGCGTCCAGTCCGCGACCTGTGGCGGCGGCTGCACCTCCACCGTCGCGGTGAACGTCCAGTCGCCGTCGGCGGAGGCGGGCAGGTCGTAGCCGTACTCGGGCGGCTCGACGGGCCGGATGCGCGCGCCGGCGGCGGCGTTGCGGAACCAGCCGCCGATGTGGCTCTCGACCGCCTCGGAGTAGAGCCGGTCACGGCCGATCCGGTTCACGAGCACGGGCATCGGCACCTTGCCCT
This sequence comes from uncultured Thermoleophilia bacterium, assembly GCA_963710465.1. Lineage (GTDB taxonomy): Bacteria > Actinomycetota > Thermoleophilia > Gaiellales > Gaiellaceae > JACVRM01. Next base: position 36,968 of record CAVQAQ010000019.1, read on the forward strand.
TGCGGAAGCCGGGGACCTTCACCGATGCCGCAAGATCCTCGGCTGCGTGGTCGACGGCGTGCCGCACGTCGTGCCCCGGAACCTCGACGCTGAGGCGGACGCGGTTGCCGTCGAGCTGCTCGACGTCCGTGTTCACTCGACCATTGAACCAGACGGTGAGCGGCCTACCGAATCGGTGGGACGGATGCGGGCGGAGGGATTCGAACCCCCACGCTCTTTCGAGCACCGGCCCCTAAAACCGGAGTGTCTGCCAGTTCCACCACGCCCGCGCATCCTCAGGATACGGCGCGTTTGACACGGCGAGCCACGGGGGACGACCGCGGCATGGACGCCGACGAGATCAGCACGAGCCCCGAGAGCCAGCATGAGCGCGGCCTCTCACCCGACGAGCAGCGGGCCGAGCGCGAGCAGGAGAGCCGCGAGGAGCCGGTGACGAAGTACGACCTGCTGGCCGAGGAGACGGCCGAGGAAACGGAGGAGCTCGCGAAGCGCATCGGGCAGCCGCTCGAGCCGCGCGACGATGAGGACTAGCCGGCGATCGACTCGTTCGCGCCGCTGACCGAGAGGCCGGGCGTCGGGCCGCCCGCCACGACATAGACGCGCGCGCCGACGCCCACGACGCCGAGTCCATGGCGCGGCCTCGGCAGGTCCGGGAGCCGGGTCCAGCGGCCCGTCGCGAACGCATAGCGGTAGACGGAGGCGATCGCGCCGGCCGGCTCCTCGCCGCCGGCCGACACCAGGCCGCCCGGGACGGCGGCGAGCCCCGTGCCGCCGCGCGCCGACGGCAGCGGCGCGATCGTTCGCCAGCGACCGGTCGCAGGCGCGTAGGCCTCGACGGTCGCGACGTTCGTGTCGTAGCCGTACGACCGCCCGCCCGCCGCGTAGAGCTTCCCGGCCGCAGCGACGACGCCGAGGTGCTCGCGCGCCGTCGGGCCCGGCAGCGTCGCCCAGCGCCCGGTGCGCAGGTCGAGCGCGAGCATGAAGCGGGCGAGCCGCCGCGCGGCGGGCGTGCCGCTGACGCCGCCGGCGACGTAGAGGCGGCGGCCGATCACGGCTGCGCCGCCGGCTGCCCGGCTCGACGGCATGGAAGGGAGGCGCCGCCAGCGGGCGCCGTCCAGGACGAATGCATCGCGGCGGCGGGAGCCGTCCGGCGCGTAGCCGCCGACCACATAGAGCCGGTCGCGGTCCGCGGCCGCCATTGCGTGGTTGACCTCGACGGGCAGGTCGGGCAGCCGGCGCCAGCTGCGGGTCGCCGTCGAGTAGGCGTCCACGCGCGATGACGAGGAAGCGTCGGCCCTGAACCCGCCGACGACGACGATCGAGGCGCCCACCCGCGCAGCGGCGACCTCCGACCGCGGCTCGGGCAGCGGTGCCTCCGACCGCCAGGCTGCGACGAACGCAAGCGCGATGAGCACGAGGGCCACGGCTCGAACCTACCCCCGGTCCAAGGTGGAACGACCCGTCTGCGGCACACGGGTCGTTCCCTGGGTGTGAGGGGAACCCGGCCCATCGGGGGAGAGTTGCGGGCCGAGCTTCCGACCCATTCATCGGGGCAGGCCCCGGGTCGCCCAATCCCTCGACCGGGCTAGAATCGGCGCATGGCCGTTTCGACGCCCCACCGCGACGAGTTGCTCATCGCCGAGATGCGCGAGCCGCCGCCACTCGAGCAGGCGCGCGCGTCGCTCGACTACTGGATGCGCCGCCGGGCGAGCCTGGCGCTGTACAAACGTTCCGCACGGCGGGAGGCTGACGAGATGATCCGCCGCTGCCGCGCGCGCGTCGCCGAGGCCGAGCGGAGGCGGTACGGCACCGGCATCGCAGGGTTCGTACGCCGGCTGATCGCGGGCGACACGCCGCAGTGGCTCGTCGTTCGAAGCGGCCTGCTCGCATTTGCGTGGGCGTTCCTGCCGCGCCGGCTGGTCTACGCTGCGACGGCGTTCTTCCTCGTCTGGCTGCTCGTCGGCGTCCTCGTCGCCGTGGGCCTGATCCAGCTGCTCAACTGACGCGCTTCGTCGTCGACTGCGGCGTTGTGCTGCGCCTGGCCGAGGAGGGATACGAGGTGCCGGCGGAGCATGAGCTGCTCGCGCCCACGCTGCTGCGGTCGCAGACGCTGTCGGCGCTGCACGAGGCCGTGCACGCCGGCGAGCTGACGGCCGAGGCGGCGTTGGAGCGGCTCCAGCGGGTCTCCGCGATCAAGATCAGGCTCCTCGGCGACGCCGTCCTGCGCCGAAACGCCTGGCAATTCGCCGACGAGCTCGACTGGGCGGAGACGTACGACGCCGAGTACCTGGCGCTGACGAAGCTGCAGGCCGATGCGTTCGTCACGCTCGATGAGACGCTCGCGCGCCGCGCGACGGCGGTGGTGCCGACCGCGACGATCGACGCGCTGCGGCGCCCGTAGGACCGACGCCGCGGCGCTCTCCGCACGGTGATCGGGTCAAGCGCCATGGAGACACGCCGACGGGTGCTGGTAGATCACGCCGACCTCCACGGCCCGATCCTAGGCAGGCACTCGATGCTCCATCGCCGACGGCCGCCGGGCGATGTGTAAGGAACTGTTCATCGCACGGCCCTACGATGGCTGGAGTGTCGTCGAGATCCGCACCGAGCCTCCGTGCGCGCAGCCGTGGCCTGTTCGCGCTGCTCTCGACCCTCTGTCTGTTCGCAGTCGGCTGAACGGTCGATCGCGCTCCGGTCCGGGGCGCAGGGTGTCCGGCGGTCACCCGTCGCACCGGGCGAGGCGGACGCTCCGTCCGTTAAGACCTCTCCTGCGCGTGTCGCGGGCTAGTGGCTCAGGTAGCGAGCCACGGTCAGGTCGTCGCGCCGACCAGCCGGCGGCGGTCATCCTGTCCCCAGGACTGACGACGCCCCCGAAGACGGCATCGCTGCTGCCGATCCTCATCTTCGTCCCGCCGCCTGTGCCGAACGGGGCATCCGGTAGACCGGCCTTCGTCCAGCGTCCGACGGCGAAGTCCCCGACCAGCGCCTCGGAGGTGTACGCGGTGCTTCCGATCGCAACAACGGCGCCACCTGGGCCGAAGCCGCCGGCGTACAGCGTTGTCGGCGTCACCGATTTCAGCGTCCCCTTCCCGCCCCTTTTGGACACGTGACGAACTACAACTCCCGGCTCGTTGAGGTTCCAGTGGAGCAGCGAAGCCGAGGCGACTCCGAACCGACGCGTCCTCGGGACGGGCAGGACCTCGGAAATGTTGGCCTCCTGCGACCAACGGGTATACGTCGGTCAAGCGGCTCGTGCAATCCATTCGTTGCCGTTCCCCAACGAAGGGAGACGATCATGACCAGCCCCAGGCGCTTCCGGCTGGGAGCACTCGTCCTCGTCCTTGCAGTCGGCGTCGGAGGCACTGCCTTCGCCGCAACGGGAGGACACAAGGCTGGACCCCAGGAATCCCTGGCGTTCGCCAACGTGCTCGAAGACGGCACCCTCAACATGGCTGCGTCGAGCGACAACATCTCAGAGTCGAGCATCTCGCACACCAACCCCGGCGTGTACTGCTTCACGAACCTCCCGTTCCTGCCAAGCAGCGCGGTCGTCTCAGGCGACAACTCGTTCGGAAACAACGACACCCTCGCCTCTGTCGCGATCGACAACACCACCCCGCAGGCTGGGCTCGCCGGCTGTCCGGACGGCGCCACCCTCCGGGTCCGAACCCTTGACGAGAATGGCGTAGCGGGCACTACGGGCGGGTCGTACGACCCACAGTTGCTCGACCATCGCTTCGTGATCTGGATCCGCGGGGACCGTCCCTAGCTGCGTCCGGGTCGGCTAGGCCGGACGGCCCGGAAGGGCGTCTCGCTCTTCCGGGCCGCCCGGCTGAGCGGTCGATCCGGTCAACCTGGATGACCTCGTAGTACGACCACTTCTGCGCCAGCCCGCCGACCGTCGTCGGGGCCGCCCCTGCAGGCTAGTCGATCCCACAGCCGCGTCCCTCGACCGGATGATCGCGGAGCGGCGCCCTACGCGCCGCTTGTTGCCCCGAACCGTCTCCGCTGTCGGGCACGTCACGCCCATGTGGCGGATTTCCAGGGATTTTCGTCAGTGGCCCCGGGAGGAGTCGAACCTCCGCACGCAGATTCGAAGATCGTCCTACTCGTCTCGGCGCGGCTAGGTGTGGCTGGGGATTCCGCGTGACGCAGCGCTTCGGCGTCTCACGCGCGCGTGAGCACCTCGGCGCGTTTCGGTGGCTCGCGTTGCCACCTTGTTGCCACCGCCTACACCGCGGTGCGGAGGGCAATGCGCTCGATCTCATCCTCGAGGTTTTCAGCTGGTCGAGATCGAAGCCATCGATCGGGAGGCAGCGCGGTGGGTGGCAGTTCCGGCGGAGCTGCGGGATTACTAGGCTGGCCCGGTGGCCGACCACGTGATCAGGGCGCTCACGCCCGACACCTGGCCCGACTTCGCGGCCATCTGGGAGCGCAAGTCAGGCCTGTTCAGCGGGTGCTGGTGCTGCAAGTTCCACCCGGACGCCGAGCGGCCCGGGGAGAGCAACAGGGACTTCAAGGAGCGGATGGTCGCCGAGGGTGTCGCGCACGCCGCGTTGGTGTACGTCGACGGGCTCGCCGTCGCCTGGGCGGAGTACGGCACCCCCGAGGAGCTTCCCGACATCCACCACCGCAAGCAGTACGACGCGGAGACCGTGACGCCCCCGGACTACCGGATCACCTGCATCTACGTAGACCAGAAACAGCGCAAGGCCGGCCTGGGCCTCGCCGCCCTGCGCGGGGCGGTCGACCTGATCGCGAGGGCGGGCGGAGGGGTGGTCGAGGGCTACCCGCAGGACACCCCCGAACGCACGAAGATGAACCCGTCGTTCCTCTACAACCTCACCCGGCACTCCTACGAGGAGGCCGGCTTCACCTACGTGCGCCCCAAGGGCCTGAACCACTGCGTGATGACGAAGGTCGTCGAGCCCGCCTGAGCGCAGGCCGTCGCCACGCCTGTTGCCACTTTCGTTGCCACTCTGCCCGCTGGGCTTCCGGTCCGACAACGCCACTCCGTCGATATGCAGGCATTTCTTCGAGTGGCCCCGGGAGGAGTCGAACCTCCGCACGCAGATTCGAAGTCTGCCGCTCTATCCACTGAGCTACGGGGCCGGCGTGGAGGAAGGTAGCCGCTCGTCGGTCAGAGGCCCGAGCGAATCGATCTCCCAGCCCTGCGGGTAGGTCTTCCGGCGCCGTAGCTTCGTGCGCATGCGCGGACGCCGTCGCGGGGGCATCAGTGCCACGGCGCGTGCGCGCAGCTTGAGCGCGGCTTCGCCGGCGCGACGCTCGGCTGCGGTCGGGTGCGGGAGCCCGAGCGCGTCGAGGAGCGGGTCGTCGAGCAGTGCGTAGACTCCGCGGCGGCCGACCGCGAGCGGCATCCCCGGGACCTTGCGGACGAACATGTCGACCATCGCCGACGCGACACTGTGCCCGGCCTCCGTGAAGGCGAACCGGTCACGCTCGAACGTGACGTTGAATGACTCGAGGTCCTCGTAGCTCGGCGGGACGTCACGGATGTTCATCAGACGGGCGACGTTCCGCCAGAACTCGAACGTCGCCGTTCGCTCAGCCCCGGTCGCGCGCCGCCAGCCAAAGCGCTCGTTCCAGCGGAACGGCTCGAGCGCGAGCGTCGACAGCACGTAGAGGAAGTCCTCGTTCGCGATCTCGAAGCGGCCGTGCAGCTCGTTCATGCGGCGGATCGCGGCCCGGCCCGCCGGGCTGTCGTAGCCCTCCTCGACGAAGGAGCTGATCAGCAGGTCGGTGTCGTCGTACCGCTTGAGCGGCCGGTCCGTGAACTCGCCGGTCGAGGCGAGCAGCCCCGCGATGCTCGGCACTGCGAATGTCCGGAAGAAGGCGAGCTCGAGTGAGCGCGTGACGTCGAACGGAAACTCGAAGCAGGCGTCCAGGTAGACGATCCGCAGGTGGTCGCGGACCGGATCGAGCCGGCGGATCTCGTCAAGCGCCGGCGACTCGCGCATCAGACCGGGGTCACGAGCGGCCGGCCGGCGGCCGCCGCGAGGAGGTTGTCGACGACGAGCCGCGTCATCGCCGCGCGCGTCGCGACGGTCGCACTGCCGATGTGCGGGGTCAGGACGACGTTCGGAAGATCGAGCAGCTCGGCGGGCAAGCCCGGCTCACCCGTGAAGACGTCGAGCGCGGCGCGGATCCGGCCCGTGACCAACTCGCTCACGAGCGCATCCTGCTCCACGACGTCGCCGCGCGCCGTGTTGACGAGCGCGGCGCCGTCGCGCAGCAGCGCGAGCCGGCGGCCGTCGATCAGGTCACGGGTCTCCGCCGTAAGCGGGACGTGCAGCGTGACGACGTCGGCGCGCGCGAGCAGATCGTCGAGCGGCATGAACTCGGCGCCGACCTCTTCCGCCTCGTCCAGACGTCGGCGCTGCGCGTAGGCGATCCGCATGCCGAATGCGAGCGCGCGGCGGGCGACCGCCTGGCCGATCCGCCCGAGGCCGACGATCCCGAGCCGTGCGCCTTCCAGGTCGTCGCCGAGCAGCGACGTCTCGGCCCAGTCGCGCTCCCAGCGCCCCTCGCGGACGTAGCGGTCGGCCTCCACCACGCGGCGGCGCACGGCGAGGATCAGCGCGAGTGTCAGGTCGGCGACGGCGGCGTCGAGCACGCCTGGGGTGTTGGTGACGGCGACGCCGCGCCGGCGGCACTCCTCGACGTCGATCGAGTCGTAGCCGACGCCGTAGTTGGCGACCAGGCGCGCCGCGGGCAGCAGGTCGAGCGCCCGGGCATCGACGCGGTCACCGACGACGGCGAGCGCCTCGACGTCCTCGCGCGGCTCGGACCCGAGCGCCTCTGGCAGCCGCCCGTCGAGGTACTCGACGTCGTCCAGCTCGGCCCAGGCAGGGCCCGGCAGAGGCCGGGATGCCAGGACCTTCACGAGTATCGGAGGTGGCGGACGGGGCTCGAACCCGCGACCACCGGGACCACAACCCGGGGCTCTACCAACTGAGCTACCGCCACCGCGACCTCCCAAGCGTAGCCGGATCCCGTCCGTCCCGAGGCCGGGACATGGCCCCGCAGGTCTTGTTCCCCTGGGGCCGGCCGCGAGCCTCCCTCCGGTTAGGACCCTAACGGGGAGCGACGCACGCGTGGGTGACAGGTCGGCCACGAAACGGTCACGGTTCTTTCACGGGGCGCCGGCGGTTCGGCAGGCTCGGCCTACCCGGGCGGCGATCCAGCAGCCGCCGGTGCAGTGCGACCGTCGCGTCCGCGATCACGTCCCACGAGTAGCGCTCGACCGCGCGCGCCCGCCCGGCCTCGCTCAGCCGCCGCGTCAGGTCGGGGTCGGCGAGCACACGCACGATCGCCTCGGCCAGCGCGTCGGCGTCTCCGGGCGGGACGAGGAGGCCTGTCTCCCCCTCCACCACGGAGGTGGCGTCCGCCTCGGCAATCGCACATCGACGCCGCGGCCCGCCGCGGTGACGATTGCGACGTCTGCTCGAGCCGCACGCGCCTAAGCTACGTTGCGCCGTCCGCGGCCGATCCGCGGCCGACTGTTTGTGGAGCGAGCGCGAGCGACAACGAGCCCCCCTACTTGCCGCCTTTGCGGCGCGGATGCCGCGCGCACGTTCGTCGACCTCGGGATGTCGCCGCTGTGCGAGAGCTTCGTCTCCGCCGACCGACCTCGACTCGATGGAGCCCTTCTACCCGCTGCACGTCCGGATCTGCGACGAGTGCTTCCTCGTCCAGCTGCGCCGAGTACGTGCCGCCGGAGGAGATCTTCACCGAATACGCCTACTTCTCGTCGTACTCCGACAGCTGGGTCGAGCACGCCCGCACGCTACGCCGAGGCGATGATCGCGCGCGCTTCGGGCTCTGCGGCCGAGAGCTTCGTCGTCGAGCTGGCAGCAACGACGGCTACCTGCTGCAGCACTTCGTGGCGAGCGGGCATCCCGGTGCTCGGCATCGAGCCGGCCGCGAACGTCGCCGAGGCCGCCGCGGCGCGCGGCGTCGACGACGCTCGTCGACGTTCTTCGGCGCGCGAGCTCGCGCGACGAGCTGGTCGCCGACGGGCGGCACGCCGACCTGCTCGTCGGCCAACAACGTGCTGGCCCAGGTGCCCGACCTCAACGATTTCGTCGGCCGGGATCGCAGATCCTGCTCGCGCCCGACGGCGTCGCCACGATCGAGTTCCCGCACCTCGCTGCGGCTGATCGAGGGCAACCAGTTCGACACGATCTACCACGAGCACTTCTCGTACTTCTCGTTCCTGACGATCGAGCGAGCTCTTCGCGCGCCACGGCCTCGCAGGTGTTCGACGTCGAGGAGCTCCCGACCCACGGCGGCTCGCTGCGGATCTACGTCCGGCACGCCGGCGACGGCGCGCCCGCGCGGCGAGCGCGTCGCCGACGCTGCTCGCGCGTAGAACGCGCGCGCGGGCTACGACTCGCTCGACGCCTACGCGCGACTTCGGCGGAGCAGGTGGCAGAGACGAAGCGGCGTCTGCTGGAGTTCCTGATCGAGCTCGCGGCGCGACGGCAAGCAGATCGTCGGCTACGGCGCCCCGGCAAGGGCAACACGCTGCTCAACTACTGCGGCATCCGACCGATCTTCCTCGACTACACCGTCGACCGCAATCCCTACAAGCACGGCAACTTCCTGCCCGGGCACCCACATCCCGATCCATCCCGCCGGAGCACGCTCGCCGAGACCCGACCCGACTACGTCCTGATCCTGCCCTGGAACCTGAAGGACGAGATCGTCGCGCAGCTCGTCCTACGTCCGCGAGTGGGGCGCCCGGTTCGATCGTGCCGATCCCCGACGCCGTCGGAGGTGGCTCTGGCATGAAGGTCGTGCTCTTCTGCGGCGGTCTCGGGCTGCGGCTGCGCGAGGACGTCCGACGCGCGTCCCGAAGCCGATGGTCCCGGTCGGCGACCGGCCGATCCTCTGGCACATCATGAAGTACTACGCCCACTTCGGGCACACGCGACTTCATCCTCTGCCTCGGCTACAAGGCCGAGGTGATCAAGGAGTACTTCCTCAACTACAACGAGGCGCTCTCGAACGACTTCGTGCTGTCCGACGGCGGCACGCAGGTCGAGCTGCTCGGGAGCGACATCGCACGACTGGACGATCACGTTCGTCGAACACCGGCCTGCACCGACGATCGGCCAGCGGCTGAGGCCGTCGAGCCGCACCTCGACGACGACGACATCTTCCTCGCCACCTACGGCGACGGCCTGACCGACGCGCCGCTCGCACGACATGATCGACGACACTGCAGGCGAGCGGCAAGATCGCGGCTCTTCCTCTGCGTGCAGCCGACGTACACCGTTTCACGTCGTCGACGCTCGACGGACGACGAGCGCGTCACGGCGATCGCGGACGTCGTGCGACGCGGACCTCTGGATCAATGGCGGCTTCTTCGTCTTCCGCCGCGAGATCTTCGACTACATCGCGCGCGGGCGAGGATCTCGTCGACGAGCCGTTCCGCAGCGCCTGATCGCGACGGACAAGCTCGTCGCCTACCGCTACGACGGCTTCTGGGCGCCGATGGACACGTTCAAGGACAAGCAGCTCCTCGAGAGCCTGCTCGAGACGGCGAGCCGCCGTGGCGTGCGCCGAACGGGCGTCGACAGCCGACCCGGCGCGGCACGCCGTCGTAGCTGATGCTGCCGGCTCGCTCGGCTCGCCGGCGCGCCGGTCGCAGCGTCGTGCTCGCGATCGGCTCCCACGCCGACGACATCGAGATCGGCTGCGGCGGCACGCTGCTGACGCTCGCTCGAGCGCACGCCCGGCGCTCGAGGTGACCTGGGTCGTGCTGAGCGCGCACGGGACGCGCGCAGCGCGAGGCACGCGCGAGCGCGGAGGCGCTTCCTCGGCGGGCCGTCGCCGCGCAGACGCATCGTGCTCGACGAGTTCCGCGACGGCTTCTTCCCCTACCTCGGCGGCGCAGGTCAAGGACGTCTTCGAGGAGCTGAAGCGCGAGTTCGCCCCGGACGTCATCTTCACCCACCAGCGGGACGGACCTCCACCAGGACCACCGGCTCGTCTGCCGAGCTGACCTGGAACACGTTCCGCGACCACCTCATCCTCGAGTACGAGATCCCGAAGTACGACGGCGACCTCGGCGCGCCGAACGTCTTCGTCCCGCTCGACGACGACGCTCTGCCGAGCGCGAAGGTCGGCCTGCTGCTCGAGCACTTCGCGCACGCCAGCGACGAGAAGCACTGGTTCACCGAGGACCTCTTTCTCGCCCTGCATGCGGCTCCGCGGGATGGAGTGCGAACGCGCCGAGCGGCGTACGCCGAGGCGTTCCGCTGCAGGAAGCTGCTGCTCGCTCGCGTGAGCGACTCAGGTCGACACCGCGGCGAGCCGCGGCGACGGAGATGCTACGACGCTGGTGCGCGGACGCTCTACCCGATCTGCCGGAGCCTGACCGGCGACGGCGTCCGCGAGACGCTTCGCGATCGTCGACGAGCGTCGACACCGCTCGAGGTCACCGAGGTCGCCGACGGGCACGCAGATCTTCGACTGGACCGTGCCGCGCGAGTGGAACATGCGCGCCGCGTGGATCGCCGACTCGGCCGGCGATGCGCATCGTCGACTATGCCGAGAGCAACCTGCACGTCGTGGGCTACAGTCGACCCCCTCCGCGCGACGCTGACGGGCGCGGAGCTGCGCCGAGCACCTTCACTCGCTGCCGGAGCATCCGGACTGGATCCCCTACCGGACCGCCTACTGGGCCGACACGTGGGGCTTCTGCGTCACGGAGAACGCAGCGCGCGGCGATCGTCCCCGACGAGCGAGTACGAGGTCGTGCATCGACGCCGACGCTCGAGGACGGGCAGCCTGACGTACGCCGAGGCCGTGTTCCCCGGGCGAGACGCGACGAGGAGGTCCTCCTCTCGACCTACGTCTGCCACCCCTCGCTCTGCGAACGACAACGTGTCCGGGATCGCCCTGCTCGCCGTCGCTCGGACGCGAGCTCCAGCGGCCGCTGCCCTGCGCTACACGTACCGCTTCCTGTTCAGCCCCGGCACGGTCGGACCGCCTCGCGTGGCTCGTCGCAGAACCTCGAGCGCCTCGGCCGGATCGAGGCACGGGCTCGTCGTCGCGTGCGTGGGCGACGCCGGGCACGCTCACGCTACAAGCGCAGCCGCCGCGGCGACCGCCGAGGTCGACCGGGCCGCCGCGCACGTGCTCCGCGCATCGCGGCCGGCGCCGCTCGTCGAGGACTTCGTCCCGTGGGGCGGCGACGAGCGGCAGTTCTGCTCGCCCGGGCTTCGATCTGCCCGTCGGCATCGCTGACCCGGACGCCGCACGGGCAGGTATCCCCGAGTACCACTCCTCGGCGGACAACCTGGATCTCATCAGCGCCCGAGAGCCTCGCGGACTCGCTCGCGGCGCCGCTCGAGATCGTCGACGTGCTCGAGCGCGAACGGGACGTACCGTGAGCCGCAGCCCGTACGGCGAGCCTCAGCTCGGGCGGCGCGGCCTCTACCGCGAGATCCGCGCCGGGCGTGCCCCGGCGGAGCGAGGACGTTCCAGCGCGCGCTCCTCTGGGTTCTGAACCACGCCGACGGCGACGCACTCGCTGCTCGACATCGCCGAACGGGCGGAGCTGCCGTTCGGGACGGTGGCCGCCGCCGCCGACGCACTCGTGGACGCGGAGCTGCTCGAATGACGTGGCGGTGAGAGTCCTGCGTCACCGGCCACCACGGCTACATCGGCTCGGTCGTCGCGCCGCATGCTGCGTCGCGGCCGGCCACGAGGTCATCGGGTCTCGACACGTTCTTCTACCGCGGCTGCGACTTCGGCGCCCGAGCAGGGCGCTGTCGCGGCGCTGCGCGCCGACGTCAGGGACGTCGGCCGCGCACGATCTCGAGGGCTTCGACGCGGTCGTCCACCTCGCCGCGCTGTCGAACGACCCGCTCGGCGACCTCGAACCCGGAGCTCGACGTACGAGATCAACCTCGACGGCACGCGTCGCGCTCGCCGCGACGCGCCGAAGGAGGCCGGCGTCGCGCGTTTCGTCTTCGCCTCCTCGTGCAGCATGTACGGCGCCTCCGAGCGGCGACGACGCGCTCGACGAGGACGCGCCGCTCAGGCCGCTGACCGCCTACGCGGAGTCGAAGGTCCGCTCCGAGGAGGCGCTCGCCGAACTGGCCGACGACGACTTCTCGCCGGTCTTCATGCGCAACGCGACGGCCTACGGGGTCTCGCCGCGGCTGCGGCTCGACATCGTGCTGAACAACCTCGTCGGCTGGGCGTTCACGACCGGGCGCGATCCGGATCTCTGAGCGACGGCACGCCCTGGCGCCCGATCGTCCACGTCGCGCGACATCGGCCGCGCCGACGGTCGCGCTGCTCGCGGCTCCACGCGAGATCGTGCACGACGAGGCGTTCAACGTCGGCGCCGACGGCGGAGAACTACCGGGTGCGCGAGCTCGCCGAGATCGTCCACGAGGCGCTGCCCGGAATGCGAGGTCGAGTTCGCCGAGGGCGGCGGTCCCGACCCGCGCAGCTACCGCGTGGACTTCGGCCGTTTCGAGCGCGCCTTTCCCGAGCACCGGGCCGAAATGGACGTGCGGCGCGAAGGCGCGCAGCGAGCTTGCACGACGCGTACGAGCGGGTTGGGCTGACCTCGGAGGACTTCGAAGGGTCGCGCTACACGCGCCTGAAGCGGCTCCGCGAGCTGCTCGACGACGGCAAGCTCGACGAGCGTCTTCGAGCTGGCCCCGCGGTCGGCGATGATCTTCGACGAGACACGCCTCCAAGGCGCGTTCGTGATCGAACTCGAGCCGCATAGAGGACGAGCGTGGGTTCTTCGCCAGCGTGCGTGCGAGCGCGACGTCTTCGCGGAACGCGGGCTCGACGCGAGGGTCGTCGCAGGCGAGCATCGCCTACAACGAGCGCCGAGGAACGCTCCGCGGCCTGCACTACCAGGCTCGCCGCCGTTCGCCGAGGACAAGCTCGTCCGGTGCACCCGCGGCGCCATCTGGGACGTGATCGTCGATCTGCGACCCGGCTCGCGAGACGCTTCAGCTGAGCTGGGTCGCCGTCGAGCTCACAGCTGCGAACCGCCGCACGCTCTACGTACCGGAGGGCTTCGCCCACGGCTACCAGACGCTCGTGGACGGGACGCGAGGTCTGGTACCAGATGTCGACTCCGTACACGCCGGACGCAGGACGGGGCGTCCGCTGGGACGATCCCCAGCTCGCAATCGCGTGGCCGGAGGAGCGTGAGCGCGTGATCTCGGGCCGCGACCAGTCGTGGCCACCGCTCTCGCGGAGCTCTCGCCTCGGTGAGCCCTGACCGGGGTGCGTGCGCGGTAAGCGAGATAGACGGCGAGGCCGCGAGACCAGCGGCGGATCGCGGCTTGAGTCTACGCCGTGCGGCGCGGCCGCAGCAGCTCCACGCCGCGACGGCCGAGGACGCTGCCGATGAGCAGGCTCCACGCGGCTCGGCTCGACGGCCAGGCGCGGATCTATGCGGAGCCCAGCACCGAGCGCGCGCACCGTGCTGCCGAAGCGTCGCTCCGGCAGCGTGCTCGTTGCGGGCCGTCCAGACGAGCTCGCGGCGCATGCGAGCGCGCGGCCCGGTCGAGCAGGTCGCCGCGGTCGTCGAGCCGGTGCTGGAAGCGCTCGACGAAGCGGGCCTTTACGTGGCGAAGCCGGGTGACGGTCTCGGTGCGCATCGTGTAGCCGGCCCCCTGCGGCGGCCCGAACGCGGCCGAATGCGAGGCGCCGGGTGGATGCGGTAGCCGGCGAGCGGCTCCGCCACGAACGCCATCTCCCAGTCGAGCGCCATCCGCAGCCACATGCCGAAGTCGATCGCCGGGAACTCGTCCTGGTCGAACGGCGGCTCGGGCAGCGCCGCCACGCGGATCAGCGCCGTGGATGCGCAGACGCGGCACGACCAGAGCATCGACTCGCGGATGAACGTCGTCGCCCGGCTCGACCGATGTCGGCGTCGAGCCCGTAGGTCCAGTCGTCGAGCTCCTTGAGGACGGCGCCCTCCTCGTCCAGGACCTGGAAGCGCGCGTGCACCATCCCGGCGCGCGGATTCGCGTCGAGGGCGGCCACGGTGCGCTCGAGGATCTGCGGGAAGAGCACGTCGTCGTCGGGGACGATCAGGCAGTACTGCGCTCGTAACGTCGCCGAGCGCGAGGTTGTGGTTCGCGGTGATGCCGAGGTTCGCCGGCCGGCGCACGTAGTCGATGCGCGGGTCGTCGTAGCGGGCGACGACCTCCGCCGTCTCGTCGGTCGAGGCGTTGTCGGCGACCAGCAGCCGGAAGTCCCCGTACGTCTGCGCGAGCACGCTATCCACGCGGCCGGCAGGAAGCGCGCGCGATTGAACGTCGGGATGACGACGGTGACGCGTGGAGAGGTCGGAGACATAGGCGGTCCCGCCTCAGTGTCGCAGAGGCTTTTCGGTCTGTCCTGAGCGGCGTCTTAACGCGCTGCGGCCGGCTCGACGCCGTAGATCTCGGCCGCGAGCCGGCGCAGGTAGCGCAGGTACGGCCCCGCGTCGAGGCCACCGCCGGTCGCCTTCTCGAGCGTCTCCTGCGGCGTGAACTTGCGCCCGTAGCGGTAGAGGTGCTCGCGCAGCCAGGTCATCAGGTTGCCGAACTCCCCGCGGGCGAGCTGCTCGTCGATGTCCGGCAGGTCGGCGGCGAGCCGCTCCCAGATCTGCAGCGAGACGACGTTGCCGAGCGCGTAGGTCGGGAAGTAGCCGAGCCCGCCGCTGCCCCAGTGCACGTCCTGGAGCACGCCGTGCGCGTCGTCCGGCACGTCGATGCCGAGGTAGTCGGACATGCGCTCGTTCCAGATCTGCGGCAGCTCGCGCAGGTCGAGGCCGCCGATCATCTCCCGCTCGAGCTCGAAGCGCAGGATGATGTGCAGGCTGTAGGTGACCTGGTCGGCCTCGACGCGGATCAGCGACGGGGTGACCGCGTTCACGGCCCGGTAGAAGGCCTGTTCGTCGACGTTCCGGAACCCCGGGAACGCCTCCTGGAGCTGCGGGAAGAAGTGGTGCCAGAACGGCGCGCTGCGGCCGACGAGGTTCTCCCAGAGCCGGCTCTGCGACTCGTGCAGCGCCATCGACACGCCACGCGCCAGGGGCGTGCGCTCGAGCGCCTTGTCGACGCCGTGCTCGTACGCGCCGTGGCCGAACTCGTGCATGGCGGCGAAGAGCCCGTCGCCAAAGTGCGCCTCGTCGTAGCGGCCGGTCAGGCGGATGTCGTCGATGCCCATGCTCGACGCGAACGGATGCACCGTCTCGTCGAAGCGCCAGGCAGTGCGGTCGAAGCCGAACGAGTCGAGCACGCTCAGGGCGAAATCCTTCTGCTCCTGGGCCGGGAACGAGCCGTCCAGGAAGGAGGTGTCAACGGGGTCGCGCCCTGCGACCTCGGCGACGATCTCCTTCAGCGCCGGCTTGAGCTCGTCGAAGACCGCCGCCACCTCGGACGTCTTCATCCCGCGCTCGTAGTCGTCCAGCAGCGGGTCGTAGGGGTCGTCGTACGGCGCGAAGCAGTCGACGTACCGCCGGCGCAGCTCGACGTTGCGCTCGAGGTGCGGGCGGAGCTTCTCGTAGTCGTTCGTGGCGCGCGCCTCGTGCCAGGCCTCGTAACCGAGCGAGGCGGCACGCGAGAGCTCGACGCGAAGGTCGCCGGGTACGCGCACGGCCTTCTCGTAGTCGGCGCGCGCCGTGCGGATCAGGCTGGCGTCGTCGGACTCGTAGGGCTGCGACTCCTCGTAGGAGGCGAGCGCCTCGAGCAGGCGCCCGATCTCCGGGTCGGTGAACTTCTCGTGGATGATCCGGCTGAGCGTGGCGTTCTGTTCGGCCCGCACGGGGCCGCCCGCCGGCGGCATGAAGACCCGCTGGTCCCACCCGACGAGCGCCGCGACCTTCCCGAGGTCGGTGATCTCGGCGAGACGGTTCTTGAGCTCGGTCAGCTGCTCCGTCATTGGGACGTCCTCCTCCGTGCGCGTGGGACTCGAACCTTAGTCACGCCCGGAAGCGCGCACGGCCCCCTTTCAGGCGACGGCGGTGGCGGTGATCTCGACGCGCAGCTCGGGGTAGGCGAGCCCGGAGACCTGGACGAGCGTGCTGGCGGCGCGCATGCCGGCAGCCCGCAGCCGGGGCGCGCGAACGTCCCCGGTCGCGCGGAACTCCTCGATCGAGGTCACGTACCAGGTCACGCGCACGACGTTGGCGAACGTCATGCCCGCCTCGGCGAGCACGCCCTCGAGGTTGTCGAGCGAGAGCGTCACCTGCTCGGCCATGTCGCCGGCGACGACGGTCCCGTCGCGGTCGATGGCGGTCTGCCCGGCGCAGTAGAGGACGCGCTGGGCGCCGGTGACCTCGATCGCCTGGTGGAAGCCGAACGGGACCGACCACTCCCACGGGTTGATCTCGCGGCGCTCCATGGTGCGATCGTAGACGGCCGCGTATCG
>CAVQAQ010000020.1:0-236740 GCA_963710465.1 uncultured Thermoleophilia bacterium
GCTCAGTGTAGCCCCCTCGCCGCGAGGGGACGGAGCTGCAGCGGTTCTTGCCGAGGGCCGGGGGCCCCGACTCGCGCCGGGGCCCCGCGCGGGTTACGACAATGCCCCGACCTTGAAGGCGCCGAGATGGAGCTGGTCGATCAGAACCATGCCGCCGCTGCAGCTGACGGTGAACGTCGCCGCCGAGGAGACCGTGGTCGTGCCCAACAGCGCCATGGTCCCGACGTAGACGTTCGGCGAGCCGTTCGCCTGCAGGTTGTTGTTCGGCGAGTCAATGGTGCTGCCGTTGACCTTCACGGAACAGAACACGAACACCACCGCTGCGCTCTGGTTGACCTCACGCAGGGCGGCCTGCGGCCACGAGCAACCATCGCCCCTCGCGGATGATCCTCCCCATCACGCCTCCTTCCGTCGGCTGGACGCCGCAGTAAGTGGCAATTATCCGGCGACAACCGCCTGTCGGCTAAAGGTTGGTCAGCGACTAGCGTCCGGCGGCGATCTGCCGGCGCCGGAGCAGCGTGTCCAGGGTGACCGCGGCGAGCAGGATCAACGCCGTCACCATCAGCTGGATGTAGGCGGCATAGCCGACGAGCGCGATCCCGTTCGCGATCATCGAGATGATCAGCGCACCGATCAGCGCGCTCTTGACGTCGCCGCGCCCGCCGAACAGGCTCGTGCCGCCGATCACCGCGGCCGAGATCGCGTCCAGGAGCAGCGTGCCGCTGCCGGCCGCCGTGTTCACCGAGTTCAGGCGCGAGGCGAAGATGACGCCGCCGACGGCGGCCATCAGGCCCGAGATCCCGAAGACGAGCACCTTGATGCGCGCGACGCTGATCCCGGCGCGGCGCGCCGCCTCGGCGTTCCCGCCGACCGCGTACACGTGCCTGCCGAACGTGGTCCGCTTGGCGATGTACGTCCAGAAGATCGCCAGCGCAGCGATCAGTACGCCGGCGAACGGGACACCGCTCGCGCGGTTGAGCTCCCACACGACGGCGAACGACAAGATCGCGACGCCGGCGACCTTCACCGCCACGAGGATGGGGTTGTCGCTCGTGATCCCGTGCCGCCGCCGAGCGACGACCGACCCCACGGCCACAGCCGCGTAGGCCACGCTGACGATCGTCGCGATGATCCAGCCCCACTTATCCGAGAAGTAGTAGTTCGCGATGTTGTTGATCGTCGAGTCCTGGATCACGATCACGCTCTCGGGCAGCGCCTTGATGATCACGCCCTGAAAGAACAGGAGACCGGCGAGCGTGACCACGAACGACGGCACCCCGATGAACGCGACGAACGAGCCCTGGAACATCCCGATGACTGCCCCGGCGGCCAGCGCCGCGGCGATCGCGATCAGCCCGTTGTACTGATGGCCGCTGCCCGGGAGCTGCAGCTCGGCCACGATGACCCCGGCCACGCCGCTCACCGACCCGATCGAGAGGTCGATCTCGCCGAGCAGCAGGACGAACACCACGCCCATCGCCACGGCCGAGACGCCCGCCATCTGCACGATCAGGTTCGAAAGGTTGCCCGCGCTGAGGAAGAGGGAGTCCTTCGAGTAGAAGAAGAGCGCGACGAGGACGATGCCGAGCAGCGTCGGCGCGACGCCGAGATCGCCGGACCTCACGCGCTCGAGCGCGACCTGGACCCAGCTTTGACCCGCCTCCGGCTCGGGGCCGGCTGCCGCGGTTGAAGCCTTGACGGTCACGCGGACGCCGCCGCGGCGTCCGGCGCGCCGAACGTGATCGCACGAACGATCTCCTGCTCGTTCGTGCCGGCGCGGTCGTAGACGCCTGCGTTCCTGCCCAGCCGCAGGACGGTGATCCGCGACGCGACCTCGAAGACGTCGATGAGGTTGTGCGAGATGAGGATGACGCCGAGCCCCTGGTCGGCCAGCCGCCTGATGAGGTCGAGCACCTGCCGCGTCTGGGCCACGCCGAGCGCCGCCGTTGGCTCGTCGAGGATGACGATGCGCGAGTTCCACATCACGGCGCGCGCGACGGCGACCGACTGGCGCTGGCCGCCGGAGAGCGTCGCGACGCGCTGGCGGATCGAGCGCACGGTCGTCACCGACAGCGACTTCAGCGTCTCCGCCGTCTTCTGCTCCATCACAGGCTCGTTCAGGCGCTGGAGGAAGTCGTGCGCCTCGCGGCCCAGGTACATGTTCTGGACGACGTCGAGGTTGTCGGCGAGGGCGAGGTCCTGGTAGACGACCTCGATCCCGAGCTTGGCCGCTTCCTTCGGGCCGTGGATGGTCACCGGCTTGCCGTCGAACAGGATCTCGCCCGAGTCGTACGGGTGGATGCCTGCGATGCACTTGATCAGCGTGGACTTGCCGGCGCCGTTGTCGCCGACGAGGGCGTTCACCTCACCCGCTCGCACGGTCAGGTCGACGTCGGTGAGCGCCTGGACTGATCCGAACGACTTCGAGATGCCGCGGAGCTCGAGGATCGGAGGTGCGTCCGGTTGCGCCATGGAAAGCGCTTCCTACCAAATAGAGACGGTGGAGGCGCCCGCAGGCGCCTCCACCGCATCCGGAACCGGTCCTACTTGCAGAGCTTCTTGTAGATGCCGATGCAGACGGCGGACTTCTTCACCGCACCGGCGGTGAAGAGCTGCTTGTAGTTCGCCTTCGTGATCCACGTCGGGGTCAGGTAGATCGACGGAACCATCCGGGACTTGTTGTTGGCGTGTGCGTTTATGCCGGTGACCTTCTGTCCCTTGATGATCTGAACGGCGACCTTCGCGGCCGCGTTCGCCTCGGTCCGGTTGTTCTTCCAGACCGTGCCGCTCTGCCAGCCGGCGAGGATGTACTGCACGCCCTGCGGCGTCGCATCCTGCCCCGTGACCGGAATCGGGCTGAGGTGCTTGTTCTTCAGCACCGTCACGACGCCACCGGCGAGGTTGTCGTTCGCCGCGATCGCGCCGTTGATGCCGTTGCCGTTGGCGGTCTCCATCTGCTCGAAGATCGTCTGGGCCTTGGTCGCATCCCAGTCCGTCCACTGGTCGCCCGACTTCGCCTTCTTGAAGGTGCCCTTGGCGTACAGCGGCTTGAGGACGGAGTCATAGCCCTGCTTGAACAGGGTGGCGTTGTTGTCGGTGATGCCACCGTTCAGCTCGGCGATGACCGGGTGCTTCGAGTACGAGCCGTTCGCCTTCAGCGCGGCGACGAGCCCGTTGCCCATGGTCTTGCCGACGACGACGTTGTCGAACGAGACGTAGTAGCTCGCCTTGCCGTTCAGCGTGAGACGGTCGTAGTCGATCGTCTTCACGCCCTTGGCAGCTGCGGCGTTCTCGATGGATGCGCCGGTGCCCGAGTCGAGCGGGTCGACGAGGATGACCTTCGCGCCGTTCGTGATGCACTGGTCGGCCTGCGACCGCTGGGTCGTGGCCTGCCCGAGCGCGTTCAGGATGTTGTACGAGACGCCCGCCTTCTTGAACGCGGCGGAGAGGTACGGGCGGTCGAACAGCTCGTACCGCACGGACGACGTCTTGTCGGGCAGCAGCACACAAACCTGTGCCGTGGCCGATGCCTTCTCGCTCTTCGCCGACGCCGAGGCAGCGACGATTGCGAGAACGGCCCCGAGTATCACGAGCGGGACCAAGATTCGCTTCATGTATGACCCTCCTGCAGTAACGTCCGGGGGGATCCCGGTCTGGTGGCGGGGCTGGACCTGCGCGAGATCCTACTCGTTCCTGCGTGAGCGTCATCCGTGTGGAACCTGAAAGCGGTGTGAACAACTACAGAGGCGTGTCCCGTCCCGAGGGCGCCCTCGTTCGCGCGGGCGACCCTGACCGTTACCGACCACGTGAAGCGTTTCTGAACGACGGCTGGCGCAGCATCGCGCGTACGCGATATCTTTTGTGTGGATATGCACAGGCGCGCGCTTCTCGGTGTGCTCGCGGGGTCGGCGGCGCTCGTCGCCGCTTCGGCCGTCGCCGCGGCGCAGGGGACGCTCATCGCGAGCCCGTCCACGGTGCAGCGCGGCGCCACCGTGACCTTCAGCGGCGGCACGTGCACGGCCGGCTCGAAGGCGATCCTGCTCTCGAAGCTCTTCCCCGGCCACGCGTACGGCGTCGGCGCGATCTACGCGAACGTCGGCTCGAACGGGCACTTCTCGCGGAAGTTCGCCGTCGCGACGACGGTCGCGGACGGGAACTACAGCGTCACCGCGCGCTGCGGCGGGGGGAACCTCGGCGTCGTCGCCCACGTGCGCGTTCAGGGCGGCGTGTTCGTCACACTGACGGCGGCGCCGGCTGTCGTGCGGCGCGGCGACACGATCACGATCAAGGGCGGCGTCTGCGCCGCGAACAGCAACGCGATCCTGCTCTCGAAGCTGTTCCCGGGCCACGCCTTTGGCATCGGCTCGATCACCGCGAAGACGGGCGCGAACGGCCGCTTCTCACGGACGTACGTCGTGCCGAACTCCAGGGCGCCCGGTACCTACACCATCACCGCCCGCTGCGGCGGCGGCACGCTGGGCATCGTCGCCCGCGTCCGCGTCAGCTAGTAGGGCCGGGCGCGGGCCTCGTACCGCGTCGCGAGCTGGTTCGCCTCGGAGCGCGGGAACGACACCGTGTTCGGGTCGCCGTCCGAGACGTACCGGCGACTCGGCTGGTTCTTGAGGATGCCGAGCCACCACGAGCTCCCCCACTCCTGGCCGCCTACGCCGGGCGGCGTCGTGCGGATGCGCGGGATCGCATGCGCGTTGAAGTCGAGTGCGAACGGGGACTTCGACGGCTCGGCGCCGACCTCGAAGACGCCCTTGATCCGGTAGTCGATCCCGTTCCACGAGCCGCGCCACGCAAGTGACTTCGGCTCCGGCCACTCGCCGAGGGGGAGCGCCATGTCGACGACGTGATCGCCGGGGATGGCGTCCGTGATGATCTTCTGGCCGAGCGCCAGCTGGCGCTGCGCCTGCGTGGCGTCGAGCGTGTTCAGCGGCAGGTGATCCTTCGTGTGGTTGGCGATCTCGAACCCGTGGTCGTTCAGCCAGCGCAGCATCGCCGGCCCCTGCGCGACGCCGGCGAACGGCTCCCGGTTCACGAAGAACGTGCCCGCCGGCTTGAACCTCGGGTGCTTCTTCGCGAACGCGAGCATGATCCCGATCGCGGTGTCCGGCTTGATGTGGCCCTTCGCGTCGTAGAAGAACTGCTCCTTCGTCGAGTCGTCGAACGTCATCACGACCGGCGTCTTGCCCTTCGGGACGTCCAGCTTGCCCTCGACCAGGTCGACCGCGCGCACCGGCCAGTAGCCCTCGCGCCAGAGCCGCCTCAGCTCCGCCCGGAACTGCTTCGGCGTCAGGTCGTAGTCGCCGCCGCCGTCGGCGCGGATCTGGTGGTACATCATCACCGGCACCTCGCCGAGCTCGTTCGGCTTGAGCGCAGCCGCCGCGCGCGGCTGCGCGCGGGCGGTCGCCACCGACTGCGGCAGCGTCGCCGGCTTCGAGCCCGGCGGCGGCACGGCCGGCGCCTTCGGCAGCCCGTTCGTGTACGTCACGAGCGGGTCCCACAGCAGCCACTCGTCGATGCCGTCATGCTTCGCCGCCTTGATCTGCGCCGCCACCTGGGCCGGCCCGTACGTCACCCCGAGCGTGAAGTCCTGGAGCCACGGGACGACGCGCGCGCCCGTCCCGCGCACCTGCTTGTTGAAGTCGACGAGCGACCGCTGGACGATCTCGTACGGCTCGGCGTTCGGGTAGGAGACGTTGTACTCGCCGTTCCCCCAGTGCGACGGGTAGACCATCGGCGCGACGTAGTCGACGTTGCGGCCGATCTGGCGGATGTCCTGCGCGACCTCGGTCGGCCGCGTGGCGGCGACGCCGAAGACGCTCGCGCCGAGGAACGTGCCGTACGGCTTGAGCGCGTGGCGCGCCTGCCCGAGGAAGGTCGAGATCGACCGCTCGGGGGTCTCCTCGAGCCCGGGGAACTTCATCGTCGAGATCGGCCCGTCCGGACGGCGGACGTAGTCGTAGAGCACGTCGTCGATGCCGAGCTTGGCCGCGGCGGTGGCGATGTCGACGTTGTATTTCCGCACGGCCGGGCTCGCGAAGTTCGTGAACCCGCCGTACCCGGAGTAGGGCTGCCCGTCCGGGGTCTGGATGACCTGCGACTTCCAGCCGCGCTTCCAGGCGGCCGACGCGTAGATCGGGTCGCGGAAGGCCACGATGCGGCCGACGACCATCACGCCATCCTTGTGCAGCATGCGGATCGCCGAGCGCAGGTTGTAGATGTCCCGTACGGCGCCGATCTGCTTCCCGAGCGGGATCGGCGCGTCGAAGCCGACGATCCCGGACTCGTCCTTGAGGTCGATCTCGACCGTGTTGATGCGGTGCTGGTGAATCAGCTGCATGACGCCGCGGCGCAGCGCCGGGTCCTGCCAGGCGTAGAAGGTCACGTGCACCGCGCGGACCGGCGCGCGCGGCGCGCGCGGGACGATCTGCACCGAGACGGCGCGAACCGTGGTGTTGCCGTACTCGTCGGTGACGGAGACGGGCACCGGCTTCTCCGGCGGGCCTGACAGTGCCAGCGCGAAGTGCTTTCCGCTGACGGCGGCGCGGCGGCCCTCGACCTCGACGGTGCTGCCCTCGGGGACCGTGCCGCGGAACGTCATCGGCTGCTCGACCGCTGCCTTCTTCGTCTTCGCGTCGATCAGGACCGTGGGCGGCGCCGTGTGAACCGTGAAGTGCCAGGTGTGCTGAGTGCGCGCTCCTGGGAGACGACCATCGGCTCGCACCGTCAGCCAGTGCTCGCCGTCCGGGATGGACGCGCCCGAGAGCGTCGCCGTGTCGCCGACCTGGCTCACGCGGTCGCGGATGTCCTGGCCGTCGAGGACCCAGTCGGTGCGGTCGAGCGTCCGCCGCGACGCCGAGACCGTGAACGCGAGCCCCTGCTTCGCGACGGCGCCGATCTTCGCGTTCGGGGCGGGCCCGGTGGTCTTCAGGTTGGGCGCGTCCAGCCGGATGGCCGCAAAGACGATGCCGGCAAGCGCGAGTACGACCCCGGCGGCGATGAACACGCCGCGGCCCGGCTTGGGAACGTGCAGACCCATGATGAGCGGGCGCCGCGGCGGACTGCCGGACGCCTGCTCGAGCGGCTCCGGGGCGACCTCTCCGGTCGGGAGCACGCGCGCCGGCCGGAAGCGCTTGCGGTCGAGAACCGCGGTGCTGCCGCCGTTGCTTCCGCGCGTCGAACCGCGCCAGTCGGGCTCGTCATGCTCGGCGTCGAATGGTCGCGGCCCCGTGTCGACCCGCTCGTCGGGCCCGGGTCGCGTCCAGTCGTCGATCGGCTCGGTGCGCGCGGCCCTGCGCGCGGCGAGCTCGGCCTTCAGCCGCTCGATCTCGGCGGTCGCCAGCTCCAGCGCCCGGCCGGCTGCCTTCAGCTCATCGGAGTCGCCCTCGCTGCGGAGACGCTCTGCCCATTCCCGCAGCTGGGCGAGTTGCTGCTCGTCCACCGCGCGAGTATGCCCTGACGGGGCGACTCTTGCTGCAAATCGGGGCTTTCAGGGGCGCTCGAGCAGTGCCACCGGGCCGACATCGCCCAGCGCGTCGCGCCAGCTCCCCGGCACCGTAACGGCCGGCTTCGCCACCGGCCCGCGCAGCCGGACGGCGACCAGCACCTCCCCGTCGCCCCGGATGAAGGCGCAGACATCTGGGCCGGCGTCGACCGGTTCGTAGCCGCCGGCGAACGCCTCGGGCCGGCGCGCGCGGAGATCGAGCGCGGCCCGGATCACCCGGAGCTTCGGCGGCGGGTCGGCGAGCGCGCGACGCCGCTCGTCCCAGTCGACCGGCCGCCGGTTGTCGGGGTCGACGAGGTTCAGCGATTCCAGCTCGTCGCCCTGGTAGATGTCGGGCAGCCCGGGGACGGTCAGCTTCAGCAGCGTGTACGCGAGCGATACGCGCCGCCCCTCGGCGGCGACGCGGCCGGCGAGCTCCTCGAAGCCCTCCGGGAGGCGCTCGTAGAAGCGGCCGATCGCCTCGCTGACAACCTGCTCGTGCGCCTCGTTCGGGTCCACCCAGCTCGTGTTGCGGCCGGCCTCGCGCATGGCCTTCTGCATGTAGCCCTCGATCCGGGCGCGCTCGATCGGCCAGGCGCCGACGAGCGCCTGGAGCAGCTGGTAGTTCTCGTGGCCGTCGTCGAGGATCCGCCACGCACGCGCGCGCTCGGCCCACTCGTCCGCGAATCCCGGCGAGCGCGCCGATGCGGGCGCGCACGTCGCCGGAGCGCTTCGTGTCGTGGGTCTGCGTGGCGAGCAGGTGCAGCGGGAAGCGCTGCGCGCGCTCGAGGTTCGCGCGGTGGAACTCCTCCACCGGCAGTGAGAAGCGGTCGGGGTCGCCGCCCACCTCGTTGAGCGCGGTCAGCCGCACCCACCGGTAGAAGGCCGTGTCCTCGACGCCCTTGGCCATCACGGGGCCGGTCACCTGCTGGAACCGCGTCACGAATTCCGCCGGCGCCGGCTCCTCGAGCAGCAGCGCACGGCGCAGCTCCTCGGGCAGGAGGACGAGCGCCTGGCGGTCGGCCTCCTCGACCCTTCCCGTGTCCGGCTCGACGTAGGTCCGGTACACCGGCAGCGAGGCGGCCGCCTCCTCGAGCCCCGGCCCGTCCCACAACCCGCGCAGCCGCCCGAGCTCGGGCCGGAACTCGGTGTGCGCCTGGTCGAGCTTCGCTAGCGCGGCCACCTCCGAGAAGCGGCGCGTCTCGCCGGTCAGCTCGGCGTAGAGCTCGGTCAGCGGCTCCTCGCCGGCGGGATCGACAAAGAGGGCGGTGACGTCGTTCGCGAACTCGTAGCCGGTCGTGCCCTCGACCGGCCAGTCGCGTAGCTGCTCGCCGTGCTCCACGATCTTCTCGACCCAGACGCGGCGGACGCCGCGGTCGGCGAGCCGGTCGAGGTACTCGCGCGGGTTGGCGAGCCCGTCCGGATGGTCGATGCGCAGGCCGTCGACGAGCCCCTCGCGCACGAGCTCGAGCACCTTGGCGTGCGTGACCTCGAACACCTCCGTGTCCTCGACGCGCACCCCCGCGAGCGTGTCGATCGTGAAGAAGCGCCGGTGCCAGCCGGTCTCCGGATCCCAGTCGAAGAACTTCTCGCGCCGCTCGGGGTCGGCCCAGAACGGGTTCTCGTCGACCGTCGCCATGTGGTTCGGGACGATGTCGAGCAGCACGCCGAGCCCGGCCGAGCAGAGGTCACGGAAGGCGGCCTCGCCGCCGAGGTCGTCCGAGATGCGCGTCGGGTCGGCGACGTCGTAGCCGTGCGTCGAGCCGGGCGCGGCCTGCAGCGACGGCGAGAGGTAGAGGTGGCTGACGCCGAGGTCGCGCAGGTACGGCACGAGCTCGCGCGCGCGCCGGAAGCCGAGGCCCGGCCCGAGCTGGAGCCGGTACGTGCAGCGCCAGTCGTCGTTCACAGCCGCCGCGAGCACGACGGTCGAGCGGCCCTCGAGCGGAACGAGACCGCGCGCCGGGAACACCTCCCCCACCTCGCCGTCGGCCGTGGAGAGCTCGAGCGTCCAGCGCCGGCCGAAGCGCGGCGGCGGCAGCGTGAAGACGACCGGCTCGTGGAACGCGTTGAACAGGAGCACGAACGAGTCGTCGACGATCGCGCTCGCCGTCCGGCGTCAGCTCGGTGATCGCATCGCCGTTCAGGAACAGGCCGAGGCGGTGCCCCTCGGCCCACTGCCAGTCGCGGCGCGTCATGCGGCGGCCGTCGGGCCGGAACCACCAGATGTCGGGCAGCGGTGAGTCGCCGACGGCGCGGCCCTCGAGGAAGCGGGCGCGCCGGAAGACCGGGTGCTCGCGAGCGGAAGCGGATGATCCTCCGCGTGAACTCGAGCAGGGCCTCGCGGTCCGGGTCGAGCTCCCAGTGGAACCACGAGAGCTCGTTGTCCTGGCACCAGGCGTTGTTGTTCCCGCTCTGCGTGCGGCCGATCTCGTCGCCGCCGAGCAGCATCGGCACGCCCTGCGAGAGGAAGAGCGTGGTCAGGAAGTTGCGCCGCTGGCGCATGCGCAGCGCGTTGATCTCCGGGTCGTCGGTCTCGCCCTCGACGCCGCAGTTCCAGCTGCGGTTGTCGTCGGTGCCGTCACGGTTGTCCTCGCCGTTCGCCTCGTTGTGCTTCTCGTTGTAGGCGAGTCGAGATCCGACAGCGTGAAGCCGTCGTGCGCGGTGATGAAGTTGATCGACGCGTACGGCGTGCGGCCGTCCGCCTGGTACAGGTCGCTCGAGCCGGTGCAGCGCGTCGCGAAGTCG
The DNA here is from genome assembly GCA_963710465.1 of uncultured Thermoleophilia bacterium. GTDB lineage: Bacteria > Actinomycetota > Thermoleophilia > Gaiellales > Gaiellaceae > JACVRM01. The sequence continues at coordinate 10,238 of CAVQAQ010000020.1, forward strand.
GCGACGCTGGCCCCGCCGCGCCAGAAGTCCCGCATCGTGTCGCGGTAGAGGCCGTTCCACTCCGTCCAGAGCACCGGGAAGTTGCCGACCTGGTAGCCGCCGGGGCCGACGTCCCACGGCTCGGCGATCAGCTTGACCTGCGAGAGCACCGGGTCCTGGTGGATGACGTCGAAGAACGACGGCGAGGCGGTCGACGTCGTAGAACTCGCGCGCGAGCGCCGACGCGAGGTCGAAGCGGAACCCGTCGACATGGCACTCCATGGCGAAGTACCGCAGCGAGTCCATGATCAGCCGCAGCACGCTCGGGTGCACGGGGTTGAGGCTGTTGCCGGTGCCCGTGAAGTCCATGTAGAAGCGGCGGATCGTCGGGGACGAGCCGGTAGTAGGAGGCGTTGTCGACGCCCTTGAACGACAGCATCGGGCCGAGGTGGTTGCCCTCGCCGGTGTGGTTGTAGACGACGTCGAGGATCACCTCGAGGCCCGCGCGCGTGCAGCGCCTTCACCATGCCCTTGAACTCGAGCACCTGCTCGCCCTTCGTGCCGGTCGCGGCGTAGAGCGCATGCGGGGCGAGGAAGCCGATCGAGCTGTAGCCCCAGTAGTTCGTCAGCCCGCGCTCGGCGAGGAACTGCTCGTCGGCGATGTGGTGCACCGGGAGCAGCTCGACCGCCGTCACGCCGAGCGACTTCAGGTGCGCGATCGGCGGCTCCGACGCGAGCCCGGCGTAGGTGCCGCGCAGATCTTCGCGCACCTCGGGGTGGAGCTTCGTGAAGCCCTTGACGTGCACCTCGTAGATGACGGTCTCGTGCCAGGGCACGCGCGGCCGGCGCCAGTCGTCGCCTTCCCAGTCGAAGCGTCTCGTCGACGACGATCGCACTTCGGGATCGCGGCCGCGTCGTCGCTCTCGTCGATGTGCAGGTCGGCGTCGTCGCTGCCGTTCGGGCACGTACGGGAGGGTGCTGCGCCGCGCCGTAGCGGATCGGCCCCTCGATCGCCTTGGCGTACGGGTCGATGAGCAGCTTGGCGGGGTTGAAGCGGTGCCCCTGCTCCGGCGCGTACGGGCCGTGGACGCGGTAGCCGTAGCGCTGGCCGGGGCCGATCCCCGGGACGTAGCCGTGCCAGTTCGAGGCGGTGCGCTCGGTGAGCTCGACGCGCGTCTCCGCGTCGTCGTCGTCGAACAGGCAGAGCTCGACGCGCTCGGCGTTCTCGGAGAAGAGCGAGAAGTTCGTGCCGTTGCCGTCCCACAGTGGCGCCGAGCGGGAACGGCTTCCCCGGCCAGACCGAGGCGCTCATCGTCCGCAGCTCAGCCTGCTTCGCCGCGAAGTCCGCGACGAGCGTAACGCCGCCGCGGCGCACGGTGAGCGTCCGCGCTCGGCTCGTCGCCAGCTCGCCTCGAGCCTCGCGCGGCAGCGTCGCGGCGGAGCGCGATCAGCTCGCGGTAGAGCTCGCGCAGTACGGGGTCGCCCTGGTGCGAGAGCTTCGACCGCCGGAACGTCCCGGCGTCCTGCGGATCGGGGATGTCCTCGCCGGAGAAGGCCGTGAACGACTCGAACTCCTTGCGCCGGCCCTCGCGCGTCGCCTCCGCGATCGCCGGGTCGATGTGGTCGGTGAAGAACTGGAACGGTCGCCGCTCGCCGTACTCCTCGCCCATGAAGAGCAGCGGCGTCTCCGGCGCGAAGAGAACGACCAGCGCCCGGAGCCGCAGCTCGTCGTCCGCGGCGGCGGTCGCCGAGCGCGCGGTTGCCGACCTGGTCGTGGTTCTGCGAGCAGACGACGCAGCCGCTCGGGCGGCGCGCCGCTCGAACTGGCGCGGCGAGGCCCTCGCCCGAGCCGAACCGCGCGTAGTAGCCGTCGCGCTCGCCGGTCAGCAGGACGTGCAGCTGGTGATGGAGCTCGTCCGCCCACTGCGCGTCGTGGCCCCACTCCTCGATCGGGCGCAGGTCGCCGTCGGCCATCTCCGAGGTGACGAGCGCCTCGAGGCCGCTCGCCGTGCACGCGCTCGGCGAGCTCGGCCAGGACGTGGTGCGGGCGCTCGTCGAAGATCGCGTGCGTCGCGTCGAGGCGAAGGCCGTCGACGTGGTAGTCGCGCACCCACATGCACTGCGTTCTGGATCGCCCACTCGCGGACGCCGTCCTGCGCGTAGTCATCGCGTCGCCCCAGAACGTGTGGTACCGGTCGGTGAAGTACGGGCCGAAGGCGCCGATCGCCTCGGAGCCGGGGCCGACGTGGTTGTAGACGACGTCGAGCAGGACGCCGAGGCCGGCCGCGTGGGCGGCGTCGACGAGGCGCGCGAGCCCGTCAGGGCCGCCGTAGGCGGGGTGCGGCGCGTAGGCGTAGACGCCGTCGTAGCCCCAGCCGCGCTCGCCGGGGAAGGTGGCGACGGGCATCAGCTCGATCGCGGTCACGCCCAGCTCGCGCAGGCCCTCGAGGTACGGGATCACGCCGTCGAACGTGCCCTGCTCCGAGAACGTCCCGACGTGCAGCTCGTAGATGACGAGGTCGTCGAGCGCGACGCCGTTCCACGCGGCGTCCGTCCAGCTGAAGCGGCTCGGGTCGACGACCTGCGACGGCCCGCGGATGCCCTCCGGCTGGAAGCGCGAGCAGGGATCCGGCCACGCCTGCCCGTCGAGGACGTACAGGTAGTCGTCGCCCGGGCCGGCCTCCAGGATCGCCTCCCAGACGCCGTCGCCGGCCGAGACCAGATCGTGGTCGCGGGTGGCCACGCGAACGGCGGCGCGCGTCGCGTTCGGCGCCCAGACGCGGAACTCCACGCCCCCCTCAACGGGAGCGGCCCCGAAGGGCCGCCCGAGTGCTGCTGGTGCCGGCAAGGGCCCGACTCTACCCGCGAGCCACCGGAATCCGACCCTTGACACCCGGGTTGGCGATAGCTATTTATCTAGTTCACTAGATAAAGAGGCAAAGGCGGTGAGTTCGAAGGTGATCGAGTTCCACCTCGAGGTCCGCTCGGGAGTCCCGACGTACCTCCAGCTCGTCCAGCAGGTCCGGCAGGCGATCCGGCTCGGGATCCTGCGGCCCGGCGACCAGCTTCCGACCGTGAAGGACGTCGTGCGCAGCCTGACGATCAACCCCAACACCGTGCTGCGGGCGTATCGCGAGCTCGACCTCGAAGGGCCTCGTCGAGGGCCGCCGCGGCGTCGGCACCTTCGTCGCCGACGGCGCCGCCCCGTCTCCCGCCCGACGACCTGAAGGGGCTGCGCACGGCGCTCGAGCGCTGGGTCGACCCGCGCGCGCGCCGCCGGCCTCGACGACGACGCCATCGCGCGCGCTCGTCTCCGACACGCTCCGCCCGGCCACGATCTCGAGGGTCGCATGAGCGACGCGACCGCCCTCTCGGCGCACGGGCTCGGGAAGCGCTTCGGCTCCACGTGGGCGCTCCGCGACTGCACGCTCGACATCCCGGTCGGCAGCGTGACGGCGCTCGTCGGCCCGAACGGCGCCGGCAAGACGACGCTGCTGCAGCTCGCCGTCGGCCTCATCAGGCCGACGACCGGCGAGCTGCGCGTGCTCGGCCTCGTGCCGCGCGACGACGCGAGCGCCCTGCTCCCGCGCGTCGCGTTCGTCGCGCAGGACCATCCCCTGCATCGCAGGTTCACCGTGCGCGACATGCTGAAGCTCGGGCAGCGGCTCAATCCGAGCTGGGACGACGACGTGGCCCGCGCGCGCATCGAGCGTCTCGGCCTGCCCCTCGACCGCAAGATCGGGAAGCTCTCGGGCGGCCAGCAGACGCAGGTCGCGCTCACGCTCGCGCTCGCCAAGCGGCCCGGAGCTGCTGATCCTCGACGAGCCCGTGGCGTCGCTCGATCCCCTGGCGCGGCGCGAGTTCATGAACACCGTGCTCGGAGGTCGTCAGCGAGGCGGAGATCAGCGTCGTCCTGTCGTCGCACATCCTCGCCGACCTCGAGCGCGTCTGCGACCACCTCGTCATCCTGTCCCACGCTCGCACGCAGCTCGCGGGCGCGATCGACGACATCCTCGCCGAGCATCGCCTGCTGACCGGGCCGCGCGCGGAGGCGGCGTCCGTGGCCGGTGGACACGACGTCATTCGCGAGCGGCACACCGAGCGGCAGACGTCGCTCCTCGTGCGCGTCGACCGCGCGCGTGTACGACGCGCAGCTGGGAGGTGCACGAGGTCGATCTCGAGGAGATCGTGCTCGCGTACCTGGGCTACCCCGACGCGCAGCCGGCGCCCGCCATGCAGCTCGACGAGGCGGTGGCGCGATGATCTGGGTGAGCTGGCGCGAGCAGCGCGCCGAGACGATCGTCGCCGCCCTGATCGTCGCCGTCGTGGCGGCGCTGCTGATCCCTTCCGGCCTCCACATGGCGTCGGCGTACGACCACGACGGCGTCGCGGCGTGCGTCGGCGCGCCCACCTCGCCGGCGTGCGACGAGGTCGTCCACTCGTTCACGTCGCAATTCGATCGGCTGGGGAACCTCATCGCCTGGCTCACCCTGGTTCCCGGCATCATCGGCGTCCTGCTGGCCGCGCCGTTCGTGCTCCAGCTCGAGCACGGCACGTACCGGCTCGACTGGACGCAGAGCGTCTCCCCGCGCCGCTGGATCGTGACGAAGCTCGGCCTCGCGGTCGGCGTCGCGCTCGCCGCGTCGCTCGCGCTGATCGGGTTCATCACCTGGTGGCGGGGGCCGCTCGTCCGCGTGGAAGGGCGCATGGACAACAGCGTGTTCGACTCCGTCGGCACCGTCGCGCTCGGCTACACGCTGTTCGCGCTCGGGCTGGCGCTCGCGATCGGCGTGGTCTGGCGCCGCGCCGCGCCTGCCGTCCTCGTCGCGTTCGGCGCGTACTTCGGGGTCCGGCTCTTCGTCGACGTCTGGCTTCGCCAACGGCTCGTCCCGGCGCGCGTCCTGACCTGGAAGGCAAGCGCGCCCGACCCGCCGGGCCTGCGGCACGCGTGGGTGATCTCGGAAGTCCCGAGCGACCGCTTCGGGCACCCGGTGCAGCCACACGTGACGCGTGCGCAGGTCGAAGCGTGCGCGAAGGGCGCCGGCAACCTGAAGGGCTGCCTGTTCGGGAACTTCCACCCGGGGTTCACGCATGCGGTCTTCGAGCCCGCGAGCCGGTTCTGGACGATGCAGCTCGTCGAGACGGGGCTCTTCGCCGGCGCCGCGATCGCGCTGATCGGCTTCGCCGCGTGGTGGACCGACCGGCGCGCGGCGTGAGCAATCAGCTCGGCGAGGCGCAGCTCAGCCACGACCGGAGATAGTGGCTGTCAGCCACTAAGTCCCGAGTTTGTGGCTGACAGCCATAACTCAGCCGCGCGAGACGGGCGGCTTCGCCGGCTGCTCGTCCTCGGGGACGAGCCACACGGTCGCAAGCGGCGGCAGCGTGATCTCCGCCGAGAACGGCTGGTCGTGCCACGCCACGCCCTCGGCGATGACCGCGCCCTGGTTCCCGACGTCCGAGCCGCCGTAGTACGACGAGTCGGTGTTCAGCGAGCTCGCGCCACGCGCCCGGCGCGCGGCATCCCGACCCGGTAGCCGTAGCGCGGCACCGGCGAGAAGTTGCAGACACAGACGACGGGCCGCGTCTCGCCGTCGCGCCGAGCGCGCGCGAAGGCGACGATGTTGTTCGCGGCGTCGTTCGGCTCCAGCCAGCGGAACCCGGACGGGTCGAAGTCGACCTCCCAGAGCGCCGGCTCGTCCTTGTAGAGCGCGGTTGAGGTCGCGGACGAGCGCGCGCACGCCTGCGTGGTCGGGCTGCTCGAGCAGGTGCCAGTCGAGCGAGCCCTCGACGTCCCACTCGCGCTCCTGGGCGAGCTCGCCGCCCATGAACAGCAGCTTCTTGCCCGGGTGCGCCCACATGTAGCGCGTACAGCGCGCGCAGGTTCGCGAACCGCTGCCAGCGGTCGCCGGGCATCTTCTGCAGCAGCGAGCCCTTGCCGTGCACGACCTCGTCGTGGGAGAGCGGGAGGACGAAGTTCTCCGAGAACGCGTACACGAGGCTGAAGGTCAGCGTGGTGGTGGTGGAAGCGGCGGTGGACCGGGTCGCGCTGGAAGTAGTCGAGCGTGTCGTGCATCCACCCCATGTTCCACTTGAAGCCGAAGCCGAGCCCGCCGAGGTAGGTCGGCCGCGAGACGCCCGGCCACGCGGTCGACTCCTCGGCCGCGGAGATCACGCCGGGCTCGCGCGCCGTGCACCAGCTCGTTCAGCTCCTGCAGGAACGCGACCGCGTCGAGGTTCTCGCGGCCGCCGTACTGGTTCGGCACCCACTCGCCCGCCTGGCGCGAGTAGTCGAGGTAGAGCATCGAGGCGACCGCGTCGACGCGCAGCCCGTCGGCGTGGAACTCGCGCAGCCAGTAGAGCGCGTTCGCGAGCAGGAAGTTCCGCACCTCGTGCGCGCCCGTGGTTGAACACGAGCGTGCCCCAGTCGGGTGCTCGCCCCGCCGCGGGTCGGCGTGCTCGTAGAGCGCGGTGCCGTCGAAGCGGGCGAGCGCCCACTCGTCGCGCGGGAAGTGGCCGGGCACCCAGTCGAGGATCACGCCGATGCCGCGCTCGTGCAGCCGGTCGACGAAGGCGCGGAAGTCGTCGGGCGTGCCGAAGCGCGAGGTGGGCGCGAAGTAGCCGGTGACCTGGTAGCCCCACGAGCCGCAGAACGGGTGCTCCATCACCGGCAGCAGCTCGACGTGGGTGAAGCCGAGGTCGGCGGCATAGTCGGCGAGCTCGTCGGCGAGCTCGCGGTACGTCAGCGAGCGGTTGCCCTCCAGCGGGTTGCGCCGCCAGGAGCCGAGGTGCACCTCGTAGATCGACATCGGCTCGCGTGCAGCCCTCGGCCGCGTCGCGACGTCGCTCGAGCCACGCCTCGTCGGCCCACTCGTGCGGCGGGCTCGAAGACGACCGAGGCGTTGGCCGGCGGCATCCTCGGTCGCCTGCGCGTACGGGTCGGCCTTGAGGGCGACGCGAGCCGTCGGTGCCGCCGGACCTCGTACTTGTAGCGCTCGCCGTCGGCGACGCTCGGGGACGAAGAGCTCCCAGATCCCGGTGCGTCGCCGAGCGAGCGCATCGGGTGGAGCGCGGCCGTCCCAGAGGTTGAAGTCGCCGACGACGCTGACGCCGTGCGCGTTCGGCGCCCAGACCGCGAACGCCGTGCCGGCGACGCCGTCGACCTCGCGCACGTGCGCGCCGAGCCGGTCTCCAGAGCTCGCTCGTGGCGGCCCTCGCCGACGAGGTGCAGGTCGAGCTCGCCGAGCGTCGGGGGGAAGGCGTACGGGTCGTCGAGCCGTGAGGCGTCTCGCCGTCCGGGTAGCGCACCTCGAGCTCGTAGCGGAGCGGCAGCTCGGCGTCCGTCGACAGCCCTCGAACAGCCCGGGCTCGCCGGCCGCGCTCGAGCTCGACCGGGTCGTCGCCCCTCCGGCCGGGCGCACGACCGAGCCGGCGTCGGGGCGGAAGGCGCGCACGACGACGCCGCCGTTGCTCGTGCGCTCCGAGCGTCGCGTGCGGGTCGCTGGTCGTGCGACGCGGTCGTGCAGCTCGATGGTCACTCCTGCTCGAGCAGCCGCAGGATCCCGGCCACCGGGATGCCGAGCCCAGTCCGGGCGGTGGTTGAGCTCGTAGCGCAGCTCGTAGACCGCCTTCTCGAGCTCGAAGAGCGACAGCAGCCGGTCGACCGCGGCCTGGCTGCTGCGGGATGAGCGTGCGGTCGACGGTCTCGAAGTACCCGCCGAGGAACTCCTCGCGCGCCCGCGTCTCCCAGCCGTCCGGGCGCGCGCGTCGCCGGCCAGGTCCGCGGCCGAGGCGGCGTACGCGAACGAGCGCAGCATCCCGGCGACGTCGCGCAGCGGCGAGCGCTTGCGCCGGCGCTCGGCGCAGCGACCGCGCCGGCTCGCCCTCGAAGTCGAGGATGACCCAGTCGTCGCGCGCCCAGAGCACCTGGCCGAGGTGGTAGTCGCCGTGGTGGCGGATCATGCGGCCGGCCGGCCCGACGTGTCGAGATCTGCCGGAGCCGCTCGCGCACCTCCTCGCCGCGGCCGCGCGACGGCTCGAGCCTCGGGCAGGTCGGGCAGGTCGAGGAACAGCTGCTCGATCTCCTCGTCCACGGTCGCGACGAGCAGCGGCAGGGCCTCCTGGCTCGGCTCCTCGGGCGCGAAGGCGGGGTCGGACGCGTCGGCCGCGAGCGACGTGTGCATCGCGCCGGTGACCTCGCCGAGGCGCCGCAGCCGCGGCGGGAACGAGTCCGGGTCGTCCTGGAGCGCGCCGAGCGCGAGCGCCCAGCCGTCGGGCGCGTCCGGGACGAACGCCTGGAGGATCCCGAGCGTCGCGTTGAGCGGCCTGCCCGACGTAGGCGTACCAGCCGCCGAGCGGCGGGATGTTCGGGAAGCCGCGCTCGGTGAGGAAGCGCAGCATCTCGAGCTCCGGGTTGAGGCCGGCCTCGAGGCGGCGGTACGCCTTGAGGATCAGCCGGTCGCCGAAGACCACGGAGGTGTTCGACTGCTCGGCGTCCGAGCGGCGGGCGTCGCCGAGGTCGCCCTCGCCGCGAGCCCGCCCGCGACCGCGCGGAACTCGAACGACGCCCTCGCCCGCCTCAAGCGTCGCGTTCCGCGGCCATCAGCCGGACGAGCTCGCGGGCCAGCGCCGGGTCGGCGAGCGCGTCGTAGGCGGTGAGGCCGTCGGCCTCGCTGATCACGTCCTCCGCCCACTCCTCGCCGACCGAGCGGAAGCCGAGCAGCAGCTGGTAGAGCTCGTGCGTCCCCGGCTGGAAGCGCACCTCGGCCAGCGCCGCGACGAGCAGCGGCGCGCTCGTCGGCGCAGCGTCGCCGCGTCGAGGACGTGGGCGTGCGACGACCTCCTCGCTCTTCGCACCGAACCAGCGCTGCGGCGCGGACGAACTCGATCAGCCGCTCCTCAGCAAGCAGGTCGAGGTCGCCCGCGCGGATACGGTCGCCGATCACTCGGCCGGCGCCTTCAGCTCGAACCAGAAGAACCCGCGGGGCGCCAGCGTCAGCAGGTACGGCAGCTCGCCGATGGCGCGGGAAGCTCGTCCTGCCGAACATCTCCTCGGGGACCCTACCCTCGAACCGGCGCAGGTCCAGCTCCACCGGCTGGGCCGAGCGGGCGAGGTTGTGGACGCAGAGCACGACGTCCTCCTCGTACCGGCGGACGTGGGCGAAGATGCGCGGGTTGTTCGTCGCGCAGCGGCTCGTAGGAGCCCAGGCCGAAGACCGGGTGCGCCTTGCGCAGCGAGATGAAGCGGTGGAGCCAGCGCAGGAACGACGTCGGCGTGCGCAGCTGCGCCTCGACGTTGCAGGCCTGGTAGCCCCACACCGGGTCCATCAGCGGCGGCAGGTAGAGCTGGGCGAAGTCGGCGCGCGAGAAGCCGCCGTTGCGGTCGCCCGTCCACTGCATCGGCGTGCGCACGCCGTCGCGGTCGCCGAGGAAGACGTTGTCGCCCATGCCGATCTCGTCCCCGTAGTAGAGGACCGGCGAACCCGGCAGGCTGAACATGATCGCGTGCAGGAGCTGCGACTCGTCGCGGCCGTTGTCGAGCAGCGGCGCGAGCCGGCGGCGGATGCCGAGGTTCAGCTTCATGCGCGGGTCCTTCGCGTACTCCGCGTACATGTAGTCGCGCTCCTCGTCGGTGACCATCTCGAGCGTCAGCTCGTCGTGGTTGCGCAGGAACAGGCCCCACTGCGCGTTGTCGGGGATCGGCGGGCGTGCGGTCGAGGATCTCGTAGACGGGCGTCGCGTCCTCGCGGCGCAGCGCCATGAACATGCGCGGCATGACCGGGAAGTGGAAGGCCATGTGGCACTCGTCGCCCTCGCCGAAGTACGCGACGACGTCCTCCGGCCACTGGTTCGCCTCGGCGAGCAGCACGCGGTCCGGGTACTTCGCGTCGACCTCGGCGCGCAGGCGCTTGCAGGAACGCGTGCGTCTCGGGGAGGTTCTCGCCGTTCGTGCCGTCGCGCTCGAAGAGGTAGGGGACGGCATCGAGGCGGAAGCCGTCGATGCCGGCGTCGAGCCAGAAGCGCAGGGCGTCGAGCATGCGCCTCCTGCACCTCGGGGTTGTCGTAGTTCAGGTCGGGCTGGTGCGAGAAGAAGCGGTGCCAGTAGTACGCGCCGGCGACCGGGTCCCACGTCCAGTTGGACGGCTCGGTGTCGACGAAGATGATCCGCGCGTCGGGGTAGCGGTCGTCGGTGTCCGACCAGACGTACCAGTCGCGCTTCGGGCTGTCCGGGCTGGACCGGGACTCCTGGAACCACGGATGGTCGGACGACGTGTGGTTGACGACGAGGTCGGCGATGATCCGGATCCCGCGCTCGTGCGCGGCCTCCACCAGGTTGCGGAAGTCGTCGACCGTGCCGTAGTCGGGGTGGATCGCATAGAAGTCCGCGATGTCATAGCCGCCGTCGCGCAGCGGGCTCGCGTACATCGGCAGCAGCCAGATGCAGTCGACGCCGAGCCACTGCAGGTAGTCGAGCTTGTCCTGGATGCCGCGCAGGTCGCCCGAGCCGTCGTCGTTCGAGTCGAAGAAGCCGCGGATGTGGATCTCGTAGAAGACCGCGCGCTTGAACCACAGCGGATCGGACTCGAACCACTGGGTCGGCTGGCGCTCGTCGGCCTGCGTGGCCTCGCTGCGCTCGGGGGCGATCGTCATTGCGGCGCCTCTTTACAGGGACAGTCCCTGTTAAGACGCGCGGCCGTCACCGGTCGACCCTGACGATGTGGCTCTGCCCGGGACCGAGCCGGACGAAGTTGCGGCCGATGCCCCACTGGAAGGGCAGCCCTGAGAGGAGTTCCTTGCCGGAGAACGTCGGCGGCAGGCCGAGGCCGGCGGGCACGACGCAGAGGCCCTCGCGCTCGGTGGTCGGATCGAGGTTCGTCACCACGACAACGGTATTGCCCACCCACCGTTTCGCGAACGCGAACAGGTACTCGCTCTCCGTCTCGAGCAGCTCGAGATTCTCGAAATGCTGCAGCGCCGGGTTCTCTCGGCGGATCGCGTTCAGCCGCGCCGCGAGCGGCAGCAGGACGCCGTCGAGCGCGCGCTCGCGGAGCTCGTACTTCTCCGAGTCGAGGTACTCCTCGCTGCCCTCGCGCACCGGGGTCGCCTCGAGCGACTCGTAGCCCGAGTAGATCCCGTACGACGGCGACAGCGTCGCTGCAAGCACGAGCCGCGCCTCGAACGCCGGCCGGCCGCCGGTCTGCAGGTACTCGTGGAGGATGTCCGGCGTGTTCGCGAAGAAGTTCGGCCGGTAGAAGTCGGTCCAGCCGAGGATCTCGCGCAGGAAGTCGGTCAGCTCCCAGCGCGTGTTCTTCCAGGTGAAGTACGTATACGACTGGCTGAAGCCGACCTTGCCGAGCGTGGTCATCATCGCCGGCCGTGTGAACGCCTCCGACAGGAAGATCACATCCGGCTCGACGGCCCGCACCTCCTTGATCAGCCACTCCCAGAAGGCGACCGGCTTGGTGTGCGGGTTGTCGACGCGGAAGCAGTGCACGCCCCGCGCCACCCAGTGGAGCATCACGTCGAGCAGCGCATTCCAGAGCCCCTGCCAGTCGTCGCTGTCGAAGTTGAAGTTGTAGATGTCCTGGTAGCGCTTGGGCGGGTTCTCCGCGTACTTCAGCGTGCCGTCCGGGCGCCGGTGGAACCACTCCGGGTGCTCCGCCAGCCACGGGTGGTCGGCCGAGGCGTTGATCGCATAGTCGATGCAGATCTCGCAGCCGAGCGTGCGGCCGCGCTCCACGAGCCGCTCGAAATCGCGCAGCGTCCCGAGCCCGGGGTGGATCGCGGTGTGGCCGCCCTCGGGGCCGCCGATCGCCCACGGGCTGCCGACGTCGCCCTCCGCCGCCGTCTCGGCGTTGTTCTTGCCCTTGCGATTGGTGAGCCCGATCGGGTGGATGGGCGGCAGGTACACGACGTCGAAGCCGAGCTCTGCCAGCTGCGGCAAGACGGCCTCCACGCCCTCGAAGCCGCCCCACGAGCGCGGGAAGAGCTCGTACCAGGAGCCGAAGCGGGCACGCTCGCGGTCGACGTCTACCCCCAGCGTCTGCGACCACGTCTTCTCGCTCCTGTCGCCGGCCGATACGGCGAGCGCCTCCTTCAGTGTCACGGAGTCACGTCCGAGCAGCAGCGCACCCTCCGCGAGCTCGCTGGTCAGGTCGGCCTGCCGGGCATCGGACTTGCGCCTCACCTCGACTTGCCACGACGCCACCCGATCGACCCACGCCTCGATGCGAAAGCACCACGCGCCGACGGCATCGATGGCGAACGAGCCTTCCCACCAGTCGTTGCCGACCGGCTGAAGCGGTGAGTCAGCCCACTTCGTCGCGCCGCGCGGCTTCCACCGGATTGCGGCGCCCAGCGTCTCGTGACCGTCACGGAAGATCCGGGCGCGTACGTCCACGCGGTCGCCGACCGTGCGCTTCACGGGGTACCGCGCGCAGTCGACCTGCGGAGTGACGTCCTGGATCTGGATGCCGAGCTGGCGGCCGCTTCGTCCGCGGTGCAGCCATGGGCACGGGTTCCTTTCGACCGACTTCCAAAAGCGAAACTAGACCGCGATGAAGCTACCGCGCTCGAGCGGCGTCCTGCTGCATCCCACGTCGCTGCCGGGCGGCCGGCTGGGCGACGAGGCCTACCGGTTCGTGGACTGGCTCGCCGCCGCCGGGCAGTCGTGGTGGCAGATCCTGCCGCTGACGCCGCCCGACGAGGGCGGCTCGCCGTACTTCAGCGCGTCGGCCTTTGCCGGCTCGCCTGGCCTCCTGGCCGACCCGCGCGCCCGTGTGTCGGCGGAGGAGATCGAGGACTTCGTCGCCCGCCATCCCGCCTGGATCGGCGACTGGGCAGCCTTCGCCGGGCGGCCACTCGGTCGCGAAGCAGGTGCGCTTCGAGCGCGAGTGGAGCGGCCTGCGCGCGTACGCCGCGGAGCACGGCGTCCGCGTGATCGGCGACCTTCCGATCTACGTCGCTCCGGCCAGTGCCGACCACCGGATGCACCCGGAGCTGTTCCAGGAGGGCTTCGTCGCCGGCGTGCCGCCGGACGCGTACACGCCGAACGGCCAGCTCTGGGGGAACCCGCTCTACGAGTGGCCGGCGCACCGCGCGACCGGCTTCCACTGGTGGGTCGAGCGATTCCGCCGCGTGCTCGAGCTGGTGGACGTCGCGCGCATCGACCATTTCCGCGGGCTCGTCGCCTACTGGGCCGTGCCCGAGGGACGGAAGACCGCCCGCAGTGGACGCTGGCGCCCCGCGCCCGGCCACGAGCTGCTCGCGACGGTCGAGCGCGAGCTCGGCGGCCTGCCGGTCATCGCCGAGGACCTCGGGCTGATCACGCCGCCCGTGCGGCGGCTGCGCGACGAGTTCGGCCTGCCCGGGATGGTGGTCATGCACTGGGCGTTCGGCGGTGGCCGGAACAACCCGCACCGGCTCCCGAACCACCGCGAGAACCAGGTCGTCTACACCGCGACGCACGACAACGACACGACCGTCGGCTGGTTCCGCACGCTGCCGAAGACGGAGCAGATGCGGACTGGGCTCGACCCGCGCGAGCCGAGCTGGTCGCTGATCGGCCTCGCCTGGTCGTCCCGTGCGGCCCTGGCGATCACGCCGGCGCAGGACGTGCTCGGCCTCGGGAGCGAGGCGCGCATGAACCGCCCCGGTACGGACGGCGGCAACTGGCGATGGCGGCTGCGCCGCGGCCAGCTGACCGAGCGGCACGCCGCACGGCTGCGAGCCCTGACGGAAGCCTCGGGGCGGCGCTAGAAGATCTCGGGGCACCAGGGCCGCAGCCCGGTGCGAAACAGCGAGTCGGCGCGCTCGACGGCGCCCGGTGCGATCTCCTCGACGCGCCCCGCGCGTTCGAGCTCGGCGAAGGTCCAGCCGCCGAGAAAGGTCGAGCCGAGGTCCGAGACGTCCAGCCGGAGCTCGGCCTCCCCGCCCCGTTCGACCGTGCCGGCCCCGCCCTCGGCGCGCAGCGTCCACGTCCCGTCGTTCCAGTTGCAGAACGTGTCGCGGACGTCGAAAGCGACGCTTCCGTCGGCGGCATAGGAGCGGCCGGCGAGCGCTGCGGGAATGTCGAGCAGCCGCACCCACACTCCGTCTCCAACGCGGAGGTGCAGGCGTCGCGGCTCGGTTACCGAGAGGAAGAGCGGATGGTCGGGGGGCAGCAGCCAGGTGCTCACGGTGGTCACGAGGTCGACGCCGAAAAGGAAGCGCCAGATCTCCCGCGTCGCCTGCGGCGTCGTGCCGAGGGCCTCGCGGATCTGGAGCGTTCCGCCCGGCAGGCCGCCCTCCCAGGCGCCCTTGTACCGATAGAGCGCGTACGCCTCTGGCGTGCCGTCGTCGTCCTCCCAGACGGCGCGGTAGAGCGGGCCGCCGCCGTTGCGCCAGTGCTCGGGGTCGGCGAGGCGCCTCGTGGTCCACCAGGACTCCGAGCGCCGGACCATGCCCGGCCGCTGCTCCTGGATGCGCTCGTAGATGCCCGGGATCACGCGTGCCGCCTCGTCCTCCAAGAGCAGCCGCGTCCGGCCGGACGGCTCGTCGGGCGACCGGAAGACGATGCGGTCGCGCTCGGCCTCGATCGCCGCACTGGCGGAGGCGACGCCGTAGCCGAAGCGGCCGTAGATCGCCGCCTCGGACGCCCAGAGCACCGCGATCGGCTCGCCGCGCTCGTATGCGTCGTCGAGCTGCCGCCGCATCATCTGCGTGAGGATCCCGCGCCGCCGGTGGCTGGCGTGCACGCCGACGAGGGTGACGCCGGCGATCGGCAGCTCGCCGCCCGGGACGCGCATGCGGATGTCGTAGGTGCCGGCGGTCCCGACGGGAACGTCGCCGTCGAGCGCCCAGTACTGGTGCGCCGGGTCGAGCTGCGACGTGAACATCTCCTGATCGTGCTCGTTCGCTGCCTCGAGAAAGGCGGTCATCACGGCCTCGACGAAGCGCGGCAGCTCCTCCGCGCTCGGCGAGGTGATCTCGATGGTCGAGGTGGCCGCCATGGGGGGAGCCTAGATGCGTTCGAGCGGCGCGTACTCGAGCATCAGCCGCCGCTCCGCGCCGTCCTGCGCGAAGCGCACGGTCACGACGCCGCCGGGCTCGACGCGGAGGACGACGCCCTCGCCGAGCGTCCCGTGGCGGACGCTGTCGCCGGTGGATAGGTCGGGCAGCTCGGTCTTCGGGACGAACGACCTGGCGCCGTAGGACGCCCACGAGGCGGGCCGCAGCCGCTCGCGCTCGACCCCGTCCTCCGGCAGCTCGTCGAGGAACCTCGAGGCCAGGTTGTACGAGCGGTTGCCGTACAGCGAGCGCGTGGTCGCGTGCGTCATCGTCAGCCGTTCCTGCGCCCGGGTCATGCCCACGTAGCAGAGGCGCCGCTCCTCCTCGAGCGTGTTCTCCTCGATCGAGCGCGAGTGCGGGAAGATCCCCTCCTCCATCCCGATCATGAAGACGCTCTTGAACTCGAGGCCCTTCGCGTTGTGGAGCGTCATCAGCGTGACGAGCGACTCACGGTCGCGCAGCGCGTCCTGGTCGGAGTAGAGCGAGATCTCCTGGAGGAAGTTCGAGAGGCTCGGCTCGGCCGCGGAGGCCTGGTACTCCTGCGTGACGCCGACGAGCTCGCGCAGGTTCTCCATGCGGCCCTGCGCCTCGATCGTCCGCTCGGCGTCGAGCGAGTCGAGGTAGCCCGAGTCCTCGAGCACGCGCTCGACGATCTCCGGGACGGTGAGCTCGCGCGCCGCGGCCTGCAGCGACTGGAGCAGCGTCCAGAGCGCCTGCACGTTGCGGAGCGGCGCGCCGGCGACGCCTGCCTCCTCGGCGCGGTCGAGCGTCTCGAAGAGCGTGACGCCCATCGCCTCGGCGTGAGCGCCGAGCCGCGCGAGCGTCGTGTCGCCGATCCCACGGCGCGGCCGGTTCGCGATCCGCTGGAGCGAGACCGCGTCGGCCGGGTTGTCGAGCACCTGCAGGTAGGCGACGGCGTCCTTGATCTCGGCGCGCTCGTAGAAGCGCGGCCCGCCGATCACCTGGTAGGCGACGTCCTGGCGGACGAGCACGTCCTCGAGCACGCGCGACTGCGCGTTCGTCCGGTAGAAGACCGCGATCTCGGAGCCGTTCTCGCCCTCCTCGACGAGCCGGGCGATCTGCGCGGCGACGAAGCGGGCCTCGGCGTGCTCGTCCTCGGTCTCGAGCGCCCGGACCGCCTCGCCCTCGCCGAGGTCGGACCAGAGGTTCTTCTCCTTCCGCTCGGTGTTGTTGCGCGATGACGTGGTTCGCCGCGCGGAGGATGGTGTTCGTCGAGCGGTAGTTCTGCTCGAGCGTGGATCACGCGCGTCCCGGGGAAGTCCTTCTCGAACTCCATGATGTTGCGGATGTCCGCCCCGCGGAACCCAAAGATCGACTGATCCGGGTCGCCGACCGCGCAGAGGTTCTTGTGCTTCCCGGCGAGCAGCTGGAGCAGCCGGTACTGCGCGTGGTTCGTGTCCTGGTACTCGTCGACGAGCACGTAGCGGAACGCCTTCTGCCACCGCTCGCGCGCCTCCGGGAACCGCTCGAGCACGTCGACGGTCAGCATCAGCATGTCGTCGAAGTCGACGGCGTTCGAGGAGAACAGCCGCTGCTGGTAGAGCTCGTACACCTCGGCGACCGTCTGGTCGAAGAACGAGGCGACGCGCTCCTTGTACATCGCCGGCGACACGAGCTCGTTCTTCGCATTCGAGATCGCCGCGTGCACGCCGCGCGGGACGAAGCGCTTCGGGTCGCGCTCGAGGTCCTCGAGGCACTGCTTGACGAGCCGCACCTGGTCGGCCTGGTCGTAGATGGTGAAGTTCGACCGGTAGCCGAGCCGCGCCGACTCCGCGCGCAGGATGCGGCCGCAGGCGGCGTGGAAGGTCATCACCCACAGGCGCCGGGCCTGCTCGCCGATCAGGTCGTCGAGCCGCGTGCGCATCTCCGCCGCGGCCTTGTTCGTGAACGTGATCGCCAGGATCTCGTTCGGCTTCACGCCCATCGCGTTGATCAGGTGGGCGACCCGATACGTGAGCACGCGCGTCTTGCCGGAGCCGGCGCCCGCGATCACGAGCAGCGGGCCCTCGGTGGTCAGCACGGCCTCGCGCTGGGCCTCGTTCAGGTCCGAGAGGTACTGATCGGCGGTCGCGACGGCCATGCTGTCGATGCTAGCGGCGCCCCCCACGGGCGCCCGCTACCGTACCCAGAGCTGGTCGATCAGCGCGCCGAGCCCCGCCGGGCTGTACTGGTAGTTGCCCGCCCGCTTCGACAAGACGTCGACGACCCTCGGGTTGACGAGCGGCACCCATGGCGCCTGGTCGACGGTCGCCCGATCGACTCCTTCCCAGACGCCGCGCGCGGCGTCGGGGTTGGCGGCCTGGTCTGCGATGCCCTGCTCGATCCTCCCGTCGATGGCGGAGTCGCAGAACTGCGCGTCGTTCGTATTGTTCGGCGTGCCCGTCATGCGTGATCCGCACGTCAGCACCGGCTCGAAGAACCCCGACGCGGCGGGATAGTCGGAGATCCACTCGACGACGCCCATCTGCGCCCGATTCCGTGAATCACCGACTGCGCCGAAGTAGGCGTCGGCGGTCGGCCCCGCCTTCATCACCGGCCGGTAATCGAGGCTGCGTAGCAACTTCACCGCCAGCGCCCCGAGCCCCCCGAGGTCTGGCCATGACCAGAAGACGACCTTCATCCCGCGCGTGCCCGAGCGGGCCACTAGGGCCCTGGCCTTCGCGAGATCTGGGGCTGTCCACGCCCCATTCGCGAGAGGCGCCGCCGTGTACTGGCAGAAGCGCCGGTAGCCGGGATACGAAGGCGGCAGGATCTGACACGTCGGCTGGGCGACGTTCTGTCCGCCAACCGCCTGCACCGCGGCGCGCCGGTCGACTGCGTAGTTGAGCGCCCTGCGCGCGTCCAGCCGGTTGAACGGGGCGAGCCGGGTGTTCAGGAAGAGCGCGATCGTCGCCGGCTGCGCATTCGTGTGCACCTGGTTCGCGTGCCCGGTCATGAGCGCGGAGAGCGTGCGTGCGTTCGGCGGCGTCTCGGACTGCGCCGTGCTGAACAAATCCGCCCGCCCGGCGAGCACCGCATGGACAGCCTGATCCGGGCTGCCGCCGACCTGCATGTCGATCCGGTCGGGATAGCCGTCGGGTTGCGCGGCCTTGGACCACTCGTGGAAATGGGGGTTGCGGACGAGCGTGATGCGCGTCTTGGGCCGTACTGCGGCGAAGCGGTACGGGCCGGTTCCAACGAGGGGATGGTTGCCGATGTCGTGAGCAGGCGCCTCGCGGGGCACGACGTACGCGAATGGCAGCGCCAGCTTGTACAGGAACTCGGGGTCAGGCGACGTCAGGTGAAACGCGACCGTCCCGGCGCGGTCGTTCACCGCGATGCCCGGAAGGCGGCAGTGCTTCGGCCGCTTCTCGCAGCGGGCCGCACCGACGATGCGGTCGTAGTAGTACGGCACCGGAAGCTTGAGCGCAAAGTCGCGCTCGAGTGCCCTCCGAACGTCGGATGCCCGCACCGGGTCGCCGTTCGAGTAGTGGATGTTCGGTCGGAGCTGGAACGTGTACGTGCGCCCTCCGTTCGTCGGGGCCGGCAGTGACGTCGCGAGGTCCGGCACGAGCTGCGTCCCGGCCAGCCCGCTCGCCTGGTTCTGCGCCACGAGCCCGTCGCCGATCATGCGAAGGATCGCCCAGGAGGTCGAGTCGTACGCATGCGCCGTGTCGAGCGAGCCGGTCGTGCGGCCCAGGCGCACGACGAGCGTTCCGCCGCGATGGCCGGCACCCGACTGGCGGACGCCGACGAGCACATCGGTGCCGAGGATGCCAACGCCCTGCGGGCGGTTGCCCACCTCGATGCGGTTGACAACCTCGTTCGTCCGTGGATCGAGGCGCGACAGCGTGCCGTCGAACTGGCTGCTGACCCAGACGCTGCCGGCGCCGGCGGCGAGCGAGGTCACGCCGTTGCCGACGGAGACGGACGTGACGGCGTTCTTGACCGGATCGACCCGCGAGACCGTCCCGTCCAGGCTGTTCGAGACCCACACCTTCCCATCCGCAACGGCGATGCCTGTCGGCCCGTTGCCCACAGGAAACGGGCCGCGGTCGACCATGCCGGAGCGCGGATCGATCCTCACGACGCGGTCCGCCGACTCCTCGCTGGCCCACAGCCCGTGCCTGTCAGCCGCGAGCTCGGTCGCCGCGATCGGGAACGTCTTCCGCACTCCGGTGCCGGCATCGATCCGCGTGATCGTGCGGTCGCCGGTGTTCGCGACCCAGACCTTTCCGTCGTGAAAGGCGACGCCGACCGGGCCGTTCCCGACCGGGATCGTCTGGACGATGTCGTTGCTTCCGGCGTCGATCTGGGTCACCGTGCCGTCCAGGCTGTTGGCGACCCAGACGTCTCCGTTTCCTACGGCGATGCCACTGGGCTGGCTCCCGACGCCGATCGTGTCCACCACCCGCTTGGTCTCCGGGTCGATCCGGGAGACGCTGTTGCCGTCCGCGTTCGTGACCCAGGCCGCGTCTTCGCCGACCGCGACGTGGCTCGGTGTCGCGCCCGCGGTCACCTCGCCGGTGATGCGGCCCGTGTCGGCATCGATCAGGCCGACCGCGTTCGAGTCGACTGCCGACAGCGTGTGCGCCGTGCCGGATCCAAGCGTCGCAACGAGCGCGGCGACTCCGAGGGCAACGATCAACGCGACTGCGACGCCGGCGGCGAGCCAGCGGCGGGTCCTCAGCCGCGTGCGCCAGATGACCGACCGGGCGGCCTCCGCGAGCTGATCCTCGTGCCCCGTGTAGGCGGTGGGCGCATCGGCGGTCCGCGGCGGCGGGAAGTCGACCGGGAGCCCGTCGATGTCCACCTGGTAGATCCGCTCTGGGCGGTCGAGATCCTTGAGCCGGAACTCGCCCAGCTCGCGAAACCCGATCCCGGGCAGCTCGTCGTCCTCGAGCACCAAGCGCGTCGCCTGCGAGAGGAGGATCTGCCCGCCGTGCCCGGCGGCCATGATCCGTGCCGCCCGGTGGACGCCCAGGCCGTGGTAGCCCTCGTCACCGAGGCTCGGCTCGCCGGTGTGGAGGCCGATCCGAACACGGAGCGCTGCACCCTCCGGCCAGGCATGCCCGGCGAGATTGCGCTGGCCCGCCGCCGCTGCGAGCACAGCGTCCCTGGCCTTGCTGAAGGCAACGAAGAACGCGTCGCCCTGGGTGTCGATCTCCTCCCCGTTGTGCTCGGCGAACGCTGCGCGAAGGATCCGGCGGTGGTCGGCGAGCACCTCGCCATACGCATCGCGTAGCTGTTTGAGCAGCCTCGTCGACCCCTCGACGTCACTGAAGAAGAAGGTGACTGTCCCGCTCGGGCGCTCGGCCATCCCGAGCCAGTTTCGCGAGGTCTAGTGGCGGAGCGCAAGCACGCGGCCGAACGCCGCGTACGCGCCGAGCACCGCGAGCGCCTCCGGGATCCCGCGGACGAGCCCGTCGGCAACCGTGCCCTCGGCGCTCCAGCCCGAGATGCATACGAGCGTCCCGGCCGCGCCGGCGACGAGGCCGGCAAACAGCCATGGGTGTGCGCGAAGACTTGCGACCCGCGCCAGCTCGTCGAAGACGTCGCCCGCCTCACCTCCGGGCAGCGGACGCGGCCGCGCAGCAATGACGACGCGCCAGGCCGAGAGCGCGAGCAGCGGGAGCGTCGCGCCGGACGCGACGACGATCCAACCCGAGTCGCCGTACTGGTGCGCGTAGACAATCCATGCGAGCGCGGTCACCGCGGCGCCGGAAAGCGCGACCGCCGCCCGCCGGCGCACCACGGAGAGCTCAACCGCCCGCGCAGGAGGCCGCAGGCGGAGCGCCCGCCAGGCCATGAACATCCCGGCCACGAACGCGATCTGCGACGCGACCACGATCGTGGCAGACGCAGCGATGCCAAGCGGGCCGCCGACCGTGATGTCGGCCGCCCCTGACAGTGCAAACCCGGCGATACAGGCAAGCCCGGCCACGACCAGCCCGCCGAACGCGACCAGCGCCGCCTGCCGCGTCTGCGCGGTCGCCACGACCGCGGCGATGTCGCGGGCGATCTCGTGCGGGTCGCCGAAGGTGCCCCCCGACTCCGCGAGGTGGTCGCGCGCCTCGTCGAGCGCGCGCCGCTGCCAGCGGCCGCCCACGCCAGCGGCGTCGAGCTCGCGCCGCAGCTCGTCGATCACAGCGTCACCGCCTCGACCGCGCGGACGAACTGGCTCCACTCCTGACGCTGTGCCGCGAGCTCGCGCCGCCCCTTCCCGGTCAGCCGGTAGGTTCGCCGCTTGCGGCCGTTCACCGTGGACGCGTCGCTTGCGAGCAGCCCGGCCGCCTCCAGCCTGTAGAGGGCCGGGTAGACGGTGCCCTCGCCGAGGTCGAACGCGCCGTCGCTGGCGTCGCGGATCGCCTCGACGATCGCGTACCCGTGGAGTGGCGCCCTCGCGACGGCACCGAGCAGCAGGAGGTCGAGATGGCCGCGCGATACATCGGCTCGCATAGCATGAAGCGTATCAGGTAGCTTCGCCGCGTGGGCTACGCGTTCGGCTCGATCGACGACCTCGGCGACGGCTACGGCTTCCGCAAGGTGCGCGGGCCGCTCGGTGTGACGGCGTTCGGCGTCAACGTGATCGTCGTCCCACCGGGCAAGGAGAGCGTCCACCACTACCACGACGAGCAGGACGAGCTCTACTTCGTGCACCAGGGCAAGGCCGAGTTCCACGTCGACGGCCAGACCCACGAGCTCGGGGCCGGCGGCATGTGCCACGTGGAGTCGACGACGCCGCGCTACTTCTCCAACGTCGGTGACGGCGACCTGGTCGTGCTCATCGTCGGCGCGAAGGACGGCTACGTCGGCCGCGACGGCCAGCTCGTCGACATGGCCGACCTGGCGAAGCGCCAGGCGATCTCGCGCGGCGAGTTCACGTAGCGACGAAGACGAGCAGGGCGACCGTGCCCGGCGAGCTCGGTCACGGCGCCGAGCGTGTCGCCCGTCACGCCGCCGAGCCAGCGCCGGAAGACGAGCCCGAGCACGAGCGCGGTGCCGGCCGCGCCGAGGGCGGCCCACGCACCATCGATGCCGGTCACCGCGACGGCGACGCCAAGCGCGACGACGATGGCCGCCAGCGCCGACGTCCACCCGACGCGCCCCGTCAGGACGCTCCCCGGCCCGCCCTCCGCGCGCGCGTAGGGCAGCGCGGCCGCGAGCGGCAGCGACGCGGCGCGGCTGAGCGCGCCGGCGGCGACCAGCGCGCCGACCGGCGCGCGCGGCCAGCCCCGCGATCGCCGCGGCACGAACCAGCAGATCCGTCGTCAGCGCGGCGGCGCCGAACGACCCAATCCGCGAGTCGCGCATGATCTCGAGCGCACGCTCGCGGGTCTGCGCGCCGGCGGCGTCGGCGGTGTCGGCGAGCGCGTCGACGTGCAGCGCGCCCGTGACGACGAGCTCGACCGCGACGGCGACGCCCGCGGCGGCCAGCGCCGGCACGGACGGGTAGAGCAGCAGGGCAGCAACGCCGCTCAGCGCGCCGCACCCCGGCGCCGACGACCGGGAAGAGCACGGCGCCCGCGCGCGACGTCCTCCGGCCCGAGCGCCGCGCCGGACGGGGATCCGCGTCAGGAACGCGAGCGCCGCCGCGGCGGCGTCAACGGCCCGCATCGGTGACGCCGGCGCCCGCGAACGTCGCCATCTCCTCGAGGATCGCGAGCGACGAGCGGATGAGCGGCAGGCACAGCGCGGCGCCCGAGCCCTCGCCGAGCCGCATGCCGAGGTCGAGCATCGGCTCGAGGCCGAGCGCGTCCAGGACGAGCGTGTGCCCCGGCTCCGGCGAACGGTGCGAGGCAACGAGCCGGGCCGGCGAGCGCCGGGGCGAGCCGCGCCGCAGCCAGCGCCGACGTACTGCTGATGAACCCGTCGATCACAACGGGAACCTCGTGCGAGGCGACGCCGAGCGCGAGCCCCGCGAGCACCGCGAGCTCGAAGCCGCCGACGGCGGCGAGCACGCCGACCGGGTCGGCGGGATCCGGGTGGTGGAGCCGCAGCCCCGCCTCGACGACCGCGAGCTTGTGCGCAAGCCCGGCGTCGTCGAGCCCGGTGCCGCGGCCGCACGTCGCCTGCGGTCCGCACTCGAGCAGCGCCGCGGCGACCGCGGCGGCCGCGGTGGAGTTGCCGATGCCCATCTCGCCGAGCGCGACCAGGCCGTGATCGCGCACCAGCTCGTCCGCGAGCTCGACGCCGGCCGCGAGCGCGGCCTCCGCCTGACGGCGCGTCATCGCCGGCCCGGTCGTGAAGTCGGCCGTCCCCGGCCCCTGGCGCAGGTCGAGCACGGCCGGGTCGTCGACCGGCTCGACGACGCCGGCGTCGACGACCACCAGGTCGGCGCCCGCCTGCCGGGCAAGGACGCACACCGCAGCGTCGCCGCCGGTGAAGGCGGCGAGCATCTGGCGCGTGACCTCCTGCGGGTAGGCGCTGACGCCCCGGCGCGCGACGCCGTGGTCGCCCGCGACGACGACGATGACCGGGTCGAGCGCATCGAGGCGGCCGCCCGCCGCGGCGACGCGGACGGCGAGGTCCTCGAGGCGGCCGAGGCTGCCGCGCGGCTTCGTCTTCTGCGTCGAGGCGCCCGCGCAGCGCCGCGATATCCGCCGGCCTCGTGGCCTCCACCTCACGCATCGACGAGCTCCCACGGGGACGCGAGCGGCAGCGCGCGGCCGGCGACGACGAGCAGCGTGACCTCGCGCCGCCTCGGCCCACGCCGCGTTCACGCGGCCCAGGACGTCGCGGTAGCGGCGCCCGAGCGGCGTGGCCGGGACGACGCCGAGGCCGACCTCGTTGCTGACCGCGATCGTTCTCTCCCGGCGCGCCGCGACGGCAGGCCGCGGCGGCCGCCTGCTCCTCGATCTTCGCGACCTGTGCCTCGAGCAGGTTCGCGACCCAGAGCGAGAGGCAGTCGACGACGACCGTACCCTCCGCGGCCTCGAGCGCCTCGAGCAGCCGGATCGGCTCCTCGACCGTCGTCCACGTGCCCGGCCGCTCGGCGCGGTGAGCGGCGATCCGGGCGGCCATCTCCTCGTCGCCAGCCGTCGCCGTCGCGACGAAGGTGACCGGCCCGCCGACGACGCTCCGCCAGCTCGACCGCCAGCGAGGACTTGCCGCTTCTCGCGCCGCCGAGCAGGAAGGTGAGCCCGCTCACAGCCGTGCCGGGCACGACGACCAGCCCCCCTGCGACCTGTTGGATCCGCACGCTCGCGCCGTAGTGGCGCGCGACCAGATCCTCCGTCAGCACCTCGCGCGGCTCGCCCGAGGCGACGACGCGGCCGTGGTCGAGGAGCAGCAGCCGGTCGGCGTACTGCCCGGCAAGGGTCAGCTCGTGCATCGTCGCCACGACCGTAAGCCCTTGCTCGCGCCGCAGCTCGTCGACCAGCTCGAGCACCTCCTGGCTGCGGCCGATGTCGAGCGACGCGGTCGGCTCGTCGAGGAGCAGCACGGGCGCCCGGTGCGCGAGCGCGCGCGCCAGTACGGCGCGCTGCTGCTCGCCGCCGCTCAGCGTGCCCAGCCGCCGGCCCGCGAAGGAGTCCAGATCGAGGCGGTCGAGGGCCTCCGCCGCCGCCTCGCGGTCGCCGTTCCCCTCGCGCGCGAGGTAGCCGAGATGGGGCGTGCGGCCGAGCAGCACGTACTCGGCAACGGTCATGGTCACGGGCATCGCCGGCGTCTGCGGGACGAGCGCGAGCTTCCGCGCGAGCTCGCGGGCGCGCATGCGCGCCGATCTCCACGCCGTCGAGCGTGATCGACCCTGTCGCGCTTGACGAGGCGCAGCAGCGCGCGCAGCAGCGTGCTCTTCCCCGCCCCGTTCGGGCCGATGATCGTCAACCACTCGCCAGGCTCGACGGCGGCCGGAGACGCCGCGCAGCACCTCGGCGCGCGTCGAGCGAGACCGAGACGCCGTCGAAGCGACCGCCGTCATCCCGTCACCCCACGGCTCGTGCGCAGCACGATCGCGAAGAACGGCGCGCCGAAGAACGCGGTGACGACGCCGATCGGCAGTTCCGCCGGCGAGAGCACGGTGCGGGCGACGATGTCGGCGAAGACGAGGAAGCCGCCGCCGACGAGGAGCGAGAGCGGCAGCACGAGGCGGTAGCTGCCGCCGGCGACGAGCCGGACGAAGTGCGGGACGATGATGCCGAGGAAGCCGATCAGGCCGCTGACCGCGACCGCCGCGGCCGTGCCGAGCGTCGCGGCCGCGACGAGCAGCAGCCGCACGCGGCCGACGTTGACGCCGAGGCCGCCGCCTCCTCGTCGCCGAGCGCGAGCACATCGAGCACGCGGCGGTGCAGCGAGCAGGACGACGACGCTGATCGCCGCGTACGGCAGGAGCAGCAGGACGTCATGCCAGCCGGCCGTGTCGAGGCTGCCGAGGATCCACGAGTAGACGGACTGGAGCGTGTCGGCGTGCTGCTGCTGGAGGAACGTCTGCATCGCCGTGAGGAACGACGCGACCGTGACGCCCGCCAGGACGAGCGCGGCGGTACGCGCCGTGCCGCCCGCCGCGCGGCCGACCACGTAGGCGAGCGCGACCGCGGCCGCGCCGCCGACGAACGCCGCGAGCGGAAGCAGGTCGTTGCTCCAGGCGCCGCCCGAGCCGTAGACGAGGGCGAACGTCGCGCCGAGGCCGGCGCCGGCCGCGACGCCGAGCAGGTACGGGTCGGCGAGCGGGTTGCGGAACGTCCCCTGGTAGGTCGCGCCGGCGATCGAGAGCAGCCCGCCGACGAGCAGGCCCATGCACGACGCGCGGGGCGCGGATCTGCCAGAGGATCGCCGAGTCGGTCTCGGAGAGCCGCGAGTGCACGCCGAGGAACGGCACGTGCGACACGATCTCGCTCGCCATCGGCGAGTAGCCGATGTCGGCCGGGCCGACGAAGAGGCCGCAGACGACGGCGACGGCGGCGAAGAGGACGCCGCCGAGGTACCAGGGCCAGGTCCGGCGGCGCGCCCGGCCGCGGTACCGCACGTACGCGCGGGACCGCGACTGGCAGCTCCGCCGCCTCCCCCAACCTATTCGGCCTTCAGCGACTTCAGCGCGCTCGCGACGGCGCGGACGTAGTCGACGACGCGCGGCCCCCACCGCGACGCGATCGAGTCGTCGACGCGCGACGATCGTCCCCGTCTTGACAGCGGCGACGTTGCTCCACCCCGGGCGGGCCGAGACGGTCGCGCGACTCTGGCCGCAGCAGCGCGAGTCGGCGAGGACGATCACGTCCGGGTTCGCGGCGACGACGTACTCCGAGGAGAGCTGCGGGTAGTCAGTGCCGGGCGCTTCGTCGGCGATGTTCTTCAGGCCGAAGAGCGCGTAGACGCGGCCGATGAACGTGCCGGACTTGGCGCTGTAGAGGTCCGGGCTCAGCTCGTGGAACACCTTCAGGTTCTCGTGCGGCGCGGAAGCGACCGCCGCCTTGATCCGCTGCTGCATCCGAGCGACGAGGGCCTTCGCCTGCTGCTGATGCCCCGTGCGGGCGCCGAGCTCGCGGATCTGCGCATAGGCGCCCGAGATCGTGGTCGCTGCCGGCTGGAGCAGTACCGGGATGTGGAGCTTCGTCAGCGAGCTGGTCAGCCCCTTGACGTCCCCCGAGATGACGACGAGGTCGGGCCGGTACTTCGCGATCGCCTCGACGTTCGGCGTGTAGCCCGAGAGCTTGGTGCGCGGCGCCTGCTTCGGGTAGTCGGACTGGTCGTCGACGGCGATGACCTGCTTGGCGGCGCCGATCGCGAACAGCGACTCGGTCGCCGTCGGCGACAGCGAGATGATCCGGTGCGGGACCGCCTTCTGGGGTGCAGCAGCGGCAGACGGGAGCGCAACGACGGCTGCCGCCGCGAGCGCGATGAGGGCTCGTTTGAGCACCGTTCCTCCTTCCACGAGGGGCTCGGTTACGGGAGGCGGGCGGCCAGGTCTTCTGACTCGGGGCTCCCCTCCTCGCCGCCTTCCCAGCCCGTGGGCCAGTGGCGTCTCGGCGCGGAGGCTTCTCCCCTTACAGCGGCGGGACCGTCCCGGATTCTGCACCGGCGTTCCCTCAACCGCTCGCCTGTTCTGACTAGGGGCGGGACACTACCAGCGGCCTGATCGACACACTGTGGCTCATGGAGGCGCACGTCTTCCGCAACCGCTCGCCGCTCTTGACGGTGTGGCTGCCGATCGTGCTCTGGGCCGGGCTGATCTTCACGCTGTCGTCGATCCCGTCGCTGCACAGCGGGCTCGGCACCTGGGATCTGATCCTGCGCAAGTGCGCGCACGTGACCGAGTACGCGATCCTCGCGTTCCTGCTGCGGCGCGCGGTGGCAACGCCGTGGGCGGCCGCGGCGGCGTTCCTCTACGCCTGCTCGGACGAGTACCACCAGTCGTTCGTCGTCGGCCGCGAAGGCCGGCCGCGCGACGTGGCTGATCGACTCGATCGGGATCGTCATCGGGCTCGTCGCGGCACGCCGGGTAGCTGCGGTGACGCGCGCTCGCGGTCGAGCTGGACGCACTGGCGGACACGCACGGCCTCTGGGTGGCGTGGCTCGCGGATGCGTCGCGGCGCTACGCGTCCATCGCCGGGCTGGATGCATCGCGCGCTGCCCGCGGATCGCGGCGAGGCGGCGGCCCAGCTCGACGAGTGGGCCGAGCACGGCATCGGCGACTGGCGCGCCTCGCTCGCGCGGTTCGCCGAGGATCACGCGCCCGTGCATCTTCGCCGCGACGCCGCCGTGGCCGCCGCGCTGCGCGCGCTCGCCGGGCGCGGCGTCCGGCTCGGCGTCTTCACCGATGCGCCGGAGCCGCTCGCCCGCGTCGTGCTCGCGCAGCTCGGCGCCGACCGCCGCATCGACGCCGTCGAGGCCGGCGACGGGCGCGCTGGAGCGGCTGCTTGCCGCGCTCGGCGCGGCCGATGTGGCGCGCACCCGCGACGAGTTGATCCGCGCCGCGGACTACGATCCGGTGCATGGAGCCCAGGGAAATCGGTGACCGCCAGTTCGACGCCCTGCTCGGGCGCCTGGACGGGCTGACCGCCGAGCTGCGCGCCCTCAACCGCCGGCTCGACAGCGGCGAGCAGATCGCGCCGCTCGTCCACGAGCTGCGGTCGCTGAACGAGTCGCTGCAGGCGCTCGCCTACGCGGCGCTCGGGCAGCAGGCGCCGCGCGTGCACCGCCGCCGCTCGGCCTGAAGGCCGCTACATCCGCTCGGGCAGCAGCGCCTGCAGCGCCTCGATCGTGTCGGCCTCGGCTGCGTCCTTGTCGGGCCGGTAGCCCTTGACGCGCGCGAAGCGGAGCGCGACGCCGCCCGGGTAGCGCGTCGACGCCTGGACTCCGTCGAGCGCGATCTCGACGACGAGCTCCGGCCGAACGAAGACGGTGATCCCGCGCCGGTCGACCTCGCGCTCGAGCAGGGCGGCCGTCTGCCAATCGAGCAGCGCGTCGGTCATGCCCTTGAACGTCTTGCCGACCATGACGAACCCGCCGTCGGGCCCGCGCGCGCCGAGATGGAGGTTGGAGAGCCTGCCCTGCCGCCGCCCGTGGCCCCATTCGGCGCCGAGCACGACCAGGTCGTAGGTCCGGACGGGCTTGACCTTGCGCCACGCCTTGCCGCGGCGCCCGGCGACGTACGGCGAGCCGGCGTCCTTCACGACGACGCCCTCGTGACCCGCGGCGAGCGCCTCCTCGAGCACGCGCTCGCCCTCCTCCGGATCGCTCGTGAGCACGAGCGGGATGCGCATGTCGCCGGCGATTGCATCGAGCCTGGCCGCGCGCTCGGCGAGCGGCAGGTCGAGCAGATCGTCGCCGTCCAGGTGCAGCACGTCGAAGAGGAACGTCCTCATCCCCTCGGGCGGGGCGCCGCCGTCGAGGCGCGCGACCGTGTCCTGGAAGGCGGCCGGGCCGGCGTCGCCCATCCAGATCGCCTCGCCGTCCAGCACCGCCTGCTGCAGCGGCAGCCGCCGCACGGCCTCCGCGATCCCCGGCAGCACGGCGGTGATGTCGTTGAGGTTGCGCGTATAGATCCGCACCTCGTCGCCGCGCCGGTGGATCTGGATGCGGATGCCGTCGAGCTTCCACTCGACGGAGGAGAGCTCGAAGCTCTCGACCGCCTCGCGGACCGTCTCCGCCGGCGAGGCGAGCATCGGCAGCAGGGGGCGGAACAGCTCGAAGCCGACCGCGCGCAGGCCCGCCTCGCCCTCGGCTAGTGCGATCGCCGCCATGCGCGACAGGTCGCCAGAGAGCATGAACGCACGCCGCGTGACGTCGGCCGGAACGCCGGCAGCCTTCGCGACGGCGTCCACCATCACCCCGGCCAGGGCGCCCTGGCGCAGCTCGCCGGTGAACAGGCGGCGCAGGAACGAGGCCTCCTCGGCCGTCGCGCGGCCGAGCAGGTCTGACAGGAGCGGTACGACGGGCGTCCGCCGAGCCCTTGCCGGTGAGCTGCTGCACCGCCGTCACCGCCGCGTCGACGTCGGCGACCGTGAGCGACGGCTCCGGAGCCGGCTCCGCGTCGACGGCGTAGACCGTGGCGTAGCCGATCCCGACGCGCCCCTGGCGCGGCACACCCGTCAGGAAGCCGACCGCGATCGGCACCTCGTCGGGATCGAGTCGGCGGAGGAGCTCGGCGAGGGCTGCCGTCTTGGCGGAGCGGGCCGACGTGGCCGCGACAGCGGCCGACGCGTCGACGACGTCCGCGAACGGCGTCATCCGCCTACGTTAGGCGGTAGAGCGTCCCCGCAAGCGAGACCGCGTAGAGCTCGCCGCTCGCGTCCTCGCCGAAGGACGACAGCTCCGGGATCCGCGTCTCCGTCCGGACGTCGGTCGCCTTGCCGCCTGCGAGCCGGAGCGACCAGACGGTGCCGCTGCCGTAGTCGCCGAAGACGTAGCGGCCGCGCAGGCCCGCGTTTCGCGTGCCGCGGTAGACGAAGCCGCCCGTCACCGAGTAGCCGACGTCGTGCCCGTAGACGTGGACGGGCGCGACCAGCGGCCCGCCGGGCGTCGGCTGCTTGTCCTCGTAGATCGCGTTGCCCTCATACACGTCCCAGCCGTAGTTCTCGAGGCCGGGGCTCGCGCGCGGCGTCCAGTCGATCTCCTCCCAGTCGCCCTGGCCGACGTCGCCGATCCAGAGGTCGCCGGTTGTCCGGTCGAACGAGAAGCGCCATGGGTTGCGCAGCCCGTACGCGGCGATCACCGGCCGGGCGCCACGCTTGAGCGGGTCGATCTTCAGCAGCTTGCCGAGCAGGCTCGAGAGGTTCTGCGCGCGGTTCTCCGGGTCGCCGGCGGAGCCGCCGTCGCCCATGCCGACGTAGAGCAGGCGGTCCGGGCCGAACGCGAGCTGGCCGCCGTTGTGGTTCGCGTATGGCTGGCGGACCGAGAAAAGCTGGCGCCGCGTCGCCGGCAGGGCCCGGGTGCCGGCCTTGTCCGCGCGGTACTCGACCACGCGCGTGTTCCCGTTCAGGTCCGTGTAGTCGACGTAGAGCCGCCGGTTCGTCGCGTAGTCCGGGTGGAACGCGACCGAGAGCAGCCCCTGCTCGCCGCCGCTCTTGACGAGGCGCGTGATGTCGAGGAACGGCCGGGCGCGCAGCTTGCCGTTCACGACGATACGGACACGGCCCGGCTGCTCGACGACGTACAGGCGGCCCGGCCCACCGCGCGGCGCGGTCACGTTCGTCGGCGAGGCGAGGCCTCGAAGGACAACGCGAGGAGTCAACGTCCTTGTAGCGCCGTCGGCGGTCACCGCGGCCACGCAGCACAGGCCCGCGGCCAGCAGGAGGACGCGCATGCTCAGGTCTTCAGCAGGACGCCGCGGAGGTCGTCTTCCTTGCCCGCCTCGAGGATGGCGAGCACCTGGTCGCCGGCCTGGAGCTCCGTCGCCTCGTCGGCGATCCACGCCCGGCCGTCGCGCATGACGGAGATCAGACGCGAGCCCTCAGGCAGCGACAGCTTGTCGATCCGCTTCCCGACCGACGGCGAGTCCTTGTCGATCTGCACCTCGACGATCTCGAGGCTCTCGCGCTTCAGCTCGAGCAGGTGCACGAGCTCGTGCTCGGGCACCTCATGCTCGATCATCGCGAGCACGTTCGCCGTCGCCGAGACCGTCGGCTGAATCCCCAGCAGGTCGAAGTGCTCCTGGTTTCGCGGGTCGTTCACGCGCGCGATGACCTTCTGGACGCCGAAGTGCTCGCGAGCCATCTGGCAGATGACGATGTTGTCCTCGTCGTCGCCCGTCACGGCCACGAGCAGGTCGGGCGGCCGCCGGATGCCGGCGCGCTCGAGCACGAACATCTCCGTGGCATCGCCCACCTGGACCCGGTGCTCGAATTCGCCCTCGAGCCGCTCGAAGCGGTCGCGGCGCTGCTCGATCAGCGTGACCTCGTGGCCCCAGGAGATGAGGGTCCGCGTGACGTTCGCGCCCACCTTCCCCCCGCCCGCTACGAGGATGTACATCTAGGCGGGCGCGCGTTCCGGGCGGATCTCGCACGAGCGCGCCGCCTCGATCAGGACGGAGATCGCGTTCGAGGTCGGGCAGATGATGCGCAGCCCGAGGGTGGAGTACAGCTCGGCCCGCGCGGGGTCGAGGATGCGGACGACGACGCAGCCGATGTCGAACCGCTTCTCGAGCACCTGGCCGACGACGATGTTCGTGTTGTCGCCGTTCGTCGCGACGACGGCGGCGTCGGCCTGCTCGGCGCCGGCCTCGCGCAGCAGCTCGACGTCCATGCCGTGGCCGACGAGGAACCCGCCCTTCCAGTCCTCGCCGAGCCGCGACAGCGCGTCCTCACGCTCGTCGATCGCCACGACGTCCCACCCGTGGCGGACAAGCGCCTTCGCGACCGAGGAGCCGACGCGGCCGCAGCCGATCACGACGGCTTTCATGGTGTGAGCGTAGCGGACTCCTCGGGCTCTGCCTCGTCCTCGAGGACGCCCTGCGGGTAGGCGATCACCATCACCTCGCAGGTCGCCTTCCGCAAGACGTAGTCGACCGTCGGGCTGAAGAAGCGCGACTGCCGCCGCCAGCGCGGCGCGGAGCCGAGGACGATCAGGTCCGCCCCCCACTCGTCGGCCTGGTGGACGATCGCCTCGCCGAGCGAGCGGGTGCGGACGGAGACCGTCTCGATCTCGACGCCGTGCTCCTCGGCGAGCTCGCGCGCGTCGCCCAGGGAGGCAAAGGCGGCCTCGGAGACGTCCGGCAGCTCGGCGTCGAGCGGCGTGTCCATCGGCACCTTCTCGCCGTAGAAAACCCGCAGGGCCGACCCACGCTCCTCGGCCAGCCGGATCGCCGTGGCGAGCACCTCGTCGCCGATCGGACCGAGCTTCAGCGGCACGAAGATGCGCTCGTACGCGCCCTCCTCGAACGGGTCGAGGTCGCCGGCCGCCGGCACCACGCGGCCGAGCACGGGCTCGCTGCGGGACCTCCGCACGAGGACGAAGATGACCGCGCCGGCGAACAGCCACAGCGGCCCGACGATGCGCGGCGTCGGATGCGTGATCAGCGACACGATCCAGATCGCGAAGGTCAGCGGCGCGCCGATCAGGGCGGGCAGCGGGACGAGCGTGCCGCGCCAGCGCACCTCCGGCCGGGCGCGGAACGGGCGCTCGAGGTTCGGCTCCGTGAACCGCAGCTTGATCACCGCCACCTGCGCGGCCGTGAAGGCGAGCAGGACACCGAAGGAGAACAGGCTCGCCAGCGAACGGACCGGCTCGTCGGTGAACGCAGTCGCGATCAGGAACCCACAGCTGACGAGCGACGTGCTGATCAGCGTCGAGGGCGAGAACAGCGTCCGGCGGTTCAGGCGCGCGAACGAGTGCGGGAGCATGTCGTGCTTCGCGAGCGAGTAGGCAAGGCGGCCGGCGCCCGACATGGATGTGCTGACCGCTGCGATGAGCACGAACGTCCCGCTGACGCCGATGACGACGCGGAGCACGTCGACGAGCGTCTCGGGCAGCGGGCCGTTCAACGCGTCGGTGATGCCGACGAGCGGCGCGCGGATCCACTCGGTGCCCAGGTCGGTCGCGTAGCCGTTCGGGCCGGCCGGGTCGCGGTGCGGCGGGTAGGCGGAGAGGCCGATGACCGCCATGGCGAAGGCGACAAAGACCGCTGCCCCGATGCCGATGAACAGGCTGCGCGGCAGTGTGCGGCCCGGCTGGCGTGCGTCCGAGGCGAGGTTGGCCACGGTCTCGAGGCCGGTATAGGCGAGCATCGCGAGCGGCAGCGAGAACGCGAGCGCGAACCACGACGGCGCCTCGCCCCAGATCACGCCGCTCCCGAAGCCCTGCGTCGAGAGCAACCAGATGCCGCCGAGCACGATCAGCAACAGGTGCGACACGACGGCCACGGCGGCGATCACGATGGCGAGGCCGTACAGCCCCGGGCGCCGGATCAGGCGGATGCCGGCGACGCCGAGGACGATCGCGATCCCGATGACGATGTCCCACGGCTTGTCGCGGATGCCGCTCCAGCCGAGCGCCGCGCCGAGGTAGTGCGGCGCGAACAACGCGGCAAGCGCGATCACGATCACGTAGTCGAGGAACAGCACCCAGCCGGTCAGGAAGCCGGCCTGGTCGTTGTAGGCGCGGCGGACGAACAGGGCCGCTCCGCCCGTCTCGGGGATCGCGGCCGTGCCCTCGGCGTACGACGCCGCGACGACCAGGAAAAGCAGGCCGACGGCGAGCAGCACCCACGACGTCAGGCCGAGCGCCTCGAACGCCACGATGCCGAGCGCGAAGTAGATCGACGACGCGATCTCGCCATAGGCGACCGCAGCGAGCGACGGGACGTCGAGGACGCGTTCCAGCCCTGTGATCTTGCGGGCCATTACCGGGACAAAAGGTAGAGCCGCAGGGCGCCGGCGACGAAGCAGCCCGGCGCCGAAGATGTACCCGACCGCGAGCGCGGAGCCCCCGTGGTAGGCCGTGACGAATGAGGATCGCGGCACCGAGGACGACGAGGACGACCGACATCGCCGTGGTCGCGTTTTTTCTCATGCCGCCTTCCGGCCGGCGGCGACCATGACGCGCGTCGGGGAGTTCTTGAGCACGTAGTCCACCGTGCGGCCGAAGACGGCGTTGCGTCCGGCCGCCGCGCGCGCCCGGCGCGGCGCGCCGAGCACGATCAGTTCGGCGCTGCGGGCACGCGCCTCCTTGACGATGGCCGAGCCGGCGGTGCGCGCGCGCACGATGCGCGTGTACACGGGGACGCCGTAGCGCTCGACCAGGGCCTCGGCGTCGTCGAGCAACTCGTCCGCGGCCGCCTCCTCTGCGTCGCCGAGCCGCGAGTCGAGCGCCACCTCCAGCGGCATCTCGAGGACGTGCAGCACGGCGATCCGCGAGCCCCGGTCCGAGGCGAGCCGCGCGGCGGCGACCAGCGCCTCCTCGGACTCGGGCGAGCGCACCACCGGCACGACGATCGTCCGGTACTCGACGGTGAGCGACGGGCCGAGCACGAGCTGCGGCGCGTGCACGATCTCGGTCACCGGCTCGTGGACGAAGCGGCGCCGGTAGATCGTGTAGCCGATCAGGCCGAACACGAGCCAGCCCAGGCCGACCCACCGTGCCGTGGGGTTCTGGAGGAGGATGACGACGAACGAGACGAAGGTTGCCACGCCGCCGATGAGCGCGAAGACGGGCCACTCGATCCCGCCGACCGTGAGGTTCGGCCGCGCCGTGTAGGCAAGCTTCCGCCCACGCGCCTTTACTCGCAGCCGGACGATCGACGCGTGCGCGATCGTGAACGACAGCGTCGCGCCGAACGCGTACAGCGTGCCGACGAAGGTGACGCTGCCCGGCAGGATCAGCAGGATCGGCGCGATGCCCGCGAACGCAACGAGCGAGATCCAGGGCGTCTTGAAGCGAGGATGGAGCCGCCGGAAGACGGACGGCAGCTGCCGGTACGAGGCCATCGAGTAGGTGATCCGGGAGGCGCCGATCACGCCCGCGTTCGTCGCGATATAGAGGATCGTCGCGGCGAGGATGCCGACGTAGATCTTCAGCGCGCTGAGCGTCGCGCCGGTGAGACCGAGGTTCTCGACGATGCCGAGCACCGGGTCGTTCTGGAACCCGCCCTGTTCCGGCGGCAGCGCGAGCAGGGTGGTGAGCTGTCCGTTGATCTCCTTCACGGGCAGCGCCGAGAGCGCGATCAGCGGCAGCGTGAAGTAGATGGCGAACACGGCGCCGGCGACGAGCTTGTAGGCGTTGGGCACGCTGTGGACCGGGTCACGCACCTCTTCCGCCAGGTTGGAGACGGTCTCCACCCCCGTGTACGCGAGCATCGCCACCGGGATCGCGATCGCGAGGTTCGACCAGGTCGGCGCGACGCCCCAGTGCACGTTGTCGACGAGGATCTGCGGGCTGAAGACGAGCACGAAGCCGAGCAGCACGAGCAGCACCTGCGTGGCGAAGTCGATGACCGCCAGGACGATGCTGAGCTTCGCCGCCTCCTGCACGCCGACGATGTTGAGGACGACGAGCGAGACGATCACGATCGCGCCGACGACGATGTCCCACGGATTGGTCTTCAGCGGCTCCCAGAAGATCGAGAGGTAGTGCGGGACGAAAAACGCCGACGTCGCGACGGTGACGATGTACACGAGCATCTGCGACCAGCCGGCGCCGAAGCTGACGAGCTCGTTGAACGCGTGGCGGGCGAAGCTGGCGGAGCCGCCGGCCTCGGGGAAGCGCACGGTGCCCTCGGCGTAGCTCGCAGCGGTCGCCGCGAAGATCAGGCCTGCGATGACGAAGACGATCGGGGTCAGCCCGAGCGCATAGGCGGCGGTCAGGCCGAGCGCGTAGTAGATCGACGAGCCGACGTTGCCGTAGGCCGTCGCGAACAGCGCGGGCGTGCCGAGGACGCGCTCGAGTCCCTGCTGCTGGCGGCGGCGCCTGCGCGGCACGGCGCCGAACTCTAGTGCGGAGCAAGGTCACCGCCCGGCCGGTACCGCGAGCCCAGGACCGTCACAACTCTGTTTCAGTGCCTGACACCGTGTCGGGGTCGGGCACAGTGCCTGGCACCTGAGGCAGCGGATTGGCTACGCGTCGTACTTCGACCAGCTCCAGGGCCAGTCATCGGGCTGCTCGCAGTGGCCGGCGCGAACGGGGTTCCACGGCACGTACACGCACAGCTGTGCCAGGTACTCGTCGTCCTCGACGAGCTGCGAGTGGAACCGTCCCTGGAAGAGGGCACCGCTGCGCTCGTGACGCCGGTTGAAGTAGTGCGCGTACGAGCCGTTCAGACGCTGCATGCCACCCGATAGCGCTTCGATCCGCGTCTCCAGGACCACGTGGTAGTGGGTGGGCATCAGGCAGAAGGCGATGAGATCCCACGCGAAGTCGCGTGTGACTCGCCCGAAGATGCGCATGAACGCCTCGTAGTCCTCCTCGTCTTTGAAGATGACCATCGGCCCGGTGCCGCGCGTGTACGCGTGGTAGATGCCGTCGGGAAGCACGGTCCGCCAGGCGCGCCCCATGCAGCGAGCATACGGGCGCGCAACGCGCTCTCCCGCTCGCCGACACACATTTGTTTCAGTGCCTGACACCGAGGCAGGCTCGTGACGGTGCCTGGCACTGAGGGCTACGCCGCGAGCGGGGGCGCCGGCCTCAGCACGAGCGTCTCGGCGGGCGCGTTACTGAGCAGCCAGACGAGCTGCTTCTCCGTGAACCCGCCATGGCCGTTGGACGGGGCGGGCACCACGATCCGGTCGAACTGCTCGACGTCCCAGAGGCGGCTGAGCGCATGCGTCAGCGTCCGCCCCTTCTCGATCCGCGCGTCGACCGGCACGTTCGCCTGCAGCGCAGCCAGCTCGACCGCCTCCAGCAATGGCATCGCGCGCTTGACGTTGTCGCGCTGCGGCGAGTCCTCGGCGTACTGGAGCGGCACGACGAGGAGGTAGGCCGGCACCAGGACCGCATCCTCCGCGCGCGCGATGCGGATCGAGGCCGCGAGCACCGTCGGATCGAGCTCGCCGGTGAACGGCACCAGGATCCGCCGGGCACTGGGACGTACCGGCAGGCGCCGCGGCGGGCGACGCCGCCACGCGATCGCGCCCACGACGATGATCGCCGCGAGCACGGCCGTGACCGCGGGCAGGACGTAGTCGAAGCTGACCACCGCCGGGAGAGCGCCCTCGTCGCTTGCCGCGTGGACGGCCCGCGTGAGACCAGCGCCTCCCGGCGGTGTGAGGCACCCGGAGCGGCAACAGGGCGTCGCCCCGCCGAGGGCCTGCCTATGAGCACCCGCCACGGTACCTCGCCGGTCGGCCCGCGTCCACGCAACTCGACCGAAGGAGGATCGATGCATGAGCCGCATCGCGCGGGATCGACTGGGCCAGCGAGGAGCACCGGCTGTGTCGTCGTCGACGAGCGACGGCGACGGTGCTCGGCGAGCAGCGCGTTCGCTCACGACGAGCGCGGGATCGAGCGCGCTGATCGGGCTGCTGCGTCGAGCTAGCGGGTCGCAGCGGGTCGCGATCGAGCGGCCCGGACGGGCTGCTGGTCGAGCGGCTGCTGGACGCCGGCATCGCGGTGTGGCGATCCATCCCAACCAGGTCGCCGCCGCCCGCGACCGCTACCGCGCCGCCGGCGGCAAGAGCGACGGCTTCGACGCGCTACGTGCTCGCCGAGCTCGCCCGCACCGACATGCACCGCTTCCGCGTGCTGGCGCCCGACAGCGACGAGACCAAGGCGCTGCGGGCGCTCGTCGCGCGCCCGCGAGGACCTGGTCGCGCACGCGCGTCGCGCTGGCCAACCAGCTGCGCGCCCAGCTGGACGCCTTCTGGCCCGGCGCCGCGCGCGATCTTCGCCGACGTCGACAGCCCGATCGCGCTCGCCTTCCTGCGAGCGCTACCCCAGCCCCGCCGACGCCCGCGGCCTCGGCGAGAAGCGCCTCGCCGGCTTCCTCGCCCGCCACGGCTACTGCGGCCGCCGACAGCGCCGCCGAGCTGCTCGACCGGCTGCGCAGCGCGCCCGCCAGCCGCGCCGGCGAGCTCGAGACCGAAGCCCGCCGCGCCGATCGTGCTCGGCGCTCGTCGCCGCGCTGCGCGCCGCTCGTCGAGCAGATCCGGCTCGCTGACCAGCCAGATCGCGCGGCGCCCTCCGCGCCCACCCCGACGGCCCGATCTTCCGCTCCCTGTTCCGCGACCCCAAGGCCGTCGTCTCCGCCGCCGAGCCTGCTCGCCGAGATCGGCGACAGCCGCGACCGCTACCCCACCAGCCGACACGCCTCGCCGCCGACGCCGGCCAAGCGCCCGTCGCCGTCGAATCCGGCAAACGCAAGCACGCCAGCTTCCGCTGGGCCTGCGACAAACGCCTCCGCAACGCCATCGGCGTCCTCGCCGACACCAGCCGCCACCGCAACCCCTGGGCCGCACGACATCTACCAACGCGCCCGCGCCCGCGGCTGCGACCACCCCCACGCCATCCGCATCCTCGGCCGCGCCTGGACCCGCGTCCTCTGGCGAATGTGGCCAACCAACACCCCTACGACCCCAACCGACACGGCAACCTCCAACGCCTCCACCAAGCCAGGGTTGACACAGGGCGTCTCATGCGGTCAGCTCCGCGCGCTTCGCCCGGTTCTGGACGACGCGGATGTCGACGCCCGGCAGGTTGCGCACGAGCGACGAGACCAGCGAGCCGTGGAAGATCTCGCGCCGGCGCGACTCGTTCGGCGTGCCCGACGACGACGTAGGTGATCCCGCGCTCGGCGACGACCCGCCGCACGGTCGCGACGAGGTCGTCGCCCTCCTCCTCCAGGAAGTGGGCGCCGAGGATGACGGCCAGCCGCCGGAGCGCCGCCAGCGACACCTGCCTCCTCCTCGCTCGGCGTTGCGCCGGGCTTCTGCACCCAGAGCGACGTCGAGCTCGCCGCCCAGCCGCTCGCGCCGAGCGCCACGCGCGCCGCATGATCCGCTGCGAGCGCGGCTCCGGCGTCACGAGCACGAGCACCCGCTCGGCAACCGCCTGCTGGCTCAGCGGGTCGAGCACCGTCGCCTGCCGCGCCGCGCCTCGACGTCCTCGGCGACCTCGCGCAGCGCCAGCTCGCGCAGCGCCGAGAGCTTGTCGGCGCGGAAGAAGTTCTCGAGCGCGACGTCGGCGCGGTCGCGCGGGTAGACCTTGCCGGCGCGGAGCCGCTCCTGCAGCGCCTCGGGCGTCAGGTCGACGAGCACGACCTCGTCGGCCTCTCGAGCATCGCGGTCGGGGAAGGTCTCGCGCACGCGCACGTCCGTCAGCTCGGCGATCGCGTCGTTGAGGCTCTCGAGGTGCTGCACGTTGACGGTCGAGATGACGTCGATGCCGGCATCGAGCACCTCGTCGATGTCCTGGTAGCGCTTCTCGTTGCGCATGCCGGGCGCGTTCGTGTGCGCGAGCTCGTCGATCAGCGCCAGCTCCGGGCGCGCGGCGGATCACGGCGTCGAGGTCCATCTCCTCCAGCTCGAGCTCCCCGTGCTCGGCGCTGCAGGCGCGGCACGACCTCGAGGCCCTCGGCGAGCGCCGACGGTCTCGGGCCGGTCGTGCGGCTCGAGGTAGCCGATCACGACGTCGCGGCCCTCGGCCTGCGCCTGCCGCCCCTCCTGCAGCATGCGGTAGGTCTTGCCCACGCCCGCGGCCATCCCGAGCAGGATGCGGTAGTGGCCGCGCGCCACGGTCACGCGCCGAAGACGTTGTGAACGAGCAGGTCGATCAGCTTGATCCCGATGAAGGGCAGGATCATGCCGCCGAGCCCGTAGATGAGCAGGTTGCGCCGCAGCAGGGCGGTCGCGCCGATCGCGCGGTACTTCACGCCGCGCAGCGCCAGCGGGACGAGCGCCGGGATGACCAGGGCGTTGAAGATGATCGCGGAGATGATCGCGCTCTTCGGCGTGCCCAGCTGCATGATGTTCAGCGCGTCGAGCGGCCCGCGCTCGCCCGGCTGCGCCGCGTAGGTGAACGCGAACATCGCCGGGATGATCGCGAAGTACTTCGCGACGTCGTTCGCGATCGAGAAGGTCGTCAGCGAGCCGCGGGTGATCAGGAGCTGCTTGCCGACCTCGACGATCTCGATCAGCTTCGTCGGGTTCGAGTCGAGGTCGACCATGTTGCCGGCCTCCTTGGCGGCGGTCGTGCCGGTGTTCATGGCGACGCCGACGTCGGCCTGGGCGAGCGCCGGGGCGTCGTTGGTGCCGTCGCCCGTCATCGCGACCAGCCGTCCGCGGCCCTGCTCCTCCTTGATCAGCGCCATCTTCGCCTCGGGCGTGGCCTCGGCGAGGAAGTCGTCGACGCCCGCCTCCTGCGCGATCACCGCGGCGGTGACCTGGTTGTCGCCGGTGATCATCACGGTGCGGATGCCCATGCGGCGCAGCTCGTCGAAGCGCTCGTTCATGCCGCCCTTGACGATGTCCTTGAGGTAGACGACGCCGAGCGCCCAGTTGTCCCGCGCGACGACGAGCGGCGTGCCGCCCTGCTCGGCGACGCCCTGGACGATGCGGTCGAGCTCGGCGGGCGCGTTGCCGCCCTGCTCGGCGATCAGCTGCTTGACCGCGTCGGCCGCGCCCTTGCGGATCATGCGTGCCGTTCAGGTCGACGCCGCTCATCCGCGTCGTCGCGCGTGAAGGGGACGAAGTGCTCGTGCTCGCCGAGCTCGCGCTCGCGCAGCCCGAACTGCTCCTTGGCGAGGACGACGATCGAGCGACCCTCCGGCGTCTCGTCGGCGAGCGATGCGAGCTGCGCGACCTCGGCGAGCTCGCGCTCGTCGACGCCCGTCGACGGGGAGGAACTCCGCCGCCTGGCGGTTGCCGAGCGTGATCGTGCCGGTCTTGTCGAGCAGGAGCACGTCGACGTCGCCCGATGCCTCGACGGCGCGCCCCGACATGGCCAGCACGTTGCGCTGCACGAGCCGGTCCATCCCGGCGATGCCGATCGCCGACAGCAGGGCGCCGATCGTCGTCGGGATCAGCGCGACGAGCAGCGCGATCAGGACGGTCTGCGACTGCGGCGAGTGTGCGTAGATCGAGAACGGGCGCAGCGTGACGACGGCGGCCAGGAAGGTGATCGTCAGGCCGGCGAGCAGGATGTTGAGCGCGATCTCGTTCGGCGTCTTGCGGCGCTCGGCGCCCTCCACGAGGGCGATCATGCGGTCGAGGAACGACTGCCCCGGCTCCTGCGTGACCTCGATCACGA
The DNA here is from genome assembly GCA_963710465.1 of uncultured Thermoleophilia bacterium. Lineage (GTDB taxonomy): Bacteria > Actinomycetota > Thermoleophilia > Gaiellales > Gaiellaceae > JACVRM01. The sequence continues at coordinate 51,371 of CAVQAQ010000020.1, forward strand.
GCCGGTCGGAGAGCAGCTTCGTGCCGCCGGTGACGGCCGATCGGTCGCCGCCGGACTCGCGGATGACAGGCGCCGACTCGCCGGTGATCGCCGACTCGTCGACCGAGCCCACGCCCTCGATCACCTCGCCGTCGGCGGGGATGACCTCGCCGGCCTCGACGACCACGACGTCGCCGCGCTGCAGATCCTGCGCCGGCACCTCGCCGCCGTCGCGCAGCCGCGCGTTCGTCGTCGTGCGCGTTGCGCGCAGCGCGTTCGCCTGGGCCTTGCCGCGGCCCTCGGCGATCGCCTCGGCGAAGTTCGCGAAGAGGACGGTCAGCCAGAGCCAGAACGCGACCACGCCCGTGAACCAGAGGCTCGAAGCCGTTCTTGAAGAACAGCACCGTGGTGATCACCGAGCCGAGCTCGACGATGAAGATGACCGGGTTGTGGAACTGGACGCGCGGATCGAGCTTCACGAACGAGTCCTTGATCGCCGCGAGCCACGATCTCGCGGCGCGAAGAGCGAGTCGCTGCGCCGGCTGCTCATGCCGGCTCCTTGTCGAGCGCGAGGTTGAGTTCGAGCACGTTGACGCCGGGCTCGCCGAGGAAGCCGAGCGAGCGCCCGTCGGTGTTCTGGTCGATGAGCTGGTGGACGCGGTCGGACGAGAGCCCGCGCACCGCTGCGATGCGCGCGGCCTGGAGGTTCGCGTAGGCCGGCGTGATGTCCGGGTCGATGCCGGACCCCGAGGTCGTGACCGCGTCGACCGGGATGTCGCCGACCGTCAGGCCGGGGTTGTACGGGCGCTCGAGCTTCGATCACCGCGAGCGCCGCCGCGCGCACATTCTTGGCGAGGTCGGGGTTGGTCGGGCCGAGGTTCGCGAACGTCGTCGCCGCCGCGTTGTAGTCGGGACTGGTCGCCGAGGGACGCTCGTGGAAGTAGCGCGGGCTCGTGAACTCCTGGGCGACGAGCTTCGAGCCGACCACCCGGCCGTTGCGCTCGACCAGGCTGCCGTTCGACTTGTTCGGGAAGACGACGCGGCGCGAACCCGGTCATCACCAGCGGCAGGACGAGCCCGAGCGCGACGGTGAGCACGACGACCGCGAGCGCGGAGCGGAGAGCGACGCTGCGTCACGACAGCGCCTCCACGACCGGCCCGAGCGTGAGCGCCGGGAAGATCATCAGCCCGGCGGTGAGGATGATGATCCCGACGAGCAGGACGGCGAACGTGCCAGCCGTCGGTGCGGAACGTGCCGGCCGAGACGGGGTGGGTCTTCTTCGCGGCGAGCGCGCCGCCGAGCGCGAGCGCTGCGATGAGCGGAACCAGACGGCCGAGCCAGAGCGCGATCGTGCCGACGAGCGCCGAGAACTCGGTCGCGCCGTAGCCGGCGAAGGCGCTGCCGTTGTTGTTCGCCTGCGAGTCGTAGGCGTAAAGCGCCTCGGAGAAGCCGTGCGCCGCCGGGTTGTAGATCGACTCCAGCCCACTCTTGGTCACCACCGCGAGCGCGGTCAGGACGAGGACCATCGTCGGCACGAAGAGCGCCCCGATCGCAGCGAGCTTGATCTCGCGCGCCTCGATCTTCTTGCCGAGGTACTCGGGCGTTCTGCCGACCATCAGCCCCGCCACGAAGACGGCGATGAGGATGTAGAAGACCATCCCGTAGAAGCCCGAGCCGACGCCGCCGAAGATCGACCTCACCCGTGAAGATGTTCACGATCGGGACGGCGCCGCCGGCCGCCGTGAGCGCGTCATGGCCGCCGTTGACGGAGCCGTTCGAGGCGTTCGTCGTCGTCGATCGCCCAGAGCGCGGTGTTGGCGATCCCGAAGCGGACCTCCTTGTCGGCCATGTTGCCGCCGCTCTGCCCGTGGCCCTGCGTGAGGTTCACGCCCGAGGCGCGGAGCACCTGGGAGCCGTGCTGCTCGGCCGGCAGGGCGACGGCGATGCCGATGACGTCATCGCGAGCATGGCGCCGTAGACCGGCAGCGCCTGCCGGCGGTTGCCGACCATGCGCCCGAACATGAAGACCTGCGACGCCGGGATCAGCAGGATCGAGAGCATCTCGAGGAAGTTCGTGAAGCCGTTCGGGTTCTCGAACGGGACGGCGGAGTTCGAGTTGAAGAATCCGCCGCCGTTCGTGCCGAGCTGCTTGATCGCGATCTGCGATGCGACCGGGCCGCGCGCGATCGTCTGCGTCGCGCCGTCGAGCGTGTGCGCGACGGCGGCGCCGCTGAAGGTCTGCGGCACGCCCTGCGACATGAGGATGACCGCGAGGACGACGGCGAGCGGCAGCAGGATGTACGCGATCGACCGGTAGAAGTCGACCCAGAAGTTGCCGAGCGTCGTGGTCGAGCGCCGCGAGAAGCCGCGGATGACGGCGACCAGGACGGCCATGCCGATGCGCCGCCGAGACGTAGTTCTGCACGGCGAGCCCTGCCATCTGCGACAGGTACGACATCGTGAACTCGCCGCCGTAGTACTGCCAGTTCGTGTTCGTCACGAAGCTCGCGGTCGTGTTCATGGCGATGTGCGGCGGACACCGCCTTCATGTCGTCCGGGTTCAGCGGCAGGTGGCCCTGCAGCCGCAGCAGCAGGTAGAGCAGGACGGCGAAGACGACCATGAAGACGAGCGCGACCTTCGCGTATGCCCTTCCAGTCCTGCTCCTGCGACGGGTCGGTGCCGATCAGCCGGTAGAAGCCGCGCTCGGGCGCAGTGATCCAGCGCGGCGCGCGGAAGCGGTCGGAGTACACGCAGGCCATCTACTTGCCGAGCGGGTAGCTCAGGGCGACGAGGACGACCAGGTAGAAGAGGATCTGCGAGATGCCCTGGCGCTCACTAGAGCTTCTCCCCGCGGAAGAGCGCGTACGACGAGGTACGCGAAGACCGCCAGCGACGACGATCAGGCCGAAGATGTCGCTGCCGACATCAGACGCGGTCGAGCGCCCAGATCAGCGCGATACGCGAAGCGCGAAGCAGGCGACGCGTGATGAGGATGCCGAGCGAACTCGACCACGGCTTCGAGCGTAGGTCCGCGCCGTGCGCAACGGCGCGCTCAGGATCGCGGCAGCGCGCCGCTTAAGAGTCGTCTAAACGTTCTGCGTCGGATCGACGAGGCGGTAGCCCGCGCCCGGCTCGGTCAGGAGGTAGCGCGGGCTCTGACGGGTCCGGCTCGATCTTGCTCCGCAGCTGCGACACGTAGACGTGCAGGTAGTGCGCCTCGACCTGGTACGCCGGCCCCCAGACCTCGCGCAGCAGCGTGCGGTGCGTCAGCAGCTTGCCCTCGTTCTGGGCGAGCACGCGGAGCAGGTCGAACTCGTGCGGGCGTCAGGCTGCACGCGCTCGCCGTCGAGCCGGACGTCGCGATTCGGCGACGTCGATGCGGAGCGCGCCGATCTCGATCACCGGCTCCTGCGGTCGGCGTCGCGCGGCGCAGCACGGCGCGCAGCCGCGCGAGCAGCTCGTCGACGCCGAACGGCTTCGTCACGTAGTCGTCGGCGCCGGCGTCGAGCGCCGCGACCTTCTCGCGCTCCTCGCCGACGGCGGACAGCACGATGATCGGCGCGCTCCGTCCAGGTCCGGAGCTCGCGGGCGACCTCGGTGCCGCGTCCCGTCCGGCAGGACGAGGTCGAGGATGACCGCCTCGGGCGGATGCGCGGCCGCGGCAGCGAGCGCCGCCTGCGGCCGTGTCGGCCGTCTCGACGTCGTAGCCGGCGCCGCGCAGCGTCGTCGTGCAGCGCGCGCAGGATCTGCGGCTCGTCGTCGACGACGAGGACGCGCTGCCCGCTCATGCCGGCGAGCTCGGCGGGCACGCTCGACGACCGGCAGCGCGAGCGCGAACGTCGCGCCCTGCCCGGGCCGCGACTCGGCCCAGATGCGCGCCGCCGTTCGCCTCCGCGAACCCGCGCGCGATCGCGAGGCCGAGGCCCGCGCCGGCCGCCGTCCGTCGCCAGGCGCCGCGGTAGAACGGCTCGAAGACGCGCTCGAGCTCGGCCTCGGGGATCCCGGGCCCCTGGTCGACGACGCGGACGATCGCCTCCTTGCGCGTCGCCGTGCTGCGGACGTGCACGACGCCGGTGTTCGGCGAGAACTTGAGCGCGTTCTCGATCAGGTTCGCGAGCACGCGCTCGAAACTGGCCGGCATCGACGCTGACCAGCGCCGACTCGCCGGCGACGGAGTACGCGCCCGCTCGCCGCCGGACGGCGTCGACCGCGTGCGCGGACGAGGTCGTCGAGCGCCCAGATCTCCGGCTCGGGCGCGGCGGCGCCGGCCTCGAGCCTCGACAGGTCGAGCAGGTCGGCGACGAGGCGCGACAGCCGGTCGGAGTCGAGGTCGATCGTCTCGAGCAGCTCGCGCCGGTCGTGCTCGGTCAGCTCGAGCGTCTCGTTGCGGAGCGCTCCGACGGCGGTGCGATCGCCGTCAGCGGCGAGCGCAGGTCGTGCGAGACCGCGCGCAGCAGCGCCGTCTTGACGAGGTCGCTGCGGCGGAGCGTCTCGGCCTCGAGCGCCTCGCGCTCGAGCGCTCGCGCTCGACCGCGACGGCGAGCAGCGCCGCGAGCGCGGGCAGGAACCGGCGCCGCACGTCGAGGTTCGGCTCGGCGCCGTGCGGCGTCGTGAGCGTCCCGACGCGCCGGCCGGCGCGCCTCGAGCGGGTAGCCGGCCTTCGTGCCGCCGCGGCGTCCCGAGCTCGATCGTCGCCTCCGGGCACGCCGAGGATCTCGGCGGCACGCCCCGCGATCTCGTCGAGCTCCTCGTCGATCTCGCGACCCCGCAGCAGCTCGGTCGCGAGCGCGGCGAGGACCGCCGACTCGCGCTCGCGCTGCTCGGCCGTCGCCGCGCGGCGCCGTGCGTTCGCGGCGAGCTCGCTGACGACGATCGCGGTCGCCGAGAACACGGCCAGCGCGAACCAGTTCTCGCCCTCGCGCAGCGTGAACGTGTGAGCGGCGGCAGGAAGAAGTAGTTGAAGGCGAGCATGCAGACGACGGCGAGCGGGAGCGAGAACCAGAGGCCCCACAGCACCGCGACGGGCAGCACGGCGAAGATGTAGAGCACGCCGAGGCTCAGCACCGGGACGTGGTCGTCCAGGAGCCCGATGGCGAGCGTGACGATGGCGACCGCTGCGGCGCTCGCCGCGATCGGCACGAGGATGCGTTTCACCAGGTCAGCGCGTATAGGGCAACCGTAGACCCGCTAGCCTCGCCTGGGTGCACCTCGGCGCGATCCTGCCGAACTACGGCGCCGACTCCTCGCCGGACGGGATCCGCCGGGCGGCCGAGGCCGCGGAGGAAGCCGGGTTCGACTCGGTCTGGACGACCGAGCACATCGTCGTCGGCCCGGAGGGCGTCGACCCGTACGGCCGGGTCTACGACCCGCTCGTCACGCTCGGCTGGATCGCCGGCTGGACGCAGCGCATCGGGCTCGGCACCTCGATCATCCTCGTGCCGCTGCACAACCCGTTTCACCTCGCGAAGGAGGTGGCGACGCTGCAGGAGCTGTCGGGCGGGCGCTTCCGCCTCGGCGTCGGCATGGGCTGGCACCGCGACGAGTACGAGTTCATGGGCATCCCGTTCGAGGGCCGGGGACGACGCGGCGACGAGGCGATCCGGCTCATGCAGGCGCTCTGGACCGGCGAGCCCGAGTTCCACGGCGAGCTCTGGTCGTACGAGAACGCGACGGCGCAGCCGCACCCGTCGCCGATCCCGGAGATCTGGGTCGGCGGCAGCTCGGAGCGCGCCATCCGCCGCGCGCGGGAGCTCGGAGACGTGTGGCATCCGTCGCGCGGCTCGGACGCCGACCACGTGCGCGCGGTGAAGGAGCGGTTCCCGGAGCTGCGCATCGTCCCGCGCACGCGGCCCGCGCTCGTCGACGCGATGCTGGAGGCGGGCGCCGAGGGCGTCGTCGTCACGTTCGACGACGAGGTGGAGATGCGCGCGTTCCCGGAGCGCTACCGATGACGCGCGCGCTCGTCGCTGCGCTCGCGGTCGCGCTCGTCGCCGCGGCGAACGCCGGCGGGGGGCACGGCGGGTTCAGCGCGCGCGTCGACAACCCCTGGTTCCCGCTTCGCCCGGGCACGACTTACGTCTCCATGGGCACGAAGGACGGCAAGGCGGCGCGCGACGTTTCACGTGTCACCTCCCAGGTCGCGACGATCGGGGGCGTGGACTGCGCAGTCGTCGAGGACCGCCTCTACCTCAACGGCGCGCTCGAGGAGCGGACGACTGACTGGTACTCGCAGGACGCACGTGGCACGGTCTGGTACTTCGGGGAGCAGACGGCGGAACTCGACCGGCGCGGGCATGTCACGACCACCGAAGGGTCATGGCAGGCAGGCGTGGACGGAGCACGGCCCGGCGTGTTCATGCCTGCGCACCCACGCGTCGGCATGGCGTTCCAGCAGGAGTTCGCCAGGGGCGTGGCGGCGGACCATTTCCGCGTGCGGGCCCGGGTCGACGACCGGCTGCTGCTGACGACGGAGTGGACGCCCCTCGAGCCCGGGGTGCTCGACCACAAGACGTACGTGCGCGGCATCGGCACCGTGTTCGAGCTCACGGTCAAGGGCGGCGACGAGCGCCTGGAGCTCGTCAAGGTCGAGCGCCATTAGCGATAGAGGGCCGGGTATGCACCCGGCCCTCCGTCACATGAACTAGGACTCGGTAGAGGTCGGCTCGTGCTCGGCGATGCGAGCGGCCGGGGTGGCCTCGACCTGCGCGAGCGTCGAGCCGCGCGGAGCGCGGACGCGAACCGTCACGCGATCGCCGGCCTTGAGGTCGGTGGCGGCGATGACGGCCGGGACCCGACCCTGCCAGAGGATGAAGGTGGTGTGCGAGTCGTACGCGAACGACTCGTCGACAGGGGCACCGAGCATCGAGCGCAGCGCCCGGTGGTTGCCGTCGAGGACGTGCAGGCTGACCGAGCTCGTGCCCGCGGTCGAATTGAGCGTGCCGCGGAAGAGCCACAGTGCCTGATGCGGCCGGCCCGGATGACCGCCGCGGTCGGCGACGACAGACGCCGGCGTGGTCGCGATCTGGAGGATCGACGAGTCGCGCGCTGCGCGGACGTGGACGGTGACCAGGTCACCGGTGGTCAGCGAGTCGATCGAGACGACCGAGGGCTTCCCCTTCTCCCAGAGCAGGAACTCGGTGTCGCCGTCGACCGCGAAGTTCTGGTTGCGGCTCTGGCCGACGAGCTTCTGGAGCGCCAGATGGTTCCCGGTCTTGACGTCCACCGCGATCGAGGTGGCGTTCGCCGGCCGGGTCGGCGAGCAGCCTGCCGGTGAAGGTGAACTCGACCGGCTTCGGCCCGTTCACGGCGACTGCGGTCCCGGCCGCGACCGCCACCGCGACCGTGAGGAGTGCGACGAGGAAAATCGTGGTCCGCTTCATGCCAGCTCCTTCTGTGAGGTTGGAGGGACAGAACGGATGGTTTCCGCTAGGTGTCAGGCTTCCGTAAGCGGCACGTAAATCGACCGCAAGGCGGCCGTAAACGTTCCTAGACGCCGCTGAGCGGCAGGTACGTCAGGAGCGTCGCGCCAAGCACGGCTGCCGTCAGCGCGGTTGCGCCGACAAACGCCACGTGGCCGACGCGGCGGGGGATGATCCCGGGCCGCACGACAAACGGCGCGGCGACGAGCCCGACGCTGACACCCACGGCCGACTCGAGCGCGTGGAAGAGCACGCCGGCGGCCAGCGCCGTCGGCATGGGGATGCCGTGCTGCGCCAGCGCAAGCGAGACGGCGCCGCTTGTGATGCCGATCGAGCCGGGTGTGATGGGCACGGCGCCCGCGAGGATCAGCGCTGCCGCGACGAGGAGCCCGGCGTCGAGGGGGTTGGCGATCCCGAGCGAGGCGGCGACGGCCGTCGCCGCGGCGACGCGGGCCGCCGTCGCGACCATGGTCCAGCCCACCACGCGCAAGCCGAACCCCGGTTCGCGAAGGAGCGTCGCTGTCGCCTGCCCGAGTGCCGTGAGTCGCGAGCCCGCGCGGCGGCGCAGGACGAGGACCGCCACGAGGACGACGACCGGAAGCGAGGCCGGTGCCAGCAGGAGCCACGGCGGAAAGCCGGCCACGAGCACGGCCGCGGACAGGAGGAGCGTGTGCGGAAGGGCCTTCGCGACGGCGACGGCACCGGCCGCACCGGCCGCGGTGCAGGCGCGGTTGCCGCGGTCGGGAAGCGACCGTCCGAACAGGACCGCGCGGATGCCCTCCCCCACCGTCGCAGGCGCGAAGGTGTTCACGAGCGAGCCCATGCTGTACCTCGCGCACGCCTGTCCCCGCTTCATCGGCGCGCCGACCGCGGCAAACGCGATGCGCCAGGCGCAGGCGGACGCGAGCAGCGATGCTGCGAACGCCGCCGCTGCCCATGCAGCGCGGTGCGGGTCGGCGGTCGACAAGGTGGTGAGGCTCGCATCGAAGCTGCCACTCGCCAACCAGGCGCCGACGCAGAGCGCGAAGACGACCGTTCCGGCCGAGATCACGACGAGGCGCCGCCAGGTGATTTGCGAACGATCTAGCACGCGGCGCACGACATCTCCACCCGAGCGTACTCGGCATCCGTGAGGGTTCCGTGAAGGCGCCCCCGCGGCGCGGCGCGTGTTTACGTGTGGATCGAGACGATCAGCGGGATGATGAGGATCGCGACGATGTTCGCGATCTTGATCATCGGGTTGATCGCGGGCCCGGCGGTGTCCTTGTACGGGTCGCCGACGGTGTCGCCGGTGACCGCCGCGGCGTGGGCCTCGGAGCCCTTCCCGCCGTAGGCTCCGTCCTCGATCAGCTTCTTCGCGTTGTCCCACGCGCCGCCGCCGGCCGTCATGGCGATGGCGAGGAACAGGCCGGTCACGATCGTGCCGATCAGAAGGCCACCGAGCATGCGGATGCTGATGATCCCGACGAGGATCGGGATGCCGATCGGGATCAGCGCGGGCGCCAGCATCGACTTGATCGCCGAGCCGGTGACGATGTCGACCGCGCGTGAGTAGTCCGGCCGCTCGGTGTAATCCATGATCCCGGGGTGCTCGCGGAACTGGCGGCGCACCTCCTGCACGACCTCGCCGCCGACGCGCCCGACCGCGGTCATCGCGAGCGACGCGAACAGGAACGGCATCAGGCCGCCGATCAGGAGCCCGGCGATCACCCAGGGATCATCTAGCCGGAACACCGTGTCGTAGCCCTGGTCCGCGAGCCCGGTCGTGTACGAGTCGAAGAGGACGAGGGCGGCGAGCGCGGCGGAGCCGATCGCGTAGCCCTTCGTGACCGCCTTCGTCGTGTTGCCGACAGCGTCGAGCGGGTCGGTGATCGCGCGCACGGACTCGTCCATGTCGGCCATCTCCGCGAGGCCGCCGGCGTTGTCGGTCACCGGCCCGTAGGCGTCGAGCGCGACGATCAGGCCGGTCATGGACAGCTGGGCCATGACGGCCACGCCGATGCCGTAGAGGCCGGCGAAGTGGTTCGCGACGAGGATGCCGGACGCGATCACCACCACGGGGATCGCGGTCGCCTGCATGCCGATCGCGAGGCCCTCGATGATGTTCGTCGCGTGGCCCGTCTGCGAGGCGCGCGCGATCGCCTTGACCGGGTTCCAGCGCGTGCCGGTGTAGTACTCGGTGATCGCGACGAGCAGGAACGTGACGACGAGGCCGACGAGGGCCGACGCGTACAGGTCGCCGAACGAGAACTTGCCGCTGTCGAACGCCGCCGTCACCGGGATGAACCCGAGGGCGGACAGCACCGTCGCCGCGAGCACGCTCTTGTAGAGCGCGTTGATGATCGAGCCGCTGCGGCCGACGCGCGCGAACAGCGTGCCGATGATCGAGGCGAGGATCGAGATGCCTCCGAGCGCCAGCGGGTAGAGCGCCAGGTTGCCGGCCGGGAAGCGCTGGGAGCCGAGCAGCATGACCGCGACCGCGGTCACGGCATACGTCTCGAAGAGGTCGGCGGCCATCCCGGCGCAGTCGCCGACGTTGTCGCCGACGTTGTCGGCGATGACGGCCGGGTTGCGCGGGTCGTCCTCGGGGATGCCGGCCTCGATCTTCCCGACGAGGTCGGCGCCGACGTCGGCGGCCTTGGTGAAGATGCCGCCGCCGAGCCGGGCGAAGACCGAGATGAGCGAGCCGCCGAACGCAAGCCCGACGAGGTCATGGATGGCGGTGTTCTGCGACTTGTCGAAGACCTCGGTCAGCAGGCCGTAGTAACCCGCGACGCCCAGGAGCCCCAGGCCGACGACGAGCATGCCGGTGACCGACCCGGCGCGGAACGCGACGTCGAGCGCAGGCTTGAGCCCCTTCTTCGCCGCCTCGGCGGTGCGGATGTTGGCGCGCACCGCGACGTTCATGCCGATGAACCCGGCGGCGGCGGACAGCACCGCGCCGATCAGGAAGCCGAACGCCGTGCCCCAGCCCAGCTCGTTGTAGAAGCCGAGCAGCAGGAACGGGACGATGGCGACGATCGCGATCGTCCTGTACTGGCGCTTGAGGTAGGCGGCCGCACCCTCCTGGACGGCGCGCGAGATCTCGCGCATGCGGTCCGTGCCCGGTCGGGCTGCTTGAGGATCCAGTAGGTCAGCCCGATGCCGTATGCCACCGCGGCGAGCCCGCAGAGCAGCGCGAAGAGAACGGCGTGATCGTTGAAGAACGAAGCAACCATAGGAAGCGCCGGACTGCCCCGGCGCCGCGGTTTTGTATCAGACCGGAGAAGGCGGCGCGCCGGTAAGGCGCGCCGGTCACGCCTGCAGCGTCAGCGAGTACCGGTCGTCTGCCGCAAGGCACTCCGCCTCCGGAAGCCCAAGCTCGTTGCGCACGATGTTGGTGCCCAACACCATCGAGACCATCGAGAAGTTAGCCGACGCTTGCGCCGCGCAACGCGGTGGCGCAGACGTCCTCGGGCTGAGGCCCGATTTTCGGAATGACCGCGAAGAGCAGCTCGCGCAGCCGCTCGTTGTTCTCGGTGAAGACCTTCAGCACCGCCTCGTGCGACACCGGCTCGGCGCCCTCGACGCCGACGTCGTGGTCGGTGACCATCGAGATGTTCGCGTAGCAGAGCTCGAGCTCGCGGGCGAGGTAGCCCTCGGGGTAGGCCGTCATGTTGATCATGTGCCAGCCGGCGTCCTGGAACCACTTCGACTCGGCGCGGGTCGAGAAGCGCGGGCCCTGGATGGTGACCACCGTCCCGCCGTCGCGAACCGGGATGCCGAGCTCGGTTGCGGTATCGACGAGCAGCCGGCGGAGATCCGGGCAGTACGGGTCGGCCGACGAGACGTGCGTCGTCTCCGGGCCGTCGTAGAAGGTGTCGGCACGGCCGGTCGTGCGGTCGACGAACTGGTCGCAGACGACGAACTCGCCCAGCTGGAGGTCGGCCTGCAGCGCGCCCGAAGCGCACGGGCCGATGATCCGCCGCACGCCGAGCTCGCGCATCGCCCAGACGTTCGCCCGGTACGGGATCCGGTGCGGCGGCAGCTCGTGGTTCACGCCGTGGCGCGGCAGGAACGCGACGCGCCTCCCGCCGATCTCGCCGACGAAGAGCGGCCCCGACGGCGCGCCGTACGGCGTCTCGACCTCTACCTGCTCGACGTCGTCGAGGAACGAGTAGAACCCCGAGCCGCCGAAGACGCCGATCTCAGCCGTCGTCACTCGACCCTTCGTCGGCGGCGGACGCAAACGCCAGCTGCAGGTTCGTGACGAGCTGCTGCAGGTCGCGGGTCACCTCGGGCGGCGCGACGCCGTCCAGCACCGGCACGAGCGCTCGGATCGCGTCGATGGCGACGCGCGCCTCGATCAGGTCGCGGCTCTGCGCGTCCAGCTTGGCCCAGGCGACCTGGGCCAGCGTCGGGATCAGCGAGAGGACGACATCGGAGGCCTTCAGCCGGCGGAGCTGCTCGGCGAGCTCCTCCGGGGTCGGCATCTCCGGCTCGGCCGGCGGCTCGGGCTGACGCGGCTGATCGGCACTGCCGCCCGGCGGCACCCAGATGCCGGAGTCACCCAACGACCGGCTCCTCCTGACGGACGAGCAGGCCTGCGTAGATGTCGCGCAGCGAGGCGCCCTCCTCGAAGCGGGCGATCTGGCGCTCGGCGGAGTTCTGCGCCGGGACGTTGAGATACGAGGCGGCGCCCAGCTCCTCGGCGACCGGCATCACCCACTCGATCAGCTCCTCGACGGCGGCGCGCGCGGGCCGCACCCGCAGCGTGCGCAGGTCGATCAGCTCGCCGGACAGCCCGAAGCGGATCGCGCGCCACAGGTTCTCCTCGATCAGCCGCCTTGGCGGGTCCCAGAGCGGCTCGCCCTCGTCCAGCGCGCGAGCGACCCGGGCGGTGAGCGCATAGATCAGCGCGGCGAGCGAGCGAGCGTCGGCGAGGTCGGGCTGCGCGTCGCAGATGCGCATCTCCACCGTCGGGAACGCGAGGTGCGAGCGGACGCTCCACCAGAGCTGCGTGTGCTCGGTGACGGAGCCGGTCTCGTAGAGCAGGCGGACGTAGTCCTCGAACTCCTGCCAGCTCTGCAGGGTGTCCGGGACGCCGCAGCGCGGGAACATGCGCGTGAAGATCTGTGTCCGGGCCGAGTGCAGGCCGCTGTTGACGTTCTCCACGAACGGCGAGCTGGCGGAGAGCGCGAGCAGGTCGGGCATGTACGGGCGCAGCGCGCTCGTGACGCGGACGGCACGGTCGGCGCCCTTGACCGCCACGTGGACGTGGAGCCCGAACGAGTTGTTCCGCCAGACGACGTAGCGGAGGATCTCGTCGTTCAGGCGGTAGTGCGGGGTGTCGATGATCCGCTGGTCCTGCCAGCGGCTCCACGGGTGCGTGCCGGCCGCGCCGAGCTCGACGCCCTCGGCACGCGCGAGCTCGAGCACCTGCCCACGCCGCTCGCCCATCAGCGCGGCAGCCTCCGGGAAGCGCTCGGCCTTGCCGGTGCGCACCTCGACCTCGGATGCGATCAGCTCTCCGACGAGGTGATCCTCGATCGGCGTCCCGCGCGACATGAGCTGCAGCGCCTCGAAGCGGTCGGTCAGCTCGAGCGTCGCCGGGTCGAGGATCGCGAACTCCTCCTCCACGGCCAGGGTGAAGTCGTCCGCCGCGTCGTAGCGCTCGCGCGCCCCACGCAGCAGCTCCTCGTAGTGCACGCGCTGCTCGTCTCCCATCGCGGCGGAAAGCGTAGTTCCTATTGGAACGGCGCCAGCAGGCGCTCGGCGACGCTCAGCCAGCTCCAGCGCTCGACCGCGGTCTGCCGTGCGAGCTCGCCCAGGCGCCGCCGCTCATCGGTGGGGAGCGAGAGCAGCTCGTTGAGCCGGGCCGCGAGGTCGCCGGCGTCGCCGTTGCGGAAGCTGGCGAGCGCGGTCCGCTCGGGGCCGTACGCCTCCTCGAGTCCGGCGGCGATCTCGGCGAGGCCGGAATGGCGCGCGACCACCGGCGGGCAGCCGGCCGCGGCCGCCTCGGCGGCGACCATCCCGAACGCCTCCGGGAAGATCGACGGCACGACGGCGACGTCGCACAGCGGGAGGACGTGCACGAGATGGCGGTGCTCGAGCGCGCCGGTGAAGAGCGTGCCGGCCGGGGCGAGCGCCTCGAGCTCGGCGCGGTAGTCGCCGAAGCCGACGATCAGCGCGCGGGCATCGACGTCGCGAAGCGCATCGAAGAGCACGTGCACGCCCTTGCTGCGCATGAGCTTGCCGAAGTAGAGGACGGTGGGCTCGTCGGAGGCGAAGAACGCCGCGAGCCTCCCGGCGTTGCCCTCGTCCGGCTGGCGCTCGTTCAGCGTTCCCGGGGTTGGGCGGCGTCGCGCCGGGCCTCCTCGAGGAGACCGGCGAGCGCCTCCTCGCGGCTCTGCGGGTGGAACTCGTCGACGTCGACGCCGGGCGGCACCTCGTAGCACGCGGTCGACATGACCGACGACCTCGTCGAGCACCTCGCGGATGTGCTCGGAGCCGACGAAGACGGCGCGAGCATCGGCCAGCGCGGCCCGACCGCGCTCGACGAGCTCGGGGCGGCCGCGCATCGAGTACTCGAGCTCCGAGCCGTGCGCCTTGACCGCAAACGGAGCGCCGGCCCCGTTCGCGACGCACCGCCAGGCAGGACGTGGTTCGCGAAGACGAGGTCGGCCGGCAGCTCCGCCTGCACGGCATCGACATTCGCCTCGCACGTAGCGCGCCCACTCCTCCGCGGTGAAGTCCTGGATGTACTTCGCCTCGAGCCCCTCGTAGCGGTCGAGCACGAAGGTGGGCAGCAGCCCGCCGATGTCCGGCCGGACGACGCGCGCCCCGGCGAGATCGAACCGCTCGGGATGCGGCTCCTGGCACACCACCACGACCTCGTGCCCGGCGAGGCTCCACGCGCGCGCGAGCGCCCGCGTGTAGATGTTCGACCCCGTGCCCGAGAGCAGGTAGCCGTGCCAGACGACGATCCGCACCAGGCGGATTACGTCAGATGGAAGTAGAGGGCGTAGAGGAGCTCGACGGCCGGGTTCGACGTGTGAACGGCGACGTCGGCGGGCACGTCGAGCAGCGCCTCGGAGTAGTTGAAGATGATCTTGACGCCCGCGGCGACCAGGTCATCGGCGACCTGCTGGGCGGAGTCCGGCGGCACGGCGATGACGCCGATGACGATGTTCCGCTCGCCGACCGTCTCGCGCAGACGGCCGTCCTCGGTGATGTCAACGCTGCCGAGGCGTCGGCCGATCTTGTCCGGGTCACTGTCGAAGATCGCGGCGACGTGGATGCCATGCTCGGCGAAGATCGACGAGCTTGCAATCGCCTGGCCCAGCCGGCCGGCGCCGATCAGCGCGATGTTGTGCTGCCCCTGGGTGCGAAGGATCTTGCGGATCTCGGTGAGCAGCGAGTCGATGTTGTAACCGACCCCGCGCTTGCCGAACTTCCCGAACGCGGAGAGGTCGCGGCGGATCTGCGTCGCGTTGATGTTCGTGTAGTCGGCGATCTCCTGCGAGGAGATGCGGTCCTTGCCCATCTTGCGGGCCTGCGTCAGGACCTGGAGGTAGCGGCTGAGCCGCGCTGCGACCCCTACGTTGAGCCGTTCGGCTCCGTCGACCCCGTCCGTGGAGAGACTTTGTAACACGGCACAAGGGTTCTAGCATTTCGCGTGTCCGTGGCGTCAGCGCGGTCACAAACCCGGCTCTGAGCCGGGACTTTGTGCGGCCAGCGCGCGGCGGAACGCGTCCTCGGGCACGAAGTACGAGAAGCTCCTTCCGCCCTCCACCTCGACGACCGGAAGCAGCTCGCGGTAACGCGCCTCGAGCACCTCGTCGCCGGTGATATCGACCTCCTCCAGGTCGAACGGCGTGTCCGCCCGCACCTCTACGAGCACCTCGCGCGCCCGCTCACAGAGATGACAGCCCGGCGAGTGGTAGAGCGTCACGCGCACGCCTGATTGTTAACGCGCGGCGCCGGGTAGGGACGGCGCATGACCAAGAACGTCCTCGTCGTGACCACGGTCCCCGCGGACGACCCGGGCCTGCGCGACGCGATCGGCGATGCCGGCGAGATCCTCATCGTCGCCCCCGCGACCATGGTGAGCAAGCTCGCCTGGCTCGCGAACGACGAGGACGACGCGCGCCGCGACGCCGTGCAGGCGGCCGATCGCACGGCAGACGCGCTCGCTGGCACCGCGAACGTCACCATCGACCGCACGAGCCACGAGACCGAGCCGGCCGAGGAGATCGCCGACGCGCTGCGCAACTTCGATGCCGACGAGATCGTCGTCGTCACCAGCCCGGACGACCAGGCGACCTGGCTCGAGGACGAGACCGTTCGGGCAGCCATGGACCGCACCGGGCTGCCCGTGCGCCACATCCAGATCAGCTAGGGGCTGTCCCCGAAGGGGGCTGTCCCAAGTGATCCGACCTAGCTCAGTCGGCGAACCCGCTCAGCCCAGATGCCTGCGTAGAAACACGAGGGACAGCCCTGCTACGGGTAGAGGCCGCGCGTCAGCGTCGCTTCCGCGACCCGCTGCACCGCAAGCCCGTACGCAGCCACGCGCATGCTCGCCTGCTTCGCATCCATCGTCCCCCACGTCTCGTTGAAGGCGCGGGTCATGATGTCGTTCAGGCGGGCGTTGACCTCGTTCTCCTTCCAGAAGTACTCCTGGAGGCCCTGCACCCACTCGAAGTAGGAGACGACGACGCCGCCGGCGTTCGCGAGCACATCCGGGAGAACGAGCACCCCCCGGTCCTCGAGGATGTCGTCGGCGGCGGGCGTGGTCGGCCCGTTCGCCCCCTCGCAGATGATGTTCGCGCGGACCTTGTCGGCGTTGTCCGTCGTGATCACCTGTTCGAGCGCACAGGGTGCGAGCACGTCGCAGTCGATGAGCAGCAGCTCCTCGTTGGTGATCGGGTCGGCGCCACGCAGGCCGGAGATCTGCCCGGTCTCCTGCTTGTGCGCGAGCACGGCGGAGACGTCGAGCCCGGCCGGGTTGTAGACGCCGCCGGTCGAGTCGGAGACGGCGACGACGGTGGCCCCCTCCTCGGCCATGAACTGGGCAAGGAAGCTGCCGACGTTGCCGAAGCCCTGGATCGCGATCGTCGTGCCGGCGACCGAGCGGTCGCGCTTGCGCAGCGCCTCGCGGATGCAGTAGAGGCAGCCGCGTGAGGTGGCCTCGAGCCGCCCGAGCGACCCGCCGACGTTCAGCGGCTTGCCGGTGACGACGCCGAGCACCGAGTGGCCCTTGTTCATCGAGTAGGTGTCGAAGATCCAGGCCATGACGGCGGGATCCGTCCCGACGTCGGGTGCGGGGATGTCCTTCTCGGGGCCGATCTCGTTGATGATCTCGCTCGTGAAGCGGCGGGTCATCTTCTGCAGCTCGACCCGCGACATCGTCTTCGGGTTGCAGATCACGCCGCCCTTCGCGCCGCCGAAGGGGATGTTCATCAGCGCGCACTTCCACGTCATCCACATCGCGAGCGCCTTGACCTCGTCCAGCGTGACGTCCGGGTGGTAGCGGATGCCGCCCTTCGACGGCCCGCGGGCGATGTTGTGCTGCACGCGGTAGCCCTCGAAGGTCTGGATCGTCCCGTCGTCCATCGACACCGGGATCGAGACAACGACCGCCTTCTTGCACTGCCGGAGGACGTTGACGAGGTTCTGGTCGATCCCGAAGGCGCGGGCGACCCGCTGCAGCTGCTCCTGGGCGAGCTCGAACGGGTTCTCGCGCAGGTGGGTTTGCGTCAGCTCCGCAGTTGTCACGACGTGATTTCCCTCCTTGGCCTGGCTCGGCCCGATCTTACGCCCACCAGGCGAGGCATCCGCCCGCAAATTCACCGAATCTCAATACGGGTTCAGCGCACGAAGAAGTCGACGGCCCGGCGCGTCGGCCGGCCCCCGTTCGTCGGGTAGGCGATGACGTCGAGCACGTATGCGCCCGCGATGCAGCACCTTGCCGGCGGGGCCGCGGCCCGTGAGCCCGAACGCGTAGCGGCCCGGGAGCAGATGGCGCTGCCGCGAGATCAGGCCGAGCGGCTTCTTCGCCCCGGCGCGGCGCAGCTCGAGGTCGAGCCGCGACACGGCCAGCACCTGGTAGCCGGCCTCGGCCGGGACGAGGCGGCCGGCAACGAACGAGAGCACCTGCGGCGCCGTGTCCGACGGGTCGAAGCGATGCTGGGCGAGCCGAACGTCGGCGAGCAGCCCGCCGTCGGCCCCGGGCGGTGCGGCGGCCCACGGGACCGTCAGCGCTGTGCGGCCGTCGACGCGGAAGCGCACCGTTCCGGTCAGCTGCGAGTCGAGCCGGCCGGCGCTCCCCTGGACCAGCACCGTGCCGCTCTTCCCCGGACGGAGGATGAAGGCGCGCGGGTACGGCGCGACGCGCACGCCCTTGGGATCGCCGTCGACCACGACGCCAGCCGTCACGCTTAACGGCCGCGTCGAGATATTGCGGACGCTGAGGCGCTGCGCCTCGCGCCAGTCGCGGGGCTCGGTGCGGTGGAACGCGATCGTCGTCGGATCGGCCGCCAGCTCCGCCGCCGCAGCCGCGCCGAGGTCCAGCTGGCCGGCGCCCTCCGCGGTCGGAGGCTCGTTCCTGAGCGGACGCGCCGTTCCGACGAGCGCGCCGCGGAGCTCCGTCGCGTCCAGGTCCGGCCGCGCCTGGGCCAGCAGGGCGACGGCACCGCCGACGACCGCCGTCGCGGCGCTCGCGCCGTTGATCACGCCGTAGCGGGCGGTCGAGTCCTCGGTCTCCCCCGGCTCCGGCGCGTTGAGCCCGACACCCGGCGCAACCAGGTCGGGCTTGAGGCGCCCGTCGAAGGTCAGGCCACGCGACGAGAACGGCGCGACGCCCCCGGCGACCGCGGCGGTCGGGCCGGACGCGATCGAGACCCGCGCGGTGCGCCCGTCGCGAAGCGCCGTGACGAGCGCACGGCCCGCGTCCTCCGGCACGCCCACGACCGGCACGTCCGAGCGATCGCCGAGGTCGAGCGCGCCCGGAGGCAGACGGCCCCCGTAGAGCACGACCGCCTGGGCGCCCGCGTTCGCCGCCGCGACGCGCGACCTGCTGCGGGGCGTCGCCGCCCGGCACGAGCGCAGCGCGGCCCGCGACGAGGCTGAGGCCGCCCGTATCGAAGAAATCGGGCAGGTGCAGGCCACCGCCGGGTTGGCCCTCGGCGGTCGTCGGCGTACGCGGCAGGGCGAGCTGCAGCGACAATCTCGGCGGAGCCGCGTCCGTCGCGAGCGGGACGGTGCTGTCGAACGTCGTGTTGAGGCCGACGCGCATCGAGACGTCTGCCATGCGCCCCGAACCGCGGGACTCGGCGGCGCCGACGGTCAGCGCGGCCGCGCCGGCGCCGGGCCCGGCGATGCTCCCGTAGCGCGGGCCGGCCGGGCCGTCGTTGCCGGCCGGCGCGACGACGAGCGTGTCGAGATCGAGCGCGCCCGCGACGGCCTCGGCATCCGGGCCGTCGCCGAAGGCGTCGTACGGCTCGGCCACGCCGACGACGGCGATTCGAGCCGCGTCGTGCGCGTCCCCGTCGCCGTTCGGGTCGACGGCGCGCTCGAAGCCGGCGATCAGCTGATCGGTTCGCCCGTAGACGGCCCAGCCGCCCGCCGCATCCCGCTGCCAGCCGGCGACGCGGATCGGGTAGATCCGCGCGCCCGGCGCCACGCCGCCTGGGCCGACCATGATCCCGGCGAGCTGCGTCCCGTGCTGCTCGATCTCCTGCGGGTCGTCCGGACGCTGCTGGGCGTCGGCGAACGAGTCACCCGAGACGACGTCGTAGCCGGGCGCGACGCGGCCGACGAGCGCCGGATGGCCGATGTCGACGCCGGTGTCGAGCAAGGCGATGCCGACGCCGCGCCCGTTCACGCCGGGCAGGCGGACGCCCAGGTCGCCCGCGGGACGGCCCTCTCCGGACGCCGCGGCCGGATAGGCGGTGCGAACCGGGTAGACGCCGGCCACCCCGGGCGAGCGTTCGACGAGGGCGATCGCGGGAGCACCGAGCGCTGCGGAGAACCCGTTCACCACGCGCGCGTACTGGAACTCCGGGTTGACGCGCACCCCGCTCGTGGCCAGGTCGGAGATCAGCTGCCGCTGCCCGGCGAAGATGGCGGCCGTCCAGCGGCGCTCCTGCACCTCGCTCGCGTGGCCGCCGGCGGCGGCGACGCGGTCGGCCAGCGACGGCGCCTTCAGCAGCACGATGACCCGCTGCCCGACCGAGGCCGCCACCGGCGGCGCACCGACGAGGCCGTACCAGGCGCTCGCGGGCACGCCGGCGGGCTTCTTCGCCTCCGCCGTCGCCTGCTCACGAACCGCCGCGATCAGGGCAGCAACGAGGGTGGCCGCGACGGCGACGACCAGGAGAAGCGCGATCTGAGGCGGCGCTCCGTCAGGCCGCGGACGCGTACGCATCGACGGAAAGGTAGCCGGGTGCCTCCTGGGCCTCCCGGTACCGCGCCGCCGAGGCGATCATCGCCGCGTTGTCCGTGCAGAGGGCGAGCGGCGCGAACGCGGCGCCGGCGAGTGCACTCCGCAGCTCGGAGTTGGCGGCCACGCCCCCGACGACCGCGACGCGCTCCGCGCCCGTCTGCTCGACCCGCTCCACGAGCGCGCGGACGATCGCGCGCTGGTAGCTCGCCGCAAGATCGGCGCGGCGCTCTTCGAGCTCGGCGGGTTCGAGGTCGCGCACCGCGTAGAGCAACGCTGTCTTCACGCCCGAGAAGGAGAAGTCGAGGCCGGGCACGCGCGCGACCGGGAACGCGTACGCCTCCGGGTCGCCCACCTGCGCGAGCCGGTCGATCGCCGCTCCGCCCGGGTAGCCGAGGCCGAGCAGCCGCGCGCCCTTGTCGAACGCCTCGCCGGCGGCGTCGTCGAGCGTCGTGCCGAGCACGCCGAACCCTCGCCGGTCGTGGACGTCGAGCAGGAGCGTGTGACCCCCGCTCGCGAGCAGGCACATGAACGGCGGGTCGACCGCGTCGGGCTCCAGATAGAGCGAGGCGACGTGGCCGTGCAGGTGGTCGACCGGGATCAGCGGCAGCCCGCGTGCCCAGGCGAGCGCCTTCGCCGCCGAGAGGCCGACGAGCAGCGCACCGATCAGCCCGGGGCCGGTCGTGACGGCGACGGCCTCGACGTCGTCGAGGGTTGCATCCGCCTCCTCGAACGCCTCGCGCAGCACCGGATCGATCAGCTCGAGGTGGCGGCGCGAGGCGATCTCCGGGACGACGCCGCCGAAGCGCGCGTGCAGGTCGGCCTGCGAGGCCACGACGTTCGCCCGGATGACGCCCTCGCGCGTGACGAGGGCCGCCGCCGTCTCGTCGCAGGAGGTCTCGATGCCGAGGATCACGCCGTCTCGGTCCGCACGGCCAGGGAATCGATCGGGTCCTTCCACATGACCAGGGCGTCCTCTCGGTTGTCCGTGTAGTAGCCGCGGCGAACGCCGCGCGACTTGAAGCCGAGCCGCTCATAGAGGCGAATGGCCTCCTTGTTCGACACTCGTACCTCGAGGGTGTACCCACGGCCGCCGTCCTCGCTCGTTCGGTCGAACAGCTCGGCGAAGAGCATGCGTGCGACCCCGCGGCCTCGCTGGTCGGGGTCGACCGCGACGTTCATCACGTGCCACGCATCGACGTAGCGGGAGAGGATCAGGTAGCCCACCAGGCCGGTGCCCGGCTCGACGGCGCCGAGGCAGATCGAGGTCGGCTTCGCGATCTCGCTCGCGAACATGGAGCGTGACCAGGGCGTCGGGTACGACCTGCGCTCGATGCGCTCGATGGCGCCGAGATCGGCGGCGCCGAGCGTCCGGATCTCCGTCACGCGGCCGCCTGCTTGGCGTCCGGGACGCGGAGGTAGAGCGGCTCGACCGCGTCGGCCGGGCCGAAGTCGCGGGCGAGTTGCGCGTGGAAGCGGGCGCGCGGGACATGGCGCTCGTCGTCGTCGGGCGGGATCTCCGCGCCGCGCGCCTCCAACAAGGCCCGATAGCGCAGGGCGCCGTCGCCGACACAGACGCGGCCGAAGGTGAGCGTCATGGCGGCAGGCATCACCACGACCGGCGCACCGTCGGCCTCGGTGAAGACCTCTTGCCGCTTCGCGTCGATCACGGGGAGCGCGCCGGGCGCGCCCGCGGCCAGGGCGGCGAGCGTGGAGACGCCGGCGACCGGGATGCCGAGCGCGAACGACAGCCCCCGGGCGGTGGCGAGCGCCATGCGGATGCCGGTGAAGCTGCCAGGGCCGATGCCGACGGCGACACCGTCGAGGTCGGCCGGGCGCAGGCCGGCGGCGGACAGCATCGCCTCGGCGTCCTCGAGCACCGAGACGGGCCGCGAGACGCGCTCGCCGAGCACCTCGCCGTCCCGGGTGAGCGCGGCCGTGACCACGGACGTGGCCGTGTCGAAGGCGAGCACGATCACGAGTGCAAGCGTTGCAGGAGATCGGCGGGACCGTCGAGCGCGACCCGCCTGTGCGACTGGTCGACGTGCGAGAGCGTGATCCTCGCGCGCACGGGCGGAAGGTCGTTGCCGGCCGCCTCGGGCCACTCGACGAAGCAGACGGCGTCGTCGAAGTAGGGCTCGAGGTCGCCCCACTCGGCGGCGGAGACGCCGGTAAAGCGGTACAGATCGAGGTGCGAGACGTCGACGCGGCCGTGGTAGCGGTGACCGATCGTGAACGTCGGGCTCGTGACCGGCTGGGTGACGCCGAGCGCCCGGCAGGCGCCGCGCACGAAGGTCGTCTTGCCGGCGCCGAGCTCGCCCGAGACGCTGATCACGTCGCCGGGTGCAAGCTGCGCGGCCAGGCGACCCGCGATCGCCTCGGTCTCGCCGGGTGAGGCCGATAACAGCTCCACCCGGGCAGGGTATTTGCAGGGGCTGTCCCTAGAAGAGGCCCAGCTGAACTGCCGGCTCCGGCTGACCCAGCAGCGCCGGGTCGACCGCGGGCGGCGTCGGCGCCTCGGGCTCGGCCGGCGTGCCGAGCAGCGCCGGGAGGCGGGCGAAGTCGGCCTCGAGGACCTTCAGCATCGCCGGCGTGTACAGCGCCGCGGCCGGGTGGTAGAGCGGGAAGAGCAGCACGCTCCGGCCGCCGATCGTGACCTGCTGCTCCTGCCCGTGCACGCGCGTGATGCCGATCTGCTTGCCGGAGAGGAGCTTCGTGGCGAAGTTGCCGAGCGATGCGACCACGCGCGGCTGGACGAGCTCCAGCTGGCGGAAAAGGTGCGGCTCGCAGGACTCGATCTCGTCCGGACCGGGATCACGGTTGCCGGGAGGTCTGCATTTGAGGACGTTCGCGATAAAGGTCTCGGCTCGAGACATCCCGATGCCCTCGAGCAGCCGGTCGAGGAGCTTCCCCGCCTGACCCACGAACGGATAGCCCTGCTTGTCCTCGTGGAAGCCGGGCGCCTCGCCGACGAACATCAGGTCGGCGTCCGGGTTCCCGACGCCGAAGACGACCTGCGTGCGGCCCTCGGCGAGCCGGCACTTCACACAGCCCGCGGTCTCATCCGCGTACTTCCGAAGTTCCAGCGCGCGCGCCGCGGCATCCACGGGCGGCGAGTCTACGCGCTGCTACGGACGGTCTAGTGGCCGCAGCCGCACGAGCCGCCGCAGCACCCGCCGCCGGCCGCCGTCTGGCCGTAGCTGGGCTGGCTGGCCGCGCCGTGCACCGCGAAGACGGAGAGCTGGCGCCGGGCGTTCATGCCGCCGCAGTGCGGGCACGCGGGCGCCTCGGCGTCCATGCGGACGAGCTCCTCGAAGTGCTGCTCGCACTCCATGCACGCGTACTCGTAGACCGGCACGGCGCGAGTTTACCGACCGGTTCTCTTAACAGGGACTGTCCCCTGTTAAGAAGACGGCCGGCCCGGGAACCGGGCCGGCCGTCGAGCTACGGACGCGGTACGGGTCAGTGAATCTCGACCGTTGCGGTCGAGGATGCGAGTCGCGACAGCTGCCACTGGCTGCTGACGAGGTTGCAGCGCATGGTGACCTTGCTTCCCGATGACGACGGCGACCGTGTGCCGCGCGGTGTCCTTCGCGACGACGACGCCGGTGAATCGACCCGCGGCGGCTGCGCCGGGCAGCGCGCTCGCGGCGAGCGCCACGACGGCGCCGAGCAGCATCAATTTCTTCATGGAATTCCCTCACGCTGTCCACAGCTCGAAAGACGCAGTGGTGTGAGCGGGGATATCGACGGAACCTGCCGGAGCTTGTGGAAAGTCCCTCGTTGGGGGTCACCCGTTCTCGCAAACGGCGGGTGACCGATGCGGGGGATACCGGAACGGAGATATCCTGCACGTGCCCGGTATCCGGCTTGGAACTGGAGCAGAGAGAAGTGCTCGAACCCATCTGTGTCATCGGCGCCGGCCGTGCCGGCTCTGCGCTCGCCGCCCGCCTGCGGGAGCGGGGCGCCGCCGTGCGCTCGCGCGCGGACCGGGGCTGGGATGCCAAGGACGCCGAGCTCGTCCTGCTCTGCGTCCCGGACGGCGCGATCGCCGAGGTCGCGCAGCAGATCGAGCCAGGGCCGTGGGTCGCGCACGTCAGCGGCGCGACGCCGCTCGTCGCGCTCGAGCCCCACCGGCGCCGCTTCAGCCTTCATCCGCTGCAGACGTTCACGCGTGCGCGCGGCCCCGAGCAGCTGGACGGCGCCTGGGCGGCCGTCACGTCGGAGACGGACGAAGCGCGAGACGTCGCGCTCGAGCTCGCCGCCATGCTGGGCGTCGAGCCGTTTCACCTCGCCGATACCGACCGGCCGCTCTACCACGCGGGAGCCGTCGTCGCCTCCAACTACCTCGTCACGCTGCACGAGGCGGCCGCGGAGCTCGTGGCCGCCGCCGGCGCGCCGCCCGAGGCGCTCGTGCCGCTCATGCGCCGGACGATCGAGAACGGGTTCGAGCTGACCGGGCCGATCGCGCGCGGCGACTGGGCGACCGTGGAGGCGCACCTCGCCGTCATCCGCGAGCGGCTTCCGGAGCTCGAGACGCTCTACCGCACCCTCGCCGACGCGACCGAGGAGCTGGCGGGATGAGGATCGTGCGGACGATCGCGGACGTGCGCGCCGCGCTCGCCGGCGCCGGCTCGGTCGGCCTCGTCCCGACGATGGGCGCGTTCCACGCCGGGCACATCTCGCTCTTCCGCGCCGCGCGGGCCGAGAACGACGTGGTCGTCGTCAGCCTCTTCGTCAACCCGGCGCAGTTCGACGCCCCCGACGATCTCGCCGCCTACCCGCGCGACGAGGCCCGCGACGCGGCCGTCGCCGAGCGCGAGGGCGTCGACGTGCTGTTCGCGCCGCCGGTGGACGAGCTGTACCCCGACGGCTATGCGACGTGGGTCGACGTCGAGGGGCTCGCGCAGCGTCTCGAGGGCGTGTTCCGTCCCGGCCACTTCCGCGGCGTCGCCACCGTCTGCCTGAAGCTCTTCAACATCGTGCGCCCCGCACGGGCTTACTTCGGGGAGAAGGACGCGCAGCAGGCCGCGCTTGTCATGCAGCTCGTCGACGACCTGAACGTCGGCGTCGACATCCGCGTCCTCCCCACCGTCCGCGAGTACGACGGCCTTGCGCTGTCGTCGCGCAACGCCCGCCTGACCCCGGAACATCGCGAGGCCGCCGCCGCGCTGCCGCGCGCGCTGCACGCGGGCGCTCAGGCCTACGCGCGCGGTGAGGACGCCGCCGCCGCCGCCCAGCGCGTGCTCGACGCCGAGCCGCTCGTCGTCCTGCAGTACGTCGAGGTCGCCCGCTTCGACGGCCGTCTCGTGCTCGCCGCCGCGGCGCGGGTCGGCGGCATCCGCCTCATCGACAACGTCACCCTCAAGGAGGAGCCCGCATGAGCATCCGTCAGCACCAGCCCGCCCCGGCCGTCCCGGCCCCCGGGAAGCTCACTGTCCCGGAGCTCGCCGAGATGAAGCGTCGGGGCGACCCGATCGTCATGGTCACCGCCTACGACGCCACCGGCGGCCGCCTGGCCGACGCGGCCGGCGTCGAGCTCATTCTCGTCGGCGACACCGCAGCGATGGTGGTGCTCGGCCACGAGTCGAGCACCGTCCCGGTGACGATGGACGAGATGCTTTTCATGACGCGGGCAGTCACGCGCGGTGCGCGGCGGCCGCTCGTCGTCGGCGACATGCCGTTCGGCTCGTACCAGGTGTCCGACGAGGACGCCGTGCGGAACGCGATCCGCTTCGTGAAAGAGGCGGGCGCCGACGTCATCAAGCTGGAGGGCGCCGGCCCCTCGTTGTCGCGCGTGCAGTCGATCGTGGGCGCGGGCATCCCGGTCATGGGCCACATCGGGCTGACGCCGCAGTCGGCGACCAAGCTCGGCGGGTTCAAGGCGCAGGGACGGAGCGCCGAGCAGGCGGTCACGCTCTGGGAGGAGGCGCGGGCGCTGGAGGCCGCCGGCTGCTTCGCCCTCGTGCTGGAGGCAGTCCCCGCCGCGGTCGCCGCGGAGATCACCCGTGAGCTCTCGATTCCCACGATCGGCATCGGCGCGGGCGCCGGCTGTGACGGCCAGGTGCTCGTCTGGCACGACCTGCTGGGCCTGTTCGACGGCCGCACGCCGCGGTTCGTGAAGCAGTACGCCTCACTCGGCGAGGAGATCGTCGACGCGCTCGGCCGCTACGCCGCGGACGTCCGCTCCCGATCGTTCCCGGCCGAGGAGCACACCTACGGCATCCCCGACGAGGAACTGGAGGCCTTCCGGGCGGCGATCGGAGTGACCGAGCCGGCTACGTGATGAGCGTGATCCCGGCGGCGAGCGCCGCCAGCACGCCGAGCGAGAGGACGTACGCGCCGATCGTCCGCCGCCAGTCCCACTGGTGGATGACGCGGATGCCGACGAGCACGAGCGCCGCTGCCCAGACGAGCAGCGCTGCGTCGGCCACGTCGAGCGCCGTCGCGAAGACACCGCTGTCGGAGCCGCCCGCCCGGAAGACGTCGCCGCCGAACGCCGCCAGCCGCAGCGGCCAGACGACGAGCAGCGAGAGGATCACCGGCACCGACGCATAGGCGACCAGGTGGCGCGCGTTGCGGTAGCGGCCCGCCTCGCCGAAGCCTGACAGCCCGGCGAACACCGCCAGGCCCGCGACCCAGTAGTCGACCAGCCCCTGGACGCCCCCGGCTGCGATCACCCAGACAACGACGAGGAGCGGGTCGAAGTCACCGCTGTCGAGCAGCGACGCGTGCCGCGCAGCCAGCAGCGCCGCGGCCAGCCCGGTGAGAAAGACGATTGCCGTCACCGGTTCCTGTCTGGCCTCGGCCGCCTCCGGCGAGTCGTCCCGCAGCGCAGTGAACACGGCCCGCGGGTCGCCGAGCACCAGCGGGACGCGCAACCACCAGGCCCGCTCCCGCATCTGGGTCGTCTCCGTGGTCGCCATTTCTACCGAAACCTGCCTCTCTTTTCCGAAAACCCCCCCATAAGGGTTATCCACCCCCAGTTCTTGGGGGCGATTACCCATTCGTGGGTGAAAGCGGATCGCCCACGCGCGCCTCAACGTCGCGCTCTCAGTCGTAGCAAGCGAAAGGAAACGGAATGGGCGACAAGAAGCGGAAGATTCTCCTCACGTTCTGCATCGTGGGCGTGCTGGGCAGCGTGGCGGCGTTCGGCACGTACTCGGCGTTCACCGGCACGACGACGAACAGCGGCAACAGCTTTGCTGCCGGCACCGTCTCGATCCAGGACGACAGCGGCCAGGTCACGGCGCTCTTCAACAACGTCACCAACCAGGCGCCAAGTGCCACGACGCAGCGCTGCATCCGCGTCAAGTACACAGGCTCCCTGGCCTCGACTGTGCACATGTTCATCCCGTCGACGTCGAACGGCAGCCAGTTCCAGGTCACGGTCGACCGCGGCTCGGGCATGACCGCCAGCGACCTGACCAACCGCACGTGCTCCGGCTTCACGCCCGCGTCCACGGCGTTCCCGATCGACGATCTGGCGAACTTCCCGTCGGCCTACTCGCCGAGCGGCGTCGCCGGCAAGGCGAGCGACGCGGCGTGGGCGCAGAACGACGCGGTCGACTACCGCATCACGCTGCAGCCGAAGGACGACACCACGGCCAACGCGCACACGAGCGCCGTGTCGACGGGCTCGTTCTCGATCACCTGGGAGGCCCACAGCAACTAGCCCCGGCTGAAGAGCGCAACGTACGCGGAGCGGGGCTCGTTTCTCGGCCCCGCTTCCGTGCATCTCCGGGGGGAGGCACGCCATGGCACGCGCAGCAGGACTCACCAGCTTTCTGATCGGCACCGCCGCTGCGCTCGCGCTGCTCGGCGGCTGGCGGATGCCGGCCGGGCAGGCCGGCGGGGCGACCGCGCTGAGCGTCAGCGTCGGCGTCTCCCGGAAGGTCGACCTGTCACGAACCGGGAAGGTGTTCGACGTCGGACATCTCCGACCGGGCCGGACGCTCACGACGACGGTCGTGCTGCACAACACGCGGCCCTCGGCGCTCCGCCTGCGCCCGCGGGCGCGCGTCGTCGGCGACGTGTCGGTCACGGATGCCGTCCAGGCGCGCGTGACGATCCCCGGCGAGCAGGTGTTCCACGGACCGCTGTCGCGGCTCGCGCAGGCGACGGCGAGGCGGATCTGGCTTCCGCCGGACGAATCCATCCCGGTCACCTTGGCGATCGTCGTGCCCCGCTCGGCGGCGGCGACGGCGGCCGGGCGGGCAGCTGACATGTCCCTCGCGTTCGAGGTCGACCCGTGATCCGGCCCCGGCGCGTGGTCATCGCAGCGGCGGTCGCCGCCGTTGCGGCCGCGACCTGCGTCGGCGCCTACGCCGCGTACCGGGCGACCGTGACGAACACCGGCAACTCCTTCGCCGCCGGAACGGTCGTCCTCAGCGACAACGACGCCGGGACGGCGCTGTTCACGACGCTCACGGCGATGCGTGCGAACGACACCGGCACCAACTGCATCCGCGTCCGCTCGGACGGGACGCTCGCTTCCACGGTGAAGCTCTACGGGACGACCGGAGGCTCGCTCGCCTCCTACCTGACCCTCACGGTGACGCGCGGAACCGACCCGACTCCGTCGTTCGGCAGCTGCGCGACGTTCACGCCGGACGCGACCAACTACATCGGCCAGGGCGCCGGCGTGATCTACAACAACACCCTCTCCTCGTTCCCGGGCGTCGTACGCCTCCGGCATCACGGACCCGGCCGTCGGCGGCGGCACGGAATCGTGGACGCAGAACGACATGCACGTCTACCGCTTCGTCATCTCCGCGGGCACGAACACCGCCGCGCAAGGGCTGTCCGCGACTGCCTCGTTCACGTGGGAGGCACGCAGCCAGTGAGCACGCTCGTCATCGCTCCGGCGGCGCACCGCCACCGCATCCGCCGCGCG
Source organism: uncultured Thermoleophilia bacterium (assembly GCA_963710465.1). Lineage (GTDB taxonomy): Bacteria > Actinomycetota > Thermoleophilia > Gaiellales > Gaiellaceae > JACVRM01. The sequence goes on from CAVQAQ010000020.1 coordinate 80,087, forward strand.
ATCGGCGCATGCCTGAGCTGGGCTGTCTTCGGCTTCATCACGGTCGTCGTCGCATTCCTCGTGCTGCCTCCGGTGACCGGTCGGCACAACTTCGCCATCCTGTCGGGGTCAATGGCGCCGACGCTCGACGTCGGCGATCTCGTCATCGAGCACCCGGTTCGCCCGACCGAGATCCGCGTCGGCGACGTCGTCACCTTTCGGGACCCCGACAACCCAAAGCGGCTGCTGACGCACCGGGTCGTGCGCTACCACGTCACCCCGGTGCAGGTCGACGTCGTCACGCGCGGCGACGCAAACCACACGTTCGAACGGTGGAGCATCCCGACGAGCGGCACCGTCGGCGTCGTGGAGTTCCGGGTGCCGAAGGCGGGCTACCTGCTGATGCACGGCGGCGGCAGCGCCGGCCGAGTCGCGATCGTCCTGATCCCCGCGCTCCTCCTGGGGCTGTACGAGCTCTGGCGGGTCTGGCTTCCGAAGCGGAGGAGCGATGCGTAGGCGCGCCGTCGTCGGGCTCGCGCTTGCGGTTGCGGTTGTCGTCACCTCGGCGGCCTATGCCGCGTACGCCGGCACGACCACCAACCCGACCAGCTCGATCACCGCCGCGCCTGACTGGACGGCGCCCACGTCGTCAGCCTCCACGATCGCCCGGAGCGCCGGCTGCACGCCGACGACGCCCGGCTATATCAAGCAGGGCGGCACGTACTACGTGTACGCGGCCGTGACCGACACCGGCAACCCGGCCAGCGGCGTATCCACCGTCACGGCGAACGAGAGCACCGTCACGACCGGGCAGACCGCGGTCGCGCTCGCTGCCGGCTCGTTCTCGGTCGGCGGCACCTCGTACACGCAGCGGACGGCTGCCCAGACGGCCAACGCCGTCCTGGCGGCGGGTTCGAAGACCTACAGCCTGACGATGGCCGACGCCGCGGGAAACAGCGGAACGCAAAGCGGCTACTCGGTCACCGTGGACAACACGGCGCCGGCGGCGTCTGACTTTCAGCCCGCGAACAAGACGGGCGGCACCGTGGGTCAAGCCGAGGCGGGCGATACGGCGACCTTTACGTTCTCCGAGCCGCCAGAGCCCTGCTCGATTCTCACGAGCTGGGACGGGACGTCGGCCACGGTCACGGCGCGAATCACGAACTCGGGCCCGAACGATGTGCTCTCGATCTGGGACTCGACGAACACGACGCAGCTGAACCTCGGTTCCGTCAACCTCAACTGCAACTGCGTCCAGTCGACGTCGACGTTCACCTCGACGATGGCGCTCGCGGGCAACGTGCTGACGGTGACGCTCGGCGCGCTCTCGTCGGGAACCGTGCGCACCGACGCCGGGAACGCCGTTGCCGCGTGGACGCCGTCGACGGCCGCCTACGACCGGGCTCAGAACGCGATGTCGGCGACTGCGGTCAACGAGACCGGCACGAACGATCCGAACTTCTAGCGGGAGGGCGGTTACCCGCCGATGAGCGCCGGCGCGATCAGCGAGCCGAGGAAGGCGGCGCCCGAGACGGTGAGCCCGAGCAGCGCAGCGCGCCGCCCGGCGTCGGCGCGGAGTGCAACCGCCGCCGCGGCGATGCCGGCGACTCCGAACACCAGCGCCAGCACGTAGAAGATGGCCCACGTCGGGTAGCTCAGGCCGAGGGCGGCGAGGAGCAGCCCCACGGCCAGAGCCAGCAGGCCGGCCGTGCCGGCGCGGACGGAGCGTTGCGCGTTGCGCGCACGAAACTCCGCGCGGGTGGGAAGGACCGTGTGGGAACCGACGGGGTCGCTGCGGACCCAGACGTTTCGCTGGCGCATGTCTCTCTAGACGCCCGGAAGGGGGTGATGGTTGGCTGGACCGTGCGCCGTCAGTCCGCCGTCTTGACCACGAGCTCTCGTACGAGCGCCTCGATCCGGCGCTCGATGTCCTCGCGCACGCGTCGCGCCTCGTCGACGTCGGCGCCTGCCGGATCACCGACACGCCAGTCGACGTGCGGGTGGTCGGCGGGACCTCGACAAGTCCGACGCGGTCGTGTGAACTTACGCAGCTGCCATCGCGCGAGCGGGCAGCAGCTCGCGCAGGAACTGCCCGGTGAACGAGTCGGCCTCGGCTGCGACCTGCTCCGGCGTCCCGGCGGCGATGAGCTCGCCGCCCGCATCGCCGCCCTCGGGGCCGAGGTCGACGATCCAGTCGGCCTGCTTGATCACGTCGAGGTTGTGCTCGATCACGAGCACGGTGTTCCCTGCGTCTACGAGGCGCTGGAGCACCTCGAGCAGCTTCTCGATGTCGGCAAAGTGCAGCCCGGTCGTGGGCTCGTCGAGGATGTAGAGCGTCTTCCCGGTTGCGACCTTGCCGAGCTCGGCGGCGAGCTTCACGCGCTGGGCCTCCCCGCCCGAGAGCGTCGTCGCCGGCTGGCCGAGCCGCATGTAGTCGAGGCCGACGTCGTGCAGCGTTTGCAGCCGGCGGCGGAGCTTCGGGATCTTGGCGAAGAACTTCAGCGCCTCCTCGACGGACATCTCGAGAATGTCCGCGATCGACTTGCCCTTGAAGCGGACCTCGAGCGTCTCGCGGTTGTAGCGCTTGCCGTGGCAGGTCTCGCAGGGGACGTAGACGTCCGGCAGGAAGTGCATCTCGATCTTCAGCTGGCCGTCGCCCTTGCACGTCTCGCAGCGGCCACCGCGCACGTTGAACGAGAACCGGCCGGGCTTGTAGCCGCGCACCTTCGCCTCCGGCGTCAGCGAGTACAGGTCACGGATGTGCGTGAAGAGGTCGGTGTACGTGGCCGGGTTCGACCGCGGCGTGCGGCCGATCGGCCTCTGGTCGATCTCGATCACCTTGTCGAAGCGCTCGATGCCCTCCACCGACTCGTGATCGCCCGGCTTGACGCGCGACTTCTGCACCCGGTTGGCGAGCGCCTTGTAGACGATCTCGTTCACGAGCGTCGATTTGCCCGAGCCGGACACACCGGTGACGCAGATGAAGTTCGCGACGGGGAACTCGACGTCGATGCCCTTCAGGTTGTGCATCCGTGCTCCTCGCACGGTGAACCAGCCGTTCTCCTGCGGGCGCCGCGGCGGCACCGCGATCGAGCGCTTCCGCGACAGGAACTGCCCGGTGATCGAGCCCTTCGTCCGCTGCACCTGGGCGGCCGTGCCCTCGGCGACGACGTGCCCGCCGTGCTCGCCGGCGCCCGGCCCCATGTCGACGAGGTGGTCGGCGGCGCGCATCATCTGCTCGTCGTGCTCGACGACGAGCACGGTGTTGCCGACGTCGCGCAGCTGCTCGAGCGTCGTGATCAGCTTGTCGTTGTCGCGCTGGTGGAGCCCGATCGACGGCTCGTCGAGGATGTAGAGCACGCCGACGAGCTGCGAGCCGATCTGGGTCGCGAGCCGCAGCCGCTGCGCCTCGCCGCCGGACAGCGTCGCCGCCGCGCGGTCGAGCTGCAGGTAGCCGACACCGACGTTGTCCAGGAACGTCAGCCGCTCGCGGATCTCCTTGATGATCCGCTCGCCGATCAGCCGCTCGGTCTCGGTGAGGTGCAGCTCGTCCAGGAATGCGATCGCCGTCGTCACCGACATCCGCGTGAACTCGTGGATGTTGCGGTCACCGACCGTGACCGCGAGCACCTCGGGCTTCAGGCGGGCGCCCTTGCAGACCGGGCACGGGCGGAAGCTCATGTACTCCTCGATCCGCTCGCGCATCTGCGACGAGTCGGTCTCCTTGTAGCGGCGCGCGAGGTTCTCGACGATGCCCTCGAACGCGAGCATGTACGAGCGCCGCCGGCCCATCCGGTTGCGGTACTGGACGTAGACCCGGTCGCCTCCGGTGCCGTAGAGGAACTTGTCCTGCTGCTCGGCCGCCAGCTCCTGCCATGGCGTGTCGAGGTCGATCTCGTAGCGATCGGCGACCCCCGCGATCACCGCCTCGAAGAAGCTCGAGTTGCCGACCGACCACGGCACGAGGGCGCCCTCGGCGATCGAGAGCGTACGGGTCGGGCACGACGAGGTCGGGGTCGATCTCCTGCTGCGAGCCGAGGCCGGTGCAGCGCGGGCAGGCGCCGTGCGGCGAGTTGAACGAGAAGATCCGTGGCTGAAGCTCCGGCAGCGAGACGCCGTGCTCGGGGCAGGCGAACTTCTCGCTGAAGATCAGCTCCTCGCCGTTCAGCAGGTCGATGCCGACGAGCCCCTCGGCAAGGCCGGCCGCGGTCTCGATCGATTGCCACAGTCGCGTGCGCAGATCCGGCTTCATCACGAGCCTGTCGACGACCACCTCGATCGTGTGCTTGAACTTCTTGTCGAGCTCGATCGGCTCCTCGAGCAGGTGCTGCTCGCCGTCGACCTTCACGCGCGTGAAGCCCTGGTTGCGCAGCTCCTCGAAGAGCTCGCGGTACTCACCCTTGCGGTCGCGCACGACGGGCGCGTTGACCGTGAAGCGCGTCCCCTCCGGGAGTTGCAGCACCTGGTCGACGATCTGCTCGATCGACTGCCCGGCGATCGGCCTGCCACAGATCGGACAGTGCGGGTGGCCGACGCGCGCGTAGAGCAGACGGAGGTAGTCGTAGATCTCCGTGACCGTACCGACCGTCGACCGCGGGTTCCGCGACGTCGTCTTCTGGTCGATCGAGATCGCCGGTGACAGCCCGTCGATCGAATCGACGTCCGGCTTCTCCATCATCTGGAGGAACTGGCGCGCGTACGCGCTCAGCGACTCGACGTAGCGGCGCTGGCCCTCGGCGTAGATCGTGTCGAACGCGAGGCTCGACTTGCCCGAGCCGGAAAGGCCCGTGATGCACACGAGCTTGTTTCGCGGCAGCGACGACAGTGATGTCCTTGAGGTTGTGCTCCCGGGCACCGTGAACGACGAGCTCTTCAGCAGACATGAACATTCGATTTTATCGCGGGCGACTCTAGCGAACGTATGTTCGCAAGGCGGCCGGATTGCATACAAAGAACGGAGGGTCCCGCTCGCGGGGCCTCCTCATGCGGTTAGCGCGCGGGCACTACTTCTTGCAGATGCCGATCGGGGTTTCTACCCGCCGTGCGCCGCGTGATGCTTAGGACGCGAGCCGCTCGACGAGCTCGGTGACCTCGCGCGGCTTCGGCACGTGCTCGATCTCGAGTGGGCCGACGAGGAGGGTGCCGTAGCCGAACATCCGCCCGGCAGTCGTCTGCTCGATCTCGACGGCATCGATCTTCCGGAGCCGCACCTGCCGCGCGCGCTTGCGGAGCGTGCCGTCGACGACGTACAGCCGCTCGTCCGTGACCACGAGGTGCAGGCGCTCCCAGTTCCAGACGGCGCGAACCGACAGGAACGCCGCGAGCACGACGAGCACCGCGCCGGCGACCGGCAGCGGCCAGATGAACGCGAGCAGCGCCCCGCCGATCACCGCGACGATAAGCGCCTGCCCGAGCGGACGGGCGAGCACGATGCCGTGCCGACGGGCGTCGAGGAAGACCTGTTCGTCGTCGTTGGCCACAGGTTTCCGCGTTCGCCCTGCGCGGCGCGCTTCCTGCCCGTCAGGATGTCGCCGTGACCAGATGGTGGGAGCAGGCGGTCGTCTACCAGATCTACCCTCGCTCGTTCGCCGACTCCGACGGCGATGGCTCCGGCGACCTCGAGGGCATCCGCCGCCACTTGGACCACCTGTCCGATCTAGGCGTAGATGCGCTCTGGATGTCGCCGATCTCCCCGTCGCCGGACATCGACTGGGGCTACGACGTCAGCGACTACACCGACATCCACCCCGATTTCGGGACGCTCGAGGACTTCGACGCCCTGGTGCGCGATGCGCACGCGCGCGGGCTCAAGGTCATCCTCGACCTCGTCCCCAACCACACGTCGATCGAGCACCCGTGGTTCCGCGAGCACCCCGAGCGCTACGTCTGGGCGGACGAGATCCCAAACAACTGGCTCTCGGTCTTCGGCGGCATCGCGTGGAGCCGCGACGAGGAGACGGGCCGCTACTACCTGCACTCGTTCTACCAGGAGCAGCCCGACCTCGACTGGGAGCACCCCGATGTCGGCCAGGCGATCGGAGACGCGATCCGGTTCTGGATCGAGCGCGGCGCCGACGGCTTCCGCGTAGACGCGCTCTCGCGGATCGGCAAGGACCCGGCGCTGCGCGACGACCCGCCGGCGACCGAGCCGCCGGTTCTGCCGCTGCCGGACGAGTACGCCAGGCTGAAGCACATCCACTCGCGGAACTACGCGAACGTCGAGCAGCGCCTCGCCGTGCTCCGCGAGGCCGCCGGCGACGCGATGCTCGTCGGCGAGGTCTTCCTCCCCACCTCGGAGCTCCCGCGCTATCTGCGGCACATCGACCTGGCGTTCGCGTTCGAGCTGATGTTCGCGCGCTGGGATCCCGACGAGATCGCACGGATCCTCGGCGAGGACTGGCGCGGTCTCGCGTGGACGCTGTCGAACCACGACTTCTCGCGGGTGGCCTCACGCTTGGGCGAGGAGAACGTGCGGCTCGCCGCCACGCTCACGCTGACGCTGCCGGGCACCGCGTTCGTCTACCAGGGCGACGAGATCGGCCTCCATGACGGCCCGGGAGCCGACCCGCCGTACGACCGCCGCGGCCGCGACTTCGCCCGCCAGGCGATGCAGTGGACGCCGGACCCGCTGAGCGGCTTCACCACGGGGACGCCGTGGCTCCCGCCGGTCGACCCCGAGCAGCGTAACGTGGCCGACCAGCGGCGCGATCCGGGGTCGCTGCTGAACCTCTACCGCGAGCTGATCCGGCTGCGGCGAGACATGCCGCTCGAGTTCGAGCTGCTCGGCGTTGAGGACGGCCTGCTGTCGTACCGGCGTGGCAACTACATGATCGCGCTGAACTTCTCAGCAGAGGAGCGCCTGAACCCGCTCGGCGGTGAGGTCGTCTTCAGCACACATCCAGTTCCGCCGCAGACCCTCCTGCCCCACGGCGCTACCGTGATTCGCCAGCGCTGACCGCCGGAGGCGAGCTTGCTCGCCGCAGGCAAACCGCGCGAAGTCGCGTCTATTCAGAAACAAGCCTGAAAAACGTCATGCCGAAGCGAAGCGAGGCGGTTTTTCAGGCTTTACGCCACTTGCCGAAGATCAGCCCGCCGATGGTGAACCCGAGTCCGAACGTGCCCAGCGCGAAGGCGAGGATCGCGACCGACTTGCGCCAGGCGGACAGGCGCTGCCAGCGCCCGATCGCCTCCTGCTCCTCGGACGTGAGCGGCTCGCCACGGCGCTTTTTGCGCATCGCACCGCCGGCGCGGAGCCCGAGGTAGAGGTCGTCGAAGATCTCGGTGGGTTCATCCATCCAGGTCCGGGGACAGGATATAGCCTCGACCGCCCGTGCCGACCCGTGTTCTCCACATCTCCGACATCCACACCGGCACCGCGCTCGAGTCGCGCCTCGACGAGGTGCTGCCGCCGATTGTCGAGGAGCTCGACCCGGGGCTCGTTCTCTTCACCGGCGACCTGACGCACCGCGGACGGCGCGACCAGCACGAGCGCGCGGCCGCGCTGCTGCGCAGCTTGGAGCGCCCGCTGGTCGTGATCCCGGGGAACCACGACATCCCCGGCTGGTCGGTGCGGGCGCTTCACGCACACATGGCGCGAGTTCGACCGGCAGTGGCCGGAACGCGAGCCGGTCTACCGCTCGCCCGGGCTGATCGTCGTCGGGCTGAACTCCGTGCGCCCGTACCGGCACCAGTCGGGCGCGATCGACGAGGAGCAGCTCGCGCGCGTCCGGCGGGAGCTGGCGACGTCGGACGAGGGCGCGCTCAAGATCGTGGCGGTCCACCACCACCTGCTCGGCGCGCCGTGGCGCACGTGGAAACCGCCGCTGTCGCGCCGCACACGGACGCTCGCAGCGTTCGTCGACGCCGGCGCGCAGCTCGTCGTCGCCGGCCACGTCCACCAGTCCGCGGTCGCCGAGCGTCGCGAGTTCGAGGTAGTGCACGGCGGCGAGCGGAGCGCGGTCGTCGTGACCGCGCCCGGCCTCGGCCAGCCTCGTCCGACGCGCCGCGTCGAGGCGCGGGGCTTCCACGTCTACGACGCCGAGCCGGAGACGCTCCGCGTGCGCACGCTCGTCTTGCGGGACGACGACTGGGCCTTGACCGCCGACCGGCTCTACCCGCGCGGGCGGGTGCCGCTAGCGCGGGAGCCGGCCTAGTACCACTTGCCGCGGGCGAACCCGCCGAAGGCGATCAGCCCGATGAGGGCGATGATGACGCCCACCCACAGGCTCCAGAAGACGGCGAGGACGATCCCGACGATCACGAGGATCCCGCCGACGCTGATTCCACCCATTCCGTTCCTCCTGACTAGCTTTCGCCGGTTCTCTCCCGAGAACACGCGGCCCTAAACGCTCGGTCAGGCGGCTGCGCCGTAGCGCTCGGCGGCCCGCGCCCGCGCCTTCGCCGCCTCGACCTCGCGGTCGCGCGGCGGCGCGGTGGTGACCAGCGCGTCGAGCAGGCGCGTCGTCGCGGCGGTGACCTCCTCGACCGCTCGAGCGAACGCGGCCTCGTTGGCCTTCGACGGCTTCGTCGCGCCGCTGATCTTGCGGACGTACTGGAGCGCCGAGGCCTGGATCTCCTCCTCGGTCGCGGGCGGGTCGAAGTTGTGCAGCGTGCGGATGTTCCGGCACATCGGGCGTACCTCCTAGGCGGTGGCGGGCATGGCCGCGCCAAGCTCGCCGCCGCAGGTCCTTGATCTCGTCGCGCAGCTTGGCGGCGTACTCGAAGCGGAGCTCCTCGGCGGCCGCGAACATCTCCTCCTCGAGCTGGATGACGAGCTTCTCGAGCTCCTCCGGCTTCATCCCTGCGACCTCGCCGGCCGCCGCGGCGGCGCCGCGACGGGACATTCGGCGACTCGAGCGACAGGAACTCGGCGATGTCGGAGACGCCCTTCTTGATCGACTCCGGCGTGATGCCGTGCTCCTCGTTGTAGGCGAGCTGGATCGCGCGGCGCCGGTTCGTCTCTTCGAGCGCGCCCTGGATCGCCTCGGTCATCTTGTCGGCGTACATGAGCACCTTGCCGTTCGTGTTCCGCGCCGCGCGCCCGATCGTCTGGATCAGGGCCGTCTTGCCGCGCAGGAAGCCCTCCTTGTCGGCGTCGAGGATCGCCACGAGCGACACCTCCGGCAGGTCGAGCCCTTCGCGCAGGAGGTTCACGCCGACGAGCACGTCGTAGTCGCCGAGCCGCAGCTCGCGGATGATCTGGATCCGCTCGAGCGTGTCGATCTCGGAGTGCAGGTAGCGCGCCTTGACGCCCGACTCGAGCAGGTAGTCGGTCAGGTCCTCGGCCATCTTCTTCGTCAGCGTCGTGACGAGCACGCGCTCGCCCACCTCCTCGCGGCGGCGGATCTCGTCGAGCAGGTCGTCGATCTGGTCCTTCGTCGCCCTCAGGTCGACCTCGGGGTCGACGATGCCGGTCGGCCGGATCAGCTGCTCGGCGACGGTCTTCGAGTGGCGCAGCTCGTAGGCACCGGGCGTCGCCGAGACGAAGACCATCTGGTTGACCTTGCCGAGGAACTCGTCGAAGCGGAGCGGCCGGTTGTCCATCGCCGACGGGAGCCGGAAGCCGAAGTCGACCAGCGTCTGCTTCCGCGAGCGGTCGCCCTCGTACATGCCGCCGATCTGCGGGACGGTCTGGTGCGACTCGTCGATGAAGACGACGAAGTCGTCCGGGAAGTAGTCGATCAGCGTGAACGGGTGCGAGCCCGGCGGCCGGCCCTCGAGCACGCGCGAGTAGTTCTCGATGCCCGGGCAGAAGCCGAGCTCCTTCATCAGCTCGAGGTCGTACTCGGTGCGCTGGCGCAGACGGTGCGCCTCGAGCATCCGCCCGTCGTTCTCGAACGTCGCCACCTGCACCTCGAGCTCGTGCCGGATCTCGTCGACGGCGCGCTCGATCGTCGGCCGCGAGGTCACGTACTCCGTCGCCGGCCAGATGGTCACGTTGTCGAGCTTCGAGAGGATCTCGCCGGTCAGCGGGTCGAAGTGCGTGATCGCCTCGACCTCGTCGCCGAAGAACGAGATGCGGTAGGCCGTCTCGGCATTGGCGGGCTGGATCTCGACGACGTCGCCCTTCACGCGGAAGCGGCCGCGCGCCAGGATCGAGTCGTTGCGGACGTACTGGCTGTCGATCAGCTTCCGCAGCGCCGCGTCGCGGTCGTGCTCCTCCCCCACCTCGAGGATGAGCACGCGCTCGCGCCACTCCTCCGGCGAGCCGAGGCCGTAGATGCACGACACCGAGGCGACGACGACCACGTCGCGGCGGGTGAACAGCGCCGACGTCGCGGCGAGCCGAAGGCGCGAGATGTCGTCGTTCTGGGACGAGTCCTTCTCGATGTAGAGATCGGCCTGCGGGATGTACGCCTCGGGCTGGTAGTAGTCGTAGTACGAGACGAAGTACTCGACCGCGTTCGTCGGGAAGAACTCGCGGAACTCGTTGCAGAGCTGCGCCGCCAGCGTCTTGTTGTGCGCGATCACGAGCGCCGGTCGGCCGATCTTCTCGATGATCCAGGCCATCGTCGCGGTCTTGCCGGTGCCGGTCGCGCCGAGCAGCGTCTGGTAGCGCTCGCCGGCCTCGAGGCTCGTCGCGAGCTGCTCGATCGCCTTCGGCTGATCGCCGGTCGGCTGGTAGGCGTCCTGTGTCTTGAACGGCGGCATCGGGGTAAGGGTAGTTGCCACGGAGTCGTCTACCCGTCCTCACTACCAGGCCTCCTAGGGCCGGGCGACGACCATCTCCGGCAGCGTCTCGCGGCGCCGGAACGCGAACCACACGAACGGGAGCGCGACGAGGATCTGCCCGGCGCCGATCGCGAGCAGCACCTGGCGTGCGCCGTAGGTGCCGAGCAGCGGCCCCACGACCAGCAGCCCGAGCGGGCCGGCGAGCAGCGCGAAGGTCAGCAGCGCGGACATGACCTTCGGCCGCAGCGCCTCCGGCGACCGCGTCACGATCACCGCGAGCAGCGGGGCATTCACGATCGGGCCGAAGGCGGCAGACGCGAAGAGGACCGCGACGACTGCGGCCACCGGCAGCGTCAGGCCGAGCAGCGGGATCGGCAGCGTCAGCAGGAGCAGCGCGCCGGCGCCGAGCCGGATCGGCTCGATGCGGGTGACGAGGCGAATGGCCAAGAGGCTGCCGACGACAGCGCCGGCGCCGAACGCGGCGAGGAAGACGCCGGCGACGCGCGGGCTGCCGAAGTCGTCGCGCGCGAGCACGAGCAGGCTCGCGGTCAGCATCTGGCCGAACATGTTCAGGAGGAGCGAAGTGGGCACGAGCGATGCGCAGCAGCGGGTCCTGGAAGAGGAAGCGCACGCCGGCGAGCAGCCCGCGCGAGGCCTGGCTCGGCGCGATGCGGGGCCGGGCCGGCACGAAGACGCCGACCATCACGAACGCGAAGAGGTAGGTCGCCGCGTCGAGGTACAGCACGCTCGTGGCGCCGGTCAGTCCGATCAGCAGCCCGGCGATGGGCGGCCCGAGGAGCGCGGTCGCCCGCTGGATGCCCTCGAGCGCCGCGTTCGCCTGCGCGACGAGATGCTGGTTTTCGCCGACGAGCTCCGGCACGACGACGTTCGACGCCGACATGTAGGGGGCCAGGAAGCAGCCCAGCAGGAACACGAGCACGAGCAGCAGCGGGAACGACAGGACGCCGGCCGCGTGCAGCAGCGGCACGGAGCACATCAGCGGCACCCGCGCCGCGTCGCCGAACCAGCAGTGTGCGCCGCGCGCCTAGGCGCGCCGACGAGCGCTCCGCTCGGGATGCCGAACAGCCCCACCGGCGCCAGCTCGACGGCGAGCACGACGCCCATCCGCGCGGCCGACCCGGTCGTCTCGAGCACGAACCACGGCAGCGCCAGGAAGGTCATCTGCGAGCCGAGCCGCGAGACCGTCTGGCCGGAGATGAGCGCCCGCAGGGCGCGGTTGTGCCAGATGCTCACGCCGCAGAGCTGCCAGACACCGTCCTGCTGGACGACGCGCCCGTCGAGCTCGATGCGCCCGCCCGAGCGCAGGTCCTTGACGATGTCCCAGTGGATGGAGCTCTCGTTCGTGCCGCCCGTGCCGGGGACGGTGTTGCCGACCGCGAGGTGGATGGTGCCGTCCATCTTCTCGTCGAACAGCACGTTCTTCATGTGGCGCGTGATGGCGGGGTTGCAGCCGATGCCGAGCTCGCCGAGGCGGCGCGCGCCCTCGTCGGTGTCGAGCGTCGAGAGCAGGAAGTCCTCCGCCGTCTCCGCCGAGGCGTCGACGACTCGCCCGCCCTCGAAGCGCAGCCGGATCCCGCGCACCTCGCGGCCGAGGTAGACGGCCGGGAACTCGGCGAACGTGATCACGCCCTCGGCCGAGTCCTCGACCGGCGAGGTGAAGAACTCGCCGCCCGGGAGGTTCTTCCCGCCCGCGTCGACCATGATCGCCCGCCCTGCGATCGACAGCCGTCAGGTCGGTCTCGGCGCCCACGATGCGCACCTCGCTCGGCCGCCTCGAAGAGCTCGGCGTAGCGGCTGCATGCGCTCGCGCTCGGCGTCCCAGTCGCGCAGCACCGCTGCGTAGAGGAAGTCGGCGAACTGCGTCGGTCGCCATGCCGGCGTCCTGGGCCAGCGCAGGCGTCGGGAACTGGCCGCCGACCCACTGGAGCTCGTCGTTGAAGATCCGCTCCATCGCCGGGCGGATGCCCGCCTTCATCGCGTTCGAGCCGCTCCGGCGTCAGCGCCGTCAGGTTGCGCGTGTTCTCCGGCGCCTCGATCGCGATGAGCGCGTCGACCTGCTGAGCAGGTGTCGACCTCGATCGGCGACGCGTTCTCGATCAGCTCCATCGGCGCCTCGCGCGCCCAGGCGATCGCGCCGACGAAGTTGCCGCCGAAGCCCGGCCGCAGAGCGCGTAGGCGCCGCGCCGCGCGACGCTGCCGGGCGACCTCCTCGAGCAGCGGCCGGCCGAGGACGCCGCCGGCGACGATGACCTGCCAGCCCGGCTGCACGTCGAGGCAGGTCCTCGACCATGATGCGGGCGTACTGTTCGACCGGGGATCGGGCATGATCAGTTCCTCCTCCTCTTCGGCTTGGGTCGACGCGCGGCACCGCGCGGAAGACGACATGGACGCGCCGGCTGCCCTCGGGCCGCCCTCGACCGGGTCCGGGCGCTCGAAGTCGCGTCACACCTCGCGGACCTCGGCGCGAGAACTCGTGCAGCTCCTCCGGCGTCACGTAGACGCTGCACGCTGGCGAAGGTGCGCCGCGTCGCGCCACTCGGCGCGGCTCGTCCCGCTCGGCGGCCAGCCAGTCGTCCACGACGCGCTCGTCGCGCTCGAGGACGCGGCGCGCCGAGCGCGCGGGCGGCGCTGCCGGAACTGCGGCGAGTCGTCGCCGCTCTGAACGTAGATCGAGCGCGCGGCCAGCTCCCAGCGCGTCTCACGGCCGTCCTCGCTCTCCGCCCGGCCGGATCAGCCCCCACTTCGCCAGCGCCCGCAGGTGGTAGCTGGCGGCCTGCGGACTGCCGCCGATCTCGCGCGCGCACCTCGGTCGCGTTGCCGTGCCCTTCAGCGCAGAGCAGCTCGAGGATGCCAGCCGCGCGGGGTGGGCCAGCGCGCGCATGGCGCGCGGATCGCGTGAGCTCGAGCTCGTCAGCGGGAGGCATATGAAGCATCCATTTCGGAAGCGTCTGTTTCGGAAACTACAGTTTCGCTTTCCAATGTGTCAAGCGCCGCCCGCTCGCGCAGCGCCGTCAGGGCGATCGCCCCCATCGCGAGCGTCTGGACGACGGCGAGTGCGACGAGCACCGGCTGCGCCCCGAACGCCTGCGAGCACGGGGCCGGCGACGAAGACGCCGAGCGGCTGGATGAGCGTGAACGCCGCCGTCATCGCGGCAAGCGCGCCGGGGCGCAGCGCCTTCGGCACGCGCAGCGTGAGGATCGTGTGGATCGGCGGGTTGACGATCCCATTCGCGATCCCGGAGGCGACGAGCGCCGCCGAGTAGCACGGCCGCGGGAAGTGAATGGTCAGCAGCCAGAGCGGCAGCGCCTGGCCCATGACGCCGGCCGCGATCACCGAGATGCCGCGGGCACGCTCGGCCAGGAAGCGGTAGGCGAGGCCGTTGCCGATCAGCGCGCCGATGCCGAACGACGCGACGAGCCAGCCCGCGACGCGCGCGTCGGCGCCGAAGCGTGCGACGACGAGCACCGGCACGGCGACGAAGAACGCCGTCCAGGCGCTGTCGCCGACGGCGAACACGAGCACCCAGACCCGTAGCAGGCGGTCGCGCACGAGGAAGCGGATGCCCGCGCGTGCGCTCGCCGGCGGCTCGGCGTGGACGGACGCGCGCCGCCGCTCGACGAACAGGCCGACGAGCGCCAGCGAGGTCGCGAAGGTGGCCGCGTCGACGATGAGCACCGCCGGCGCCGAGAGCACCGTGATCAGCACGCCCGCACAGACCGGGCCGAGCAGCATCGTCAGGCGCGTCGCGGCCTGGAAGAGCGCGTTCGCACGCCCGACGATGCGCTCCTCCTCGCCGAGGAGCTCGGGGACGATGATCTTCTGCGCGTTGAAGGACGGCCCGCTCGAAGGCGCCCGACACGAACGCCGCGGCGACGATCATCGGGAACGTCAGCGCGCCGGCCCAGTGGAGCAGCGGCAGTGACAGGATCACCGGGCCGCGGACCCCGTCGCAGAGCATCATCGTCCGCCGCGCCCCGATCCGCGCGACCAGCTTCCCGCCCGGGATCGCGCCGGCGGCGACGCCGATCAGCGCGGCCGCCACGACGAGGCTCATGCGCGTGGCCGACCCGGACGTGAGCAGCACGAACCAGGGCAGCGCGAGCCAGGTCATCTGTGACCCGGTCGTCGAGACGACCTCCGCAGCGAGGAGCGCGGCCAGCGAGCGGTTCCGGAGCATCGAGCTAGCCCGGGACTGCGGCGGAGCGAACGATGGCGATGTCGCCGCTGAGGCTCTGCAGGCGCAGCTCCGCCACCGGGCCGTCCGCGGCCTGCCCGTCGCGAACCTCGAGCTCGGATGTGACGTCGCCGCTCCGTGACGCCGCGTCGATCCAGACACGGACGCCCGGGCGGATGCCGATGCGGATGTCGCCGGAGACGGACTGGGCGGACACGGGGCCGTTGCCGGCGCCCTCCGCGCGCTGGTCGCCCGACACGCTGTTCAGGGTGACCGGCCCGCCGGCCGCGCGGACGGCGAGGTCACCGGAGACCGACTGCAGCGTCACGGCGCGCTCCCCGGCCTCGACGGTCACGTCGCCGGAGACCGTCTGGATCTCGGCGTTGCGACCGATGTGGCCGATGTGGGCGTCGCCGCTGACGTCGCGCAGGCGCAGATCGCCACTGAGTTCGACGATCTCGATGTCGCCGGACGTGGTCTCGATCTCGGCGCTGCCGAAACGGCCGCGCGCATCCAGGTCGGCCGAGCGCGTCTGCACCTGCAGGTCGGCGCCGGGCGGGCTCGTGACGCGCACGAGCACCTCGGGCGAGCGGCTGAACAGGAAGCCGAGCTTGCTGGTCGAGCCGCGCTCCGGGATCTCGACGCGCAGCTCGTGGCCGCCTGCGCGCTCGCGCAGCTCGACGCGAGCGGCCTCGACGGCCGCCTGCGAGACGTCGTCGTTCCGCAGCGCCTCGAGCTCGACCGTCGTCTCCTCGCCCTCTGCGGTCTCGAGCCGGACCTCGCCGGAGGTGTTGCGGATGCGGAGTGTCAGAGGGCCGGGTGTCGTGAAGCGCTCCATCGTTACCCCGGACCTAGGCCCGAGCGGAGCCCACGCTCCGCCCGAGGGTCTCGAGCAGCCAGAGGTCGGCCGGGACGCCCGCGCGGCGGGCCGCCGCGTCGATGTCTTCCTTGAGCTCGGCGGGCACGCGCACATGCACGTCGGCGCTGCGCGACCTGTGGGACGGGCCGCGCTCCGGCTCGTCCATTGCGATGTGCCCGAACGGTGTTGGGATGAAGGTAGGCATTTAGAAGTCGAGCCTCCTTTCGACTATCAGCTCTCCGCGAAGCCGGTCAGGCGGTTGCGGGAGCGGCGGGCTGGTTGCGTGACCGCGCGCGCGAGCATGCGGATGATCCACGTGTTCACCGAAACGCTCTCGCGCGCCGCGGCCGCCTCGACCTGGTCCTTGAGCGAGTCGGCGAGGCGCAGGCTGATGCGTGCGGTCGCGCCGTCCTCGGCGGGGAGGGGCTCGGCTGACTGGGGCCCGTCCTCGACGTAGACGAGCTCGGGGTCGCGGCCCGCGAGGCGCACCTCGACGTGGCCGTTCGGGAGCTGGCTGTTGAGCTCGACGGCCACGGCCGAGAACGCGTCGACGAGCCGGAGGGCGAGCGCGCTCTCCAGCGCGACGCCGATCCGCTCGGCGGTCTGCGCCGTCTGCTCGTCGCCGACCGCGGCGACCGCGGTCAGGTCGCTGCGGAGCGCTTCGATGATCTGTGACAGTTGCATGACGTCACTATGACGTCACTTGGCGTCACTGTCAAGTCATATTGGCGTCATGTTGCTCGAGATCTGACATCACCGAGGCGACGAAGGCGTCCAGATCCTCGATCGAGCCGTTGTTGACGTAGGCGTAGTCGGCGCGGCGAAGCTTCTCGTCGTCGGGCAGCTGCCGGCTTGCGCGGTCCTCCGCCACGGGCCGGCCGCGGCGCTCGCGGATGCGCGGCGACGCGGTCAGGGCGACGACGACGTCGAAGCGCTCCTCCCCGCCCGCCTCGTAGAGGAGCGGCACCTCGGTCACGCAGACGCGCGGGGGCTTGGGTAGGCGCGCCAGCTGCTCGCGCCAGATCAGGTACTCGCGGGCGACGCGCGGGTGCAGCAGCTGCTCCAGCCAGAGCAGCAGGTCGCGATCTTTGAAGACGATCTCGCCGACCTTGCGGCGGTCGATCTCGCCGTCGTCGCCGAGGATCCCGTCCCCCAGCTTGCCGATCAGCTCCCTCCGCACCTCCTCGTCCGAGTGCAGGAGGTTGTGGACGATGTCGTCGCTCGAGACTGTGGCCGCACCGTGGCGCGCGAACAGCTTCAGCGCCGTGCTCTTGCCGGTGCCGATGCCGCCGGTGATCGCGACCGAGACCGGCCGGCGGGACGGGCTACTGCTGCTCGTCAGGTGCTGCGGCGGCCTGGGGCTCGCCGGCGTCTTCGGCAGCCGGCTCCTCGGCGACGGGCTCTTCGCCGCTCGGGCTCGGGCTCGAAGGCGGCCATCGGCGCGCCGTCGTCCACGGACGGCGCTGCAGGCTCTTCTTCGACCTCGACCACCTCGGCCACGACAGGCTCCTCGACCACGACCGGCTCCTCGACTACCTCGAGCACGGCGGGATCTTGGGTCGCCTCGGCCACGACCTCGACCGTCTCGTCCGCCTCGTCGCCGGCAGGCTCCTCGGCGACCTCAGCTGCGTCAGCGACCCCCAACGACTCGATCGTGTCCTCGTCGCCGGCCGGCTCGCCGTGCGGCGCAATCGCGTCCGCCGCTGCGGCGGGCGGACCCTCTCCGAAGACGTCCTCGGAGAGGTCGAGCTGCGGCGCCGGCTCATCGGGGCCGCGCAGCGGCGCGCCTTCCTCGACCCGTTTCAGCGAGAGCGAGAGGCGGCGGCGCTCGGCGTCGACCTCGATGATCTTCACCTTGACCGTGTCGCCCTGCGAGACGACCTCGCGCGGGTTCTCGACGTGGTGCGCGGCAAGCTCGGAGATGTGCACGAGCCCTTCGACGCCGGGCATGATCTCGACGAAGGCGCCGAAGGTGACCACCTTCGTGACGCGCCCCTCGACGACGTCGCCCTGGTTGTAGCTCTCCAGGACCTGTTGCCACGGATCGGACTGCGTCTGCTTGAGGCCGAGCGAGATGCGCTGGCGATCGCGGTCGATGTCGAGCACCTTGACCTTGACCGGCTGGCCGATCTCGAGCACCTCGGACGGGTGGTTCACGTGCGTCCAGGAGAGCTCGGAGATGTGGATCAGCCCGTCCATGCCGTCCAGGTCGACGAACGCGCCGAAGTCGACGATGTTCGAGATCGTCCCCTCGACGACATCGCCTGGCGCGAGCCGGTCGAGGATGGCCTGCCGCTGCTCCTTGCGCTCGTCCTCGAGGACGGCGCGGCGCGACAGCACCACGTTGTTGCGCGACCGGTTGAGCTCGATGACCTTGCAGCGCAGCTCCTTGCCGAGGAACTCGTCGAGGTCCTGGACGCGGCGGATGTCGACCAGCGACGCGGGCAGGAAGCCACGGACGCCCAGGTCGAGGATCAGGCCGCCCTTGACGACCTCGATGACGCGGCCCACCACCGGCTCGCCGCTCTCGGATGCCCCCTCGATCTGCTTCCACGCGAGCTCGAAACGCGCGCGCTTCTTCGACAGGATCAGGCGGCCCTCGGCGTCCTCCTTGGTGAGGACGAGCGCGTCGATCTCGTCGCCCACGCTGACCTCATCGGCCGGGTTGACGGAGCGCCGGATCGAGAGCTCGGCGACGGGGATGACGCCCTCGGACTTGTAGCCGATGTCGACCAGCACCTCGTCCTTGTCCACGCGTACCACGGTGCCGTGCACCACCTCCCCCTCCGTGATGGTGGGGAAGCTGGCGTCGTAGTTCGGGATCACCTCACCGGTCTCGGTGGTGATCCAGACGTCGGGATCCGCGGCGCGCGCAGACGTAGTGTCGAGTGTCTCGGACACGAGCGGATCAGTATAGCCCCGGGTTTCGCCCTCGAAGTGTGGCTATTTGGTGGCGGTTTTTCGGCGCAGGAAATCGCGCACGGCCCTCAGATACGCGTCCTGCTCCTCGACGAAGCTCATGTGGCCTGCATTCGCAATGACCGCGAGCTCGCTGCCTGGAATGCCCTCGTGGAGCACGTGCGCGGCGCGCGGCGTCGTGGTGAGATCGTGATCTCCGACCACGACGAGTGTCGGGCGCGCGACACCCCCGAGCGCGTCGCGATAGTCGAAATCGCCGTAGCCGACGTTCGCGAAATGGCGCAGGACGTCCGGCGAGTAGCGCGTGTCCGAGAAGACACTGGCCGGCGGCTCGCGGTGAAAGTGGAACGGGGCCTGGTCCGCGAGCAGCTGCGCCGCCTCTTCCTCGGTGGCGACGCTCTTCTCGCGCTCCCACGATGCCTCGATGACCGCGCGCCGGTCGCCGAGGGTCTCGAATGACGCCTGGACGTCCGCCATCAATGCGTCGCTCGACTCGGCGCCGCCGGAGATCACGTAGGCGGCCGCCGTGCCCAGGCTCGTCGCGTGCCAGGTGGTGACGATGGCTCCGAACGAGTGCCCGAGCAGCGCGTACCGGCCCACCGCGAGCGTATCGGCGAGCAGGTCGACGTCGCGGGCGAAGACCTCGAGCGACAGCGTGGCCGGGTCGACCCGGTCGCTGCGCCCCTGCCCGCGCTCGTCCACATAGACCATGCGGAACTCGTCGCCCAGCGGGTCGAGCCACGGGCGGAACATCGTGTGATCCATGCCCGGGCCGCCGTGGAGCACGACGAGCGGGAAGCCGTAGCCGACCTCCTCGACGAACAGCCGGTAGCCGTCGGGGAGCGTGACCAGCACGCCGGCGAGTGTAGGGGCCGCCAAGCCTCCGCAGAGGCGGTTACTTTCAGTGGGCTCGCCGCTTCGGCGGGCCTACCTCCTCTCCAACGGGAGCGTCCGGGCACTCGCGCTGACGCGCGCCCGCACTTCGGCTGCCTCCGTCAAGGTGGCGCGTCATCAGCGTTTCGCGTCGGCCCAATCCTCGCCGACGCCGACGTCGACCCCGAGCGGCGGGTCGAGCGGGTACGCGCCGCACATCTCCTGGCGGACGAGGTCACGCACCTGGCTGACCTCCTTGTCGGGCACCTCGAGCAGCAGCTCGTCGTGCACCTGGAGCACCAGCTTCGCGGCTCTCCCCTCCTCGCGCAGCCGCCGGTGGATGTCGACCATCGCCACCTTGATGATGTCCGCGTTCGAGCCCTGCATGACGAAGTTGACGGCCAGCCGCTCGCCGAGCGAGCGCGTCGCGCGGTTGCGGGCGCGGATCTCCGGCACCGGGCGCCGCCGGCCGAGCAGGCTCGTCACGTAGCCGTCGCGCTCGGCCTGCTCGATCGTCCGCTCGATGAAGTCCTGCACGTGCGGGAACCGGGCCAGGTACGCGTCGATGTACTCCTGCGCCTGCTCGCGCGGGATCTCGAGGTTCTCGGAGAGCCCGAACGCCGAGATCCCGTAGACGATCCCGAAGTTGATCATCTTGGCGATCGAGCGGTCTCCGGTCGTCAGCGTGGCCGGATCCTTGCCGAGCACCTCGACCGCCGTCGCCGTGTGGATGTCGTCGCCGCGGGCGAACGCCTCGCGCAGCTTCGGCTCGCCGGAGACGTGGGCCAGGATGCGCAGCTCGATCTGCGAGTAGTCCGCGGAGAGCAGCTTCGACCCGGTCTCGGCAATGAAGGCGGAGCGGATCTCGCGCCCGATGTCCGTGCGGATCGGGATCGCCTGCAGGTTCGGGTTCGTGGTCGACAGCCGGCCGGTCGACGCGACCGCCTGGTTGATGGTCGTGTGCAGGCGGCCGTCCTCCCCGATCAGGCTCGGCAGCGGGCCGAGGTACGTGTTCAGCAGCTTCGAGTACTCACGCCACTCCTCGATCACGCCGACGATTTCGTGCTCGGCGCGGATCGTGCGTAGCACGCGCGTGTCCGTCGAGTAGCCGGTCTTGCCCTTGCGGCCCGGCGTCAGGCCGAGCTTCTCGAAGAGGATCCGCCCCACCTGCGGCGTCGACCCGAGCACGAACTCCTCGCCCGCGAGGTCGTACGCCGTCGCCTCGAGCTCCTCCACGCGGTCGGCGAGACGGGCCGTGATCTCGCCCATGCGATACGTGTCGATGCGGACGCCCACGTCCTCCATGTCCGCGAGCACCCCCGTGAGCGGCAGCTCGACCTCGCGGTAGAGGCGCTCCGCGCCGCGCTCCACGAGCCGCGTTCGCATGAGCGGGATCAGCCGCAGCGGGATCGCCGCGCGGCGGACCAGGTCGGCCGTCTCCTCCTCGGTCGCGGGCTCGGGCGCGACGTCGACGTCGTATTCCGCAGCGAGGTCGTCGAGCTCGTAGGTCGCCCGGCCGGGCTCGATCAGGTACGCGGCGAGCAGCGTGTCATCGGTCGCGGTGAGCCGCTGGGCCTTCGCATCGTGCACCGCCGACTCGGCGTATGCAGGCGCCGGCGCGGTCGCGACGACGACCTCCTCGCCCGTTGCCACCGCCGTGCGGCCGTCGACCGTCGCGACGCCCACGGGGCCGGCGTCGGCGGGCAGCGTCAGCTCCTCGCGCCAGGGCATCGGGCTCGTCCTGACGCTGCGCGCCGCGGCGGGCAGGGCGACGTCCAGCTCGTCGATGCGGTTCAGCAAGTTGCGAAACTCGAAGCGCCGGAAGATCTCGGCGAGCTCGGAGCGGTCGGGCGGCGAGAGCACCAGCGCGGCGGGGTCGGTCTCGAGATCGAGGTCGCGCCGCATGGTCGCGAGCTCCTTGGCGGTGCGCGCCTGGTCGGCGTGCTCACGGATCGCCTTCGAGCGTGCCGGAGTGAGCTCGTCGACGTGGTCGAGCACCTCCTCGAGGGAGCCATACTGGGCGATCAGCTGCCCTGCCGTCTTGTCGCCGATGCCCGGGACGCCCGGGATGTTGTCGGACGTATCGCCTTTCAACCCGATGAAGTCGGGGATCTGCGCCGGCGTGATCCCGTAGCGCGCCTCGACTCGCTCGGGCGTGTAAACGTGGACGTCCGAGACGCCGCGCGGGGTCATCATCAGGGCGACGTTGTCCGTTACGAGCTGAAACGCGTCGCGGTCGGTGGAAACGATCGTCGTCTTGATCCCGGCCTCGTCGGCGCGCGTGGCGAGCGTCGCGATGACGTCGTCCGCCTCCCAGCCCTCGAACTCGAGGTTGCGGTAGCCGAAAGCGTCCACGATCGGCCGGAAGTACGGGAACTGCTCGCGGAGCAGGTCGGGCATCGCGCGCCGGCCCTCCTTGTAGACCACGTCCGCCGCCTCGGCCGTCGCCGCCCGGTGCGTGGGCCGCGTGTCCCACGCGACGGCGACGCCCTTTGGCTTGTAGTCGGCCAGCAGCTTGAAGAGCATGTTGGTGAAGCCGAGCAGCGCGTTCGTCGAGAAGCCCTCGCTCGTAGCGAGCTCCTCGGGCAGCGCGAAGAAGGCGCGGTAGGCCAGGTTGTTACCGTCGACCAGGAAGAGCTCGGAGTCGCGCACGGGCGCGTCGTCGAGCTGCAGCTCGGCCCCCGTCAGCGTCTTGGGCGACACGCCTCCGAGTCTATGCGCGGCCTGCCCGCCTCCGTGAACCGCTCGAGCACGCTCCGGCGAGTATCGTCCCGCGCCGTGCCCGGCGTCGAGACCCGACCCTTCACCGAGCCCGATCTGGACGCAGCCGGGCATCTGCTCGCCGATCGCCACCGCCGGCACCGTCAGGCCGTGCCGCTGCTCGACGCTCGCTTCGAGGATCCGGCACAGACGCGCGCGGCCGTGGAGCAGCTCCTCCGCACCGACGGGGCCTCAGGGGCAGTCGCCACGGGCGGCGGCGAGGTCGTCGCCTTCGTGCTTGGCGTCCCTCAGTCGGCGGAGACCTGGGGCCCGAACGTCTGGGTACAGAGCGCCGGACACGCCGCGAGCGACGCCGAAGCGCTCCGCGATGCCTACGCAGCCGCCGCCGCAATCTGGGTCGAGGCGGGCCGCACGCGCCAGTACGTCCTCGTCCCGGCAAGCGACGCCGCCCTCGTCGATGCCTGGTTCCGGCTGTCGTTCGGCCAGCAGCAGGTGCACGGCATCCTGGCGCCGACCGACACCGATGCGGCCGTCCCGGACGGCTTCAGCATCCGCCCACCCCGGCTCGGCGACATCGAGGAACTGATCGACGTCGACCTCGCGCTACCGCGCCACCAGGCGCTCTCGCCCGTCTTCTCGGACGTACAGCCGTGGTCGCGCGAGGATTCCCGCGCCGAGTGGGAGAAGACGATTGCCGGCGACGAGGAACACGTGCTCATCGGCTTCCATGGCGATCGCCCGGTCGCATGCTGGTCGATGACCGACTGGTCGCACTCGCGGCACGACGAGGGCCTGCTCCACATCGACCGCGCTGCCTACCTCGGCTTCGCCGTCACGGTGCCGGAGGCGCGCGGCGCGGGCATCGGCCACGCGCTCACCGAAGCCTCGCTCTCCTGGGCTGCGCGCGAGGGCTACCCCGCCGTCGTGACCGACTGGCGCGTGACCAACCTCCTGGCCTCGCGCTTCTGGCCGCGCCGCGGCTTCCGGCCGGCGTTCCTGCGGCTGTACCGGTCGATCCCGTGAGCGTCCGCGCGGCGCACATCGGCGACGCCGACGCCGTGCTCGAGCTGCTGGAGGAGCTCGGGCGGCCGCCGGCGGCAGAGAACCGCACCGACCAGCACGCCGTGTTCGACGAACATCTCGCCAACCGCGACGCCCGTGTGTTCGTCGCCGAGGACGACGGCCGGGTCGTCGGAGTCGTCAGCTTCTGGCTGCGGGAGCGGCTGAACTGGACGACGGTCGAGGCCTGGATCCCGGATCTCTTCGTCGCGCCGGAGGCCCGCCGGCGCGGGCACGCGCGAGCGCTGCTCGATGCCTGCGCCGACGAGGCGCGCCGTCACGGCTGTCACCGCCTCGTGCTCGAGTCGGGGCACCACCGCACGGAAGCGCATCAGCTGTACGAGGCGTACGGGTTCGTGCACCACGGCCGCGCCTACGCGCTGCCGTTGCAGTGACACGGATCCCGCTGCTCGCCGGGACGCGCGTCAACTTCCTGGACGCGCCCGAAGGCGCCGTGCTCGTGCGCCCGCCGGCGCCCGCGTCACGGATCGACGACGTGCGGGCCGCCGTGCGGGACGCGCTCCGCTTTCCGCTGGCCGGGCCACCGCTCGAAGCAAGCGTCGCGCGCGGCGGCCGGGCGACCGTGGTCATCGAGCCGGCCGCGCTCCCGCTCCCCGGGGTCGACAATGATCCGCGGCGCGCGGCGGTGGAGGCCGTGGTCGACGCGCTCGGGCGTGCCGGCATCCCATCGGACCGGGTAACGCTGCTCCTCGCGGCGGGGCTCGCGCGCCGTCCCGACCGCAGGCAGATCGACACCTTCGTCTCGCCGGAGCTCGCGCGGGCCTTCCACGGGCAGGTGGGCGTCCACGACGCCGAGGCGGACGACCTCGTCGCCGTCGGGACATCGGGCAGCATCGAGCTGCGCGTCAACCCTGCGCTGACCGAGGCCGACCTCGTCGTGGTCGTCAGCGCCGCCGAGACCGTCATCCACGGCGGGCCGGCTGCACTCGTGGCGGCGACCTCCCCCGTCGCGCTGCGGGCGGCTGGGGCGTACTCGCTGCTCGACACGGGCACGTCGGAGGGCTGGAAACTGGGCGTCGACCTCGAGCGTGCGCTAACCGCGCGCGGGGCGCTCATGGGCGTGTCGCTCGCGCTCAACCACCCGGTGCTCCGCGGCGCGCTGCAGGGGTACCCGCACGACCGCGAGGCGCTCGACCGGCTCGTGGGCTCGTGGCTCGGCCGCGCCTACGGCCGGCTGCCGTCCGCGGTACGGCTGCGCATCATGCGCGGGCTCCCGGTCGAGGTCTCGACGCTCGGCGTGTTCGCCGGTCCGCCGTCCGTGGCGCACGCGGAAGCGCTGCTCCGTGCAACGGAGGCGCGCGGCGTCCGGCTCGAGGAACCCGTCGACGCGATCTGCATCGGGATCCCCGACACGACCCTGTGGCTGCCGCGCGAGCGCCCGAACCCCGTGCTCGCCGCGGCCCTCGGGCTGGGCTATGCGCTGCGGCTCTGGCGCAATCGTTTCCCGGTCCAGGAGGGCGGCACCGCGATCCTCGTCCACCGACTGCACCGGCGGTATGCGCACCCCGGGCAGCAGCCATACCGCGCGTTCTTCACGGAGCTGCGCGACGCGAACGGCGGCGGCGCGCTGGCCGAGGCCGAGGAGGCCGCCGCGCGCGACGAGCGCGCACTGGAAGCGTACCGGCGCGGCGACGCGTGCCACCCGGTGCTCCCGTACGTCGACTGGCGCGGCTGCAGGCCTGCGATCGACCGGCTCGGCGCGGTGCTGGTCGCCGGGTCGCGGGACGCCACGGTGGCGCGGACGCTCGGCTTCGTGCCGACCCACGGCCTCCGCGCGGCGCTCGCGATGGCGCAGGGGCGCGCCGACCGGCCGCTGCGGCTGGCCGTCGTGCCCTCGCCGCCCTACCCGCCGCTCATGGTCGGCAGCTAGCGCCTGCGCAGTAGCGGAGGCGCTGCAGGCGCTCGGTGAGCATCGTCCGCACCTGCTCGTACTCGGGCGATCCGGCCCGGTTGTCGAGCTCGTACGGGTCGGCGCGCAGGTCGTACAGCTCCTGTTCGCCGTTGCCGTAGACGGAGAACATGTAGCGCGGCGTGCGCAGGCCGGTGTACTCCTGCTCCGGCTTGTCGAAGGGGCCGGCCTCCAGGAGGATGTCGTCGCGCTTCACGTGCCAGCGGCCGGTCTGCAGGAGCGGCAGCAGCGAGACGCCGTCCTCGATCAGCCCGGGCTTCGCACGCGCCATGGCAGCGATCGTCGGCGCGAGGTCGACGTTGCCGACCAGCTGGTCGAGCCTCGTGTGCGGCGCGATCCCCGGCCCGCGGACGATCAGCGGCAGCCGGATCGACTCCTCGTAGGGCAGCACCTTGCCGCTCGGGATGCGGTGCTCGCCCTGGAAGAAGCCGTTGTCGGAGCTGAAGAAGATGTAGGTGTTGTTCAGCTCGCCGCGTCTGCCGCAGCTCCGTGACGATCGCGGCGACGCCCTCGTCGACGGCGAGCAGCGACTCGAGCCGCTGCTGGTAGTCCTCGGTGATCGCGTAGCGGACGTACGGCTCGATCGGCGCGCGGCGCCGGATGCCGATCGGCTTGTCGGTGACGTCGGCCTCGTTGTAGTTCGGCGTCGTCGGCAGCGGCGCGAACGCGAACCGGTCGCGGTGGCGCGGCGCCGGCTCCGGTGTGGCCATGCGCGGCGGGTCGTCGAGCGCTACCGGGTAGCCGCTGTGCGGCGCGAGGTAGTCGACCTGCAGGTACAGCGGCTTGCCGCGGTCGACGCTGTCCTTCGCGTGGCGCTTGATGATCCCGACCGCGGTGCGCGTGTCGACGTCGGTGCGGTAGTCGCGCACGGCGTTGCCGTAGTGCACGAGCTTGCCGTTCTCGTTGAACGTGTAGTCCCAGTAGCGGTACGTCGTCGGGTCGACCGACGTGTACCACTCGTTCCAGCCCGCCGGCACCTCGCGCGGCTTGCGCTTGCCGTAGCCGTTCAGGTACTTGCCGACGTGCGCCGTGAGGTAACCGGCGTCCCGGAGCCAGACGGGCAGCGCGTTCTGCGAGCGGAAACGGTAGAAGCCGCCGCTCGGAGCATGGTTGTCGAGCACGCGATGGTTGTGCGCGTACTCGCCCGTCAGCATGGTCGCCCGCGAGGGACAGCAGAGCGAGTAGGAGACGACGTATTGGTTGAACGTGGCGCCCTGGTCGGCGAGCAGCCGCTTCGTGTCGTGCATCACCCTCAGGTTCTCCATCGTCTGGTCGTCGGTCATGACGAAGACGATGTTCGGGCGCTTGTGCAGCGGCACGCGCTTGACCTTCTCCGCCTTCCTGGGCGGCTTGGTCACGTGGCCGTCGGCCGCCACGGCCGGGACGAGCAGCGCGGCAAGCGACAGCGCGAGCCCGAAGGCGAGGGAGGGCGCGCGCATCGGGCGCTCTTTGTACCAGTCGGGTCTGCGGGCGTCGTTAACGGCTCGTTATCCCGCTAGGCCTTCGGGCCGATGAAGGAGTCGAGGATCGCGACGCTCGGGGCGCGGGCGATCGAGACCGAGTCCCACCGGTTCAGCCTGTACTCGACTCCGATCTTCTCGCAGGTCTCGCAGAACAGGCGGCGGATGTCATCCGATACCTGGCTGAAGAAGTAGCGCGGATATCCCTTGCCGTTGACGCGGTTGAGAACCCGGCAGCCGTCCGAGTGAATCAGTCCGCGGAGGAACTCCTTCGGATGCCGGTCGACGATCGTCTGCTGCCAGAGCGCGAGCTCGATGCGGCGCTCGATGCTTACGGCCCGGCCCGTGCTGCGGGAACAGGCAACGGCCATTCGAAGAGCGCCGTCTGGACGCTGGACACGCTCCGGACACGCCTGCACAGCGGCCGTACGGCACTCGTCGATGACCGCCGCTGTAGCGGCATTGTCCGCCTGCATTGCGGAGAACTCGTCGACGACCCCGTATAGGTTGCTTCGACAAAGCGCCGTCCCCAGGTAGACGCCCGGGAGATACGAAGTACTCCATCTCCGAGGTAGACGCCGCGAAGATATGAGTACCCGGGCGGAATCGCGCGCCGCTCAGTCCGCTGACCCGCCGTGACCGTGGCCCTCGCGGTTTAGCCATCGCGGATCGTCGACCGTGGGATCGCGATCACGCGAGCGATGACCGATGCATTGACGCCGCACTTCGCAAGGTCGGGGACGATCTCTCGCTCGAACTCGGATCGCATGAAATGCGGCGGGTGGGATTCGAACCCACACGGCCCGTAAGGCCAATCGGTTTTGAGCCGATCGCGTAGACCGTTCCGCCACCGCCGCTTGCTACATCAATGGTAGACGCCCACCGGACGGTGCTGTCGTCTGTCTGACAACGGAGCCGCGGTCGTGGCCCGCTCACCAGCTTGCAGTCCGGTTAGTCACCGGCGATCGCTGCCGCAACCCGTACCATCGTCGCGTGTCCAAGCGAGTAGGCGTCCTCACCGGCGGCGGCGACGCCCCGGGCCTGAACGCGGTCATCCGCGCGGTTGCGCGCCGCTCGCAGGCGCGCGGCCACGAGGTGATCGGCGTCCGCGAGGGCTGGGCCGGTCTCGTCCACGGCCGGCTGCAGCCGCTCGGCCCGCGCGAGATCTCCGGGATCCTGCCGCGCGGCGGGACGATCATCGGCACCACGCGCACGAACCCGTTCAAGGTCGACGGCGGCGTCGACGCGGTCCTCGCCACCTTCGCCGAGCAACCTCGACGCACTCGTTGCCATCGGCGGCGAGGACACGCTCGGCGTCGCGGCCCGCCTTTACGAGGAATACGACTTCCCGGTCGTCGGCGTCCCGAAGACGATCGACAACGACCTCTCCGGCACGGACTACACGTTCGGGTTCGACACCGCGGTCTCGATCTGCACCGAGGCGATCGACCGGCTCCACACCACCGCGGAGTCGCACAACCGCGTGATGGTCGTCGAGGTGATGGGCCGCCACACCGGCTGGATCGCCGTCATGAGCGGCATCGCCGGCGGCGCCGACGTCATCCTCATCCCGGAGCAGCCGATCAGCGTCGAGGCGGCGTGCCGCGAGCTCAGCCGCCGGCACGAGCGCGGCAAGGACTTCTCGATCGTCGTGGTCAGCGAGGGCTACGAGCTGACGTACGAGTCGGGCGAGCGCCGCACGGTCACGCAGGACGAGAGCATCGACGCCTTCGGGCACGTCCGGCTCGGAGGCGTCGGCCACCAGCTTGCGAGCGAGATCGAGGAGCGCACCGGCTACGAGACGCGCGTCACCGTGCTCGGCCACGTGCAGCGCGGCGGCACGCCGACGGCGCGCGACCGGGTGCTCGCGAGCCGGTACGGCCTCAAGGCGGCCGACCTCGTGCACGAGGAGCAGTACGGACAGATGGCGGCGCTGCACGGCGACGACATGGTCGCCGTGTCGCTGCGGGAGGCGACGGCCGAGCTGAAGACCGTGCCGCCGGAGTGGTACGACGTCGCGAAGGCGTTTTTCGGGTAGTTAGAGCGCCGCAGCGGCCAGCACGGCCACCGACTCCAGCGGCACGATCACCGCGTCCACGCCCGCCCGCTCCAGCGCGGCCAGCTCGACCTCGTCGTAGGGCGTCAGGTCGGCGACGGCGAGCTTCCCCGCCGGCACGTCCTCGAGCAGCTCCAGGACGCGCTCCAGCGCCTCCTCGCCGTGCTGGTCGCCGGGCGTGAGCAGGAAGACCTCCGGGTCGAGCGCCTCGAGCACCCGCTCCATCTCCTCCTCATCGGCGACCTCGACCACGCAGTCGAGACCGAGGTCGATCACCTCGCCGTAGCGGGCGACGAGCCGCTCATGGTCGTCGTCGCCGGCAACCAGGACGCACGCGTCGGCAGCGACGTTGCGCGCCGCGTGCGGGCCGCCGGAGCCGCGCCAGAGCACCGGCAGCGTGTGATCGCCGAGCGGCGCCCGCGTCGACGAGCGCCGTCGCGCCGTCGGCGGCGGCTCGATGGGCGGAGTCGTCGTCGGGTGCCGACGCGACGAGCGAGATGCGGTCGCCGTCGGAGATCGCCTGGCTGAAGCGCCGCTCGCCGTTCATCAGAGGCCGAGTGGGTGCCAGACGGTCTTGAGCTCGAGGAACGCGGCTGCCTCCCAGGGGCTCTGCCCCGGATCGCGCCGCGCACGATGCGCTTCACGTTCTCGGCAGCGAGCACCTCGAGCTCGGCCGAGTCGCCGTTCGTGCCGCTCAGGTCGAGCGCGTTCACGTCCATGTGCCCGGCGAGGATCGGCGCCAGCTCCGACTGGTGGCCGGTGAGGATGTTCACGACGCCACCGGGGACGTCGGAGGTGGCGATCACCTCGGAGAGCTCGATCGCGACCAGCGGATGCTCCTCCGAAGCCACCGCGACGACCGAGTTTCCGCCGACGAGCACGGGTGCGATGCGTGAGATGAGCCCCTCGAGGGCCGGCTCGGGCGGCGCGATCACCGCGACCACGCCGGTCGGCTCGGGAAGCGTGAAGTTGAAGTACGGCCCGGCGACCGGGTTCGAGCTGCCGACCACCTGCGCAAGCTTGTCGCACCACCCGGCGTACCAGACCACGCGGTCGATCGACCGCGCGACCTCCTCGTCGCCGCTGCAGAGCTCGGCGAGCTCGGCGCTGCGCGTCTCCATCATCTCGGCGAGCCGGTAGAGCACCTGGCCGCGGTTGTAGGCCGTCATCCCCGCCCACTTGGCCTGCACCGAGCGCGCGGCGCGCACCGCGTCCCGCGCGTCCTTGCGCGACGCGCGCGCGACGTTCTGGCCCTCGGCGAGGTAGGTGCGCCCCGACTCGGAGCGCGGGAAGGCGCCGCCGATGAAGAGCTTGTACGTCTTGCGGACCGGGAGCCGGCTCATCCGCCGTCGGTCTCCGCCGAGAAGTCGAGGTACGGCTCGAGCCCGTGCCTGCCGCCCTCGCGGCCGTACCCGGACTCCTTGTAGCCGCCGAACGGCGACGCCGGGTCGAAGCGGTTGTACGTGTTCGCCCACACGACGCCCGCGCGCAACCGGTCGGCCATCCAGAGGATGCGCGAGCCCTTCTCCGTCCAGACGCCCGCGGACAGGCCGTACGGCGTGTTGTTCGCCTTCTCGACCGCCTCCTCCGGCGTGCGGAAGGTCAGCACCGACAGAACCGGGCCGAAGATCTCCTCCTGCGCGATGCGGTAGCTCTGGGCCACGTTCGTGAAGACGGTCGGGACGAACCAGTAGCCCTTCTCGGGCAGGCGGCACGGCGGCTGGTAGATCTCCGCGCCCTCTTCCTCGCCCGAGCGGACCAGCTCCGCGATCTTGTCGAGCTGCTGGCGCGAGTTGATCGCGCCGACGTCCGTGTTCTTGTCGAGCGGGTCGCCGACGCGCAGGGTGGTCATACGGCGCTTCAGCTTCTGGACGATCGGCTCGTAGACCGACTCCTGCACGAAGAGGCGGGAGCCGGCGCAGCAGACGTGGCCCTGGTTGAAGTAGATGCCGTTGACGATGCCCTCGACCGCCTGGTCGAGCGCCGCGTCGTCGAAGACGATGTTGGCGGCCTTGCCGCCGAGCTCGAGCGTCAGCTTCTTGTGCGTCCCGGCGAGCCGCCGCTGGATAGCCTTCCCGACGTCGGTCGAGCCGGTGAACGCGATCTTGTCGACGCCCGGGTGCTCGACCAGCGCCGCGCCCGTGCGGCCGTCGCCGGTGACGATGTTGACGACGCCGGGCGGCAGGTCGGCCTGGCGGACGACGTCGGCGAAGAGCAGGGCGGTGAGCGGCGTCGTCTCGGCCGGCTTCAGCACCACGGTGTTCCCGGCCGCGAGCGCGGGCGCGATCTTCCACGCGAGCATCAGCAGCGGGAAGTTCCACGGGATGATCTGGCCGGCGACGCCGAGCGGCCGCGGGCGCCGGTTCGGGAAGGCGTACTCGAGCTTGTCGGCCCAGCCCGCGTAGTAGAAGAAGTGCGCGGCGGCGAGCGGCAGGTCGACGTCGCGCGACTCGCGGATCGGCTTGCCGCCGTTCAGCGACTCCAGCACCGCGAACTCGCGCGAGCGCTCCTGGAGGATGCGCGCGATCCGGAACAGGTACTTGGCGCGCTCGGAGGGCGCGATGTCCGACCAGCCGTTGGTGAACGCCTCCCGCGCGGCCTGCACGGCGAGGTCGACGTCCTCGGGGCCGGCCTGCGCAACTTCGGCGAGCGGCTCCTCGCTCGACGGGTCGATGGTCGCGAACCACTCGCCGGAGCGCGGGTCGACGAGCTCGCCGCCGACGAAAAGGCCGTAGCGCTCCTGGAGCGTGACGATGTCGCGCGCCTCGGGAGCGGGCGCGTAGTCCCATTCGACCGTGCCGAGGGCGGTGCTCGTGCGGTCGAGCTCGGCCATCAGTCGACGGTGAAGTAGTCGGGGCTCTGGTAGAGGCCGGTGCGCTGCTTGCGGATCTGCATCAGCACGTCGTTCAGCAGCGACGAGGCGCCGAGCCGGAACAGGTCCGGCGTCAGCCACTCGGTGCCGAGCGTCTCGTGCACGAGCACGAGGTACTGGATCGCCTGCTTGGCCTGGCGGATGCCGCCGGCCGCCTTCACGCCGATGCGCCGGCCGGTCTCGTCGTAGACGTCGCGGACGACCTCGAGCAGGCAGAGCGTGACCGGCAGCGTGGCGGCCGGCGAGATCTTCCCGGTCGACGTCTTGACGAAGTCGGCGCCGGCCGCGATCGAGAGCAGCGCCGCGCGGCGAACGTTGTCGTACGTGCCGAGCTCGCCGGTCTCGAGGATGACCTTGAGGTGCGCGTCGCCGCAGGCCTCCTTCGTGCGCACGATCTCGTCGTAGACCTTGGCGTACCGACCCGAGAGGAAGGCGTTTCGGTCGATGACCATGTCGACCTCGTCGGCGCCCGCCTCGACCACATCGCGCGTCTCGGTGATCTTCACGTCGAGCGGCGACTGGCCGGACGGAAAGGCGGTTGCAACCGAGGCGACCTTCACAGAGGAGCCGCGCAGGCGCTCGACGGCGACCGGCACGAGGTTCGGATAGACGCACAGCGCCGCGACCGGCGGGATGGCCGGGTCGGTCGGGTCGGGACGGAGCGCCTTCGACGCCAGCGCGGAGACCTTGCCGGGCGTGTCCGCGCCCTCGAGCGTCGTCAGGTCGATCACGCGGATGGCGAGATCGAGCGCCTGCAGCTTCGACTCGCGCTTGATCGAACGCTTTGCGAGCGTCGCCGCGCGCTCCTCGAGGGCGACGGCGTCGACCGCGCCGACGCGCGGGAGCCGTGGCTCGAGCGGGAGCTCGAAGCCGCCGGGCAGTGCTGGGGCCTGCGCCATTCAGTTCGAGTTTAGAGGCTTGGTGCGAGATCTCCGCCGCCGTGGGAGGCGTCCCAGACCAAGCAGGGCACCACGCATCGTCCGCGAGCCCGTAGCAGCGCTACGGGTCGCGGACGAGCGTGCTGATCCTGCGCCGTGTCTGGGGCGGCTCACGCCCGGCGGAGATCTCGCGGCAAGCCGTCAAATACCGAGGCGTTCCAGTAGGCGTTCGTCGCGGCGCCACTTGGGCCGCACCTTCACCTGCAGCTCGAGGAAGACCTTGTGGCCGAGCAGCTGCTCGATCTCCGGGCGCGCGCGCGTGCCGATCTCGCGGATCACCGCGCCGCGCTTGCCCACGAGGATCTGCTTCTGCGACTCGGTCTCGACGAGCACGTTCGCGCGGACCACCTTGTCGGTGATCTCCTCGACCTCCACGGTGACCGCGTGCGGCACCTCGTCGCGCGTCAGGTGGAGCGCCTTTTCGCGGACGAGCTCGGCGATCTGCTCCTCGGCCGTGAGGTCGGTGCGCTGGTCGAGCGCGAAGTACGCAGGCCCTTCCGGCAGGAGGCCGACAAGCTCCTCGCGCAGCTCGCCGATGCCGTCGCCGGTCTTCGCGCTGACCGGGTGCAGCGCGTGGAAATTGCCCAGCTTGGAGCCGGTCATCATCTGCGTCGCGATGTGGCCCGGCTTGAGCCTGTCGACCTTGTTCAGCGCGATCACGACCGGCACGCCGAGCTCGAAGACGCGCTTGGCGATGAAGCGGTCGCCGGCGCCGATCCGCTCGCGCGCGTCGAGCACGAGGAGCACGGCGTCGACGTCCTCGAACGCCGCGTCGACCGTGCGCTGCATGTGCGCGGTGAGCGCGTCGAGCGGGCGCTGAAAGCCCGGCAGGTCGACCATGACGAGCTGGTAGCCGTCGCCGTTCGCGACGCCGAAGATCCGCCGGCGCGTGGTCTGCGGCTTGTCCGAGACGATCGCGACCTTGCCGCCGGCAATCGCGTTCACGAGCGTCGACTTGCCGACGTTGGGACGCCCGGCGACCGCGACGAAGCCGCTCTTCACAGGACGAACGAGTCGGGCAGGAGGTCGGCCGGCGTGACCGCGACCGGCTCACCGTCGACGCGCCGGTACGTCACCGAGCCGACCCGGAACTCGGTGAGCCACTGGCGGCAGCCGCCGCACGGCGAGGCGGTGATTGCGATCGCCTCGAGGTCGCCGGGGCCGTAGCCGGCGTTGACGGCGGCGCTGATCGCGGCCTTCTCGGCGCAGATGCCGAGCGGATACGCGGCGTTCTCGACGTTCACGCCCGTCACGATGCGCCCATCGCGTGTTCGCACGGCGGCGCCGACGTGGAACTTCGAGTACGGCGCGTAGGCGTGCTCCGCGGCGGCGTCGGCCTCGGCGAGCAGATCGAGGTCGGGCGTCACGCGAACACCTGGAAGATCACGAGCGTCACCAACGAGCCGAGCAGGGCGCCGTACGTCACCTCGACGACCGAGTGCACTCCGGATTCGACGCGGGTCTGGGCCACGAGCAGAGCCATGATGAACGCCAGCGCCGAGATCAGGAACCAGTGGCTGGAGTCGCTGACGACGTTCGTGACCGCCATCCAGCCCGCAAACGCGACCGCGGCGTGCCCGGAGGGCAGGCCCCCGCGAAGCGGTGTGCCGCGGCCGGTATACGCCTTCGTGGCGATCACGAAGAGCACGGTGACGACGAGCGCGACCAGCGTGAGCTCGGCCGGCGCGTCGCGTACCCGAGTGATCAGGTTCGAGCCCTGGTGGACGAGGCGGACGGAGAAGACCAGGTAGCCGACGATGACCGCGTTGACGGTCGCGATCAGGACGGCCCCCGCCGCGATGTCCTTGGCGAGCTTCGCGAGCGGGTCGAACGCAGTCGTCGAGACGTCGATCGCGGCCTCGACCGCGGTGTTGATCATCTCGGTGATCAGCACGAACGCGATCGAGAGCAGAAGCGCGATCAGCTCGAAGCGCTGGACCCCGGCCGCGAGCGCGGCGATCAGCACGCCGACGGCGATCATGAAGTGGATGCGCATGTTGCGCTGCGTGCGCAGCACGTGGATGACGCCCTCGAAGGCGTAGTTGAAGCTGTGCAGCAGCGAGGGCGCGCGGCGGTCGTTCACGAGGCGAGCTCCTGTTCCCGGGCCGTCATCTCGTCGCCGTGGTCATAGCCGAGCAGGTGCAGGACGCCGTGCACGAGTGGTCCGCGCCACTCCTCGCCGACGACGTCGCGGGCAGACGACGAGGTCGCCGAGCTGGCGCGGCAGCCCCTGCGCGATCGGATCGCGGCCGTCGAGCGGGAAGGAGAGCACGTCGGTCGCCTCGTCGATGCCCAGGTGCTCGCGCTTGAGGGCGCGACTCTCGTCCGGGCCGACGAAGTGGAGGCCGAGCTCGCCGTCGTCGACGCCCTCGGCTGCAAGGGTGGCGCGGATCACGGCGACGGCCTCGTCGGCCGGCACCTCCCGGCCGCTCCGGTTCTCGACGTCGACGGCGACCACGCCCCTACCTGCGCCGTCCGGTTCCCGTCTCCTCCGAGTGCTGTTTGTACGCCTCGACAATGCGCTGCACCAGCTTGTGCCGGACAACATCCTCGTGCGAGAAGCGGACGAAGGAGATCCCGTCCACGGCGCCGAGGATGTCCTGTACCTGGATCAGCCCGGACGCCTGCTCGCGCGGCAGGTCGACCTGGGTGACGTCGCCGGTGACGACGACCTTGGAGCCGAACCCCAGGCGCGTCAGGAACATCTGCATCTGCTCGGGGCTCGTGTTCTGAGCCTCGTCGAGGATGATGAAGGAGTCGTTGAGGGTTCGGCCGCGCATGAAGGCGAGCGGCGCGACCTCGATCGTCCCGCGCTCCATGAAGGCGGCGAGGCGGTCGGCGTCGAGCATGTCGTAGAGCGCGTCGAAGAGCGGCCGCAGGTACGGGTCGACCTTGGCGAGCATGTCGCCGGGCAGGAAGCCGAGACGCTCGCCGGCCTCGACCGCGGGGCGCGTGAGGATGATGCGCCCGACCTGGCGCTCCGAGAGCGCGGCGACGGCGAGCGCCATCGCCAGGTAGGTCTTGCCGGTGCCTGCGGGGCCGATGCCGAAGGTGACGGTGCACTTCCGGATCGACTCGACGTACTGCTTCTGCGTAACCGTCTTCGGCGCGATCTTCTTGCCGCGGTGGCGCCAGACGACGTCGTCGAAGAGCTCACGGACGTCGGCGCCCTGCTCCAGCACGCCGAGGACGGTGTCGACGGTGCCCGGGCCGATCTCGTGGCCGCCCTGGATCAGCTCGACGATCTCGTCGAGCACGGCGCGCGCCTCGGCAACCGCGTCCTCCTCGCCCTCGAGCGTCAGGCGGTTGCCGCGCATCACGATCGTGGCCTGCAGCCGCTCGCGCAGCGCGTCGAGCACACCGTCGCCGACGGTCGCGAGCTCCGCCGCGACGTCGTTGGAAACCGAGAGAACTTCCTGCACCCTCCCTCAGTGTAGGTGCGGAAGAGGCTAGGCCAGCTTCTCGCGCACGAGGTTGCTGACGACGCTGCCGTCTGCCCGGCCGGCGACCTGCGGCATGACGTCGGCCATCACCCGGCCGAGGTCGCGCATGCTGGTCGCGCCGTTCTCGGCGATGGCGTCGTCGATGATGCTCTCGAGGTCTTCCTCCGAGAGCTGCTCCGGCATGTACTCGCCGAGGATCGCGAGCTCCGTGTCCTCCTGGTCGGCCGCCTCGTCGCGCCCCGCCGCGCGGAACGCCTCGGCCGCCTCCTGGCGCTTCTTGCGCTCGCGCTGCAGCACCTGGAGCTCCTCACCGTCGCTCAGCGGCCGCTGGAGATCCTTCTCGGCCGAGCGCAGGCTGGCGAGGATCAGCCGCACGGCGTCGCGGCGCGTTTCGTCCCGCGACTTCATCGACTCGGTCAGGTCCTCCTCCAGGCGTTCGATCAGGCCGCTCACAGCTGCGTCATCCTCCCTGATCCGCCGGCAAGGATGTGCCAGTGCAGGTGGAAGACCGTCTGGCCGCCGCCCGGGCCGACGTTGACGACGACCCGGTAGTCCTCCAGACCCGCCTTGCGTGCGGTGTCGGCGACGAAGTCCAGCATGCGGCTCGCCTCCTCGGGCGGGAACTCGCCGATCTCGCGGAACGAGTCGACGTGCCGCTCGGGCAGGACGAGCAGATGCGTGTCCGCCTGCGGGTTGATGTCGCGGATCGGCGACGAACCCGTCCCCGGCGTTGACGTGGTCGCCCTCGCGGACGAGCCGGCAGAAGAGGCAGTCGTCACGCAGCGAGCACGCCCTCCTCGGTGACCGCGGCGCCGCGGACGCGCACGAGCTCGCCGACCGGCGCGTCGACGAGCCACGGCGAGTAGTCGTCGCC
Source organism: uncultured Thermoleophilia bacterium (assembly GCA_963710465.1). Classification (GTDB taxonomy): domain Bacteria; phylum Actinomycetota; class Thermoleophilia; order Gaiellales; family Gaiellaceae; genus JACVRM01. The sequence goes on from CAVQAQ010000020.1 coordinate 116,937, forward strand.
GTAGCCGCGGCCGGGACGATCGACGAGCACGCGGTCATCGCGCGCCGACCTTCTCACGCCAGCGCGCGAGGCACGCCTCGTGGGATGCGGCTCGCAGGCGTGCGCCGCGCTCGCGCTTGACGGCCGGCGGGACGGTGTCGCGCGCGGCCGTCTCGGTGCCCGGCCGCGGCGAGTACGGGAAGACGTGCACCTTCGTGATCCGCGCGTCGCGCACGAGGTCGAGCGTTCGCCGGAATGCGTCTTCGTCCTCGCCGGGAAAGCCGACGATCACGTCCGTCGTGAGGTTGAAGTCTGCGAGCGGTTCGAGGCGGCGGCGGAACGTCTGGACGCCGTAGCGGCGGCCCATCGCGCGCAGCACGCCGTCGTCGCCGGACTGGAGCGGCACGTGCAGGTGCCGGGCGACGACCGGCGTTTCGCGGAGCGCTGCGACGAGGGCGTCGTCGACGTGGTTCACCTCGATGGACGAGAGGCGCAGCCGTTCGAGCCCAGGGATCTCACCGAGCGCGCGGATGAGGCTCGGCAGGCGGTGGGCCGCCACGCGGTCCCGGTAGCAGCCGAGGTTGATCCCGGTCAGGACGATCTCGCGATGCCCCTGGGCGACGCGCTTCCGCGCCTCCGCCAGCACGGCGTCGGCCGCGCGGCTGCGCGAGGCGCCGCGCACGAGCGGGACGACGCAGAAGTTGCACGAGAAGCTGCAGCCGTCCTGCACCTTCACGAAGGCCCGCACGCGGTCGAGGCGCGACTCGGCCTGGACGCAGCCGACCGCACCGACGTCGCCCGCGACCGCGGCCGGCGTCGCCTCGCTCCGCCGGGCGACGACGGTCACGTTGCCGGGGAGGGCGCCGAACGCCTCGGCGCCGAGGTTCGCGCCGCAGCCGGTCACGTAGACGTGCCGGTGCGTGCGCGCCGCCCGCGCGGCCGCCTTGCGCGACTTGCGGACGGCCTCGTGGGTGACGCAGCAGGTGTTCACCACGGCGACGTCCGCGGCGTCGGCCTGCTCGTGGTGGCCGCCTGCGAGCAGGCGCTCGCGCACGGCCTGCGCGTCCGTCTGCGACACCTTGCAGCCCAGGAAACGAACGGAGAACGTGGTCACAGCGGGCGATGCTACTCCGGTCGGTACCAATCGGCCGCCCAGCCGTCGTGCTCCCGCCGGGCGACCCGCGCGAGCCCGGGGACGGCGGGCCGCTCGCTCGCCAGGTAGCCGGACAGGACGAGGCTACGGCAGCGGACGCGCGGCGCGAGGGCCTCGACGACGTCGAGCGCGATGTTGGCGACGACGACGTCCGCCTCGAGCGCGCCGGTGCGCGCGTCCAGCAGCGCCGCCGTCGACGGCGACGCCGTTGCGCTCGGCGTTCTCGCGCGTGACCTCGACGGCGACCGGATCCGTGTCGCCGGCGCGCACCGGCCCGAAGCCGAGCTTGGCCGCCGCGATGGCGATGACGCCGGAGCCGCAGCCGACGTCGAGCAGGCTGCCGCGGCTCCAGCTCGCCGAGCAGCTCGAGGGCGAGCCGCGTCGTCGGATGCGCGCCGGTGCCGAAAGCGCGGCCCGGGTCGATGACGATCGCGACCGCCGCAGCGGGCGGCTCTTCCCAGGGCGGGCCGACCCAGAGCGGGCCGATGCGGACGCCGGTGTGGAAGCTCCGCCAGGCGTCCTCCCAGCCGGGCTCGACCTGCTCGACCGTGAGTGTCGGGAAGGCGGCGCGCAGCGCGTCGAGCTGCTGCTCTTCCACGTAGACGGCAAGCCCGGTCGGTGTGACCTCGTGGCCGGCCGGGACGAGCTCGAGCAGCCGCCCGACGGCAGCCTCCGCCTCGTCGGGCGGGACTCGGGATCGACGCCCGGACTACCGGAACGCGCTCTTCAGCTTGTGGAAGAACCCCTCGTCGTCGTCTTCGTCGTACGTCTCGGCCCCGGCCGACTCGCCGAAGCTGCGCAGCAGGTCGCGCTGCTCCTCGGTCAGGCGGCGCGGGACGGCGACGTTGATGCGGACGTGCTGGTCGCCGCGGCCGAAGCCCTGCAGCACCGGCATGCCCTTGCCGCGCAGGGCGCGGACCTGGCCCGGCTGCGTGCCCGGCTCGAACTCGAGCTCGGTATCGCCGTCGAGCGTCGGCACCGTGACGGTCGCGCCGAGCGCAGCATCGGTGATCGTCAGCGTGACGCCCGAGTAGATGTCGTCGCCGTCGCGGATGAAGTCACGGTCGGGGCGGACGCCGACGCCGACGTAGACGTCGCCGGTGCGCGCACCGGGGATGCCGGCGTGGCCCTCGCCCGAGATGCGGATGCGCTGGCCGTCGTGGATCCCGGCCGGAATGTCGACGTCGAGCGTGCGCTCCTCGAGGACGCGGCCGTCGCCGCGGCACTGGAGCACGGCGTCTCGATGACGCGGCCGGCGCCGCCGCAGGTGGGGCAGGCGGCCGAGCGGACGAACTCGCCGAAGACGCTGCGCGACACCTGGTTGACCCGGCCGGCGCCGCCGCACGTCGGGCACGTGCTGACGTCGGTGCCGGGCTCGGCGCCGTCGCCGTCGCAGCGCGTGCAGGTGACGGCGACCTGGAACGGCACCTGCCTGCGCACGCCCGACGCGGCCTCGCGCAGGTCGATATCGACGTGGGCGGCGACGTCGCCGCCGCGGCGGCGCCGACCGCGCCGCCGAGCAGGTCGTCGCCGAAGAAGGCCGAGAAGACGTCGGCGAGGTTGCCGAAGTCGAACTGCGGCGGCCGAGAAGCCGCCGCTGCGCAGCCCCGCGTGGCCGTAGCGGTCGTAGAGCTCGCGGGTCTCGCGCTTCGAGAGCACCTCGTATGCCTCGGCGACCTCGGCGAAGCGCTCCTTCGCGTCCGGCGCGTCGGAGACGTCGGGGTGCAGGTCGCGCGCGCGTCGGCGGAAGGCGCGCTTGATCTCGTCGTCGTCCGCGTCGCGCGACACGCCGAGCAGCTCGTAGTAGTCGCGCTCCGTCGTCGCCATCGCAGCGAAGCTCGGTCCGGCAGACGACCGTCAGTTGTCGGCGTAGTAGCTCCTCGGCGAAGCGCGAGAGCTCGGTCGCGGCGGCGCGGACGGACTGGATCGCGGTCGCGTAGTCCATGCGCAGCGGGCCGAGCAGGCTGACGGCGCCGAGCGTGCGGTTGACGACGCCGTACGACGCGCCGACGAGCGCGACGTCGCGGAGGCCCGGATGCGCCAGCTCGGGCCCGACGCGGACGAACGGCCGCTCGGGTCGAGCGCGCCGGCGAGCACCTCGAGGAGAGCCGCGCGCCGCTCGAGCACGTCGATCAGGCTGCGGTAGCCCTCGAAGTCCGCCGGCCGCAGCTCGTTGAGCAGATCGGCCGCGCCGCCGACGAAGAGCCGGCGGTCGTCGGCGTCCAGGCCGGTGAACGCCGGCCAGCAGCAGCTGCAGGAACGCGCGCTCCGCGCACGTCGAGAGCCCGGGATCCTCGAAGCGCTGCCGCAGCGCCCGCGTGCCGAGGTTGAAGCCGACCACCTGCTCGGTGAGGTACTCGCCCGCCCACTTCGGCAGGCCCGGGATCGACGGGCAGCGTCGAAGGTCAGGACGCGCTTGCTGACGCCGCCGGTCGATGTGATCACGACCACCATCGCGACGTGCGGCTGAAGCAGCAGCACCTCGACATGACGGACGGTCGCGGCGTGGAGCGGCGGCGCAGACACGAGCGCGAGCAGCCGCGTCAGCTCGGAGAGCGCCTCCGTCGTCGCCTGCAGGGTCGCGTCGACCTCGCCGGCGTTCACCGAGAGGTCGAGCGGGAAGGTCAGCGGCCGCCCGAGCCGCTCGAGCAGCCCATCGACAAACACTCGGTAGCCGCGGTCGGTCGGGACGCGGCCGGCCGAGGTGTGCGGGTGCGTGAGCAGCCCGCGCGCCTCGAGCTCGGCCAGCTCGGCACGGACGGTCGAGGGCGAGAAGTGAGGCCGGCGCGACTCGACGAGGTGCTTCGAGCCGACCGGCTGGCCGGTGCGGACGTACTCCTCGACGACGCGGCGCAGGACCTCCTGCTGGCGTTCTGTGCTGAGGTCGTTCACGGTCGCGGATTGTATCGCTGTGCAGGGAGAATCCCGGCCTCGCATTAGGCGAGGAGCTCGGCGGTGACCCCGCCGCCGAGCAGCCGCCCGCGCGGGGTCAGCGCGACCGTCTCGGCGCGCCTCGCGCCGACGGCGAGCCCGAGGCGCTCGACGCGCTCGAGCCCGGCCACGTCGACGGCATCGTCCGAGTCCCTCGAGCGCGCAGCGGCTCGTCGAGGCGGAGCCCGAGCAGGACGCGCTCCGTCTGCCGCGTCGCGCGGTCGAGCTCCTCGACCTCGCGGTCCGGCCGGCGCTGTCGGCCAGGGCGGCGAGGTAACGCCCGACGCTCGGCGTCGTCCGCCAGCGCCGCCCGCGCACCGTGGAGACGGCGCCCGACGCCGAGCGCCGAGGTAGTCGCGCCCGCGCCAGTAGCCCAGGTTGTGCTGTGCGCGCAGATCCCGCCCCGGCGTCGGGCCGGCAGAAGTTGGCCGTCTCGTACCAGCGGTAGCCGGCGCCGGTCAGCGTCTCGACGACGCGCTCGAAGTAGCCCTCCATCGCCTCCGCCTGGCGCTCGAGCTCCTCCCCGTGCGCGTGCGTGAACCGCGTGCCCGGCTTCGCCTCGAGCTCGTAGCAGGACAGGTGCTCCGGCTCGAGCGCGAGCGCCTCGGCGAGATCGCGCTCGAGGTCGGCGGCGCTCTGGCCGGGGATGCCGTAGATGAGGTCGAGCGAGATGTTGTCAAATCCGGCATCACGAAGAGTGTGCACAGCGCGTCGGACGTCGTCCGGCCCGGCAACACGCTCGAGCGTCGCGAGCAGCGCCGGCTGGAAGCTCTGGGCGCCGAGCGAGACGCGGTTCACGCCGCCCTCGCGGAGCAGCGCGGCGAGCGCGGGCGTCACCGTCTCGGGATTCGCCTCGACGGTCACCTCGCCGGCAGGCGGCAGTGCGGTGAGCAGCCGGGCGAGCGCCTCCGGCCTCGTGAACGTGGGCGTCCCGCCGCCGAGGAAGACGGTTTCGAGCTCCGGCGCGAGCAGGCCGCGCTCGAGCTCGAGCTCGGCGAGCAGCCCATCGACGTACGGCCCGTGCCGGTCGAGCGCGCCGACCGCGGTGACGAAGTCGCAGTAGCCGCAGCGGTGCGCGCAGAACGGCAGGTGCACGTAGAGGTGGCGGACGCCGCTCACTTCTTCTCGTCCCCGAGGTTGAGCACGGCCAGAAAGGCCTCCTGCGGCACCTCCACGGCGCCGACCTGCTTCATGCGCTTCTTGCCCGCCTTCTGCTTCTCGAGCAGCTTGCGCTTCCGGGTGATGTCGCCGCCGTAGCACTTCGCAAGCACGTCCTTGCGCTTCGCCTTCACCGTCTCGCGCGCGATGACGCGCGAGCCGATCGCTGCCTGGATGGCAACGTCGAAGAACTGGCGCGGGATCTCCTGCCTCAGCCGCTCGACGAGCATCTTTGCGCGCGGGTAGGCGCCCTCGCGCGGGAGAATCAGCGAGAGGGCGTCGACGGGCTCGCCGCCGACGAGCACGTCGACGCGGACGAGCGACCCCTCCCGGTAGCCGGCCAGGTCGTAATCGAAGCTCGCATACCCGCGCGTGCGCGACTTGAGCTGGTCGTAGTAGTCGTAGACGATCTCGGCGAGCGGCAGGTCGTAGGTCAGGTGGACGCGCTGCTCGGACAGGTACTCCATGTGGTCGAAGCGCCCGCGGCGGTCGTTGTTGAGCTCCATGACGCCGCCGACGTACTCCTTGGGGACGATGATCGATGCCCTGATGTAGGGCTCGTCCACGCGCTCGAGCTCGTTGGGCATGTCGGCCGGGTTGTGCACCTCGACGAGCTGACCGGTCGGCGTCGTCACCTGGTAGGCGACGGTCGGCGCGGTCACGAGCAGGTCGAGGTCGAACTCGCGCTCGAGCCGCTCGCGGACGATCTCCATGTGCAGCAGGCCGAGGAAACCGCAGCGGAAGCCGAAGCCAAGGGCCTGCGATGTCTCCGGCTCGTAGAAGAGCGCCGCGTCGTTCAGCTTCAGCCTGTCGAGCGCGTCGCGCAGCTCGGGGTAGTCGTCCGAGTCGGTCGGGAACAGGCCGGCGAAGACGGTGGGCTTCACGTCCTTGTAGCCGGGCAGCGGCTCCGCCGCCGGGGTCGACTCCGTTGTGAGCGTGTCGCCGACGCGCAGCTTGCTCACGTCCTTGAGCCCAGTGATGACATACCCGACCTCGCCGGCCGTCAACGACGCGGCCGGCTTCATCGTCGGCGAGAAGAACCCGAGCTCCTCGGTCTCGAAGCGGGTGCCCTGGGCCATCGCCCGCAGCCGCTCGCGCGGCCGGAACGTGCCGTCCACGACGCGCACGAACGCCAGCACGCCGCGGTACTGGTCGTACGAGGAGTCGAAGATGAGCGCGCGGCCAGGCCCGTCGGGATCGCCGGCCGGCGACGGGATGCGCTCGACGACCGCGTCGAGGAGCTCTTCGACTCCGAGGCCGGTCTTCGCCGACGCGCGGACCACGCGCTCCGGCTGCTCGCCGATCAGGTCGGCGATCTCTCGCGCGGTCCCGTCCGGGTCGGCCGATGGCAGGTCGATCTTGTTGACGACCGGGACGATCTCGAGGTTGTTGTCGATCGCCAGGTAAGCGTTCGCCACCGTCTGCGCCTCGACGCCCTGGGCGGCGTCGACGACGAGCACGGCGCCCTCGCACGCCTGCAGCGACCGCGAGACCTCGTAGGTGAAGTCGACGTGGCCGGGCGTGTCGATGAGGTTGAGCTCATGGCCCTTCCAGGTCACGCGGACGGCCTGCGCCTTGATCGTGATGCCGCGCTCGCGCTCGAGATCCATCGAGTCGAGCAGCTGGTCGCGCATCTCGCGGCCGGAGACGGTGTCGGTCACCTCGAGGATGCGGTCGGCCAGCGTCGACTTGCCGTGGTCGATGTGCGCGATGATCGAGAAGTTGCGGATGCGTGACTGGTCCATAGGCGTCTAGGCGCTGCGGAAGCGCCCTCGAAGTGAGAGTAGCGCCCTCAGCTCCTGCACCCGGAGCGCGCGGCAGGCGATCAGGTAGGCGACGGCGCCGGCGACGATCGCCGCCGTCACCGAGACGAGCTGCGTGATGAAGCGGTCATGGCCGAGTACGTCGTCGAGTGCCCACCAGACGCCGAAGCTGACGATCGCGACCGGGATGCTGGCGATGACGATGCGGACGCAGGCGGACGCGGTCGCTCTCAGGTCGAGACCGCCCAATTGGCGGCGCAGGAGCACCAGCAGCGCGGCTGTCCCCGCAATGTTGACGAGCGCGGTCGCAAGCGGAAGCCCCCAGACGCCGAACGAGAAGAAGGCCGCGTCGAGGACGGCGTTCAGGCCGAGGTTCCCGAGTGCGACCCACGTCGGCAGCCAGGGGATCTGCAGGCTGAAGAAGCCGCGGTTCAGCATGAGCATGAAGCCGTTGAACGTCAGCCCGAGGGCGAAGGCCGCGAGCGCGCCCGCGACGACATGGCTCTGCTCGGACGTGAACCTGCCGCGCTCGTAGACGAGACGGACGATCGGCTCGGCGAGCACGGCCGTGAAGATGCTCGCCGGGACGAGCAGGAACGCGATCTGGCGGAGGCCCGCGTTGACGGTGTTCTTGAACGCCGGGATGTCGTTGCGCGACGCGAGCCGGGTGAGCGTCGGGAACAGCACCGTCGCCACGGCCACCGAGAACATGCCCTGCGGGAGCATGTAGAGCCGGAACGCGGCGTTGATCGCGCTCGGCGCCTGGTAGCGGTCGATGAACCGGGCCGCGAAGAAGGTGTCGACGACCGCGTTGATGTTGATCAGGCCGAGGCCGATCGAGATCGGCAGCATCAGCACGAAGACGCGGCGCACCGCCGGGTCGCGCCAGTCGAGCACGAGGTGCAGATGGCCGTCGCGCCCGCGCAGCCAGGGGATCGGCAGCAGCGTCTGGATGATCGTCGCGATGAGAATCGACGCCGCGTAGACGTAGAGCTTGGCGTCGATGCCGTGCGCGCGGGGGACGCCGATGACCAGACCGACGATGATCGCGACGTTCCAGACCACCGGCGACAGGGCCGGGATGGCGAACTCGTCGTAGCTGTTCAGGACGCCGACGAGGATCCCGAAGACGCCGAGTAGCACGACGATCGGGAACAGAAGGCGCGCGAGGCCGGTGGCGAGCTCGCCGTAACCGAACGCCCGCATGAGCCACGGCGCGATGAGGATGAAGAACGCGGTGATCCCGGTCAGCACGAGCAGGACGAGCCAGAGCAGGCTCGATGCCACCCGCCATGCGCGGGCGCGCTCGCCGCGCTCCAGCAGGTCGCCGAACACCGGGCACGAACGCGCCGGAGAGCGCGGCGTCCGCGACCAGCGCCCGGATCGTGTTCGGGATCAGGAAGGCGACGTCAAACGCGTTGATGGAGCCGTTGACGCCGAAGTAGCCGCGCGCGACAACCTCGCGGAGAAGGCCGAGGATGCGAGACAGGCCGGTGGCGAGCGAGAAGACCGCGGTCGACCAGGCGAGCCGCCGCCGCCTGGTGTGCGTCTCCACGCGGGCGAGTATAGGGAGGGCATCTGCCGCCACCGGATCGCGCTCGAGAGCTCTGCTACGATCGCCGGGCCCGCCGGTGCGGGCTTTTCTACGCATGGCCAATATCAAGCAGCAGAAGAAGCGGGTACGGACCGCGGCGCGGGAGCGCCTCGAGAATCTGCGCTACCGCTCGACGATCAAGACCCTCTCGCGGCGCCTCTCGGTGGCTGTCGAGGAGGGCGACGCTGACAAGGTCGCGAGCGCGCACCTCGAGCTGCAGCGCTGGATCGACCGCGCCGCCGCGCGCGGGGCGATTCACGGGAACCAGGCCGCGCGCAAGAAGGCGCAGGCCTCGCGCCTCGTCACGCCCGGCTCCTAGCTAGACCGCTAGCGCTTCCGCGTCACGTCGACGAGCGCGAGCTCGAGCTCCACGTCCGCCGGGCGGCGGCTGTTGCCCTTGAGCGCAGCGTCGAGGCCCGCGAGCCGGACAAGCGCGTCGTTCAGCTCGTCGGGCGAGTAGTGGTCGGCGTGGCCGAGCGCCTTGCGCACGCGGAACTCGTGCACGCCCAGCGTCTTGGCGATGTCGCGGGTCGCCGTGCCGTCGGCGGCGAGCCGCTGCGCGTTGCGGACGAGCGTGACGTGCGCCGCGAGCCGCGAGCCGACGAGGAACGGCTCGGTGCGGTGCACCTCGGACTCGTAGACGGCGAGCACCTCGCCGACATCCCGGGAGCCCCACGCGTCCGACAGTCCCCAGCTTGGCGCCTCGCGCGCGTGCACGGCGAGCAGCTCGACGTCGCGGGCGCCCACCGAGTCCTTGCCCGCCCAGGTGGCGAGCTTCTCGATCTCGCTCTCGAGCTCGGCGAGGTCGTCGCCGACGAGCGCCACGAGCGTCTCGCAGGCGTCGCGGTCGGCCTGGACGCCGAGGCGCTTGAACTGCTCGGCGACCCAGCCTGGCAGGCGGCGCTTGGCGACGTCCCATTGCAGCACGTCCCCGCCCTTTGCGACCGCCTTGACCAGCGGCGCCTCGGACTTCAGCTCCTGTGCGACAAGAGCGAGCACCGTCTCCGGTGTCGGGCTCTCGAGGTAGCCGGCGACGGCCTGGGCGTCTGCTGCCTTCCACTTGTCCACGCCGTCGACGATGACCAGCCGGCCGCCGCCGCCGAAGAGGCCGAGCGCGTTGCAGGCCGCTACCGCGTCCTCGCCCGTCGTCGTATCGGCGTAGAGGTGCTCGATCGTCTCCTCGCCGAACCTGCCGCGCAGGCGGGCCACGGCACGGGTGATCTTCGGACGGTCGCTGCCGGTCAGGAGATAGGCGGGGCGGAGCGGCTCGGGCGCCATGTCGAGACCATACTGCGGCGCACCGCGACCACGGCGAGCACCGCGAGGCAGCCGCCGACGAGGGTCTGGGCGGGAGTCAGCCGGGCATACGGCAGCGCGGCGACGGCGCGCGCGACTGCGGCGAGGTAGGCGGCGAGCAGCCCCTCGGCCTGGGCCAACGGCGCACAGGCGGCGGGCAGGACCGGGTGGATCGCCGCCGAGATCAGGGCGCAGCCGAGCAGGGGCGCGACGGCGGGCGCCGCCAGGATGTTCGCCGGGAGCGCGTAAAGGGGGACGGCCCCGAACTGCAGGAGCAGGATCGGCGCCGTGGCGATGCTGCAGACGAGCGAGACGGTCAGCGCATCGGCGGCCATGCGCGGCAGCGGGTAGCCCTCGACCCGCCGGCCGACGCGGGCGACGCCGAGGAAGATCGCGACGACCGCGCCGAACGAGAGCTGAAAGCCCGGGTCGAGCAGCGCATAGGGGTTCCACGCCAGCAGCACCGCGGCCCCGACGAGCAGGAAGTACCAGCGATCGCGCGGGCGCGCGGTCAGCCACGCCAGTGAGCCGAGCAAGCCGGCGACGCCCGCCCGGACGACGGACGGCTGCCAGCCGACCGCGGCCAGGTAGCCGAGCACGGCGATGATTGCGACCGCCTCGCCGACGAGCCGCGAGACGCCGAGCAGCAGGCTGAGCGTCACGACGCCGCCGACGATGATCAGCACGTTCTGCCCGCTGACGGCGAGCAGGTGGTAGAGGCCCGAGGCCCGGAACGCGTCCGCGAGCGCCTTGGAGAGGCCCTGGTCCTCGCCCAGCACGATGCCCGCGACGACCGCCCGCCGCTCGCCGCGAAGGCCGGGCGCCATCGTCGCTCCGATGTGCCGGCGCAGCCGGTCGGCGAGCCCCGCCAGGCCGCCGCGCATCCCGAGCAGCCGCAGATGCGAGCCGCGCAGGACGACGTGGATGCCGTGGCGCCGGAGGTAGGTCGCCTCGTCGAACCCGTCCTTCGGGCCGCGGGGCGCCGTGACCTCCACGAGCGCGTCGACCAGCGCGCCCTGCGGCGGCGCCCGACCCGGCGGGAGCTTGAGCAGCACCGGCTCCCGAAGCGAATGGCCGTGGAAGGCCTGCGCCTCCGCCGGGATACGGATGTCGAAGGTCGAGTGCTTCGCCGGGCCGGTGATGACCAGGAGCGCGTGGCCGGCATATCCGATCTCGCGCGTGAGCGGGCTGCGGTCGAGCGCGTCGAGCCGCGCGCCGCCCCACACCAGCCCGGCGAGCGCGAGCGCGGCGGCCAGCACGGCGAGGCGGTGCTCGCGTGCGGCGCCCGACGCGGCCACGAGCAGCCCGGCCGCGACCGACCCCGGCACGACCGGGACGCGCGCCAGGTTCGCGCCCGCCAGCCCGGCGCAGAGGGCAGCGAGGAGCAGGTGCGGCCCGGCGCGGGCGGCGATCGGGCTCACGGCGCCACCAGGTCGCGGAGCGTGTCCAGCCGCGCCGGCCCGATGCCGGGAATCGCATCGAGGTCGTCCACCGACGTGAACGCGCCGTTCTTCTGGCGGTAGTCGAGGATCTTCTGGGCGGTGACCGGCCCGACGCCGGGCAGCGCGTCGAGCTGCTCGAGCGTGGCGGTGTTGAGGTGCACCGGGCCCGGCGGGCGTCGTGGATCCGCCGGCCGCGCCGGAGCTCCCGGACTGCCGGCGCGGCACGACGACCTGGAGGCCGTCCGCGAGCGGCGCGGCCAGATTCACGAGCGAGAGGTCTGCCCGCCGGGTTGCACCGCCCGCCCGGCTGACCGCATCCGCGACCCGGCTTCCATCCGGAAGCCGGTAGAGGCCGGGCCGGCGAACGGCGCCGACGACGTCGACGAACAGCCGGTTCGCCGGCGCGGCGGCCGGCTGTGCGAGGGCAGCGGCTGCACGCGCCGTGTCCGCACTCGGCGCGCGCGTCCCGGCGAGATGCCGGGCGGCCGCGACGAGCGCGAGCACACCGACGAGGCCGAACGCGATCGCTCGGCGCCGTTCCACGGTCAGCCAGGCGGGCATGGAGCCACTGTGGCCGCAGAGGTGTGACGTGTCTGTGCCAGCTCCGTCCCAAAGCCGCGCAGAGCCGAGGCGGTGCGAGCAGGCCAGGAAGCTCCGAGTCCTCGGACGGGCCCATGCCGTCGGCCACTAGGCCGTCGTGTCTACACCGTCTCTCGGCGGAGCCGAGAGGTAACGCCGAGGCGTAACTCAGGTTCGGGCCGGCCTCGCCGCGTCCCATAGGAAGTAGGCGAACAGTCCGACGAGTGGGAGCACGAGGATGAGGACGAGCCAGAGCAGCTTGCCGCCGAATCCGAGATCCGGGCGCCGGACGACGCGGACGGCGACGAGCAGCCAGACGACCACCCATGCGACGAGCGCAATCGCGGCAAGTCCCGTACCGAAGGTGTATGCGAGCGGCGCCACGGCGGTCGGGAGCCTACCGGGGCGAGGCGAACGCGCATGTGACAAACGGCCGCCCCACGGCGTATACCGGATGCGTGAGCGCAGTCGAACTGCCCGCCCGGCACCCCGACGCCACGGCCGCACGGCCGACGTTCGCCGCGGCCGCGCGGGAGCACCTCGACGACGTCTACCGCTACCTGCTCTACCTGACCAAGGACGGAACGCTTGCCGAAGACCTCACAGCCGACACCTTCGAGCGCGCCCTGCGCGCCTGGCCGCGCTTCGACCCACGCCGGGGCAGTGCCAGGACATGGCTCTGCCAGCTCGCGCGGACAAGCGCGCTCGACCATTTTCGGGCCGAGAAGCGGCGCCACCGCCGCGAGGAGCACTACGCGCGGGAAGAGCCCGTCGCCACCGAGCAGCCGGCGGGCGGGCTCTCGCCCGAGCTCGAGGCCGCGCTCGGGCGGCTGTCGCCGGCCGAGCGCGAGGTGATCGCGCTTCGGATCGTCCTGGACATGGACGGCCCGGCCGCGGCTCGTGTCCTCGGCATCGGCGAGTCCGCCTGCTCGACCCGGCTCAGCCGGGCACTGGACCACCTGAGAAGGGAGATGGGGACCGATGAATGACGCCTTCCTCGCCGAGCTCCGCGCCTCGGCGCCGCCGGCGCCGGAGCGGCTGCGGGCGCGCGTGGAGGCAATCGCCGCGCGCGAGGAGCCGCGGCGCGCGAGCTGGCGCGAATGGTTCCAGCTCCGGCGAGCGGTCCTCGTCGTAGCCCCCGCCGCGCTGGCGGCGATGCTCGCGGTCGCCGTCGCGCACGGCGTGTTCGAGTCGCCGGCACAGCGCCAGGACGCCCTCTCGTCCTATGACGGCGCAACCGTTCGCGCCCGGGCCCAGGAGCGGGCGCTCGCTCCGATTACCCACAGCCCGGGGATCGCCATCCACGGCGCGGGCGCCGGTTCCGCTCCGTCATCGAGCGCGCTGAAGGCGAAAGACCTTGCCATCCCGCCGGCGGCGCAGACACGCAAGCAGCTCTACCAGGCCACGCTCACGGTACGGCTCGCGAGCACCGGCCGCATGTCCGACGCGATCAAGGACGCGATCAACGCGACGCGCTCGTGGGGCGGCTACGTCGTCTCCGCCCAGTACAGCGCCAGCCGCAACGGCGATGCACAGCTCGTCGTCCGGGTCCCGGTGCAGCACGTGCAGGCGGCGGTCCAGCGCTTCTCGAACCTCGGCACGCTCGCGGCCCAGGACGTGTCGATCCGCGACGTCCAGGGCAAGCTGAACGCATACACGCGCCAGCTGCTCGCGATCCGCGAGCAGATCGCGAAACTCCGTGTGCAGCTGGCCCACGCGACCACCGATGCCGAGCGCGCCGCCATCCAGCTCAAGATCACCCGCGCCACCCGCGCCGCCGCCGACCTGCGCGCAGAGCAGGCGGCGCTCAGCCGCCAGGCCGCCTTCGCAACCGTGACTCTCAACCTGACCACGCGCGCCGCAGCAGCAGCGCCCCCCCACAAACAGGGAGATGTCGAGCGGACGCTCCGCGACGCCGCGTCGATCCTGGCGCTCGAGCTGGCGTACGGGCTCTACGCTCTGATCGTGATCGCCCCGATCGCGCTCATCGCCCTGATCGCGTTCCTCGGCGCGCGCTTCGCCCGCCGCCGCGCCGACGACCGACTGCTGGGGAGCACGTGATCCGGGCGGCCGCCGTCGCAGTGCTGGCGCTTGCCACGCCCGCCGCCGCACAGGCGCCCGCGGGGCTCTACGGCAAGGTGACACGCGGCCCGATCAGCCCGGTCTGCCGCGTCGGCTACCCATGCGACGAGCCGGCGAAGGGCGCGACGTTCCTCCTCCAGCGGAACGGCACGCACACGTGGGTGCACACGACGAAGACCGGCACCTACCGCGTCCGCCTCAAGCCCGGCCGGTACCTCGTCACGACGGGAAATTACGGGCCTGGAAGCATCAAGCCGTCGAGCGTCCGCGTGCCCCCCGGCCGTTACGCGCGCGTGAACTTCTCGATCGACACCGGGCTCCGCTAGCCGATCACGAGGTTCACGAGCTTCCGCGGGACGACGATCGCCCGGCGGATCTGCTGCCCGTCGACGAACGCCTGCACCTTCGGCGAGGCCTTCGCCCGCTCGACGAGCTCCTCCTCGGGCAGGTCGACCGGCACCTCGAAGCGATCGCGCAGCTTGCCGTTTACCTGAACGACGAGCTCGAACGTGTCCCGCTCGAGCGCCGACTCGTCCACGGTCGGCCAGGGCGCCTGGTAGAGCCGGCCCTCCTGGCCGAGCCGCTCCCACAGCTCCTCGGCGACGTGCGGCGCGTACGGGTAGATCAGCGAGACCGCGGTCTCGGCCGCGAAGCGCGAGTCCGGCCCGGCCGTGTCGCGCGACAGCTCGTTGACGAGCTCCATCACGGCCGCAATCGCAGTGTTGAACGCGAACCGCCGGCCGATGTCGTCGGTCGCCTTCGCGATCGTCTCGTTCGCCTTGCGCGCCAGGTCGCCGCCGCCGGCCTCGCGGGTCGGAGCCGCCTCGGCGACCTCGTGCACGACGCGCCACAGGCGGCGGACGAACCGCGCCATCCCCTCGACGCTGGCCTCGGTCCACTCCATGTCCTGGTCGGCCGGGCCCAGGAACATGATGTTCAGGCGGCAGGCGTCGGCGCCGTAGCGCTCGACGAACACGTCGGGGCCGACGATGTTCCCGGCCCGCTTCGACATCTTCAGATTCCCGAGCGTCACCCAGCCGTTGGCGAAGAACGCGTCGAACGGCTCGCGGAAGTCGACGTAGCCGAGGTCGTTCAGGACCTTGATCCAGAACCGCGCGTAGATCATGTGCATCGTCGCGTGGTCGGTCCCGCCGAGGTACAGGTCGACCGGGTTCCAGTAGTTCACGACCTCGCTCGAGAACGGCGCCTCCTCGTTGCGCGGGTCGCAGTAGCGCAGGAAGTACCAGGACGAGTCGACGAACGTGTCCATCGTCTCGGTCTCGCGCCGCGCCTCGCCGCCGCACTTCGGGCAGGTCGTGCGGACCCAGTCCTCGGCCTGCGCGAGCGGCGGCTGGCCCTTCGGCCGGTAGTCCTCGATCTCGGGCAGCTCGATCGGCAGGTCGTCGTCGCCGACGCCGACGATCCCGTCGCGCTCGCAGTAGACGACCGGGATCGGGCAGCCCCAGTAGCGCTGCCGTGAGAAGCCCCAGTCGCGGATGCGGAAGTTGATGGTGAACTTCCCCCGGCCCTCGGCGTCGAGCCGCTCGACGATCTTGCGGCCGCCCTCGGGAGCCGGCATGCCGTCGAAGTCGCCGGAGTTCACGAGCACCTCGTCGTCCGTGTGCTCGGTGTACGCCTCGCTCTCGTCGACCTCGCCGTCGCGCGGACGGACGACGTGCCGGATCGGCAGCCCGTACGTCTGCGCGAACGCGAAGTCGCGCGTGTCGTGCGCGGGGACGGCCATGATCGCGCCCGTGCCGTAATCGGTCAGGACGTAGTCGGCGACGAAGACGGGCAGGCGCTCGCCGTTCACCGGGTTGACGGCGTGCAGGCCCGTGTCGATGCCGGTCTTGTCCTCGCCGGCGGCCCGCTCCTCGGTCTTCTTGGTCGCGGCGCGGCGGACGTACTCGTGGATCTCGCCGGTGCGGTCGGAGCGCTCGGCGATGCGTGCGACGAGCTCGTGCTCGGGCGCCAGCACGAGGAACGTCGCGCCGAACAGCGTGTCCGGGCGCGTCGTGAACACCGGCACGTCCTCGTCCAGCTCCTCGATCCGGAACTCGATCTCGGCGCCTTCCGAGCGGCCGATCCAGTTGCGCTGCCGCCCGGCGATCGACTCCGGGTAGTCGACCCGGTCGAGGTCGTCGAGCAACTCCTGCGCGTAGTCCGTGATCCGGAAGAACCACTGCTCCATCAGGCGGACCTCGACCGGCGTCCCGCAGCGCTCGCAGCGGCCGTCGGCGGTGACCTGCTCGTTCGCGAGCACAGTCTGGTCGTGCGGGCACCACTTCACGGGCGCCGGCTTCCGGTAGGCCAGCCCCTTCTCGAAGAAGCGCAGGAACTGCCACTGCTGCCAGCGGATGTAGTCCGGGTCATGCGTCGACAGCTCGCGCGTCCAGTCGTACGACCAGCCGATGCGCTTCATCGAGGCGCGGATCGACTCGATGTTGCGCTCGACCGTGATGCGCGGCGGGTCGCCGCCGCGGATGGCGGCGTTCTCGGCCGGCAGCCCGAACGAGTCCCAGCCCATCGGGTGGATGACGTGCATCCCGTTGCGGCGGCGGAAGCGGGAGATGACGTCGCCGATCGTGTAGACGAGCATGTGGCCCATGTGCAGCGTCCCCGACGGGTACGGGAGCTGCTCGAGGACGTACGACTTCGGCTGCACGGGCTCGTTGGAGACCTCGAACGCGTGCTCGCGGTCCCAGATCTCCTGCCACTTCGCCTCGATTGCCTGTGCGTCGTACGGATCCAAGGTGCCTCCAGATATGAAAAAGCCTCTCGAAAGAGAGGCTGGGGAGCTAGCGCGGCGGTGCCGCGTTGCCTCCTGCACTACGCGAGAAGCTGCTGCTCACGCGGTCGATCGTACCGCAGTGCGCCGCGTTCGGACGCCACCATCGCGACCGTCAGAGCGCTCGCACAACGGCCACGAGCCACGATCAGCGCCGAGTCGGGTGTCGTGTACGAGCCCGATCACTCCGACCGAGCACGAACGCCACGAACACGCGTGGTCGAGCCGAGAAGGCCGCGCTCGCTCGGCGAATGCGTAGGTACCGGAACACCGAGTCGATCGCGAGGGCCACGCGATCGCGAGGAGACCTGCGTCGTCGTCGGGCACGCGGTTACCGCGCTAGACCGCTTGCACGGGCGCCACGGCCCGCCCGCGCATGCGCCCGGCCGCGCGCAGCGCCCGCGCGTACGCCGGGACACGTCGTCCGCGCTCGCCATCACCTCGCCGGTCGAGCGCATCTCCGGCCCGCGCTCGTCCGCGCCCGGGAAGCGCTCGGCCGGGAAGACGGCCTCCTTCGCCCACGCCCGCGTGGGCACCGCCCGCTCGGGCAGGCCCGAGCGCCGACAGCGGCTCGCCGAGCAGGAGCCGGCACGCGTGGTCGACGAGCGGCAGCCCGGTCGCCTTCGCGACGAACGGCACCGTCCGCGACGCGCGCGGGTTCGCCTCGAGGACGGACAGCTGCCCGTCCGGCGAGCGCGAGCTGGAGGTTCAGCAGGCCGCGCGCGCCGAGCGCCTGCGGCGATCGTCGACGTGATGCTGCGCGGATCTCCGCCTCGAGCGCCGGCGTCACCGACGGCGCCGGCACGACGCAGGCCGAGTCGCCCGAGTGCACCCCGGCCGGCTCGACGTGCTCCAGGATCGCCGCCACCCACGCGCCCTCGCCGTCGCACAGCGCGTCGACGTCGAGCTCGATCGCACCCTCGAGGAAGCGGTCGACGAGGCACGGCTCGTCGAGCAGGAGCTCGTCCGGCCCGCGCACGACGCGCATGCCCGCGGCCGCCGAGCACGTGGTGCGGGCGCACCAGCACCGGGTAGCCGATCCGCTCCGCGACCGTCCAGCGCCTCCTCGCGGCCCGACGCGACGCCCCACGCCGGCGCCGCAGATGCCGAGCTCGGCGAGCAGCGCCGCGAAGCGGCCGCGGTCCTCGGCGCGGTCGATCGCGTCGAGCGGGTCGCCGAGCAGCGGCACGCCGGCGTCCGCGAGCCCGGGCGCGAGCCGCAGCGGCGTCTGGCCGCCGAGCGAGACGACGACGCCGAGCGGCTGCTCGAGCTCGCAGACGTCGAGCACGCGCTCGAGCGTGAGCGGCTCGAGGTAGAGGCGGTCGGAGGTGTCGTAGTCGGTCGAGACCGTCTCCGGGTTCGAGTTGACGAGCACGGCCTCGTAGCCGAGGCGCCGGAGCGCCTGCGCGGCGTGCGACGCAGCAGTAGTCGAACTCGATGCCCTGGCCGATCCGGTTCGGGCCGCTGCCGAGCACGACGACGGCGCGGCCCGTGGGCGCGACCGGCTCGTCCGACTGCTCGTACGAGAGGTAGTAGTAGGGCGTCCGTGCCTCGAACTCGGCGGCGCAGGAGTCGACGGCGAGCCGGCCGGGCCGCGGCCGGCGCCGGCGAACCTCCGCCTCCGGCGACACCGAGCACGTCCGCGATGCGCGCGTCCGGCAGCCCGAAGCGCTTCGCCGCGGCCACGTCGCCGCTCGGCGGCGAGCTCGCGCTCGGCCGCCGCGATCGCCGCGCAGCTCCTCGGCGAAGTACGGATGGATGCCCGGCAGGTCGAGGCCCTGCCGCGCCGCCTCGAGCAGCGAGTCCCAGCGCTCGGGGACCGGCTCGCCGCGGCGCGCGAGGTCGAGCTCGCGCAGCCGCACCCTCGCGCCCCTCGAGCGCCTTGAGGAACGCCTCCGGGAACGTCCGCCCGAGCCCGAGCGCCTCGCCGACGGCGCGCATCTCGCTGCCGAGCACCGCCTCCGCGCCCGGGAACTTCTCGAAGTCGAAGCGCGGCGCCTTGACCGCGACGTAGTCGAGCGCCGGCTCGAACGCCGCCGTCGTCTGGCCGGTGATGTCGTTCGGGAGCTCGTCGAGCGTGTAGCCGACCGCGAGCAGCGCGGCGAGCTTCGCGATCGGGAAGCCGGTCGCCTTCGACGCGAGCGCCGACGAGCGCGACACGCGCGGGTTCATCTCGATCACGCGCAGCTCGCCCGTGCTCGCGGCTCGTACGCGAACTGCACGTTCGCGCCGCCGGTCGCGACGCCGACCGCGCGGGCGCAGGCGAACGCGGCCTCGCGCAGCCGCTGGTACTCGGCGTCCGGCAGCGTCTGCTGCGGCGCGACCGTCCACGAGTCGCCGGTGTGGACGCCCATCGGGTCGAGGTTCTCGATCGAGCAGACGACGACGCAGTTGCCGGCCGCGTCGCCCATGACCTCGAGCTCGTGCTCCTGCCAGCCGTCGAGCGAAGCGCTCGACGAGCACCTGGCCGATCGGGCTCGCGGCAAGGCCCGCCGCGAACGGCGGCTCGCAGCTCCTCGCGCGTGTGCGCGATGCCGCCGCCCGTGCCGCCGAGCGTGAAGGCCGGCCGCACGATCGCCGGGAGCGGCACGCTCGTCGGCCTCGTCGACCGACGCGACGATCAGGCTCTCCGGCACCTGCAGCCCGGCGGCGACGATCGTCTCGCGGAAGAGCGCGCCGGTCCTCGGCGCGCCGGATCGCGCCGACGATCGGCGCCGATCAGCTCGACGCCGAACCGCTCGAGCACGCCGGCCTCGGGCAGCTCGACGCGCGAGGTTGAGCGCCGGTCTGCCCGCCGAGCGTCGGCAGCAGCGCGTCGGGCCGCTCGCGCGCGATGATCTCGGCGACCGTCTCGGCGTCGAGCGGCTCGAGGTACGTCGCGTCGGCCCACTCGGGGTCGGTCATGATCGTCGCCGGGTTCGAGTTGACGAGCACGACGCGGTAGCCCTCGCGCCGCAGCACGCGGCACGCCTGGGCACCGGAGTAGTCGAACTCGCACGCCTGGCCGATGCGGATCGGCCCGGAGCCGACGATCAGGATCGAGCGAAGGTCCGTGCGCTTCGGCATGCGCTCGGCGATCCGGTCGAAGAACGGAAGCGCGTCGAGCGGGCCCGGGCGCCGCCTCGGGGTGGAACTGGACGCTCGCGAAGCCGTCGCCGGCGAGCCCCTCGACGCGTGCCGTCGTTGAGCGAGACGTGGCTGACGAGCTCCTCGTCGTCGGCGCGACGGCGAAGCCGTGGTTCTGGACGGTCACGAGCACGCGGCCGGTGCGCCAGGTCGCGCACGGGATGGTTCGCGCCGCGGTGGCCGAACGGCAGCTTGTACGTGTCGAGCCCGAGCGCGAGCCCGAGCAGCTGGTGGCCGAGGCAGATGCCGAAGAGCGGCACCTCGCCGAGCAGGTCGCGGACGGTCTCGATCGGGCCCTCGAGCACGGCCGGGTCGCCGGGGCCGTTGCCGACGAGCACCGCCTGCGGCTGCTCGTCGAGGATCGCCTCGGCGTCCCAGTTCGACCGGGACGACGAGCACCTCGAGCCCGGTCGCGGCGAGCCGCGCGCGGGATCGAGCGCTTGCAGCCGAGGTCGACGAGGGCGACGCGCGGGCCGCCGCCGACGCGTGTACGGCTCGCGCGTCCCCATGTGACGGCGCAGCGGCCGGCCGTCGATCGGCGGCTCCGCGAGCGCGCGCGCGTGCAGCTCGTCGACGGGCGCCGTCGCCGACCGCGCAGCGCAGGACGCCGTCCGCGCGGATCCGGCGGACGAGCGCGCGCGTGTCGACGTCGTCGATCGCGACGACGCCGTGGTCGCGCAGCCAGGCCGCCCACGCCGGCCGCGCCGTGCGCATGACGATCGCCTCCGCCTGCACGCGACTCGGACTCGAGCCGCGACTCGTCGACGCCGTAGTTGCCGACCAGCGGATAGCGAAGCAGAGCACCTGCGCGACGTAGCTCGGATCGGTGACCGCCTCCTCGTAGCCGGCCATCGCCGTCGTGAAGCAGGCCTCGCCCGCGGCGACGCCGTCGGCGCCGACCGAGCGGCCCGGGAAGACGGTGCCGTCCTCGAGCACGAGATGTGGCGTCTTGCATGAAATGCGGAGTATTGCATAATATGCAACAGATGCCGACCGCCGCGATCCTCGGCTGCTCCGGCTACACCGGGCCAGGAGACGCTCGACCGCGTGCTCTCGCACCCGGAGCTCGAGGTCGTCGCGCTCGGCTCGGATTCGCTCGCCGGCAACGGCGCCTCGGCGCTCGACGTGCGCCTGAACGGCTCGCTCCCGCCCGTCGTCACGAACGCCGAGGCGCTCGCCGCCGGCGCCGACGTCACGTTCTGGTGCCTCGGCCACGAGGAGGCCGCAGCGCTCGAGCCGCCGGCCGAGGGCGTCGTCGTCGACCTCTCCGGCGCGCACCGCCTGCGGACCCCGCCGCTCTATGCGCGAGTGGTACGGGTTCGAGCACCCCGGCGGCCTGGACGGCTGGGAGTACGCGCTCCCCGAGCTGCGCGCCGCCGAGGGACGCCTGATCGCGAACCCGGGCTGCTACGCGACCGCCGCGCTGCTCGCGCTGGCGCCGATCGCGGACGCGATCGAGCCGGACGGCGTCGTCGTCGACGCCAAGTCCGGCGTCTCGGGCGCCGGCCGCGTCGCTGAAGCCGAGCTCGCACGCCGGGCTTCGTGCTCGAGAACGTCTCCGCCTACCGGGTCGGCGCGCACCAGCACGCGCCGGAGATCGAGCAGGCGCTCGGCTTCCCGGTCACGCTCGCCACCGCACCTGCTGCCGATCCGGCGCGGGCTGCTCGTCACCTGCTACGCCCACGCCACCGAGGGCGATCTGCGCGAGCGGCTCGAGGACGCCTACGCCGGCACCGTCGTGCGCGTGCTGCCCGAGGGCGCCACGCCCGAGCTCGCGCGCGTGCAGCACACCGACGGCGCCGAGGTCGCGCTCTTCGCGGACCGCTGCGACCGGGCGGGCGATCGTCGTCTGCGCGATCGACAACCTCGGCAAGGGCGCCGCCGGCCAGGCCGTCCAGAACGCGAACCTCGCCCTCGGGCTCGAGGAGACGCTCGGGCTGCGGCTCACGGGGGTGCTCGTATGAGCGTCACCGCCGCACAGCGGTTCGTCGCGAGCGGCGTCCACTGCGGGATCGGCAAGAACGACCTCGACCTGGCGCTCGTCCGCTCCACGGTGCCTGCGACCGGGGCCGCGCTGTTCACGGCCAACCGCGTCCAGGCGGCGCCGGTGAAAGTGAGCAAGGAGCACCTGGAGCTGGCGCAGCCGCAGGCGGTCGTCGCGAACTCCGGCAACGCGAACGCGGCCACCGGCCTGCGGGGCGAGCTGGACGCGCGGGCGACCGCGGCCGAGACGGCGCGGCTGCTCGGCCTTTACGCCGAGGAGGTGCTCGTCCTCTCCACGGGCGTGATCGGCCTGCCGCTGCGGCTCGATCGCATCCGAGCTGGCCTGCCGCCGGCGGCCGCGGGTCTGTCCGACCAGGGCGGCGAGGACGCGGCCACGGCGATCATGACCACCGACACCCACGCCAAGCAGGCGGCCGTGACGCGCGACGGCTTCACCGTCGGCGGCATGGCGAAGGGCTCGGGGATGATCCACCCCAACCTCGCCACGATGCTCGCGGTGGTCACGACCGACTACCCGCTCGAGCCGGGCGAAGCCATCGACTTCCTTCGGCCGGCGGTGGACGAGAGCTTCAACGCCATCTCGGTCGACGGCGAGTGCTCGACCAACGACACCGTCGTCCTGCTCGCGAACGGCGCGAGCGGCGCCGCTCGGAACGACGCCGCGTTCGCCGAGGCACTCCGCGCGGTCTGCGGCGAGCTGGCCTCGCAGATCGTCGCCGACGGCGAGGGCGCGACGTTCCTCGCGGCAGATCGACGTCACGGGCGCGGTCGACCGCGCGCAGGCGCAAGGCGGTCGCGCGGCGGATCGCCACCTCGCCGCTCGTGAAGACGGCGCTCTTCGGCCGCGACGCGAACTGGGGCCGCGTGCTCGCCGCTGCGGGCTCGGCGCCGTACAACGGCGGCTACGCCAACGTCGACGCCGATCTGCTCACGCTCACCTTCAACGGCGCGATCGTCATCGACCACGGCACGCCGCAGGACGTCGAGGCCGGAGCTCGAAGGATCCGAGTGCCGGATCGAGCTCGACCTCGGGCTCGGCGACGGCGAGGCGAGCTACCTGACCAGCGACCTGTCCTACGACTACGTCCGCATCAACGCGGACTACCGGACGTGAAGCCCGTCGTCGTCAAGTGCGGCGGCTCGGTCGCCGGCGAGGCGGTCGCGCTCGTGCGGCCCTTCCTCGACGCGGGCAACCCGGTCGTGGTCGTGCACGGGGCGGGCCCACAGATCTCCGCAGAGATGGAGCGCCGCGGCCTGGCGGTCGAGTTCGTCGGCGGGCGCCGAGTGACGACACCGGAGGCGCTCGCCGTCGTGCGCGAGTCGATGGCCGCGGTCAACGCGCGGCTGTGCCGCGCCATCGGTCCCAGGGCCGTCGGCCTCATGGGCGACGAGATCGGCCTGCAGGCGACGCGCATCACCGAGCTCGGCGAGGTCGGCGACCCGCTCCCGAGCGCGCCTCCGGCCGTGCTCGAGGCCCTCGCCGCCGGGCTTATCCCGGTGGTCGCGCCACTCGCCGTCGGGCCGCTCAACGTGAACGCCGACGAGGCCGCCTCCGCGCTCGCCATCGGCCTCGGGGCGGAGCGCATCCTCTTCGTCACCGACGTGCCGGGCCTGCTGCTCGCCGGCGCGGTCGTCTCGCGGATCGCGGCCGACGACGCCGCCGAGCTGCTCGACACGGGCGCGCTCCGCGGCGGCATCCAGCCCAAGCTGCACGCGGCCGTGACCGCCGCGCGGCAGGGTGTGCACGCCGAGATCGGGCGAAACGGCGGTGGTCGCGTGAAGACCATGCCCGGCGCCCACGTGCTCCCGACCTACGCGCGCGCTGACGTGACGTTCGTGCGCGGCGAGGGCGCCTGGCTCACCGACGACGACGGCACGCGCTACCTCGACCTCGTCGCGGGCATCGCCGTCGTCGGGCTCGGCCACCTCCACCCCGCGCCGCTTGCGGCCGCGCATGAGCAGCTCGAGAAGCTCTGGCACGTCTCGAACCTCTACTGGACGGAGCCGATGCAGGCGCTCGCCTCGCGGCTCTCGGATCGCTTCGGCGGCGCCGGCGCGTTCTTCTGCAACTCGGGCGCGGAGGCCAACGAGGCGGCGCTCAAGTACGCGCGCAAGGCGACCGGCCGCAGCGGCTTCGTCGCGCTCGAGGGCTCGTTCCACGGGCGGACATTCGGCGCGCTCGCGGTGACCGGCCAGCCCGCGAAGCGGGCGGCCTTCGAGCCGATGCTCCCGAGCGTCACGTTCGTCGAGCCGGGCGACACCGCCGCGCTGGCCGCGGCCGTCGGCCCGGACACCGCCGCGATCATCCTCGAGCCGGTGCTCGGCGAGGGCGGCGTCCACCCGCTCGCGCCCGCGTTCCTGCAGGCGGCCCGAACGCTGGCCGATCAGCACGGCGCGGTGCTGCTCTTCGACGAGGTGCAGACCGGCGTCGGGCGCACCGGCACGTTCTTCGCCTGGGAGCAGGCCGGCGTGAAGCCCGACGCCGCGACGCTCGCCAAAGGGCTCGCGAACGGGCTGCCGGTCGGCGCCCTGCTCGTCGGCGACGACACGCCCGCCGGATTCGTGCCGGGCGACCACGCCTCCACCTTCGGCGGCAATCCGGTCACGTGCGCGGCCGCCTGCGCCGTCCTCGACGAGCTCACCGATGAGCTGCTCGCGGGCGTGCGCGAGCGCTCGGCGCAGCTCACTGCCGGCCTGAGCGCAATGCCGGCCGTCGTCGAGACCCGTGGCCTCGGCCTGCTGCTCGCCGCCGAGCTCGATCGGCCCGCCTCCGAGGTCATCGCCGCGTGCCTCGAGCACGGGCTGCTCGTCGGTCCGGCGAGCCCGACCGCCATCCGGATCACCCCGCCGCTGACGCTGACGGCCGCCGAGGCCGATCAGGCGCTGTCCATCCTCGAGGAGGTGCTCGCGTGAGCAAGTACGACCGCCAGGGCGCGATTCTCCGTCTCGTCCAGGAGCGCAGGCTCGGCACGCAGGAGGAGGTCGTCGCCGCGCTGCGCGAGCAGGGCTTCGATGCCGTCCAGACCACCGTCTCGCGCGACATCGCGCAGCTCGGCCTGGTCAAGGTGCGGGCCGGCGACGGCGCGCTCGTCTACGCGCTGCCCGGCGCCGCCGACCTGTCGCCGTCTCGACGAGCTCACGTCCGCGCTGCGGCGCTGGACGCTGTCGGTCACGCCGACCGGCCAGCTGGTCGTCGTGCACACCCCGCCCGGCACCGCGAACGCGCTCGCGCGCGCAATCGACGCCGCGCAAGTCCCCGACATCGCCGGCACCGTCGCCGGCGACGACACGATCTTCGTCGCCGCGCGCGACGGCCTCACGGGCGTCCAGCTCGCCGAGGAGCTCACCCACCACCTCGAAGGAGACACGTAATGACCAAAGCCGTTCTCGCCTACTCGGGCGGGCTCGACACGAGCTGCGCCATCGCGTGGCTGAAGGAGGACTACGGCTTCGACGAGGTGATCGCGGTGCTCGTCGACGTGGGCCAGGAGGCCGACTTCGAGCCGGCCATCCAGCGCGGCTACGCGGCCGGCGCCGACGACGTCATCCTGCTCGACCGCAAGGACCAGTTCGCCGACGAGGTCGTCGCGAAGGCGCTGCTCGCGAACGCGCTCTACGAGGGCAAGTACCCGCTGATCTCGGCGCTCTCCCGGCCGATCATCGGCGAGGCGATCGGCGAGATCGCCCGCGAGCTCGGCGCCGACGCGGTCGTGCACGGCTGCACCGGCAAGGGCAACGACCAGGTGCGCCTCGAGCTGGCGTTCAAGGCGACGTACCCGGGCGTGCGCGTCATCGCCCCGCTGCGTGACACGCCGTGGACGCGCGACGCCGAGATCGCCTACGCCGCCGAGCGCGGCATCCCGATCGAGGCGAAGCCGGAGTCGCCGTTCTCGATCGACGACAACCTGTTCGGCCGCGCGATCGAGGCCGGCGTGCTCGAGGATCCCTGGGCCGCGCCGCCCGAGGCGGCGTTCGTGCTCACTGTCGCGCCGGCGGCAGCCGCCGACCCGATCGACGTCGTCATCGGCTTCGAGGCCGGCCTCCCCGTCTCGCTCGACGGTGAGGAGCTGGCGCTGGCCGAGCTGATCGCGGCCCTGAACGGGCTCGCCGGCTCGCGCGGCATCGGGCGGATCGACATGATCGAGAACCGCGTCGTCGGCATCAAGAGCCGCGAGCTCTACGAGGCGCCCGCCGCGCTGACGCTGATCGCGGCGCACGACGCGCTCGAGGACCTCGTCCTGACCAAGGCCGAGCAGATCGCGAAGCGCGAGCTGGAGCCGAAGTGGGCGCAGCTCGTCTACGACGGCTTCTGGTTCACGCCGGTGCGCGCCGCCTACGACGCGTTCTTCGCCGAGACGCAGAAGCTCGTCACGGGTGAGGTGCGGATCCGGCTCGAGTCCGGCGTCGGCCATCGTCAGCGGCCGGCGGTCGCCGCAACGCGCTGTACGCCGAGACGCTCGCGTCGTACGCGACCGGCGAGACGTTCCCGCACGAGTCAGCCGAGGGCTTCATCCAGCTGCTCGGGCTCGAGGCGCAGCTCGCGGCGGCGCGGCAGCACCATGGTCCGGTGCACGTGCCGTGACCGTCTGGGGCGCGCGCACGGCGACGCCGCTCGATCGGCGCGTCTGGGCGTTCCTGCAGGCGCGATGACGCCGAGCTGCTCCCCTACGACTGCCGCGCGAGCCGAATTCACGCGGGGCGACTCGCCGCTGCCGGCCTGCTGACGGGCGAGGAGCTGGCGGAGGTCGAGGCGGCGCTCGACCGCATCGCCGGCGGCGGCGTGATCGGACCGGACGACGAGGACGTCCACTCGGCGATCGAGCGCGCAGCTCGGCCCGCTCGGACGCAAGATCCACGCCGGGCGCTCGCGGAACGACCAGGTGGCGGCGGCGTTCCGGCTCTACGTCGTCGACGCGTGCGACGAGGCGGTCGCCGCGATCGAGGCCTTCGCCGGTGTCGTGCTCGACCGCGCCGAGGCCGAGGCGGACACGCCGATGCCCGGGTATACCCACCTGCAGCGCGCGCAGCCCGTCACGGTCGGGCACCACCTGCTGGCCTGGGTGGAGATGCTCGAGCGCGACCGCGAGCGGTTCCGCTTCGCCGCCGGGCAGGCCGCACCGTCGCCTCTGGGCGCGGGCGCGCTCGCCGGCTCGACGCTGCCCCTCCCCCAGCCGGAGGGCGGGATGCGGAACTCCCTCGACGCCGTCGCCGACCGCGACTTCGCGCTCGACTACCTCTACGCATGCGCGGTGCTGTTCTCGCACCTCTCGCGGATCGGCGAGGAGCTCGTGCTCTGGGCGTCGTCCGAGTTCGGCTTCGTGCGGCTGCCCGAGGCGGCCGCGACGGGGTCGTCGATGATGCCGCAGAAGCTCAACCCGGACGTGGCCGAGCTCGTGCGCGGCAAGGCCGGGACGGCGCTCGGGCGGCTCGCCGGGCTGCTCGCGGTCGTCAAGGGCATCCCGCTCGCCTACGACCGCGACCTCCAGGAGGACAAGTCGCCGGTCTTCGCAGCGCGGCGTGACCTCGCGCTGGCGCTGCCTGCGCTGGCCGCGCTCGTCGAGGGGATCACGTTCGACCGCGAGCGGCTCGCCGCCGCGGTGGCCGACCCGCTGCTGACCGCGACCGACGCGGCGGAGCTGCTCGTGCGCGACGGCGTGCCGTTCCGAGACGCCCACGAGCAGGTCGCGGCCCAGGTGCGCGACGGCTCGTTCACCGGCGTCGAGGCAGCGCCGAGGGCCGCTCCGGGGCCGGGCGGCGTCCACGAGGCGCTCGCGGCCGCGAGAATGCGCCTCGGTGCACGGCCCGTTTCCTGACACGACCGCCATCGAGGGCGGCGAGCTCGCCTTCGGCGGGCGTGCGCGCGAGCGTGCTCGCGGAGCGGTTCGGCACGCCGCTCGTCGTGCTCGACGAGGAGACGCTGCGCGCGCGGGCGCGGGCGTACCGGGAGGCGGCTCCGGATGCCCTGATCGCGTACAGCGTCAAGGCGCTGCCGAACATCGCCGTGCTGCGGCTGCTGGCCGAGCAGGGCCTCGGCGCCGACGTCTCGACCGCGGGCGAGCTCGAGTACGCGCTGCGCGCCGGCGTCGACCGCGGGCGGATCGTGCTCCACGGCAACAACAAGGCGGACGACGAGATCGAACGGGCAGGCCGCGCGGCCATCGCCTACGTGGTCATCGACTCGTTCGACGACATCGAGCGCGCCGCCGGCGCGGGCGTGCGCCGCGTGCTCGTCCGCGTCACGCCCGGGATCGACGCCGACACGCACGATGCCGTGCGCACCGGGCACCACGGCTCCAAGTTCGGCCTGCCGCCCGACGACGCGGCCGAGGCCGTGCGGGCCGCGCGCGCGGCGGGCTCTCGCGTCGCGGGCCTGCACCTGCACCTCGGCTCGCACCTGCTCGACTCGCTGGCCGCGCGCATGAGCGTCGACTGGCTCGCCGCGTTCTCCGCCGAGCTGCGGGCGCAGCTCGACTGGGTGCCCGAGGTGGTCGACCTCGGCGGCGGGCTCGGCATCCAGTACGTCGAGGAGGACCGGCCGCCGCCGATCGGCGAGTTCGTCACCGCGCTGCTCGAGCGGCTCGCGCACCAGTGGGACCTGCACGGACTGCCGGAGGCGGGCGTGATCCTGGAGCCGGGCCGCTCGCTCGTCGGGCCGGCGGGCGTCACGCTCTACCGCGTCGGCGTCGTCAAGCGCGCAAGCGAGGCCACGACCTATGTGGCCGTCGACGGCGGCATGTCCGACAACCCGCGCCCGCAGCTCTACGGCGCGCGGCACACGGTCGCTGCATCGCGGGCCGGCCGCGAGGCGCGAGCCGGACGGCTTCTACACCGTCGCCGGCAAGCACTGCGAGTCCGGCGACGTGCTCGTCGACCGGGTCGCGCCTGCCGGCGCCGGCGCGCGGCGACCTGCTCGCCGTGGCCGCGACGGGCGCCTACACGCTCTCGATGGCGTCGAACTACAACAGCGTGCTCAGACCCGCGGCGGTGCTAGTCCGCGACGGCGAGGCGCGCCTCGTCCGCCGGCGCGAGACCCTCGAGGACATGCTCGCCGTCGAGGTGTAGCGGGGGCCGCACCCCTGGGCGTGGCCGCTCGCCCAGGCGAGCAGCCTAGGGTTCGGTGGCCCGCGGGGGCGGGTGCACCATCCACACGTTCGGCTCCACGTAAACGCCTTCGTCTCGCTCACGGTCGATCTCGATCGGCACCAGCGCACCTGACACGACGTAGGCGCCCGCTCTCGGGAAGCGCCATCTCCGTCCATTCCTCCCACTCCGCCACGGTGCCTGTGACCACCACCGATTCCGAGGCGACCTTGACGATTTCGGCGCCGAGCCGCTCGTGCGTTCTCAGCCAGGGGTCGAGATGAGTGCCGTCCGGCCGCCGCCACGACGAGATAGCGCTCCATCGGAGTCAGCGGATAGCGGTGCTTCAGGGTCGGCCGCACAGGAGCGATCAGTGTGTCCAAACCGTGGTCACGCCCGATCTCGGCCATCCGCTCGATCATGCGGCGGCTGAGGCCCTGCCCGCGACACTCGGGAGCGATCGTGATTCCCAGCGCGCAGAGGACGGTCGGCGTCGGCGGTTCCGGGGCGAATCGCGCCTCGATCACCGCGTCGAATCCCCCGTCGGGAAGACTCGCTGTGTCTCCGTCCCACGCTGCGGGAATCGCGTGCCCGACGCCGATGACCTCCTCGCGCTCGTCGTCCCAGGCGTAGAAAAGGAACTCCGCGTACTCGGCAACCACACGCCCGAAAAGTCGCTTCAAGACGGACTCCTGGTTCATGAACGCAGGGTCCGCAGCCGCAAGGCTCTCCGTATGAGGGAGTTTGCCGGGCCGCTCGGCACGCGTCGGAAAGTGGAGCGCCACGTCAGGCGAAGCGTCGCACGCCTAACTGGGACCTTGCCACCAGCGAGTTGTGCTCAGCCTGCTCAGGTGAACATTCCCGAACGCTGGCGCAGGCGCAGGCTCCTGTCGTTTGGCTCGCCTTGAGCTAAGGCGTACAGTCGGCTGCCGGGCGGCTCGTCGTGCCCGCCAGCGCCAGGAAGGAACCGGCCGTGCTTTTTCATGTCACTTGGGAGTTCATCGATACGAGCGAGGACGGTATTCGCAGATCGCTCGGCGTCTTCTCGAAATGGCAGCCACCAGCCGGCGCCGAGTTCAAAGGCTTCTACGGCTTCGCCGATGGCGGAGGCGGTGTTGCGCTGATCGAGGCCGAGAGCGCCGCCGCGCTCGCCCGTACCACGGCCCCCTGGGCGCCCTGGTTGCGGTTCACTACGAATCCGATCGTGCCGATTGAGGAATCGTCTGCCATCGCCGGAGAGGCCGTCGCATTCCGCGACTCGGTTAGCTGAACTGTGGGCGACGGCGTGGCGAGGTTCGACGACGAGCGAGCCTTCTGAACTGGTCCCCGTCAGGGGTCATTCCCGAACGCTGGAGAGCCGGCGCGCTAGAGACGCCACTCGGCGTCGGCGACGCCGCGAGTTCCACGCGTCGAGGAGCGTCCGCGACGGCGGCTGCGAGGGATCGCGTCCTCACCGAGCACGCCCGGCGGAAACGTCCAGGCGCTCAGCGCGACGCCCCGGCGAATCCTGGCCGAACGAGCCGCGGCGGCGCGACGAGCTTCGCATCCTTGACCGGCGGGTTCACCGGCGGCGACAGCGGCGGTGCGCCGTACGAGCGCGCGACCTGCCCGGCCGGGGGCTCGCCGTACAGCGTCGTCCTGCGGCGCGGCATGCGGCCGACCGCGCGGATCGTCTCGTCCATCCGTTCGGGCGGCACCTCCTCGCCGTGGCTTGCGCCCGCGGCACGCGAGATCGACTCGTTCATCAGCGTCCCGCCGAGATCGTTGCACCCCGCCTGCAGCGCGACCTGCGCGCCGTCGAGGCCGAGCTTCACCCAGGAGGCCTGGATGTTCGCGATTTCCGGGTGCAGCGCGAGCCTTGCGACCGCGTGCAGCAGGATCGCCTCCCGGAACGTCGGCCCTGGCCGCGCCTTCCCCTGGAGATAGATCGGCGCCTCCATGTGCACGAACGGCAGCGGCACGAACTCCGTGAAGCCGCCGGTGCGCCGCTGCAGGTCGCGCACGCGGAGCAGGTGACGGGCCACGTGCCACGGCCGGTCGATGTGGCCGAACATGATGGTCGCCGTCGAGCGCAGGCCGGCGCGGTGAGCGGTCTCGTGCACGTGGAGCCACTGGTCGGTCGTGACCTTGTCGGGGCAGAGATCGCGGCGCACCTCGTCGTCGAGGATCTCCGCGGCGGTGCCCGGGAGCGAGGACAGGCCCGCGTCGCGCAGCTCGGCGAGGTAGCGGTCGAGCGGCATCCGCAGCGTGGACGCGCCCTGCCAGACCTCGAGCGCCGAGAACGCGTGCACATGGATGCCCGGCACCGCGTCCTTCACCGCCTGGCACACCTCGAGGTACTGGCGGCCGGTGAAGCCCGGGTGGATCCCGCCCTGCAGGCACACCTCGGTGGCGCCGCGCTCCCACGCCTCTCGCGCGCGGCGCGCGACCTCGGAGTGCGGTACGAGGTAGGGCTTGCCGCGCAGGCTGGCGGCGAGCTTGCCCTTCGAGAACGCGCAGAAGCCGCAGCGGAAGTAGCAGACGTTCGTGTAGTTGACGTTCCGCGTCACGACGTACGTCACGTCGTCACCGTTGACGTGCCGGCGCAGGTCGTCGGCGGCCGCGCAGACGCCGGCGGCCTCGCGGCCGCGGGCCGTGAGCATCGCGACCAGGTCGTCCTCGCGGAGCTCATCACCGCGCCCCGCGCGGCCGAGTGCCCGTGACACTTCCGACACGCTTTTGGCACGCCTCCGTAGCGGCTTCGATGGCACCGGGGTCTGACCCCGGAGCACTGTCTGCGCGGACGTGGCCGGCACGGGAACGGCTGCGCCGGCGGCCCAGGAATCCTCGCGCGCCAGCCCGAGCGCGTCCGAGCAGCGCAGGGTCGCGGCGACGATCCCCTCGTCGAGCCAGCGGCCGGGGTCGCGCACATACTCGGGGTAGACCGGGAGCCGCGGCGCGAGCTCGAGTCCGGCCGCCTGCGTTGCCCGCTCGAGCGCCGCGACGGCAGGCCAGGGCGCCTCGGGGTTGACGTGGTCGATGGTGACGGGCGAGATGCCGCCCCAGTCGTCGATGCCGGCCTCGAGCAGCCGGCCGAAATCGGCGCTCAGGTTCGGCGGCACCTGGATGTGCATGTCAGAGCCGAGCACGAGCCGGGTCGCTGCGGCGCTCCAGAGCACGTCGTCGAGCTCCGGCTCGGGGTGCCCGGCCATCTTCGTCCCCGGCTTCGCCCGGAAGTTCTGGACGATCACCTCCTGGACATGGCCGTGAAGCTCGTGCTGATCGCGGATCGCGAGGAGCGCGTCGAGCCGCTCGGCGCGCGTCTCGCCGATGCCGAGCAGGATCCCGCTCGTGAACGGCACGCGGGCCTCGCCCGCGGCGGCGATCGTCGAGAGCCGCGCCTCCGGGCGCTTGTCCGGCGAGCCGAAGTGCGGGCCGCCGCGCGCGGCCAGGGCCGGCGCCGAGCCCTCGAGCATGAGCCCCTGCGAGACGCTGACCGCGCGAAGCGCGAGCACATCCTCGAGCCCCATCACGCCCGCGTTCACATGCGGCAGCAGGCCCGTCTCCTCGAGCACGAGGCGAGCGCACCGCTCGAGGTACTGGAGCGTCGTCTCGAAGCCGAGCGCGGCCAGCTCCTCACGGGCGGCGCGGTAGCGGAGCTCGGGCTTGTCGCCGAGCGTGAAGAGCGCCTCGTGGCAGCCCGCTTCTGCGCCGGCGCGGGCGACGGCAAGCACCTCCTCCTCCGTCATGTACGCACGCTCGCCGCGGCGCGGCGGCCGCGCGAACGTGCAGTAGTGGCACACGTCCCGGCACAGGTGCGTGAGGGGGATGAAGACCTTCGGCGAGTAGGTGACCACGCGGCCCGGGCGCAATCCCCGCGCGGTCTCACACAGCACCGATGTGGGCGCGCCGACGAGGGTCGCAGCCGCCGTCGCGTCGAGACGCTCACCGGCAGCCGCGGCGGCGAGGGCGTCGCGCCAGTCCGGCATCGCCAGAGCTTAGTTCGACGCCTAGAGGCCGCGGCGCGAGAGCAGCAGCCCGAGCGGCAGGAACGCCGCAGCCAGCAGCCACGGCGCGAGCGGCACCGGGCGTGGCTCGTTGCCGACGCGCCGTGTCGGCCCGCTGCCGAGGTAGGAGCGCGCGGCAGCAGCGGCGGCGTCCAGCTGGGTCTCGTCGAAGGTCGCGCCGTGTGTTGCGCGGACGAGCCGGTCGGCGTCCTTGTGGCTCGCCGGGTCCGGCAGGTACGCCTCGGCCGACCCGTCCGGCTGGTACACACGCTCGGAGCGTGACCAGAAGCGGATGACCAGCAGCTTGTAGCGTGGCCCGAACGCCTTCGCGGTCCGTCGGATGTCGAACGGGCGCGTCTCCGCGTCGGTGAGCACGAAGATCAGCCTCCGGTGCGCGGAGGGAGAGAAGAACTCGTCGCGCGGGAGCGCCGCCAGCCCCTCGAACGAGCTCGAGCGGATCGCGCCGGCCGGGCCCGGCGGCGGCCGCTCGATCGCCAGCGCGCCGAGCGCCGTCGCCGCGAAGGCGGGCTGCGACGCGGTCGGGAACAGGTTCGGCACCGGCCGGTCGGTGAACGAGGCGATGCCCGCCTCCACCTCCGGCAGCCGCGCTCGCAGCGCGATCGCCGCGCGGCGCGCGCGGGCGAACCGCGTCGGCGCCTCGACGGCGGCCGACGCCAGCATCGACCGGGAGGTGTCGACCACGAACCACGCCTCGGCATCCGCGCGGACACGGCGGGGCGCCCGCGAGCTCGCGACGGGCTGCGCCGCGGCCGCGCCGACCAGCGCGCCGAGCACGACGATCGCGCCGGCCGCGAGCGCGACCCGGCCGGGCGCCGGGCGCAACCCGAGCAGCCGCGCCACGCGGTCGGACCGCCGCGCCGCGACGAGCAGCGCCGCGAGCGGGATCGCGGCGGCGAGCCCGACGAGCCCGGCCCACGGCGACGCGAAGGCGACGGCGAGCATCAGTAGCCCCTGCCGCCCCGGCCCGCGCCTGTCCCGTGGCCACGCGAGTTGCCGAAGAGGCCTTCCTGGTCACGGCGGGTCTGGCTCGCCACCTGGGCGAGCCGCAGGATCAGCTCGAGGTTCGACTTCGCGTCCTCGTTCGTCGCGTCCCAGAGGATCGCCCGGCGGAACGCGAGCGTGGCCCGGCGGAGCGACGTCTGGGCGCCGCTCGGGTCGAGGCGCGCGTCCTGGAACGCGAGCACGCCGAGCAGGTTCGCGGCGGTCGACCGGGCCTGGTTGCTCGGCCCCTTCCGCTCGACCTCGACCAGCGCGAGCGACGCCTTCGCCTTCGCCGCCTGCAGGCTGGGGTCCTGGATGAAGAACGTCGTCTGGAGCCGCGTGAGCTGGAAGGCCTGGATGGCCCGCCGCATGCGCACGTCGTCGGCCGTTCCGAGCAGCCGCTCGGAGAGGCCGAACGGCGCGCGGGCCCCTGCGTCCCAGG
The DNA here is from genome assembly GCA_963710465.1 of uncultured Thermoleophilia bacterium. Taxonomy (GTDB): domain Bacteria; phylum Actinomycetota; class Thermoleophilia; order Gaiellales; family Gaiellaceae; genus JACVRM01. The sequence continues at coordinate 151,342 of CAVQAQ010000020.1, forward strand.
TCGGTCGCGCCGGCGCGACCCGGAAGAGCGCGTCGTCGTCCCGGACGGTCGCGCTCCACGCCCTCGCGTCCACCGCCACGAGCACGAGCACGACGGCGCCGGCCAGCGCCGCGATGCCGACGACCACGGAGGCGATCCGCCGGACGGTCATGCCGGCTCCTCCCGCCAGCGCAGCCGAGCCGCCCAGTGCTCGTAGGCCCCGAGCACGAGGAGGAGCGCGAGCGCGGCCAGCGTCAGCGCCCTGGACGCCCCGACCGACGAGGTCACGACCGAGCCGCCGCCGGCCGCACGCGGCGCCGGGAGCTCTGCGTCCTGCACGACGACGGACGGGCCCATGAGCCGTTCGAAGATCACCCTATTGGTCGCAGTGGGGTTCAGCCCGATCACGCGCAGCGGGATCTTGTCGCCGACGTACTGGGTGAGCGTCTGCGTCAGCGCCGGGACGTCGAAGATCGAGTCGTTGAGGTCGCTGATCAGCAGCACGCCGGCGTCGCCCGCCTTGCCCTGCCGCAGGATCGTCCGCGCGAGCGCGAGCCCGGTCGAGATGCGCGTCCCGCCGCGGAACTCGGACCACGGCGTCTCCTGCAGGCGCCGCGACCGATCGTCGGGCGGCGGTTCGAAGTAGCGCAGTAACGGCTCGAGCTCGGTCCAGCGGGTGCCGGGCGGCACCGCCTCGTACGCGGTGTCCGAGAAGAAGACGAGCCCGAACGAGCTGTGCGCGGCGAGCAGCTTGCGGAGCGTCCGGCCGATCATCGTTCGGGCGAGCGGGCCGATGCTGCCCGAGGTGTCGATGACGACGACGCTCGAGCGCGCATTGGAGAAGAACGTCCGCCTGGTCCCGCCGGCGTCGCGCGAGACGAGGATCGCCCCGACGAGGCAGCCGACGGCGAGCGCGGCGAGCGCGACCCGGACGAGCATCGTGCGGCGCGCCTGTGACCGGAGGCGGCCGGCGTCCGCGAGCGGGATCCAGCTCACCGGGATGCCCCGATCAGGCGCTCCACGTCGGCCGAGAGGCCGGCGACGCCGTCCTCGTCCGGGCGGCCCGGCGACCACGCGAGCCGGCGCGCGTCGCGCGCGAGCGTGCCCTCGCCCGAGCCGGCCAGCTCGACCGCGAGCTGCTCCAGCGCGCGGCGCTCGTCCCCGTTGCCGTTGGCCGACGCCGTCCGCAGGCGTGCAAGTGCCTGCTCGAGCGGCGTGCGCGTCGGCGGGCGGCGGCGCAGCCATGCCGGGCGGCGCACGCCGAGCGACCGCGGGACCGCGGGCACGAGCAGGGCGATGGCGAGCAGCAGCAGGACGAGAGCGCCCGCGAGCGAGACGGCGGCGAGCACCCAGGGCCGGACGTTGTAGGTGACGGCGGGGAGCGGCCGCACCTGGGCGGCCAGGAGCGGGCGGCCCTGGAGCTGCAGCACACGCCGCGAGGACACCATCGTCCGCGGCCAGACGACGTACAGCGTCCGCGGTGCGCCGCGGCCGACCGGCGTGTACGTGACCACGGCGCGCGGCGGGGCGAGCTTCTGCTCGCCGCGGGGCAGGCAGGCGAACGTCACGCACCACAGCCGGAAGCGGTAGACGAGGCGCGTCGTGTTCCCCGCGTCCGTGCGCGTCGCCGACTTCGAGACGACGGTGTACGGCGTGAACGGCGAGGTGACCTTCACGGACGAGGGCGGGACGCGGTCGCTCCGGAAGAGCAGCTCCAGCCGCGCGGTGACGGTGTCGGCGAAGTAGTGCGAGCGGGGCGAGATCGTGGCCGTCGCGGCGACACGCGCCTTGTCGGGGAGGCTCGGCGCCGGCCGGAACCAGCCCAGGCGAACCGCGACGATGACGAGGCACAACGCCAGCCCGCCGATGCCGAGCAGCGCGGCCGCGGTCGGGTGCTTGCGGAACTCGTTCACGCGAGCACCGGCATCTGCTCGCGGACGGCGGCCCAGCCGAGGAACGCCCCGAGCACCTCGTCAGGCTCGGCGGAGGAGAGCACGACCGGCTGCAGGTCGAGGCGCTCGAAGTCGGCGAGCAGCCCGGTGAACCGCTCCTCGTGCGCGCGCCGCCGAGCATCGACCTCGCGGGCGCTGAGGCGAACGAGGCCGATCGCGCCGGTTGCCGGGTCGGCGATCGGGACGCCGAGGCCGCCGACGGGCGGGAAGCTCTGCTCCCACACCGGATCCTGGATCACGACCGGGACGAGGTCCCACGGCAGCTCGAGCGCCTGCGCCCACTCGGCGATGGTCGGCGGCTCGAGGAAGTCGGAGAGGACGAAGACGAAGCTGCCGGTCGGGAGCGTCCAGCGCAGATCGCCGAGGAAGGCGAGCATGCGCGCGACCGTGTCGTCCGGGGCGTGGAAGGCCGGGTACGTCAGGTGGCTCTCCTTGAGGCGCCAGTGCTCGTGCTGCGCGTTCGGCGCTCGCCAGAACGGCCCTTCCACATTCGCGGTGGCCTCGTCCAGGTAGCCGACGAGCCCGCGCGCGCGCAGCGTCGAGTCGGCGATCAGCGTCCCGGCGACGCGCATCGCCTCGGGCTTCGAGAGCCAGGGCAGCTCCGGCGGGAAGAGCGCCATCGACGGCCGCCGGTCGCAGACCACGACGACGCGCGGCGCCTCCTCCGTGAAGCGCTCGCGCACAACGAACTCGTCGGTGCCCCGCGCCGCGGAGAGCCGCGCCGACGCCCCCCAGTCGATCGCCCGCACGTCGTCGCCGGGGCGGTACGGGCGCGAGCCGATGACGTCGAAGCCGCGGCCGCGTCGGGCGCTGCGCATGGAGCCGAAGGCGAGCCCGATCAGGCGCCGGCGCGGCGCCAGCGGGAACGTGGCGGCGCCGATGGGCACGGCTAGGTCCCGGTGATCGGCAGGACATCGGCGGCCGGCTCGACCTCGGGCCGCGGCGCGACCTCGAGGCAGCGGCGCTGCAGTTCCTCCATCGTCCGCGCCCACCCCAGCTTCCTCGCCTCGACGAGGAAGGCGGGCGTGAAGACGATGCGGTGGCCGATCACCGGCAGGAACAGGTCGTGCACGTCGTCCGGCACGGCATAGTCCCGGCCCTGGATCAGCGCCCAGGCGCGGACGGCGCGCTCGAGGGCAAGCGAGCCGCGGACGGAGGCGCCGATGGCGACCGCATCGAGCTCGCGGGTGGCGCGCACGAGGTCGACGACCCAGCGCTGGAGGATGTCGTCGATGTAGACCTCGCGGACGGCGTCCTGCAGGGCCTCGATCTCGTCGATCGAGACGACCGTCTGCAGGCGGCCGAGCGGGTGCCCGTCGCGCTGGTCGCGCAGGATCTGCAGCTCCTCGTCGCCGTGCGGGTAGCCGAGGCCGGTCTTCAGGAAGAAGCGGTCGAGCTGCGCCTCGGGCAGCGGAAACGTACCCTCGTGCTCGATCGGGTTCTCGGTGGCGAGCAGCAGGAACGGCTTCGGCAGCTCGCGCGTCGTGCCGTCGACGGTCACCTGCCGCTCGGCCATCGCCTCGAGCAGCGCCGACTGCGTCTTCGGCATCGCGCGGTTGACCTCGTCGACCAGGATGACGTTCGCGAAGATCGGACCCGGGCGGAACTCGAAGTCGCGCTCGCGCTGGTTGTAGATCGACAGCCCGGTCACGTCGGTGGGCTGCAGGTCGGGCGTGCACTGGATGCGCGCGGTCGTCGCGTCTTCCACCGAGCCCGCGATCGCGCGGGCCAGCACGGTCTTCGCGGTGCCGGGCACGTCCTCGAACAGCACGTGCCCCTCGCACGCGAGCGCGGCCAGCACGAGCTCGATCTCCGCCCTTTTTCCGTGGATGACCGTCTCGATGTTGTCGAGCAGTCGGTTCGCGACCGCAGATGCGTCCGCGAAGGCTGGGGTCGCTGGATTTGCGTGCATGGGCGCGCGCTGCCGTGCTCTCTTTGACTGAATCTACCGGCGAGTTGTTAGCTGCTCCGGGTCGGTCACCGGAGCCTGACACGTGAAGCGCTCGCACACGTAGAGCGCGGGGCGCCCGTCCACGGTGCCCTTGCCGGTCAGCAGGGCGATGTCGTCGCGCGGGCCCTCGGACCAGGCCACGACGGTGTTCGGCTCCCAGCGGGCCAGCGCGGCGGCGGCGAGCTCCTCGGCGTCGGCGCGGGGCCCCACGATCGCGAGCTCCCGCGGCGGTGAGAGGTAGAGGTCGAGTGCGCAGAGCGCGTGCCCGAACGCAGTCGGGATGCGGGCCATGGAATCGCGCACGAGCCGGAGCACGCCTGCGGCTCGCCGCTCGAGCTCGTCGTCGCCGTAGATACGGGCCAGCCGGAGCAGCACGTAGGCCAGCATCGAGTTCCCGGACGGCGTCGGGTGATCCTCGAACGACTTCTTGCGCGCGGCGAGCTGCTCGCCCTCACTCGAGCCCAGCCAGAAACCGCCGCGCTCGTCGTCGGCGAACAGCTCGATGGCGAGCCGGGCGAGACGGTTCGCCTCCTCGAGCCAGCGGATGTCGCCCTCTGCGGCGTGGAGCTCGAGCAGCCCGTTGGCGACGTCGGCGTAGTCGTCGAGCACGCCCGCGTGCTGGGCACGGCCGAGCCGGTAGGTGCGGTGCAGGCGCCCGTCGGGTGTGGAGAGCGGCCCGAGGATGAAGTCAGCGACCTGGCGGGCGCGCGCGAGCCAGTCGTCGCGGCCGAGCCGGCGGCCGGCGTCGGCGAGCGTGGCAAGCATGAGCCCGTTCCAGGACGCGATCGCCTTGTCGTCGCGGCCGGGCTGCGGGCGCTGCTCCCGGGCGGCGAGCAGCCGCGCGCGCTCGTCCTCGGTGAGCTCGCCGCGGATGATCGAACGGCCGTGCTCGAACGGCTGCAGCAGCTCGTCGCGGCGCTCGCCGAGCACCTCGGCCAGCTCGTCGGCGGTCCAGGTGAAGGTCAGGCCCTCGACGCCGTCGGTGTCCGCGTCTTGCGCCGAGGCGAACCCGCCCTCGGGCAGCGACAGGTCGCGCAGCACGTACTCGACGGTGCGTTCGGCGACCTCGCGGTACCGCTCCTCACGGGTCACGGCCCAGCCGTGCGTGTACGCGGAGGCGAGCAGCGCGTTGTCGTAGAGCATCTTCTCGAAGTGCGGCACGAGCCACTGCGCGTCGACCGAGTAACGGTGGAAGCCGCCGCCGACCACGTCCCACATGCCGCCGAGCGCCATGCCGTCGAGCGTGTGCGTGGCCATCTCCAGCGCGTCGTCGTCGTCGAAGCGCAGACGCATGCGCAGGAGGAACTCGAGCGTCGAGGCCGGCGGGAACTTGGGCGCGCCGCCGAAGCCGCCCCAGCGCGGCTCGAACTGTGGCCTGACGTTCCGGAGCGCGTCGCGCAGCAGCGTCTCGGTGAGCGGGTCGGCCGACGCGCGCACGTCGCTCGCGCTCTGCAGGTGCTCGACGAGCTGGCGCGCCGAGCGGCCCACCTCCCCGGGCCGCTCGCGGTACGCGTCGGCGACCGCCGTCAGCACCTCACGGAATGCGGGCAGCCCGTGGCGCGGCTCGGGTGGGTAGTAGGTACCGCCGTAGAACGGCTCGCCGTCGGGCGTGAGGAAGACGGTCGTCGGCCAGCCGCCCTGGCCCGTCAGTGCGACGATGGCGTCCATCGAGAGCGCGTCGACGTCCGGCCGTTCCTCGCGGTCGACCTTCACGTTCACGAACAGCTCGTTCATCAGGCGCGCTGTCTCGTCGTCCTCGAACGACTCGTGGGCCATGACGTGGCACCAGTGGCAGGCGGAGTAGCCGACCGAAAGCAGGATCGGGCGATCGCTCTCGCGGGCGCGCGCGAACGCCTCGTCGCCCCAGGGGTGCCAGTCGACGGGGTTCTCCGCATGCTGGAGGAGGTACGGGCTCGTCTCGTCTGCGAGCCGGTTCATGCCAGGTGCCCCGCAACGTCCCACGTCCAGAGCTCGACGACGTTCCCGTCGGGATCGGTGACGTACGCGGCGCGGCTCTCCTCGTCGGTGCCGAACCGGTGCTCCTCCGGCTCGTAGCCGTGCTCCCGCAGCCGGACGACGGCGGCGTCGTACTCGCTGGGCTCGATGTGCATGGCGTAGTGGACGTGCGCCCCACCGCGCCCGCCCGCGAGCCCGACCTGCGGGCGCCACAGGCCGATGCGCGTGCGATCGCCCGCCATCACCCAGATCGCCTCGCGCCCCTCCCAGCGCGCGACGACCGGCAGGCCCAGAACGCCGGCGTAGAACGCCTCCGCCGCGTCGAGGTCGCCGACCTCCAGGACGAGCTCGCTGACGCCGGTGACGGGGATGCCGGTCAGGTGCCGGCGACCTCCGTGGCCGGCTCCGCCTCCGGCACCCGGATCTCCTCCTTCCGGATGAACACGATCGCCACGAGCAGCGCGGCGGCGCCAATGAGCGTGACGACCCAGAAGCCCCGCTGGAACCCCTCGGTCAGGGCGACGGCCGGGGCCCTACCGGCCGCCAGCAGGTCGTTTGTGTGGCTGTTTGCGACCGTCGCGACGATCGCGACGCCGATCGCGCCGCCGATCTGCTGCGACGTGTTGAACAGCCCGGAGGCGAGGCCGGCTTCCTCCTCTGGCGCGGAGGCGAGCGCGGCGATCGTCACGGGGACGAACGAGAGCGCGATGCCGGCGCCGTAGACGATGTACGGAAGGAGCAGGTCGGTGGGGTACTTGCCGTCCACGGGGAGCCGCGTGTACCAGAGCGATGCCAGCACGAGCAGCACGAGCCCTGTCACCAGCACGGGCTTGACGCCGATGCGCGTCACGAGCGCCTGCGCAGCGCCGGCCACCACGACGGCAGTGCCGGCGGTGGCGAGGAACGCCAGTCCCGCCTGGAGCGCGGAGTAGCGCAGCACCTCCTGCATGTACAGCGTGAGCACGAAGAAGTTCGCGTACAGGCTGCCCGAGAGCAGGAAGCTGGTCGTGTTCGCCGCCGCGGTCAGCCGGTCGCGGAGGAACCCGAGCGGCAGCAGGGGCGCCTTTGCGCGCGCCTCCCACAGGAGGAACGCGGCGAGCAGGGCGAGCGACGCGATGATCAGGCCGATCGTCCGGAACGTGCCCCAGCCGACGAACGGCGCGCGCGCGATCGCGTAGACGAGAAGCGCCAGCCCGCTCGTCACGAGCACCGCGCCGGGCACGTCGTACGACCGCTCCGTGCCGGCGACGGGCTCCACGCGGCTCTCGTCGACGAGCCTCCGGGTGAGCAGCAGCGCGGTGGCGCCCACCGGCACGTTGACGAAGAAGATCCACTCCCAGCCCAGGTACTTCGTCAGGATGCCGCCCAGGAGCACGCCCGCGGCCGCGCCGCCGCCGCCGACGGCGCCCCACACGCCGAGCGCCTTGTTGCGCTCGGCGCGCTCCGTGAAGGTCGTCGTGATGATCGACAGCGCCGCGGGCGTGAGCAGGGCCGCACCGAACCCCTGAACGGCGCGCGCGATGATGAGCCAGGCCTCCGACTGCGCGAGCCCGCACGAGAGGGACGCGAGCGTGAAGATCGTCACCCCGACCATGAACACGATGCGCCGGCCGAGCAGGTCGGCCGCCCGGCCGCCGAGCAGGAGGAAGCCGCCGAAGGTCAGCGAGTAGGCGGTGATGACCCACTGCAGGTTGCCCTGCGAGAACTTGAGGTCGGTCGCGATCGAGGGCAGCGCCACGTTCACGATCGCGACATCGAGCACGACCATGAAGAAGGCGGCGCACAGCAGGACGAGCGCCTTCCAGCGGCGCGGGTCGGGGGCGGCGTCGTACACGGGGTCTCCTCTCTAGCCGGAAGCCGGTATTCCAGCGCGTGCCAGCTGCCCTGGCAAGTCGCGTCCGAGGACGCCGGCGATCCAGAGCGAGACCTCGGCGAGCGCGGGGAGATCGATACCGGTCTCGACGCCCTCGCCCACGAGCAGGTAGACGAGGTCCTCCGTGGCGATGTTCCCGGTCGCGCGCGGGGCGAACGGGCAGCCGCCGAGCCCCCCGACGGAGGCGTCGAGGATGGTGGCCCCGGCGTCGAGCGCGGCGAGCGCGTTCGCATAGCCGGTGTTGCGCGTGTTGTGGAAGTGGCCGCCCGTCGGGCGTCCGAGCGCGGCCACGCGTTCCGTGAGACGGCGGACGGCGCGGGGCGTCGCGACGCCGATCGTGTCGGCGAGGACGAGCTCGCCGGCGCCGGCCGCGGCCAGGCCCTCGGCGACCTCGACGACCGCGTCCTCGTCGACGGCGCCGTCGAACGGGTCTCCGAAGGCGGCGCTGATCGTCGCCGTCGAGGGCGTGTCGCCGGCGTCCCGGAGGATCGCCGTCGTCTGCCTCAGCGCCTCCTCGCGCGACATGCCGGCGTTGCGCTCGCTGAACGCGTCGGTCGCCGCCACGGTCACGTTCACGCGCGCGAGGCCCGTGGTGCGGAAGCGCTCCCAGCCGCGCTCGTTCAGCACCAAGCCTGACAGCTCGGTGCCCGAGACTTTGTGGCTGTCAGCCACCAACTCTGCCACGCGCTCCGCCTGTGCCATCTGGGGCACGCGGTCGTCGCGCACGAAGCTGACCGCCTCGACGCGCGGCACGCCGGCGCCAGCCAGGCGGGTGATCAGCTCGGCGCGGGTCTCGGGCGGAAGGACGTCCGGCTCGTTCTGCAGCCCGTCGCGCGGCCCGACGTCGCAGACGGTGATCACCGCGTCAGCGTAATTGCCGGAGCTCGGTCTGCGGAACCCTCTCAGCCGGGAAGCCTGCGGACGTGCGTGTCGGCGGCGGCTAGGCCGCGGTGCGCGCGTCGTCCGTGAAGGCGCGGCAGACGTCCACGGCCACGTCGGTGAAACCGAGCGAGGCCGGCGAGCGGTAGCGGTCGCGGTGCCAGAGCAGCACCAGCCGGCGCGGCGGCACCATGTCGCCGAGCGGCAGGGCAACGCAGCTGGGGTCGTTGAAGTCGACGGCGAGGCGCGGCGCGATGGCGACGCCGAGCCCGGCGGAGACCATCGCCTGCACGATGCCGTTGTCGTCCGAGCGGAAGACGAACTCGGGCCGCAGGCCGCGATCGTGGAAGTGCGCCTCGAGCGCCGCGACCGAGCGGCACTGCCGGAAGCCGATGAGCGGAAGCTCGGAGATCTCGCTCAGGGACGGCGCCCGCCCCTGCTTTGCGAGCGGCGAATCGGCCTGCACCAGCAGGACGTACGGGTCGCGTAGCAGGTCGACCGCCTCGAACGGGCCCTCCCAGAGGCTGAAGTCGGCGAAGGTCAGGTCGAGGTCGCCGCGCTCGATGGCCTCGAACAGCTCCTGGTCCATGCTGGCCTCCGTGATGCGGAGATCGACCGCCGGCCAGTCGCCGGCGAAGCGGCGGATGATCGCCGGCAGGATCCGCTGGCCGATGCTCTGGTAGGCGCCGACGCGCAGCGCGCCAGCCTCGCCGGCGGAGAGCGCCTCGAGGTCGGCGCGGGCCGCGTCGAGCCGGGCGACGATCGCCTGCGCGTGGCGCAGCAGGATGCGCGCCGGCCTCGGTCAGCGACACCGGGCGCGGCCCGCCGGGACGCTCGAGCAGGCGCTCGCCGACCGCGCGCTCAAGCGTCGCGATCTGCTGGGAAATCGCAGACTGCGTGTATCCAAGGCGCGTTGCCGCGCGCCCGAATGACCCCTCGTCGGCGATCGCCCGGAGCGCCGTCAGATGACGGAGCTCCACTCCGAGCCATCTATCAGGTTCCATGATCGAAACCAAAGAGTATCTGAGTTGCGCTAATCGGCAAGCAGGGTTCACTCTCCCTCGATGGCGGGGTTCATGCACTGCAATACCGCTTAGGGCGCGGAGTAGATTTGCCGCTCCGCCCGGGAACGAGCCCCCTCGCCGTCGCCGGCGCGCTCGGGCTCGTCTACGTGCTCTGGGGCTCCACCTACACGGGCATCGCGTATGCCCTCGAGACCATGCCGCCGCTGCTGCTCTCGGGCACACGGTTCCTCGCCGCCGGCGCGTTGCTGCTGGCCGGGCTCCGCGCCTTCGGCATCCGCCTGCCGCGCCCGACCAGGCGCGAGTGGGCCGCCGCGTTCCTCACCGGCATGCCGCTGCTCGCGATCGGCAACGGCGGCGTCGTCTGGGCGCAGCAGCACGTCGCGTCGGGGATCGCCGCGTTGCTCATCGCCACGGTGCCGCTCTGGATCGCCCTCCTCGACCGGCTCGTCTTCGGCCGGACGCTCGACCGGCGCAGCATCTTCGGGCTCGGGCTCGGCTTCGCCGGCATCGCCATCCTGGTCAACATCGGCGGCGGAGGCGGCGTCGACCCGGCCGGCGCTCTGACCCTGGTGATCGCCGCGCTCGGCTGGTCGACGGGAACGCTGCTCGCCCGCAGCGCGCCGCTCGCGCGGCATCCGCTGCAGGCGGCCTCGACGCAGATGCTCGCCGGCGGGCTCGTGCTGACGCTCGCGGCGGTCGCGACCGGCGAGCTCTCGGAGGTCTCGTCCGTGAGCGCGCGCTCGTTCGCCGGGTGGCTCTGGCTCGTCGTCTTCGGCTCGATCGTCGCGTTCAGCGCCTACGGCTGGCTGCTGCGCGTGGCGCCGACCTCGCTCGTCGCGACATACGCCTTCGTGAACCCGGTCGTCGCCGTGATCCTCGGCTGGCTGCTGCTGGGCGAAGCCATCGGACCGCGCGAGCTGGTCGCCGGCGGGGTGATCGTGGTCGGCGTCGCCCTCATCGTGCTGGGCGCCACCCGTGCTCCGAAGACGGAGACGGCGCCAGAGCTCGCACCGAGCTCCGCCTAATCGCCGGGCGCCGTAGCGCCGACATCTCCCCCATGCATGTCACCGGCACGCGCGTGCTAGCGCTGGCGATCGTCGCCTGCGCCGCCGGCTTCTGGGCTGGCGCCACTACGAGACCGCGCAGCTCGAGCACCGCGATGGGCGGGATCGCGAGCAGCGATCGCCGGCCGCCGCGTCCGCGTCCACTGCCAGGACGCCGTCGGCGCCGCCCTGGACGTGACCGACGAGGCGGGCACCGTGATGTTCGACGCCAACGGCAAACCGGCCGACGTCACCGAGCTCAAGCACGACATCTGCGACCGGCTCGACGCCTACCTGCAGGTGCACACGAGCGCGAAGTTCGACTGCGTCAGCAGCGAGACGGCCTCCGCGCGCTCGCGCACCCTGAAGACGCTCCGGGCGCTGCACACGCTCGCGCACGAGTCGTGGTACCTCGCGGACGACTGCCGCGACGGCGGCCCGCTCGACCTGCGGCCGCAGTCGTCCCTCTGGCCGTAGTCGTTACGCGAGATGCTGGCCGCGCGTCTCGCGGCCGAAGAGCCCGGCGATCACGCCCCCGGCCGCCATCACGATGGCTATGAACGTCAGCGACCAGGTGGTGCCGCCGGTCACGTCCTTGAGGTGCCCGAAGATGTACGGGCCGGCGATCGCCGCCGACTTGCCGACGCCCTCCATCAGCCCGAAGGCACTCGACCGCAGGCGCGTCGGGAAGGTCTCGGCCGTGTACGGGTAGACGGCGCCCCACGCGCCCAGGTTGAAGAAACCGACGAAGAAGAGCGCGGTGATGTAGACGGTCGACGTGTCGGCGACCGCGAATGCATACGCCGAGAGCCCGCCGAGGATGAGGAACCCGGCCAGCGTCGGCTTCCGCCCGATCCGCTCGACGAGCCAGATCGCCGCCGCGTACCCCGGGAACTGCGCCAGGGCGCTCAGCGTCAGCACGAGGTAGACGTTGATGTGGAAGCTCTTCTCGCCCTGGAGCACGAACGGCAGCCAGAGGAAGAGCCCGTAGTAGGACACGTTGAGGGCGATCCAGACGAGACCGGTGACGATGGTGCGGTTGCGAAGGGCTCCGACCAGCAGGTCACGCATGGACGACTTCGGCTCCACCGGCGCCGTGAACTCCGTCTCGGCGACCGGCGCGCCTTCGATCTCGCTCAGCACCTCGGCCGCCTCGCGCGAGCGGCCGTGACGGGCAAGGAAGTAGGGGCTCTCGGGGAGCGTGCGCCGCACGAGGAAGGCGAGGAACGCCGGGAACGCGGCGGCGAGGAAGAGGTAGCGCCAGCTCCAGGCGCCGAACCGGTCGAAGGTCGGGCCGAGGAAGATGTAGGAGAGGCCCGTCGCCAGGAGCAGCCCGACGGGCCACCAGAAGTCGAGGAAGACGAGCAGACGCCCGCGCCGCTGCGGCGGCAGGTACTCGGCCAGCATCGACGGGTCGACGACGAGGAGGCCTCCCAGGCCGAGGCCGGCCAGGAAGCGGAGCGTCATCACCGACCACGGCCCCCACGCGAACGCCGTCAGCGCCGTGAACGCCGCGTACCAGAGGATCGCGTACTGGAAGATCGCTCGCCGCCCGATCCGGTCGGCGAGCCGGCCGAGCGTGAGGCTGCCGACGAGCGAGCCGGCGAGCGCGGCGCTGTTTACGAGCCCCTGCCACGTGCCGTTGAGGTTCCAGATCTGGGTGAAGATCGGCGCCACGAACCCGACCAGCAGGATCTCCATGGCCACGAACGTCCAGGCCATGCCCGTCACCAGCACGGCACGCTTGTGGAACCTGGTGAGTCCGCCGCGGCGGAGGACGTCCTCGACGTCGACGGGCGGAGCTGCAGTAGCGGCGGCGGTCGTCATGTGCTCTCCGGTAGGTTTTCGACTGTCAGTCGAAAACCTCGCGACCACTTTAGCACCCACGCATGCGCACGCGTCCGACACACGTCACCCTCGCCGCCATCCTCCAGGTGCGCGACGACCGGTTGTCCGCGCTGCTCTGGGAGCGGGCGCGGGAGCCCTACGCCGGCCGCTGGGCGCTCCCCGGCGGCTACCTCGGCGAGCGGGAGACGCTCGAGCACTCGATCCGGCGCCAGCTCGCGCAGAAGGTGGACGTCCGCGAGGTGGCTCACCTGGAGCAGCTGGAGACGCGCTCCGATCCCGACCGGCACCCGAGCGAATGGCAGCTCGCGACCGCCTACCTCGGCCTCGTCCCGACCGTCGCCGACCCCTCCGTGCCGGAGGACACGGGGTGGCACCCGGTCGACGACCTCCCGCCGATGGCATTCGACCACGAGTCGATCACGCTCTCGGGACGTGAGCGGCTGCGCGCCAAGCTCTCGTACACGAACATCGGCTTCGCGCTCGCACCGGAGACGTTCACGATCTCGGAGCTCCGCGCGATCTATGGGGCGGCGCTCGGCCATCCCGTGTCGGCCACCAACCTGCAGCGCGTCCTGCTCAGGCGCGGGGTGCTCGAGCAGACCGGCGAGCAGCGCCGGCCGGGGCGCGCCGGCGGCAGGCCGGCGGCGGTGTTCCGCTTCCGCTCGCGCGAGCTCGAGGTGACCGACCCGTCCGCGATGTTCGGCCGCCCCCAGACGTAGCGCTTGACGACCCGCCACCCCGTCCCTACCCTGGGGTGGTCAGCGCACCGCGACGGAAGGAGGCAGTGATGAAGACGATTGCACCCGCTGCCCCCGGTCGCGAGCGCGCGCTGAGCTAACTCCCTCGAGGAGGACCAGCGGCGCCCGCACCGGGCTGCGGCCTGTCCACCTTTCCGAGAGGAGCACGTGTTGCACGAGCACCAGAACGCCCTCGCCGAGCTTGGCTGGGGCGACGACTTCCAGGCGGCGTTCGCGCCGCACACGGCCGACGGGCACCAACCCGCCCGCGTCGGCACCCAGAGCCACGGCCTCTACCGGCTGCTGTCACCGCAGGGCGAGCACCGCGCCGAGCGCGCGGGCCGGCTCCACCATGCCTCCGACACGCGCGACCACCCGGCGGTCGGCGACTGGGTCGCGGCCGACCTTCGCGACGACGGCACCGCGACCATCCATGCGGTGCTGCCACGGCGGACGAAGTTCTCGCGCAAGGAGGCCTCCGGCGTCTCCGACCGCTCGCGCGAGCAGGTGGTGGCGGCCAACGTCGACACGGTCTTCATCGTCCAGGCGCTCGGCCACGACCTGAACGCGCGCCGGCTCGAGCGCTACCTGACCATGGCGTGGGAGAGCGGCGCGCGGCCGGTGGTCGTCCTGACGAAGGCCGACCTGTACCCCGACCCGGACCTCGCCGAGGTCGAAGCGGTCACGTTCGGCGTCGACATCCACATCACCAGCGCCGTCACCGGCGACGGCGTGCCGGCGCTCGCGCAGTACCTGGGCCGCGGCCAGACGGTCGCGCTGCTCGGCTCGTCCGGGGTCGGCAAGTCGACGCTCGTCAACTCGATCGCCGGGCAGGAGCTGCTCGCGACCGCGGCCGTGCGGGAGTCGGACGGGCGTGGCCGGCACACCACGTCGCACCGCGAGCTCGTCCCGCTGCCCCAGGGCGGGCTGCTGCTCGACACCCCGGGCATGCGCGAGCTGCAGCTGTGGGAGTCGAGCGACGGGCTCGAGCAGGCGTTCTCCGAAGTGGCGGAGATCATCGCGGCCTGCCGCTTCAGCGACTGCGAGCACCGGACGGAGCCCGGCTGCGCCGTCGGCGCCGCAATCGCAGGAGGGTCGCTGCCGCAGGAGCGCTGGGACGCGTACCAGGCGCTCCAGCGCGAGCTGCGGGCGCTCGAGATCCGCCACGACGCGCGCCTCCAGTCCGAGGCCCGCAAGGAGCGACGCCGCTTCGCCCGCGCCCAGAGAAAGGCTGCCTGGTGAGACCGCTCGTCGTGCGCGTCCGATGGGCGGAGGCGCGGTGAGTCCGGCCTAGACGGGGATGCCGGCGGGTTTCGGCAGCGACTCGATCGCGGCCAGCGCGCGGGCGATCTCGGCCTCCGGCAGCTCGAAGTCCTCGAGCTTCCCGGACAGGTAGGCGTCGTATGCGCCGAGATCGAAGTGCCCGTGCCCGGACAGGTTGAACAGGATCGTGCGCTCGCGGCCCTCGGCGTCGGCCTGCCGCGGCCAGCTCGACCGCGCCGTGGATGGCGTGAGCGGACTCGGGCGCCGGGATGATCCCCTCGCTGCGCGCGAACTGCACCGCCGACCCGAACACGTCGGTTCTGCATGTACGCCTCGGCGCGGACGAGCCCGTCGAGGACGAGCTGCGAGATCAGCGGCGCGACGCCGTGGTAGCGCAGGCCGCCGGCGTGGATGCCCGGCGGCACGAAGTCGTGGCCGAGCGTGTGCATCGGGACGAGCGGCGTCAGCTGCTTCGTGTCGCCGAAGTCGTACGCGAACGGGCCGCGGGTCAGCGTCGGGCACGCTGCCGGCTCGCAGGCGAGCACCTCGATGTCCCGGCCCGGCGATCTTCTCGCGCAGGAACGGGAACGCGAGCCCGGCGAAGTTCGAGCCGCCGCCCACGCAGCCGACGACGGCGTCCGGGAACTCGCCGGCGAGCTCCATCTGCTCGATCGCCTCCTGCCCGATCACCGTCTGGTGCATCAGCACGTGGTTCAGCACGGAGCCGAGCGAGTACGCCGTGTCGCTCGCGCGTCGCCGCGTCCTCGACCGCCTCGGAGATCGCGATCCCCAGGCTGCCCGGCGAGTCGGGGTCCTCGTCGAGCACGGCCCGGCCGGCGTTCGTCTCCTCGCGAGGGGCTCGGGACGACGGTCGCGCCCCAGGTCTGCATCATGATCCGCCGGTACGGCTTCTGGTCGTACGAGACCTTGACCATGTAGACCTTGATCTCGAGGCCGAAGAGCTGGCCGGCGAAGGCGAGCGCGCTGCCCCACTGGCCGGCGCCGGTCTCGGTCGCGAGCCGCGTGCGGCCCTCCTGCTTGCCGTAGTACGCCTGCGCCACCGCCGTGTTCGGCTTGTGGCTGCCGGCCGGCGACGTGCCCTCGTACTTGTAGAAGATCCGCGACCGCGTCCCGAGCGCCTGCCTCGAGGCGCCGCGCGCGGTAGAGCGGCGTCGGCCGCCAGAGCGCGTAGATCTCGCGCAGCGCGTCCGGGATCTCGATCTCCGGCGCGTCCGAGACCTCCTGCACGATCAGCTCCATCGGGAAGAGCGGCGCCAGGTCGTCCGGGCCGATCGGCTCGCCGGTGCCCGGGTGCAGCGGCGGCTGCGGCCGGTTCGGCATGTCGGCCTGGATGTTGTACCAGCGTGCCGGGATCGCGGACTCGGGGAGCAGGAACTTCGTCGCGCTGCTCACGGCCGCGAGGATATCGCGCCGTGGAGCGCATCGAGACTACCGTCGACGTCGGGCCGCACCGGCTCTCGATCGTGCGCCCGCCCGACGCCGCCGATCTGATCGACGAGGACGCGTTCGCCGAGAACGAGTTCCTGCCCTACTGGGCCGAGCTCTGGCCGAGCGGGGTCGCCCTCGCGCGCGCGGCGGCGGAGACGGTCGCGCCGGGCGAGCGCGTCGTCGAGCTCGGCTGCGGGCTCGGCGTCGCGAGCATCGCCGCGGCGCTCGCCGGCGC
The DNA here is from genome assembly GCA_963710465.1 of uncultured Thermoleophilia bacterium. GTDB lineage: Bacteria > Actinomycetota > Thermoleophilia > Gaiellales > Gaiellaceae > JACVRM01. The sequence continues at coordinate 167,532 of CAVQAQ010000020.1, forward strand.
CGACGTCCTCGCGACCGACTGGGCGCCCGAGGCGCTCGCGTTCACGCGTGAGAACGCCGCCCGCAACGGTGTCCTGCTCGAGACGGCGCTCGCCTCGTGGACCGACCCGGACGAGCTGGTCGAGCGCGGCCCGTGGGACTGGGTGCTCGCCGCCGACGTGCTCTACGAGAACCGCAACGTCGACGCCGCTCGCCGCGCTCCTCCCCCGCCTCGGCCGACAGCGCGCTGCGTCGCCGATCCCGGGCGGCCCGCGGCGAAGATGTTCTTCGACACCCTCGGCTGGGAGACGCGCGAGCTCGGAGACGGCGTCCGGGCTCTGTCCCGGGCCGACTACGGAACGGCGCGGCTGACGACGGCCGCCAACTCGTGCGCGTACTGCGGGTCGATCGTGTGCGCCATCGGCGACTCGCGGTAGAGCACGTCGGCGCCGGCCTGCTCGAGGCGCTCGCGCGCCTGGCGGCCCCAGTCGACCGAGATCACCGGGTCGTAGGTGCCGTGCCCGATCGCGATCGGCGGGAAGGGCGGCGACAGGTCGAGCTCCCAGCCCTCGACGGCCGGCATGAAGCCGCTGAGCGCGATCAGCGCTGCCGGCCGCGGGCGCCCGGCGCCGAGCGACAGCGCGTAGGTCATGACCGCGCCCTGCGAGAAGCCGCCGATCACGGTGCGCTCCGGCGGGATGCCCGTCTCCGCCTGCAGGCCGTCGAGCCAGGACGAGGCGAGCTCGTAGGTCGGCAGGAAGGTGTCGGGATCCGGGAACCCGATCTGGTGGACCGCGTACCAGTGCGCGCCGCCGGGCGGTAGCGCGAGCGGCGCGCGTGGCGTGACACCGAGCAGCCGCCGCTCGGGGTCGAAGACGTCGAGGAGCGGGAACAGGTCCTGCTCGTTCGCCCCGCGCCCGTGGAGCAGGACGAGCAGGCCGGCGGCGTCGCCCGCCGCCGGCCGCTGCAGTGCTGCGAGCGTCACCGGCGCGCCGGCCGGACGTCCGGCAGCGGGGTGAGCACCGGCTCGAGCTCGTCCCGCAGGTGCTCGAAGAGCGGCGGCAGGGAAAGCCGCTCACCGAGCGTCTCGAGCGGCTCGTCCGTGGTGAAGCCCGGGCCGATCGTCGCCAGCTCGAAGAGCACGCCGCTCGGCTCGCGGAAGTAGACGGACTTGAAGTAAAAGCGGTCGATCACCGGCGTCGGCGACGCGCCGGACGAGGCGACACGCTGCCGCCACTCCTCGAGCTCCTCCGGCGGCGACGCCCAGGCGACGTGGTGCACCGTGCCCGCGCCGCCGAGGCCGCGGTCCTCCGGCGCCTCGTCGAAGGCGTAGCGGCCGCCGCGGTGGTCGCCACGGAGCTCCCACGCGTTCTCCCCGCGCGGCTCGAAGCCGAGTCCCTGCTCGAGGAAGGCGGCGCTCGCCGACGGCGCACGCGAGTAGGCGCGGACACTGTCGAAGCCCCGGATCGCGTGCTCACGCGGAACGTCGGGGTGCTCGGCGACGAGCGCCTCGTCCGGCACGTCGACCACGGCGAGCTCGAGCCGGAGACCCTCCGGGTCCGAGAACTGCAGCCGGCCCTCGCCGCGCTCGGTCTCGACGCCCTGGCCTCCGAGTCGCTCCGCCCAGAAGTCGAGCGCCGCCTCGGAGCCGACGCGGAAGGTGATCAGGTGCACCATGCCGGCGCCGGCGCGCCCACGCGGGATGCCCGGGTACTCGAAGAACGTGATGTCCGCGCCCGCACTGCCGCGCTCGTCCGCGTAGAAGAGGTGGTAGACGGTCGGGTCGTCCTGGTTCACCGTCTTCTTGACGAGCCGCAGGCCGAGGACGCGCGCGTAGAAGTCGACGTTGCCGGGCGCGTCGGCCGTGATGCACGTCACGTGGTGAATCCCTTCGAGCTTCATTTCGGAGCCTCCTGGAATGCGAAAGGGGCCAGGTGATCGCCTGGCCCCTAGGTAGTACCGGATCCGCGGTGGGTTACGCGGCCTCTGCCAGATCCACATCCTCGCCCGACAGGGCGCGATGCATCTTGGAGAGCGCGCTCGCCTCGAGCTGGCGGACGCGCTCCCGCGTCAGGCCCAGCTCCTTGCCGATCGACTCGAGCGGCCACGTCTCGCCGTCGGCGAGACCGAAGCGGAGCTCGACGACCCGCCGCTCCCGCTCGGGGAGCTGCGCGACGACCTTCCGGACGGCCTGGCGGCGGAGCGAGTCCGACGCCTCCTCCTCCGGGTCGACCGCGGTCTCGTCGGCGAACAGATCGCCCAGCTCGCCGTCGGCGTCGGAGCCGACTGCCTGGTTCAGCGAGACGGACGCGTCGGCGACCGCGAGGGCCTCCTCGGCGTGGTCGAGGCGCAGGTTGGTCGCCTGGGCCAGCTCGTCCACGGTCGCCTCGCGGCCGAGCTCGAGCTGGAGCCGCTGTGCGGCCCGGCCGAGCTTCTGCCGGCGCTCGTGCACGTGGACGGGCACGCGGATCGTCCGCGCCTGGTTGGCGACCGCCCGCTGGACGGCCTGCCGGATCCACCACGTCGCGTACGTGGAGAACTTGTAGCCGCGCCGCCAGTCGAACTTCTCGACCGCGCGGTTCAGGCCGATGACGCCGTCCTGCACCAGGTCGAGCAGCGGCACGCCGTGCCCCTGGTAGCGCTTCGCGACCGAGACGACCAGGCGCAGGTTCGAGTTGATCATCCGCTCCTTGGCCGCGAGGTCACCGCGCTCGACACGCTTGGCGAGCGCAACCTCGTCGGCGGCGGTGAGCAGCTCGTGCCGGCCGATCTCGTTGAGGAACAGCTGGAGCGAGTCGGTCGTCCCCGACGGCGCGGCCGTCAGGTCGAGCGCACGCGTGCGCGCCGCCTCCGTCTCGGTGGCGGTCTCGTCTTCGGGCTCGATGCGCTCGATGCCGCGCACCTCGAGCTCGTGCACGAGCTCGGCGACCTCGGCCTCGTCCAGGTCGTGCTCGAGCGCGATCGCCTCGAGCTCCGGCTGGGTGACCGACCCGCGCTCCTCGGAGTCCTCGATGAACTTGGTGATGAAGTCGTGCTGCATGGTGGTGCTCAGTGGAATCTCCCTGCCTTTCTCTTCTCAGCTTCCTGCCGTGGCGAGCCGGCGGCGCCGCTCGAACCGGTCGATCCGGTCGCCGCGCGCCTCGCGCCGCAGCTCACCGGTGTAGGCCGGGTGGCAGCTGGCGCAGACGTCGACGGTCGTGAACGGCCTGGCCGTTCGCGTCTCGATCGCCGTCCCGCAGGACTGGCAGGTGATGGTCGTACGTGTCAGTTCGGGGTGAATTGCCGTTTTCATCCGTTCCTTCTCTCTGGCGTGGTACGCGGGGCCGGCCTTCCGGCTCGCGAAACCGCCGTCGAGAGCGCGATCGGGGGAGGGAAGCGCTCATCGACGGCGATCTACATATACAAACGGCGGAAGACCGGCATGCATTCCCGTCTCGGCACCGCTGCAAACGTGTCACGCCGGACCGGTTTCCACCGGTCGCTGGCCTACAACGCTACTAGGACCCGCCGCATTCCGCTAGCGGGACCTTTCGCTAGGGAATCAGGTTCGCGAGCCCGAGCAGATCGTCGAGGTGGCTCGCGGCCTGCACGACCAGCTGCACCGGGGCACGCTGCGCGAGCTGGCGCAGGATCCCGGCCTCGACGGTGCTCAGGTCGCCGCGCCGCTCGGCGTCGTCGATCGACGAGACGAGCGCGCCGCGCAGCACGCGTTCCTCGTCGGCGTCGCTCCAGTTCTTGAAGCGCGAGCCACCGTTCGGCGACAGCGAGAGCAGCAGGCGCTCTCGCGTCGTCCCGAGCTGGCACGAAGCCCGGTCGAGCGCGCCGATGACGATCCGCTGCACCGTGCGGTCGAGCCCGGCACCCGGCGGCAGCGTCGTCTGCGCGCACGGCGCACTGAGCCGCACCTCGCCGAAATCCCGCGCCCCCATCGCCAGCTCGACGCCGAGCAGGAGGAGGGCCGCCGCGGCGAGCCCGGCCATGACAACACGGGCGCTCACCCGCGCCTCCGCAGCGCCAGCGCCGGGAGCACCGCGAGCAGTGCGAAGAGCGCCGTCAGCGCGAAGCTGGCCCGGAAGCTCCGCGTGAGCGTGTCCTCGAGCGTCGAGACGAGCCGGTTGCGCAGCTGCTCGACGTCCTTCCCGCTCCGCCCCTGAAAGGCAGCGTCAACGTTCGGCATCGCGCCCTTCGGCGCGGCCTGGATCTCACGGTCGAGCGCGAGCGCGATCGAGACCTTGTCCGCAATGCCGACCGGTGCGTCGAGCACGGCCGAGGCGCTGCCGAGCGCGGCCTGCTCGCTGCCCGCCGATACGCCGCTCGCGAGCAGCGGGGCGACGAGGACGAGCGCGGCGACGAGCCCGGCGTGCCGGGCGCCGACCGAGTGTGCGGCCGACCCGGCGAGGTCGGAGCCCTCGAGCGAGCGGAGGCCGAAGAAGGGCAGCGCGAGGCCGAGCCCGGCCCCGCACAGCGCGAGCGCCCAGACGACGAGCGGGATGCTCGTCGCGGGCAGCAGCGCGAGCCCGAGCAGCCCCGCCGCCAGCGCCAGCGAACCGGTCACCGCCGCCCGCGTCCCGCTCAGCGGGCGCTCGAGCCGCGCGCCGACGATGGTCGCGAGCGGCAGCGCGGTGACGGCCGCCGCCGCCTCGAGCGGGGACAGCCCCCAGACCTCGATCAGCAGCACGACGACCAGGAAGAGCGCGCCCGCGAGCCCGGCGAAGACGAGCCCCAGGCCGACGTCGGCGAGGAGCGCGGTGCGTCGGCCGGCCGCCCGCGACGGAAGCGGCCGGGCACGCACCGCAGCGACGGCCGGGATCGCAAGCGCGGCGACCGGCGCCTGCACGAGGAAGATCGCCCGCCAGTCGAACGCCTCGGTGAGCACGCCGCCGAGCGCCGGCCCGATGGCGGCGCCGAACCCGCCCGCGCCGACCCAGAGAGCGATGCCGCGTCTCTCGGACCCCGTGAGCGCGATCAAGAGCGGGAGCGAGGCTGCCAGGAGGAGCGCGGCGCCGACGCCCTGGACGCAGCGCAGCGCGACCAGCGTCGGCAGCGAGCCGGCGAGCGCGCAGGCGAGCGACCCGGCGAGGAAGACGGCCAGGCCGGCGAGCCCGACCCGGCGCGCCGAGGCGCGCCCGAGCCGCGACCCGAGCGTGAGCGCGACGACGGCGACGACCAGGTTGTAGGCCGTGATCACCCACGAGACGGGCGTGATCGACGTGTTCAGCTCGTCGAGCAGCTGTGGCAGGGCGAGCACCACGATCGACGAGTCGGCGAAGGCGATCCCCACGGCGGCCGCGACGGCCGCGACGGCGAGCGACGCCACAGGGATGCGAAGAGCCACGCCGCAAGCGTCGCAGTTGGCTAGGGCGGCGTGACGGCGTTCGTGAACGTCAGCGCGTTCACGTCAGGCCAGAGGTTGAAGCCGAAGCCCAGACGCAGCGTCGTGTTCGTGACGTCGTAGACCTTGGGCGCAGGCTGCCGGCAGCCGCTGCACGTGACCTCCGAGATCATCCACGGAGCCGTGGCCGCGGCGCCGTCCTCCGGGACGGAGACGGCCGTCGCCGACGCGTCAGCCTGGAGCAGCGGAACGGGCCGAGTGGCAGCGAGCACAAGCCGGCGGTGATTCGTTCTCGGCAGGTCGATCGACGGGTCGGGCGCGACCTCCGCGACCGCGACCTGCTCGCGCGCTCCCCCGCGGTGGGTGAACCGCCGCGCGAACTAAAGCTCTACTTGATGTCTAGACGCGAAACTGCTCGGTGTCGTCTCGCGGCTCGTACCCGAGACGCGTCCGAGCATCGTCGATGTCCCAGATCCGCCACGTGTTGCCCGAGACGCCGTAGAAGATCCCGAAGCGCTCTGACGCCGGCGCCTCCAGCGCGCGCTCGACCAGCTGCACGAGATCCCGGTGCGTGAGGAGCGTCGCGAACTGGCGCCGGTCACGCGGCCGCCCCTCGGCGTTGACGGTGCCGATGCGCAGGCAGATGACCGAGAGGTCGTGCAGCTCGGCGTACATTCGCCCGGCCGCCTCGCCGAGCGCCTTGCCGACGCCATATGGCCCGTCGGGCCGGATCGGGTCGTCCACGGTGACGCGCCGGAGCGCGGCCGGGTCGAGCCCCTCGTAGGCGCCGTTCACGATCGACGCGTACGGCTCGTCCTGCTCGTACGTGCCGGTGACGTGATTGGAGCTGGCGAAGACGAGTCGTCGCACGCCGGCCCGGTGTGCGGCCTCGAGCGCGTTCAGCGTCGCCGGCATGTTGTTGGCCCGCACCGACCACCACGGCGCGTCGGCCGACGGGTCGGCTGCCAGGTCGACGACGAGCTGCGCGCCGCGGAACGCGCCGATCAACGCCGCGAGGTCGGTGCTGTCGGCGACCACGTCGACGCCGTCGCCCGCGTCCTTGTCGATTCGCGTCAGGTCGAAGCGCCCGGCGAGTGCGCTGCCGAGGATGTGCCCGATGAGCCCTCCCGCCCCCGTGATCGCGAGCCGCTCCAAGGCGCGGAGCGTACGCGGTCGGCGACGAGGCCCGCGAGGATCGGAGGGGTTGCGGCGATAGGCGAGGTGACGAGCAGGAGCAGCCCCCAGAGCGCGGCGACGACGCCTGTCGCAGCGGCCGCGCGCAGGCGGTGCCGGACGAGGATGGCGAGAAGCGCCGGCGCGGCGAGGTCGAGCCAGCCCATCGTGGCGGTGCCGAAGTCGGCCTGCTGGAGCGCGGGCAGCGGCGTGCCGGTGCCGACCGAGGGCGGCGTGGCTCCCTGGAGCGCCTGCATGGCCGGCTCCACCTGCCGGTCGCCCCAGACGAAGATGCAGTCGAGGATCACGAGCCCGATCAGGCCCGCGGTCAGCGAGGACTCCGGGGCGAGCGCGGCGACGACCGCGGTCGCGGTCAAGCAAGCGCCGCCGATGAGCAGGACGGCGGCCCCGTCTCCGAGCGTCCCGGTCTCCTGCCAGGCGATCAGGTAGAGCGCCGCGGCAACCGGCACGGCCGCCCACGGCGCGCGCCAGCCGCGCGCCCACCCCGCTCCGGCCGCGAGCAGCGGCGTCGCGACGGTGGCGAGCGCGGTCAGGAAGTCGGCGCCGCCGCTCGCGCGCGCGATCGCGACGCCGACGACGAGCGCGGCCGCCGGGATCACGAGGCCGAGCAGCCGGGAGGACGCAATCCGCCACGGCCGCACCGGCGCGGCGACGAGCGCCGCCTGCACGACCACGAGCGTGCCGTACGACGCGACCGGCCCCACGGGTTGACGGTAGCCGCTGTATTCCGCGCCAGAAACGTGATTGGGTGGCCTCGGAGCGGTTGCGTGACCGACGGAGGCGTCGACTGGCTCGCGGGCGACGCGACCTTCGGCAGCCCGGCGACCGCGCTCAGCGTCGACCCTTCGGATGGGTGATGGTGCGCTTCGTTTAACGCGGTGACAACCGGCCAGAACTGGCCGGGGGAACCTGAGTGAGCAGCGGGGCTCACCAGCCAGGGACGGAGCCCGGCAGACGCCGGGCTCCGTTCATCTGGTCTCCGTCTGCGACGATCGCCCGGTGAGCGAGGCGATTCGGCGGATCGACGTCTGGGGCTACGAGCTCCACTACGCCCACGGCGAGTACGTGATGTCGCGCGGGCGCGCGACCGGGGCGCTCTCCTCGACGCTCGTGCGGATCACGACCGAGAACGAGCTCGAGGGCTGGGGCGAGACGTGCCCGCTCGGGACGACGTACCTGCCCGCGTTCGCGGAAGGGGCGCGGGCTGCGCTGCGCGAGCTCGCCCCCGCGCTACTCGGCGTCGACGCGTTCAACCTCGCGCGCGTGAACCGGGTGATGGACGCCGCGCTCGCCGGCCACGGCTACGCGAAGAGCCCGGTCGACATCGCCTGCCACGACGTGCTCGGCCGGGCGGCGGGGCTGGCCCTCTGCGACCTGCTCGGCGGCCGCCTGCAGACCTCGTTCCCGCTCTACGAGGCGGTCCCACTCGCGGAGCCGGCGGAGATGGCCGAGTTCGTCAAGAGCCGGCAGCACGACGGCATCCACCGCTTCCAGCTCAAGGTCGGCGGCGACCCGGTCGAGGACGCCGCCCGTGTGGAGGCGGTGTTCCGCGTCACGGACGACCGGGAGGTGCTCGTCGCCGACGCGAACGGCGGCTACTCCTTCGCGAACGCTCTGGCTGCCGCCCGGCTGCTCGAGCGCTTCGACGGCGTTAGCTTCGAGCAGCCGTGCCGGACGCTGGACGAGTGCGTACGGCTACGGCCGCTGACGCGCCTGCCGCTCGTGTACGACGAGATCGTCGACGACGTCGAGTCCCTGCTCGCCGCGGCCGGCCCCGGGGGCGCCAGCGCCGTCAACCTCAAGCTCGCGAAGGTGGGCGGGCTCTCCCGCGCGCGCCGCCTCCGCGACCTCGCCGTGGAGCTCGGCCTCCAGGTGACGATCGAGGACACCTGGGGCGGCGACGTGACGACCGCGGCCGTCAGTCACCTGGCGGCGAGCACACCCGCCGACGCCCTCTTCACCTGCTCGTTCTTCAACGACTGGACGACCGACCACGTCGCCGGGTACCACCCTCGCTCCCGCGAGGGACGCGGCTCCGCGCCGGACCGGCCGGGTCTCGGCATCGACGTCGACGCCGATCAGCTCGGGGCGCCGCTCTTCACGATCGTCTGAATCAACCGATCGGGGTGAGAGGGCCGCCTCCGGCGGGCCGTACGCTGGACACGTCCACGAACCGGGAGGCACCTGCATGAGCGACGACACAATCGAGATCTTCATCGCGGCGTACGACACAGAAGGCGGGGCGGCCGCCGCCCTCAAGGACTTCAAGGCCGCCCAGCGCGAAGGCGCGATCGACCTGATCGACGGCGCCGTAATCGTGCACAAGGCCGACGGGAAGGTCCACTACGACGAGACGGCCGACCCGAGCACGCGGCGCTGGACGAAGCGCGGTGTGATCGCCGGCGGCGTCGTCGGGCTGATCTTCCCGCCAAGCCTGATCGCCTCCGCCGTCGTCGGCGCAGGCGCGGGCGGGATCTGGGGGAAGATCCGCGACAAGGGGTTCAAGGACGACGACCTCAAGGAGGTCGGCGAGAGTCTCCGCCCGGTTCCTCGGCGATCATCGCGGTCGCGCAGGACCGGGTTCTCGAGCAGCTGGAGTCGGGGCTGCACGGATACCAGCGGATCGCCAAGCAGGCCGTGTCCGCGGACGCCGCCGCGATGATCCTGGCCGAGGCGCCGTCGGAGGTCGAGACGCCCGCATAGGAAGTCTCCTGGCACGGCCCGGCATACTCCGGGCCGTGCCAGGGGTCGTTTACCGCGCCGGGGAGGGCGAGTCGCTCTTCGGCGGCCGCATCGTGCTGAAGGCGGCCTTCGAGGAGCTCTGCATCACGGAGTCCGACTTCCGGACGGCGCGGCCCGGGGCCGACCCGCACTACCACGAGCACCACGCCGACACCTTCTACGTCCTCGAGGGCGAGATGGGGATCCTCGTCCACGACGAGGAGGTCATCGTCGGCCCAGGCGGGTGCGTCTGCGCGCCGCCGGGCGTCGTCCACGGCTTCCGCACGACGATGCCGGCCCGCTTCCTGAACTTCCACACGCCGGACGGCGGCTTCGCGGACAACCTGCGCGCCCGCGACCGCGGCGAGGAGGGCGGCTTCGACAGCATCGACGCCGAGCCGGGCAGCGGGCTGCCGCCCGACGACGCCGTCGTGCTCCAGCCCGGCGAGGGCGAGGCGCTGCCCGGCCAGACGCTGTTCCCGACGATCAAGGTGGGCCGCGAGGAGCTCTCGATCGTCGAGTTTCGCCTCGAGCCGGATTTCACCGGCCCGGACCCGCACGTGCACGAGGACCACGTCGACTCGTTCTACGTCCTGGAGGGCGAGACCGAGTTCGTCTCGGACGACGAGGTGCTCGTCCTGGGCGCCGGCTCGTTCATCGCCGCAGCGCCCGGCGTCCTGCACACCTTCCGCGCCGGCGGACATCGGAGCCGGGTGCTGAACGTGCACGCGCCGAGCCGCGGCTTCCACGACTGGCTGCGGGCGCGCGACTAGAGCTTCACCCGGTTGGGACGATGCCGACGCGTTCGCAGGCGGCGAGGCTTCCGGCCCACTCCAAGGAGGCATTTCATGTGGTACGGCTTGGGCGCGCTCGGCGTCGTCCTCTACCTCGTTTTGCTGTTCGTCCTCGGCCTGTCGACCCTGCGCAAGGGCCACTGGGTCATGTTCATCCTCGGGATCTTCCTGCCGCTCTTCTGGGTGATCGGCGCGATCATGCCGCCGCGCATGGCGACGGCCTAGACCCGCTTCTCGAACCAGTGGTGCGCGTACGGCTCGTCGTTGAACGCGGCGACCTCGCGGTAGCCGGACGACCGGTAGAGGCCGATCGCCTCGCGCAGCGACCGGTTCGTCTCCAGGCGGACGATGGCCGCGCCGTTCGCCGCCGCCACGCGTTCGAGCTCGGCGAGCAGGCGCCGGCCCAGCCCGAGGCCCCGCGCCCTGTCGGCGACCCACATCCGCTTGAGCTCGGCGGGCTCGTCGCCGTGTAGCTTGAGCGCGCCGCAGCCGACCGGCTCGCCGCGAAGCGTCGCCAGCAGGAAGGCGCCGGCAGGCAGGCGGAGCTCGTCGGCGTCGGCGGAGATGCTGAGGCCGGGGTCGAACCCCGTGTCGAAGCGCGCGGCCAGCTCGTCGAAGTACGCGCGTAGGCAGCGCTGCGCGTCGGGACGCTCCGGATCGACGACGTCCACCTGGACGAGCGCCGCCGTGAGCAGGCGCTCGACCTCGCCCATCGCCTCGACGAGGCGCCCCCGGCCTTGCTCCCCGAGCGGCTCGAGGAAGGAGCGGGCGAGGTCGTCGCTGCGCCGGTCGAGCAGCGCCACCTCGGCGCGCCCGGCGGGCGTGAGCCGCGCCGCGCGGACGCGCCGGTCGTCGTCGCGCGCGACGACCTCGACCAGCCCGGCGCGCTCGAGCGAGCGCAGCAGCCGGCTGACGTACCCGGAGTCCAGGTCGAGCCGGGCCCGTAGCTCGCGGACGTCGCGTCCGTCCGTCCCGATCTCCCAGAGCAGCCGGCACTCGCCCAGCGACCGGTCGCGCGCGAGGTAGTGGTCGTTGAGCGCGCCGACGCGCTCCGTGACGAGGCGGTTGAAGCTGGGACCTGCGCAACCGCGTCGGTCATTCTCTGATCTTAGTCAGAGATCAGGCGACGTAGGTCGCGGCCGGCACCCGGCCGAGTGAGGCGATCGCCTCCGCGAGCCGCTCCGCGTCGTCCGGCTCGACCGCTGCGGTCGTGATCCGGATGCCGGGCGCTGACCGGAAGCGGAACCGCTCCCCCGGGCTGACCGCCCAGCCCTGGGCGAGCAACTCGCGCACGGCGGCGGCCTCGTCGGCCAGCGGCACCCATACGCCGAGGCCGGAGTCGCCCGACGCCCCGATCCCGCGCTCGGCGAGCGCCGCCACCAGGGCGGCGCGCCGTTCTGCGTACGTGCGCTCCGCCCGCGCGAGCAAGCGGCCTGTGCGCGGTCGCGAAGGAGCGCGCGCCGTGGGGAAGCGTAAGGCTGAACGAGGCGGAGCGCCGTGTCGACGCCGGCACGGCGGCGATGGTCGTCAACCTCGGGCCGATCCTGATCGCAGTCGGAGCCGGTCTCTTCCTGCGCGAGGGCTTCCCGCGCGGGCTGTTCGCCGGCTGCGCGGTCGCGTTCGCGGGGTGCATCGTGATCGGCCTCGCGAGCTCAGGGTCCGGCGCCGGGACGCTCGGGATCGCGCTGTTGATCGTCGCCGTGCTCGCGTACGCGGCGGCCGTCGTGATCCAGAAGCCGGTCCTGGCCCGCGTGTCGCCCCTCCAGGTCACGTTCCTCGGCTGCGTCGCGGGCACGATCGCCTGCCTGCCCTTCGCGCCCGCGCTCGCCGGCGATCTCGGCGCCGGCGGCCTCGGCTGGCTCGTCTGGCTCGGCGTCGCCCCGACCGCGATCGGCTTCGCCACCTGGACGTACGCGCTCCGCCACGCGAGCGCGGGCCGCGTCGCGTCGCTCAATTACCTGATCCCGCTGGTCGCGATCCTCCTCGGCTGGATGCTGCTCGGTGAGACGCCGCCGCGGCTCGCCGCCGCCGGCGGGGCGCTGTGCCTGGCAGGCGTCTGGATCGCGCGGCGCCGGTAGCCCGGCTGCTCGTCCGGCGTCGCTCGCCGACCCAGCGCCGGGCCACTACGCTTTCCCGGTGGTCCGGGCAACGCTCTTCGTCGATCCGGCATGCCCCTGGGGCTACTCGGCCAACCCGGCGCACCGCGCGCTCGAGTGGCGCTACGCGGACGGCCTCGACTGGCGGCTCGTCACGATCGGGCTGCGCGAGGAGCCGAGCACGCGGCCGTGGGACGCGGGGCGCTCGGCGGCCAACCTCGCGTACTTCCGGCACCGCTACGGCATGCCGTTCTCGCTGACGCCGAAGGGGCGGCCCGCGGCGACCGGGCGCGGCTGCCGGGCAATCGTCGCAGCCCGGCTGGACGACCCGGGCAGCGAGTGGAAGGTGCTGCGCGCCCTCTATTTCGCCAACTTCACGACGCCGCTGCTGCTGGACGACGACCCCATGATCCGCGACGCGCTGAACGCCGCCGGGCTCGACGGCGACGCGATCGTGGCCCGCCTCGACGATCCGGACGTCGCCGAGGCGTACGAGCGCGACCGGGCGGAGGCCCGATCTGCGGCCGGCACCGCCGCCGAGGCGCAGGGCAAGACCGCCACCTCCGACGGGCCCGTCCGCTACACCGCGCCGTCCATCATCTTCGAGCTCGACGGCGAGCAGCTCGTCGCCGGCGGCTGGCAGCCCGTGATGGCGTACGACGTGCTGATCGCGAACCTGGACCCGGCGCTCGAACGCCGCGAGCCGCCGGCGACGCCGGTGGAGCTGCTCGAGCGCTTCCCTGACGGCCTGACGACCGCCGAGGCTGCCGCCGTCCTCTGCCCCGCGCCGGACTACGTGGCGAGCATGGACGACGCCGAGGCCGCGCTCGTGAAGCTCGTCGCGGCGGGCGCAGTCACGCGCGAACCGCTGGGCCAGGACGCGCTGTGGAAGCCGGCCGCGGCCGCCGCGCGCCGTGCCGAAGCCGCCTGACGCGGCGGCGCTGCTCGCCGCCTACGACGCACAGCTTCGGGCGCACATCCACGACCGGCCGCCGCCCGGTCTCGAGGTCCAGCGCGACGGCCCCCTCTTGCGCACGACCGGGTTCGGCGCGCAAGGCTGGGTCGAATACCACGATCTGGGCGGGCTCGACGGCGACTCACTCGACGAGCTGATCGCACGCCAGGTCGACTTCTTCGCGGCGCGCGGGCAGCGCTTCGAGTGGAAGCTCCACGGCCACGACCTGCCCGCCGGCCTGCCGGAGCGGCTGCGCGCCGCGGGCTTCGTCCCGGAAGATCAGGAGACCGTGATGATCGGGCGGGTCGACGCGCCTGGCTCGCCACCGGTCCCGGACGGCGTCCGCATTCGCGAGGTGCTCGAGGCCGAAGACTTCGCGGCGGTTGCCGCCCTCGAGGAGGCGGTCTGGGACGAGGACCACGGCTGGGTCGACGACCTCGCCGCCGAGCGCAAGGCGGATCCCGATGGACTGCACATGTTCCTGGCCGAAGCGGCCGGCCGAGCAGTATCTGCGGGCTGGGTGCGCTTCCCATCCGGCACGGAGTTCGCAACGTTCTGGGGCGGCGCGACGCTGCCCGAATGGCGCGGCCGCGGCATCTACCGGGCGCTCGTCGCCCACCGCGCCCGGCTGGCCGCCGAGCGGGGCCGGCGCTACCTCGAGGTCGACGCGTCGGACGACAGCCGCCCGATCCTCGAGCGGCTCGGCTTCGTCGCGGTCACGACAACGACGCCGTACGTCTGGTCGCCCTAGTACCCGGACGCGGCGACGAAGGCGGCGGCCATTGCGCGGTAGCCGGCGTCCGTCGGGTGCGGGCCGCCCTTCGTGCAGAAGGTGAGCTTGCACAGCCGCGCCTTCCCCTTGAAAGCCGGGAAGATCTTCGCCACCCGCGCACGTGACGCGGCCGCAGTGCGGGCGATCGCTGCGTCGAGTGATCGGTAGACCGCGTCGGCCTGCGGCGCCTTGTCCGCCTCCGGGTTCCAGGCGCCCGTCACGATGATCTCGGCCCCGGGGTGCCGCGGCGCGGAGACGCCGGAGGATCGAGGCAAACCGCGACGCGAAGGCCGCGATGACGGCGGGCGCCTTCTTGCCCTGCTGCGAGAGCGGGATCACGTCGTTGCCCCAGAGCGTGATCGTGATCGGGCTCACCTCGCCCGGGCGATCGAGTCGCCGAGCGCGAGGTAGTACCGCTGCGGCGCCTGATAGACCGGCCCCGTGGCCGCAGCCGCGGTCGCTGCGAACAGCGCTGCGCCGAGCAACGCGGCCTTCACGATCGCGACCCTACGCCTCACGTGCCGCGCCCGCTACGGCTACGTCAGAAGCCGCCGGCGACGATGCGCCAACCCGCGGGCTCCCGCGCGAACTCGACAAACGAGGCGTGCCGGTGGAGGCGGAGGTCGACGCGCCGGTGGCCGCTCGGCAGGACCCGGCGGCGGACGACCCGGTAGTCGTACGGGCCGAAGATCGACTCGCCCGACCTGTAAAGCCGGCGGCACGCGCCCTGCGAGATCTTCAGGTAGCGGTGCGAGTACAGGCGACAGACGGTCGCGTAGTCGCCCTGGTTCGCCGCGCGGACGAACACGTCCTCGACGTACCGTTGGGCACCGGTGGCCGGCGGCCCGGCCGCGAGCACGGCCAGAACGGCGATTGCTGAAGCCACCACCCGCACCGAGCGCATGCGTCTCCTCTCTCGCGCCTCCATCACAGGAAACCGTTTACGTGGTTCGTGCGTGACGCGCAAGCGGATTGGCACGACGCCCCTCTGCCGTGCCTGGAACGATCTGGGCCGTGAACGGCCCACCGACCGACGTCGCGAAGCTCCTCGTCTCCTGCCCCGACCGGCACGGGATCGTCGCGGCGGTGGCGAGCTACCTCGCCGACGCGGGCGCGAACATCGTCGCCTCGGACCAGTACTCCACCGACCCCGAGGGCGGCGCGTTCTTTCTCCGGATGGAGTTCCACCTCGACGGGCTGGAGACACGCCGCGATGACCTGACGGGCGGGTTCACGCGCCTGGCCGAGCCCTTCGAGATGGACTGGCGCATGACCTTCCCGGGCGAGCGCCAGCGGGTCGCGCTGCTCGCCTCGCGCCACGAGCACTGCCTGCTCGACCTGCTCTGGCGCTGGCGGCGCGGCGAGCTCGACTGCGACGTGGTCGCCGTCGTCTCCAATCACGCCGACCTCGAACGCGACGTCGCGAGCTTCGACGTCCCGTACCACCACGTCCCGGTGCCGGCGGGCGGGAAGCCCGAGGCGGAGGCGCGCATGCTCGACCTCCTCGCGGGCCGTGTCGACCTCGTCGTCCTGGCGCGGTACATGCAGATCCTCTCGCGCGGCTTCCTCGAGGCGATCCGGTGCCCGGTGATCAACATCCACCACTCGTTCCTGCCGGCGTTCGTCGGTCCTGATCCGTACGCGCGCGCGAGGGACCGCGGCGTCAAGCTCATCGGCGCCACGGCGCACTACGCGACGGAGGATCTCGACGAGGGCCCGATCATCGAACAGGACGTGGAGCGGGTATCGCATCGCCAGCGTGCGGACGAGCTCGAGCGGATCGGCAGCGACATCGAGCGCGTCGTGCTTGCGCGCGCGGTTCAGTGGCACCTCGCCGACCGCGTCTTCGTGCACGCGAACCGGACGATCCTGCTCGGGTGAGGCTGGAAAGACCACGAGGGCCCGTCAACGGACCTGGTGGTGTGAGTACAGAGTCTTTGGTGTGCGGTGGAGGAATTGAACCTCCGACCTTCCCGGAGCCGAACGGTGCGCAGCCCTTCGGTGTACAAGCCTGCGTGGCCCGCGAGGCGAAACATCGCGCGCGGAACTTGCATCGAGAGGGTGCACGATGACGACGGACGCGGAACTCATCAAGGCGGCCCGGAGCGACCCGGAGGCGTTCGGAGAGCTCTACCGGCGGCACGCGGCGGCCGTGAACCGCTGGTTCCGAGGGCGGACCGACGAACGGGTCGCCGAGGACCTGACCGCAGAGACGTTTGCGCAGGCTGTGCTCTCCCTCCGCCGCTTCCGCGACGAGGTGGACGGCTCGGCGGCGACCCTGGCTGTTCGGCATCGCCAAGAACCTGCTCCGGCGCTACCGCGAGAAGCAGCGCGTCGACACGGCCGCGCGCCGGCGGCTGCAGATGCCGGTCCGCTCCGACGGCCTGGAGTTCGAGGCCGCCGAGGACCGAGCGAGCGCCGGCAAGCTCGCGGCCGACCTCGACGGCGCGCTCGCGCTGCTGCCCGCAGGCCAGCGGCGCGCGCTCGAGCTCCGCGTGGTTGACGAGCTGCCGTACGCGCAGGTCGCCGACAGCCTCGGCTGCACCGAGCTCGCGGCACGACTGCGCGTCATGCGCGCGCTCGATTCCCTGACCAGACGCTTGAAAGGAGCCGTGCGGTGACCACCCTCTCTCCAGCGCTCGAGTTGATCGGGCACGACCTCGATTCGGCCGTCCGCCGCTTGATCGTCCGCCGGCAACGCCGTCGTCGCATGCTGCGCGTCACGGGTGCGGCGCTGACGGCGGCAGCTGCCTTCTGCGCCGTCGCGGTCGCGAGCGGGATCGCCCCCGAGTTCAACCTCGACCCCGGGACGTGGACGATCCTCCACCGCGGCGATGTCGACGGCGGCAAGGGGGTCTATGTCCATGCGACCGAGAACGGCACCGGCCGGCCATCGGTCTTCATGGTCGAGCACGACGCCGGCCTCGACCGCTACGCAGCCTTCCTCCTTCACGAAGAGACCCTGGCCGCCGCGAACACGGCCGAGGCGGACTCCGGCACGCAGACGCGGATCGAGCCAGGTCCGCTCTGCACCCGCGCTCAGGTCACGCGCGCCGAGGTCGTCGCAATGGGCACGCTGCGAGCCTCGTTCGCCCCGGGCACGCCCGCCGATGTGACGGCGGCACCAGTGGACGCCGCTGTTCGCGCCGACCTCCGCGATACGCCGTGCCGCGGGCTCGAGTGCGCGGGCGAGCAGGCGCGGCTGGTGTACGCAGGGAACCGAGCCCGCGGCCATGCTGATGCCGGGAGCGCGCTGATCGATGACGGCTGCGCGTTGCGGAGCCGTCGTGGCCATCGCGGTCCTCGCGTCCGCCTGCAGCCACAGCGGCGCCGCCCCACGCGAGAGGACGACCACCTCCGCGAAGCATCCGACCCCCTACGCGGCTGCGCTTGCGTTCGCCGGGTGCATGCGGCGTCACGGCGTCCCCCATCCGGATCCGGACGGCGCGGGAAACTTCTCGCTGACGCCGGCGCAAGAACAGCGGATGCGCGCGGCGTCGACCACGCGGCAGCGACAGCGCGCCGACCGCGAGTGCTTCCGCTATCTGAAGGGGACGGTCAGCACGAAGCCCCTGTCAAGGCACGCCAGGGCGCAGGCAAGGGCGGCCCTGCGCGGCTTCAGCCGGTGCATGCGCACCCGCGGATACGACTTCTACGAAAGCCCGCCCGTCGTCCGCAACCTCAGCCGCGGCCGGGCCTTCTTCGGCTTCCAGCGGGCCGATCCGAGGCTCAAGGCGGTGCAGGGGACGCAACGCTTCCTGCGTGCCCGAACCTCCTGCGAGCGCGGACTGAACAAGCGGCTCAACTCGATCATCGCGACCGACCGGCACGAGGGTCCTACTAACGGCGGATCGGGCCGGCGAGCGGCGCGCAGGCCGGCCCCGTACGCCGGCTCCGGAGCATCAGTTGAGATCTCGCGGCAGAAAGGGGTATCTATGAGAATGAAGGGACGGTGGTTGGTCAGCGGCCGGATGTTCTTCGTTGCACTCGCAGCCACGGCCGGCATGACCTCGGTTCAACAAGCACCCGCCGGAACAACGCGGACGATCGACGTCCCCGGAGACGCGCCCACGCTCGCTGCGGCCATCGCGGCGGCGGCTGCCGGAGACACCATCGTTCTCGAGGCCGGGACGTACAGTCCTTCGGTCACGGTGCCGCCCGGGAAGCATGGCCTGACGATCCGCGGCGTCGACCGAAGCCAGGTGATCTTCGATGGTCACGGAACCCTCGACAACGCGATCACCGTGCACGCGAATCAAGTCACCGTCGAGAACCTATCGGCACATTCCTATCGAGGGAACGTGTTCTACTGGGACGAAGTCGATGGGTTCAACGCGCGATATTTGACGGTCTGGAACATTCAAGGGTATGGCGTCTACGCCGAGCACAGCACGGACGGGATAATCGCCCACGACTACGTCTCAGGGGCTGCCGACGCCGCCTATTACATCGGAGAGTGCAGGCCGTGCAACTCAGTGATCGAACACGTTGTCGCACGGCTATCTGCGGTCGGATATTCGGGCACAAATGCAAGCGGCGGACTCGTCATACGCGACTCGATCTGGGATCGAAACGCTACCGGCATCATCCCAAACTCCTATGCGAACGAGGAACACCCGCCGCAACAGGATTCGACAATCGTCCGCAACGTCGTCACCGGAAGTGGCATTGTGCCGGTCCCCCTCCATACGGCCCTTGCAGGCTTCTATGGCATCGGGATCGCGATTGGAGGAGGCCGCGAGAACCGCATCGCCGGGAACACGGTCTCACGCAGTGCCCGCTACGGCATCGCGCTGTTCCCAACCGAATACTGGATACCGATCGACCCACGACCACGGCCACTCGGCAGACACAAGCCGTGGAGTCCAGTCGGCAATACAGTCACCGGCAACCGCGTCAGCGGCAGCAAGATCGCCGATCTCGCTCTTGCGGGTGGAAGCCATAACTGCTTCACAAACAACGCGGCAGCGACCTCCGCGCCGTCGAAGCTCCTCCAGCCCGGCGGATGCACGAGTACCGGAAGCGCGCGAGTGGCACACGATCTCACCCAACCCATTCGAACGATGATGGACCGAGCACTCAGGCGCTTCCCGGCTCCATCGTTCGAGAGCATGCCGGTACCGCCTGCGCAACCCTCGATGCCAGATTGATCAGCGCTTGTGTGGCCTCCTCGTGTCGGATAAGGGAGGTCACCGCCGAGCTTCTCAGGTCGCCCGCTAACGACGCATGGAACTTCTCGCGGTCGAGGAAGTGCTCGGCGAGGACGCCGGCCGGCCTCACCGCAACCGTCGCGTTGGCTGGCAGCATCTGCACGTCGCGGTCGATGACCATTCGCGCGTCGCCTACGCCGAGTTGCTGCCCGGCCAGGACGCAGACTCGTGTATCCGCTTCCTCGAACGCGCAGTCGCCTGGTACCGCGACCACGGCGTCATCACCCAGCGGGTCCTGACGGACAATGCGAAGGCCTACCACTCACGCGCCTGGATCGACGCCGCGCATCGGCTCGAGATCGAACGCCGCTACACGCGCATCTACCGGCCGCGCACCAATGGAAAGGCCGAGCGGCTGTCCAGACCTGCTGCGCGATGCCTCCCCCCCCCCCCCCCCCCCCCCCTCCCCCCCACCCCCCTCACACTTGTGGTCACGACAGCTAGCTGATGCAGCTCGAGATCAGGGTCGGCTTCGAGCCGTCGACCGGCACGCGCCAGGTTGACCAGCACTTCTGCGCCTTCGGGACGCTGTTGGCGACCAGCTCGGTCGAGTCGGGCGACCAGGCGGCGGTCGGCGCGTAGTTGAGCTGGAGGAGGCTGCGCACCTTCCCCGTCGCGACGTCGACGACCGCCAGCTTGCCGAGCGTTCCCTTGCCGGTCTCGAAGGCGATGTAGCGGCCGTCGGGCGACCAGCCGAACACGTTCTCGACGTTGCGGGGGACGAGAGCTCGGCTCTTGCCGCCCCCGGCCGAGATCAGGCGCAGCGCGAAGGACTTCCCGGCGAACGCGACGTAGGCGACCTTCCCGACCTTCGGCGACCACAACGGATGCTGACCGGCTTTCGCCAGCCGCCGGAGGTTGCTGCCGTCCGCCTTCGCCGTCCAGATGCCGAACGTCTTCCCGGAGTCGTTGGACGCGTTGCGCTCGAAGACGACCTTCGATCCGTCGGGCGAGAGACTCGGATCGACGTTGTAGAGGTTCTTCCCGCCCACCTTGCCGACGACGGCTCCCGACTCGGCGTTGAGGATCGTCACCGGCCCCGAGCAGCTCAGGCACGAGGGCGTGCCGGCGCCGGCGGCGATGCGAGTTCCGGCTGCGTTCGTGACGAAGGAGAAGTCGTTGATCCGGGCGATCTTCCGCGGCTTGCTCCCGGGCGCGAACCGGAGGATGTCTCCGTCCCGCAGCACGAGAAGCTGATTCGACGGCAGCCAGGCGATCTGGTTGGGCGGGTCGGGGCAGCGCTCGCTGCACACCGTGTAGCGAAGGGGCTGGGCGTTCGTCCCGTCGGCGTTCGCGGTGCAGAGGGCCTGCAGGATGTCCCTCGGGCTGCGGTGGGCAGTCGCAGGCGCCGGCCAGCGCCTACCGTAGTACGCGATCTGGGTCCCGTCCGGCGACCAGATCGGTTGGCTCACCTGCCCGCACGTCGAGATGCTCGTGGACGAGGCGCGGCTCGTGGCCGCGACGAACGCGAGAAGGACGACAGACGCTATGAGGACGCGACGGAACATGCTCCCAGCGTACGCCGCTCGTCCCGGTACAACCGATGAACGCGGTTCAGGGGTCATTCCGGAACACTGGCCCACGCCGTCGAACCCGCACTTGGCGGCAAGTGCAGCGTGTCGCGCCTTCAGAAGCGGTTGCCGTTTCTGCGCGGGACGCTTGCCCTAGAGTGCACCGGGGCGTAGTGGCTATGCATGAACGAGTGAGTCGGCAGGTCAGGCTGAAGTCGAGGCCGTCCGGTATTCCGCAGGCGGAGCATTTCGAGATCGTCGAGGTGCCTGTGCCGGAGCCTTCGGATGGTCAGGTTCTGGTGCGGAATATCTACCTGTCGGTCGATCCCGCGATGCGCGGTTGGGTCAGCGCGGTCGCCAACTATTCCGAGCCTGTAGCGGTTGGTGCGGTCATGCGCTCGCTCGCCGTCGGGCGGGTCGAAGAGTCGCGAAATTCCGATTTTCACCCGGGCGACTATTTGACTGGCATGTTCGGTTGGCAGGACTACGCTGTCGTGGACGCCGGGGCGATCGAGCGCAAGGTCGGCGGCTCAGGCGTACCCGTCTCGACGTCGCTTGGCGTCCTCGGCCTCAACGGTCTGACGGCCTATTTCGCCTTGCTGGACCTTGGTCAGCCGCAGGCGGGCGAGACCGTGGTCGTGTCGACGGCAGCGGGAGCGGTCGGGTCATGCGTCGGTCAGATCGCCAAGATCAAGGGGTGCCGTACGGTCGGCATTGCCGGCGGGCCTGACAAAGTGCGTATCTGTCGCGAGGACTTCCGCTACGACTCCGCCGTCGACTACAAGGCTGACGATTTCGAGTCAGCGCTCGATGCTGCCTGCCCCGGGGGCGTCGATATCTACTTCGACAACACGGCCGGCCCAATCAGCGATTCCGTCATGCGCCGTCTCAAGGTCGGAGCACGGGTGGTCATCTGCGGCACGGCGTCGATCGCGAGCTGGGAGCCGCCACCCCAAGGACCGCGGGTCGAGCGCCATCTTCTCGTCAACCGCGCGCGAATGCAGGGCTTTCTCATCTTTGACCATGTCCAGCGCTACCCCGAGGCACTGCGGGAACTCGAGAGCTGGGTGCGCAACGGACAGATCCGCTATCGGGAGGACATCCTCGACGGAATCGAGCAGGCACCAGGTTCGATCGCAGGGCTGTACCGAGGCGAGAATCTCGGTAAGCGTCTGATTCGGATCGCTCCAGAGGCCCCCGCCTAGAGATTTCGCCCCACCAAAACCCCACCCGGACGCCCTCGCAGTCCGCCCATAAGCGCGCTGCCGCCCGCTCCTATCCGCCAGAGCCCGTGAACGTCCGCAGGAGTCGCCCTGCGCAGTCCCGCAGGATGGCAGCCCGCCTCGTAATCGCCCCGCGCCATCTGCTCGAGCCAAACACGAATCAGCAGATAGCCGCTCCACGCAGTCGCGATCGTCGGCCAGCTAGAGAACATCCATCCTCTCGTCGATACGCGTGCGGCGCCGATCGCGCCAGCCTCGCGTTACGGCGCGGAGAACGCGACTCGGAGCGCTCTCGAACAAAGAGTGATATCTGTCCGTGAGCTTCAACAGGAATATAGGAAGGCGATCCTTGCCGGTTATGAGGGAACGTTTCAGCTCAAGACGCTCCCAGCTGCCGAGGCCCTGGCAGGTCACCGCGGCTCTCGAAGCCCGCGTCCCGCACGGCCGCGCAGCGCCGCCGGGCCGTAGCGGCAGAACGGATAGGCGAAGGTGCGCACCGGCATTCCGAGCAGACGTTCGAGCACGTCCCGGCTCTCGATGATCTCGCGCAGGCACGCCTCGTAGTCGAGCTGGGACAGATCGGGATGCGTGACGCGTGTGCGCGCCGATCTCGACGCCTGCCGCAGCGAGCTCGCGCAGCTCGTCCTCGTTCATCATGCGGGCTCCCGAGCCGGGCGCCATCCACGGATTCGGCTTGCCGATCAATCCCGTCGTCACGTACACGGTGGCGGGAAGTGCCGTGCTCGCGCAGGATCGGCAGGACGAACGGAGTGGTTGTCGTCCATGCCGTCGTCGAAGCTGAGCGCGGCGAGGCCGGGCGGTGGCGCCGTCGCCGGCCACTCGCTCGCGAAGCTCGGCGACGGTCACGAACTCGAAGCCCGGCGCCGAGAGCAGCTCGAGCTGCGATGCGAAACATCGCGGCTCGCACGCGGAGGAAGCCGGGATCGATGCGCATGTTCGTCGGCCCGACGCCGTGGTAGCAGAGGATCGCCGAGGCCGAGCGCGAAGCGAGCTGCGTGCGATCCGACGGCCCAGTGATTCGACACGGCCGGAACCCCAGTCGTCACCGCGCGGGCAGCCGCCGGAGGCCGAGCGCGCGCGCGATCGCTGCGCAGCGCCGCGCCCGCGGCGAACCCGCGCAGCCGTCGCCCGCATTCCCCGGCCGAGCGCGAACGTCTCGAGGCCGGGGTCGCGCGTCTGCGAACCGCGTCTTGAAGTCCTCGGCACCGCGGAGCATGCGATACTCGCTCCATGCCGTCCTCGGCTGCCTCCCGAATCGAGTGCGCGAGCAGGACGAAGCCGAGCGATTCGTCGCGGAGCGGACGGGTCGCGGCCCGCTTGGTAGTACGACTCGACGCCGGCGAACCGGAAGCCGTACCACGCGGCCGCGGGCCGGTCGTCGAGCTCGAGGAACCAGAGCCGGAGCCATCCGCGCTCGAGCGCAACCGCGGCGAATTCACGGTGGAACGCCTCGAAGCGTAGGAACGGCGACCCCTCCCCCCAGCGCGCGCGGTGGAGCGCGAAGAGCACGGTCAGGTCGTCCTGGAGGCGTATCCGGGTCGACGGTGAGGCGGAATCGGACGCCGTGCCGGCGCCGGAGCTGGCGTTCGCGGCGGCGGATCTGCTGGCGGAGGTTGGCGCTCCGCCGTCGCGAGATAGCGCTCCCAGCCGCCGGCAATGCGAGATCGTCGGGCTCTCCTCACTCGCGACCGGCCGCTGCCGAGGAGTTGCGCCCACTGGCGGTCGCCCGCGAGCAGCTCGGCGAGAACCACGTCGAGGGAGACGTCGTGCTGCGTGCGCAGGAGTGCCGCGGCGGCGGTCGCTGACGCGGCAGGTCCGCACACCGGGCCGAGCTGGTCGGCAGGACCGTGCCCGACGAAGCGCGCGACGCGCAGCGGCCGGCGTGACCAGACGTAGAGCGGCAGCAGCGCGACGATCTCTCCTCGCTCGCGGCAGGCGACGATGGCCGGAGGGATGTCCGAGCCGTAGCGACGCCACCACGTCGTCGCCCACTCCCACGTGGAGAAGACGTTCCGGCTCTGAAGAGCCAGCCGGCCCCATGACTTCACGGGTCGGATCGAACGAGTCGAAGAGATCCACGCCGCCCCGATTTCGCTCAACGCCGCACGATCAGGCGCCGCAGGCGGTCGGGCAGCCGGCGCAGGACCGGTCTGCCGTAGACGAATGCCCGGAAGGCGACGCGACCGGAGACGGACGGCGCGAATGCGCGAAGCGTCACGAGATCGTGACCCTCTGCGTCCAGCGCTCCTTCCACGGCTCGTCGGTCCCCAACAGCTCGTAGACGAGGTGCCCGCGCGCAACCGCGCGCGCGACCATCGAGTACGCGAGCAGCTTGCCGGGCGAGAACCGATCGTACGCGGGGTCGTAGCCGATCTTGAGCGAGTAGTACGCGTGGTGAACCTCGAGATCGAACTGAAACGCGATCGCCCGACCATCCAGCCGGAGGAATGCAAGGCGAAGCCACCCGCTCGACGCCGCCCACTCCGCAAGCGCCGTGTAGAAGCGGAGCGTGGGGCGATTCGACGCGATCGCCGTCTCCTGCCGACCCTTCCAGCTCCGCTGCTCGACTCGAAAGCCCTCGTCGAGGAGCTCATGCAGGGCTGTGCTTCCGTCGGACACCTCGACACTCACGCTCCCGGCCTCGCACAGCCGGCGCATGCGGCGCTGGACGTCGTGCCGGAGGTTTCGGCTGAGGGCGCGCTCGTGCACCCCCACGGCACCCGGCAGGCTGAGATAGGGCGCGCGCCCCGCGGGACGGAGGACGACACGGCACGCGCTGGTGCGAGCAGCGGCCTCGAGCGCGCCCAGCAGCGCGCCCTGCGCGTCGAGGGGGCCGACCGCGATCTCCCGGGGGGCCCGCGAGACGAGGGCCGCGGCGAGTGCCTGCACGGCTTCCTCGTCCAGAGCCACCACGTCGAAGAGCGGCGTGTGCGGGTTCGCCGGCGCCCGCCAGACGCCGTGACGAAGCTGTACCGGCGCCACGCCGACGAGCCGGCCGCCGCGTCTGACCGTCGACGCTCGCAGCGTGCCCGTTCCGAAGGCCGACCACCATGCGTCGGACCACTCGGGGTAGAGGAACGGGCTCGATCCGACACGGTCGGCGAGCTCGCGCCATTCGCTCGCGAGGGGCCCGAGCGCGGCGGCGAGGTCGACGGTGGAGGACGGCGTGGTGGTCGCGACAAGCGGAAGTTTCGATCGCCGGCGCGCGGCTCGCGGCACCGGGCCGGCGCCCGAGTCTACCCGAGCGCCCACGGCGGCTCGGCCGCCGGCGAGATAGTTTCCGGTCGTGGGCGTGACGGACGCTCCGGCTGTCGCCGGCGAGTGGCCTGCCGAGGGACTCGAGCGCGTCGACCGGTGCCCCGCCTGCAGCAGCGCGGAGCGTGGCGTTCTCTACCAGGACCTCGCCGACCGCTCGTATCGAAGCGCGCCGGGGCGCTGGACCCTCATCCGTTGCGGTTCGTGCTCGTGCGCCTATCTCGACCCCCGACCGGACGAGCGGACCGCGCCGCTCGCGTATCGCTCCTACTACGAAGGCGGCTCACCAGCTCCCGCGTCGCGGCCGGTAGGTGGCTGGCGGCGCGTCCGCCGGGCCCTGCGCAACGGCTACCTGAACGCGCGGTACGGGTACGACGCCAGCCCGGCGACGCGCGTGGGGCGGATCGTCGTTCCGCTCGCCCCGCGGTCCCGAGAGATGGCAGACGAGTTCGTCCGGCATCTCCGTCTGCCGGACGGACGTCCCGCGCTCCTCGACGTGGGGTGCGGCGAGGGCGACTTCCTGCACGAGATGCAGTCGCTCGGCTGGTCGGTCGACGGCATCGACCCGAGCGCGGAGGCGGTCGCGACCGCGCGCTCGCGCGGCGTCTCGCGCATCGCAGGCAACGCTGAGCGAGGTGGCTCTCGCGCCGCACGCCTTCGACGCGATCACGTTCCGGCTGGTGCTCGAGCACGTTCGCGAGCCCCGCCAGGCCCTCGCCGAGTGCCGCCGCGCGCTCAAGGCCGGGGGAATCCTGTGGATCGCGACACCGAGCCTCGATGCCACGGCGCGCCGACGTCTTCGGGCGGAACTGGATTCACCTCGAGCCGCCGCGACACGTGATCCTCTACACGCATCCGGGCTCGCGCAGGATGCTGTCGGAGACGGGCTTCGAGGTCGTCGACATCCGCCGTCGCGCCAGGCGCGCTGGTCGTTCCGGCTCAGCGACGCGCTCGCCCGCGGGCTCGCGCCGTTCGACCGTCCGCCGCCGCTCTCGAAGCGCCTCGCGCTCCATGCCGCGTGGGCGGACCTGCGCGCGCTGTGGCTGCGGCAGAACGGCGGACGTGATTGTCGTCATTGCACGCGCCGGCTAGCAGGATCGCTCGCCGCCGTCCGCGTGCGAGGGCGGCGCGTACTGCTGCGGGCAGTCGGCGTCCCTCTGGCCGGGCTGCTCCGGCGGTTCGCGGAGCGCTCGAATCGCGGCGCCGGAGTGGCGCTCGTCTATCACCGCGTCGGCGATCCGGCCGGCGATCCGCGACGCGAGCTCGTGCCAGCGCTTGGGAGCTCCCTCTTCGCCGCCCAGGTACGGCATCTCGCCCGCTCTTACCGGCTCGTCGAGGGGCAGCACCTGCTCGAAGCGACGAGCGGGCGCCGACGCGGCTCGCGGTTCCCCGTCGCGATCACCTTCGACGACGATCTCGCGAGCCACACCGACGTCGCGGCGCCGATCCTCGGCGCCGAACGCGCGCCGGCCACCTTCTTCGTCTCCGGAGCATCGCTCGAGCGGCCGCATCGCTTCTGGTGGGAGCGCCTGCAGGCGGCGGTCGACGCAGGTCTCGACCTGGCCCTCTCGGGTTCGCCGCCGATCGGGCGATCCACGCGCTCGGCCGCCGGATCCAGGAGCTGCCGGCGGGCGAGCGCGAAGAGCTCGAGGCGAGGCTCGCCGAGCTGTCGGCCCGGATCCGCCCGAGAGCGGGCTGCGGGCCGAAGGCGTCCGCGGTTGCTCGCGGGCTCCGGGTTCGAGATCGGCTTCCACACCCGCCGCCACGACCTGCTGCCGCCGCTGCGCGACGAGGAGCTCGGGCGGGCGATGCGGGCGGGGCGCCCGGAGCTCGAGCGGGCAGTCGGACGGCCGCTCTCGACGATCTCCTACCCGCACGGGCAAGCCGACGAACGCGTCGCCGCTGCCGCCCGCGAGGCGGGGTTCCGGGCGGGCTTCACCGGCTCGCCGACCGCGGTGAAGGCGTCGTCGGACACGCTGCTCCTCGGCCGCGTGTCCCCGTCGTACCGGTCGCTCGGCGAGCTGGCGTTCGACGTGAGCTGGGCGCTCTTTCGCGCCGCCTTCAGCGGTACAGCCATCCACGGCGGCTCGCCGAGCACGCCGTCGCCGTCGGCTGTAGCAGCCGGACGCAGGCCCGTACCCATTCGACTGGACGCTCGCCGAGCGGGGCGACGAGCGCGCGCGAGGCTGCCGTGTCGCGGTTTCGCAGCGTCGCCGAGAGCGTAGAGGCAGGCGGCGCGCCGGCGCGTCGGTGCCCGAGCGCGACCCAGCGGGTGAAGAGCCTGCGGTCGATCGGGACGTCGGCGACCTCGCGCGCCGCTCGATGCTTCTCGTCGACGTAGTCGAACTCCTCGAAGACGTCGGGCTCGCTCGTCAGCAGCATGCTGCGGCGGTGCTCGATGCACCCGACCAGGACCTCGGAGCATGCGGCCGCGCGTCCAGCCTGAGACAGTCGGATCCACAGATCCCAGTCCGTCAGCTGAAACAGGTGCTCGTCGAACCCGCCGAGGCCCCGGACGACGTCCGTCCGCACGAGCACGTTCGAGCAGCCCCCTGCAGGACGTTGCGCTCGAGCAACACCGAGGCGAGCGTTCCGGGATCGGGCGGCGCGAGCGAGTAGACCCAGGTCCGGTCTTCGGCGAGCGCTGCGGCGCCTCCGTAGGCGAAGAGCGCGCCTGCGGCAGTGGCGGCGTCGACCTGTGTCCGGAGCTTCCACAGCGCCCAGAGATCGTCGTGAGCACGTGATTTCCGTCTGCCGCGGCTCGTCCACCGACTTCAGGTCGTCCCGGAGTCGTCATGCTCCGCCAAAGCGGACTTTCGCGATCGAGTGTGGAGGCGGCTGGTGCCCGAGAGTTGTTCGCCAGCAGACTGCGGTAAGGCAGCGTGCTGGCAGCCGTGCGCGCGGCCAGTGGCAGCCGGGGGCGGGGCGAGTTGACGGTGGCAAGGCGAGCAATTCGGGCTCTGCGGCGCCGCGCCGCGACCGTCTCGAGAACCTTGCGGCGGACGCAGCTGCCACTCCGTTGCAGGCTCGATCTACTCGGCCTCGCACTTCTGGAACGGACTCCTTTCGGGGAAGCATTCGCGCTCCATCTCCCACCGGGTCCTGTCTTCCTCGCGCGTGCGACGTTGGGGATCGACCGGAGAGCGTTCGACTACATCTTCGAGGGCCGCCACTATGAGATCGACTACAAAGGCGCGGCCGTCCTTGACATCGGCGCCCATAAGGGGTATTTCGCCGCGTACGCGCTCTCGAGGGGCGCGGCCGCGATTACCTCGTTCGAACCCGAGTCGCAGAACTTCCGGTTCCTGAGGGAGTCCGCGGCACGAGCGCGCCGCCGTGGCGTTCGCTGGGAGGCACGGAAGGAGGCAATCGGGGCCGCGGCCGGAGATACCGATCTCTTCGTGAGTGTCGAGTCCTGGAGCCACTCCGTCGTCGTGCGCCCAGACCCTGGGCCGGGGGAGGGCCGCCGCGAGCGTGTTCAGGTCGTTGCACTGGAACCGCTCCTCACCGCGCACACGAGCGGGCGCTTGATCGTCAAGCTCAATGTCGAAGGAGCGGAGTGCGACATCGTCCTAGGTACGCCCGCGACGGCGTGGCGACACGCCGACGTGCTGATCGTCGAGTTCCACCACCCGTGGGCACCGTGCTCGGCTGCCTCAATCGAGGCGCATCTCGCAGCCGCGGGGTTTCTGCACGAGCGCACACTGGGTGAGGCCCATCCGGTGCTTCACTTCGGGCGTGATCCGGTGGCAATGCAGATGTGACGCGCGACCCTGCCGCGCTCCTCGCGCCTTGCCGCGTCGGGCGCCTACCTGGTCTGGGAAGGCGAGGACGAGCTCGTGATCCCGAACGCGGAGCAGAGGAAGATCAACCCCTCGGCGAACCAGTCGGAGCCTCGACCACGTCGAAATTCGGACCGAGTCGCGTGTACTGGACGTACCGTGAGACGGCGCCTTCGAGACGGAGCGCGGTGGCCGGGCAGCGGCGTCTCACGCGAGGAAGAAGACGCCATGCGCCGCGGCGATGGAGCCGAACGAGGCGGTCGAGGCTGTCCTCGTCGACCTGGCCGTCCACGCACGAGAGCACGTGGACGTCGTGGCCCCGGCCCGCGAGCGCGTGCGCCATCGTGTGAACGTACGATCCGATCCCGCCGCCGCCCGTTTCCGGCGGATACTCCCGCGACAGGAAGAGGATGCGGAGTCGTCGTGATGTCGGCATGGACAGTGCGACCGGTAGGTTTTCGGGTCGTGCGAAGAGACCGGCCGCGAGTGGGAACGCTAACCCACCATGAGCCGGGGCCGGAGGCGGCCGCGCGCAATGCGGATACGAGGAACGCCTCGGGCCACTTTCACAGCCAACGCGAATCCCGCGAGCGTCGCGAACACGAACACCGGCAGGTAGGCGGCCCGGTAGAGCAGGCCGGCCCAGCCTGCTCCAAACGTCAGGAGCGCGAATGAGAGCGCGCCGACGCCGACGCGGTTAAGCAGGTCGAGAACGGCACCGCCAACACGCGGGCCGCGCACGAGGGCGACCGAGCCCAGGCCGAGCCACGCCAGGAGCGTCGTCGCTCCCAGCGCGAGGTGTGCGACGAAGTCAACCAAGCCTGGCCAGCAGCCTCACGACCTCGGCCGCGTAGAGCAGGGCGCCGACCACGACCCAGACGATCGCCAGGGCATAGCCGGGCCACGAGCGACAGAGAGCGCGCACCGCCCGTGATGCACCCCGCCGCTCGGGGCGGGCGTCGGCTCCTACGGGCGGGTTCCAGATCTTCACGCCACAGCCTCCCCGGTCGGAAGGTACCCCGGGTGTGCCTGCGCCGCAATTGACGGCTCAGCCTGGCCGACGAGCCTCGGTCCCTTGCGAAGCGGCGGAACCAGGCTCGATTGCGAGCACGAGCTCGTCGACTCCGGTCAGTGCCGGCGTGACTTCGGCTGTACGCCGTCGCAGCCTGCCAGCCCGCAGCACCGAATTGACCGCAACCACGGCCAAGAGCCCGACAACCGTCGCGATTGCCAGTTCGCGCGGCGACAGGCCGACGAGCTTCAAGCCGGAGAGGAGCAAGACAATGGCGAGCGCCGCCCTGATCGCGGCGTCGGGCATCCGCACCGTCCACTGGGTTCCGAACATGACCCCGGGGATCGACCCGAGCAGAAGCCAGCCGACCGCCGAGATGTCGACGTCACCCGCCAGGAGGTGACCGAGTCCGGCGATGTAGAGCAGAGCAGCCGCGTGGAAGATGTCGGTGCCCACGACCTTGCGTGCGCGCAGCGGGAAGAGAAACAGCAGCGTCAGGCCGAAGAAGGTGCCGCTGCCCACGGACGTCAGGCCGACGACGAACCCGCCGAACAGGCCGATCAGGACGGCGGCGATCCGATCGCGCGGCCCGAGCCGAAAGGGCCCGTCCTCGATCGGCCTGCTCCGGAGCATGCTCTTCGCGAGCAGCCCCAGCGCACCGAAGATCAGCGCGCAGCCAAGGATCGTTGCCTGGATGGAATCCACCGAGCTTCCGTAGTGGTGCCTGAGCCAGACCGCGACGGTGACGCCCGCGACGGAGGTCGGTGCGCTGCCGAGGAACATCCATCCCGACAGGCGTGCCTGCACGTTGCCGAGCCGGCGATGCCTGATCGCGCCGACGGTCTTGAAGATCGCTCCGTGCAGGATGTCGGTACCGATCGCGAACGACGGCTGGAACCCGAAGCCGATGACGAGGATCGGGGTCATCAGCGAGCCTCCGCCCATGCCTGTCACTCCGACGAGCGCGCCGATCAGGAAACCCGTGAGCGTGAGCTGCCACGTCACGCCAGGTCAGCCCCCAGTCGTGCCGCGCCGGGTAGCGTTCGCTCGGTCATCTCAGGACATAGACGTGCGCGCAACCGAAGCGATGGACCGCGGCGACGAACGGACGAAGGGCGACGTCTAGATCTCCGCGGGACGTGCAGTCGGCGAGCACGAACCTCGCCTGGGTGCTCCGAACGAAGGCGCGCGCGGCCTTGGACGATGCGCCACGACGATGCTCACTCGGCGGCAAAACGTAGAACTGCGCGCATCGTGAGAAGAAGGATCTTGAGGTCGAGCCGGAAGGACCAGTTGTCAATGTAGTAGTTGTCCCACTCAACTCGGTCGGCCAGTGACGTCTTGCCGCGGAGCCCATGAACCTGCGCCCAGCCGGTGATCCCGGACTTCATACGCACTCGCTCGCCGTAGCGGTAGACGTCGCGGGCGAAGGTGGCAGCGAACTCGGGCCGTTCCGGTCGCGGTCCCACGAGGCTCATGTCGCCGCGCAGGACGTTGATCAACTGTGGGAGCTCGTCGAGCGAGGTCCTTCTGAGCAGCTTGCCGATGCGTGTGCGGCGATCCGTCGCCTCGACACCGCCGGGGGCGGTATCGGGAGGCAGGCTCGTCAGCTCCTCGCCGTCGGAGGCCTTCTGCATCGTGCGGAACTTCAGGATCTCGAACTCCTGGCCGTCACGGCCGACGCGGCGCTGCCGATAGATCACGGGCCTTCCCAGAGAAAGCAGGACGGCGAGCCCAACGGCGGTGAGCACCGGCGAGAAAATGATCAGAAGCACGGCGGCCGCGACACGGTCCAACGCGTACTTCATTCGGATCCGCCCTCCGTTCGGGTTCGACGGAAAGATCGAGATCAGCGGCAATGCCCCGAGATGATCGACGCTCAGCCTTGCGGGAAGGATTTCGAACAGGCGCGGCACCAGCGACACCGTCACGGCGAGGCCGCGGCAGTCGTTGATCATCCGGAGCAGGACCGGGTGCGGAGCTTTCGAGAAGCTGAAGATCACGTGCCTCACATCGTGCTTCCGGACAACCTCTTCCAGATCCCAGCTCGCCCCGAGCACGGGTACGTGATTTGAATCAGGGTCGGGCAGTAGCGGCGTCTCGTCGAGGAAGCCGATCGGACAGAGGCCCAGCTGCGGCTGCTGCTGCAGGCGCTTCGCGATCAGGCCACCGACGCGTCCGGCTCCGACGATCAGGGTCGGCACGCCGCCGCCCATCTGACGATGCCGCACCTCGGCCCTCGAGACCACGAGTCGCCCGGGGACGAGCACGACTATGCTGGCAAGCCAGATACCGAGAGCTTCTACAGCGGTGGCAGCCTGGTCGGAGAGGACGACCTGCACCGCAAGCAGAGCGAAGGCCGCAAGCGAACTTGCGAGGAGGACGCCGCGGACGTCGCTCGAAGCATCCGGTACAAGCCGCCGCGCCGACGTCATCGTCAGCCGCTCGAAGACGAGTACGAATGCGCCGTACAGGAGCAGCCATTTGGCACCCGGATGCTGGAGGAGGCCAGCGAAGACGATCGCCGCAGCGAGGAACAGCGCCCACAGAGCCGCTGGACCTTGGGCGACGAAGCGCGAGCCGACGCTGCCGCCGGCAACTCGAACCGGCGCGCCTGTCGCTCGTGCGCTCGGAACTTCGATGGATACGGCTCCGTTCGAGGCCTCGTATGAGAGCTGCCCGTCAGCTTGGAGGGTCATGGCCGCAGCAAATTGGACACGGGAACGCCGCTCGCGCACGGCGGCTCCCTCCGATGGCAAGACGCACCACTCCTCTTCCTGACCGCATCCCGTCCCCCGACCGCAGTAGCCGGACCACCCCGTTCCGGCGTCCGCCACAATCAATCGCGGAATCGCGTCGCTGTCAAGGGGAGCCGCGCCGAGACTCCCTGATCGCCACACCACCTCCCCTTCGGCGAGTGCACGAAAGTGTTCGCCGGTGAGCTCGGGGCGCTGCGCCACGAGAACGTCGACCTCGAAGCGGGCATGATTCGAGTCGAACGCTCCTGTGACCGCCGCGACGGCTTCATCGATCCCAAGAGCCGGGCCGGCCGCCGCGCGGTGCCGATCGTCGCCGCTCTTCGCCTATCTCGGCCAAAGCTCGATCCAGATCACGCTCGATCGCTACGGCCACCTGATGCCCGGCAGCGAGGACGAGGCCGTCGCGCTCGTCGACGCTTACCTCTCGCGCGCGTCCCTGCCGAGGAACTAACTGGCCGGACTTCGCTCGCCGCGGGTCCGGGTGCCGCGAGCCTCCGGGGCGCCCTGTGCGACAGTCTTGCGACAGTCCGCGACAGTTCAGACCCGGATTCCAGCGGATTCAGGCGGATGAACATGCCGAGCAAAGGCGTGGCCGAATTCCGCTTGACCATGCGAATCTGGCGCCTCTTCGAACCGGCCCGATGAGCGGATGGAGCACGAGCGTCTACTCGCCCGCGCCGACGAACTTCGCCAACGGGCAGTCGCAAGCGTCCGCAACGTGCGCCACGGGTGACAAGGTGCTCGGCGGCGGACGGCATGTCATCTTCAGGCTTGAGCGCGTCGGCGATTTCCACGTCGCAGCAGTGACCTTCGAGCTGGTCATGGACAAAGCGAGCGCAATTCATCGACTCGCTCGCCGCCCGCACCGGCTGCGCGAAGCAAGCTACTCGGCCGGCCAAGCCGCGAAGCCCGTCCGCATCGGGACGGCACCGAAGCCCCATCCAGCGTCTCGCCTCCCTCGTCGAGCAACCGGAAGCGAGATGCATGCGGCTGAGATCCAAGCCGGCGTACAACATCGCAGGGGCCTCCCTTCGTCTCGTAGAGGACGCGTGGAGCATGCACTCGCGGGAGGCCATTTTCATCGCATTCCTTGAAGGCCACTCCCCTTTCACCTATCGTTCAGATGTTGGGGTTCTGCGGTGGGGGCGGAGGTCGAGCTGGTGGGTTCAAACCTCTTCGAGGTAGTCGTCGGGTTGCTGACAAGCGCCCGTCGACTGTTCATGCGTCGCCCGCGCGCGGCGTCGCACCTCGTGCTCGTTGCGGCTCTCGTGCTCGCCGGCCTCGTCGCCCAGGGTGGCACGGGCGCTTCCGCACGGTTTGCCAAGTCGTCGCGCACCGCCTCCACGAGCACGACCGGGGCGGCCACCGCGGCAACCGCGACCACCACGGGTTTGCCCGCAGGATTCCAGGAGTCGGTCGTCTTCAGCGGGCTCACTCAGCCCACGGCCGTTCGCTTCGCATCCGACGGGCGAATCTTCGTCGCCGAGAAGAGCGGGATCATCAAGGTCTTCGACTCGCTGACCGACACGACGCCGACCGTCTTCGCCGACCTCAGCACCAACGTCTACAACTTCTGGGACCGCGGTCTGCTCGGCCTCGCGCTCGACCCGAACTTCCCGACGACGCCGTATGTGTACGTCCTGTACACCTACGACGCCGAGATCGGCGGGACGGCGCCGAAGTACGGGACACCCGGCGTGCTGTCCGACCCGTGCCCGAACCCGCCCGGTGCGACCGCCGACGGCTGCGTCGTCAGCGGACGGCTCTCGCGCCTCCAGGCGAACGGCGATGTCATGACGGGCTCGGAGCAAGTCCTCATCAACGACTGGTGCCAGCAGTACCCGAGCCTCTCGGTCGGCTCGCTCGTCTTCGGTCAGGACGGCGCGCTATACGCGAGCGCCGGGACGGCGTCGAACTTCAACTTCGACGACTGGGGGCAGGACGGAAACCCGCTCAACCCGTGCGGCGATCCGCCGGGGGGCGTCGGCGCGACCCTCACCCCGCCGACCGCCGAGGGCGGATCGCTGCGCGCGCAGGACGTCCGCACGACGGGGGATCCCACCGGGCTCGACGGCACCATCATCCGGATCGATCCGGCGACGGGTGCCGCGCCGGCCGACAACCCCCTCGCGTCGAGCAGCGATCCGAACACCCGCCGTATCATCGCCTACGGCGTCCGAAACCCCTTCCGGATGACGTTGCGCCCCGGCACGAACGAGCTCTGGTTCGGCGACGTCGGCACGTACGCCTACGAGGAGCTGAACCGGATCGTGAGCCCGAGCGACAGCACGGTCGAGAATTTCGGCTGGCCCTGTTACGAGGGACCGAACAGGCAACCCGGATTCGACGCTGCGAACCTCGACCTGTGCGAGAGCCTCTATGCCCAGGGCGGCCCGCCCGCCGGAGGCACGCCCTACTTCTCGTACGCGCACGCGAGTGCCATACTACGCGGGCGATCCCTGCCCGACCGGGAGCTCGTCGATCTCGGGGGAGGCGTTCTACACCGGCAGCTCCTACCCCGCTCAGTACCAGGGCGGCCTCTTCTTCGCCGACTACTCGCGCAACTGCATCTGGTTCGCGCAGAAAGGGACCAACGGCCTGCCGGACATGTCGACGACGACCGCCTTCGGTGTCGGCGCGTCGGGTCCGGTCGACCTCGAGACGGGCCCGAACGGCGATCTCTTCTACGTCGACTTCACCGGCGGCACGATCAGGCGAATCCAGTACACCGGTGCGGTGCCGCCGCCGCCGACCGGGCACCGACTACCTCAGCGACCTGGCGCTGGACGTCGGCGACGAACGGCTGGGGCCCGGTCGAGAAGGACAAGAGCAACGGTGGCCTCGCGGCGGGCGACGGGCACACGATCACGCTGAACGGGACCACGTACACGAAGGGGCTGGGCACGAACGCGGTTTCCGACATCCGCTACGCGCTCTCGGGCGGCTGCAGTCGCTTCCGGGCCGACGTCGGGGTGGACGACGAGATCACGTCGACGCGGGCGAGCGTGGTTTTCCAGGTCTTCGCGGACGGGACGAAGCTGTACGACTCGGGCGTGATGGGCGCGACGACGGCGACGAAGTCGATCGACGTCAACCTGACCGGCAAGAACGAGCTCCAGCTCGTCGTCACCGACGCGGGCAACGGCAACGACTCCGACCACGCCGACTGGGCCGCCGCACGGATCGACTGCGGGAACGGCTCGATTCCTCCGCCGCCTAGCGGGCACCGACTACCTCAGCGACCTCAGCTGGACGTCGGCGACGAACGGCTGGGGCCCGGTCGAGAAGGACAAGAGCAACGGTGGCCTCGCGGCGGGCGACGGGCGCACGATCACGCTGAACGGGACCACGTACACGAAGGGGCTGGGCACGAACGCGCGTTTCCGACATCCGCTACGCGCTCTCGGGCGGCTGCAGTCGCTTCCGGGCCGACGTCGGGGTGGACGACGAGATCACGTCGACGCGCGGCGAGCGTGGTTTTCCAGGTCTTCGCGGACGGGACGAAGCTGTACGACTCGGGGGTGATGGGCGCGACGACGGCGACGAAGTCGATCGACGTCAACCTGACCGGCAAGAACGAGCTCCAGCTCGTCGTCACCGACGCGGGCGACGGCAACGACTCCGACCACGCCGACTGGGCCGCCGCACGCATCGACTGCGGCGCGCCGAACACGCCGCCGACGCCGACGATCACGTCCCCGCCGGCCGGCACGACGTGGAAGGTCGGCGACCTGATCAACTTCTCGGGCTCCGCGACTGACGCGGAGGACGGGACGCTGCCCGGCATCGGCGCTCTCGTGGACGCTGATCCTCCACCACTGCCCGTCGAACTGCCACACGCACATCGTCCAGACGTGGACCGGCGTCGCCTCCGGATCGTTCACCGCTCCCGACCACGAGTACCCGTCGTATCTCGAGCTGCAGCTGACCGCGACCGACTCCGGCGGCCAGTCGACGACGACGAGCGTCGAGCTCCACCCGCAGTCCGTCGCGCTGACGTTCGCGTCGAACCCCAGCGGGCTCGCAGCTCGTCGTCGAACAGCGTCGCCGGCACGACGCCGTTCACCCGCACGGTCATCACGGGCTCGACGAACACGATCAGCGCCGGGTCGCCGCAGACGCTGAACGGGACGAACTACGTCTTCTCGTCCTGGTCCGACGGCGGCGCCGCGAGCCACAA
This sequence comes from uncultured Thermoleophilia bacterium, assembly GCA_963710465.1. GTDB lineage: Bacteria > Actinomycetota > Thermoleophilia > Gaiellales > Gaiellaceae > JACVRM01. The sequence goes on from CAVQAQ010000020.1 coordinate 204,327, forward strand.
CATCACCGCAGATGCGTCAGCGACCTACACAGCGACCTACGCGGCTCAACAGCGACTCCACCCCGCCGACTTCCACGATCGCCTGCAACGGCGTCGGATGCTCGAGCAGCGCGTACACGTCGGCCGTGACCGTCACGTTGTCGGCGACGGACGGCGCCGGCGGAAGCGGCGTCGCGGCGATCCGCTACACGCTCGACGGCTCCGATCCCACCGCTGTCGAGCACCACGTACAGCGGTCCCTTCTCGGTCGCGGCGACGACGACCGTCAAGTTCCGCGCCTGGGACACCGCCGGGCAACGTCGAGCCCATAAACTCGCAGCTGATCCGATCGGAAGTGCCCGACACCACGCGCCGACCAGTCTCGATCGCGTGCAACGGCTCGGCCTGCTCGGCAGGCTGCGTATGTCGCGGCGGTGAGCGTAACGCTGTCGGCGACGGACGGCCGGTGGCAGTCGGGCTCGCCTCGATCCAGTACACGCTCGACGGCTGCGAACCCGACGACATCGAGCCGCCGTACCTCGGCGCGTTCTTCCGTCCGCGCGACGACGACGGTGAAGTACCGCGCTTGGGACAACGCGGGGAACGTCGAGGCGGCGAAGTCGCAGCTGATCCGAGTCGACACGTCGAAGCCGACTGTCGCGATCACCTCGCCGGCCAACGGTGCGACCGTCAACGGGACGATTAAGTTGACAGCGACCACTTCCGATACCGGATCGGGGGTCTCGACCGTCAGGTTCTACGCAGACGGCGTGCTCGTCGGCACGAAGTCGGGATCGCCCTTCACGATCAGCTGGAACACGAAGAAAGTCGCACCAGGCACGCATACCCTCTACGCGCTCGCCAGTGACTTCGCGGGGAACGAGCAGGCCTCGGCGTCGATAACTGTCACGGTTCGATAGCCGCTGGCGAGCGCGGCGACTCGCCTGCGGCCCCTGCAGGTTGACCTCGGTCGGGTGCGCGGTCAGGCGCCTTCCCGTGAACTGCGCGAACCTGAGCTCGGCGCAAGACGCCTCGCGACGTCGTCGCGGGAATAGGCCAGCGCCGCGGTTTTGGACGAGAAGCCGCTCTCGAACCGGAGGCCGGCCGCCCTTCGGCTTGCGCAAGCCCAGTGCCGGCGCGAGAGGTCGACGTCGTCCCAGTCAAGCCCGAGGAGCTCGCTGCGGCGGAGGCCGCTGTACGCGAAGAGCGCAAGCAGGAGGCGATCACGCTCGAACTTGCCACGGAAATGACGCTCCCATAGCTCCGCCCGGGCGGGTGTGAACCGGCCATCGCCCCGCCGCTTACCGCTGAACTAGGCGGAACGAGTGCGTGCTCGTGCGCAGGTATAGAACAGCGAGCGACGCGTTCCCGCGGCGGACGATGCACGACAAACGTGTCGCACGGGAAGCGGTGAGCACCGGACCGACACCCGGGCCCGGAACAGCCGCGTTGCCGGGTCCACGAATCGCCTTCCGCGGGCGCCGAGTTGAATGAAGAAGCGAGGCGAGTTGAGGACGTTGCGCTCGGCTCTGTTCGCCAGACGTCGCGCGGTCGGCGGGGCGGTCGCAGTCGGCTTGCGCTTCGGCTGCGCCGTCGTCGGACGCGACGTCTGGACGACACTTTCTCGACGACGTTGCGCGTTGTTGGCGGTCGCTCGCGCGCGGGCGGGCCGTCGTGGGCTTCGGCGCGCCGCGCTCGCGTGGGGCGGTCGCTCGCGCGCGGGACGCGCCGTCGTGCCGATGCTCGTAGTCCCGGCGCGCGGTTGTCGCGACGCCTCCGCCGTCCCGCGGCAGCTGCACGAGCCTTGGAGCGTCTCGCGTCGTCGGTAGCAGAGCGACGGTCGCGAGGATCACGGCCGCTCCTGCCGTTGCCCCGAGCAGGAAGGCACGACCGCGGCCTGGCCGTGTTCGCTGCCGCACGGAGCGACTGGTTCATCACGCGCGCGGCGGCGCAGGGGGTCCGCGGCGCGCGGAGCGGCAGTCGGGAACGTTCGCGCGCGTGCGAGTGCCGAGCTCACGCAACTCGGGTGAGACGAGGACGAACTCGGGGCTGATCGGCTCTGCCGGATCGAGCGCGGCTCCGGGGCGTATGGATGGCCACGATCGCAATTCTGCAGATGCGCCCGCCGACGTACGTCGGTATCGGAAGCGGAAGCCAGGGACCGCTCATTCGCCCGAGAACCTCAGCACGTCGCGGACCGTCAGGAGCAGGATCTTGAAGTCGAGCCACGGCGACCAGTTCTCGATGTAGTAGTTGTCCCACTCGACGCGGTCTTTCAGCGAGGTCTGCCCGCGAAGCCCGTGCACCTGCGCCCAGCCGGTGATCCCCGACTTCACTCGCAGCCGTTCGCCGTACCGGTGCACGTCGTGCAGGAAGATCCGCGTGAACTCCGGTCGTTCGGGCCGTGGCCCGACGAGGCTCATCTCGCCGCGGACGACGTTCAGGAACTGCGGGAGCTCGTCGAGCGACGCCTTGCGCATGAACTTGCCGACGCGCGTCCGGCGCTCGTCGGTCGCGATTCCGCCGGGGGCCGTGTCGTGCCCGAGTTCCGGCAGCGATTCGTCGGCGGCGATCTTCATGGAGCGGAACTTCAGCATCTCGAACTCCTGCCCGTCGAGGCCGATCCGCAGCTGCCGAAACAGGATCGGCCGGCCGAGCGACAGATAAACCGCGACGGCGCAGGCGACCAGGATCGGTGAAAGGAGTACAAGCGTGACCGCGGCGACGACGCGGTCGGATGCGTACTTCAGACGGAACTGCCATCCCGAAGGATCGACTTGCCTCACCGAGAGAAGCGGCAAGCCGCCGAGATGGTCGACCTGGATCCTGCCGGTCATCTTCTCGAACAACCTCGGCACGAGCGATACGTCGATTCCGAGCTCGTGGCAGCGACTCACCATCCGGAGGAGCACGTGGTGCGGCGCAGTCGAGAACGTGAAGATCACGTGCCGCACCCCGTGACGATGGACGACGCTCTCCAGGTCCCAGCTCGCACCGAGGACGGGAAGCGGAGCCGAGTCGCGCTCGACGCCGAGCGGGTCCTTGTCGAGGAAGCCGATCGGGTGAAGGCCGAGTTCGGGTCGTGCGAGCAGGCGGTTCGCGACCAGATGGCCGACGCGACCGGCGCCGACGATCAGCGTGTTGCGAGTCGCCGCGCCGGTTCGGCGCGCACGCAGTTCGAAGCTCGCCTGGGCGATCCGTGCGGGGATCAAGAGCGCCGTCGCCGTCAGCCACACCGTGAGCGTCTGCGCGGCGGCCGCGGGATTGTTCGTAGCGAGCACACGCAGCGCGAGGAGCGCGATCGCGGCGAGCGCGGTCACGAGCATGAGGTCGCGCATGAGGTTCAACAGGTCGAGCTGGAGCCGGTTCCGCGATTTCGGCAGCCGGTCGAAGAGGAGGAAGAATCCGCCGAAGAGGAGAAACCAGCGCATATCGACCGCGTGCCCCTCCAGTCGCGCTACGGCTGCTGCGCTCGTGAGCGCGGCGGCCAGGATCGCGATGTCGACGAGGGTGGCGGTCGCCGAAGATCCCCGCGCCGGTGATCGCACCTCCGGCGCGCGAACTTCGTCGTTGACGACCGCGTGCGCCTCCACGGCGCGCGATAAATCGTCGAAGGTTGACGACGGCTCAGCCAGATCCTGTGCCGACGCAGTCGACGCCTCGAACGTCACCCACGCCAGAGCCGAGCCGACGGGCGTCGGCTGAGCAGCGTTGCTCAACGATCGGTTTCGCCGCAGGCTCAACCTCTCCCCTAAGATTCATCGCCCCACAGAGCGCGAACACGCGCCTTGTGCCAAGTCAAGCACCCCCGAAGTGTGGTGTCAACGCATGATCCGCTGGTCTTTCTCAACGCCTTGAATGGCCTTGGGGAACCGGGAGACTTCCCACGCGGCCCGCGAGAGACGGCTTCGAAAAAGGAGCAGTCATACGGCGGGCCGTCCATGCTCCGGGGCACGGCGTGGCCGACCGCGGAGCGATCAGCGAATCGCCGAACGTGGCTCGCCGCGGAACGCTCGCCACCCGGCCACGAGTCCGGTCGGTACGCCGCGGATGAGCGCGAGCCTCGCGTCCGGCCACTCGTCGCGACCCCGAACGACGAGCGCCGCCGCTCCGCGCGACGCGCGGTAGACGTCGCGGGCGAGGAAGCGAGTGACTGTGAGGTCGCCGGCGCGGAGGTGCTTCGCGTAGAAGATGCCTTGACCGCGTGCGTAGCCGCGGAAGTGATGCCGCAGCTGTGCAGGCGTCCGCCAGGCGTGGTGCCAGATGAGAAGCTCCGGGTCGTAGCGGAGCCGCCGACCGGCGCGTAACCACCGGTAGCAGAAGTCGTTGTCCTCGGCGAGCTTCACGCGCTCGTCGAAGCCCCCGTGCTCGAGGAATCCTGAGCGACTGCACGCCATGTTGCAGCCGAAGAGCACGTCGTAGTGGAGGCTGCCGGAGTACTCGCTCGGCTCCACGGCGCCGACGAGCGAGGGGACGGCGATTGCGTCGCCCACCGGAAGCACGCGCCCGGTCACGATCGCGTCGGGATCCGCTGACAGATGCGCGGCGGCCGTCTCGACCCATGTTTCGGCAACGGTGCAGTCGTCGTCGGTGATGAGCACGAACTCGTGCTCGGCGGCCTTCATGCCCTCGTTGACGGCGACGCTGCGGTCTCGTACAGCGCAGTAGACGACGCGTGCGCCGACGTCCGCGAACCGTTCCACGGCAGCGCGGACGTCCACGTCGCCGCTTTGGTCGACGACGATGATCTCTGCGGCACGGGGAGAGCAAAGGGCGAGCGACTCGAGGCAGTTCGCGAGAAGCGACGCGCGGCCGATGGTCGGGATCACCACCGACATCGGCGCCGTCTCCGCGTTCGCAGCGCCCATCGCGTCGAGTCTAGTGCGGCGGCGAGAACGCGCGACCGCTCTTCGCGATCACCTTCGACGACGATCTGGCGAGCCACGTCGACGTCGCTGCGCCGATCCTCGCCGACCTTGGCGCGACCGCGACCTTCTTCGTCTCCGGCGCCTCGCTCCGCCGACCGTTCCGGTTCTGGCGGGAGCGCCTGCAGGCGGCAGTCGACGAGGACCGGGACCTCGGCTCGCTCGGGCTCCACGTCGGGCGTCACCGCCGAGCAATCCACGCCGTCGCCCTGCGAATCCAGAACCTGCCGCCCCTCGAGCGCGACGACGTGGCGGCGAAGCTCGGGGAGCTCGTCGGCGCCGATCCCGAGCGAGAGCGGCCTGCGGGCCGAGACGCTCGAGCGGCTGGCGCGCCTCGACGTCGAGATCGGCTTCCATACGCGTCGGCACGACCTGTTGCCGCTGCTCGACGACGGGCAGCTCGTGGAAGCGATGCGAACGGGGCGCAGCGAGATCGAGGACGTCGTCGGCCGGCAGCTGCGGACGATCTCTTACCCGCACGGCGCCGCCGACTCGCGCGTCGCGGCCGCCGCACGGGCCGCCGGCTTCGACTTCGGGTTCACCGGACTCCCCGAACGCGGTGGCGGACGACGACGATCCGCTGCTCCTCGGCCGCGTCTCGCCGTCGTACTACTCGGCCGGCGAGTTGATGTTCGACGTCGGCCTTACGCTTTTTCGCGGTGCGTTCGGACGATAGCGCTCGAGCCACGTCCGGCTCGACACCGTTCGCAGCTGGACCGCTCGGAAGCGCCGCGGAGCGACCCTGCGAACCGCGGCTGCAGGGCGTTCGCCGAACGGCGTTACGAGCGCGCGTCCGAGGGCTGCCGACGTCGCGGTTCGTGCCGGCGCTCCGCAGGTAGATCGACGTCGCACGCATGCGTCGCCCGGCGCGCCGGTGCCCGAGCGCAACCCAGCGGCTGAAGATCCGCCTGTCGATCGCGACGCCCGCGGCCGCGCGGGCGGCGCGGTGCTTCCGTTCGACGTAGTCGAACTCGGCGAAGACATCGTCCTCAGTCGTCAGCAGCATGCTCCGCCGATGCTCGATGCAACCGACGAGCACCTCGTCGCAAGCCGCGGCGCGGCCTGCCTGCGACAGCCGGATCCACAGATCCCAGTCGGTGAGCTGGAAGAGGTGCTCGTCGAATCCGCCCAGCCGCCGGAGCACGTCGGCCCGCGCGACGACGTTCGAGCAACCGCCCCAGACGACGTTGCGCTGGAGGAGGACCGACGGCAGCGTCGTCGGGTCCGCCGGGGGGAGCGAGTACACCCATGCCCGGTCCTCGTCGAGCGCCGCGGCTCCACCGTAGGCGAACACTGCGTCGGCGCGCGTCGCGGCGTGGATCTGCGTACGCAGCTTGTGCGGCGCCCAGACGTCGTCGTCATCGAGCAGCGCGATCCACTCGCCGCGCGCGACGGAGATGCCCGTGTTCCGCGCCTGCGCAACGCCCCGCGTCCGGTCGTGGCGCACCACCGAGACTCGTTCGTCCTCGACGCCCGCGAGCCGCTCGGAGGTCGCGTCCGTCGAGCCGTCGTCGACGACCACCACCTCGAGCTCGACGTCCTCCTGCCCGAGCGCGGCCGGGAGTGCCGCGGTCGACAGCAGGTCCCAGCGGCTCCGCGTCGGGACGACGACGGTGACTTCAGGTCTCGACGCCACGCGCGGGCCGCCTCGCCGTGACTAGCAGGTTCATCGGAAGCGTCAGCGTGCTGCGTGCGAGACGCTGCTCGGCGCGGTCGAGGGCAAAGCCGATGCCGTTCACGAGCAGGTAGAGCCCCGCGAACGCGGGGTGGGCGACGCGACGAAGACCGAAGCGCTCGGGAACGTGCCATTCGCCCATGCTCGCCATCAGGCCGGTGAGCGTCGCCCAGGAAACGGCACGGCCACCGTTCTCGACGAGCGTCACGTCCTCCCAGTCGGCGAACAGGCGCTCGAGGGACGGGCCCGTGAAACGATGCTCCGGCACGGTCCGGTCGTACTCCCAGACGAGCGGCACCGAGACGAGCGCGTAGCCTCCGCGCCGGAGCACGCGGCGGAGCTCGTTCGCGCCGGCCTGCGGGTCGAGCAGGTAATGGAACCCCTCGACGCACATGACGAGGTCGAAGGACTCGTCGGGGAACGGAAGGAACTCTGCGGAGACGACGTCGGCGACGCCGTACGGGTTGTCGGGGATGTCGAATCCGACGATTCGCGCAGACGGCGGGAGCAGGTCGTCGTACGGCCGCGTTCCGCAGAAGAGGTCGAGCACGTCCTCGGCGTCCCGGCCGACACGCGCGAACGCCGCGCCGAGATCGTCGACCAGCCGCCGCACGTGCAGGTAATCGAACTGCGTCGGGCGCGGATGGCGACGCGTGCGACCGCATCCGCGCGACGACCTCCGGAGCGAATCGCTCCGCTCCCCAGCGGGGACGCGGTCTGCTCGCCTGCCGCGGTGGCGTGCGCATCGATCGGCGCCCGCTCCACCATTCCTCCCTTCGCCGGCCGTGCTCCTGCGATCAGGCGACGATCCGCTGAACCGGCGGCTCGTCCAGTGGGCCGTGACATCAGCGAGTAGAGGCGCTTGAGACCCTCCTCGAGCGGAACGTTCGGCTCCCAACCCAGGACCTGCGAGGCCCGCGTGATGTCGGGCTTGCGCACGTTGGGATCGTCGATCGGAAGCGCCTCGAAGATGATCTCGCTCTCGGAGCCCGTCACCCGGATCATCAACTCGGCGAGGGCGAGCAGCGTCATCTCGTTTGGGTTTCCGAGGTTCACGGGCACGTTCTCGTTGCTCTCGGCGAGGAGGACGAGGCCTCGAATCAGATCGTCGCAGTAGCAGAAGCTCCTCGTCTGCGACCCGTCGCCGAAGACGGTGACCGACTTGTTCGAGAGCGCCTGCCGCATGAACGTCGGGATCGCCCGCCCGTCGAACGGCCGCATCCGCGGACCGTACGTGTTGAAGATCCTGGCGATGCACGTATCGACGCCTTGCTGGCGGTGATACGCCATCGTCAGCGCCTCCGCGTACCGCTTCGCCTCGTCGTAGACGCCGCGTGGTCCAATCGGGTTAACGTGACCCCAGTACGTTTCCGGCTGGGGGTGAACCTGCGGGTCGCCGTAGACCTCGCTCGTCGATGCGAGCAGGAAGCGGGCTCGCTTGAACTTCGCGAGCCCGAGCATGTGGTGGGTCCCGTACGAACCGACCTTGAGCGTGTGCAGCGGCAGTCGCATGTAGTCGATCGGGCTTGCGGGGCTCGCGAGGTGGTACACGAAGTCGACGTCCTGGTCGAGGAAGAGCGGCTCCGTCAGGTCGTGGTTCACGAAGACGAAGTTCTCGTCGCGGATGTGCTCGAGGTTCGTCAGCGATCCTGTGTCGAGATTGTCGACGCAGATCACGCGATGCCCCTGCGCGAGGAGGTAGTCGCACAGGTGTGACCCCAGGAAGCCGGCGCCCCCCGTGACGATCGCCGTCTTCATGGTCGGATGGTAGTCCAAAACTTCCTTCTGACTAGGCGGACGTCGTCGCCGTCACGCCGTCGTCGGAGACGCGAGAGTTGTCCTCCTGCGTGGGTCGTGCCATCCTTGGGCGACGGAAGTCTGCGGCTACGCACCACGGGGACGTTCGGTCGCCGGCCTCCTCGTCGGTCGCCGACACGTGCTCCTCTTCGCGTGCCTCCTCGCCGGAGCGCTGCTGCTCAGGCTCGACGGGATCACCCAGCCGTCGCTCTCGGCGCGCGAGTTACACAACGCGTTGCTCGCGCGGAGGTATTACCTGGGCGCGGGCAGCGGCCTTCCGCTCTGGAAGCAGCGCGTGCTCGCCGAGCTGCGGCATACGGTGCAGCCGATCGAGCCGCCCGTGCTCGACCACGTCGCCGCCTGGTCATACCGCCTCACGGGCGGCGAGAGGATCTGGGTCCCGCGGACGCTGTCGGCGTTGCTGTGGGTGCTCGGCGGCGTGTTCCTGTACCGCATCGGGCTGCGCGTGACGAGTCGCGCGGGCGCGCTCGTCGCGCTCGCGCTCTACCTGTTCTGGCCGTACGGCGTCGTCATGAGCCGCGTCTACATGCCGGATCCGATGACGGTCGCGCTGATATCGGCGGCGCCCTGACGGTGATCAGGTATTGGGAGCGGCCGTCGAGGGGGAGGTTCGCGACGGCCGCAGGTGTGGCCGCACTGGCGACGGCGGCGAAGCCGGGCATCGCACTCTTCTTCCTGCTCGCGCTCTTCGTCGTCCTCGGCGCGGCGCAGCGGTCTCGGCGCGCGCTGTTCGCCCGCGGCCGGGTCGCGGTGTTCACGGCCGTCGCGCTCGCGCCGACGCGCCGCGTACTACGTCTACGGCTCGTACATCCACCATTTCCTCGCCGCCGACGCCGACACGTCCGAGCGGATCCAGCCGCACCTGCTCGGGACGAAATGGTTCTGGAACGGGTGGTGGGAGATGATCGGCATCGTCCTGCCGTTCCCTCAGCCGCAGCGGCAGCTCGCGCTCCTCGCGATCGCCGCCGCGATCGCGGGATTCGTCGTCGCGACGCGCGGCCAGGCACGCGCCATCCTCGGCGGTCTCGCCCTCGGGTACGTCGTCTACGCGCTCGCATTCGCTGCCTACACGGCGAGCCACCCGTACTACGCGCTGCCGCTGCTTCCAATCCTCGCGCTCGCTTGCGGCGCGCTCGCCGGCTTCGTGCTCGACCACCTCGACACGCCGCGAGTCGCGACACTCAGCGCGACGTCTCGCTGCTCGTGCTCATCGTCGGCGTCGGCGCCTACAAGAGCCGGCCGAGCGGCGCGGACACGGCCGCAATCGCCGCCTACCGCCGCATCGGCGCGGTCACCCATCACACGACGCACGCGATCATCGTCGACGAGCGCCTTCGCGCTCCGGCGATGTATCGCGGCTGGATCGCGGGGCACTACTGGTACCCGCCCACGCCCGGGCAGGACCTCCCGGCGGCGGGCGACCCGTTCCCGCCGTGGATCGAGCCCGGCGCAGGCGTCGTATCTCGTCATCGTCGACATGTCGGAGCTGCGGTCGGAGCGGCGGCTGCGCGCGTTCGTGCGTGACCTTCCCGTGGTTGCCGATACGAGCCGCTACGCCGTCTTCGCTCTCGGCGGCGGTCGTGCGGTCGCTGCCGCCGAGCGAACGAGTCGCCAGGGCTAACGTGGCGACGCCGGTCGACAGCCGCTACCGCCGCGCGTCGTCTGCGCCGCTCTTCAAGAACAGGCGGAACAGGAAACCGAGCGCGACGAGCGCCACGGCGACGAGGACCGCGAAGGCTCCGCCTGTCGTCGTGCTCACGAGCGCCACGGCGTCGTGGCTTCGATAGCGGACGTCACCGTCGAGAAACCTAGCAGCGGCCGTGCGGTGCCACGCGTTGCGCGCGTCGTCGCCGTCGGCGCGGCGCTCGCCGCCGTGACGCTCCTCCACCTCGTGCGTCAGCGCGGCGTTCCCGTCTGGAACAGTCTGTGGGCCGAGGACGGGCGGGTCTTCCTGAGCGACGCGTTGCGCGACTTCCACGGGACGTTCTTCGCGCAGAACGGCGGCTACGTCCACGTCGTGCCTCGGTCGATCGCAGGCATCGTCGCGCTGCTACCCGTCACGGACGCCGCCGCCGGGATGGCAATTGGGGCGGCGGCCGTGATCGCGCTCGTCGCCGGCTTCGTCTACCTCGCGAGCGCGGAGATGATCCGCTCGAAAGCGGCACGTCTTGCGCTGGCCGCAGCGGTCGTCTTCGTCCCCGTCCCCGGGACGGAGCTGCTGGCGAACACGACGAATCTCCACTTCTACCTGCTGTTCGGGTGCTTCTGGGCGCTCGTCTGGCAGTCGGAGACGCGATTCGCCGTGACCTCCCGGAGCGCCTTCGCGGCGGCGGCGGCGCTCAGCGACCCACTGTGCGTGCTGTTCCTTCCGCTCGCCGTCGTCGGGCCCACCGTCCGTCGCAGCAGGCGCTCGCTCGTCGTCTCGTGCCTCTTCGGCGCGGCGCTCCTGGTCCAGCTCGCGATCATCGCGAGCGGAACCCGGCCCGGGCGGAACTGGGGCTTCAGGCTGGGCGCTCTCCCGGACATCTTCTCGCTCCGCGTCGCGGGCGGCCTGCTTGTCGGCGACCGCTTCCTCGGAGACGCGTGGGCGGCGTACGGTCGCGGGTTCGCGTACGGCGCGCTCGTCCTCGTGGCGACGGTCATCGCTGCGCTTCTGGCCCGCAGCGACCGGCGGGCGATTCTCTTCACGCTGATCGCGCTCGGCTACGCCGGGCTCTTCTTCTGCGTTCAGCTGTTCGGCCGCGGCACCGGCGGCATGGATCCGGAGTGGCACGGAGTTCCAGCTGAACGGCGCGCGCTACATCCTGCTGCCGTTCTTCCTCGTGACGACGGTGATCCTCGTACTCGCCGATCGCGTCGCCGACGTCGGGGCGCGGCCGCTCCTCGCGTGTGATCCGGTATGCCGCGCTCGTCTGGCTCGCGGTTCTCCTCGCGGTCAACTTCTCGATCACGAGCGACCGGTCGCGCGGACCGCGATGGGACCAGCAGCTCGCGCTCGGACGCCGCGTGTGCGCGAACACACAGAGGCGCAGCGTCAACGTCCTCGTCTCTCCGTCGCCGCCGCGCGTCTGGTACGCGACGATTCCGTGCAGACGTCTCTGAGGCCGGTGCGGCGCGAGTGCGTCGCCGTCGCGCAACATGCTGCGCGCGAATGCGGCCGTCTGGGACACCTGCGTTCTGGGCGAGCCTCGCGACGCGCGCGCGCGGCGCAGCGCCGCGGAGCGATGCAGAAGCTGCGCGAGCTCGCGCCGCTCGTCGCGCTCGTCGGCAGCGAGGCTCCCGCGCGTCGTCGTCGAGATCGGCACCGCGCGCGGCGGCACGTTCTACTGCGTGGTGTCGATGCCGCCGCGCCGGACGCGACGATCGTCAGCATCGACCTCCCGTGCGGGCCGTTCGGCGGCGCGGACTGCTCCCGCGGACGTGACGCGACGCTCCGCCGGTACGGCCGGCGCTGAGCAGGCGCTGCACTTCCTCCGCGCCGACTCGCACGACCAGGAGACACGCGCACGGCTCGAGGAGATCCTCGGCGGCCGCGAGCGTCGACTTCCTGATGATCGACGGCGACCACAGCTACGACGGCGTGAAGCGGGACTTCGAGATGTACGAGCCGCTCGTCGGCGAGGGAAAGCCGATCGCGTTCCACGACATCGTCCCGCATCCGCAGGCACCGGCATGCGAGGTCGACCGGTTCTGGAACGAGATCAAGGGTGGACGCCCGTACGTCGAGTTCGTCGACCGCCCGACGTGCCCGGCCAATACGGGGGAATCGGCGTCGTCTATCGCGAGCGAGCCGCGCCGCTCTCTGGCATCACGCCGGCGATCGACGTGCGATGACGCTGTTCGTTCTTCGCAGTGACGTCAGCCGATCTACCCGGGCGGCCGCATGTGACGCCTGTGTCGGCAGCGCGCAGCGCGATCGCATCGCGGTAGCACCGCTCCCGCTCCTCCGCGATCACGTCTGGTGCGCATTCGCGCTCGACGACGCGCGCGCCTCGGCGCCGGCACGTTTTGCGAGCGACGCGTCGAGGAGGAACGGCCGGAGTGCAGCGGCGAGCGCCGCGGGATCATCGGCCGGGACGACGTCGCCGGCGCTCGTGCCGCGGACGAGCTCCGCGACCCCGGTCGGTCCGTGCAGACGAGCGATCGACGCGGAGGCCATCGCCTCGAGCCCGGCGTACGGGAAGTTGTCGTAGCGGCTCGCAAGCGCGACGACGCGCGACGGACGCGAACCACGTCGGCATATCCGCGTGGGGGACCTGGACTCGACGAAGCGGCACGGAGCGCGAGGCGCCGGCCGAGGGCCTCGAGCCAATCGCGGTACGGATGCCGTCGTGGAGCGACGAACAGCCCGACAAACACGACCTCGAGGCCCGGATCTCGCTTCGATGCGCGCCGCAGCTTCGACGAGTACCTCCGGGCGCCTTCCGACCTTCCAGACGCCCGACGGCGAGAACGCGTGGGGGCGACTGCTCCTGCCGGCTGCCGCGCTGGCCAGCCCGTGGCGTCGATCGGGTAGCGGACGAGTCCGGCGCGGCGTCGACGCCGCCCCAGCGTCGCTCGAGACGAGTCCTCGGCGAGCAGGCGGGACGGGCTCGTGACGACGGCCTCGCGCCGGACGGCGAGTGCTCGAGCCGGTCGGAAGCGTCGCGTCGAGGGTCCAGCGGAACGAGTCCGGGTTGTGTCGCTCTACGAACGCGAGCGGCGTGTGCAGGTGCGCCACGAGCGGATGCGTGCCGAGGAGCCCGAAGAGGAGTCCTTCTGCAAGCCAGTCCGGCGCTTCGACGACGTCGAAGTCGAGCCCGAGGCGTCGGTACTCCCGGAAGCGAGCGAGCGCGCCTTCGAGCCGGCGCACGGTCCCCGGGAGATCGCCGCCGCACCTTCCGCAGGAGTCGCGGGACGCCGCTGAAGTGAATTCGACGCCGTCGATCGAGGAAGTCCTCGTAGGGCTGGCCCTCCGCGCACGAGAGAACATGGACCTCGTGGCTGCGCTCGGCGAGCGCATGCGCCATCTCTTCGACGTAAGAGCCGATGCCGCCGCCGCCGATCCCGCCGCTCCCGGTTGAGGCGGGTACTCGCGCGAGACGAAGAGGATGCGCAGCGGACCTGCCGCCGCACCGTCCATGCAGCTCACGCGTCGGGTCCCGCGCTGCCCGTCGACCGCAGCCGAGCGCGCCTCGACGCGCCAGACGACGCCCGGCTGCACGATCCGGTTGCGGTCGCTGAGCTCGCGGCGGTCGTCCGAGCGGGGCCAGAGGCGGAACCGGAGAACCTCCTCGTCGACGAATTCCTCGTACGGGGACGCGATCGTGACGGCGATGGCATAGTCGTTTGGCGCGAGCAGCGGCGGGACGACCAGGGAGACGTCCCAGATCCCTGGTTCGTCGGCGGGCGCCGTTCCGCCCGTGGCGTCCGACCAGCTCTCCTCGAGCACCCGCACGCCGCGGCTCGTCAGCAGCGCGACGCCGACGTCGAGCGCACCGACGTTGCGCCTGACGACGAAGCGGACCGGATCGCGAAGGGCCGATCGCGGACGGGCGCGTCGATCTGCTCGCCGTGCTCGTCGGTCAGCCCGACCGACAGGAGCTGGACCTCCTTCTCCTCGTCGACGGGGAACTCCACCTGTGGCGTCTCGTGCGCACGCGCCGCGAGATAGCGCTCGATGCTCCGCGCCGCCTCGCCGTCGTGGTGGATGCGACCTCCGTCGAGCCAGATCACCCGCTGGCACATCTGCGCGATCGCGCCGAGGTCGTGGCTGACGAAGAAGACAGTGCGTCCCTCACGCGCGAACTCGACATCTTGCCCAGGCAACGGCGCTGGAACTCGGCGTCGCCGACCGCGAGCACCTCATCGACGGCAACGATGTCCGGCTCGACGTGCGCCGCCACGGCGAACGCGAGGCGGAGATACATGCCCGACGAGTAACGCTTGACCGGCGTATCGAGGAACCTCTCGACGCCGGCGAACTCGACGATGTCGTCGAACCGCTTCCTGATCTCCGCGCGTCGCATCCCGAGGATCGCGCCGTTCAGGAAGACGTTGTCGCGGCCGGTGAGCTCCGGGTGGAATCCGGTCCCCACCTCGAGCAGCGAGCCGACCCGCCCTCGCATCCGCGCGACTCCCCGCGTCGGCTCCGTGATCCGGGAGATGACCTTGAGCAGCGTCGTCTTGCCCGCGCCGTTGCGTCCGATGACGCCGACGACCTCGCCCTCGTCCGCGGTGAAGCTCACGCCGTCGAGCGCCCAGAAGTCGCGCTTTGCGCCGGAGCGTCGCAGCGAGACCGCGTCGCGGAGCGTCGGTCGCCACGAGTCGCCGATCCGGTACCGCTTTGCGACGTCGTTGACCTCGACCGAGCGCATGGCTAGATGAAGTCCGCGAAGCGTCGCTGGACGCGTCCGAAGTAGACGAGGCCGGTGAGCAGGATCGACGCAATCCCACGACCAGCGAGACGAACGGCAGCAGCGGCACCGGGACGTGGTGCGCCGATGAGCGACCAGCGGAAGCCGTCGACGACGCCCGCCATCGGGTTGAGATACAGCAGGAAGCGCTTCCAACCGTGCAGGAGCGAGCTCGGGTACAGGACGGGCGTTAGCGAACAGCATGATCTGGAGCAGGAAGGTGAGGCCGTTCCGGACGTCGCGGTACCGCGTGTTCAACGCCGACAGCCACACGCCCACGGCGAACGTCGTTCCGACCGCGGCGGCGACCCAGCACGGGAGCAGGACGATCGCCGCCGTGGGGGTGACGTGGAAGATCGCCATGAAGACGCCGACCGCGACCGTCGTGATCGCGAGGTCGATCAGGCCGGGCAGGACCGCTGCGAGGGGCGCGAGAAGACGCGGGAAGTACACCTTCGTGACGAGATCGCGGTACTGCGCGAGGCTGTCTGCTGCCGACGTTGCGCCGTTCGTGAAGTAGAGCCATACCGCAAGCCCCGCAAGCGCGAACACGGGGTACGGAATCCCCTCGCTCGGCACGTGGGCGACGCGCTGCATCACGAACGTGAAGATCGCCACGCCCGCGAGCGGCTGCAGGAGCGTCCAGCCGACGCCGAGTGCCGTCTGCTTGTAGCGGACCTTGACGTTCCGGAGCGCGAGCACGAGCACGAGCTCGCGCGAGTCCCAAAGCTCGGCGAGGTCGAGGCGCGGGAGCCACGTGCGCGACGGCGCGTTCTCGAACCAGCGCTTGTGGGTGGGCGCCGGCGGCGCTTCCGCGACGTCCGCTCCCGGAACCGGCGAGCCGGCGGTCTGCACGGGCGTCCCGGGATCGGCCACGCGCGTCAGCTCGTCCATGCCGCCCCGGCTCGGGCGTCGTCGTGCAGCAGCTCGCGGTCGATCAGGTCGAGCACGTTCTCATCCTGATGAACGTCGAACTTGCGCGCGTAGAGCTTCGGGGACGCACGAAGGGCGTCGACGTCTCGTGTCTCGAGGATCGCGGGCCGGCGGCCTCGCGTCCAGTCGATGTAGCGGAGGTTGTCGTCGACGATCGTGTCTCGCAGCGGCGAGTTCATCAGGATCGTATGGAAGAAGATCTCGTCGGGGATGTCGACGCGTCGGAAGAACGCGACGACGTCAGGGCGCTCGGCCACGAATTTGCCGACGTACTCGATGCAGTCGCGTGAAAGCGACCAGTACGCGCCGCCGCCGAACGGCCGGAGACCCTTCGGGAACGCGCGCCTGAACGGCAGCCGCGCGTGGTGCCCGTAGAGGCGAAGGTGGGCGTACTCGACGCGGTCGAGGCCGCCGCGCGGGCTCCACGACCCGCTCGGCAGCCGGGAGACGGCCATGAACGACGTCGGCTGCTGCGTCTCGAAAAAGCGCGCGATGTACCCGTTCGACTTGATCGGGTAGTCCTGGCCCGTCAGGAGAATCGCGTAGTCGAAGCGGGTGCCGCTCGAGAGCAGCGCGTCGATTCCCTTCAGTGACGCGCGGACGTGTCCGAAGCCGCCCCAGTGGCACGCGTGACGCTCCAGGAAGTGCACGGTCGGGAGGTCGCGCAGACTCTCGGTCAGCTCGTCGCACTCTCGGTCGTCGGTCTTCCGATCGACGTGGACGAAGAAGGACGTGCCGTCGGCGTCGAGCCGTCGCACGAGGCGCGTCACCTGGCTCAATCTGTGGTAGGCCGAGATGATGTATGCAAGTCTCACGTCGCCGCCCCGGCGTACCGCCTCCCGCCGAGCTTAGCGCGGGTTTGCTGGGTTTTTCGCGTCTGCGGCGGTCCGCCCGCCCCGATCACGTCCGCTCCGAGGTGCATCATGGGCCAAGTGGCCTGTAGGCGCGGCCCCGGAATGGGTGTAGTGTCCGGAGTCGCTGAACAGTGCGCCGACCGAATCTGCGGCGGTTTCGAAGGAGGCGGACGACTATGAAGTTCCTCGTGGTGACGATCGCGCTCGTGGGCGCGCTTGCGTTCGCAGGCACGGCGATGGCGAGTCCCTCCAAGACGACGAGCATCAACACGACGCTCACGGCGACGGGCTGTGGCAGCGCGGGGACGGACTGCGGCGTCGGCGGCGGGGGTTCCTGTCTCTGCTTCGCGCCGTTCTGGAACTTCGCCGGCCGCGCGAACCTCTCGCCGCGCGTTCGGCTCGTTCACGTTCACGGGGCTCTACGAGGAGGGGTACTTCCCGACCGATCCGGTCTCCGACCCCGCGACGTACTCGGGGCCGTTCACG
Organism: uncultured Thermoleophilia bacterium; assembly: GCA_963710465.1. Lineage (GTDB taxonomy): Bacteria > Actinomycetota > Thermoleophilia > Gaiellales > Gaiellaceae > JACVRM01. The sequence goes on from CAVQAQ010000020.1 coordinate 221,392, forward strand.
TACTACCGGACGCTCGAGCTCGTCTTCAAGGCGGCGAACGGAAACAGGCTCGCCCTGGCTGCGAGCTCCTCGTCGTCGACCGCACCGAGCACGACGCTCGCGAACGGCGGAACCGTCGGCGGCACGTGGACCGTCGACCAGGCGAGGAGCACGGGGCGGTACTCGCGGTTCTCCGGATCCGGTACCTACACGCTGTCCGGGACCGTTCAGGGGACGTACGAATCCTTCAGCCTCGCCCTGTCCGGAAGCTTGACCTTCAGCTGATGCTTCAGGGCGAGTAGAGTCGCCGCACGCGGCGCATCGGCCCGTTGCAGTCGCGAGGCCGCGGATCTAGTCGTCGATTTCGGATGCGGCATCGGCGTGCCGTACTCGCGACGCTATCGTGCGCACGAAGGATCGGGATCGAGGTCAACGAAGCAGCGGCGTCCGAGGCGCGGCGTCGTGGTCTCGAGATCGTTCGCAAGCGTCGGATCTGGACGACGGGGTCGCAGACGTGGTGATCTCGAACCATGCGCTCGAGCACGTCCTCGCGCCGTTTCACGAGCTCCGCGAGTTACGCCGGTTGCTCAAGCGGCGCGGCGTCCTCGTGCTCTGGCTCCCGCTCGACGTCTGGCGGGCTCAGCGGAATGTTCAACATGACTTCAACCACCACCTGTACGGCTGGACGCCGCTCCTCCTTCGCAATCTCCTCGCAGAAGCCGGGTTTGAGGTCCGCGTATCTCGCGTTGTCACGCGTGCGTGGCCGCCCAAGCCACAGGTCTTCGCCCGCGTTCCGGCGCCGGTCTTCGACGGGCTCGGTATCGCATGGTCGGTGCTCCGCCGGCGAAGGCAGCTGGTGGCATTGGCAGACCGGTCCTCAGTCTGGATCCCCACGCCCTTCCGTCCTTCCGCCGGATTGGGCTGCCGGCGTCGCTTCGCCGTCCGTGTGAATAGGTATAACGAAGGATCCGATCCCCCGTTTGGGGCATGCCGGTCTCGCTCCGGCCACCGATGGTAGCGAGGTCAAAGCGACGGCGCAGCGGCACGCCAGGACGGAGGAAGCGACGATGTCGGACTCCCACACTGCGAGCAGCCAGAGCCTGAACGGGTTGAATTGGCGACGCCGGATAAGCCTCGCGCCTTCCGCCGCTCTTCTTCCTCGCCGTGGTCATGATCTTCGCGTTGCCCGGCGGCAGCGTCGCAGGCAACGGCAAGGCCGCCCCGTCAAGTCGGCCCCTGTCTCGACGGCGCCGCCGACGATCAGCGGGTCGCCCGTCGTCGGTCAGACGTTGACGGCGAGCACCGGCAGCTGGAGGGGCCAGGTCAGCAGTTATGCGTATCAGTGGGTCCATTGCGATTCGTCGGGCGCTTGCTCGCAAGCTGTCCGGCGCCGACGTCGTCCTCGTACAAGCCCGTCTCCGGCGACGTCGGATACACGCTGCGCGTCAGCGTGACGGCGTCGAACAGGTACGGCTCGTCCGTCGCGACGTCCTCGGCGACCGCCGCGGTGACCGCCGCGCCCACGACGTCTGCTCCGACGAATACGTCGTCTCCCACGATCAGCGGGACGACGACGGTCGGACAGAACCTTTCGTCGTCGACGGGAACGTGGAGTGGCTCTCCGACGTCCTACGCCTACCAGTGGGAAGACTGCGACTCGTCCGGCGCGAGCTGCGCGAACATCAGCGGCGCGACGAGCAGCTCGTACGTCCTGCAGTCCGGCGACGCCGGCAAGACGCTACGTGCCGTCGTCACGGCGACGAACTCCGGCGGCTCGTCCTCGGCGACCTCGGCGCAGACGAGCCTCGTCGCCTCGACGACGACGAGCACGAGCTCGAGCTATCCCTCGAGCTTCTACAGCGGCCCGGCCGGGACGAACATCCTCCTTCCGCCGAACGACGGCTATCCGGCCAAGGGCGCGTGGATCGGCGAGGCGAGCGGCAACGGCCTCACGCAGGTGCAGAGCCGCGAGCAGTACTTCGGCCGCAAGTTCAACATCTACTCGTATTACGCGCAGAACCGCTGCGACCCGTGGCCGACGATCCTCGCCGAGCGTCGTGTCGGCGGGCTACATCCCGATGATCTCGTGGTTCCCGACTCCGACTTACGCGGATCAGATCATCAGTGGGCAAGCCGACAGTTGCATCAAGTCCTTCGGCAACGCGATCGCGAGTCAGTCCGGCGAAGGTGCTTCATCCGACCCTACTGGGAGTTCAACGGCGGCTGGCAGCCGTTCTCGAAGAATTCGGACGGGACGCGCGCCACCGCGGCCGAAGAGAAGCAGATGTGGCAACACACGATCGACGTCCTTCGCACCACGAACGTCTTCTCGAAGGCCTCCGTGGTCTGGAGCCCGAGCGAGGGCTACTACAACAACGGCGATGCGTGGAACAATCCGACGCCGTATCCCGGGCGACAGCTACGTGGACTGGGTCGCGTCGGGCGGCTACAACCACAACTCGTCGACGGCCTGGTGCGGGCTTCCACGCCGGCTGGTGCAGCTTCGCCGAGACGCTCACTCACGGCTACTACGCGCCGACATACACGCCCCGCGGCGTCGAGTACGACTTCCGCGGCAGGAAGCCGTATCATGGTCGGCTGAGACCGGCTCGGTCGAGGATCCGAACACCCCTGGCCGCAAGGGCCAATGGATGATCGACATGGGCAACTACGCGAAGACGTACATGCCCGGCCTCTACGCGATCGTCTACTTCGACATGCAACGGCGACGGCGAGCTGGAACCTCGATACGTCGACGTCGTCGATGGACGGGTTCAAGTCGTTCGCGAACGATCCCTATTTCGACATTCCGAACAGCTAGTACGGCGAACCGGCGTACCTGAATGGCCGCGAACGGCGTGACCCCGTTCGCGGCCATTCGTCTTCAGGTCGTTAGAACCCCTCGAGTCGTATCCGCGCGAGGCGCGCGAACGACCATCCGGATCGTCCCGGTTGCTGATCGATCCGGCGGTCGTCCCTGGCTCCGCGCAACCCCATTCCGGCGCCCGGATACCAGTGGTCGCGCGGGCGCTCAGGCCAGAACGAGAAGGTGAGGTCACGGCGAGCGGCGAAGTCGCAAAGAGCCGTTCCCGCAATGCGCGTTGTCCGAAAAAAGCCACATGCCCGGCTCGTACACCGCCTCATACTCAGCGGTCTCGATGCTCATACGTGTGAGCGCTATCGTGAAGGAAAATGTCTAGCCTGCCGATCGAACGAATGGCCGTTCGCAGCGTCTCACGAGTATCGCCGACAATGAGCTCGACGGGCAAACGGTCGGTGAGCATTTCGCCGGCGCGAGGATCGATGTCAAACGTGATGAGACGTCCATGGCCGTTTTCTCGGAGCGCGCTAGCGATGGCCAGCGACCCGAGACCGCCGTGCGTGCCCGTCTCGTAGACGAGATCTGGCTGCAGTGCCCTCACGATAGCGTACCAACCGAGTCGTCGGCCGAGCGGCTTTGGCGCCCGGCTGGCGTCGGCCTCGTCGACGAACCTCTCCGCGTCGGCAAGCGGTATCGCCGTAGCGTCGGCGACGAACGAGCTGAGCTCATCGCGGTTCGCTATGTCATACGTGAAATTGTCAATCTCGCTGTCACGGAAGAGGTAGGCGATCGCTGTTGTCGGTTGGCGGTAGAGGCGGCGATCTCGAACCACGACGATCTTCCTCAGGCCGCGATATGGCGACGATTGCTTGACGACGGCGATGATTACCTGACGAAGTCTCATCACGTCCGTGATCCTGCCACATGCCCCCGCTTCCAGGGTCGAGCGAGCAAAGACGTCTGTTTTGTCAGATCACGATCCGGTTCTCGGCGGTCCCGCCCGCCTGCGATTCGGCTCTAGACCGCCATTTCGACCGCCTCCAGCGCCGCCTCCTCGGCCGATCTCGGAGGGTCTGCTGGCCACTTTCTGGCCACCCGTCAGGTCGTCGAACTCGTCTTGTGTCCCTGCGGCTTCGCGACGCGGCCGCGGTAGAACCGCCGCCGGACCTGAAGCCAGCCGTCGCCGAGGTCGACCTCGCTGTCCAGGCGAACCTGAATCGCCTCCCCGATCCAGCCCGGTCCGGGCGAGGCACTCGAAGAACAGCTGCCACGGCTCCGGCAGCGCCGCGAGCAGCCCCCTCCTCCGACAGCGCCCACGCTGACAGGCTCCGCTCGCCCACGCGGCGGGAGCCGGTGGCGTGCGCGACGTACCCCTTCAAGTGCGATGGCTCGATTCGAGGAGCCCCGGCTCCGGAAGTAGCCGACATCGCCGCCCCAGGTCGGCGTCCCGTCCGCGTCGAGGTAGGTCGAGGCCAGTTCGCCGCGTAGTCGGCGAAGCCGACCTTCGGAAGCGCGCGGAACTCGCCGCGCGTCCGTTCGTTCGGGTCGTACAACACCGATGGCGCGAGCTCGGCGTCGGTGCCGTCGCGCGTGACGAGGGATGCGATGCGTCGCCGGAGCGGGCACAGACGCGCGCGAGGCTCCGGCGCATCCGGTTGGGCAGCACGGCAACCCGGTCGGCCAAGACGGCGGCGCAGCCCGGTGTCGAGTTTCGAGGCGACGGCCGCGTCCAACGGGTCGCTCTAGGCCCGAGGCGGATGCACGGCACCGCTCCCTCGCGCGTCCTCGCTCAAAGCGCGTGCTCGGCCGCACCTCAAGATCGCGGCGGCCTCGTCTCGGTGAGCAGCTCGCCCTCGTCGCCAGTGAGGTCGGCCGCACGTCCGCGTTCACCAGAGGGTCTGGCGTGCTTAGCGTCGATCCACGTCGCGGCTGTATCTTCCAAGAACATTGTCGAGGCGTGGCGCCCGGCAGCCGACCTCACGTGAGTGTCGGAGCCTCGCAAACACCCCGTCAACGGACAGAACCCTACCATCTCGCGGGTCGTAGAAAAACGGATCAAGGTCAACGATCTCGAAGCCATGCTCGCCAAGCAGGCCGACCATCGCCCGGAACGAGGGTTGTCCGTCGTACAACAGAGCGAGAGAGATCTCGGCTAGCACGAGCACCGCTCGCTCAAGCGTTTCTCGCCGCCCGCGATCACGCGACCCTTCGTACCCCTGGGTGTCGAAGCTTCACGAGCAGCCGGTCACCGGCGACGTCTCTGCTGTCAAGCGTGATCATGGGCACCCGCTCGGCGGACTCGACGGTCACGCGGGGCGCGGCGGCTCGGTGCTCGTCGCGCATCGACAGAAGCGAAGAACTGGCCTGATTCGAAGCGACGTTGATCGTCACGTCTCCGGGCGCATCGCCGAGAGCGAATCTCGCAACAGTCCACAGCGGATCGGCGGCGGCGATGGCGGCGAGCTGTTCGAACACTCACCGCACGGGCTCGAACGAGACGATCCGGCCGTCGTATCCATGGCGTCGCATTTCGAGGGCAAACTGGCCGCGCGACGCTCCCACGTCAACGATCGTGTCGACGCAGTGATCGCGAATGAGCCCGGCGAACCTCGCTGCGGCCGGGCGGTAGCGGCTGACCTCGATGCCGAACCGTCTACCCGTGGTCTTTCAAACGGAACCTGATCGCGCTCATGTTCGGATCCTAGGCACGTGCGGGCAGGGACCAAGGAATTATTAGTTTGCGACTTGACAGGAGAACGATACGGCCGCGCAGCGTCTTGGTGTAACCCATTCGCGACACCGCGACGAACCTCGTTGAAAGACCGCGATGTGTATGCGTCTCCACGCCGGATGTATAGGTACTGGGGACGTGGCCGCCGCGAGACGCTCGATCACAAATCGCAGCGCCTCGACGTGTAGCTTGATGCTGGGGCTGCCGCGTGGCGTACCCTTGCCCTCGAGCGCGACTGCGACGGACTCGAACGCCGCGCGCACGTCGCCGAGCGCCGCCTCGCGGTCGTCGACGGCGGGCTTGTTGGCCGGCGGCCGCACCGGTGGCGCGACCTGCACCACCGGCCCGTAGGCCGACCCCGGGCTGACGCCGATGCCCTGGCGGGTCTCCGTCGCGGTCACCGCGCTCACTCCGCGTCGAGGTCGCGGGAGAGCAGTGCGACCAGGCCCTCGAGGGCCTCGTCGGCGCCGTCGCCCTCGGCGGTCAGCACGACCTCCTCACCGTGCGTGGCGCCGAGGGCCATGACGCCGAGGATGCTCGTGGCGTCGACGGCGTCCTCGCCGGGGCGGCCGATCTCGACGTCGAGGCCCGTCTCGGTGGCCGCCTCGACGAACAGGGCGGCCGGTCGGGCGTGCAGGCCGACGGACGATGCGATGGTGACGGTGCGCTGTGCCATGAGGTGCTCCTGAGCGTAGAGGGTGCGGGGGGCGCGCGACGGTGGGCGGCGGGGCGAATCCGGACCGGGTGTGAGGCGCCGGGGCCGGCGTCGTGGTTCCTGACCCGATTGTGTGGGATGGGCCCGCGTCCTGCGCGCGGAGCGGTGCTATGCCGGGCCGGGTCGGTGGGGCACCGGAGCGCGTTGCCGGCGTGGGAGCATGAGCGCGTGGTCGGCCCGGTGTCCTCGCTCGTCACGACGGCGGGCCGACCGATGACGGTCACCGTTCGCCCTCGTCGCGACCGTGGTCCGTGCTGGTGGGCGTCAACGTCTGGGTGCACGCAGGCCCCGCCCGCTGGCAGCCCGTGACCGGGCCGCTCGTCGCGGTCGCCCTGCTCCTCCTGGCCGGTGGGCCGGGCTCTCGTGGGAGCAGCTGGGCCTCGGGCGTGGGTCCGTCGTCGCGGGCTGGTCTGGGGCGGCGTGGCCGTCGCCCTCGTCGCCGCGGTCTACGCCGTGGGGCTGGCGGTGCCCGCCTGGCGCGGCTCTTCCTCGACGCACGGCACCGGGTGGGGGCGTCGCGGGCGCTGGCAGGGCTTCCTCGTGGTGCCGCTCGGGGTCGTCGTCCTGGAGGAGGTCGCCTTCCGGGGGTGCTCTGGGGCCTGGTCGACGTCGAGCACGGCGCGCTGTGGGCCGGCGGTGTCACCTCGGTGCTCTTCGGGCTCTGGCACGTGCTGCCGGCGCTCGACGGGGCCAGGGCCAACGCCGCCGGGACCGACGGCCGACGACCGACCCCGAACCCGCACCGGTGGCGCGCGGCATCCTCGCCAGGCAGGTGGTCGGCACCGTGGCGTTCACCACCGTCGCGGGAGTGGTGTTCGCGGTGCTCCGCGAGCAGAGCGGCAGCCTGCTCGCACCGTTCCTCCTGCACTGGGCGACCAACGGGCTCGGCATCCTCGCGGCGGCCTGGGCCTGGACCCTGCACGCCGAGTGACGCCGCCGGGGCGCTCAGTCCTCCTGGAACACCTGCCAGCGCGTCTCCTCGCGCCGGCGCACCGCGACCTCGATCCGGGCCAGCTGCTCGGGCGATGCCGGGAGTCCGTAGACCTCGCTGACGAAGCGCGGCAGGTCGGGCCGGTAGTCGTGCCCCCACGCGCCCCAGGTCGCCGGCCGCTGCGCGTTCTTCATGTCGACGAGGGTCTGGAAGAACGACGTCACGGGCCGCCAGCGCAGGTGCGCCGGGATGCCGCGCGGGCTGGCCGCCGGTGGCCCGGCTCGACCTTCGGCCGGTTCGGGCCGAGCCACGCGGAGCGGTCGTGAGCAGGTCGACGCCGAAGCGGGTCACGCCGTCGTTGTCGTGGCTGAGCATCACGTAGGGCGGGAGGGTGCCACGCGCCTCCTGCACGGCGTGCAGCTGCTCGAGGTCGTTGACGACGGCGACGCTAGCCGGTCGACGTCGGGCCGGTCGGGGCCGGTCACCTCGTGCATCCACCCGCTGCCGTAGGGCGTGCCGATCCACAGGGCGCGGTCGATCCCGAGCGCCTCGAGACCCCGCGTGCCCTGGTGCAGGAACACGTCCTGGCTCGTGTGCGCTCCCAGGCTCTCGCCGAACAGGACGACCCGCGGGCGCCGGCCGGGCGGCGGCGCAGCCGCTAAACACGCGCCGCCACAGCAGCGGGTTCTGCTCGCGCGCCTCGTCGACCCGGCCCAGCGACAGCGGCGACGGCCGGTTGGAGTACTGCACCGTCACCGACGCGACGTCACCGAGCGTGAGGTACTGCGCCGCCGCCATCGCGACGTAGTTGACGTAGCCCAGGCCGGTCGGCGAGACGAGCACGAGCAGCGAGCGGTCGAACGCGCCGGTGCGCTCCATCTCGGCGAGCGCCAGCTCGACGCGCTCCGGCATCGTCGGCGCACTGGCGAGCCCGACGAACACCTGCACCGGGGCCGCCACGGCCGGCTCGCCCATCACCGTCTCGATCGACAGGTCGGGCACCCCGGCCGGCCGGTCGGGCCGCGGGGCCGGGCGCACGTAGGTGATCATGTGGCGCCGGCCCTCCTTGCCGAGCGTGCCCCACGGCACCAGGCTCTCCGGGGAACCGCTCAGGGTCGGCCCGAGCCAGTGGGTCGACTCGTCGCCACCGAGCACGGGTCCTCGGCCGCCGCCCCGGCCTCGATGGACCGCATCGCGCGCGACCACACCAGCGACGTCCCCGCCGCGAGGACACCCACGGATGCCGCGTGCGTGGCCAGGCGCCAGACCTGCGGGCCGCCCGGCAGCGCGGTCGGCGAGCCGCCGGCCGACCGCCGCCGCGAGGAGGTGCTCGCCGTAGGCCACGGCCGCGAGGCCACCCTCCACTCCCCCGGCCACGAGGAGCGAGCGCGCCAGGGCGGCCGCTGCGGGTCCTGCGAGCCGTTGTCGGGGGGCACCCGACGCCGTCGGTCCAGGGCGAACGCGATCGCCAGCCCGAGCGGCACCGCGACCGGCAACCGCGCGACCCGGCCCCCGGCATCCAGCCGGTCGTCGAGGAGGCGGAGCCCGGCGCGCGCGGCCTCGAGCGAGAGCGCGGCGACGCCCGTGGATGCCGTGCGCCATCCGGTCTGCCGGGCCGCGCCTCGCGCCATCGCCTCGCCCGGGCGGTTGGGGAGGGCTCGTTGGAGGGCGATGCCCAGGGTACCGCGGCGAGGTCGGCGGCGAGGGTGAGCACGCGCGCCCTGGTCACCGGGTCCGACCAGCGCGCGGCCAGGGGGGTGCGGGCCAGCTCGGCGGCCGCGGCCTGGAGCGCGTCCTGGGTGCCGAGCGCGAGCAGGTAGTGCAGGCCGGTGGACAGCGCGGTGGTCAGGCCCTGGTCGACGTCGCTGCGCGGGGTGAGACCTGGCGCGAAGGTGCCGGGCACCTGGGCCGCGGCCACGACGAGGCCCACCTGCACCCCGATGTCGGTGCGTGGCGGTGGGGGCACGGCGGAGTGGCTCATCGGCTCGAGTCTGCCGCACCGGGGCGGCATCGCGGCCTCACCCGCGCGGGGTGGATGCCTGCTTTCGGCTCGACGATGGGGCCCCGCTCGCGCAGGTCGAGAGTGCACGACACGCTGATGGAACGGTGCGTCCCTCAGCGTGTCGTGCGCTCTCGACCGCGGGTGGGCACCCGGTCAGGCCGAGCGGGTCGCGGACCAGGCCTTGAGCGCCGCGAGCGCGAGGCACGACACGACGAGCACCGTCGTGCCCAGGCGCAACGGGTTGAGCGGGACGAGCCCGACGAACGCCGCGGCGGAGGTCCCGACGCCCTCGATGGGACGCGACGTGCTCGGCACCTCCTTGATGGGTACCGGAGGGGGGATGTAGGTGCTGAGCACCGTGCGCATCGTGCTGGCCATGGCCGACCTCCTGGCTCGGGGTGCTCCCATCAAAGCCCTCGGCGAGCCGCGGTGTCCATGGCTCACGGTCGTGGCTCCCCGGGTAGGAGCCGCGTCTCCGCGCCGGCTCCTGCGTCGCTATCGCGGTGCCGCTCCGGGTTCCACCCGGGCAGCGCGTTCGGACTCCGTCCGGCCGATGCGCTCCCCGGGTAGGAATCGAACCTACGTCGCTTGTCCTGATTCAAAGTCAGGCGGGCCCTGCCAGCAGACCAACCGGGGACCGCCGCGCGCTCCGGCACGGCATACCGGCGAGGGTAGTGGACATCTCGCGGGCGGCGCGGCGACCCCGAACCGCCCCGGCAGGCGGCCATCGGGCGGGCCGGCCGTGCGCAGGCACAATGGCGTGGTGAGCGACCCCTCGACAGACAAGCCCTCGCGCGCTGCCCGATCCCGGATGACGGGGCGAGAGCGGCGTGAGCAGCTCATCGGCATCGGTCGCAAGCACTTCGCCGACAAGGGGTTCGAGGGGGCCACGGTCGAGGAGATCGCCGCCTCGGCCGGCGTGAGCAAGCCGGTCGTCTACGAGCACTTCGGCGGCAAGGAGGGGCTCTACGCCGTCGTGGTCGACCGCGAGATCGAGAGCCTGCTCGCCTCGGTGCAGGGCGCGCTGATCTCCGGCGGCACGTCGCGCGAGATCATCGAGCGCGCCGCGCTGGCCCTTCTCGACTACGTCGAGACCTCGACCGACGGGTTCCGGATCCTGGTGCGTGACAGCCCGGCCGGCCAGGCCACCGGCTCGTTCGCCAGCCTGATGAGCGACATCGCCAGCCAGGTCGAGCACATCCTCGCGGCCGAGTTCAAGAGCCACAAGCTCGACCCGAAGGCCGCCCCGATGTACGCGCAGATGCTCGTCGGCATGATCGCGCTGACCGGGCAGTGGTGGCTCAACTCGCGCAAGTTCAAGAAGCACGAGGTGGCCGCGCACGTGGTCAACCTGGCCTGGAACGGCCTCACCGGCCTGGAGTCCAAGCCGACCCTGACCACCGACAAGCACTGACCTCAACTTTCTCGCCCGATCAGGGAACCTTCACCTTCGCACCGGAACCGTTGTGGTGCGAAGGTGAAGGTTCCGGGATCGGGCGGGAAAGTTGGGACCGAGGGGTCGAGCGGGGGTCGGCCTGGGGTGACGGGGTGCGGCGCGCCACGGCGAACACCCGCCGGAACGGGAAGAGCACCCCGGCCGACGAGCGCGGATAGGCGTCGGCCAGCGCCGCGGAGTACGGGTCGATGAAGGCGGCCAGCTCGTCCTCGTCGGTGAGGATGTCGATGACCGGCCGCAGCCCGGTGGCCGCCACCCAGGTGAGCACCGGGTTCTCGTCCTCGCCCTCGGGGTCGAGCGCGTGCAGGTAGGTCGTCTCCCACGCGTCGACCTCGCAGCCGAGCCGGCTGAGGTAGCGCAGGTAGGTCGCCGGCTCCCCCACCGCCGGCAGGTCGAGCGCCGCACCGAGCTCGCCGGCGCGCTCGTGGTGCTCGGCGGTCTCGCGCATCAGCCGGTGGCTCGGGGCGTCGAAGTTCCCCGGCACCTGCAGGGCGAACCAGCCGCCCTCGGCCAGCGCCCCCACCCAGGCGTCGAGCAGGTCGAGGTGGCCCGGCACCCACTGCAGCGTCGAGCTGGTCACCACGACGTCGGGCGCCTGGCCCAGGGAGGAGGGGTCCCACTCGCGCAGGTCGGACTGGACCCACTCCACCCGCCCGTCGCGGTCGAGCTCGCGGGCCGACTCGAGCATCGCCTCCGAGGAGTCGACCCCCACCACCCGAGCCTGCGGCCACAGCTGCGCGAGGGTGAGCGTCGGCGGGCCGTGGCCACAGCCCAGGTCGACGACCAGCGACGGGTCGTCGGTGCGCACCTGCGCCACGAGGTCGGCGAACGGCCGACTGCGCTCCCCCGCGAACTGGCCGTATGCCGTGGGGTCCCAGCTCGCGTGCTCGCGCATGTTCGTCCTCCGGACGGTCGCTGTCTCGACGTCAAGAAACTTGATGGGCCCTACAATCGGCCGCATGGCCGCTGACGATGTCGACCGTATCGTCTCCGCGTGGCGCCGAGAGCGACCCGACCTCGACGTCAGCCCGCTGGAGGTGCTCTCGCGCGTGTCCCGGCTCGCCCGGCGCCTCGACCGCGCCCGCGGCGCCGCCTTCGCCGAGCACGGTCTCGACGGCTGGGAGTTCGACGTCCTGTCCGCGCTGCGCCGCGCCGGCACCCCCTACGAGCTCAGCCCCGGGCAGCTCGTCGCCGAGACCCTGGTCACCAGCGGGACGATGACCAACCGGGTCGACCGGCTGGTCACCCGCGGCTGGGTCGAGCGCGAGCCGGACCCCACCGACCGCCGCGGCGTCATCGTGCGCCTCACCCCCACCGGCATGGCCGTCGTCGACGCCGCCCTCTCCGACCTGCTGGCGCACGAGCACGACCTGCTCGCCGAGCTGGGCACCGGCGAGCGCGACGACCTCGCCGGGCTGCTGCGCCGCCTGCTGCGCCCCTTCGAGCGCGAGGCCTGACGGGCGCGCCCGCGCGACCTGACGGCACGGCATCCGACGTCGGCCTAGCCGATCACCTCGGCGGCCTCGAGCCACTCCAGCTCGAGCGACTCGCGCTCGTCGACGACCTCGCGCAGCTCGCGGTTCAGGCCGAGCACCTTCTCGTGGTCGGTCGCCGACGCGAGCATCGCGTCGTGCAGCCGCTCCTCGCGCTGGGCCAGGCGGGCCAGCTGCTTCTCGACCCGCGCCATCGTCTTGCGCGCCTCGCGGGCATCGGCCGGCGAGACGGATGACGTCGCCGCGCGCGCCGCCCGCTGGGGGTGAGGTGGCGGCGGATGCCGCGCGGCCGGCATCCGCGACCGACACCGCCGCCCGCTCGGCCGCCTCGTGGCGCAGCCGGAGGTACTGGTCGACCCCGCCCGGCAGGTCGCGCAGCCGGCCGTCACCGAGCAGGGCCACCTGGCGGTCGCAGACCCGCTCGAGCAGGTAGCGGTCGTGCGAGACGACGAGCAGGGTGCCGGCCCAGCCGTCGAGGAGGTCCTCGAGCGAGGTGAGCGTCTCGATGTCGAGGTCGTTGGTGGGCTCGTCGAGCAGCAGCACGTTGGGCTCGTCCATGAGCAGCCGGGTGAGCTGCAGCCGACGGCGCTCGCCGCCGGAGAGGTCACCGACCCGGGTCTGCTGGCGGGGCCCGGTGAACCCGAGCCGCTGGGCGAGCTGCGACGCCGTGAGCTCCTTGGCGCCGAGGCGCACGACCGAGCGCACCGCCTCGACGGCCTCGATGACCCGCCGGTCGCTCCACGCCTCGAGCTCGCGCACCTCCTGCGAGAGCACGGCCAGGCGCACGGTGACGCCCACCTTGCGCTTGCCGGCGGTCAGCGGCAGGTCGCCGGCGATGGCGCGCAGCAGCGTCGACTTGCCGGCGCCGTTGACCCCGACGATGCCGGTGCGCTCGCCCGGGGCCAGCCGCCAGGTGAGGTGGTCGAGCAGCACCCGGTCGCCGAGGGCGATCCGGGCGTCGACCAGGTCGACGACGTCCTTGCCGAGGCGGGTCGTCGCGAAGCGCACCAGCTCGACGTCGTCGCGGGCGGGCGGCTCGTCGGCGATGAGGGCGTTGGCGGCGTCGATCCGGAACTTGGGCTTGCTGGTGCGCGCCGGCGGGCCGCGACGCAGCCAGGCGAGCTCCTTGCGCAGCAGGTTGTCACGGCGCTCGGCGGTGACGCCCGCCATCCGCTCGCGCTCGGCCTTGGCCAGCACGAAGGCCGCGTAGCCACCCTCGTAGGAGTGCACCGACCCCGAGTCGACCTCCCAGGTCTGGGTGGCGATGGCGTCGAGGAACCACCGGTCGTGGGTGATCGCGACGACGGCGTTGTCGGGCCGGGCGTGCCGGGTCACGAGGTGGTCGGCGAGCCAGGCGACGCCCTCGACGTCGAGGTGGTTGGTCGGCTCGTCGAGCAGCAGCAGGTCGGGTGAGGCGACGAGCAGGGCGGCGAGGGCGACCCGGCGGCGCTCGCCGCCCGAGAGCGGCCCGACGGCGGCCGTCATCCCGCCGACCGCCGGGGCGCCGGTGCCGCCGAGCAGCCCGGTGAGCACGTCGCGGATGCGGGGGTCGGCGGCCCAGACGTGCTCGGGCAGGTCGCCGATCACCGTCTCGTGCACGGTGGCCGCGGGGTCCATCCCGTCGTCCTGGGTGAGCACCCCGATGGTGAGGCCGCCGACCCGGGCGACCCGGCCGGTGTCGACCTCGCGCGAGCCCTCGAGGACCCGCAGCAGCGTGGTCTTGCCGCCCCCGTTGCGCCCGACGACGCCGATCCGGTCGCCGCCGCCGACGCCGAGCGAGACGGCGTCGAGCACCTGGGCGGTGCCGAGCGCGAGGGAGGCGCGCTCGACGGAGACGAGGTTGGCCACTAGTCGATCCGGTGGTGGATGACGTGGGCGCCGTGGACCGGGCCGCTGGCCCGGCGGACGTCGCGCACCACGCCGCTGGCGGTCAGGGCGACGGCCAGGTCGATGCCGGCCTCGTTGTCCTCGACGAGGAAGGCGGTCGTCGGCCCGGAGCCGGAGACGATGCCGCCGAGCGCGCCGTACTCCATGCCCGCCGACGAGCACCTCGCCGAGGTCGGGACGCAGCGACGAGAGCGGCCTCCTGGAGGTCGTTGGTCAGCTGGGGGGCCAGCTCGCGCGGGTCGCCGCTGCGCAGCGCGCTCATCAGCGCCGGGTTGGCGACCGGCTCGGGGACGTCGTCGGTGCCGCGCAGCCGGTCGCACTCGGCGTACACGGCCGGGGTCGACAGGCCGCCCTCGGCGAGGGCGAAGACCCAGTGGTAGGTGCCCCGGGCCAGCACCGGGGCGAGCAGCTCGCCCCGGCCGCTGCCCATCGCCGTGCCGCCGGAGACGAGGAAGGGCACGTCGCTGCCGAGCTCGGCGGCGAGCTCCTCGATCTCCTCGCGGTCGAGGTCGAGCTCGAAGAGGTGGTCGAGCGCCACGAGGGTGGCGGCGGCGTCGGCCGAGCCACCGGCCATGCCACCGGACACGGGGATGCCCTTGCGGATCGAGATGTGCACCGGGTCGACGTCGAAACGGCCCTCCACGAGGCGGGCCGCACGCATCGCGAGGTTGTCGCCGTCCTGAGGGACGCCCTCGGCCAGCGGGCCGCTGACGCTCACCCCCCACTCGTCGGCCACCGCCACGGTGACGTCGTCGTAGAGGCTCACGGCGTGGAAGACGGTGGACAGCCCGTGGTAGCCGTCGGCGCGACGGGGACCGACCAGCAGCTCGAGGTTGACCTTCGCCGGGACGCGCGCGGTCACGGGGCCGGGCACGAGGGAGGCGGCGGTCATGCGCCCACCCTAGCCAGACGCGAAGGTCGCTACCCGCGCTCGGCGCGGCGGGCGGCGCGGGCGGCCGCGATCGCCGCGAACGCCGTCACGTCGAGCTGCTCACCGCGGGTGCGCGGGTCGACACCGGCCGCGACGAGGGCCTCCTCGGCGAGGGCCGGGGAACCCGCCCAGGTGGCCAGGGCGGCCCGAAGGGTCTTGCGGCGCTGGGCGAAGGCCGCGTCGACGCAGGCGAACACCTGCTGCCGGGTGGCGGCGGTGGTGGGTGGCTCGCGCCGGGTCAGCCTCACCAGCCCGGAGTCGACGTTGGGCACCGGCCAGAAGACGCTGCGCGACACCGATCCGGCCAGGCGGACGTCGGCGTACCAGGCGGCCTTGACGCTCGGCACGCCATAGGTGCGCGACCCGGGCGGCGCGGCCAGCCGCTCGGCCACCTCGAGCTGCA
>CAVQAQ010000021.1:0-6116 GCA_963710465.1 uncultured Thermoleophilia bacterium
CGTCACCCGCTAGCCCTATCCGAACGTGAACACGAAGGCCTCGACGCCGGCGTCGAGGAACTCGATCTCGAACGTGCGGTCCCCGATCGCGCCCGGCTGGCGGATCAGCTGGTAGAGCCGCTGGTCGTCGGCGGTCCCGTTGCCCTCCTCGTCGACGTCGACGCCGTGGGCGTCCCGGGCGGCTCGCCGTCGAGGCGCACCCGGAACGGCACGGACGCGCCCCGCGCGCGCGGGCCCATCACGAGGTGGAGGTCGCGCGCGTGGAACGGAACGCGATGCGCCCGCCGGCTCGTTCAGCACGCCGGCCCACCGCTCGATCGCCCAGTCCCCGGCAGCGCCCACTGGTTGCGCCGCAGCGCGTCGGGCGCGGCGTACGTCGCGCGGCTCGTCCGGCACCGCGCCGCCGGGGACGCGAAGTTCCGCGCCTGCCCGTAGCCGAGGTAGGTCTCCGGCGATCGCAGGCTCGCCCAGTCGGCCTGCGGCCTCGAGCCCGTCGGGCTCGACGGCGACGAGGTCCTGGTCGACGTCGCGACCGGCCTCGCGCAAGAGCATCTGGATGACCATCTCGGACTCCTCGTAGCTCGCCCTCGCCGAAGTGGTGGTGCCGGATCCGACCCTGGCGTCGACGAAGTACAGGGCGGGCCAGTAGTGGTTGTCGAACGCCTGCCAGACGCGCGTAGTCGTTGTCGACCGCCACCGGATACGCGACG
This sequence comes from uncultured Thermoleophilia bacterium, assembly GCA_963710465.1. GTDB lineage: Bacteria > Actinomycetota > Thermoleophilia > Gaiellales > Gaiellaceae > JACVRM01. Next base: position 711 of record CAVQAQ010000021.1, read on the forward strand.
TCCATCTCCTGCGACGGCGCGGCGGACGTTGTCGACGTCGCCCTCGAACGGGAACTCCGGCGTGTGCACGCCGACGACGACCAGCCCCTGGTCCTCGTACTTGTCGGCCCACGCCCGCACGTAGGCAGCGTGCGCATCCAGTTGATGCACGTGTACGTCCCGAAGTTGACGAGGACGACCTTCCCGCGGAGGTCCGCGGCGTCAGCGGCGCCGAATTCAGCCAGCCGGTCGCCCCGTCGAAGCCGGGCAGCTTCATCTCAGCCGCCGCTCATTGCGTCTCAATTGCTTCTGCCGAAGAGTGGAGGAGGAGGAGGAACACGTTGAGGATGTCCAGGAAGATCGATGCGGCAAGTAGCGGGCGGCTCTGATGTCCTTCGCCGGCGCAGGCGCTGGAAGTCGTAGGCCGTCAGGCCCGCGAAGATCACCAGTCCGACGATCGCGTAGATCAACTGGCCGTTCGGGATCTGGACGAAGATCGCGACGATCCCGAAGATGATCAGCCCGATCAGCGCCCAGAAGAGCGCGCGAGCGAGCGGCGGAGAGGTCGCGGCGAGTCGCGTATCCGCGCAGGCCCCGAAGCCGGCGATGAAGAGCGCCGTCGCCCCGCCGGCCTGCCAGACGACCTTCGGGTTGGTGCTCGCGTAGTAGGCGATCGTCGGCGCGGTGGCAAGCCCATGACGAGCCGAACGCGAACAACAGTCCGATCGCCAGCCGCTCGGACCGCTGCGCCGCGAAGTTGAGGGCGATCAGGCACGCCAAGCGGCAGGAACAGCGCCAAGCCCAGCCGTACGAGATGTCGCGGCCGAGGATGCGCCGAGCGCGAAGAGCCCGGCCGTGGCGGCGACCAGCCCGAACGTCTGCCCGACGAGGGTCCCGGTCTCGTCCCGTGTGAGCCCGGGTGGAACGGCGGCGGTCCTGCGTCCGTCATCGCAGCGAGCTGAAGGCCGCCCGTATCTCCTCGGAGAAGATCTGCGGCTCCTCCCAGGCTGCGAAGTGTCCGCCCTTGTCGGCCTCGTTGAAGTAGACGACGTTGGGGTACGACTCGTCGACCCAGCTACGCGGGCTCCGCCAGATCTCGTCGGGGAACGTCGTGAAGCCGGCCGGCAGGTTGACCGGCGGGGGCGTGGTGGCCGCTTAAGCCCGGGTCGCCCGTTCTCCCAATACGACCGCGGCCGCCGAGGCCCCGGTCCCGTCATCCAGTACAGCGTGATGTTGTCGAGGATGTGATCGCGGGTAAGGCCGCCGGTCGGGCTCGTCCGTCGACGAAGGCACGGGCGATCTTCAGTAGGTCCGTGTCGTGGTCGAGCAGCCAGGCCGCCAGGGCTACGGGGAATCGAGCTGCGCGTAGCCGATCGTCTGCGGCCGCGTGGCCTCTCGAGGAAGTAGGCGAACCCGTCGGCCCTGAAGCGTCGAGCTGGGCGGTCGCCGCCTTCTTCCTCGGTCTCGGCCGGCATCGGGCGGCCAGGAACAGTGACGAGCAGGTTCGTGTGGATGCCGAGCAGACCCTCGGGCGCCTGCGACCCATTGGTCGGTAACGGAGGCGCCCACGTCGCCGCCCTGGGCGACGTAGCGGGTGTAGCCAAGGCGGCGCATCAGCTCCGCCCATGCCTTGCGATGCGGCCGGCCCTCCAGCCGAGCTCGTCGGCTCGCTCGAGAAGCCGTAGCCGGCAGCGACGGGATCACGAGATCGAACGCGTCCTCGGCGCTCCCGCCGTGCGCGGTCGGATCGGTCAGCGGCCCGACGACTCGAGGAGCTCGATGACCGACCCGGGCCACCCGTGCGTGACGATCAGCGGCAGCGCATTCTCGTGTGACGAGACGACGTGGATGAAGTGGACGTCGAGCCCGTCGATCTCGGTCGTGAATTGCGGGTGAGCGTTCAGCTCGGCTCGATCGGCCGACAGTCGTACTCGGTCTCCCAGTAGCGGGCGGGCTCCTGAATCGTCGCGAGCTGCACGCCCTGCGAGCGGTCTTCCACGAGCTCCTTGGTGGGCAAGCGGGCTGTGGACAGGCGGTTGCGGAGCTCGGCGAGCTCCTCTTCTGGAAAGTCGACCTGGAAAGGATGGATCTCGGTCGCGGTATCGGCAGTGCTGCTCATGATGAACTCCTTTCATCGCGCAGCGGCCTGAAGGCGGCGCGCATCTGAGTCAGAAGATCTCGTGGTCGAGGTCGACTTGGATGGAACGGATCTCGGTTGCCATCTCGAGCCTCCTCAGTCGTCTAGAGGACGCAGCGAAGATCCGAGGATGACTCTCTCATAGCGGTGGCCATCGGTCAACGCCGTTCAGGAGCTACTTGTGCCACGGTAGTACCGTCTACATGAGTTTCTTGACCGACGACTCGGACAGTCCTCTCCTGCGCCATTGGGGTGAGCATCGGCGGCCGCCCCGCCGCTGGCTGCCGGGTTGGATTTGGCCGCTGATCGCCGTCTCGACAGTCGCTGCGCTCGGCCTCGCGGTCTGGCTTTCCGAGCGTTCCCAGCCGTGGCGGCCGCCGAGCGGCGTGCCCGCGCTTCGTCTCCTGCACCTACGGCGGCCATGTCGACGGGTGGTGCGCCCGCCTGCGCGTCGCGGCGGACCCGCGCAAGCCGCACGGACGGACGATCTCCCTGCGAATCGCGGTGCTGCCGGCGACGAGGCGGCCGGCGGCCGGCGCGCTGTTCTATCTCGAGGGCGGCCCCGGCGGTGCGGCGACCGCGTCGGCGATACGCGTGAACGCCTTGTTCGCGCGAGTCGGGCGAAACCGCGATCTCGTCATGGTCGACCAGCGCGGCACCGGCGGCTCGAGCCGTCTTGCCTGCCCCCACCCGTATGTGCGCGGAGCGGACGCGAAGGCCGTGACCGATTATCTGCGCCGGTGTCTCGCCCGGCTCGACGCGGATCCGCGGCTGTACACGACGAGCGTGGCCGCAGACGACCTGGAGACGGTGCGGCGCACGCTCGGGTACGGGAAGATCGATCTCTACGGTGGCTCGTACGGCGCGACGCTCGCGCAGGCGTACGTGCGCCGATACCCGGAGTCCGTGCGCAGTGTCGTCCTCGACAGCGGGTCGCTCCCGGACGTCCGGATCTACGACGTCTCCGCCCGCAACGCCGAACGCGCTCTCGAGGCGCATGCTCGCCCGCTGCGCGGCCGCGCCCGCCTGCAAGCGCGCCTACCCCCACTCGAGGCGGCAACTCGGCGAGCTGCTCGCACGCCCACCGCGCCTCGTCAGCGCCGCCACCGCGCAGGGTGCTGCTTCGGCCCGACGACATCGCCTGGACGGTGGACTGGCTCTCCGAGACGGCCGACGAACGCCGCGATCATCCCGTTCGCGGTGAACGCCGCCGCGCACGGCGACTACACGACGCTCGCCACAACGTACGCCGCCCAACTCGGCGGGTCGAACCTCGATCCGCTCGCCCGGCTCGTGCCCTTCTGGGTGATCCTCTGCTCCGAGCCGTGGGCCGCGTTCGACCCGGCGGCGACGGCGCGTGCCGGGAAGGGGAGCTACCTCGCCCGGGCGGCGCTCGCGCGTGCTCGGCTCTTCCGCCGCGCCTGCCGCGTCGTCCCCAAGGGACGCGTTCCACGCCGACGCCGACCGCCTCCGAGTCGTGCGCGCGCCGACTGCTGCTGCTGGCCGGCAGCGCCGACCCGCTCGACCCGACCGCGAACCTCCGCGGCTGGCGCCGGCTCTTCCCGCACGGACGTCTGATCGTCGTGCCCGGCGCGGGCCATGGCACGATCGAGTACGCCTGCGTCCAGAAGCTCGTCGCGCGCTTCGTCGATCGCGGCAGCCCGACAGGGCTCAACCCCGCGTGCGCCCGGCACGTCTCGCTACCCCCATTCGTGACGGGTTGAGCACGCGTTGTACGCCCGACCCGTGTCACGGATCCGCATTCCATAACGGCTTGCCGATAGCGCGTGGCCCGACGGCGTAGCGTGTGCGCCATGTCCGTCATCATGAATCGCGCATGAACAAGCCGCGCATCTTCCTCGGGTCGTCGGGCAAGCAGGCCAAACTGCTCCAGGCGATCACGCGCGGGCTCGAGGACGTCGCCGACGTCGAGCCCTGGACGACCACGTTCAACCCGGGGCGGTCCACCCTCGACCGGCTCGTCGAGCTCTCCCAGGAGGTCGATTTCGCCGCGTTCGTGTTCGCCCAGGACGACTGGACCACGACGGATGCGTCCCAGTCCGGCCAGGCGTCGCCGCGCGACAACGTGGTGTTCGAGGCCGGGCTGTTCGGCGGCGCGCTCGGCATCCGGCGCACGTTCATCCTCCACGCGAACGGTTCGAAGCTGCCGAGCGACCTGCTCGGGCTGACCTCCGTCCGCTACGACCCGGCCACCAGCCCGGCGGAGGTTCGCGCGATCAACCAGAAGCTCCGCAAGGCGATCGAGACCGAGGGTCGCCGCGGCCCGGTCGAGGGGCTGTGGTGGCAGCTCTCGCTCACCGTGCGGAGCGAGGACGAACCGTCGGCGGTGAGCCTCCTGCGCATCTCGCGGGACCGCGACGGTGGCCTGAACGTGAACGGCCGGGCCTGGCAGGAGGACGGCACCCTGTCGGCCCGCTACTGGAGCGAGGCTGCGAAGGAGCGCAGGGATCCGGCCGGCATCTTCTACTTCTGGAAGGGCGAGCGCCCTCGGCACCCGAATGCCCCGCAGCTCGAGGGCACCGGCGAGATCAGGGTGGAGACCGCCGACCGCGCCACCGGGTACTGGACGACACGGTCGGATCGCGACCCCGGGCTGAATGCCCGAACCGCCGGCGTCTACCTTCGAGCCGACCCCTCAGACCTCCAGGTGCTGGACGGCGGGAGCGAGGAGGAGCGGGCCGAGCTCATCGCGCAGCGCCTCCGGGAGTGGAAGTCGGCCGCGAACGCATTCTGAGCACCGACCGGTAGCGTGAACGATCGGGTCAGCCTCGATCGCCCGTCGCTACCTGCGCTCTCCCTCTGAGGGCTCAGAGATCGCCTCGACGAGCTCACCGGTCTTCTCGTTCTCCCTGAGGGCGATGTCGGCCTGGGCAACGATGCCGACGAGCCTGCCGTTCTCGACAACGGGCAGCCGCCGAACTTGGTGGCGGGCCATGAGTTGGAGCGCCTCTTCGAGGTCTTTGTCGGGCTCAACACTGATGAGGTCCCGAGAGTAGACGTCCCCGACCGACATCATCTTAGGGTCTGCGGCCTCGGCGACCACTCTCGTCGTGATGTCTCGGTCGGTGATCATCCCGACAAGCTTCTCGTCGTCGGTTATCGGGAGCGAGCCGATGTGCTCCTCTCGCATCAGTCGCGCGGCCTCGACCACCGACGCCGATGCGCCGATCGAGCGGGGATCCTCGGTCATCGCGTCGCGAACGCTCTTCGCCATCATGCCTCCTCTCCTCTTGTATGCGATCGGAAAGCCTTGTAGCAGATGTCAAAGA
>CAVQAQ010000022.1:0-4924 GCA_963710465.1 uncultured Thermoleophilia bacterium
CCGTGCTGGGCTCGAACCAGCGACCTTGGGATTAAAAGTCCCCTGCTCTACCAGCTGAGCTAACGGCCCCGCGGCGGAGTGTAAGGCAACGGCGCAGGCCGATTTCCGAACGGGCGCCGACGCGCGACAGGCAGAATGGGTTCGTGGCCATCGTGGAGAAGCCGCGCCTGCGCGGCGTGTTCCACCTCTGGGCGTTCTTCGTTGCGGTCGTGGCCGGGGTCGCTGCTCGTCGCCTTCGCCGACGGCGCCATGCCGCGGTTCGCCGCCTGGGTCTACGCGATGGCGCTCGCCGCGATGTTCGGCGCGAGCGCGCTCTACCACCGCTACCCGTTCAAGTCGGCGGCCCGGCGCGTGTGGGCGCGGCGGCTCGACCACTCGACGATCTTCCTCTTCATCGCCGGCACCTACACGCCGTTCGCGCTGCTCGCGTTCAACGGCACGATCACGCTGGGTCGTCCTCGCGACCGTGTGGTTCGGCGCGGCGCTCGGCCTCGTGCTCAACTTCTACTGGCTCGATGCGCCGAAGTGGGTCAGCGTGCTCGCCTACGTCGCGGTCGGCTGGGTCGGCGTGATCACGATCCCGCAGATGTTCTCGGGCGTCGGCGTGCCCGGCTCGGTGCTCGTGATGGTCGGCGGCGCGCTCTACAGCGTGGGCGCGGTCGTCTACGCGACGCACTGGCCGAACCCCTTCCCGGCCACGTTCGGATTCCACGAGATCTTCCACCTGCTCGTCGTCGCGGCGGCCACGACCCAGTTCATCGCCGTCTCGCTCGTCGTCGTGTAACGCCTGGGCTCCTCGGGGGACGGTACGGTCATGAGCATGGAGAAGACACACCTCACCGACGCCGAGTGGCGTGCCCGCCTCACCCCCGAGCAGTACGCAGTGCTGCGCGAGAAGGGGACGGAGCGCGCCTTCACCGGCGCCTACACCGACACGAAGATGCCCGGCATCTACCGCTGCGCCGGCTGCGGCACGGAGCTGTTCCGCTCCGACGCCAAGTTCGACTCGGGCTCCGGCTGGCCGAGCTTCGTCGAGCCCGCCTCGCTCGAGAGCGTCGACACGCACGTCGACACGAGCTACGGGATGATCCGCACCGAGGTCACCTGCGCCGCCTGTGGCGGCCACCTCGGCCACGTCTTCCCGGACGGCCCCGGCCCGACCGGCGAGCGCTACTGCATCAACTCCTGCGCGCTCGAGCTCGAGCCGCAGACGCAAGCGTCGTAGAACCCTTGGCCGCTTCGCGCGGGCGTAGTCCCCGAGCACCCGACGAATGGATTCACGGGCGGGCCGGGCGTGAGCCCGGTCCGCCCGCGCCGTCCTGGAGCGCAGCTAGTCCGCCGTAGGATGGACGGATGGAGCTCTACACCGAGGAGCACGGCGACGGGCCGCCGCTGTTGCTCCTGACCGGGCTCGGCTATGCGATCTGGTCCTGGCAGCGACAGCTCCCCGACTGGTCGCAGCGCTTCCGCTGCATCGCCGTCGAGAACCGGGGCACGGGACGTTCGCCGAAGCCGCCCGGGCCGTACACGATCGAGGAGCTCGCCGACGACGCGGCCGAGGCCCTCGCGGGCCGGCGCGCTCACGTCGCCGGATTCTCGATGGGCGGCTACATCGCGCAGACGCTCGCCGTGCGTCATCCCGAGCTCGTCGACCGGCTCGTGCTCGTCTGCACCGCCACCGGCGGGCCGGCGCTCACGCCCACGCCGCCCGAGACCGTCGCGGCGTGGGAGGCGAACTCGGGCCGTTCGCCCGAGGAGTTCGCCCGCGCGACGATGCCGCTCTCGTTCCGCCCCGGCTGGACCGACGCGCACCCGGAGGAGCTCGAGGCTCTGCTCGCCGACCGGCTCGAGCACCCGACGCCGCCCGAGTGCTGGAGCGCCCAGTACGCGGCGTGTCTCGACTGGACCGTACGAGTGACGCCGGTGGAGCAGATCGAGGCCCGCACGCTCGTCGTGCACGGGGACGCCGACCGGATCCTCCCGTACGAGAACGGCGTCGAGGTCGCGCGACGGATCTCCGGCGCACGCCTCGAGCGGTTCGCGGGCGGCGGCCATCTGCTCTTCCTCGAGTCGCCCGAGCGCTTCAACCCGCTCGTCGCGGGGTTCCTCTCGTGATCTCGGGCGCGACATGACGCCGCGATCGCTCGCCCTCCACGATGCGCTCGCGAGCGCGTTCAACGCGCGTCAGTGGGACGAGGTGCGATCGCTCTACCACGACGACGCGCTGCTCTGCACCGTCGCAGCACAGCACCAGGTGCTCGGCCCTGACGAGTTGATGGAGGTGTTCGCCGGCCTCGACAAGACGGCCTACCTGATCGGAGCGGAGCAACGGGTCGTGCCGATCGACGATCACGCCGTGATCGTGACGGCGCCGCTGCGCTATGAGCACGGTCACGGCGTCGCGCACGACCAGAAGTGCTGGCTCCTCACCTTCAAGGACGACCTCGTGTTCCGATCCTGCGACTACGCCACCGAGGCTGCCGCCCGGGCGCGCCTATGCCGAGCACGGAATCGAGATCGGCATCCACGAGCGCACGTAGGCGGACGTCGTGGCTACCTGATCCGCAGCTGCAGGCTGTAGCGCCGCTGGCTGGGCGACCAGACCCGGAGCAGCGCGCCCCGCTTGAGGCGGATCTTCCGGATGAAGACGCCGTCGTCGTTCGTCAGCCGATACGGCGGGATCGGCTTCCACCGGTTCTTCTGGAGCACCTCCAGCCGGTAGGTCTTTCGCCCGGGCCGAACGCCGCGGACCTGCCCCCAGACGACCGCGCGGTCTCCCTCGCGTCCCATCTGCGCGAACGGCAGCTTGAATCCCTGCAGCGACGGCTTCCAGTGGTCGTCCGCGAACACGAGGCCGCTCTGGAACCGGCTCAGCTCCGGCTCGTCGCGATAGAGGTACTGGAAGAACATCGTCACGCGTGGCAGCCGCCACGCCCGCATCGCCGCGAGGCTGAGCATCGTCGCCTGCCGCTTGAGCGGCACGCCGAGGAACGTGTCGGGTGGGTTCGTCTGGTAGCCGTACTCCGTCAGCCAGATCGGCTTCGACCCGAAGTCGCGCTTCACGAGGATGAGCAGCTTCCGGATCGTCGCCATCGTGATCCACGGGCAGTTCTTGCAGCCGCCGCTGGACGGCGTCTCGGACGGCGAGGCGGGGTACGGGTGGTGAGCGTAGGCATCGAACTTCGCGTGTGCCCGCGCCATGCCGCGAACCCAGTCGACGGGTGAGACGCCGCCGTTGGCGCCGCGCGGGCCGGTCACCCCTCCGCCCACCCGGGCATGGGGCAGGACGGCGTGGATCGCCTCGTACCCGGGATTGAGCAGGTGCTCGACGTAGATCCGCGGCTTCGTCGGCCTCAGCCAGAGGCGCTTGTTCGGCTCGTTCCAGATCAACCAGTAGCGAACCCAGGGGTACCGGCGGGCGGCGGCAGTCGCGAATCGGCTGAAGTCCCGAGGATGCGGCGGCGCGTAGCTCGGCGAGCGCCCGCCGTTCGCCCAGGCCGGTGTCCCGACGACCGTGAGCACGGGCGTCAGCCCGTGGCGGCGGAGGCCGCGCAGAATCCTGTCCGGCCGATGCCAGTCGTAGGCGCGATCGCGTCGGCGAGGCTGCATTCTTGGGCCGCCGCAGGGCGATCTCGTTCCAGCGCAGCGTGAAGCGGACGAGCGGCACGCCGAGTCGCTTGAACGTCGCCATGCGCTGGTCGAGCTTCCCGGGGCCGAACTCCAGCCAGGTGTCGTCCTGGATCCCGTACTGGACGCCCGACGACGCGTGAGCCGAGCTCGTGGCGGCGCAGGCCGCGAGCGCGAACAGCAGCCCGAGGAGGAGGATCCGGCCGGCGAGGGTCTGCATCGGCCGTCGAAACGTACACGAGGCCGGATCGCCCGGCGTGGGGTGCTGATGATGGGCGGTGACGGGCTCGAACCGCCGACCCCCTCGGTGTAAACGAGGTGCTCTACCAACTGAGCTAACCGCCCGTGACTCAGGCCATTGAAGCGGTTTTTCGACCGACCAGGGGGATATCGGTGAAGTGGGCTTGTCAACCCCCAACGGGGGACGGGTCAACTCCCGACGGGGGAGTGTCCCCGCCTCGCCCCTGGTGCAGGATGCAGTTACCTCGACAGCACGCGACGGTGCGGCGGACGCGGAGTCGAGAGATACCACGCTTCCTCTCGAGGGAGCCTGCAAGGAGAGGGGGGCCACGGCGGTAGCCCCCCTCTTCGTTGTCCGCCTATCCTGGCCGAGTGACCCATCTTCCCGCCGACCGTGCCGCGCGCCGGATCGGATTCGTCCTCTTCGACCTCGACGACACGCTCATCGACCACCGCGCGGCGGCGACGACCGCCTTCCGGCACGCGGTCGGCCGGTGGGACCCGGGCTCCACCCACGATCTCGACGTTCTCCTGGAGCTGTGGCGGCGGCTCGAGCGGGAGGAGTACGACCGCTACCTGAGCGGAGCCTGCACCCACGCGGAGCAGCGCGTGCGCCGGCTGGAGCGGTTTCTTCCGGTGCTGGGCGTCGACGGCGGCGACGCCGACGTCCTCACTGCCGAGTTCCAGCACTACCTCGACGCGTACGTGGCGGCGTGGGCGCCCTTCGCCGACGTTACCGCCTCACTCGACGAGCTGGAGGTGGCGGGCATCGGCGGCGCGGTGCTCACGAACGGCGATCCGCGCCAGCAGCGCTTGAAGCTCGAGCGGACGGGCCTGGTCGACCGTTTCGACCGCATCCTGACTCCGACCGAAGTCGGTGCGCCGAAGCCCCGGCCCGAAGCATTCGCGACGGCGTGCACGATGCTCGGGCTCGACCCCGAGCGAACGGCGTACGTCGGCGACAACCTCGAGGTCGACGCCCTCGGAGCGGCGGCAGCCGGCCTCATCGGCATCTGGCTCGATCGCTCCGGGCCTGATGGGATGGCGCCGGCGGGAA
>CAVQAQ010000023.1:0-93695 GCA_963710465.1 uncultured Thermoleophilia bacterium
CAGCGGCATCGGCCGGATGATCTACGCGGTCGGCGACAATCCCGACGGCGTGCCGCCTCGCCGGCGTTCGCGTCTGGCAGGTGCAGATCTTCGTGTACGCGCGTCTGCGGGATGCTCTCCGCGCTCGCCGGCGTGCTGCTCGTCGGCTTCAACGACGCCGCCGACCTCGGTATCGGCGCGCCGTTCCTGCTCCCGTCCGGTCGCCGCGGTCGTCATCGGCGGGACGTCGATCTTCGGCGGCTACGGCGGGTACGGGCGGCACGATTCTCGGTGCGCTGATCCTGACGGTGCTCGACTCGCTGCTGGTGATCCTGAACGCGTCGCCGGCGACGCGGCAGATCGTGTACGGGCCATCGTGCTGGTCGCTGGCCGCGCTGTACGCGCGGATCATCGCGACGTCGGAGTGAGCCTCCCGGAGGTCCTGACCGTCGGCCGCGTGTCGGTCGACCTGTATCCCGGAGCAGGTCGGCGTGCCGCTCGCCGAGGTGCGGACGTTCCGGAAGATGCTCGGTGGCAGCCCGACCAACGTCGCCGTCGCGACCGCGCGGCTGGGGGCGCCGCAGCGCCGTGGTCACGCGGGTCGGCGACGACCCGTTCGGCGACTACGTACGGCAGGCGCTCACGGGGTTCGGCGTAGACGCCTCGCGTGTCGGCACGCACCCCACGCTGCGCACGCCGCTCGCCTTCTGCGAGATCTTCCCGCCCGACCGCTTCCCGCTGCTCTTCTACCGCGAGCCGAAGGCGCCCGACCTGGAGCTCGAGCTCGACGAGGAGGAGGCGGCGGCGGTGCCGCTGCTCGGGACGACCGGCACCGGCCTGTCGCAGGAGCCGAGCCGCTCGCGCACGCTCGGCGCGCTCCGCGCGCGCGGCCGCCGGCGCTGGACGGTCCATGACCTGGACTACCGCGCGACGTTCTGGCCGTCCGCCGAGGAGGCGGGACGTTGGAACCGCGAGGCGCTCGGGCACGCGACCGTCGCGGTCGGCAACGCCGAGGAGGTCGCGGTCGCGCTCGGCGAGGAGCTGGAGCCGGCCGACGCGGCCGCCGCATTGCTCGACCTCGGGCTCGAGCTCGCGGTTGTGAAGCTGGGCGGCGCCGGTGTCCTGGGTGCCAGCCGCGACGGGGTGGTTCTCGTGCCCGCCCTCGAGGTCGAGGTCGTGAACGGCCTCGGTGCCGGCGACGCGTTCGGCGGCGCGCTCTGCCACGGCCTGCTCTCGGAGTGGCCGCTCGAGCGCACCCTCCGCTTCGCGAACGCCGCCGGCGCGCTCGTCGCCGGGCGCCTCGGTTGCTCCGACGACATGCCGACCGCCGAGGAGGTCGAGGCCCTGTGCGCGGCCTGACCAAGACGGCCGCCGGCCCCGGGCACATGGAGCTGGCCGAGCGGCCGGAGCCGCCCCCTCCGCCCGGCCACGTCGCGCTGCGCGTGCTCGGCGCGGGGATCTGCGGCACCGACCTGCACATCGAGGCGGGCGAGTACCCAACCGTCGTCCCGGTCACGGTCGGTCACGAGGTCTCCGGCGAGGTCACCGAGGTGGGGGAGGGCGTCGACAGCGGCTGGGCCGGCGCCCGCGTCGTCAGCGAGACCTACTACTCGACCTGCGGGCACTGCGCCTTCTGCCTCGCGGGCCGCACGAACCTCTGCCCCGAGCGGCGCTCGATCGGCACCCATGTCGACGGCGCCTTCGCACCGCGGCTCGTCGTCCCGGCGACGAACCTGCACCGCATCCCCGACTGGCTCGACGCCCACGTCGCCGCGATGACGGAACCGCTCGCGTGCGTGTGCCACTCACTGCTCGAGCAGAGCGAGGTCCGCGCGGGCGACGAGGTGCTCGTCACCGGGCCCGGTACGGTCGGCCTGCTCGCAGCCCAGGTCGCGCGCGCGGCCGGCGGAACGGTGCACGTGCGCGGCACGTCCGCGGATGAAGCCCGGCTCGTCGCGGCGTCCAACCTCGGCTTCGAGACGAGCACGACCAAGGACGGCCGGCGCGACGAGGAGGCCGACGTCGTCGTCGAGTGCTCCGGCCATCAGGCCGGCATGGCGTTCTGCCTCGAGTCGGCGCGGCGCGGCGGCCGCTACGTCGCGATCGGGCTCGCGGGCAAGCCCGTGACGATCCCGTTCGACCTGGTCTGCTTCCACGAGCTGACGGTCACGGCCGGCTTCGCGAGCGTCCCGTCCTCGTGGCGGCTGGCCCTCGACCTGCTCGAGCGCCGTGCGGTCGACCTCGCGCCGCTGCTCTCCGCGGTGGTGCCGCTGGAGCGCTGGCAGGAGGCCTTCGCGGCCACCAGGTCCGGGGCCGGGATCAAGTTCGTGCTCGACCCGGGCTGAGCGTTCCGGCAACATCCCCCGGTGGCAACAATCCGTCCGTACGATCCGGCCGACCTCGGGCGAGTGCTTGCGCTCTGGGACGGCCAGGTCGACGTCGACGACGCGCTGCAGGGGATCTCCTCCGCGAATGGAGTGGCGCTGGTGGCCGACGTCGACGGCGCGCTCGGCGGCATCGCGCTCGGAGCGCTCGCCGGCACCGAGGGGCGGATCATTGCGGTCACGGCCGCCGACGGCGAGGTCGCGGAGCTGCTGCTCGACGCGCTCGAGACGGCGCTCGCGCACCACGGCGCGCGCACGGTCGTAGGCGACGGTGGGCTGCGGCGACCGCCTCGGCTCGCGCGGGTACGAGCAGGCCGAGTACCTCCGCCGCCGGCTGTCGCACAACGTCGCGGTGCCAGAGGCGCTCGCGCGCCTCGGCGGCCGCACGATCGGCCCCGGGCTCTGGGACGCCCTCCGCGGCGTCGAGGACGCGAAGCGGATCATCGAGCGGCGCGTCATCCTGCCGCTCGAGGAGCGCGAGCTCGCGACGCGGCACGCCGTCGTGCCGCCGAAGGCGATCGTCCTCTTCGGGCCGCCCGGCACCGGCAAGACGACGTTCGCGAAGGGCATCGCCTCGCGGCTCGGCTGGCCGTTCGTGGAGATCTCGCCCGCCGAGGTCGGCGGCGAGGGCGCAGAGCGCCAGGCGAAGCTGCTCGCGGACGCATTCGACCTGATCCTCGAGCTGCCGTCGGCCGTGGTCTTCGTCGACGAGGTCGAGGACCTCGCCTCGATGCGCCACGACGAGCGCCGTGTCAGTCCGTCGGTCACGAACGAGTTCCTGCGCCAGATCCCGCGCGTGCGAGAGACGACGCAGCACCTGCTCGTCTGCGCGACCAACTTCGTCGGCAAGCTCGATTCGGCCTTCCTGCGTCCCGGCCGCTTCGACTTCATCCTCCCGGTCGGCCCGCCCGACGCCGAGGCGCGCGAGGCGATCTGGATGGGCTACGTCGGCGAGATCACCGACGAGGACGTCGACATCGGCGCTCTCGTCGACCGCGAGCGAGCTCTTCACGCCCGCGGACATCGAGTTCGCCGCCCGCAAGGCCGCGCAGCGCGCGTTCGAGCGCGAGCACTTCGGCGGCGCCGGCCACCGCGCGCGCGCGGAGGACTTCCTCGCCTGCATCGCCGAGACGCGGCCCTCGCTCTCCGAGGAGATCGTCGCGAGCTTCGACGACGACGTGCGCGAGTTCGCGCGCGACTGATGCCGCCGGCGGCGGTCATCTTCGACGTCGACGGGACGCTGGTCGACTCCGAGCCGCTCGCCTGGCGGGCATGGCGCGACGTGCTCGCGCAGTACGGCTACGAGCTCAGGCCGGAGGACATCGAGCTGACACGTGGGCGCGGCTGGCCGGAGATCCACGGCCATTTCGCGAGCGTCGTCCCGGATCTGCCGGACTCCGCCGGCGCCTGGGAGGGCTTCTCCGGACGGCTGTTCGCACTGCTGGAGACGGAGCTGACGCCCTTCGACGACGCGATCGGCACCGCCAGGGACCTCCACGAGCGCGGCATGCCAGTCGCCGTCGCCTCCTCGAGCCCGCGCGCACGGCTGGACGCGACGCTGCGTGCCGCCCATCTAGACGGCCTCTTCGACGTCACGGTCGCGGGCGACGAGGTCGAGCACGGGAAGCCGGCGCCCGACCTCTTCCTAGCGGCCGCCGAGCGCCTCGGCGTCGCGCCGGCCGACTGCGTCGCCGTCGAGGACAGCCCGCCCGGCGTGGCGTCGGCCGTCGCGGCCGGCATGACGGTCGTCGCCGTCGCGCGCAAGCCCGAGCACCGGGCCGATCTCGAGCCACACCTGGTCGACGAGCTGACGGCGACCGTCGTGGAGTCCGCACTCGCGCGCTAAAGCGGGCGGGCGCTAGGCGGAGGGGCGGCCGTCGCATAGCGCCCGTGGTCGCGCGCGATCGTCCACCAGTCGCCGACCTCGGCGCGGTCGCCGACGCGGACGAGGCCCGCACGGATCACGTAGCAATCGAGCGCCGTTCGCCCGCCGAGCTCGAAGACGATCTTCTGCAGGACGGTGATGTCCTGCTCCAGCGTGTCGGGGTCGTACGTCGTCATCACGCAGCGGCCGCGCACCTGGCGGACGCCGAGCACGGCCTCGCCGAGGTGGAGCTCGCGGCCGACCCAGTCCCGCTCGGCCAGGCCGAGGACGCCGTCGAGGTAGACGTTCGCCCGGAACCGGCGGCCGTCGACGCCAACCGCGGCGACGCCGCCGTCGGTCGCCACCGACATGGGCAGGACGTCGTGGCGCTGCGGGCCGTCGCCGTCGAAGAAGACCAGCTCGGCGTCCCCGGCCGTGACAGTGCGGACGGCGGCGAGCGCCTCGGGGGTGTCCCAGCGCAGGCCGTCGATCGTCGGGACGCCGTCGTCGAGACCGCCCTGCAGCCCGAGCATGGCCGGGTGCGTCCGGGCGGTGTAGACGCGGCCGCCCGGCCGCAATGCCTGCACGAGGCGGTCGCCGTCGATGCCGAGCGGCGTGATGCGCGCTTCGGCGAGCGACTCGCCGCGGAGCGACTTGACCGGATAGCGCCAGAGTTCCGCGACCCGCATGCGTCGTGGCAACGGCGCCGGCGACGCCGCTATTCCGCGAGCCAGGCCTCGGCGATCGCCGCGATGTGGCGGTGGTCGGTGCCGCAGCAGCCGCCAAGCACCTCGAGGTTGGGCAGGAGCGGCTGCAGCGCGAGGTACGCGGTGGCGAGCTCCTCCGGGTCGCCGGCATCCAGCAGGCCCAGCTCGTCCAGCTCGGCGTGGCTCTGCTTCGAGGCGTTTGCCCGGATGCCGTGGATCCGCCCGCGCCACGCGCCTCCATCCGCCAGCGCCCGCTCGAAGTGCGTGGGGTGGGCGCAGTTGATCATGAAGTAGCGCGGCGCCCCGTCCGTTTCCGCGTCCACCTGCTCGATCGCCTCACCGAGCGGCTGCCCGCTCGGCAGGCGCCCGTCGGTCTCGACCGTGAACGAGATCACCACAGGCATGCCGGCCGCGACGGCGGCTCGGGCGATGCCGAGCGCCTCCTCGACGGTGGGCAGGGTCAGCCCGCTGACGAGGTCGGCGTCCGTCTCCGCGAACACCCCCACCTGACGCGCGTGGTACGCCTCGGCCTCCTCCGCGCTCATGGTCACGGTGCCGTCGTAGGCATCGCCGCGCGGGCCGATGCAGCCGCAGATGAGCACGGGCGGCTCGCCGGCCGCATCCGTGCGCAGCTCGGCCAGAAGCGTCACCCCGTCGCGACTCGCCTGGTCGACCTCCTCCGGCGCGTAGCCGAGCCGCTCGCCCCAGTCGACGTTCGCCCGCCAGGTCGGCGCATCGAGGACGAGCGGCACGCCGAGCCGTCCCGCGAGCTCGACGTACGGCTCGAAGTAGCGTCGGAGCGCGGCCCGGCCACCCTCCGTCGCCAGCAGCGGGAACGCCGCGAACTCGGGCAGGTCGATGCCCTCCCGGAAGATCAGCGTCGTCTCCATGCCGCCGTCGGTGAGCGAGAGCATCAGACCACCCGCGGCCTCAGCACGTCGCGGGCCAGGAGGAAGCCCCGCTTCACAAGCTCCTCGTCGCCCTCGAAGCGGCGGTCCTCGTGCTCGATCGAGAGCACATGGTCGTAGCCCACCGCGTACAGCGCGGCCGTGAAGCGCCCCCAGTCGACCTCGCCGAGGCCGGGCAGCCGGGGCACCTGCCAGCCGATCCCGCCCGAGAACGAGCCGTTGCGGTACAGCCCGTCGCGGCGGATCTCCAGATCCTTGGCGTGCGCGTGGAAGATGCGGTCACCGTAGTCGTAGACGGCCCGCTCGTAGTCGATCATGAGCCAGACGAGGTGGGACGGGTCGATGTTGAGGCCGAAGTTGTCAGCCGGGATGGCCGAGAACATCTCGTCCCAGATCGCCGGCGCCCAGGCGAGGTTGTTGCCGCCCGGCCACTCGTCGTACGAGAAGATCATCGGGCAGTTCTCGATCGCGATCTTCACCCCGCGCTCGCCGGCGTGGGCGACCAGCGGCGGCCAGATCTGGCGGAAGCGCTCGAGGTTCTCCGGGAGCGGCCGGTCCTTGTCGTTGCCGACAAATGTGCCGACGACGCCGACGCCGAGCCGCTCCGCGGCGTCGATCACCCTGAGCAGGTGCCCGTTGACCGCCTCCCGCTGCTCGTCGTCGGGGTGGAGGTTGTTCGGGTAGTACGCCAGGGCCGAGATGGCCAACCCGTGCCGCTGCATGATCGCGTGCACCTCGTCGGGATCGAAGCTGTCGACGTCGATGTGCGTGACGCCGGCGTAGCGGCGCCGCTCGCCGCCCGAGGCCGGCCAGCACGCGATCTCGAGCGCCTGGAAGCCCTCGCCGGCGGCCCATTCGGCCACCTGCTCGAGGGTCAGATCGGGGAAGGCCGCGGTCAGCAGGCCCAGCTTCATCGTTCCACCTCCACCCATCGTCGTTCACGGTCGGAAAGCGCGATCGCGTCGCCGAGCACGTTCTCCCAGTGGCCGGCGGCGAAGGTCGGATAGTCCGGCTCCGGCGGCGGCCCGCCCGCGGCGACCGCCGTGTAGACGGCGCGGTACAGCTCGCGGAACGTGTCCGCGAACCCCTCGGTGTGCGCGGCGGGCAGGTGCGTGCGCGAGGCAGCCTCGGGGCTCAACAGGCCGGGATTGCGCAGCAGGACCTCGTTGGGTTTCTCGCGGTGGCCGAACCAGAGCTCCTCGTGCCGCTCGGAGTCCCAGGCGAGCGCGGTGCGCGAGCCGTCCAGCTCGAAGCGCAGCGAGTTCTTGCGGCCGGCGCTCACCTGCGAGACGACGAGCGAGCCGCGCATGCCGCCGTCGAAGCGCAGCAGGATGTGCGCGAGGTCCTCGGTTGTCATGTGCGCTTCCGTGCGCTCGATGTCGCCGGCGTCCGCGTAGGTCTCCACCTCGCCGACCGGCCGGCTCCGCACCGGGATCGTGGTCGCGAGGTCGGCGAGCAGGCTCTCCACGCGCCGGCCGCTCACGAACTGGACGAGGTCGAGCCAGTGCGAGCCGATGTCGCCGACGGCGCGCAGCGCGCCGCCGCGCTCGGGCTCGAGCCGCCAGTTCCAGTCGGTCGGCTGGTGCAGCCAGTCCTGCAGGTAGCCGCCGTGAGCGTTCCAGAGGTCGCCGAGCCGCCCTGCGCGCACGCGCGCCTGGGCCTCCTGGATCATGGGGTAGAAGCGGATGTTGAAGTTCGTGCAGTGCACGAGCCCGCTCGCCTCGGCGAGCTCGACCAGCTCGCCCGACTCGGCCGAGGTCAATGCCAGCGGCTTCTCGCAGACGACGTGCTTGCCGGCGGCGAGCGCCTGCTTCGCCTGCGGGTAGTGCAGGTTGTTGGGCGTCGTCAGGTGGACGACGTCGACCGACTCGTCCGCGAGCAGCGCTTCGTAGCTGTCGTAGACCGGCGCGACCGCCTTGGCGACGGCCCGCTTCGGCGACGAGCCGACGACGCCGGCGACCGTGACGCCGAGCCGCCGCAGGGCGTCCACGTGGACGACGCCGATGAAGCCGGTGCCCACGACACCGGCCCTGAGATCCGTGATGTCCGTCATCCGGGCAGCTCCACCTCGAAGTCGACGTCGAGGCCGTAGCGCGAGCCGGCGTAGCGGCTCTCCGTCCACTCGAGCGGCGTGCCCGCCTGGTCGTGGATGAGCCGCCGCTCGACGAGGAGCGGCGCGCCGCGCTTGACGTCGAGCAGCCGCGCGTCCTCGGCGGTCGCGGCCTCGGCCTGGAGCGAGGCGGAGCCCGCCGTGGGGACGAGGCCGGCGTCGGCCAGCGTGGCGAAGAGCGAGCCGTCGTGCTCCAGCCGCTCGAGCACCGGCTCGACCTTGGCGGCCGGGAAGACCGCCGTCTCGAGGGCGACCGGCTGCCCGTCCGCGAGCCGGACGCGGCGCAGGACGATCACCTCGTCGACGCCGAGCCGGTGGCGCTCGGCGTCGCTCGCGGGCCGCCGCCGCTTCTGCACGACGCGGGACTCCGGCGTCCGTCCGCACCGCCGCATCTCGTCGGAGAAGGACATGATCCGGCTGGCGGTCCGGTTCGCCCGCGCGGGCGCCACGAACGTGCCGCGGCCGGGGACGCGGTAGACGAGCCCTTCGTGGACGAGCCGCTGCACGGCGCCGCGTGCGGTCATGCGCGAGACGCCGAACTCCTCGCAGAGCTGCGCGTCCGAGGGCAGTGGCGCATGCGGCGCGAGGTTCGCGATCCGCGCCCGCAGCGCCTGCTCGATCTCGTGGTAGCGGGGGACGAAGGTGGTCACGCGTCGGCCGCCCAGCGGTCGGGCCGGTGCAGCGGCACACCGCGCAGCTCCGTGTGGATGAGGCTCAGGTGCCAGCGTCCGAGATTCGCCGAGATCAGGCGGTCGCCGGCGAACGCGACGTTCGTCGGCGCCGCCAGGTGGGTTCCCTGCGGGTCCTCGGCAACCGTCTCGATGCGCCCCTCGGGTGACAGGTGGAGGATGCGGTCGGGCCGGTAGCACGAGACGAGCGCGCCGCCGTCGGTGGTGAAGGCGACGCCGTCCGGCACGGTGCCGTCGAGGCGGGCCAGCTCCTCGACGGCCCCGGAATGAAGGTCGATCCGGCTCAGCCTGGGCACGTAGCTCTCGACGATCCAGAGCCAGCGGCCGTCGGCGCTGACCGCGCAGCCGTTCGGGAAGTGGGTGATGAGGTCGGTGAGCATGTCGAGGCCGCCGTCCGGCGCGATCCGGTAGACGCGGCCGTCGTTCGCGCTCCACTTCCCACTCGCGGAGACGTAGAGCGACCCGTCCGGGCCGAATGCCGGGTAGTTCGGGAACGGCAGGCCGTCGCGGAGCACCCGCACCTCGCCGTCGTAGACGCAGACGAGGCCGTCGTCGCCGCAGCAGATCGCGAGGCGGCCGCGCCCGTCGACGGCGAGGCCGAGCACGAACCCGGGCGCCTGGGCGACCTCGTCCCAGGTGCGCGCCTCGACGTCGACGCGGTACAGCTGGCCGCCTCGCCGCCTGCCCAGAGCACGCCGGCGCCCGGATCCCAGCACGACCCCCTCGGGGTGGTCGAGCCCGTCGACGAGCAGCTCAATCGCGCGCATGCCCGACCGCGCCGTTGATCGTCAGCCCGCCGTCGACGACGAGCTCCTGGCCGGTGACGTAGCGCGCCGCGTCCGACGCGAGGAAGACGACGACGTCGGCGACCTCCGTCGGCCGTGCCGATGCGGCCGAGCGCGATCCGCTCCTCGTAGGTGCGGCGCACCTGCGGGCGTGTACGCGGTCGCGTTCAGCGGCGTGTCGATCGCGCCCGGCGCGACCGCGTTGACGGTGATCCCGGCGGCGCGAGCTCGAGCGCGAGCACCTTCGTCAGCGCGACGATCGCGCCCTTCGCCGCGGTGTATGCGCCGAGGTCGGGCACCGCGAGCACGTCCGCGGCCGAGGAGATGTTCACGATCCGCCCGTTGCCCTGCGCGAGCATTCGCCGCGCCGCCGCGCGGCAGCCGTAGAAGTAGCCGTGGAGGTTCGCGCGCCAGCAGGCCGTGCCAGTCCTCGTCCGTCGTCTCGACCACCGGCTTGACCATCAGCCGCGCGGCGTTGTTCACCCAGACGTCGATGCCGCCCCACTCGCGGACGACGCGGGCGGCGAGCGACTCGACCGCCTCGCGGTCGCCGGTGTCGCCCTGGACGAAGATGCCGTCTCCATGGCCGCCGCCGTCGAGCGAGATCCCGGCGACGCGCGCGCCTGCGCGGCCGAACGCCGCGGCGACCGCCTCGCCGATGCCGCTCGACGCGCCGGTCACGACGACGCGGCGCCCGCTCACGTCGAACACGTCGAGCACGGGCCGACTGTATAGCTGTCTAGACGGGAGAGCAACGAGCCGCGTAGGGTCTCGGGATGCCGCACGAGCCGATCCGGACGACGGTGATCGGGAGCTACCCGTTCCCCGGCTGGCTCGAGCTCGTCGCGCGAGCACATCGACGAGCTCGGCCCCGACGACCTCGAGGAGGCCACGCGGGACGCGGTCACGGCGGCGATCGGCGACCAGGTGCGCGCCGGCCTCGACGTGATCACCGACGGCGAGCAGACCCGCTTCGACTTCAACCTCTCGTTCTACGCCTTCCTCGACGGGCTCGAGCTCGAGCTCGAGCCGCGGCGGCGCTTGGGCCCGCCCGCGCACGACCAGCGCGGCCGCCACACGATCGTCGGCGAGCTCGGCGCGCCGCGCGGGCTCGGCGTCGCTCGACGAGTGCGGCGGCTGCACGAGCTCGCGCCGCCCGGGCCGCGGCTGAAGGCGAGCGTCCCCGGGCCGTACACGCTGCCGGCCGGATCGAGCCCGGGCGGCGACTACCCCGACCGCTGGGCGGTCGCCGAGGCGCTCGCTGCCGATCGTCCGGGCCGAGCTCGTGGCGCTCGTCGAGGCGGGCTGCGAGATCGTCACGGTCGACGAGCCCTCGATGAGCGTGCTACGCCTAGCGCGAGGACCCCGCCCGGCTCGTCGACCTCTTCAACCGCACGGTCGAGCCGGTCGTCGGGCGGTGCTACCTCGGCACGCACCTCTGCTTCGGCAACTACAAGGGGCGCGCGGTCGCGAAGCGTCGCTACGCGCCGATGTTCCCGGCGTTCCTCGACCTCGCGGCGGACGAGCTGCACCTCGAGATGGCCAGCCGCGAGCTCGCCGAGATCGAGCTGATCGGGACGATCGCGGAGCGCCAGGACGTCGCCGTCGGCGTCATCGACGTGAAGAGCTACTACGTCGAGACGCCCGAGGACGTGGAGGAGCGGATCCGACGCGTGCCTGCGCTACGTGCCCGCCGAGCGGCTTTCGGTCGGTCCCGACTGCGGGCTGTCGCAGACCGCGCGCTGGGCCGCGCGGGCGAAGCTCGAGCATATGGTCGAGGGCGCACGCCGGATTCGCGAAAGGTGAGGCCTTCTTAACGGTTCGTCCACAGAGGCGCCGGGTACCGTGTCTGCAACCTGAGGAGGCGCTGTGCTCGAGCCCCCGAGAGAAGCGGCGACCACCAGCATTACCCTTGTTTGCGTTGGCTGTGGTTACGGCATTGCCATTCGCGGCGAGCCACCGCCGTGCCCGATGTGCCAGGGCAGCGAGTGGGAGCCGGGCCCGTGGCGGCCGTTCACGTCGCTGGACGAGGTGACGATCGTGCGGGCCGGCGCGGTCGCGCGCCGCGCTACCTCGGACTGAACGCGAACGCCCGCGCCGGGTTGCGCACGAAGATCTGCTCGGCGAGGGCTGCCCCGAGCTCGCGCTCGAGCCGCGGCTTGAACCGGGCGAACAGGTAGTCGAGCCCAGGCCCGCCGCCGTACGCGCGCATCATCGAGGCGCGTCCGGTGTCTCCGCCGAGCAGCATGCTCCCGGCGTGGCCGCGCTCGGCCAGCTCGGCGATCAGCGCCAGGATCGTCGAGTCGGGCCAGTACTTCGTCCGGCCGGGCCCGTCGAACTGGAGCCAGGCGCCGGCCGCGGCCGTCTCGGCGTGCTCGCCGGCGTCCGGGTTGCGGTCCAGGTGGGCGAGCACGACGCTCGCGGGCGGCACGCCCGCCACCTGCAGCCGTTCGACGAGCTCGAGGCCCATCGTCCCGTGCTCGGTGTGCACGCAGACGGGCGCGCCGGTGCGCTGCGTGCGCGATGGCGGCGGCCTCGAACGCCTTCGCCTCGAACGGCGAGACAGCGTGGTAGCCGGCGCCGATCTTGATGATCCCGCAGCGGTCGAGATCCTTGGCGAAGCGGCCGGCCAGCTCCTCCTCTCCGGCCGCACGGAGCGGGTCGTCGCGCGTGTAGTGGGCGTCGCGGTGCAGGCCCGTGGCGGCGACGATGTGCAGCCCGGTCGCGCGGGCGACCCGCTCGAGCCCGTCGAGGTCGCGCCCGAGGCCGATCGGCGTCCAGTCGACGAGCGCGCGGCCGCCGGCTGCGACGAGCGTCTCCGCCTCCTCGATCGCCTTTTCGACGTCCGCGAACTCGTCGCCCGGCTGCGCAGGCGTGACCAGGAACAGGTGCTCGTGCGCGTCGCAGGGACCAAGCACGTGCGGGTCGATGTCGCCGAGGACGGTGCGGACGATCACGCCGCGTCTATACCAGGGCGAGCTGGCGGAACGGCTCGAGACCGGACACGCCGACGCCGACGAGGCGCAGCGCGCCGGGCCGGTCGACGAGCGCGCGGTCGAGCAGCGCGCAGGCGAGCTCGCCGATGCGCTCCTCGTCGTCCGTACCGACCGGCAGCGAGGTCGAGCGCGTCCGGATGGAGAAGTCGGCGTAGCGCAGCTTGGTCGTGATCGTCCGCGCGGTCTCGCCGGAGCGCTGCAGGTACCCCGTGACGTGGGCGGCCATGCGCCGGACCTCGTCATGGAGCCGCTCGCGGTCCGTGAGGTCGCGCTCGAACGTCTCCTCGCTCGAGATCGACGGATTCTGGGCGGTGCTCGCCGGCTCCACGCGGCGCGGGTCGATGCCGCGGGCGCGGTCGCGGAGGAGCGCGCCGATCTTCCCGGGCGCCAGCCGCAGGAGCGCTGCGTCGTCGAGCGCCGCGAGGGCGCCGATGGTGGTCACGCCGGCCGCGCGCAAGCGCTCCTCCGCCCGCGGGCCGACCCCGGGGAGCAGCCGGACATCGAACGGGGCGAGGAACGCGGCCTCGCGGCGGGCCGGGACGACGAGCAGCCCACGCGGCTTGCGCCGGTCGCTCGCCACCTTGGCCACCACCTTGGAGGTCGAGACCCCGAGCGAGGCGCTGAGGCTCGTCGTTCCGAGCACGGCCGCCTGGACGGCCTCGGCCACCGCGCGCGCCTGCGTCATGTCTCGCGCGACACCGTGGAGCTCGAGGTAGCCCTCGTCGAGGCCGGTGCGCTCGACGACCGGGACGACGTCCCGGATCGCCGACCAGACGGCGCGCGAGTAGTCGGAGTAGAGGCTCTTCCGCGGCCGGACGAAGACGACGTCCGGGCAGCGGCGGCGCGCC
This sequence comes from uncultured Thermoleophilia bacterium, assembly GCA_963710465.1. GTDB lineage: Bacteria > Actinomycetota > Thermoleophilia > Gaiellales > Gaiellaceae > JACVRM01. The sequence goes on from CAVQAQ010000023.1 coordinate 13,271, forward strand.
TCGGCGCACGACATCGCCGAACGGATCCCGAACCGACGCGCGACGTAGTTCGCGGTCGCGACCACACCGCGGCCGTCCGGGTCGCCGCCGACGACGAGCGGAACCTCGCGCAGGCCGGGGTCTTCGAGCTCCTCGACGGCCGCGAAGAAGGCGTCGAGGTCCAGGTGAGCGACGATCACGGGGCGAACACTAGTTCGCGGGCGTGACGGTTAGAAACCTGTCACGCTTTCGACACAGACAGGCGCGTGTTGCCCGCGTACCGTCGTCTCCATGGCAAAGGCCGCGACACCCTGGGGCCCGGCAGAGGTCGTCGAGGAGCTGTCGGTGCCGCAGCGGGCCGGCGACAAGCGGTTCGCGTGCATCGTCCAGCTGCTCGCGACGGAGCGCGGCGAGCAGCTCGTGCGCTTCTCCTACTCGACCGGCGGGTCGGCTCGCCGCGGCCCGGTCACGCTGCGCGCGCGTGATCTGGAGCGGCTGCGCGCCGCCCTCGCCGACCGCCCCGAGCTCGCACGGGCGCTTCCCCTCGGCCCTTAGGGCGTCGGCGGAAACCGTCAGGCCAGGATCGGCGTGCGCGCGGTGGCGGCGGCGACGAGCGACTCGAGGATCGGCAGGCCGCCGGTCGGGCCGAGCAGCGGGTCGACCGCGTGCTCGGGATGCGGCATGAGCCCCATGACGTTCCGCCGCTCGTTGACCACGCCGGCCACGCCGTTCGCGGAGCCGTTCGGGTTCCCGTTCGCGTAGCGGAGCACCACCTGGCCGCCCGCCTCGACCTCGTCGAGAAGCTCGCCGTCCGCGAACCAGGCGCCCTCGCCGTGCTTGATCGGGATCGTGAGCACGTCGCCGCGCGAGCACGTCGACGTGAACGGCGTGTCGGCCCGCTCGACGCGGACGTCGACGTCGACGCACACGAACTCGAGCGACGCGTTCCGGCGCAGCACGCCGGGGAGCAGCCCGGCCTCGCAGAGCACCTGGAAGCCGTTGCAGATTCCGAGCACCGGTCCGCCCGCCTCGGCGAATTCGCGCACGGCCCGCATCGCCGGCGAGAAGCGGGCGATCGCGCCGCAGCGCAGGTAGTCGCCGTAGGAGAAGCCGCCCGGGAGCACGACGGCGCCGACGTCGGGCAGCCGCTCCGCCTCGTGCCAGACCGCGACCGGCTCGGCGCCGAGCAGCGCGAGCGCCTGGAGCGCGTCGCGGTCGTCGTTCGAGCCGGGGAAGGTGACCACTGCGACCTGTGCGGTCATGCGCCGACCTTGATTTCGTAGGACTCGATCAGCGGGTTGGTGAGCAGCTGCTCGCACATCCGCTCGAGCTCGGCACGGGCCCGCGCCGCGTCGGGCGCGTCCACGTCGAGCTCGACGAGGCGCCCGACCCGCGCCCCGCTGACCGAGAAGCCGAGGTGGCGGAGCGAGCTCTCGACCGCCGCGCCCTGCGGGTCGAGGATGCCCTGCTTGGGCCTGACGAGAACGGTCGCCCTCATCGGAGCACCACCTCCGGGTCGGCGAGGTAGTCGTCGAACGGGATGCCCGTCACACGCTCGAAGGCCTCGACGTAGCGCGCACGAGTGCCCGCAACGACGTCGGCGGGCAGCTCCGGGCCAGGGTCGGTCTTGTCCCAGCCGAGCGTCTCGCAGTAGTCGCGCACGAACTGCTTGTCGAAGGACGGCTGCGGCCCGCCCGCCCGGTACTCGTCCGCCGGCCAGAAGCGCGAGGAATCCGGCGTCATCGCCTCGTCGCCCAGGACGAGGCGGCCCTCGGTGTCGGTGCCCAGCTCGAACTTGGTGTCGGCGAGCAGGATCCCGCGTTGCGCCGCGTAGCCGGCACCGAACTCGTACAGCGCGAGCGAGACGCGCTCCGCCTCGGCGAAGCGCTCGGCGCCGACCAGCTCCGCCGCCTGCTCCCGCGTGATGTTCTCGTCGTGGCCGGTCGTCGCCTTGGTCGCCGGGGTGAAGATCGGCTCGGGCAGCCGGTCGGACTCCGTCAGCCCCTCGGGCAGCCGGTGCCCGCAGACCGCGCCGGACGCCTTGTAGTCCTTCCAGCCCGAGCCGGAGAGATAGCCGCGGACGACGCACTCGATCGGCAGCATCTCCAGCCGCCGGCACTCGAGCGAACGGCCGTCGGGCCGGATTGCGAGCAGGTGGTTCGGGACGATGTCGCGCGTCCGCGCGAACCAGAATCCCGAGAGGCCGGTCAGGACGCGGCCCTTGTCCGGGATCTCGGTCGGCAGGACGACGTCGAAGGTGGAGATGCGGTCGCTCGCCGTGAGCAGGAGCCGCTCGTCGTCGAGCGCGTAGAGCTCGCGCACCTTGCCGGAACCGACGTGCACCACTTCAGACATGCAGGGCCTCCCCGTGGAGTCGTGATTGGAGCACCTCCAGGCGCTCGAAGACGGTGTCGACGTGCTTGGTGTAGGCGCCCTCGTCGAAGACCTCGTCGAGGTCGACGCGGGCCGCGATCTCGGCGTCCGCGGCGACGAGCTCGCGAAGCGGCCGCTCCTCGTCCCACGCGCGCATCGCGTTGTGCTGCACGAGGCGGTAGGCCTCATCGCGCTCGAGGCCCGACTCGACCAGCGCGAGCAGGAGGCGCTGGCTCGCGTGCAGGCCGAAGCTCGCCTCGATGTTCCGGCGCATCCGCTCCGGCCGGACGACCAGACCTTCGACCAGCCACGCAAAGCGGTCGAGCATGTAGTCGAGCGCGAGGAAGGCGTCCGGGATGGCCACGCGCTCGGCGGACGAGTGCGAGATGTCGCGCTCATGCCAGAGCGCCACGTTCTCCAGACCGACGATCGCCTGCGCCCGGACGATCCGCGCCAGCCCGCAGATGCGCTCGGCCACCACGGGGTTGCGCTTGTGCGGCATCGCCGACGAGCCCTTCTGCTTGCGGCCAAACGGCTCGCCCACCTCGCCGACCTCCGTCCGCGCGAGATGGCGGATCTCGAGCGCGAACGTCTCGAGCGACGCCGCGACGAGCGCCAGCGCGCAGAGCAGCTCCGCGTGGCGGTCGCGCTGGATGACCTGCGTGGAGGTCGGCGCCGGCTCGAGGCCGAGCCGCTCGCAGGCGACGCGCTCGACCTGCGGATCGACCGCGGCGTACGTCCCGACGACGCCGGACAGCTTCCCGACGCGCATGCCCTCGAGCGCGTGCAGCACACGCTCACGGCCGCGCTCGAGCTCGAAGGCCCAGCCGACGAGCTTGAGCCCGAACGTCGTCGGCTCGGCGTGGATCCCGTGCGTCCGGCCCATGATCGGCGTCAGTCGGTGCTCCTCGGCGCGCGCGACGACGGCAGCGAAGGCGCGGTCGATGCCCTCAACGATCAGCGCGCCCGCGTCGCGCACCTGGAGCGCGAGCGCGGTGTCGAGCACGTCCGACGAGGTGAGCCCGTAGTGCAGCCAGCGCCCCTCGGCGCCCAGCCCATCCGAGGCGGCGTCGACGAAGGCGGCGACGTCGTGGTGGGTCTCGCGCTCGAGCTCCGCCACCCGCTCCGGCGACGGCACGCGCGCGCCCTCGCGGATCGCCGCGGCGTCCTCGCGCGGCACGACCCCGAGGTCGGCCCAGCCGTCGAGCGCGGCGAGCTCGACCTCGAGCCACGCGCCCAGCTTCGCCTCCTCGGACCAGATCCGCGCCATCGCCGGGCGCGTATACCGCGCGATCACCCGCGGATCGTATCGGCGCGGTCTGTCAGCGCCTGGCGGGGAGGTCGATGCTCAGCGTGGAGTGCCGGAGGTACGGGTCGGTGAGGGCGATCCGCACGCGGTAGCGCACGCCCGGCCTGAGCTGCTTCGCGAGGACGCGGATGCGCAGCGGCAGCGCGCCGGGCCGCAGCTGGACGGTCTTGAGCGTGTTGGTCGGCCCGCCCGGCAGGAAGTCGCCGATGCGGCTGCCCTTGCGCAGCAGGGTGACCCGACGGCCGGTCGGGCCGACGACCGTGACCGCCAGGCGGGCCTGGCTGTCGAGGGTGAAGCGGGTGCGCACGAGCACGACCGTCTTGCTCGGGTGGCCGACGAGCACCGGGCTCACCAGCGTCATCCGCGGGCGGGCGGTCGTCGCGTAGCGGGGGTCACCCCACGCGCCGGGCGTGAACAGCGCGATGCGGCCGGATCGCCGGGTGAGCACGTGCAGGCCGCCGGTGGAGTCGCGGTACGCGCCCGTCTCCTGACCCTCGGGCAGCGTCGTCCCGGCCAGCTCAGGGATCGCCCGGAAGACGCCGCGTCCCGGGAGGATGCCGGGCACGACGTCGTCGGCGGCGGAGCCGAAGGTGACGTCGATCGGCCACGGGAACGGCGCGGGCGTGCCGACGCCGAGCGCGACCGCGAACCCCGGCACCGAGAGCCGGCTCGGCGAGGAAGCGAGCGAGACGGTGGTGCCGGGCGGAACCGCGCCGGGCTGCCAGGACGCCACGGCGGCGGCATCCGCGGTGGTCACGGCGCCCGCCTGACCGAGCGCGGCAGTGGTCGACCCGACGACCGGCGTCGGCACGGGGGCCGGCGCGACGACGGCGGTGGAAACCGAGCTCGCCGAGCTCGAGCCGCCCGTCCCGGTCGCGGTCACGACGAGGGAGAGCTTCGAGGCGATGTCACCGGGCGTGATCAGGTACGTCGATGCGCTCGCGCCGGCGATCACGGTGCAGGTCGTCCCGACGGCCGGGCACCGGCGCCACTGGTACGCGTAGCTCTTCGGTGCTCCGGTCCACGTCCCGGAGGCACCGGTCAGCGTCTGCCCTGCTTGGACGACGCCCAGGACTGTCGGCAGCTTCGTCGCCTTCGGCGCGGCCGACGGAGTCGTCCCGGAGCTCGCCACGGCGAGCGTCGGTACCGAGTCCGCCGTGTCGCTGCCCCCGGCGGTGGTCGCGGTCACGCTTGCGACGAGTGCATGGCCGACGTCGGCCGCGACGGGCGTGTAGGTGCTTTTCGTCGCGTTCGTGATCGGTGCGCAGCCGTCGCCGGCCGCAGTGCAGCGCTGCCACTCGTACGTGAACGAGGCGGGCTTGCCGCCGCTCCAGCCGCCCGCGGTGGCGACGAGCAGGCGTCCGGACTGCGGCGTGCCGACGACGGCGGGCGGCTCGCTCGACGCGGGCGGGCCGGCCGCCGTCGCGGGCATCAGACCGGGGCTCAGCGACGAGCCGTTGACGCGGTCGCCGTCCACGCAACCGCCGATGCCGGGCACGCTCGAGCAGCTTGTCCACTGCCAGAACGTCCAGCCGAGGCCGTTCCAGCCGGCGGCGGGCAGGAGCGGGAGCGAGGCCTTCGTCCAGTGCGCGATCCAGAGCCGGTTGCCGTCCGCGGCGAAGAGCGGCGTGTCGCCGAGCGACGTCTTCCAGAAGCTCGGCGACGCATAGACGAGGGGGTGTGCGCCGAGCCGCGCGTAGACCTGGTCGAGGAACGCCTGCGTCCACGTCGTCAGCCGTGTGACGCCGAGACCGCCGGTCTTCTCGAGGTCGAGCACCGGCAGCAGGTCGCCGCGCTTCGGCTGGGCGGTCGCGACGAAGTAGTCCGCCTGCGCGATGCCGCTCGCGATGGCCGCCGCGTCGGAGGTCCCCACCGGCCGTGCGAAGTGGTACGCGCCGAGCCGCAGGCCGGCCGCGGTCGCCCCGGCGCGGTTCGTCACGTACGTCGGATCGATGTACGTCGTCCCCTCGGTCGCCTTCGCGAAGGCGAAGTCGTAGCCGCCGGCGCCGACCTGGAGCCAGCCGATCTGGCCCTGCCAGTGCGAGACGTCGATACCTTTCGGCGCCTCGGCGGCCCCGGCGGTGCCGGCGAAGGCGAGGAACGCGAGCAGGAGCACGGCGATGCGGACCCCGGGCATCCGCTTTACGCTAGCGAGGGCAGGTGAAGACGCTGTAAGCGGATGGGTCTACGCCCCGCGCCAGTCCCAGCGCGGCATCGCCGCTCCTGTGGGGACGACGGCATCGACGGGCGCGTACTGCAGCACGTTGTCGACGGCCCAGCGCATGTAGGCCCGCAGCGCCCCGCGCAGCTCGGGGTCGGCGGGCAGCTCGGCGTCGTCCATCGCCGCGACGAAGCAGGCGACGAAGCGGTCGCCGAGGTCGTCCATCGGGCCGTTGCCGGCGTGCATCACGAGCACGCCCGACTCGTCGCCGAAGCGCTCCGAGTAGGCGGGCGGTCCGCCCAGCACCTCGCCCCAGTAGGCGGCGAGCCGCTCGACGTGATCCGGCTGGATGTCGCCGTGCGAGAACGGATGGTTCAGCTCCGGGTCGGCGAGGCAGCGGGCGTGATGGGCGCGCGCCAGCGCGAACAGCGCGGGCGCGCCGCCGGCGGCCTCGTAGAGCGTCGGGCGCACGGCTAGCGGCGCCGTGGCGCGGGGACGGCCGGCGCCGCGACCGTCATCGGCTCGGGCTCGCGGAGCAGCCGCATGACGGTGAGGACGGCGAGCACGGTGAGGATCGCATCGCTCGCGAGGCACCACTGGCACCAGGCGTGGATCTTCGAGTTCTGCACGTAGACCAGGTAGAGCGCGAAGGCGAGCCCGCTCACCGCGAGCGCCGCTCCGACGGCGCGCGCGAGCTCGGAGCGCAGCAGGCCGGTGACGAAGATGCCCGCATAGGCGAGCAGCCCGAGCAGGGCCACCGGCACGCCGGCGATCTTCGAGTAGTGCGAGTTCTGGACGGTCTCGCAACCCCCCGTGGAGCAGATCAGCGGGCCGCCGGTCCAGCGCTCGTACAGCAGGTAGCCCGCGATCGCTGCGCCCGCGGCCGCGAGGACGCAGATCGCGACCCGCAGGGTGCGGTCGCTCACTGCTTGCTCTGCTGGATGTACTTGTCGAGGGTCGGGGCGAACGCGCCGACGTCGTACGCCGACGGGTTGAACGGTTGGAGCGTTCCGCCGGTCGGGCCGATCGCGAACGAGGGGGTCTGGTTGAACCCGTAGGTCGAGAAGAGGTTGGCCGCGGCCGCCATCTGCCGGTTCACCGCCGAGCTGTTCACGTCCTGCTCGACCTTGTTCACGTCGAGCCCGGGCACGGCCGCGCCGACCGAGCGGAGCAGCTCGTTCGTGACCCAGCCGGAGTTCTCCGCGCCCTGGTTGCGGTACATCAGCTCGGCGACGTTCCAGAGCTTGTTCTGCTGGCCGGCCGCATTGACGAAGCGGAGGCCCTTCTCGGAGTCCGGGCCGATGAAGGCGATCCCGTTCCAGTCGACCTTGACCTTCCCGGTGCGTACGTACTTGCGGACGATGTCGGGGAAGGCCGTCTTCATGTACTGGTCGCACCCCGGGCACTGGATGTCGGCGAACTCCTGCATCGTGACCGGCGCATTTGGATTGCCGAGGATGGTCCCGCCCTGGTGGATGCCCGCCAGCAGCTTGTTCGTCGCGGCCGCCGACGAGATCGACGCGGTCTTCGGCGACGACGAGCTGCCCGAGCTGAGGACGCTCGCCCCGACGAGGACGATCGCCAGGAGAACGGCGGCGCCGATGACGCCGATGTAGAGATTCCGGCGTGAGCCGCCCTGGCCGGGCGGCGGCGGCGTCTTGGCGCGCTTGCCACCACGCCGCTGGGGCGCCTGGACGCGCTGCTGCCGGACCCGTGCGCCCTTGCTCATGGCTCGAACGGTACCGCGCTCAACATTCCCTTCATCTCGGCGACGCCGTAGCGACATTGTGGAAAATCCGCAGTGCCGTCATGCCGCCGCCCCGAGGTGCGCCGCCAGGAACGGCGACAGGTGGCGCCCGACGATCTTCGTCGGCGGCCACCAGAGCGGCTCGGTATCGGCCTCGGAGTCCCCAGGCTCGCCGCCGCGCAGGTAGCGCGGCACGAGTCCGGTCAGGAGCAGCCCGCGCAGCACGGGGCGGAACGGGCTCGGCTCGACGTCCGCGCCGGCGCGGGCCGCGATCGCGGAGGCGGCGGCGTCGGCCTGCTGTGCTGCGATCCCGCCCTGCTTCACCTGGAAGGTGGTGAGGTCGCCGGCCGCCCACACGTCGTCGAGGCCCATGACGGCGCCGTACGGGTCGACCGGGACGAAGCCCTCGGCGTCGGCGGTGATGCCCTTGACGCGCGGCCCCTCGAGCCGGGGCATCGCGACGACCGCATCGGCCGCGATCCCGTCACTGTCGGGGGCGACGCGCAAGGTTCCGTCGGCAAACGAGAGGGGGACCGTCCCGACAATCAGCTCGACACCGCGGAAGCGGAGCACCTCGGCGACCGCATCGCTCGCCTGCGCGCCGAAGGCGGCCAGCGGCGCATCCTCGGGCGTCACGACGACGACCTCGGCGCGCGAGGCGCCGGCGTCGTCGAGGTAGCCCGCGGTCAGGAGCGCAAGCTCGTAGGCGGGCAGCGGCCAGCCGACGTTCGAGGGCACCGCGAAGACGAGCCGCTCGACCGTGCCGGTGACGGCCGCCTCGAGCATCTCTCGGAGCGCAGGCCCGTCGCCGGCGCCCGCGAACGTGATCGCCCCCGGGATCGCCGGGCGCGGTAGGGCGCCGAGCGCGAGCACGAGGGCGTCGTAGTCGAGCACGTCCCCCTCCTCCGTGGAGACGCGGTGCGGGTCGGCGTCGACGGCCGCCAGGCGCCCGGGCCGGAGCCGCGCCCCAGCCTCCTCGACGAGCATTCGCAGCGGGAAGCTGGCGGGCTCGGCGGCGTGGAACGCGGCGGCGGTAGCGAGCGGGCGGTAGACGAAGTCGGCGTCCGGCGCAAGCAGCTCGACGTCGACGAGACCGGCTGCATCGGCGCGCAGCGCCAGGGCAGCTTCGAGGGCGGCGACCCCGCCGCCGGCGATCAGAACACGTAAGGCCATGGGTGCTCCTCTCTCGGTGTCGGCGCGCGGGCGACCTCGGCGCGAGCTACCCGGCGAACACGCCGTTCGCCCGCGCGTAGCGGACGAGGTCGGCGCGCGTGCGCAGGCGGAGCTTGGAGAGGATCGAGGCGCGGTGCGTCTCGACCGTCCGTACGGAGATGTTCAGCTCCTCGGCGACCTCACGGTTCGTGAAGCCGAGGGCGAGGAGGCCGAGAACCTCGTGCTCGCGCGGTGTGAGCTTCGACGATGTCGTCAACGTCATGTCGGCTCTCAGTGTCCACGCACGGCGGCCGCCCGCCATCCGCGTGGGACGCGGACCGGCCATCCGTACTTCTCCGCAGCTACCAGCTCTTGGTGCGGGGCGCCATGTAGGGCGCCTGGACGCGGACGCGCGCGTCGACGGCGATGCAGCCGTGCTCCGACGCGATCACCGGGTTGAGGTCGAGCTCGGCGACCTCGGGAAGCTGCTCGCCGAGGGCCGACAGCCGGTGGAGCAGGTCGGCGAGCACGGGCACGCTGGCCGGGGCGCGTCCGCGGAAGCCGCCCACCAGGCGACCCGCCTTGCCGGACGTGACCAGCTCGTCGGCGTCGACGTCGGTGAGGGGCGCGATCCGAAACTCGGCCGAGCCGATCAGCTCCGCATAGACGCCGCCCGGCCCGAAGGCGACGAGCGTCCCGAAGACGCGATCCTGGACGACGCCCGCCAGCAGCTCGACGCCGCCGCCGACCATCGGCTGGATGACGACCGGGAGCCCGATGCGCTCGACTGCGGCGCGGACCTCGTCCTCGTCGCGCAGGTCGAGGGCGACGCCGCCGGACTCCGTCTTGTGGGCACCCGCTGCAGCGGTCTTGACGACGACCGGGAAGCCGAGCCCGGTGGCCGCGACCGCGGCCCCGTCGGCGGTCTCAGCAATGCGCTCGGGGACGAGCGGGAAGCCGAAGCTGTCGAGCAGATCGCGCACCTCGTCCGGCGTCAGCCAGCCGTCGCCGCCGCGGGCGAGGGCGGCTGCTGCGACCGCCTTGGCGCGCGGCATGTCGACGCGGTCCAGTTCCGGGACGGTTCCCTGCGGCCGCCGCAGCCATTCGGCCCGCCGGGCCGCGAGGCCCAGGGCGCGCGCGGCGGACTCCGGGTAGGTGTAGGAGGCGATCCCAGCCGGTCGACAGCGCGGCGGGGATACCGCCCTCGGCAACGATCGCGGCGAGCACCGGCTTGTCCGGCTTCGCGTCCTGCACGACGCTGGCGATCGTTTGTGCAACCTCGTCGGCGCCGGACATGACGGGCGGCACGAAAAGGACGATCACGGCGTCGACCCGGCCGTCGGCGAGCACGAGCGGGACGACGTCCTCGTAGGTCTTCGGACCTGCCGAGCCGAGCATGTCGACGGGATTCGCGACGCTCGCCTCGGCCGGCAGCACGGCGCGCAGTGCCTCGGTGGTCTCCGGGGCGAGCTCGGGGAGCTCGAGCCCGGCCGCCTCGCAGGCGTCGGCGCAGAGGATCCCGAGGCCGCCGGCGTTGGTCAGCACCGCCACGCGGCGGCCGCGCGGTAGCGGCTGCGACGAGAGCAGCACCGCAGCGTCGATCAGCTGGTCGAGCGTCGTCGCGCGGATGACGCCCGCCTGGTGGAAGAGGGCGTCGACCGCAGCGTCCGAGCCTGCGAGCGCCGCGGTATGCGAGCTCGCGGCGCGCGCGCCCGCGCGTGTCGTCCCGGACTTCATGGCGAGGATCGGCTTCTTGCGCGCGAGCCGGCGCGCGATCCGGCCGAACTTGCGGGGGTTGCCGAACGACTCGAGGTAGAGCAGGACGACATCGGTGTCCTCGTCGTCCTCCCAGTACTCGAGCAGGTCATTCGACGAGACGTCGGCCTTGTTCCCGATCGAGACGAACGCGGAGAAGGTCAGCGCCCGCTCATTCGCCTTCTCGAGCAGCGCGAGACCGAGCGCGCCGCTCTGCGACGAGAACCCGACGTTGCCGGGTGGGAGCGCCTTCGGGCCGAAGGTTGCGTTCAGGCGCGGCGCCGCGGCGGCGATGCCGAGGCAGTTCGGGCCGACGAGGCGGGCGCCGTGGGCGCGCACCAGCGCGAGCAGTTCCTGCTGCCGCGCGGCACCCTCCGGGCCCAGCTCCGCGAAGCCGGCAGAGATCACGCACAGCGCCTTGACGCCCTTGCGCAACGCCTCTTCCGCGGCCGCGACGACGCGCTCGCCCGGCAGGCAGATCACGGCCAGGTCGATGTCGTCCGGGATCTCGGCGATCGACGCGTACCCGCGCACGCCGGCGACTGGCTCGGCCTTCAGGTTGACCGGGTAGGCGGCGCCGCGGAAGTCCGCGCGCAGGATGTTCCGGAACAGCTCGCCTCCGATCGAGCCCCGGCGCTGCGAGGCGCCGAGCACGGCGACCGAGCGTGGGGCGAAGAACGGCTTCAGCGAGGCGGCGGTGGCGACGTGGTCGCGGCTCTCGACGCGCTCCTGGTAGGCGGCCGTCGGCTGCAGGGGAAACGAGATCTCCAGCTCGCCCTGCTCCAGCTCGCGCGTGATGTCGAAGCCCACGCTCTCGAAGACCTTGATCATCTGGCGGTTCTGGGGGAGCACGACCGCGACGAAGCGCTCGATGCCGGCGCCCTCGGCGCGGCGGGCGAGCTGCTCCAGCAGCCGCGTGCCGATGCCGCGGCGCTGGTACTCGTCGGCCACGGCGAACGCCGCTTCGGCCGTGCTCGGGTCGCGCAGCCGCGCATAGGTCGCGAGCGCGACGACGCGCTCGCCGCCCTCGTCGGCAAGGGTGCCGATCAGCGCGCCGTGGTCCTCCCAGTCGGGATCCAGGAAGTGGGCGACGAGCTCGTCGCCGATGCGCTGGATGCCATGGAAGCGCAGGTAGAGGCTCTGCTCGGAGAGGCCTGTGAAAAAGTCGCGGACGGCGTCCGCGTCGTCGGTCACGGGCGGGCGCAGGCGGAGGGTCGAGCCGTCGCGCAGGATGACGTCGACGGCCGCGTGGGTGTCGGTGATCGTCGTGGACATGACCCTAGGCTTGCCGCGGCGCGGCTGCAGCTGCATCCGTGATCTGTACGGAGCGCACCCGGCTTTCCCACATCGGCGTTTGCATGTCCGCGCGTCGGGGGTAGGCCTCTCCCATGAGGAAAACGCTGCTCATCACGGTGTTTCTCGTGGCCGCGCTCGGGGTCGCCTCGTCGGCGTCCGGGCACCGCGGCCCGGGCCACGGGAAACCGTCGACGATCGCGCTGCCGAACGGGTTCCAGCCCGAGGGGCTCGCGATCAAGGGTCACACGTTCTACTCGGGCTCGCTCGCGACCGGCGCGATCTACGCCGGCTCGCTCAAGACCGGGACGGGCTCGCTGCTCGTCCAGCCGCAGACGGGCGGTTCGGCAACCGGGATCGCCGTCGATCACGGCCGTCTGTACGTCGCCGGCGGCGCGACCGGAAAGGCCTTCGTCTACGACGCGCGTACAGGTGCCGTTCTGGGCTCGTTCCAGCTCGCGACCGGCGCGAGCTTCATCAACGGGGTCGTCGTCACGAAGAAGACGGTCTGGTTCACGGACTCGACGAACCCGGTGCTGTACAAGCTCACGCTCGGCTCGAACCGCGCGCTGCCCGCGCAGGCGCAGAGCGTGCCGCTCACCGGCGACATCCACTACGCCGGCGGCTTCAACGCCAACGGCATCCAGGCGACGCCGAACGGCAAGACGCTGGTGATCGTCCAGACGAACACGGGGCTTGTCTTCACCGTCGACCCGGCCACCGGCGTGGCGCACACCGTCGCGGGCGTCAGCGTCCCGAACGGTGACGGGATCCTGCTCGCCGGCAAATGGCTGTTCGTCGTGCGCAACTTCGACAACACGCTCGACGTCGTGCGGCTGGCACACGGGCTCGGCAGCGGCACCGTCGTCCGCCACATCACCGATCCGGACTTCGACATCCCGGCGTCGATCGATCGCGCCGGGCCGTGGCTCTACGTCGTGAATGCGCGGTTCACGACGCCGCCGACGCCGACGACCACGTACACGGTCGTCCGCGTCGACGGTCGCTGAGGGGGCTGTCTCGCGCTGGCAGCGGCGGTGGCTGGCCGCCGCTGCCGCGTGCGGCTAGGCGGCGAGCGCCCGGCGCACGGCGTACAGCAGGATCCCGCCGTGCCGGAAGTACTCGAACTCGCGCGCAGTGTCGATGCGCAGCCGCGCGTCGAACGTGATCGGCTCGCCGCCGTCCGGTGTCGCGGTGACGCGGAGCGTCCCGCCCGGGCCCTGACGCTGCCTCGACCTCGAACGTCTCGCGGCCGGTGAGGCCGAGCGACTCGGCGCTCTCGCCCTCCGGGTACTGGAGCGGCAGCACGCCCATCATCAGCAGGTTCGTGCGGTGGATCCGCTCGAACGACTCCGCGATCGCTGCGCGGACGCCGAGCAGGTTCGGGCCCTTCGCGGCCCAGTCGCGCGACGAGCCGGAGCCGTACTCCTTGCCCGCGAGCACGACCAGCGGCGTGGCCTCGGCGAGGTAGCGCTCGGACGCCTCGAAGATCGTCATCTCCTCGCCCGACGGGATGTGCACCGTCCACGTGCCCTCGCTCCCGGAGACGAGCTGGTTCTTGAGCCGCACATTGGCGAACGTCCCGCGCACCATCACCTCGTGGTTGCCGCGCCGCGAGCCGTACGAGTTGAAGTCGCGGCGCTCGACGCCGTGCTCGACGAGGTATGTCCCCGCCGGGCTGTCCGGGCGGATCGCGCCCGCGGGTGAGATGTGGTCGGTCGTGACCGAGTCGCCGAGCTTGACGAGGCAGCGTGCGCCGCGCACGGCCTCGACCGGCCGCCGGCTCGGCGCTCCATGCCGTCGAAGTAGGGCGGCCGGCGGACGTAGGTCGAGTCGGGATCCCACTCGTAGAGCGAGCCCTCCGGCACGTCAAGGCCGCGCCAGCTGTCGTCGCCGGTGTAGACGTCGGCGTAGGTGCGCTCGAACATCTCGCCCTTGACAGAGCCCGCGATCGCCTCCTGGATCTCATGCGAGCTGGGCCAGATATCGCGCAGGAACACGTCGTTGCCCTCGTCGTCCTGCCCGATCGGCTCGGTCGTGAGGTCGAGGTCCATGCGCCCGGCGAGCGCGTAGGCGACGACGAGCGGGGGCGAGGCGAGGTAGTTCGCCTTCACCTCGGGGTGGATGCGCGCCTCGAAGTTGCGGTTTCCGGAGAGCACCGCGCAGACGGCGAGATCGCCCTCCGTGACCGCCTGGGAGATCGCCTCCGGCAGCGGCCCGGAGTTCCCGATGCATGTCGTGCAGCCGTAGCCGACCGTGTGGAAGCCGAGCTCGTCGAGGTATTGGGTGAGACCCGCGCGCTCGTAGTACTCGGTGACGACCTTCGAGCCAGGCGCCAGGCTGGACTTCACCCACGGCTTGCGCTGCAGGCCCTTCTCGACCGCCTTCTTCGCGAGCAGGCCCGCGCCGAGCATCACCTGCGGGTTCGAGGTGTTGGTGCAGCTCGTGATCGCGGCGATGACGACGGCACCGTGGTCGAGCCGGAACGTCTCGCCGTCCAGCTCCACCTCGACGCTCGGGCTTGACGGTGCCGCGGTCGCCACCGGCTGCGGATCGGCCTCGCCCTCATGCCCGCCGGGCTCCTGGCCGGCGGTCGGGTCGCTCGCCGGGAAGGTGTCGGCCACGGCGCGGTCGTAGCTCCCGTTGCCGTACGACGCGCCGAACGAGGGCATCGCGCCGATGAACGACGACTTCGCATCGGCCAGCGGCACGCGGTCCTGCGGGCGGCGCGGCCCGGCGATGCTCGGCTCGACGTCGCCGAGGTCCAGCTCGACCACCTGCGAGTACGTCGGGTGGTCGTCGGGGTCGTGCCAGAGCATGTTCTCGCGGCAGTAGGCCTCGACCAGCTCGATGCGCTCTGCGGGGCGGCCGGTCAGCCGCAAGTAGTCGATCGTCACCTCGTCGACGGGGAAGAAGCCGCACGTGGCGCCGTACTCCGGGGACATGTTCCCGAGGGTTGCGCGGTCGGCGAGCGCCAGGCCGGCGAGCCCCGGGCCGAAGTACTCGACGAACTTCCCGACCACGCCGACCTCGCGCAGGATCTGGGTGACGGTGAGGACGAGGTCGGTCGCGGTGGCGCCTTCGCGCAGCCGGCCGTCGAGGCGGAAGCCGACCACCTGGGGAACGAGCATCGAGAGCGGCTCGCCGAGCATCGCCGCCTCGGCCTCGATGCCGCCGACGCCCCAGCCGAGGACGCCGAGGCCGTTGATCATCGTCGTGTGCGAGTCAGTCCCGACGAGCGTGTCCGGGAAAGCGCCCGCCGTCGCGCGACTCGATGACGCGGGCGAGGAACTCGAGGTTGACCTGGTGGACGATGCCGGTGCTCGGCGGGACGACCTTGAGGCCGTCGAACGCCTGCTGGCCCCAGCGGAGCAGTGCGTAGCGCTCCTGGTTGCGCTCGAACTCGCGCTCGGCGTTGTACTTGAAGGCGAACCGCGTCCCGAACTCGTCGACCTGCACCGAGTGGTCGATGACGAGCTCGGCCGGGATGCGCGCCTCGATGATCGAGGGGTCGCCGCCGAGGTCCTGGACCGCGGCGCGCATCGCGGCGAGGTCGACCACGACCGGGACACCGGTGAAGTCCTGGTGCAGGACGCGCGACGGCCGGAAGGTGATCTCGCCGTGCGGCTCGTCTTTCGCGACCCAGCGCGCGACGGCTTCGACCGACTCGCGCGTGACCGTCTCGCCGTCCTCGTGGCGGAGGAGGTTCTCGAGCAGGATGCGCAGCGTGTACGGCAGCCGTGCGACGTCGTACGTGTCCTGGAGCGCGGCGAGGCGGAAGATCTCGTAGCCCCGGCCGCCGACGTCGAGCGTGGAGCGGGCGCCGAAGGTGTCGCTGCTCACGAGGCCAGCCTAGCGCCGCCGGGCCGTCAGTCGGCCAGCTGCTGGAGCGCGACGCCGAGGATCGGAACGACGATCGTCAGGGCGAACGCGAAGCGGCCGACCCAGACGAGCTGCGGCCGGACGGTCGGCGCCTCGCCGGCGCGGATCTGCGCGGCGAGCCGCGGGCCGAGCACGTAGTCGTGGTACAGCGAGGCGGCGATCATGAGGGCGACCAGTCCAATCTTGACCGCCAGCACTGCGTCGAATCCCGCCGACGCATCGCCGACGTCGTCGTCGGCCAGCAGCAGCCCGGTCACCACCAGCACGCCGATGGCGCCGTAGCCGAGTGGCCGCCAGCGCTGTCCGAGCTCCCGGAGCGCGGTTGACGCGCGCCTCGCCCTCGAGCTTGGTGATCACGGGCACGCCGACGAAGACGAGCGTGACCGTGCCGCCGACCCAGACCGTGGCGGCGAGCAGGTGGATTGCGACGAGCACGGCCTCCATCGGAGGCCTTGTTATCACTCCATCGGAACCTGAAGCAGCAGTCGCGGCTGGATGCGATCGAGGATCTCGCCGAGCGACTCGCCCGTGGCCGTGATGCCGTGGTTCTTGAGGCCGACGACGGCGTGCGACGGATCGGGCGCCGCGTCGATCAGGTCGGAGACGCTGCGGGCCAGCTCCTCGGTGCCGCACGGGTAGTTGATCTCCGTCGCGGCGATGCCCTCGACCCACGCGTGGACGTGCAGGATCGCGCCGACGTCCGGATGGTTGCGGTAGATCATCCAGTGCTCGATGGCGTCCACCGAGACCCGCCGCGGCTCGACGGTCGGCGGCACGCTCAGGATCATCGCGCCGCGGTCGGCGTCATAGCCGGAGACGAGCAGGATGTCGCGCCCCGGAGTCTCGAGCTGCGCCTTGTCGACGCCGCTCGCGCTCATCCAGAACCGCTGCGCGTCCTTGCGCGCGGAGAGGTTCCCGTACGAGAGCCCGCCCAGGCCGTAGAGGCGCTTCACGTGGCGCAGCTCCCGCTCGCTCAGCAGGTCGTCGATCGGGAACGGGTTCGGCAACAGGCCGAGCTCGCCGAGCCGCCTGCCGGCGGCGGCGAGCTCCCGGGTGACGTCGTCGCCGTCCCAGAGCTCCGGCTCGAGGTCGGCGAGGAACGTGTTGTCGATCACGAGGCGCGAGGTGGCGAGCGGCTCGAGCCGGTCGACGGCGTCGTGCGCGAGCGCGGCGAGGTCGCCGGTGTCGGGGACGCCGTAGGTCCCGCGCTCCATGGTCGTGAACCAGACGCCGCGGCCTGGGACCGCGAGGAGCGAAACGTTGGCGAGCGCGCGGACGAGCATCGGGTAGGCGGCCGCAAGCACGTCGGCGGGCTCGTCGGGAAGCTCCCAGAGCGCGGCGACGAACGTGCCTCGGGCGCGGCGGCGGAACGGCTTCGGCGCGGCCGGGTCGACGAGGTTGACGACGAGCCCTGCGTCGGCCGCGTCGGTGCCTTCGAAGCCGCGCGCGCCGAGCGCGACGGCCAGCTCGCCGGCAAGCGCAGCGTGCGTCGGAGAGGTCGGGGTGCCCGTGAAGGCGTAGGAGCCGCGCGGCTGCCTCGGCGCGCGGCGGATGCGTTGTTCGGTCTCGATCTGCATGCGGAGATCGTTCGCGACGGTGTCCCCCGCGCAATCGGGAACGATCCGGAAGGGCGTTGCGGTTATCTACGTTTCTGTTCGCATGGACGCGACGGAACAGAGCTTCGCCGCGGACGTCGTCGAGAGGTCGGCCGACGTGCCGGTGGTCGTCGACTTCTGGGCCGAATGGTGCGGCCCCTGCCGCGCGCTGACCCCGGTGCTCGAGCGCGAGGTCGCCGAGCGCGACGGTCAGCTGGAGCTCGTGAAGGTGGACGTGGACGCCAACCCGGGCCTGGCCAACGAGTACGACGTGCGCGGGATCCCGGCTGTGAAGGCGTTCCGCAACGGGCGGGTGGTGAGCGAGTTCGTCGGCGTGCAGTCGCCGCAGTCGGTCGCCGCCTTCCTCGATGCGCTCACACAGCCGACCGAGGGCGAGCAGCTGCTCGCCGTGCTGCGCGAGAGCGGGGCCGAGGCGGAGGTCATCGCGGCCCTCGACCGCGGCGACCCGGCGGCCGCGCTCGAGCTCGTCCTCGGGGAGATCGTCGACGCGGAGCCCGAACGCCGCGACGAGCTGCGCCGCCTTGCGCTTGCGATCTTCGACGCGCTCGGCCCCGAGGACCCCGTGACGCAGACGTACCGGCGGCGGCTCGCCAGCCTGCTGTTCTAGGCCGCGCGCGAGAGCAGCAGCTGTAGCGCGAGCATCGCCGCGAAGGAGACGGCGAGCGCTGCGGCGACGGTCTGGGCGCTGGCGACTCTCCTCGCAGATGGGATCAACTCGGCGGCGACGAGCCAGGCCATCGCACCGCCGGCGAAGCCGAGCCCGACGGGCAAGAATGTGCGGAACTGCTCGACGAAGATGTAGGCCGGCACGGCGAGCAACGGCTGCGGAAGGCTCGAGAAGATGCTCCACCAGGCGGCCCGCCCGACGCGTCTCGCCGCGCGGGACGAGCACGAGCGAGATCGCGAAGCCCTCCGGGATGTTGTGGATCGCGATCGCCGCCGTGATGAAGATCCCGAGCTCGCTCCCGCCGCCGAATGAGACGCCGACGCCGACGCCCTCGGCGACCGAGTGCACGGTCATGACGGCGATGATCGTGATCGCGGTGCGGGCGTCCGCGCCGCGGAGCTTCCCGAAGTCCATCTCGTGGTGCTCGTGCGAGGATGCGCTCGGTCAGCGCGATGAACGCGATCCCGAGCGCGATCCCGAGCAGCAGCCCGAGCGAGCCGTGGCCCCAGCCCTCGGCGACGAGGACGGCGGTCGCCGCCAGCATCGCGCCGGCCGCTGCGGCGTCGGCGATCCCGAGCCGGCCGCGCAGCGCGTCCCGGCTGAACACGAAGGGCAGCGCGCCGAGCCCGCACGCGAGCGCCGTCACGAGGCGCGGCGACCGCGACGGTGAACGCGTTCACGCTCACGGGGCACCTGTACCACGGTCGGCCCGCCGCGACGCCGGTGGTTTGCCGCGGTTTGCGCTACCTGCTTCTGCGGAAACAACGGACCCATGCCGCGTGCGCTGTGGACCGGGACGATCTCGTTCGGCCTCGTCAACGTGCCCGTGCGCATGTACAGCGCCGTTCAGGAGCACGACCTGCGCTTCAACTTCGTGCACGAGAAGGACGGCAGCCGCATCGGCTACGAGAAGATCTGCAAGAAGGAGGGCATCCCCGTCCCGGACGACGAGATCGTCAAGGCGTACGAGTACGGGAAGGGCGAGTGGGTCTACCTGTCCGACGAGGACTTCGAGGCGGCGCAGGTGCAGGGCCACCGCACCTTCGACATCTCCGACTTCGTTTCATCTGACGACATCGATCCGATCTTCTTCGAGTCGACCTATTACCTCGGGCCGCAAGAGGGCGCCGAGCGGGTCTACGCGCTCCTTGCGCGGGCACTGGACGAATCCGGGTTGGCCGGGGTCGGCACGTTCGTCATGCGGGACCGCGAGCACCTCGGTGCGCTCCGCGTGCGCGACGGCGTGATCACGCTGGAGCGCATGTACTTCGCCGACGAGATCCGCGAGCCCGACGGTGTCAAGCCGAAGGGCGTCCGGGTCGAGAAGCGCGAGCTCGAGATGGCGATGGAGCTGATCGACCGCTTCAGCGGCGAATGGAAGCCCGGCAAGTACAAGGACAGCTACCGCGACACGCTGATGAACATCATCGAGCAGAAGCGCAAGGGCGAGAAGGTCGCACGTCGAGACCACGCCGGAGCCCGAGGAGACGGTCGATCTGATGGAGGCGCTTCGCCAGAGCCTCGAGACGGCCCGCAAGCCGGGGCCGCGCAAACGCGCATCGTCCGGGCGCACGCGAGCGGCGGCGCGGTCATCCCGCCGCAAGAGCTCACGTCGCTGAAAACACGGCTAGCATTTCGCGCGCCTTTCGATGCGGGGTCTGCTCTTTTCGGTGGTGTCGCTCCTGGTCTTCGCCGGTCCGGCGGCCGCGAGCCAGCGGCTCTCCGACGTCGACGTCCATGCCGTGAGCCTCCAGGTGAACCGGCGCGGCGAGGCACTGGTTGCCTACACGCGCGCGAGCGGGGAGGTGCGCCACGTGCTCGCCTGGGGCGCGGTCAACGCCCGCGAGCCGAGCCCGGACACCGCTCCCGTCGAGTTCCGGATCGACAACTCGGGCGGCTGGCGCAAGGAGCGCCGCCTCGTCTGGAAGACCTTCCGCAACGCGTGCGCGGCCGTACGACGGGCCGGCGCTCGTCTACGTAGTCGCGACCTGCAAGGCGCCGGACGGCTCGTACTGGGCGTTGCAGAGCTGGCGGCGGATCATGCCCATGCGCGGCATCCCGCCCTTCAAGCCGGGCCAGGGGCGCTGGGAACTGCACCTCTCGCACTGGACGGGGCCGCTCGGTGTCCTCCAGGTCTCCCCCAACTACACGTACGGCGGCGCCTGGCAGGGTCTCTTCGGCCGGCTCACGTATCGCGGCTGGGCCGTGCACGGCTACCGCACGCCGTCGTCGACGCGAGCCGATCTGGATGCGCGCTACTTCTTCATCGACACGTTCGACTCCGCCTGGGGGCCGGGCTGGAAGCGCGCGGCCGCCAAGGTCACGCACAAACCGAACGGCGGCTTCTGCTTCAGCTTCGTGCCCGACCGGCCGCCGCCCGGCTACCCCGATCGGAGCATCCGCCCCGCCGGGAATGGCACGCAGCACCGCGTGACGGTCATGGGGCCGGGCGTTACGCCCGACCTGCAGTGGGTCGGGGACGGCCTCGGCGCCTACGACGCCGCCGCGGACGCGCGCTTCAACGCGCTCTTCGACTCGTTCCTCGCGGGCGACAAGGTCTGCGCGCCCGAGCGCTGAGTCCCGCGTCCGAGGGTGACGCCGGTCCTGAAAGGCCGCCGAAATCTCGTGATACATGCGGCAGTCGACCCCTGTCCCCGTTTCGCGGCGGCTCGCCGTCGCCTTCGGCGTCCTGCTCGTGCTCGCTGCCGGGGCGACCGCTCTGGCCGCCCCAAGGCGGCCGAGACGCGGACGATCCTGCTCACGCAGCGCTTCACGCCGGACACCGCGCCGGCCGGTTGAGTCACCCGCTCCGCTTCCGAAACCTGGCCGCATGGCCAGGGTCCTCCACTTTTTGGCCGCCGGCCACCGCCGCCGTCGTCCTTTCGAGGGATGACGGGGGCGGTGCTCGCCGCCGATAGATCGGGCAGCGGCCCATGTCCGAACGACTGCCAGAACACGACCACGAGCTCCTCGCTGACGACGTCCTCGAGCACGGCGTCGAGCGGCTCGTGCAGTCGATTCAAGACCGGGAGCAGGACTTCTCCCGCCGCGAGGAGCGCGTCGAGGAGCTGGAGCGCCTTCTGGACGTCCAGCGCCAGCGCGCCGAGCGGCTCGAGGGGCAGCTGCAGGAGGCCGAGCAGCGGTCGATCGCGCGCGAGCGGGAGCTCGACGAGCGCGAGCGGACGCTGGACGTGCGCGAGGTGAAGCTCGAGGCGGAGGAGGAGCTCCGGCTCGCAAAGCTGGAGCGCTCGGAGCGCTTCGTCGCGGAGCTGAAGCAGCAGCTCGAGGCACGCGAGACACGCGTTGCCGCGCGGGTCACGCAGATGCAGGCCGGCCTGCGGCACCAGGCCGTCGCGTCGCTCGCACGCGTCGTGAACAACGGCGCCTAGCGCAGAAGCCGACACGCCGGGCGCTTTCACGCTTCCGGAGTACATGGCGTGAAGGGGCGGGCCTCCTAGTCGCTTCTGTGTCGGGGCGGTATGCCTCGGCTGTCAGCGAGTCCAGTCTCGGGAAGGATGCCCTGCAGGCTCGGCATGAGCTCTGGCTGATCGCCCGAGATCAATCCCGTCGCCCCGGCCGACCGCGGGGTCGACTCAGGGGCGCGAGCGCCCACTCAGCTCTCACTTGACGGGCTGGAAGTAGCGATCGGGCGTCCAACACCGCGCAGGGCTGCTGGTCATGCAAACACCTCGAGCGGCTACGCGCGACTCGGTGCACACGCGCACCGCTGCCGCCGCGATCATCAAACAGCGACAGCCTCGCGCCGCTGCGCAGCGGCGCACGCCCGAATGGCTGCTCGACGTGCGCCGGCTCCGGACTGAACACCACGATCCGCCGGACCCTCCGCCACCGCGAGCCCGGCCACCAGACGACCATCGCGGCCACGCTCGTCGCTTACGGCCGCCGCCGAACCCGGCTTCGGGCGTGTCGGAACGGTCCCCGAACGGGACCTGTTCCGACTAGTTCCGCTGTAGGTCGGTTTGCGCCCGAGTGACGAGCGTCGCGAGCTCGCGCTTGCGGGCGTCGATCCGCTCCTCGAGGGCGGTCAGCGTGTCTTCGCGCCGCTCGACCTCGAGCAGGCGCACCTCGATGTCGGCCTCGAGCGAGGCCGACTTGCGGTTGACCTCCGCTTCGCGCGCCTCGATGTCGGCGAGCGCCTTCCCAAGCTCCTGCTGGCCGACCCGCACCCGCTGGTCGCGGTGCGTGAGCCGCTCGCGCTCCTCGCGAAGCCGGCCGTCCTCCGTCACGACTGCCTGCTCGCGCTCGGCGAGCTGCTGCTCGCGGCGCTCCAGCTCGGCTCGCTCCTCGGTGAGCTCCGAGCTCGCGACCGCGGCCGCCTCGCCCTCGGCGAGTGCCTGCTCGCGGCGGGCGACTTCTGCCTCCCGCTCGGCCAGCGTCCGCTCGAGGTCGCCGAGCACCTCCCGCATGCCGTGCAGCTCGGCGGCCTGTTCGCTCTCGCGGCCGTGCATCTCCTCGATCTGCCGCTCAGCGGCGTGGGCCGCTTCGAGCCGCCCGACCGCCTCGTCCTCCTTCGCGGCCAGCTCGGCGTGCGCCTGCGCCAACTCCGCCTCGCGCGCGGCCAAGGCCTGCTCGCGCTGCTCGAACTCTCTCGCGCGCTCATCAATTTGCCGCGCCTGCTCGGCGTGCGCCTCCTCGCGGGCGCGCAGCTCCTCGTCGCGGCGCTCCGCGTCGCGCTCCGCCCGCGCGAGCTGCTCCTCGCGCTTGCCGACGCCCTTGGCTCCCTGCTCCGCGTCCGCCTCGCGGCTCTGGAGCGCACGCTCGCGCTCGTCGAGCCGGCGCCGCTCATCTGCCGTCTGGCGCGTCTCGCGCTCCGCGGCAGCAACCATGCCGTTCGCGCGCTCCTCCAGGGAGGCGAGCCGCTTGCGCCCCTCCTCGATCGCCTTCCGGTCGTGATCCACGTGCCGCTCGCGCTGGCGCAGCTGCTCCTCGATGGCCTCCAGCTTCTCGCTGCGCTCGGTCAGGCCGACCGCGCGGCGCGCGCTGTCGCGCTCGTGCGCCAGTGTGCGCTCGTAGGCATCGGCCTGCTCCGCAAGGGCCTGCCTCAGTTCCTCCTCGCGGCCCATCGCGCGGCGCAGCTCGGCCTCGAGCTCCGACCGGTCCCCGCTCGCCACGGCCACGGGCGCGGGCGGCGCCTCGACGGCCGCGACCACCTCGGGAGCCTTGGGCCCTTTCCCGTCACGCGAGACGTGCCGCTCGATCGAGGCCCGCAGGCCGGTGCCGAACCCGCCCTGGATCTCCTGCGCTTCGCCGGTGTGCTGCTGCTCGGGATCCATTAGCCGAAGAGCGCCTGGATGTTCATCAGCGCGGGTCCGAGGATGACGAGGAACATGGCCGGGAAGATGAAGAGCACCGTCGGAAACAACATCTTGATCGGCGCCTTCATCGCCTTCTCCTCCGCGGCCTGCTGCCGCTTCAGGCGCGTGTCGGCGGCCTGCACCTTGAGGATCCGGCCGAGCGAGGTGCCGAGCTGGTCGGACTGGACGATCGAGCGCACGAACGCGTTCACCTCGGGCGTCGGCACGCGCACCGCGAGCCGCTTCAGCCCCTCCGAGCGCGTCTCACCGATCCGCATCTCGCTTAGCATCAGGCCGAACTCGTCGACGAGCGGGCCCTCCATGAACTCGGTCAGCTTCGCGATCGCGCCGTCGAAGCCAAGCCCGGCCTCGACGCTCACGGCGAGCAGGTCGAGCGCGTCCGGCAGCGCCGCGCCGATCTCGTCCTTGCGCTTCCGGATCTTCATCGTCAGCAGCCCGTCGGGCGCGAAGAACCCGCACGCGGAGAACGCGAGGATGAAGAAGAGGCCGATGGCGCCCCTGGAGGTCGCGCCGAGCAGCAGCGCGAGCACGAGCCCGCCGACCACGCCGAAGCCCTTCAACGCAAGGAACCCGGTCGCCGTCAGGCGGCGGCCGAGCCCGGCCGACAGGATCTTCGTCTGCACCGCCTCGAGGCTCATGCGCGGGTTGGTCTTCAGCACGAGCGCGGCTGACCAGTCGCGCAGCGGCAGCATGACGCGCTGGCGGAAATGAGCCTGCTGCGGGCGGGCGCGGACGCCGAGCTTCCCGTAGCGTGCGGCCCGCTTCACGGAGAGCTCGCGCTCCCGGCCGGACTGGGTGACGAGGTCGCCGACGAAGTAGACGGCAGCCGCGAGGCACATCAATGCGAGAACGAGCAGCAGCACCCTCTGATCACCCCTTGAACGCGACGATCCGTCGCATGACGAGGCACCCGAAAACCATCATTACGAGCCCGAGGATGATCAACTTGTGCCCGGTGGACGTGAAGTAGAGCGGGCGCATGTAGCGCCGGTTGATGACGGTGATCCCGAGCGCCATAAAGAACGGCAGGCCCATGAGCACGTACGCGGACGCACGCCCCATCGCGGTCAGGCCCTTGATCTTGCGCGCGAACTGCTGACGCTGGCGCACGGTGTCGGCGACCATGTCGATCAGCCCCGCGAGGCTGCCGCCGACCTGGCGCTGGATGGTCACCGAGGTGATCACGAAGTCGAAGTTCGGCGAGCCGACGCGGACGGCCATCTCGGAGAGCGCGGACTCCATGGGCCGGCCGAGGCGCGCCTCGGTCAGCACGCGGTTCAGCTCCTTGCTGGCCGGCGGCCGTCCCTCGTCGGCCACCGTCTTGAGCGCCATGCGGAAGCTGTGCCCCGCCTTCAGCGTCGCCGCGAGCGCGACGAGCAGGTCCGGCAGCTGGTCCTCGAAGGCGCGCTCGCGCCGCTTCGCCTTCAGGTGGAGCCAGCCGATCGGCACGGCGCCGCCGGCGAGCAGGCCGAGGAAGGCGAGAAACATCGAGTGGAGCAGGAGCATCGACACGATCAGGCCGACGAGCGCGCC
Organism: uncultured Thermoleophilia bacterium; assembly: GCA_963710465.1. Taxonomy (GTDB): domain Bacteria; phylum Actinomycetota; class Thermoleophilia; order Gaiellales; family Gaiellaceae; genus JACVRM01. Next base: position 38,074 of record CAVQAQ010000023.1, read on the forward strand.
GCCGGCGATCACGTAGACGAACTCGACCGTGCGCATCGGCACGTCGGCTCGCTCGAGCATCCGCTGGAGCTTCGTCCAGAGCCGGGCGGTCGAGAATACGTCTTCCGTGGCGGAGAACAGCGACGCGATCAAGGCCGAGCGCCCCTTCTCCTGCTTCTGCCGCTTACGCGGCGCGTCGCCGAGGTGCGGCGCGATGCGCCGCTGGAGCCGGCCGCCGTGCGCGGCCGAGAAGACGAAGCCGACGGCGAGGAGCGCGACGAGGCCGACGCCGAGCGCGATCGCCAGCGTGCCGAGCCGGGAGTCGAGAATCGCGCTTGGCAGCAGCCGCGAGGTCGACGGTCCCGACGAGGACTCGCCGGCGAGCTCGAGCGTCTGCGTCGCGGTCCCGCCGTCCGCGGCCACGGCCAGCGTGGCGTGCTCGCCGGGGCGGAGCGCGGTGGCGTAGTCCAGCTGCCAGGTGCGCCTGAGCGCCGCCGCGACCGCGGCGTACGCGCCGCGGAGCTCGCGCGTGGTGTGCGCGCCGACGTAGCTTCCGCCGGTCGCACGCGCGAGTTCACGGAGCGGCCCGGGCGAGAACTGCGGGCCTTCGATGCCGATCACGTACACCGTGACGTGCGCCGCGCGGGCCGCGTCTGCCGCCGCCGCGACGGTCGCGCTGCTCCGCGTGTTGTTGCCGTCCGTGAGCAGCACGAGGGCGCGCCCCGGCCCTGCTCGCCGGCGAGCATGTGCGCCGCGAGCGTGACGCCGTCCCAGAGCGCCGTGCCCTGGATCTGCCTCGACGCGGACGCCGCGCAGCGCGTCTGCCGGCGTCGCGCCGCGGAGGAGAAGTCGGCGAGCTGGGTCGCCCGCTTGCCGAACGCCGATCACGGCGACTCGGTCGGACGGCCGCATCGACCGCGACGAATGCGCTGTGCGGCGTCGACGGCGTCGGCGAGCGGCCGTCCGATCATCGACCGCGATCGATCGATGGCCAGGACGACGCTCTTCGTCGCGCCGAGGTTGGTTGCCTGGAGGCCCGAGACCGGCAACCCGGCCTCGCGCAGCGTCGGCGGCCGGGACACCGGCTTGCCGGTGATGACGGTCACCCGGATGTTCGGGTACGACCCGGTGTCGACGTTGTGGATGGTGATGCCGGCCGCCGCCGGCGCGGCCGCCACGCAGGCGGCCGTGACGGCGAGCGCGAGCGTGCGCAGCGGGCGGCTCACTGGAAGCCACCGAACTGCGACGCGGCGAAGTTCCCGCGGTAGTCCTCCTCCTCGTGGAAGAACGTTGGAGGTAGGACGACTCCGGACGCCGCCAGCTTCTCCAGGAAATGCGGCTTCAGGCCGGTGCACGAGAGCGGCTGCAGGAGCCGGTTCGCCGTGCGTACGCCGATCGCCGTGTCCTCCGGCGGTGGCTTGGCCAGGAAGATGTCCTGCAGCGTGATCACCTCGGACTCCATGCGCAGCACCTCGGTGATGTGCGTGATGCGGCGCGACCCGTCGACGAGGCGTGTGATCTGCACGAGCAGGTCGAACGCGCTTGCGATCTGCTCGCGGATGGCGCGCAGCGGCAGCTCGACTCCGCCCGTCAGGACGAGCGTCTCGAGCCGCGACAGCGCGTCGCGCGGGGAGTTGGCGTGGATGGTGGTGAGCGAGCCCTCGTGGCCCGTGTTCATCGCCTGGAGCATGTCGAGGGTCTCCGCGCCGCGGACCTCGCCGACGATGATCCGGTCGGGCCGCATGCGCAGAGCGTTCTTGACAAGCTCGCGGATGCGGACCTCGCCCTGGCCCTCGATGTTCGGCGGCCGCGCCTCCAGCGTGATCACGTGCTCCTGCTGGAGCTGGAGCTCGGCCGCGTCCTCGATCGTGACGATGCGCTCGTCGTTCGGCACGTACGCCGAGATCGCGTTGAGGGTCGTCGTCTTGCCGCTGCCGGTACCGCCGGAGATGAGGACATTGAGCTTGCCCTTGGCAGCGTCGGCGAGGAACTGGGCGGCCTTCGCCGAGACCGACCCGAAGTTGATCAGGTCGTCCATCGTGTACGGGTCGCGCGAGAATTTGCGGATCGTCAGCGTCGGGCCCTTGAGCGCGAGCGGCGGGATGATCGCGTTGACGCGGCTGCCGTCCGGGAGCCGGGCGTCGACCATGGGCGACGCCTCGTCGATGCGGCGGCCGACCTGCGAGACGATCTTGTCGATGATCCGCAGGAGGTGCGCGTCGTCGGCGAACGCCGTCTGCGCCCGCTCGATCTTGCCGCCACGCTCGACGTAGACCCGGTCGTGGCTGTTGACCATGATCTCCGTAACGGAGTCGTCGCGGAGCATCGGCTCCAGGGGGCCGTAGCCCAGGATGTCGTCGGTGATCTGGCGGACGAGCTCGCGGCGCTCTTCCCGCGTCAGCGGCGTGCCGTCGAGCATCACCTGCTCGGTGACGGCGCGCAGGACGCGCTCCGAGAGATCCTCGGTCGTCCGCGTGGTGAAGAGCTGCGGGCCGAGCTGGGCGATGACCGCGTGGTGGACGCGGGTCTTCAGCTCGCTGTACGGGTCGGCCGTCTGCTGCGGCTCGGGCGGCGGGTCCCCGAGCACCGGGGCGACGGCGAGTGCCGCCGTGCCCTCGGCGCCCGGATGGTGCCCGTTCGCCCCGGTCCTGAGGCGGTCGTGGAGGGACATCGCCGCCTACGCCTTCGCCAGGGAGGGGATCCAGCGCCGGCGGGCTGCCCCCTCGGTTTGCGGCTTGACGATCGTCGTTGCCAGGTCCTTGATCGCGCGGGCGAAGTCGCACCCCGGCTCCGCGAGCACCACCGGCTGGCCGCGGTTCACCGACAGCGGCACGGCGCGGTCGCTCGGCAGCTCGAAGCTGATCTTCGTCTCCAGCGCCGCCTCGACCTCGGAGCGCTTCAGCCCCACGTTCGAGTTCGCCCGGTTCAGCACCATGCGGATCCGGTTCGGCGGGAAAGAAAGCAGCTCCAGCGTCTGGAGGCTCAGCCGCACGTTCTTGATCGTCGGCACCTCCAGGCCGCAGACGAGCAGCAGCTCGTCGGTGCGGTCGAGCGTGGCCAGCATCGGCCCGTGGAAGAACGGGGACGTGTCGACGACGATCACGTCGTACGACTCGCGCGCGACCTCCAGCAGGCGGGCCAGCTTCGGCTCCGTCACGAGCTCGGCGTCCTCGGGCCGGACCGGCGCGGGGAGGACGTCGACGCCCGAGGTGTGCCGGAGCGTGTAGCCGGCGAGCTTCTCGACGTCGAGCTCGCCGGGCGCCGCCATCAGGTCCTGGATCGTCCGGTCGGGCTCGATCGAGAGCATGATCGCCGCGTCGCCGAACTGGAGGTCCAGGTCGAGCAGCAGCGTGCGCTTGCCCGCGTGCTTCACGAGCGCGGTGGCGAGGTTGGTGGCGGTGACGGTCTTGCCGGTGCCGCCCTTCGGCGAGAACACGGTGACGATCCGGCCGTGCTGGCGCGAGGAGGTCGTCGGCGCCCGGCGGCTCGCGTGCGCCGCCTTGCGGGCCGCAAAGACGACGTTTTCGGTCAGCTGCGGCAGCAGCAGGACGTCGATGACGTCGGCCTCGAGCGCTTCCTCGAGCAGCGCCGAGGCCTCGCCCGAGGCGAGCAGAACAACCGGCGTGCGGGTGTGCTCGCGGATCGCGGCCAGCTCGTCCGCCGGCAGCGACGGATGCCGCGTGCCGTGCAGGATGACGCCGAGGTGGCCGCCGGCCAGCGCCGCCGCCGCATTGGCGACGTGCTCCTGCCGGCCGACCAGCTCGATCTCCGGGTGCTCGGCGAGCGACGAGGTCAGCTCGTCGAGCCCGTCACACGCGCCAGTGATGTAGATGCGGGTGGGTTCCCGCGACTGATCCGGGTTCATTACCGTCCCCTCCTCAGACCTGCTTTGAGGATCGAGTCCGACGTGTCGAAGCCCTCGACGCTGTCGGTTGCCTTGACCACCGGGCGGAGCTCGAACGACCAGTCGCCGTTCTTCATCATCCAGAAGAGCTTCCGCGACTGGGTGTCCGACACGGCGAGGATGGCGCTATAGGGCGAGTTCGCCGATTCGCCGAGATGGCTCGTGACCTTCGACTCCGTCGGGGCGCGGAGCACCTTGATGTCGCGCAGGATCGTCCGGCTGACGTGCAGCTGCGCGCCGTCGGGATACGTCCACGAGGCGACCATGTCGATGCGGTCGCCGTCCTGGAGCGTGCCGAGCAGCAGCTGGTTCGCGTCGCCGGGCACGACGATGGCGCGAAGGTTGCCCCTCAGCTGCCCGCGGATGCCCTGCTCGGTGAGCGGCTGGAACCGCTTCGTGCTCACCTGCTCACCGGAGAAGATCGCCTGGGTGGCGACCAGCTTCTTGACCTGCGAAGGGTCGGAGATGGCGCCGGGCACGACCGCCGTGCGCTCGACCCGCTTGTGGGTCAGGCTCCCGGCGACGTCCGTGCCGGACGTGCCGGCCGGTATGTCGTGCGAGGCAACGTATACGTCCACGAGCTCCTGGCCCTGCTGGACGTGGTTCTTGTAGTTGCTCACGTAGAAGAACGTGAACATGGCCGCAAGCAGCGCGAGCGCCGCCGCGATGCCGATGTTCCGTACGCGGTACGTCAACACGGCGGCTGGTCCTCCGATCGGGTGGGGGGCGGAACGGGGCGCATCACTCGACGCGCTCCGTCGTTGTGCTGTGGAGCGAGCCGGACTTGACGACCAGCCCCAGCAGCGAGATCGAGTAGGGATATGTGGCGGTCACCGTCACGTCTGAGCCCGGCGCGAAGGTCGACGTCACCGTCACCGAGAGGTCGCTCTGCTTCAGATCGGTGGCGGCGTTGCGCACCTGCGTCTGCACGGCCCCCGAGGGGTTCGGGAGACGCTGGCTGACGGCTCCCTTGCGTGCGCCGGCTCGGACGGCATCGGTCAGCGTCACGTAGTTGTTGAAGACGATGCCGAACTGGATGATCCCCAGCAGCAGGAACAGGAGGATCGGCATGACGAGCGCGAACTCGGTCATGGTCTGACCACGCTGATTGCCGATGTGAATTCTCCTGGTCATTGTGGGGACGATTTCTCCTTCGAAAAAGCGAGGGCGGGCACCCACACGGGAGCCCGCCCTGCAGGCCGAAAAGGGTCAGCTGATGTACGCCGCGACGCGGTTGATCGCCGTCACGATGTTGCCGGAAAGGAGCGCGAGCGCGCCGAAGACGGCGATGGTGATCACGGCCAGAACGACGCCGTACTCCGCCATCGTCTGCCCGTCCTCACGGCTGTTGAGCCGCTCGAGGTAGTCGAAGAACTTCAGCAACTGATTCACCTCCTTTCGGCCAGTTCGAGCACTCCGTGCGGCAATCCGACGCTCGGCGCGGGGCGGCGTGGTGCCACCGAGGGTTTGCACTGGATATGTCCGGACGGTCACGTGCATGGGGTCAGATTGGGACCCGAGGGTCAGGAGATGTAGGCCGCCACGCGATTGATCGCGGTCACGATGTTCCCGGACAGGAGCGCGAGCGCCCCGAAGACGGCGATCGTGATGACGGCGAGCACGACGCCGTACTCCGCCATGGTCTGGCCCGCCTCGCTGTCACCGCGATTCAGGCGCTCGAGCAGATCGAAGAGCTTCGGCATCGACTTCACCTTCCGTTGAGGGGTGAGGGCACGCCAGACGGCGCGCCTGCGGTGGACATGGGACGAGCGAATGAGGAGCGTCCTTGAGGACTCGATGGAGTTCGGTCGGACGGTCAACGTGGTCACGAAGTACCTCCCTGGTGCACTGCTTCTCGGCGTGGCCGCGCCGCGTCTTTCGCTTGTCCATCCCGATATCGATGCGCGAATTCCTCTGGGCGATCCCTCGCATGGGTGAACGCCTCGCGTTTCCCCTCCAACGGGTGAAGGTGAGGCCTTGAACAGACTCCGATAGCTCGCCCAGGTTCCGTGTGCGGCGCGGATCCAAGCCCCCGACAGAACGGAGTCTTCGATGAACCTCTCCGCCCCGCACCTCCGGGCCGTCCGCGTGCTGGTGCTCGTGCCCGGCGCCGTCCTCGCGCTCTTCAGGCGCTCTCTCCCGCCGGAGCCCGAGGCGCCGCCCGAGCGTTTCTCCGCGCCGGCGCACGACCCGTGGGGCCGTGCCTCCTCCACGTGGCTGGACGGGGTCAACGCCGCCGCCGAGGCGGAGCGGGGCGGGTGGCTCGGCACGCTGCGCACCGCCGCCGGCGACGAGCCGGACCAGCCTGCCCCGGTCGCGCGCCGCCGGCCCGCGCGCCGCGCGGGCGTGACCCTCGCCTTCGTCGCGCTGTTCGCAATGGGCGCTGCGCTGACGGCCGCGGCCGGCGACCGGTTCGCCGGCGCCGTCGTCGACGACGGCTCGCCGGCCGGCGTCGAGACGACGACGACGGTGGCTGACGCCGCGGGCGACACGACCTCGACCGACGCGACGGCCGAGACGACGACGCCCGCGGAGACGACGACGGACGCGCCGACGACCACGACCGATCCCGCGGTGACCACCAACCCGGTTCCCGCCGCAGAGGACGATGCGCTCGCGCGCCATGCGCAGGCGCCCGCCCTATCGCCGGTGCCGGTCGCGACTCCGTCCCCGGCGCCCGCCAAGCCGGCCGCCCACCCGACCGTCGCCCGGAAGGTTCGTCGCGCGCCCGCGAAGAAGGCCGCGCCGGCGCTCGTCGCTCCGATCCCGGCGAAGCACGTCGTCAACCGCCTCGAGGTCGAGAGCTCGCAGGCGGGCTCGGCCACGGTCTGGCTGCACCGCACCCTGCCCGACCCGACGCCTGCGTCCCACCGGCTGACGCCGGCGTTCGCGAAGGAGCTGCGGGCGACGGCGAAGCGCGATCACGTCGACTGGGCGCTGCTGCTCGGCATCCTGCGCGCACGAGGCGATGTGGGCGCCGTGCCGGCCTCGCCGATCGGGCCTGAGCTCGCTGGCGCGCGCGCTCGCGACCGCCGACCGCGGCTCGGCCCCGGTGCTCGCCGTCACGGGCGACACGGCGACCGCCGAGCAGGCGGTGGCGATCGCGCACCTGAACCGCGCCGTCGGCATCGGGGCGCTCGTGCACGGCCTCGAGTGGGCGAAGGAGCCGCTCGGCAAGCGGCTGCTGAACGACCGCCGCGTGACGATCAATTCCGGCGGCCGCGGTGACATCGAGTCGGGCCGCGTCGACGTGCGGGTGCTCGCGCTGGTCGCGTTCCTTGCCGATACCTACGGCAGCGTGGACGTCTCGTGCCTGATCAGCGGCCACCGGCTGTACGCCCGGCCCGGAGTCGTCTCGGCGCACATCTACGGGCTGGCGGCCGACATCTCCGGCGTCGGCGGCACGCCGATCCTGGGCAACCAGGCGCCGGGCGGGCTCACCGAGAAGGTCGTCCGCTCGATCCTGCTGCTGCCGGCGGAGCTCCGGCCGCGCCAGGTCATCTCGCTGCTCGGCCTCGGCGGCCCGTCATTCGCCCAGGCCGACCACTACAACCACGTCCACGTGGGGTTCTAGGTGGCGGAGTTCCGCCTCGAGACCAGCGACGGGCGTACCGTGTGTCAGCGGTGCGCCCGCGCCGAGTCTCCGCTGCGCCGCATGCGTGGGCTGCTCGGCCGGCGCTCGCTGGAGCCGGGCGAGGGGATCCTGCTGCGCCCGGCCGGCTCGATCCACACGGCGTTCATGCGCTTCACGATCGACGCCGTCTTCGTCGACGCCGACGGGCGCGTCGTCCGCGTTGTCGACTCGCTGCCGCCGTGGCGGGCGGCGGGCGCGAAGGGCGCGAAGGCGGTCGTCGAGCTTCCGGCAGGCGCCGCGGCGACGGCCGGGCTCGAGCCCGGCGCGCGCCTCAAGCTCCCCGGCTGAGGGACACCCCTGGGAGCGGATGCAGGCGTCCACCGCCGGGCGCCGATGCACCTCCCGTTCGGCAGCGGCGGTGCGGCCTCGCCGGCGATCTGGACAGGACCGGATAGAGCGCGGCTGATTGGGGTTTGGTCTCCGATCGAGCTGTGTCGCCGGCGTGTCTTGTAGTGGTCGAGCCAGCGTGGCGGGGCGCGGCTGCGGTCGTGGTGCGAGGTCGAGCTGAGCCTGGGCCCGCCGGGGGCCATGGTCTGGTGGAAGCCTCGACCTTGCCGTTCGTGTGTGGCCGGTAGGACGATCGAGGTGGCATGTGCGCGGCAGGCGGCTCGTGCGAGCGAGCGGTTATCGAGTCGGCTCACGCTCGCCTGCCGAGGCTGTTCACCTGCGGTGCCACCAAGATGCGCGCGTCGCGGCGAGACCTGAAGGCTGGCCGCGGCCGCCTTCAACCACATCGACAGCCACCGCCTGGACGAGCGCGTAGCGCCCCGACACGCCGAGCTTGGCCTTACGGTGAGAACGACATCCGGGCCCTCCTTCGGGCGTGGGTCCTGGCAGACCACAAGCCTCGAAGGAGGGCCGGATAGATCTCTCAGCCGTTCACAACCTGTGCAGGCAGGTCAACTGACTACTGGGTGAGCTCGACCTTGACGACGCCGAGGTCGGTGCCGCCGCTGCTGTCCTGCTGGACGCCGTCGGCCACCCAGCGGGAGAAGTAGCCGGTGAGCGACCCGCTGCTGCCGTCGGCCGTGTAGCTCTGGATGACGAAGCCGACCCAGCCGATGATGTCGTACTTCGCGTTCGACCCGGGGCCGTTCAGCAGGCGGTAGACGGGGAACAGCACTTCCTTCCCGATGACGCCGTCGAGCGCGGCCGAGGAACTGTGAGTTGTTGAAGCTCGCGCCCGTCGCGGAGAAGTAGATGCCCAGGTTCAGGTAGCCGTCGTAGCCGTTCGTGAGCCAGCCGGCGAGCACCGACGCGGACGCGGTGCCCGTCGCGTCGCCCTGGTTCAGGTTGATGAGGCCGAACGACCCCGAGCCGCTCCCGCCGCCGGGCGAGTGCAGGTCGGACAGCGTCAGCGTCGTCGTCACGCCGAACGTCGGGTTGCACTTCGGCGTCCTCGATCCCTGCGTGCAGTTCAGCAGCGGGTGCTTGTAGTGGACGACGATCGGCGCGACGCCCGCGACCGAGTCGACCGGTTCCGCGCGCGCGGTCGACTTCCCGACGGCGGTCACCGACGAGATCCCGAGAACCCTGGAGAAGAAGATCGGCGCGGGCCGGCGCACCTTCACGCTGACCGTGTCAAAACGGCCGGGGTTGAGCGACGCCGAGTAGGTGATGTCGCCTGCGGCGAGCCCGCCGCCGTTCTTGGACGCATACTCGAGGGCGCGGTTGGTCGCAGCGGTCGTCGTGTCCGCGGGGAGCTCCTGGGCGGCAGCGAGCGCGGCCGCGTCGGCCGCCGCCTGCGCCTGCCGGTGGGTGCGGTACCACGAGCCGACGTCGATGGTGGCGGCTGCCATTCCGAGCAGGACCACCAGGAACAGTACTGGGATGACGAGAGCCTGTCCCCGCTCGTCTCGTGCAACGCGTACGCCTTCCGCCGGCATTCCGACACCTCCACACTTCTTGGCGGAACCGCACCGCCCAGGGCTGGACACGTCCTCTATCGGCCGCCTTCCGCTCTGGCGCGTCCCTCACCAGGGTGAAAACCACGGGAGCGGCTGCTAGCTTGGCTCGCTCCCCGGCCAATCGGGAGGGAGAGAATGGAGACCGAGGAGACGAACGGACCCGCGGCCGTCCCGGCCGCGACCAACGGCGGCCCGAACGCCGTCGTGACGGCCAACGACATCACCCGCCGCTACGGCGAGGGTGACGCCGCCGTCGACGCCCTCCGGGGCGTGGATCTGAATGTCGACCGCGGAGACCTGACGGCGGTGATGGGGCCGTCGGGCTCCGGCAAGTCGACGCTGATGCACATCCTGGCGGCGCTCGACCGCCCGACGTCGGGCTGGGTCGAGATCGACCACACACGGCTCGGCGGGCTGAGCGACAACGAGATCACGCGCCTGCGGCGCGAGCACATCGGCTTCATCTTCCAGTTCTTCAACCTGCTTCCGATGCTCTCCGCGGAGGAGAACATCGCGCTGCCGCTCTCGATCGCGGGCGAGAAGCCGGACAAGGAGTTCTTCGAGGACCTGCTCAAGCGGGTCGGGCTGCAGGACCGGCGCACGCACCGGCCGGCCGAGCTCTCGGGCGGGCAGCAGCAGCGCGTAGCGATCGCTCGCGCGCTCGTCACGCGGCCGACCGTCGTCTTCGCCGACGAGCCCACCGGCAACCTCGACACCCGCACGAGCGCCGAGATCCTCGAGCTCCTGCAGCAGTCCGTTCGCGACTACAAGCAGACGCTGGTCATGGTCACGCACGACCCGCGGGCCGCCGCCATCGCCGACCGCGCGCTCTTCCTCAACGACGGCCGGATCGTCAAGGATCTCGGCTGCGCGACCGAGCGCGAGGTGCTCGAGGCGATGGAAGAGCTGACGCGCTAGCCCCGTGCTGCGGGTCGCGCTCAGAGGCCTCTGGGGCCGCAAGCTGCGCGCCGCCCTGACGGCGATCGCGATCGTGCTCGGCGTCGCCATGGTCGCGGGCACGCTCTCGCTGACGAACGCGATCGACAGCGCGTTCAAACAGATCTTCTCCGACACGTACTCGAGCACGGACGCGGTCGTGAGCGGGAAGACCTTCAACTACCAGGGCGACACGTCGCAGGCGCCGACGCTCCCCGCCGTCCTGCTGCCGAAGGTGCGCGCGCTGCCCGGTACCGATGTCGCGACCGGGATCGTCTCCGACCAGACGTCGGCGAAGATCATCAACCGCAAGGGCAAGGTGATCGACACCGGCGGCGCGCCGTCGTTCGGCTTCGGCGTCGACACCAGCCCGCAGTACCAGCGCTTCAACCCCCTGAAGCTGCTCGATGGCCGCTGGGCGAGGAACTCGAACGAGGTCGTGATCGACGTGCACACGGCCGACGACCAGCACTTCAAGCTCGGCGACCAGGTCGGGGTCGCGTCGCTGCATCCCGTGCGGAAGTTCAAGCTCGTCGGGATCGCGCGCTACGGCAACGTCGACTCGATCGGCGGCGCGACGTTCGCCGTCTTCACCATCCCGACGGCGCAGGCGCTCTTCGACCGCCAGAACGCCTACGACGGCATCTCGGCGGCGGCGACCAAGGGCACGTCGGCGCAGGAGCTCGTCGACCAGATCGCGCCGATCGTCCCCAAGGACGCGCAGGTGCGGACCGGGGCGCAGGAGGCGAAGAAGCAGACCGACGACGTCACGTCCTTCACCAAGTTCATCCGCTACCTGCTGCTCGCGTTCGCCGGCATCGCATTGTTCGTCGGCGCATTCGTCATCTTCAACACACTGTCCATCACCGTCGCGCAGCGGACGCGCGAGTTCGCCACGTTGCGGACGATCGGCGCCTCGCGCCGGCAGGTGCTGCGATCGGTGATCGCCGAGGCGGTGGTCGTCGGCGCGCTCGCCTCGATCGTCGGCCTGATCCTCGGGCTGCTGCTCGCGAAGTTCATCAAGTGGCTCTTCGACCAGAGTGGAGGCGGCATCCCGACCCAGTCGCTCTCGCTCTCGTGGAGCATCGTCTTCTGGGGCTTCGTCGTCGGCGTCGGCGTGACGGTGCTCGCGGCGCTCGCGCCGGCGTTCCGCGCGACCAAGGTGCCGCCGATCGCCGCGGTGCGGGAGGGCGCGACCTTGCCGCGGAGCCGCATCGCACCGTTCACGCCGTGGATCGCGCTCGGGCTGACGGCGATCTCGCTGGGCCTGCTGAGCTACTCGATGTTCGCCTCGTCGACCTCGCTCGGGACCGGTCTGCGGCTGCTCTACATGGGCGTCGGCGTGCTGCTGCTCTTCACCGGGATCGCGCTGCTGTCGCCGCGGCTGGTGCGGCCGCTCGCGTCGTTCACGCACTACATCGCGATCGGGGCGACGTGGCTGTTCCAGCTGGTGCTGTACCCGATCGCGCTGTCGTTCTGGCTGCTGCGCTACGGCGCCTTCTCGCGCGGCAAGCCCCTTGCGCGACGGGGGGGCGCGCTCGTCGCCGGCTTCGTCTGCCCGCCGTTCGGACCGGCCCTCGCCGTCCTCGTCCTGCTCATGTGGGTGCGGAGCAAGGTCACACGCTGGCAGCCCGAGTGGCCAATGGAGTTCCCGAACCTGCGCATCGACGGCGAGATGACGCGCATCGCGCGCGAGAACGCGCGCCGCAACCCGGGCCGGACGGCCGCGACCGCGGCGGCGCTGATGATCGGCCTCGCGCTCGTCACGTTCGTCGGGACGCTTGCGGCCGGGATGAAGGCATCGAACCGCGGGGCCATCGAGGACCAGGTCAAGGCCGAGTACATCCAGACCTCGACCGACGGGTTCACGCCGTTCGTGGCCGGTGCGGGCGACGCGATCGCCAAGGCGCCCTCGGTCGAGACCGCATCTCCTGTGCGCTACGACCTGGCCAGGGTCGACGGCTCGGCGCAGTACCTGAGCGGCGTCGATCCGGCGACGATCTCGAAGGTCTACCACTTCGACTGGAAGACCGGCTCCGACGCAACACTCGGCCAGCTCGGCACGAACGGTGCGGTCGTCGACAAGAAGTTCGCCGATCAGAAGCACCTGAAGATCGGCGACACCTTCCCGATCGAGGCGCAGGGCGGCCAGACCGCGACCGCGGTCGTGAAGGGCATCTACAAGGCGCCGCCCTTCTTCCCGATCCTCGGCGCAGCGAGCATCACCGTGCCGGCGTTCGACAAGCTCTACCAGCGGCCCCGCAACGAGTACACGTTCCTGAACGTCAAGGGCGAGCCGAGCGACGCGACCCAGAAGCAGCTCGAGGCGGCCGTGGCCGAGTTCCCGGACAACAAGGTGCAATCACGCACCGACTGGATCACGGCCCAGGACGCGGACTTCAACAGCTTCTTGACGTTCCTCTACGTCCTGCTCGCGCTCTCCGTGATTGTCAGCCTGTTCGGCATGGTCAACACGCTTGCGCTCTCGGTGTACGAGCGGACGCGAGAGCTCGGGATGCTGCGTGCGGTCGGCACGACACGCCGGCAGGCGCGCCGGATGATCCGCCACGAGGGCGTGATCACCGCGCTGATCGGCGCCGCGCTCGGCATGCCGCTCGGCCTCTTCCTGGCCCTGCTCGTCACGAAGGCGCTGTCGCAGTTCGACGTCCGCTACTCGATCCCGTACAGGACGCTGATCGTGTTCGCGGTCATCGCCGTGATCGCGGGGCTCGTGGCGGCGCTGCTGCCGGCACGCCGCGCCGCGCGGCTCAACGTGCTGGAGGCCCTCCAGTACGAGTGAGGGCGAGCAGGCGCTCCGCATACGCGGGCGCCGTCGGCTCGTCCTCGTGGCGAAGAAAGCACCAGGTCTCCTCCTGCGCGCTGCGAATTGCGTCGGCCCAGGGCGCCAGCGTCTCGTCGTCGTAGGGCGGCTCGCGGAGGCGCAGATAGCGGAACGGTGCCGGCGACTCGGTGTCGTTGACGCGCACGCCGCCCGCCTCCGCGATCAGCGGCTCGACGCCGTCCCACGACTCGTCCTGGAGGTCGAAGGCGAGGCGGAGATCCGAATCGAGGGAGCCGAGCAGCAGCGTGAGCATGCCGTCGTCGCGCGGGCTCGTGAGGACGACGCGCACAGGGCCGAGGTGCTCGCCGAGGTGACGGACGCGTTCGGAGAACGCGGCGACGATGCCCGGCCGGTTGCCGGGCAGCTTGGGCGCGAACGTGAAGCCCTCCGGCACGGCATCGGCCCAGCGGCGGAACTGCTCCTCGGCGGGGAGGCGGTAGCCGGTCGTGTTCAGCTCGACCGTGTCGAAGCGAGACGCGTAGTAGGGGAGGAAGTCCGCGCCGTCCGTTCCGGCCGGGTAGAAGCCGGGCTTCCAGCTCGGGTAGGCCCAGCCGGACGTGCCGACATGTGCCCTCTCTAGACTCGGAATCGTGTCCGCCATGCCGGAAGTGGTAGCTGACAACCTCATAGAGGTTCTCGACCATGGGTTCCTGGCGCTCGACGGTGCTCTGGCGACAGACCTGGCAGTTGTGAACGGCGCGCGTGTGTCGTTCAACCAGGAGTCTGACGAGATGACCGATCGAGACGCGGGCCTCATTCGGTTCCTGATCCGCAACCGGCACGGCAGCCCGTTCGAGCACGGCGACTTCCGCTTTCTGGTGAAGGCGCCGCTGTTCGTGGTGCGCGAGCACCACCGCCACCGGGCCGGTCATAGCTACAACGAGTGGAGCGGGCGCTACTCCAAGATGGAACCGGAGTTCTACGTCCCGGACTACGTTCGTACCCAGGTAGGGAAACCGGGCGCGTACAGCTTCGAGCCTGTCGATGACGAGACGCGCGACGCCACTCGTGCCGAGATCGAGGCGAACGCGCAGCGAGCATTTCAAACCTACGAGCGACTGCTCGAGCGCGGCGTCGCGAAAGAGGTGGCGCGGACCGTGCTGCCGCTTTCGACCTACACGAAGTACTACTGGAGTTGCAACCCGCGCAGCCTCATGCACTTCTGCTCACTGCGAAATCACGACGACGCACAGTTCGAAATTCGCCGGTACGCCGCGGCCGCTGAGTCGTTCCTCGAGCGCTTGATGCCAGTCACGCACGAGGCGTTCATCGCCAACGGGCGAACGGCTCCGTAGCTACGTCGTCAGCACGATCGGCTGGGTCGTGACTCCGCGGACGTGCCGCGTGATCACCCAGCCGGGCTGGTTCTCGAGCGTGTAGGGGGCGTTCATCTTCACCTCGACCCGGTCCGACGACTGCAGGAACGTCCCGCAGGAGACGAGCAGCTTCTGCGTCGTCCGGCCGCCCGACTTCACCTCGCGCGTCAGCCACAGCTCGTAGTAGCCGCCCTTCGGCAGCTTCTTCAGCCCGGAGACGGTCAGCGTCATCGGCACGTTGCTCTCGCTGCCGTTCTTCTCCAGCGCGATCACGGCGGCGGCGGTCTGCGGGGCGACCGCCGTGGGTCGCATCGGGATGCTGACGACGCTCGTCGTGGCGCTCGAGCCCACGTTGCCGGCGAGGTAGCCGACGAAGAAGGCTGCCACGGCGATGCCCGCCGCGGCGACCAGCACGGCGCCCAGCCGGCGGCGCGGCACCGTCGTCAGTGCCGGGCGGCGATCGCGCCGGCGCTCCCGCTGGATCACCGGCGCCTCCTCGAGGCTCGGCGGCAGCTCGGGCGGCGGCCCGGCGGCGACGAGCAGGTCGTGCACCCGCCGGAGCCGTGCCTCCTCCTCCGGCGACGCCCCTTCCATCAGGTCGTCGAAGCTCGGCCCACTCACAGGAACTCTCCTTCCAGAACATCGGCAAGACGCGCAAGGGCGGCGCGCGTCCGCGTCTTCACGGTACCCAGCGGGATGCCCAGGTACTCGGCAACCTCACTTTGCGACAGCCCGCTCCAGTACGCCAGCTCCAGCAGCACCCGCTCGTGCTCCGGAAGCTCCGACACGGCGTTGTGCACGCGCCACGAGACCCACGAATCCTCTGTCTGCTCCGACGGCCCCGCCTCGGCCGACGGCAGGTCCGGCGGGTCGGCCGCCGGCTCCTGGCGCGCCCGCGCGCGGTCGGCGATCGCGTTGCGCGCGACGGCGTAGAGCCACGTGCCGCCCGCCCCGCGATCGGGGCGGTAGGTGCGTGCCGAGCGCCAGACCGACGTGAACGTCTCCTGCACCGCGTCCTCTGCCCGGAAACGATCGCCGAGACGTCGGAGGGCAAGCCCGAAAACCGGCCGCGCGTAGCGCTTGTAGAGCTGCTCGAACGCGTCGCGGTCGCCCTCGGCCGTGCGGACGATCAGGTCCCCGTCGGTGTCCTGCGCGGGAGCGCTCACGAGGGGCTCGTAGACAAGCTCATAGGCAATGGCAGCCATCGCATGGGATTACGATGCTCGGCCCGTGCCGGTTTGCAGAAGGCGCCCGCCGTCGACGACGAGCGAGGTACCCGTCACGAAGCGCGCGTCCGTCAGGTAGAGCACCGCCTCGGCGACGTCGTCCGGCGACCCGATCCGGCCGAGCAGCGTCTCCGCCGCGCGCCGCTCCTCCTGCCCTGGGTCGATGGCGACTGGGCCCGGCGCGACGCCGCAGACACGCACCTCGGGCGCGAGCGCGCGCGCGAGCACGCGCGTCAGCATGGCCTGGCCCGCCTTCGCCGCGCAGTGCGGGGCGAAGCGCGGCCACGGCTGGTACGCGGCCACGTCCTCGACCATGACGATCAGCCCCCGCGAGGCGCGCAGGTGCGGCGCTGCCGCCTGGGCGGTGAAGAACGCGCCCTTCGCCGTCGCGCCGAAGGCGCGGTCCCAGTCGTCCTCGGACACCTCCTCGATCGCGTGGGGCGCGAACCCGTCGGCGGCGGCGTAGACGAGCAGCTCGAGACCGCCGAGCCTCGCGACCGTCCGTTCGACGAGCGACCGGGCCTCCTCCGCGCGGGAGAGGTCGCCGTCGCTCCGGCCGGCCCCGACGGCGTCCCAGCCGGCGTCGCCGAGCCGCCGCACGATCGCCGACCCGACGCGGCCGGTGCCGCCGGTGACGAGGGCGCGCATCGGCGGAGTCTAGGAGGGTTTGACGGAACGTCGCTCGTCGCAGGGGTGCGATGGTCGTTCCGAGGACGACGCCTCGGGACGTCCAGCGCGGCCCGGCGACTCAGAGGCCGTTCCATCAAACCCTCCTGGGGCCGTGGGCGGCCGTTGTATGCGGCTCGTAAAGGTTCTGGAAATCCCTCGAGCGAGCGAGTTCGGGAGGCGTCCCGATTGGTGAAACTCTCCGTACCTACGCGGAAGGGGTCCAACCGATGAAGACGCCAAAGATCCTCGTCACTGCTGCCGCCGCACTCGCCGTCGCCGCCCCTGTGGCCCACGCGGCGACGACGAAGACGGTGACGATCAAGACCGGCGGGTTCTCGCCCGCCAAGGTCACGATCGCGAGCGGCGACAGCATCACCTGGGTCAACAGGGACACCGTGAACCGCCAGGTCGTCGCGACCGGCGGTCAGTTCGCGTCGCCCGTGATCAAGCCCGGCGGCAGCTGGACGCGGCAGTTCACCGTGGCCGGCACGTTCAAGTACCGCGACGCGTTCAAGTCGGCGCAGACGGCCACGATCGTCGTCTCCGGCCCGCCGCCGTCCGTGTCGCTCGCCGCAACCGCGCCGATCGTGACCTACGGCGGCCCGGTGACGCTGACCGGCAAGGTCTCGAGCGGCAAGGCGAACGAGCAGGTGATCGTCTACGGCAAGCCGTACGGGGAGGTCTCATACGTCCAGCTCGCGACCGTGCTGACGGCCGACGGCGGGCTGTGGAGCTACACGACGACGCCGGCGTTGCTGACCAGCTACCAGGCGCAATGGAACAACCTGAAGAGCGCCGAGATCCAGACTGCCGTCGAGCCGAAGCTGACGCTGAAGCGGATCGGTGGCTGGTTCGTGGCGCGCGTCGACGCCGCCCGCTCGTTCAAGAACCGGTCGGTCTACGTGCAGCGGCGCTCGCCGCTCGGGCAGTGGGTCAACATCAAGAAGGTGCGCCTCGGCACGGCGAAGACGCAGCGCTTCAAGCTCGCGGAGCTCCCGAAGGGCACGTCGCGCCTCCGCCTGTTCATCACCGTCAATCAGGCCGGCGTGGGGTACCTCGCCTCGTCGAGCAGCGCGATCCTCGTCCGCCGCGCCTGAGCGCAGCTCGCTCCGACCGATCCGTCGCGGGGGAACCAGCGGGTTCCCCCGCACACCCCGGTTAGACTCCGCGGCCGTGGCGGCGCTTGCCTTCAACACCCAGGAGATCGCTCCGCGGGAGCTGAAACCCGAGCTGCTCGAGCTCAACGGCATCTCCCGCGCCTCCGTCGAGGCGCACTACAAGCTGTACCAGGGCTACGTCGCGAAGCGGAATGAGATCCTCGGCAAGCTCGCCGGTGTCGACCTTGCCGCGGCGAACCAGGTCTATTCCGAGGTGCGCGCGCTCAAGGTGGAGCTGTCGTTCGCGGTCGGCGGGATCAAGAACCACGAGATCTACTTCGAGCACCTCGGCGGCGTCGGCGGCGACCCCGACGGCGCGGTCGCGAAGCTGATCAAACGCGACTTCGGCTCCGCCGCTGACTGGGCCGCGGACCTCAAGGCAACCGCGATGGCCGGGCGCGGCTGGGCCTGGACGGCCTACGACTGGGACGAGGGCCGCCTCTTCAACTACATCGGCGACACGCAGAACACGTACCCGATCTGGAACGCGACGCCGCTCGTCGCGCTCGACGTCTACGAGCACGCGTACTTCCTCGACTACGGCACCGATCGCGCCTCCTATATCGACGTGTTCTTCCAGAACCTCGACTGGGGCGTCGTCAATGACTGGGTGTCGCGATACGCGATCCCCATACGCTGAAAATCCGGCGCGCTCCGCTCGCCATGACGATTTTCAGCGTGATTTCCGATTACACGCGACTTCGCGCGGCGTGACTGCGGCGAGGCAAGCTCGCCTCCGTCGATCGGACTACTAGCTCCGAAGCCAGTCTTCGAGTGTCGTGTGCCGTTCGACCTGGTTTCCGTCTCGCAGCTCTCCGCGAATCTCGGCGACCGTGCCCCACCGCTCTGCGAGGACGTCGTGGGTGTGGATGGTCTCGAAGTTGACCTGGCGCGAGAGCAGGAAGTCGCCCTCCGCGAGGTCCGGGTACGCCTCGACGGCGCCGAGCAGCGCGTGGCGCACCGAGTCCTCGACGAAGCGCGGCTGCAGGTGCGCGTGCTCGACGACGAACACCTCGTCGGGGCGCTTGAGCAGCTCGTACACCGGAGCGCTCATCGACGCCTCGACGATCTCGACGAGCCGCTCGGCGTTCACGTTCGCGTCCGAGCCGACGTAGAGCGTCCCGGTGCCGCGCTGGTTGTGCGTGGCGACGGGGACGAGCTCGAGGATCCGCTTGACGTCGAGGTCGTCGAAGCCGGCGTCGAGCAGCCGCTCCTGCGCCCGCGCGGTCACCAGGCCCTGCGCGCACGGGCAGGCGTTGATGCCGTTGGCCTCGACGCCGACGAGGCTGCGCGCGCCCCGCTCCGAGACCGCGGCGATGCCGATCAGGCCGACCAGCTCCTGGGTCGCGAGCCCTGTCACCGGGGTCTTGCGCGCGAGGGGGTAGCGGGCTGCGATCCGCACCTCGGCCCGTCCGGCGCCCTGGCGCTCGACGATGCGGCGGGCGACGTGCTCGGCGAGCTCCTCGACGAGCGATGCCTCCTCGAGGATGACCGCCTCGATCGCCTCCTCGAAAAGCTCGGGGAAACGCGACATGTGCACGCCCTTCTGCCCCGGGTCGAGGTCGACGGCGCAGTCGATGGTCGCGGTCATCAGCTTCTCGCGGCCCTGGTAGCGGATCCGGATCGCCTTCTCGACTCCGCGGACGCCGGCGCGGGACAGCGCGAGCCGCACCTCCGGCTCGGACGCCTGGAGATCGACGTCGCGCGCGTCTCGCTGCCGGATCTCGCTCACTACACTCGCGACCGTAGCACCCTCGTTATGACCGACGACCAGCGCTTTCCCGAGCTCGTCTCGCTCGCCTGCCACGACCTCCGGACGCCACTGGCGACCGTGGCCGGCTTCGCCTCGACGCTGCTTCGCATGGGCGACCTCGACGAGCAGCGGTTGCGTTACCTGACGCTGATCGAGGCGGCCGCGCTGCAGCTCGGCGAGATCATCGACGACCTCGGCGTCGTCGCCCGGATCGAGGGCGGCCGCTTCGAGCCCGCCGGCGAGCCCGTCGATTCGCTCGATCTCGTCACCAGGGCGGCGGAGCAGCTAGGCAACGGCTCGATGCGCGTCACCGGGTCGGGGGCAGCGGTGCACCTCGACCGCGAGCTCGGCGTCCGCGCCGTCTGCAGCATGGTCTCGGCTGCCAGGCGCCACGGGGGCGTCGAGACCGTCGACGTGACCGTCGACGGGGCGAGAGTCGAGCTGTCGCCCGTCAGTGCGGAGACGGCGGACATCGTGCGTGGGGACGACCTGCGCGATCTCGCCGCCGCCGCTGCTCGGCACTCGCTTGAGGCGCAGGGCGCGACCGTGACCGCGCGCGACGGCGCGCTGGTCATCGCGCTGCCGGCAGCGTAGGACGACGCTCGGTGATCGAGACGTCGACGAGGCGGATCGCGCGCTCGTCGACCTCACGCAGCTTGCCCGGGCTGCAAGGCGTCGTTCGGACGTATCCCAGCCCGTTCGATGAACGCCGCGACCGCCGCGTTGACCGCGGCCGAACGGATCGACTCGAAGAGATCGAAGGTGTGGTGCGCGCCGGGCAGCTCGGCGTACTCGACCGGCGCGGCCGAGCCGGCGCGCAGTCGCTTGACGAACTCGCGCGCCGCTGATGCGGGGACCAACAGGTCGTTCTCGCCGTGGATCACCAGGAGCGGCGGCAGGTCGCGGGTCGGCGCAAGGTCGCCGTAGTAGCCGTACCGGCAAATCAGCCCGGCGATCCCGGCCGCGCCGTCGTTGACCGCGGCGATCGCGAGGTAGGCGCCGGCCGAGCCGCCGACCAGGAAGAGTCGCGACGGATCACCGCCGTACTCGCCCGCATGCGACCGCGCCCACTCGATCGCGGCTCGGATATCGGCGACCTGTTCGGCGTGGCTCACGTGCGGTCGCAGTCGGTAGTTCGCGCTGATGCACACGGTGCCGTTGCCGGCGAGATGGCCGATCAGCGGCCGGGCTTCACGGTTCTTGTTTCCGGAGCGGAACGCGCCGCCATGGACGTGCAGCACGACCGGCTGGCCGGCGGGGCGATCACGGCGACAGTAGACGTCCAGGGTGCGGCGCGGTCCGTCGCCGTAGGAGAGGTTGCGGGTCCGGGTGACGTTACGACGGAACGCCGGCAGCGGCGCTCGCAGGATCCGCGACCAGGGCCTCGCCGGCGGTTCCGCGTTGCCGAGCGCTTGATCGGCGCGCAGGGCTCGGCGGACAATCACGGCGAGCCCAGCCAGTACCGCCACCGCCGCCAGGCCGACGGCCGCGCCGCCTACCGAGTCAAGATCGCCCTGGACGAGCCCGAGGGCGATCGAGGCGACCAGCAGGTAGCCGGCGGCAAACGGCAGCTCGTTGGTAACCAGCGCAGGCACTCGGACGAAGGGGCCGAGCCGTCGCCAGCACGTAAGGGCGCAGGTGGCGCCCCAGCCCACCAGGACGACCGTCACCAGCAACCCGATCGGGATCATCCGCCTCGAGGAGGTGACGTGAGGTCGTCGCCCAGAAGCTCAATCACATCTACGACCTTCCCCGTCGAAGCCGAACCACGCCATCCGGGGCGCGCTGCCGTCAGCGCAGGAGGCGCGAGAGCCGCCCGTCACTTCACGCAGTGGCAGACGGCGCGCTAACCGCCCTGCTCATCACCGCGTATGTGCTCGCTCGTGGCTACAGGGCCTGGCGGGAGCCATCAGCAGTGGCATCGTCGCGGCTCTGACCGGGCGTAGCGCTGGAGCTGCCGCGGTCGGCCACCGCCTTCAGCGCAAGAGGCGGGAGAGCCGCCGGTCCTTCAAGACCCGGCCGCCGGTCTGGCAGGTAGGGCAGTAGTAGATCGTGTGCTCCTCGAAGTCCACGCGCGCGATCGGCGTGCCGCACACGTGGCAGGGCTCGCCGAGCCGTCTGTGGACGCGGTACGTGCGGGCGTCGTTCGCGCCGCGCTCGCGCAGCTCGAGGCCGCGACGCAGCTCGCTTTGCATGGCGGCGACGAGACGCTCCGTCTCCCCGGCGTCGACCTGGGTAGAGAGGGCGTAGGGCGAGAGCTGCGCCGCGTGCAGGATCTCGTTCGACCAGGCGCGGCCGATGCCGGCGATCGCGCGCTGGTCGCGGAGCAGCGGGTGCAGCCGGCGCGATTCGGCGGCGAGGATCTCTGCCATCCGCTCTCCGTTGACCTCCAGCGCATCCGGCCCGAGGTGCGCCAGCTCGGCTTCCGCCGCCTCGGGCGTGAGCAGCCAGACGCCGGCTCGCTTCTTCGACCCGGCCTCGGTGAGGACGAGCCGGCCGCCGTTCTCGAACGCCAGGTTGAACGCAGGCGTCTTCGGCCCGGCCTCCCCGGGCTTGAGCCACTTGACCCGCCCGGCGGTCATCAGGTGGACGAGCAGCACGAGCTCGCCGTCGTCAGTGGGGAGGAGGAGCCGCTTGCCGCGGCGCTTCACCCCGTCGAAGCGCCGCCCCTCGAGCGCCTTGAGCGGCGGGTCGAACGTCTTCAGCGTGGCGATGTGCGCCGGGCCGGCCTGCACGACCGGTGACGCGCTGACGGGCGGGTCGAGCGCGCGGCGCCAGGCCTCCATCTCCGGCAGCTCGGGCATGTCTGAGACAGAGTACGGCCGGTGACCCAGCTCATCGTCGAGGTCGTCCGCAGCAACACCGTCGAGTCGCGGCACCGCGTGCACGCCGTTGCCGTCCGCGACGGGCGGGTCGTCGAGTCTGCCGGCGATCCGCAGATCGTCACGTTCATGCGCTCGTCGGCGAAACCGCTCCAGGCACTGCCGCTCGCGCGGGCGCGGCCGGACATCGCAGACGACGAGCTTGCGATCGCCTGCGCGTCGCACCTGGCGCGGCCCGACCAGCTCGACCCGGTGCGGCGGCTGCTCGCCGCCGCGGGTGCGACCGAGGACGACCTCGAATGCGGGGCGGACGGTGACCCACCGTCGCGGCTCAACCACAACTGCTCGGGCAAGCACGCCGGGATGCTCGCCACCTGCCGGGCGCACGGCTGGGCGTTTGCGGGCTACCGGCTCGCGTCCCACCCCCTCCAGCAGCTGCTGCTCGCCGAGGTCGCGGCGGCGACGGAGCTGGAGCCGGCCCAGATCGCGACCGGCGTGGACGGGTGCGGCGTCGTCAGCTACGCGATGCCGCTCGAGCGCATGGCCCTCGCCTTCGCGCGCCTCCAGTCGCTGGAGGGCGGTGCGGCCGTCGTGCGGGCGATGCGCGCGCACCCCGAGCTGATCCGCGGCCCGGGTGCGCCGGACACGGTGCTGATGGAGCAGGCCGATGGCTGGATCGCCAAGGGCGGGGCGGAGGCGCTCATGTGCGCCGCCGGTCCCGATGGCACCGGGTTCGCGCTCAAGGTCGAGGACGGCGGCAACCGGGCGGTGCGTCCCGCGACAGCGGCCTTCGCCGCCCGGCTGGGGATCAATCTTCCACAGCTTGCCGTGATATCGGTGGACAACAGCCTCGGCGAGCGGGTCGGTCAGATCCGCGCGGTTCCTTGAGGCGGCAAACACCCTCTCAAAGTCGCAAACAAACTATTCACATTTTGTGGATCCGGTAGTACCATCCCGCCCGCGACAGGGAGCCGGGGCAAAGACCGGCTCTCTTCGTGCTCAGGTAGGTCCCCCCCGTCCACCAAGCGCGAGGAAAGCCGAGGCCCGATGCTCACCGTCGATATCGCTCTGCCCGACGTCGAGGAACTCCACAAGCTCGTTCAGGAGGGCACGGAGAAAGGGTTCCTTACTTACGACGAGATCGTCGCGGGGCTCGAGGAAGTCGAGCTCACCAAGGAGCAGGTCGAGGACTTCTACACATATCTGATCGACCACGGGATCGAGTTGATGGAGGGCGAGCAGCACAAGCGCCCGCCCCACGAGCAGCCGGAGCCCGAGGAGGAGAAGGCGCCCAAGATCGACCTGACGGTCGAGCCCTCGCTCGACTCGCTGCGGCTGTACCTGCGCGAGATCGGCAAGGTGCCGCTGCTCACCGCAGACCAGGAGGTCTACCTGGCCAAGCGGATCGAGCGCGGCGACATGGCCGCCAAGACCCACATGATCGAGGCGAACCTTCGGCTTGTCGTCTCGATCGCGAAGGGCTACCTCGGCCGCGGCCTCTCGTTTCTCGACCTGATCCAGGAGGGCTCGCTCGGCCTCATCCGCGCGGTCGAGAAGTTCGACTACCGCAAGGGGTACAAGTTCTCCACCTACGCGACCTGGTGGATTCGGCAGGCGGTCACTCGCGCGATCGCCGACAAGGCGCGCACGATCCGCATCCCGGTGCACATGGTCGAGAAGCTGAACAAGGTCGTGCACATCGAGCGCCAGCTCGTCCAGCGCCTCGGCCGCGAGCCGAAGCCCGAGGAGATCGCCGAGGAGCTCGAGATCACCACCGACGAGGTGCGCGACATCCTCCGGATGGCGCAGCTGCCGGTCTCGCTCGAGAAACCGATCGGCGAGGAGGAGGAGTCGGAGCTCGGCGACTTCGTCCAGGACGAGCAGGCCGAGTCGCCGTTCGACTCGGCGTCGCTCTCGCTGCGCCAGCAGGACATCCGCCGCGCACTCGACTCGCTCCCGGAGCGGGAGCGGAAGGTCATCGAGCTGCGCTTCGGCCTGACGGGCGACCGCCCGCGGACGCTCGAGGAGGTCGGCCGCGCGTTCAACGTGACGCGCGAGCGCATCCGCCAGATCGAGAACAACACGCTGAAGAAGCTGGAGACGCTGCCCGAGGCGCAGAGCCTCTTCGACTGCGTGTAGCCCGGCGCGAGACGGTTTGCGAGCGGAAGGGGCCCCGACCCGGGCCCCTTCTCTTTTCATGGGCTGTCCCGGAGGGGGCGGCGACAACCCATTCCCGCGGCCGACGGTCGAGCCGGGCAGCGTCCAGTACTTCTGGGGCCCCCGCAACCACTCGATTTCTCCGCGAATGTCGGCTTGAGCGGGCCGTCCCGAGGTGGTATGAACGGGATGTCCACGGGCGCAGTGCCCGGAAGCGCTTGGGGGAGGTGTAGCCGGCAGCGACGTAGCGGCACAACCGCGTAGCCGGAGGCTCGCGGGATGCCCGGATACCACCGAGGGGAAGCGCGGCGGGGCCCCTGCGGGGTCCCGCCGTCATTACGTGTGTGCGGACCCTGGTTGTTACTCGGCGCGCCGTCACGGAGAATCGGCCCGCGTGCAGGACGATGCGAATACCCTCGCCGTCCAACTGGCGGTCGCAGCGCGGCAGGCGAGTCGCGAGGACGACGCGATCCGTGAAGCAGTCCTGCCCGGCCGCCGGGCGCTCCTGGTCGACCGGCACCCGCTCTGGCACGAGGCCGTCGAGCTCGTCCTACGCCGGCTCGAGGTGGCGGTCGCCGGCCGGTTCGTGGACGCCGACTCGGCGATGGCCGCCCTCGAGGAGGACTCCGCCGACCTGCTCGTCGTCGACGTCGACGTCGGCGGCTCATCGGACGGGAGCGGGCTCGTGCGCCTCGCGCGCACCCGCCGCCCGACGATCCGCATCGTCGTCCTGACGCTCGACGACAGCCCCGCCCGTGTGCACTCGGCGCTCATCGCCGGTGCCGACGCCTACGTGCTGAAGGCGGCGCACCCGGACGACCTCGCCACCGCCGTCCGGCAGAGTTTCACCCACTCGATGTACCTGGCCGCCCCGCCCGCGGGTCTTCCGCACGAGACGACTCCGCTCACCACCCGCGAGGTGGAGATCCTGCGGCTGGTCGCCGAGGGCTACTCGAACCGGCGCTTGGCGGAGATCCTCTCCGTCAGCGAGCCGACGGTGAAGTTCCACCTGACGAACGTCTACCGCAAGCTCGGCGTCGGCAACCGCACCGAGGCGAGCAGGTGGGCCCAGCGCCACGGCCTCCTTGCCGCCACGACGCGGCGGGACTAGGTCAACCGGCGGGCGCGGCGCGGTCGGCTGCGACGAACAGCCGGCAGTGCGGGCACTTGTAGCCCTGCGCGCGCCCGGACGGCTCCGCGAGCGGCTCCGCGGTGAACGCCCGCTTGCAATGCGGGCAGGTCACTTCGCGGCCGCTATCGGGCTGGAGCGAGTCGGACACCCATCCACGCTAGCAACGACGATTCACCCGTAGCGGCTAATTGACGCGCGGCTCGCGCCGTCGGAGACTCGATGCACCCCTCGGCCCCCAAACCGGGCCTCGCCCTCCGCGGGTGGTTGACGGCTGGGCGAAACACCCCTGGGCAACACCTCACTCGACTCCGGCGCGCGCCCAGGCACGGCGCGCGCAAGCGTCCGCGGCGACTCCCCCGAACCCGTCGCCTGCCTTTGCTGTCATCCCCCGGCGAGGCGGGCGACGGTTATATCGTCGGGGGAACCCTGGTTCCCCCACGGGCCCCCTCCTTGCGGGCGGAGGCGTGGTTCTGTCGTTTCAGGAGCCGCCGCTTGTTTGCGGGCGCTTCCAACACTTGCCTCGCGGGGTGTGTGCCTCTCGCTGAGGGTCAGTTGGCCGGTGGGCGGTCCTCGGGATACCGGGGCAGCCCGTCGTCCGGGAGCGGCTCCCAGTGCGCGGCGTAGTCCGTGTAGATGCGGTACGACGGCCGCACGCCGGGATCCTCGTCGAACGTGCCCATGCGCACGCCGGCGATCTCGCCGGTCTGCTCGTTCTTGCTCCAGAGCGCGCCGCCGCAGTTCGAGCAGAAGCACTTCGGCGAGCCGCCCTCGGGCTCCCAGCACCGAATCAGCTCCTCGCCGGCCGTGATGCGCACCGACCCGGGCGCCGCGCGCGCCTGCGCCGACGCCGCCGTGCCGGTGCGCCGCTGGCAGCGCGTGCAGTGGCAATAGCTGGCGAACAGCGGCGGCTCCGTCAGCTCGAAGCGAACTCCTCCGCAAAGACAACGGCCCGTCAGCGGCTCCGTCACGCCCATGAGCGTACGTTGCGCAACCATCCGTCGGCGAAGGCGAGCTTGCCTCGCCGCAGCCACGTCGCGCGAAGTCGCGTCTAACTCTGAAATCCGCCGAAAGTCGTCATGGCCCGCGCAGCGCGCCGGACTTTCGGCGGTGAGGAAACCAGTTCCAGCGCCCGAGAATCGCCATCAGCGACGGCACGAGGAAGACGCGCACGATCGACGCGTCGATCGCGACCGCCAGCGCGATCCCGATGCCCACCTCCTTGACCAGCACGACGCCCGAGGTCGCAAACGCGCCGACGGCGATGCAGAAGAGGAGCGCCGCCGCCGTGATGATGCGCCCTGTCCGCTCGAGGCCGACCGCCACCGCCTCCCGGTTCGGGAGGCCGGCGTCCCAGCCTTCCTTGATCCGCGTCAGGAGGAAGACGCCGTAGTCGGTCGCGAGGCCGAAGGCGATCGCGAACAGGAGCACGGGCAGCGTCAGCTGCAGGGCGCCCTGGCCGCGGTAGTCGAGCAGCCCTTCGAGGCGGCCGTCCTGGAAGACGAAGACGAGGACGCCGAAGGTGGCGGTGAGCGTGAGGAAGTTCATGACGAGCGTCTTCAGGGGGAGCAGCACCGAGCGCGTCGCCAGGTAGAGCAGCACGTACGTGACGACGCAGAGGAGCACGATCGCGAGCGGCAGGCTCGAGCCGATCGAGTGCTTCTGGTCGAGGAACTGCGCGGTCGCGCCGCCGACAGGCGCGGCCGCGCCGGCAAGCCCGCGCATCCCCTCCACGAGCCGCTTCGACCGCTCCGCCAGGAACGGGCTGCCGGACGACGCCTCGACCTCCCAGACTCCGCGCGCGAGGCGGCGCGGCGGCCGCACGCGCACGGTGCCGGGCAGCGCCTGCACCGCGGCGGCGTACCGCCGCGCGGCCGCGGCGTCGCCGCGCACGACGGCGAACACGGGCGACGTGAAGGCCGGCGTGAAGTCGCGCCGCAGCGCCTCGTCGACCACGCGTGAGCTCGCGCCCGGCGGCAGCACGCCGGCATCGATGCCCGTGAAGCGCATGGACAGGAACGGGATGCCGAGCACGACGAGCAGGGTGGCCGCGGCCACCGCGACCGGCATCGGGCGGCGCATGATCGCGTGCGCCAGCCGGTACCAGCCGCCCTCCTGCGCCGGCCCCTGCGGCGGCCGGCGGCGCACCGAGAGCGCGTCGATCCGCGGCCCGAGCAGGGCGAAGAGGGCGGGGAGGACCGTCAGGGCGATGATCCCGGCGAGCGGCCCGACGAGGCCGCCGGCGATGCCCATCGAGCGCAGGAAGCCGAGCGGGAAGACGGCGAGCGTCGCGACGGCCGCGCCGACCGTGACGGACGAGAAGGCGATCGTCCGGCCGGCCGTCCGCAGGGTCGTCCGGATCGCATCCGGGCGGCCCAGCTCCTCGCGGTACCGGGAGACCAGGAGCAGGCTGTAGTCGATGGCGAGCCCGAGCCCCGCGCCGGTGACGATGTTGAGCGCGTAGGGCGAGACGGGCGTGAGCGCGTCGAGCACGCGCAGGAGCAACAGCGCCGCGAGGATGGTGAGCCCGCCCACGACGAGCGGCAGCAGCGCGGCCACGACGCTGCGGAAGACGAACAGCGCGATCAGGAACAGCGCCGGGAAGGCGAGTGCTTCCGCGCGCGTGAGGTCGCGCTGCACCTGGTGGTTGACCTGCACGACCGCGATCGCCGGGCCGCCGACGGCGGTGCCCGGCACCGTCTGCAGCCGCCGGTCGACGCGCTCGGCCGCCTTCCGCCAGCGCTGCTGGGAGATGCCGCCACGCGCGAGGGCGGAAACGACGGCCTGGCGGCGATCCCGTGAGAAGAGCGGCGGCGCGAGGACGGGAAAGACCGGCTCCGCGCGCACGAGCGCCTCGACCTGCGCGAGCCGCGCGCGCGTCGGCCGCTGCACCAGGACGAGGAACTGCGGGGCGGCCGAGAGCCTTGACGCCTCCTCGACCGCGTTCTCGGCGCGGACGCTCTGTGCATCACCCGGCAGGAAGTCGTTCGAGGCGCGTCCGAGCCGCGACGGCACGCCGAGCCCGAGCACCGCCGCGAGGACCGCGAACGCGGCCGTGACGGCGAGCACGCGGCCGGGGTGCGCGGTCGCGAGGCGCGCGAGCCTGTCCATAGCGGTGGTCCTAGCGGCTCAGGAGACGCCTACGGGTTGTGAAAGCCGCCTGAGCGCGAGAGAATCGCGCAGAGCCCTAGGAAACCCAGACGAAAGGACAGGGAATGGACGACATGAAGACCTCGGCCGCGTGGACGGGCTGGGTCGGCTTCGCCGCGATTCTGCTCGTGATCATCGGGTGCATCGACGCCTTCGAAGGCCTGATCGCGATCATCCGCGACCAGTACTACCAGTACACCCCGAACGGCGTCATCATCTTCGACACCACCACGTGGGGCTGGATCTCGCTGATCTGGGGCATCCTGCTGGTGCTCGTCGGCCTGGCGCTCGCCGCGAAGTCAGGGTGGGCGCGCTGGACGGCGGTCGTCCTGGTCATCGTGAACCTGCTCGGGCAGCTCGGCTGGCTCGGAAACAGCCCGAACCCGGTCTGGACGCTCACCGTGATCACGCTGCAGATCATCGTGCTCCTCGCGCTGACCGTGAAGTGGAGCGAGGTCGCCACCACCTGAGGCGCCTCTCGACGTTCGGCGGGGAGGCGGGCGGTCCGCCTCCCCGCTCCTGCTACACCTAGGGGTTCCGCCGATGAGTTCCGCGCGTCCGCGCGGTCCAGAACCCCGAAATGAACGACACGTCCCCGAACGACAGACTCGCCGCGCACGAGCGCCTCTCGACCGGCACACTCGCCGCCTGGGCGCGGCGCTGCGCCACGCACCCGTGGCGCGTCGTCGGCTCGTGGATCGGGATCATCCTCGTGCTGATCGTCCTGGTGGCCACGATCGGCGGCTCGCTGCGCGACAAGTTCGAGATCCCGGGCTCGGACACCCAGCGCGCGACAGACCTGATCAAGGCCGAGTTCCCGAGCAAGCAGGGCTCGGTCCTCGACATCGTGTTCGCCGCGCCGCCCGGGCAGCGGCTCGACACGCCGGCGCGCAAGGCGGCCATCGCGGCCGCGGTCGCGAAGCTGCGCGCCGATTACAAGCCGAAGAACGGCACGGCCGGCCTGGTCAGCGTCGACAACCCGCTGGTGCCGCGCACGACCTCGAAGAACGGGCGCATTGCTTACTCGGAGGCGTATTTCAACAAGGAGATCACGAGCGCGGAACGGCAGCCGGTCGTCAACGTCGAGAACTTCGTGCGCAGACGCTTTGACGCCGGTGGGCGTCACCGTCGAGTACAACGGCGAGGCGGAGCAGCCGCCGCTCAAACAGGGTCTGCCGGAACTGCTCGGCATCCTTGCCGCGATCATCGTGCTGCTTGTCGTGTTCGGGACGGTCGTCGCGATGCTGATCCCGATCCTCGTGGCGCTCACGGCGCTGGCGACGGCGTTCCTCCTGCTCTTCATCCTCGCCGGGCAGACCGACATCAACACGGTCACGCCGATCCTCGTCTCGATGATCGGGCTGGGCGTCGGCATCGACTATTCGCTCTTCATCGTCACCCGCTTCCGGCAGCTGCTCCACAACGGGCTGTCGCCGACGGACGCGGCCGCGGAGGCGGGCTCGTCGGCAGGGCGCGCTGTGCTCTTCGCCGGCCTGACGGTCGCGATCTCGGTGACCGGGCTGGCCTTCTTCGGGCTCGACTTCGTCACGAAGCTCGGGATCGGGAGCGCCTTGGGCGTGCTCACGACGGTCCTGATCGCGAACTCGCTGCTCCTCGCCGTCCTGCGCCTGCTCGGGCACAAGATCGACCGGCTCAAGGTCCCGGGGATCAAGCGCCGCGACGAGTCCGAGGCGGCCATGCAGGACACGCTCACGGCGCGCTGGGGCCGCTTCGTCACCAACCACGCTAAGCCGGTGTTCATCGTCCTGCTGCTCGCAGGGCTCGTGCTCGGCGGCACCTCGGCGTTCGTCCGCCTCGGAGCGGCCGACCAGGGCACGCAGCCGAAGGCGCAGACGGCGCGCCGTGCCTACGACCTGCTGGCCGAGGGCTTCGGGCCGGGCTTCAACGGCCCCATTCCGATCGTCGTCAAGACGAACGGCGACACCGGCGCCGCGAATCGGGTCGTCCAGGACACACGCGGGATCAAGGATGTCGCGTCCGTGCGCCAGCCCACGTTCAACAAGGACAAGAGCGTGGCGATCGTCTTCGTGACGCCGAACTCGGCCCCGCAGGACGCCGCCACGGACAGCCTCGTGAACAGGTTGCGCGACGCGGTGGTGCCGAAGGCGACGGGCGGCGGCCCGGCCGTCGCGTACGTCTCCGGCCAGACGGCCGCCTTCCACGACATCGCCGCCCGCATCATCCAGCGCCTGCCGTTGTTCCTGCTCTACATCATCGGCGTCACCGTCATCGTGCTGGCCATGGCGTTCCGCTCGATCGTCGTCTCGATCACCGCGGCGGTCACCACGCTCATGTCGGCGTTTGTCGGCTTCGGCGTTCTTGGACTGATCGTGCAGCAGGGCCATCTCCTCGGCCTGACAGGGCTCGACAAGACGGGCCCGATCGAGACATTCGTCCCGCCGATCGCGTTCGCGATCCTCTTCGGCCTCTCGATGGACTACATGGTCTTCATCATGAGCCGCATCCGCGAGGAGCACGTCCACGGGCTGCAGACGAAGCCGGCCGTGCAGCAGGGCATCGCGGCGATCGGCCGCGTGGTCGTCGCCGCGGCGCTGATCATGAGCACGGTGTTCTTGTCCTTCGTGCTGAGCGCCGACCGCATCCCGAAGGAGTTCGGGATCCTGCTCGCCGTCGCGATCCTGACCGACGCGCTGATCGTGCGCATGTCGCTGGTGCCGGCGTTCTTCACGCTGCTGGGTGAGCGGACGTGGTACATCCCGCGCTGGCTCGACCGCGCGCTGCCGAACATCACCATCGAGCCGCCGCACGACGGCGCCGGTCCGGTGGCGCCCGCGGGCGAGGCCGAGCCGGTCCGCGCCAGCTGACGGCGCGGTGACCGACCCCGTCACGCGGATCGCGCGGGCCTACCCGGACCGCGTCGAGGTGCGCGGCCGGGACCTGACGGGCGACCTGATGGGCCGCCTCACCTTCACGGAATACGTCCACCTGCTCCTGACCGGCGAGGAGCCGACCGAGGAACAGCGCTTCTTCCTCGATCTCCTGCTCGTCGCGATCGCGGAGCACGGGATGATGCCGACGAGCGTCGCCGCCCGGATGACGCTCGCCGCCGACCCGGGCTCGCTGCAGGGCGCGGTTGCGGCCGGCATCCTCGGCGCCGGGCCGGTCGTGCTCGGCACGGCGGAGGAGTGCGCGCGGCTGCTCGACGAGCTCGCGCGAGACGGGGCGGAGCCCCGAGGAGGCGGCGCGTGAGCTGCATGACGCCGGCGCGAAGATCCCGGGCTTCGGCCACCCGGTGCACAAGCCCGTCGACCCGCGCGCCGAGCGGATCCTCGAGCTCGCCGACGAGCACGGCGTCAGCGGCGAGAACGTCGCGCTGGCGCGCCGGCTGCGCGACGCGGTTGCCGAGGCCTGGGGCAAGCCGCTGCCCATGAACGTCTCCATGCCGATCGCCGCGGTCATGCTCGACCTCGGCTACGACGCGGAGACCGTCAAGGCAGTGCCGATCCTCGCGCGCACCGCCGGGCTGCTCGCGCACCTGGCCGAGGAGCGCGAGGCGCCCGTCGGGCTGCGGCTCGCGCGCGCGGCCGAGGACGCGGTCGAGTACGAGCAGTGATCCTCGACCCCGAGGTCGAGACCCGGCCCTGGGCCGAGCAGCTCGAGCTCGACGACGCCGCCTTCCGCGAGCAGCTCGCCTACCTGCGCGAGCGGTCGCCCTTCTACCGCGGGCCGGCTCGACGACCTGACGCCTCGCCGGCATCGCGCGGCTGCCGCTGACCGAGAAGGCAGAGCTGAAGGCCACTGCGACCGACGAGAACCCGTTCGGCGCCCACCTGTGCGTCGACCGCGACGAGATCGTCCGCATCTACTCGACCAGCGGCACCACGGGAACGCCGAGCTACATCCCGCTGACCGCTGGCGATCTGGAGAACTGGGTGACCGGCTCGGCGCGCAGCTACGCCGCCTCCGGCGTGGAGCCCGGAGAGCGGATCGTGTCCACGTACAACGCCGGCCCGTTCGTCGCCGGGGCGGCGCTCGACGCCATCGCCCGCATCGGGCTCGCGCACGTCCCGGTCGGCACCGGCAACACGGAGCGCCTCGTCGGCGCGATCCAGCGCCTGCGCCCGGACGCGGTCGTGCTCACGCCCTCGTACGCCGCGCACCTGCTCGAGTGGGCCGAGGAGCGCGGCGTCGACCTGCGCGGCTCCACGGTCCGGCGGGTGCTCGTGGCGGGCGAGCCGGGCGGCGGCGAGCCGGCCTTCCGCGCGCAGCTCGAGCAGGGTTGGGGCGCGCGCGTCACCGAGGCGATGGGCATCGGCGACATCGGCCCCTCGCTGTGGGGCGAATGCGAGGAGCAGGACGGCATGCACCTCGGCGCCCGCGGCTTCGTCCACGCCGAGCTGATCGATCCGGACACCGCGGCCGCGCGGCCGCTCGAGGACGGCGCCCAGGGCGAGCTCGTGCTCACCCACCTGCGCCATCGCGCCGCGCCGCTGCTGCGCTTCCGGACGCGCGACCACGTCGTCGTCAAGACCAGCCCGTGTGCCGTGCGGGCGAACGGCGCCGCGCGTGCGCTGCATCGGCCGGACGGACGACATGCTCATCGTGCGCGGCGTCAACGTCTTTCCCTCGGCGATCCGCGAGGTGGTCGGCGGATTCGCGCCGCGGGTGAGCGGCGCACATCCGCGTCCGCCCGCAGGCGCCCGGCGTCAAGCAGGAGCCGCCGCTGCCGGTCACGGTCGAGCTCGCGCGCGGCGCCGGGGGCGGAGGACTCGCTCGCCGACGCGATCCGTGAGAGCATCCGGAGCGTGCTCGTCGTCTCCACGCAGGTCGAGCTGGTGCCGTGGGGGAGCCTCGACCGCAGCGAGTACAAGCTCAAGCTGATCGAGTCCCACCGGCCCCAGCAGCGATGAGGAAGCTCCAGAGCCAGGGCGTCCACCACATCACGCTCGTCGGGGCCGACCGGCGGACGTCGATCGACTTCTGGGAGGGCGTGCTCGGGATGCCGTTCGTCTTCGAGCAGCCGAACCTCGACAACGAGAACGAGAGCCACCTGTACTTCGACCCCGGCGACGGACGGCTGATCACCGTGTTCACGAACGAGGAGCGGGTGCCTGATCCGACGCGCACTGCGACGGACCCCGGCTGCGTGCACCACATCGCCTTCGCGCTCTCGAACGCAACGTTCCGGCAGGCGGTCGAGCGGCTCGAGGAGCGCGGCGTCGAGCACAGCGGGGTCAAGGACCGCGGCTTCATGGACTCGATCTACTTCGAGGACCCGCTCGGGCTGACGATCGAGCTGGCCTCGTACCGGTTCGAGCCGCCGCACGGCTTCACCCACGCAGAGGTCCTGCTCGAGGCGCACCGGCTGCGCGTCGAGCGCGGCTGCACAACATCGGCCGGAGGAGCTCGCGGACGCGATCGAGCTCCTCACCGCCCGCTCGCGCGAGTCGCTCTCCGGCGACCGCTCGCCCAAAGACCCGTACTCGAGGGAGGAGACATGGCAGCCAACACCCTGAACATCCTCAAGCCGAGCGTGAACAACCTCACCGCTCGCGTCTTCGTCCGTGCGGCCGGCCTCGACTTCGAGGAGGTCGACGTCTGGGGGCAGACGACGGGAGAGGAGTACCTCGACAAGTACCCGGCGCACCTGACGCCGATGCTCGAGACCGAGGCGCTGCCGGGCGGCTACCTGGGCGAGAGCTGCGCGATCATGACCTACCTCTGCGCCGTGCACGGCCTCGACGACCTCTACCCGCGCGACCCCGGGGAGCGGGCGATCGTCGACAACGCGATGTACTACCTCATCGGCACGCTCTATCCGCTGATCACGCGCGCGACGTACCCGACGCTCGGCTTCCCGCAGTACCCGGGCGAGGTCGGCTCGTCAGAGGCGAGCGACGAGCTCAAGGCGCAGGCCGTCGAGGATGCGACGGCCGCGCTCGCCGAGCCGCTCGAGGTCTACAACACGTTCTTCCTCGCCGGCAGGCCGTTCATCGGCGGCTCCAGGCCGTCGATCGCGGACATCCGCCTGGCCGCGTCGCTCGAGTTCCTGCGCGCGATCGACTACCCGTTCCCGCGGTGGGTCGAGCTGTACATGGCGAGCGTCGAGGAAGCGCTCGGCGAGGCGTACTCGGAACCGGTTGCCGACGTCCGCGGCTACATCGAGTACGTCCGCTCCCAGTAGCGCCGCCGGGCGGTCGCGACTGGCGCGGGTCGCGCCGTTCGTCCTCGCGGCGATGGCGTCCCAGGCGCTGCTCGTCGTCCTGGCGCCGACGATCACCGCGATCGGCGACGACTTCGACACGTCGGTCGCCGCCGTCGGCCAGGCGCGGTCGGTCACGGCCGCAGTGGCGATCGCGACGTCGCTCTTCATCGCTGCGCGGATCGGGGTCCTCGGCGTCAGGCGGCTCATCGTGGTCGGAGCCTCGCTGGAGCTCCTCGCGTGCGCCGCCGTCGGGCTCGCGCCGAACCTGTGGCTCTTCCTCGGCGCGCACGTGCTCGTCGCGCTCGCGTTCGCGTGCCTGCTCTCGGCCGCGTTCGCCGGCGTGGTGGCGTTCCCGCCGGAGGAGCGCGCGTGGGCGGTCGGCTACGTCGCGGGCGCCAACGCGCTGACGTGGGTAGTGGTGAACCCCGAGGTCGGGGCGCTGACGCAGTGGGTGTCGTGGCGGGCCGCCGAGATCGTCCCGGCCGTGCTCGCCGTCGCGACGCTGGCGCTCGTGCGCTTCGCCGACCCGATCCCCGCGAGCCGCAGGCCGATGTCGCTGCGCCTGCTGGCGAGCGACGTCTCGACCAGGCGGTGGCTGGGCTCGGAGGCGGTCGCGTTCGCGTCGTGGACGGCGCTGCTCACGTTCGTGGGGGCGTTCTTCATCGACGAGCTGGGCGTGGGGGAGGCGGCCGCCGGCTGGCTGCTCGCCCTCGGCGCGGGCGCCTACGTGGTCTCGGCATCGCGGAGCGGCCCACTCGCGGCCCGGCACGGCCGGCGGTGGCTCGTCGCCGCCGCGGCGCTCGCGATGGCCGTGATCCTGCCGCTGGTGCTCACGCTCGGCGAGCGCGGCGTCCTGTGGGGCCTCGGGCTCTTCTGCCTGGCCGGCCTCGCCGCAGGCGTGCGCACGCCGGCGTCGAGCGGGCTCGGCCTCGAACAGCTGCCCGAGCACCCCGGCTCGATGGCCGGCGCGAGAACGGCCGTCACGCAGCTGGGCTACCTGCTCGGTGCGGCCGGCGGCGGCCTGGTGATCGCGGTGAGCGGATACGCGGCGCTCGGCATCGCGCTCGGCATCGGCATGGCGTTGTCGGCCGTGCTCGTGCTGCGCGTCTGGGAGCCCGAACGAGTTAGTGGCTGTCAGCCAAGGTCGCGTCAGTTAGCCACTAACTGACGGTGAGCCGGCCGGTGAGCTTCGGGTCGCTGCCGAACCGGTAGGTGCCCGAGCGCGAGGTCGAGCGTCCAGGTCACCGTGCCGGTGAACGCCTTCGTCGTATGCCGGTTCACGCCCGGGCCGACGAGGTGGAAGTTGCGCGTCTTCGAGGTGTCGCGCACCGTGATCCGGTAGCGGCCGGCCGCCGTCTGCTTCACGCTCATCGTCGCCGAGCGGGCGTCGACTTTCGCGGACATCGACTTCGTGGTGACCGCGGGCGGGGTGACGACGAAGGTGCCGTTCATGGTCTCGAAGTGGGCGGAGCAGGCGTAGGCGTACCGGCCGGGAGTCAGGTCGACCGTGAACGTCTGGTCGCCGACGAACGGGACGTCGGTCTGCAGGATGCGGACGTTCGTGGTCTGGCTGCCGAGCGCCCAGTTGTGGATGTCGGACAGGTCGTGGACGAGCAGCTCGTACTTCCCGGCGACGAGGGTGTCGACGTGCTTGCCGCTCGCGTCGGTGAGGTCGATCGTGAAGCCCGGCCCGTCGGTGCCGATCAGCTGCGGCAGGCCGTCCGCCGTGCCCGTTGCCGGGACGAGGGCGAAGACCAGGAGCCCGAGGACGACGGCTACGCGCATGGCGCGAGGGTCGCTGTAACGACTTGATCTGGTCAAATGATTCGCCACACGGAAAATCGCTATGGTCGGGCATCGCGATCCGCTTCCACCTGGCCGAGGACGAGCAGGCGGGCCTGGCGTTCGGGTACTCGCCGCTGCTCGAGACCGTGCTCAGCCTGCACGTGCTCGCCGAGCCGAAGCACCACGCGCTCCAGCACGACTGGGTGCGGGCGATGCGCGGCCTGCCCCCGGGCCTGCGCCGCGAGCTGCGCGCGCTCGAGTTCCTCTACCGCTGGACGCTGCCGAACTGCGTACTGCCCTCCGCGACCACGGAGTTCGAGGACTTCGAGGCCGAGGTGGCGCGCCTCCGCGCCCTGCGTGTCGACGTCGCCGCCTTCGAGCTCGTTCGAACGCTCTACGACCACGGCGGCCGCGGGCGGCGGAAGCAGGTGCTCGCCGACCCGCGCGTGCGGGCAACGGCCCTGCGTCACGCCGGGAAGTCAGGGTCGGCCACGCGGCGCGCGGCCGCGCAGCTGCTCGACGACCCGGCGGCGTTCCTCGAGCGCTTCGCCACCTTCCTCGAGGACTACTGGCAGGAGGCGTTCGCGGCCGAGTGGGAGCGCATCGAGCCGCGGCTGGCCGAGAGCGTCGTCGCCGCCGGGCGGGCGATCGCGAGCGACGGCGCCTTTCCGTTCCTGGTCGGCCTCGCGCCGCAGCTCCGCGTCGACCTCGACGCGCGCACGTTCGGGCTCGACATTCCGCACGACCACGACGTCGAGCTGAGCGGCCAGAGCCCGCTCCTGCTCATGCCGAGCGTGTACGTCTGGCCGCACGTGCGCGTGAACTGCGACCCGCCGTGGCCGCTGACGCTCTCGTACCGCGCGCCCCACCTGGCCGAGAGCCTGCGCCATACCTCACCGCCGGAGCTCGTCCGGGTCTTCCGAGCGCTGGGCGACGCCACGCGGATGCGGATCCTCGAGCAGCTCGCGCGGCGGCCGCGCAGCACGCAGGAGCTCGCGCCGCTCGTCGGCCTGAGCGAGGCCGGCACGTCGAAGCACCTGCGCCTGCTCGCCGAGGCGGGCGTGGTGACGAGCCGCCGCGAGGGCTACTACGTCGTCTACTCCGTGGTCGACGAGCGCGTCGAGTCGCTGGCCGGCGACCTGCGGCACGCGCTCGCGGGCTAGACCCGCGCGACGAGGAAGATCGGCCCTTCGTACAGCAGCTCGCCGCCGCCGAGCTCGTCGAGCAACGAGTCTGCCGTGAAGAGCGTCTTGTAGATCTCGTGGGTCGTCCCGTCCTCGAGCGTGCGCTCCTCGGGCCCCTCGCGGTGCCCGTCCCCGCGCTGCTGCACGAGAACGAGCTCCGGCGCGACGCGGCGTGCCTCCTCCAGCAAGCGCCGCCGCTCCGCGGGCCGCAGATGATCGTAGAAGTGGCTGCTGAACACGCGCTCGAACGCGCCGTCAGGGAAGGGCAGTGGCGGGGCGTCCGCCCGCACTGCCGTTGCCTGAGGCACGCGCCCCAGGGCAATCGCGAGCATGTCCTCGCTCGCGTCGAGGAGCGTCAGCTCACCGTGCAGATGCTGCGAGAGGAAGGCCGTCCCGCAGCCGACGTCGAGCGTCCGCGCCGGGGCCAGGCGCGCGACCAGGTCGACGAGGCGCCTGACCTCGTCCGCGTGCTCGGCGGTCTCCGGCTCCCACGCGCCGCGGTCGTATTCCTCCGCGCGCAGGTGGTAGTAGCGCTGCTGGCGCTCGTACACGCGCCTATCGTGAAGGCTCAGCCGGACTTGAGGGTCTTGATGTAGGCGGCGAGTGCGTGCAGCTGCGCGTCGGGGATGATCCCCCCCCAGTGCGGCATGGAGGCGATCGGCGCCTTGCCGATCACGCTGCCGCTGCGGATGACGTCGATGATCTTCTGGTCGGTGTTGAACTCGTGGAAGAAGTCGGCGCCGGAAAGCGGCGGGATGGACTTGTCCGGCGAGGACGGGTTCGGCACGCCGCCGAGGCCGTTCGGGCCGTGGCAGTTGACGCAGCCGTAGCGCTGGTAGAGGAGCGCGCCCTCGACCGCCTGCCCCTGGGCTGTGATCACGGGCGCCGGCGTCGCACCCGGCACCGCGGGCAGCCCCGCGCGGATGTAT
This sequence comes from uncultured Thermoleophilia bacterium, assembly GCA_963710465.1. Lineage (GTDB taxonomy): Bacteria > Actinomycetota > Thermoleophilia > Gaiellales > Gaiellaceae > JACVRM01. Next base: position 76,740 of record CAVQAQ010000023.1, read on the forward strand.
GCGACCAGGTCCGACACCTGCCGGTCCGAGATGACCGGGCCCCAGACGGGCATGTACGGCTGCTTCGGGTTCGCGGACTCGCCGAGCCCGTGGTCGATGATGTGCTTCAGCTCCGGCACGCCCAGGCTCCCGGCCGCGGTGAGCGGCGGGACGGTCGACGAGACGCCGCCCTGGCCCCGGTCGCCGTGGCACTGGGCGCACGCGAACTGCTGGAAGTCGTGCCCGCCCGCGGCCACCGCGTTGCTCACGGAGGTGGCGCCGCCGTTCGGGACGGTCGTGATCGACACCGTCGTGGTGACGGTCTTCGTCCCACCGCACCCGGCCGCGGCGAGCAGGACGGCTCCGAGCGCCACGCTCCGACGCATTCGCCGATCCTACGCCGCCGCCCGCTCGCCTGCCTTCCGTGGAGACTGCGGATACGCCACGCGGCCCCAGACCCCGTAGCATCGCTTCGAACCCCGGCGACGAAAGGACGGACCAATGGCGTTCAGCGTGCCCCCGCTGCCGTACGGCTACGACGCACTCGAGCCGACCATCGACGAGCAGACGATGCGGCTCCACCACGACAAGCACCACCAGGCGTACGTCGACAACGCGAACAAGGCGCTGGAAGGCACGCCACTCGACGGCGAGTCGGTCGAGCAGATCCTGACCAACCTCGACGCCCTCCCGGAGGACAGGCGGGCCGCGGCGCGCAACAACGTCGGCGGGCACGCGAACCACTCGCTCTTCTGGGAGATCATGTCGCCGGACGGCGGCGGCGAGCCCGACGGCGCGCTCGGCCAGGCGATCGCAGACGCGTTCGGCAGCCTCGACGAGCTGAAGGCGGCCGTGAACGACGCGGGCGTCAAGCGCTTCGGCTCCGGCTGGACCTGGCTCGTCCACGACGGCACCGCCCTCGCCGTCATCTCGACGCCGAACCAGGACTCGCCGATCATCGACAGCCGCGTGCCGCTGCTCGGCATCGACGTCTGGGAGCACGCCTACTACCTCACGTACCAGAACAGGCGGCCCGAGTACCTCGAGACCTGGTGGAACGTCGTCAACTGGCCGGCGGTGGCGGTGCGCTACGAGACGGCGATCGGCCGCTAGCGCTGCTTGTAGACGACCTCGGTCCCGGCGACCAGGTCGGGCAGCCCGCGGCGCCGCCGGTCGAACAGCACCGGCAGGTAGCCGAGGAAGAAGATGGCGATCGAGAACCACGTGACGATCCCGCGCAGGAGCGAGCGGCCGAACGACGGCGGGCCGCCGCTCGCGTCACGGACGCGCAGCCCGAGCACGTCCATCCCGGGCGTCCGGCCGGCGCCGCTCCAGAAGAAGACGAAGTAGGCGAGGATGAGGAGCGTCGCGCCCCCGCCGAGCACCCCGCCGATGATCGAGACGCGGGCGAGCCCGCCGACCAGGTAGGAGATCAGCGCGATCGTGCCGGCAAAGATGCCGTAGAGGACGGCGAGGCCGACGAGGTCGAGCGCGAAGGCGGCGCCGCGCGTCGCCACGCCTGCATAGGTCGGCTCGACAACGGGCCGCCGGCGCACGAAGGAGTCGATGCGGTCGTCGAGCGCGTTGCCGCGCTCGCTGACGTCGTTGGCGAGCGTGTCGACCAGGCCGGTCGTCTGGGCCTTCAGCGCCTCGACGACCTCCGGGCTCGAGACCACCTCGCGGATCGCCTGCTGCACCGCCGCGCTTGCGACGACGCGCTGGACGGCCTCCTCGGTGCGCGGGCTGGCCACGGCGCGGTCGATCATCTGGTCGAGCGCGCCGCTGGCGGCCAGCTCCTCCACCATGCGCTCCAGCACGTGGTGCTCGGCGACCGAGCGCGCAAGCTCCTCCGGCATCTCGCCGGCGAGCAGGCGGTCGACGATGCGAGACACCTCCGGCACGACGTGCTCGTCGAGCTGGCCGCGCGCAACGCGCGCCGGGTAGCGCGCGAGGCGCCCCAGCGACGAGCGCCGGTCCTGGTCGTCGACGGACACGCTGGGCACACGGTACGGCGGTCGCGGCGGCGTCGGGTCATCCCGATCGGGTGATGGCGACGCCGCTGCCCGCTCTTAGCTTCGCGGCCGGTGGTGCTCTGATCGTCGGTCAGCCTGCGAGCCCGGCCCCCGCTTCCTCGAGCCCCGCCTTCAACTCCTTCGCGCTCGCCTTGTCGATCTGGGCAGTCGACGTGCGAATCGCGTTCGCGAGCGTCTCGTTCACGACCTCGGCGTGCTCGTGCTCGTAGACCGCGATGATCCCGGCCGAGCCGGGAGGAAGCGCGTCGTCCATCTTTTCGCCGATCCCCGTCTCCAGGCGCTTGCGGGCGAACTTGCCCGTGAGCCCTCCGACGGCTGCACCGACGGCCGTCGCCGCGAGGAGCGGCGGCGCGAACAGGCCGACGACGAGGCCGACGCCGGCGCCGGCCTTGACGCCCTTGCGGCCGAGATGGTCGCCCGTCTCTTTGACCTGCACCTCGCCGTCGGCGTCCTTGGTGACGAGCACGATCCCGTCGGCCGAGATGGTCTTCTCCCCGGCGCGTTTCACGAATGCGTCGAAGTCCTGCTGCGCAAGGTCGGGGATGAGATAGACGGCGATCAGGACGTCCAGCGCGTCGTTGTCGGTCATGGGCCTCCTCTCGCCTCGATCTAGGCGCTCGCCGCGTGGGCCGCCAGGGCCTGCGCGGCGTGCTCGTTCAGGGCGTTCGCGTCTTCCTCGCTCATGTGCGGCGCGACGTCGAAGACGACCTGCTTGATCTCGCCGGTGAAGGCGAACGGCGCCTTGTCGGCGTAGCTGCGGTCGACGACGAGGCCGTTGTCGCGTCCGATGTCCATGCCGGAGTAGCCCGAGAAGCGGCCTGGCACCGTGTGCTCCATCCGCCCCTTCGCGACCGGCTCGCCGTTGACGAGCAGCGTCACCTCGCCGCCGGTCGCCGGCTTCGGCGCGTCGGCCGCGAAGACGAGCTCGACGTTAACCTCGCCCGTCGGCAGCGGCTGCTCGGCCGCCTGGGTGTACTCCTGCACTCCGAGCATCGAGTAGGTGTGCTTGAGCTTCCCGTCCTGGACGAACAGCGTGAACCCGCCGAGATGGTCGGCCTCGGCGACGATCACGCCCTCGGCGCCCCCTTCGGGCACGACGAGGTCGGCGCTGATCGTGTACGAGTGGTTGTAGATCCGGGGGATCATTCCGCTCGGGATGTTCTGGATGTCGCCGCGGTAGACGAACTTCGACTCCTTCGGGAGCGGCGGAACCATGCCGAAGAACGACGTCAGCCCGCCGAGCAGCGGCAGGACGTTGTTGGCCTCGGCCTCCGCCCAGAAGAGCTCGGTGAGCTCCTTCACCTTCTCCGGATGGTCGGCCGCCAGGTCCTTGGACTGGCTGAAGTCGTCGGGCAGGTAGTAGAGCTGGACGGGCTCGTCGTCGGGGTTCCACCCCGGGCCGAACGTGCGCAGCTTCTCGGGGTCGAGGTCCCAGGGGATCCGCTGCAGCCGTTGGGCGAGCAGCCAGCCGTCCTTGTACATCCCCCGGTTGCCGAGGATCTCGTAGTACTGCTGCGTGTGCCGCTCGGGCGCCGCAGCATCTCCGAACGAGTCGGCGAACGTGACTCCCGTCCAAGGGCTGCTGCTCGATGCCGTCGATCGTCTCGGGCATCGGGATGCCGGCAAGGTCGAGGACGGTCGCGCCCACGTCGTTCACGTGCGTGTAGTGGCTCCGAACCGAGCCCGGGTCGCCGATGCCGCCCGGCCAGTGCACGACCATCGGGTTCCGGGTGCCGCCAAGATGCGAGGCGACCTGCTTGCCCCAGTCGAACGGGGCGTTGCCGGCCCAGGCCCACCCGGCCGCGTAATGCGGAGCCATCTGCTCGTCGCCCCAGGCCTCGAGCCCGCCGTGCTTGAAGAGGAGCCCCATCTGCTGCTCCGGCGTGAGCGGGATCCCGTTGAGCGTCGTCAGCTCGTTGAACGTGCCCGTGAGGGTGCCTTCCATGCTCGCGCCGTTGTCGCCCCAGATCCACATGACGACCGTGTTCTCGAGCTCGCCCATCTCGTCGATCGCGTCGATGATCCGGCCGATGTTCCAGTCGGCGTTCTCGGAATAGCCCGCGTAGACCTCCATCTGGCGGGCGTAGAGGCGCTTGTGCGTCTCGTCGAGGGAGTCCCAGGTCGGGAACGCGTCGTTGCGCGGAGGCAGCTCTGCGTCGGCGGGGATGACGCCGAGCGCCTTCTGACGGGCGAACGTCTCCTCGCGCATCACGTCCCAGCCCTTGTCGAACGCGCCCTGGTACTTGTCCGACCACTCGCGCGGCACGTGGTGCGGCGCGTGGCTGCAGCCGGTTGCGACGTAGGCGAACCAGGGCGTCTGCTGGCGCTCGGAGCGGATCCGGTGCAGCCAGTCGACCGTCTTGTCGGCGAGATCGTCCTGGAAGTAGTACCGCTCGCCGTCCTTTGCTTCCGGAACGCCGATCATCTTCGTGTTCTCGGCGATCAGGGGGTCGTACTGGCCCGCCTCGCCGCCGAGGAAGCCCCAGAAGTAGTCGAAGCCGAGCCGGGTCGGCCAGCGGTCGAACGGCCCCGAGAAGCCCTGCTGGTTGTCCGGAGTGAGATGCCACTTCCCGAACGCTCCCGTCAGGTAGCCGTTCTCCTGGAGGATGCGCGGAAACGTCGCGCAATCGTGCGGGATGGTGGCGTTGTAGCCCGGGAACGGGCCCGAGAACTCGCCGACCATGCCGAAGCCGACGCGGTGGTGGTTGCGCCCCGTCAGCAGTGCGGCCCTGGTCGGCGAGCAGAGCGCCGTGACGTGGAAGCGGTTGTAGCGCAGCCCGTTGTCCGCGAGCCGGGTGTAGTTCGGGGTCTGGATCGGCCCCCCGAAGGTGCTCGGGTTGCCGAAGCCGGCGTCGTCGATCAGGACGAGGAGGACATTCGGCGCGCCCTCGGGCGGCTGCACGTGGCTCGCCTGGTTCCAGTCCGGCTGCGAGTCGGCGAGCGTCCGGTCCGTCGCGCCGCTGAACGGCGGCCGCCTGATCGGGAGCTTGCTGCGGTTGATTTCTGCGTCCTGCATCAGTCCACTCCTTGTCGTCGCTAGACGCCCGTGGATCTGCAGGACGTCTTCCTTCCCGCCGCGACGGTACGCCCCGGTGCGTCTTGTCGACGAGCTCGGCGTGCGTCGTGGTCGTAGATCGCGATGATGCCGGCCGATCCGGGGGAAGCGCGTCGTCGAGCTTGTCGCCGATGCCCGCCTGCAGGCGCTGGCGGGCGAACTTGCCCGCCAGTCCGCCGACGGCGGCGCCGACGGCGGTCGCCGCCAGGAGCGGCGGGGCGAAGAGCCCGACGACGAGGCCGACGCCGGCGCCGGCCTTGACGCCCTTGCGGCCGAGGTGGTCGCCGGTCTCCTGGACGTGCACCTCGCCCTCGGCGTCCTTGACGACGAGCGCCACGCCGTCGGTGACGATCTCGCCGTCGCCTGCGAGCTTGACGTACGCGTCGAAGTCCTGCTGCGCCAGGTCGGGATCAGGTAGACGGCGATCAGGACGTCCAGCTGCTCGTTGTCACTCATGGTGCTCCTCTCTCGCCTCGATCTCAGGCGCTCGCCGCGTGTGCCGCCAGGGCCTGGGCCGCGTGCTCGTTCAGCGCCCTCGCGTCCTCCTCGCTCAGGTGCGGGGCGACGTCGAAGACGACCTGCTTGATCTCGCCCGTGAAGGCGAACGGCGCCTTGTCGGCGTAGCTGCGGTCGACGACGAGGCCGTTGTCGCGACCGATGTCCATGCCGGAGTAGCCCGAGAAGCGGCCCGGCACGGTGTGCTCCATCCGCCCGCTCGCGACCGGCTCGCCGTTGACGAGCAGCGTCACCTCGCCGCCGGTCGCCGGCTTCGGCGCGTCGGCCGTGAAGACGAGCTCGACGTTGACCTCGCCGGTCGGCAGCGGCTGCTCGGCCGCCTGGGTGTACTCGAGCACCCCGAGCATCGAGTAGGTGTGCTTGAGCTTCCCGTCCTGCACGAAGAGCGCGAACCCGCCGAGATGGTCGGCCTCGGCGACGATCACGCCCTCTGCGCCGCCCTCGGGGACGACCAGGTCGGCGCTGATCGTGTACGAGTGGTTGTAGATCCGCGGGATCATCCCGCTCGGGACGTTCTGGATGTCGCCGCGGAAGACGAACTTCGACTCCTCCGGGATCGGCGGCACCATGCCGAAGAAGGACGTCAGTCCGCCGAGCAGCGGCAGGACGTTGTTGGCCTCGGCCTCCGCCCAGAAGAGCTCGCTGAGCTCCTTCACCTTCTCCGGATGGTCGGCCGCGACGTTCTTCGACTGCGTGAAGTCGTCGGGCAGGTAGTAGAGCTCGACGGGCTCGTCGTCGGGATTCCAGCCCGGGCCGAACTTGCGCAGCTTCTCCGGGTCGAGGTCCCACGGGATCCGCTGCAGCCGCTGGGCGAGCAGCCAGCCGTCCTTGTACATCCCCCGGTTGCCGAGGATCTCGTAGTACTGCTGCGTGTGCCGCTCCGGCGCGGCCGCGTCCGAGAACGAGTCGGCGAAGGTGACGCCGTCGAACGGCTGCTGCTCGATGCCGTCGATCGAGTCGGGCATCGGGATCCCGGCGAGGTCGAGGACCGTCGCGCCGACGTCGTTCACGTGCGTGTAGTGGCTCGCGAACCGCGCCCGCGTCGCCGATGCCGCCCGGCCAGTGCACGACCATCGGGTTGCGCGTGCCGCCGAGATGCGAGGCGACCTGCTTGCCCCAGTCGAACGGGGCGTTGCCGGCCCAGGCCCACCCGGCCGAGTAATGCGGGGCGAGCTGCTCGTCGCCCCAGGCCTCGAGGCCGCCGTGCTTGAAGAGGAGCCCCATCTGCTCCTCGGGCGTGAGCGGGATCCCGTTCAGCGTCGTCATCTCGTTGAACGTGCCCGTGAGCGTGCCCTCCATGCTCGCGCCGTTGTCGCCCCAGATCCAGATCACGACGGTGTTCTCGAGCTCGCCCATCTCGTCGATCGCGTCGATGATCCGGCCGATGTTCCAGTCGGCGTTCTCGGAGTAGCCCGCGTAGACCTCCATCTGACGGGCGTAGAGGCGCTTGTGCGTCTCGTCGAGCGAGTCCCACGTCGGGAACGCGTCGTTGCGCGGCGGCAGTTCCGCGTCGGCAGGGACGACGCCGAGCGCCTTCTGGCGCGCGAACGTCTCCTCGCGCATCACGTCCCAGCCCTTGTCGAACGCGCCGCGGTACTTGTCCGACCACTCGCGCGGCACGTGGTGCGGCGCGTGGCTGCAGCCGGTCGCGACGTAGGCGAACCACGGCGTCTTCGGCTTCTCGGAGCGGATCCGGTGCAGCCAGTCGATCGTCTTGTCGGCGAGGTCGTCCTGGAAGTAGTACTGCTCGCCGTCCTTGGCCTCGGGGACGCCGATGATCTTCTGGTTCTCGGCGATCAGGGGGTCGTACTGCCCGGCCTCGCCGCCGAGGAAGCCCCAGAAGTAATCGAACCCGAGCCGGGTCGGCCAGCGGTCGAACGGCCCCGAGAACCCCTGCTGGTTGTCCGGGGTCAGATGCCACTTCCCGAACCCTCCGGTCAGGTAGCCGTTCTCCTGCAGGATGCGCGGAAACGGCGCGCAATCGTGCGGGATGGTCGCGTTGTACCCCGGGAACGGGCCGGAGAACTCGCCCACCATGCCGAAGCCGACCCGGTGGTGGTTGCGCCCCGTCAGCAGCGCCGCCCTGGTCGGCGAGCAGAGCGCCGTGACGTGGAAGCGGTTGTAGCGCAGCCCGTTCTCCGCGAGCCGCGTGTAGTTCGGGGTCTGGATCGGACCGCCGAAGGTGCTCGGATTGCCGAAGCCGGCGTCGTCGATCAGGACGAGGAGCACATTCGGCGCGCCCTCGGGCGGCTGGACGTGGCTCGCCTGGTTCCAGTCGGGCTGCGAGTCGGCGAGCGTCCGCTTCGTCGCGCCCGCGAACGGCGGCCGCCGGATCGGGAGCCTGCTGCGGTCGATTCCTACGTCCGGCATGAGTCCACTCCTTCTCGTCTCTCGACGCGCAGGGACTGCAGGCTCGACTGGTTCCAATCGGGTTGTGAGTCAGCGAGTGTCCGCGTCGTCGCTCCTCCGAACGGCGGGCGCCGGATTGGAAGCCTGCTGCGGTGGATTCCTGCGTCCGCCATGAATGAACTCCTCTCGTCGTCGCACGTCGCGCGGTGCGCATTTGTTCGGAAGAGACGTTAGGCCTACGCCGCCGAGAAGCCATCATCCGTTTGGGATGAAAGAGTCGCTCTTGCCAATCCCGTGGAAGTCCTGCTCGGACGATTACGATGCGGGCTCGGTTGATGGGTCGACCACGTCCTCATGCCTGTGCAGAAGCCCAGCCGCCGACAGAGTCGGCGCTGACTTGGAGTCGTAGCACTTTCGAAATCGGGCACCGTCTCGCGCGGGTGCGCCGCGAACCAGGTCGCGTAGCGCCGCGCGAGGGGCGTCGCCGTGACACCGTGCAAGAGCACCGAGAGGGCGACGGTGAGGAAGATGGTGGTGAGCAGGACCGACTCGTGCGTGAGGTCGGCGTCTGCGACGAGAATGACCGCGAAGACGATCGACGCCAGTCCGCGCGGGCCGAACCAGCCGAGGAAGGCGACCGTGGGCGGCCGCGCACCCGTCCGAGCATCGCCAGAACGACCGGGACCATGCGGACCACGGTCAGGCTGAGGAGCGCGTACAGGACGATGGAGGCGGAGAGGTCGTCGAGCACCGGCACGAGCATGACTGCGCCGAAGAGGACGAACGTGACTGCGCCGAGCAAGCCGCCGGCCTCCTCGAGGAAGAGCGTCACCTCGCCTCCGACTTCGCGGCGCAGGCCACCGAAAACGGCACCGCCGACGAAGGCGGCGATGAATCCACTTCCGCCCATCCACACGGCCAGCCCGTACGCCAGCCCGGCCCCGGCGACGGGGACGAACTGCAGCCAGATCGGATCGACCAGGCGACGCAGGACGCCCAGCCTGACCACGGCCGCGGCCGCCAGCCCGGCTGCCACGCCCGCGAGGCCCCCGTAGCCGATCTCCTCGAGCACCAGATGACCGCAGCTCCGTGCCCGATCGCACCCTCCTCGGCCTGCGCGATCGCGATCGCTATCAGCAGCAGCGGCACGCAGATGCCGTCGTTCAGCCCGCTCTCGACGTTGAGCCCCTGACGGATGCGCGAGGAACGCGGGCGTCGGTGACGACCGCCTGCCCAAGCGCGGCATCCGTCGGAGCGAGCACGATCGCAAGCAGGACGGCCTCGATCAGCGCAAGCTGTCCGAAGACGGCAACGGCAGCGACCGCACCCGCCACGATCGTCAGCGGCAGCCCGATTGCGAGCAGTCGGAGGAACGATGTATTCGCGGCGCAGCGCGCCGAGGTCGATCCGCGATGCGTCCGAGAAAAGCACGACGGTCAGCGTGGCCTCGGCCACCGCCCGGACCGATTCGCTCCCGATCCCCGGGTCGAGCCAGCCGAGGACGTCGTCGCTCGCCAGTATGCCGCCGACGACGAAGACCATCGCGGCGTGATCACCGATCCCGAGAGCCGTCGCGAAAACGCCGCGTACGCGAGGACAAGCAACGAGACAGCGACGAGCCCCGAGCCGCTCACACGCGGTCATCCCGCCCGATGCAGGATGCGCGGACCGATCAGGCGTATTCGGGATCGCCGGTCGGAATTCGAGCCCTGCGTCACGGCAGCCATATCGCCGAGCATGGCCTGTGAGCGCGCCACCGTGCCTCATACCGATGGCATGAAATGAGCCTGTGAAGAGCTCGAGTCGAAGCCCAGTCAGACTAGTCAGGCTCGGATGTTCTCCTTACCATTGTTTCCCAGTGTCCTGGTTACGGAAACCAGTTTCGACCTGGCCGAGGTCAAGCTCGCGGCGCCGTCGATTCGGCCCGGCACTGTCGCGAAGGGGACGTGATCGGGGGCTGTGCGCGGCGGGCGTGCCTTTCGCGAGCCTGGTTGCAGGGGCTGGGTACGGCAAAACAACCCTGCTGGCGCGGTGGGCCGAGGCTGATCCGCGTCCGTTGCGTGGGTCGTGCTCGACGCGCGAGACCGCGACGCCTCGTGTTCCTGCGTAATCGCAGCCGCGATCAGCGAATTGAGCCGGTCTCGGCCAAGGTGTTCGACGCGTTGTCCGGGCCAGGAACATCGACCTGGGCGAAACGCGTCCCGCGCATCGGCGGAGCCCTTGCCGATCGAGCGTCCCATGGTGCTCGTGCTCGATGATCTGCATCTCGTAGCCAGTCGGTCCTGTTTCGATGTGCTCGCGGAGCTTTTCCAGTATGTTCCGGCCGGTTCGCAGATCGCGGTCGCGAGCAGGGAAGAACCGGCGCTGCCGCTTGCCCGCTGGCGGACGAGCGGGCGGGTCCACGAGATCGGCGTGGCGGACCTCCGGCTGGATCAGAGGAGGCCGGGTTGTTGCTGGAAGCTGCTGGCGTCGAGCTCGATGCGAGCCACCTCTCCGACCTGACCGAGCGGACGGAAGGCTGGCCTGCCGGCCTGTACCTCGCGGCGCTGTCGATGCAGACGGGCGCTCCAGGCTCGCTGACTGGCGAGGGCTTCAGCGGCGACGACCGGTTCGTTTCGGAGTACTTCCGCCGCGAGCTTCTCTCCCGCCTGCCGGCGGCGGAGGCGACGTTCCTCAAGTACACGTCGGTGCTGGAGCGGATGTCCGGCGGGCTCTGCGATGCCGTGCTCGAGACGACGGGGTCGGCACGACACGCTCGACGCGCTCGAGCGCACGAACGGCTTCGTCGTGCGCCTGGACCGGCGGCGCGAGTGGTATCGCTACCACCACCTGTTCGGTCAGCTGCTGCGGAACGAGCTCGCGCGGAGCGGCCGCACGCTGGTGGCCGAGCTAAACCGTCGTGCGATGGCCTGGTGCATCGCCAACGACCTGCCCGAGGAGGCGATCGTCTACGGGCAGGCGGCGGGTGACACGGAAACCGTTGCGGGGTTGGTGACGTCTTGCTCTGCCGGTCTACTTCGACGGCCGTCAGGACACCGTGGAGGAGTGGCTCGGGTTGGTTCGGTGAGGACGAGCTGGGGAGTACCCGGCACTCGCCGTTTACGGAGCGTGGATCCGTGTTCTGACCGGGCGCCCCGCAGAAGCCGAGCTGGCTCGCGCTGGCCGAGGGGGCGACCTCGAAGATCCCGCTCTCGGATGCCAGCGCGACGATCGCGCCGTGGGTCGCAACTTTGCGGTCGCACATGATGGCGGACGGAGTCGAGCAGGCGCTCGCTGACGCCAATCAGGCGCTCGATCAGCTCTCGTCGGCAAGCGGCTGGTTTCCCGTCGCGCTCCTCGGCCGTGGCCTTGCCCATGCTCTGCTCGGCGCAACCGATCACGCAAGGGACGACCTCACAGCAGCTGTTGAGCGCGGGTTGATGGTCGGATCCGTGCAGACGGTCTATGTTGGCACAGGCACAGCTCTCGCTTCTTGCCGCCAAGCAGGGAGCCTGGGGCGAGGCAGGCGAACATGCTCAGGCGGCCCTAGCCCTCGTCGAGGAGACGGCCTCGGCGACTACGCGGGGAGCGCCCTGGCGTACGTCGCAACGGCACGAGTAGCGCTCCACGAGGCGAGACAGGATGACGCGCGAGCGGCGCTGACGAGCGCCCACCGTCTACGGCCACTGCTCGACCACGGCCTTCCCTGGCTGACCGTCGAAGTCGGCCTCGAGCTCACGCGCGCGCATCTCGCCCTCGGCGAAGTGGGTGCGGCCCGGACGATCCTCACGGAGACCGAGGGGGTGATCGAGCTCCGCCCGGACATGGGCTCGCTCGTCGAGGATGCGCGAGAGCTGCACGACCATGTCGCGGCGAGCTCCGAGCCGTCGGGTGCGTGGGCGATGAGCCTGACGGGTGCCGAGTTCGGCTGCTTCCTTACCTGGCAACCCATCTCACGTTCCCGGAGATCGGGAGCCGGCTCTTCATCTCGCGCAACACGGTCAAGACGGAAGCGGTCTCGATCTACCGCAAGCTGGGCGCTCCTCGCGCAGCCAGGCGATCGAGCGTGCGGTCGAAGTGGGGCTCCTCGAGAGCTCGATCTACCCCCCGCGCGCAAATCTCACCCAGGAGGATGATGCGAAGCGCGCCCGACGAGGTCGAATATGGCAGACAGATGGAGATTACAAGGAGCACCTCCGACGCCTCGCGATCCACGACGAGGCGTTCGTCGACGCTGCTCGCTTGGCGAAGAGAGCACGCCGTTCGCGCTCGGCCCTCGACGACGAGGACCGAGGCACTCGTGCGGGTCGCCGCGACGATCGCCGTCGACGCGGCGCCATCCTCGTTCCAGCACGCCGTAGCACTTGCCCTCGCGGCCGGGGCACGAGCGACGAGATCGTCGCCACCCTGGAGGCGGTGACGCCGGTGACGGGCGCCGCGCGAGTCGTCCTTTCCGCCCCGAAGGTCGCGCTCGCGCTCGGCTACGACGTCGAGGCCGCGCTCGATCGCTCGACCCGTGACGAGCAGCAAGTTCATCACATCGGTATGAGGACGGCCAAGCGTCCGCGTGCACATAGTCCATCGGACGACCGACGAGACACTCCGGAAAGGGAGGGCCGAGATGCTCGTTGCTGCCAAATGGGCTGGTGGATTTGGTTCCATCCTCGCTCTTCCTTGTTTTGGATCGCGATCACCTTCTGGCCGGCGCGAGTTGCAGCTCGAAAGGGCCGCAGCTTCTTCCTCTACTTCATCTTCAGCTTGATCTTCTTCCCGGCCGCCCTGCTCGTCGCCTACCTCATCTCTGACCAGAGCGCCGTCGCAACCGCGTACTAAGGAGGGTTCATGACCGATACCACGATTGCCCGGTCGAGCAAAACACGGATCTCGACGCGCTCGGGCCCGTCGACTACCTCATCGTCGAGTTCCCCGCCGGCGCGAGCAACTTCACGGGCGAGATGGCGAAGGAGCTGCTCGCCCTGGTCGACGCCGGCACGATTCGCGTCATCGACGTGTTGATCCTCACCAAGAACGAGGACGGCACGGTCGATGCGATGGAGCTCTCCGACATCGAAGAGCTCGGGCCACTTCAGGCGGTCGAGGCCAGCTCGCCGAGCTCCTGGCGGCGGAGGACGTCGAGAACCTCGCCGCGGCGATGGACCCTGGGAGCACAGCCGGGGTACTCATCTGGGAGAACCTGTGGGCCGCGCCGTTCGCGTCCGCTGCACGGCGTTCGGGTGGCCAGCTGATCGCCAACGGAAGGATCCCCATTCAAGCGATCATCGCCTCCATCGAGGCCGATGAAGCACGCGCAACGGAAGGAGACTGAGATGCCTCTCGGACCAGGACGTGTCGGAAGAGTCGGCGTCATCGGCCACCCGGTCGCGAAGACCGCCGTCGTGGCCAAGGCGGTCTCCCCGGCCCCTCGCCTGTGGCGAAGACCGCGGTCGTAGCCGCCGCGGTGACACCCGGGAGGGCAGGTCGCCGCCGGCGGATCTAGCCGAAGCTCGGAGATGACGACCAACCCGGTTCGAACGAAGCCTGGACAGATGGGTGGCCCGGGCAACGACATCACGGGGAGCCCAGTGGTGATCGCGACCGTGTCGACGGCGATGACCCTCGGGGCGGGCATCTTGATGACGCTCGTCGATCACAAGGGGTTTCCGTCGATCGGATCGGGGCTCTGGTGGGCGGCGCAGACCGTTACGACCGTCGGATATGGCGACAAGGTGCCGGTGACGTCCGCCGGCCGCCTGCTTGCGGTCGCGGTGATGCTGCTCGGGATCGGCTTCTTAACGGTGATCACGGCGGCGATCACGAGCACGTTCGTCGCCCGCTCGCGGCTCCAGGCAACGCCTTCTGGCACGGACCTCGCGGCAACGGAGCAGTTACGTCAGATCGAGAATCGCCTCGCGGGAATCGAGGCCTCGCTGGCAGGCCGGGCTTCATAGCCAACACGCTTCCGCCACCTGTCCGCCCCTGGCCGGGCGTCACCACTTCCACGGCTGTCGATCCGAGATCACAATCAGGGCACCTGCGCGCCGCGAGCCCTCGCTATTGCGGACGGAAGATGCAGCGGAAGCCGATGTGCGCCCGTGGAAGTGTCGATCGTCTCGCCCTGACGGGCAGCGGGGCGGTAGCGGAGGCAGTAGTTGGGCGCGCAGAGGTGCGATCCGCCCTTGATCACATTGCGTGGAAACGTTTCCTCCGTGCTGAGGTGGCTGCGGCGCGCAGCAGGGACTCGCTGACGCATCCCGACGCATCGGTCATGAACGCGATCCGAGGTCCATTCCCAAACGTTTCCGATCATGTCGAAGAGTCCATAGCCGTTCGGCGGATAGCTGCCGACCGGCGATGTGCCGTCGAAGCCATCGCTCTTCAGGTTCTGCCACGGAAACTCGCCTTGCCAGTGTTGGCCATGTGCCGGCCGTCTGGCGTCAATTCATCGCCCCACGCGTACGCAGCGCGCTCGAGACCGCCGCGCGCGGCGAACTCCCATTCGGCCTCGGTCGGGATCTCTTTGCCCGCCCATTTCGCGTAGGCCTCCACGTCCGCGAACGACACATGAACGACCGGATGCTGCTCGCGTCCGCGGATCGTTGAGTTGGGGCCCCTTGGATGGCGCCAGTCAGCGCCATCTTCCAGCCCCACCAGTTGTGGAACGTCGTCGAGCGGACCGGCCCGGCTCGCCCGGCGGAACACCAGCGAGCCCGGGACTGAGGAGCTCGGGATCGGCGTCCGGGTAGTCGGCGGGATCGAGCGGCCGCTCGGCTGATCGTGACATAGCCCGTGTCCCGCACGAACCGCCGGAAGTCGCCGGCCGTGACGAGGTGCGTATCCATCCAGAACCCCGCCACTGCGACCTCTCGCACCGGGCGCTCCTCCGGATAGAAGTCGGTCCGACCCCATGCGGGAAGGTCCCGCCCTCGATCCACTCCATGTGAGCGGCGGGTGTGGGGCGCGTGGAGGCTGCCATCGACTGGGCCCGCTGCGGAGAGCGGCTCCCGGCCTCCGAGTCTAGGGCGCGAGCCGATTGGTCTCAAACGGAGACGCACGCAACGCAAAAACGCTGGCCAGGCGAATGGGCCAGGCGAACGGTCGAGTTCATGTTCGCATAGGTCGCGCTGTCTCACCCAGATTGGACGATGCCCCTGGGGTCCATTCCATCGGGGTCATCGTTTCAAGTCCTCGACCCAAATAGGGAGTGACTAACGCATGTGGTATGGAATCGGATTCGGCGCCCTCCTTTACTTCCTCCTGGCGTTCACGCTCGGGCTCATGACGCTCGAGAAACGGACACAGATGGTGCCGCCGTTTTTCTTCGGCATCTTCTTGCCATTCCTCTGGATCGTCGGCGCTCTGATGCGACCGCCCGGCGGCTCGGGCTATGCCACGGCAGACGAGGGGCCGAACAGCGCGACCGCGGCGCGTGACGAGGCCACCCGGATCCGTACAGGCTTGCAATAGCGGCGGGCGGGCGCCGCAGCTCGGCGAACGACCAGTGCGGCGCCGGGCCGTTGATCGTGAGAGCGCGGAGGGAGGTCCCGACCGAAGGAGGTTCGGAAGCGATGAGCACGATTGCGCACCCGGGCGTCGACGAACGTCGAGCGACAGGGAGAAGATCGCGTGAGCATGTGCCTCGCTCGGCGCACGCGGGCTGGAGACCGGCAACCGAACCGTCCCGACCCGGTCACGATATTGGAGGAGCAGAGCAAGACTCGCGAGCCGGACCTGGTGCCGGTGCGCTACGGCCGGATGATGGCCTCGCCGCTCACCTTCTACCGAGGCACTGCCAAGATCATGGCGTCAGATCTGAAGGGAACAAACCCAGACGCGGGACTCAACGTGCAACTGTGCGGCGACGCCCATTTGTCGAACTTCGGCGTCTTCGCTTCTCCCGAGCGGCGGCTGGTTTTCGACCTGAACGACTTCGATGAGACCTTGCCCGGACCGTTCGAGTACGACGTCAAGCGGATGGCGGCGAGCTTCACGGTCGCGGCCCGGACCAACGGGTTCTCCAAGTCGGACACACGAGCGTCCACGCTGGCGTCGGTCAGCGGCCTATCGAGAGGCCATGTTCGACTTCGCCGGCATGTCGACGATGGAGGTCTGGTACGACCACCTGGCGGACGAGACCCAGTTCCAGGCCGCCATGGACAGGGGCGCTGTGGCAAGCAAGTCGCACAGGCGGCGTCCACCAAGAAAGCGAGGCCAACAAGCAGAAGAAGGCAGTCGAGGCGGCAACGAAGGGCGGCGACGAGGGCCCGCAAGGCGGGGGCTAAGGCGCGAACCCGCGACAGCCTCCAGGCGCTCTCGAAGCTTGGCGAGGTCGTGGATGGCCACCCGCGAATCGCAAGCCGGCCACCAATCGTCATCCCCGTGCGTGATCTCGCGGCAACGTACGGAATCACACCGAGGAGGATTTCGATTCGGTGATCCGCAAACAATTTCGCGCGTACCGCGCGACCCTGGAGGATGACCGTCGCCATGTGCTGGAGAAGTTCGAGATCGTGGACACGGCCCGCCATGTGGTTGGCGTGGGAAGTGTCGGTACCCGGGCGTTCGTCGTTGCCTGCTCAAAGGACGCCGAGCAGCACGATCCCCTCTTCCTTCAGGCCAAGGAGGCGACCTCATCCGTACTTGAGGCGCACCTGCCGAGGAGCAATTATCGCCATCACGGCCAACGCGTCGTGCAAGGGCAGCGGATGATGCAGGCCGTCAGCGACATCTTCCTTGGTTGGACCCAGGGTGAGCAGGGAACCGCCACTTCTACTGGCGCCAGCTCCGTGACATGAAGGGGTCGGCATTGGTAGAGGCCATGGCGCCAATTAGCCTGACGTTCTATGCGCGTACCTGTGGCTGGACGCTGGCCCGGGCACATGCCAGGTCCGGAGACCCGGTCGCCATCACCGAGTACCTCGACCGTAGCGATGTATTCGACAGGTCGATCGCCGACTTCTCGGCGCAGTACGCGGACCAGAACGAGCAGGACTACGAGGCCTTCACCGACGCGGTCCGAACGGGACGACTGGAAGCGATCGAAGGCGT
>CAVQAQ010000024.1:0-4210 GCA_963710465.1 uncultured Thermoleophilia bacterium
CGTCCTCCTCATCGCGGGCCTCGGCCAGGGCGCCTGGGTCTGGCGCGAGGTCGCGGCGCGGCTCGCTCCGCGCACCGTCATCACGTACGACAACCATGGGACCGGCGACGCCCCCGGCCCGGCCCGCTCGACCGTGGCCGAGCTGGCCGAGGACGCCGCCGAGGCGGCGGGCGGGCCGGCAGACGTGGTCGGCCTCTCGATGGGCGGATATGTCGCGCTGACGCTCGCGCTGTCGCGGCCGGAGCTCGTGCGCTCCCTCGTGCTCGTGGCCACCGGCGCGGGCGGCACGGAGCGCGTGCCCCGGGCCGAGGGCGTGCGCGAGGTCTTCAGGGAGGCGTTCGCTTCGTTGCCGCCGGACCAGTACGTGCGGCGGACGTTCCCGCTCACCGTCAGGCCCGACCGCGTCGATGCGCTGCTCGAGGAGAACGTCGCCCACGCCGCGCCGCACCGCACGACTGCTGCGCACACGCGCGCGTGCCTCGCCTTCTACGAAGAGAGCGCCGAGGTGGATCGGATCGCGGTGCCGGCGCTCGTCGTCCACGGCAGCGACGACCGGATCGTTCCAGCTGAGAACGGGCGGCGCCTGGCTGCCCGCCTTCCTCACGCCGACTACGTCGAGCTACCCGGCTACGGGCACGACCTCGCGCAGGAGGCTCCCGACGAGCTCGCCGCGCTGATCGACGCGTTTCTCTCATAGGCTCGCTCCGATGGACGTCTACCGGACGCCGGACGAGCGCTTCGAGGGCCTGCCCGGCTACGCGTGGGATCCGCGCTACGCCGAGGTCGACGGGCTGCGGCTGCACTACGTCGAGGATGGCGAGGGCGACCCCGTGCTCCTGCTCCACGGCGAGCCCACCTGGTCGTTCCTCTACCGGAAGATGATCCCGCCGCTGGCGGGCGTGGCCCGCGCGGTCGCGGTCGACTACCCCGGCTTCGGGCGCTCAGACAAGCCGACCGACCGCGGCTGGTACTCGTACGACCGCCATTCCGACGTGCTGCGCGGCTTCGTCGAGGAGCTCGACCTGCGGCGGCTCACGGTCGTGTGCCAGGACTGGGGTGGGCCGCTCGGGCTCCGGCTCGCTGTCGAGCAGCCCGAGCGCGTCGAGCGGCTCGTCGTCATGAACACGGGGATCTTCTCGGGGCGGCCGCCGGGCGAGGCCTGGCTGCAGTTCCGCGCGTTCGTGCGCCGCGTCGGCACCGAGCTCCAGGCGGGGCAGCTGGTGCGCATCACGTCTCCGGGCGAGGTCGCGGATGACGTGGTGGCCGGCTACGACGCGCCGTTCCCGACCCCGGAGTCGAAGACCGGCGTGGTCATGTTCCCGGAGCTCGTTCCCGACTCGCTCGAGCACCCCTCGGCGGCGGCGATGCTCGAGGTGCGCGAGGGGCTGCGAACGTGGCCCGGTCCCGCGCTCATCCTCTTCGGCGACTCCGACCCGGTGTTCTCGCCGCGCGTCGGCGAGCGCTTCGCGGAGCTGATCCCCGGCGCCGAGCCGGCGGAGACGGTCGAAGGTGCCGGCCACTTCCTCCAGGAGGACGCGGGCGAGCGGATCGGCGAGCGGATCGCGAGCTGGCTCAGCGAGCCGGCATGAGATCTGTATAGACCATCTCGCCACGGAAGAGCCGCCGTTCGCGGTCCCACGGGAAGAAGATCGCCACGTTCCAGGTGAGGAAGTCGCCGGTTGGCTCGTAGTCGAGCCACCGGGCCTGGTGCGTGCCCGCGACGCGCGCCTCCTCACAGACGCCCTGCGGCCCGATGACGATGTTCGTCAGATCGAAGTGGATGTCCGGGAAGGCGCCGAGCAGCCCGGCGTAGAAGCGGGCGGCGCCCTCGTGACCCTCCCAACGCTGGCCGCCCGGGCGCACCTCATAGACGCAGTCGGGCGTCAGCGTCGCGATCAGCCCGGGCAGGTCGCGGTTGTCTTCGGCGAGCGAGTGCGCCTTCCAGAGCTCCCGGATCGCGTCGTGCTCCTCCTGCGTCGGGTCGAGCTTGATCAACTCGACGACGGCGTCGTGCTCGACGTGCGCCTGCACGAAGCGGATGCTACGCGGCCAGCGAGGCTTCCTGCGCGGCGCTCCGGAAGACGACCTCGAGCGCGTTCCCGTCCGGGTCGACGATGCGTGCCGAGTAGTGGTCGCCAGTGCGGTCGCTGTCCATCGCCGGGCCGTGCTGCGAGCTCGCCCCGGCCGCGATCGCGGCGTCATGGAACCCCTCGACGATGCGGGCATCTCCGGCGCGCAGCGAGAGCTCCAGGCTGCCCGCCGCAGGCGACTCGAACAGCCAGAGGGAGGACGGCTCGCCCGGCAGCCCGAAGTAGGCGCGGTGGCGGTCCGGCCAATCCATGCGGATCGAGAAGCCGAGCGGCGCGAGCGCCCGCTCGTAGAAGCCCTTGCCGGCCATGTAGCTGGAGACGGGGAGGACGAGATGGTCGATCTCCATGTGTGGAAAAATAGAACGGTCGTACTTTTTTGTCAAGAGAAGTTGTAGACACCGCTCTGCGACACGCATAGAATCGAACAATCGTGCTACTCGAGACCAAAGGCCAGCGCACGCGGCAGGCGATCCTCGACCGTGCGGCGTCGCTTGCGACCGAGGAGGGCCTCGAGACGGTCTCGATCGGGCGCCTCGCCGAGGCGACGGGGATGAGCAAGAGCGGCCTGTTCGCCCACTTCGGCTCCAAGGAGGAGCTGCAGCTGGCGACCGTCGATCACGCGGCCTCGGTGTTCGTGGAGGAGGTCATCGCGCCGGCGCGCGAGGCGCCCAAGGGGATCGCCCGCGTCTGGGCGCTCTGCGACCACATGATCGGGTACTCGGAGCGGCAGGTGTTCCCGGGCGGCTGCTTCTTCGCGTCCGCAGCGTTCGAGTTCAACCACCGTCCAGGCCCGGTGCGCGACCACATCCGCGACAACCTCGGTTCCTGGATGTCCTACCTCGAGCACGCGATCGAGCAGGCGCAGGACCTCGGCGAGCTCGACCGGGGCGTGCCGGCCAGCGAGCTGGCGTTCGAGCTCGACGCGCTCGCGCAGGCTGCCAACGGCCAGTACCAGCTCTTCCGCGACGACACGGTCTTCGACCGGTCGCGCCGCGCGATTCGCGGGCGCCTCGAATCGCTTCGTAAGATCGCGGCCTGACCCAGCTCGCGCCGCTCCTGATTCCCGAGCGGGTCGAGGCCTTCCTCGACGCGCAGGGCCTCGGCCGCGGTCCCGTGCGCGCCGAGCGGATCGGCGTGGCCGGTGGCTCGAACTTCAGCTTCCTCATCGAGCGCGACGAGGGCCGCTACGTCCTGCGGCGCCCGCCGCGGCCGCCTCTGCCGCCCTCGGCGCACGACATGCTGCGCGAGGCGCGGCTGCAGCTCGCGCTTGCCAAGCAGGGCGTGCGCGTGCCGCCGATCGTCGCCGTGGGCGAGGACGAGTCCGTGCTCGGCGTCCCCTTCTACGTGATGGAGTTCGTGGACGGAACCGTCGTCCTTGACGAGCTGCCGCCTGTCCTCGGCGAACCCGAGGCGCGCCGCGCGGTGATGTTCGACCTCGTCGACAACCTGGTGGGCATCCACGCCGTCGACGTCGACGCGCCCGACCTGCAGCCGTTTCAGCGACCGGGCAGCTACCTCGAGCGCCAGGTGCGCCGCTGGCAGCAGCTCTGGGGCGTGAATGCGACGCGCGACCTGCCGGTTCCCGAGCTCGGCGAGCGCGTTGCCGCCGCCATCCCCGAGCCGCTCCCGAATGCGGTCGTCCACGGCGACTACCGCATCGGCAACGTGATCGTGGCCCCTGATGGGGTGCCGCGGATCGTGGCCGTGCTCGACTGGGAGATGGGCGCGATCGGCCACCCGCGCGCCGACGTCGGCTACCTGGTCGCGACGTACATGGAGCCCGGCGGGCCGGCGACGGCGCTCGGCTCGTCGCCGGCGACCGCGGCGCCCGGGTTCCCGTCGCGCGCCGAGCTGGTGGCGCGCTACGAGGAGCGCACCGGCCGGGGCGTCGAGCGCCTCGGCTGGTTCGAGGCGCTGGCGTGGTGGAAGGCCGCCGTCTTCTGCGAGGCGATCTACGGCCGCTACGTGCGCGGCGAGCTCGGCGAGGCGCCTCAGGCGGCGCGGTTCGAGCAGGGCGTGCCGCTCATGGTCGAATCCGCGTTCGCGGCGCTGGATCGCGACGCGAGTTAGTGGCTCTCGGCCACCAACTCAGACCTCCGCCACTAGGCCGATTGCCCTCC
>CAVQAQ010000025.1:0-19616 GCA_963710465.1 uncultured Thermoleophilia bacterium
AGCCTGCGACAAGCGCTCCCCGGCGCTCGCCGGGCGTCAGCCGCGCGGCGAGGACGGACCGAGGAGCACGAGGCAGGAGGCAAGGACGCTTCCCGCGGCCTCGAGCGGAAAGCTGTAACCGACCACGAGGTTCTTCGGGATGCCCGCGATCCTTGATGCGAGGGACGATCCCGCGACCGCCTCTCCGTTGCCGCGCTGGTCGAGGAGCACGGGCAGCATGGGCGAGGAGGGTCGCGACCGGGACGAGCGACGCCAGCACGACCGGAAGCCGCGGCCGAAGGCGCGCGAGCAGCCAGACGGCCTCCGCGCCGACGAGGAAGACCCCGAAGTAGTGCGTGGCGAGCGTGAGCGCGCACATCACGCAACACCCCGCCAGCCAGCGACGCTCGCCCGGAGCGCGAGCCCGAAGGCGAGTACAGACGTCGCTCCGAGCAGCGCGAACAGCGCGTACGACCGGGCCTCCTGCGAGTACCAGACGAGAAACGGGCTCGTCGCGACGAGCGCGGCCGCCACGATGCCCGCCCGCCGCGACACGAGCACGCCACCGGCCACGTACGCGACCGGGATCGTCGCGGTCCCCGCGAGCGCGGAGAGCGACCGCAAGCCGACCTCGCCGAGCCCGAAGACCGAGCTCCAGAGCCACGCGACGACGTAGTAGAGGTACGGCGTCGCCTCGGTCCGCGGGATCTCGCCGAGGACGTCGCCGAGGCCGCGATCGAGCAGCGACGCGGTGACGAGCTCGTCGAGCCAGAAGCTCTGCCGGTCGAGGGTCGGGAAGCGGAGCAAGGCGCCGAGCAGCGTGAGCGCGAAGACCGGCCCGAACCTCACCGCGGCGGCACGCATCAGGCGGACGAGCGCCGGGCCGGTCCGCGGTCGCCTGCGAGCGCGGCGAGGGCGGTCACGATGAAGAGCGGGTAGAGGGGGAGGGCGAACTCGGGCGCGACGCCCTGCGAGGCGGCGTGGATTCCGAGCACGGCGGCCGCGGCGCCCCACAAGACGAGGATCGTCGGCCAACCGCGCGGCCGTCGCCAGAGCGAGCGCGACGACGCCGACGGCGATCCAGAGCGGCGGCCGGGGGAAGCGCGGCGTGATCCGGTCGAGGATCTCCGTCACCCACTGCCGGCCGGAGCGCTCCGGCAGCTCGGCATCCCACGCGCGCACCTGCGAGACGACCTCCCGGTAGCGCCGCTGCGTCTTTGCGTCCTTCCAGACGACCGACGGGTCGTCAAGCGTGCACGAGTCGAGGTAGTCCGACGCGCACCAGACGAACCCGTAGGGCACGGCAGGAACGAGAACCGTGGCGGCAGGATTGGGCAGCACGACGCCGTCCCGGGTGTACGTCGCCGGCGGCGGAGCCGGCTCGGTCTGCGCGCGCGGCGCGACCCCCTCCCGGATCGGCGCCTGCATCAGGAACTGCCAGAACACGTCGGCCACGCCTCTGAAGTACGTCCGCGGATGCGCCCTGATCGCCTCGATCGCGGAGCCGAAGATCGCCTCGTAGTCGTCGTCTCTGCCGAGGTAGCGGTCGGAGAGCGCGATCAGCCGGACGGTCTCGTAGTTCGAGCCGTTGGCCAGGTACGCGTCGAGCGGCACGTGGAGGCTCGCGAACGGCTCCTCCGTGAGGACGTGCCGTTCGATGAGGTCCGCCAGTCGCCTCGACTGGGCGCCGTTCTCGGGTGCGACCGTCCGGTCGTCGAGCCAGACCTTCAGGAACGGCACCCACGCACGGCCGCCCCTCGCGACGGTGGCGTCGTCGTAGCGGATCCCGTTGTGGACGGCCCAGCCCGCGAGCGGCAGCACCGCGGCGGCGAGGCATGCGGCGACCCAGGTCAGGCGCCGTCGCCACGGCGCCGCGGCGAGGAGCGGAACGAGAACGGCCGGCAGGAGGACCTGGTTCGCGGGCCGGATCAGGACGAGGATCGCGATGCCGAGCCCGAGTGCGACGAACCCCCACGTGCTCGGCCACCGGAGCGTCCTCGCCAGCACGAGCGCCCAGAGCGCGAGGCCCGTGGCGAAGACGGCGTCGCTCGACGCCTGGTGGTAGAGCGTCGCCCAGGCGGGATAGACGAGGAGGAGCACCGCCGAGGCGAGCGCCGGGACACGCCCGAAGACGAGCGCGGTTGCGCTCCAGGCGACCACGCCGACCGCGAAGAGCACGCCGAACACGATCTCGAGCAGGGCGCTCCCCCCGATCGCCATCGGCAGGCCGACGACGAGCGGCGTCAGCGGCGTCCGGAAGAGCTGCACCTGCGAGAGCGGCGGATCGCCGTCGAGGAACTGGAGGTAGTAGACGAGGTAGTCCCAGGTGTCTCGGCCCTTCGCCATCGGCCAGCCGAGCGCCTGGAGCCAGTAGACGGCGAGAGCGACGACGAAGAGGACGATCGCTGCCCGCCGCGTCGGGACGAACGCCAGCAGACGGCCGCCGAGGTCGCTCACGAACGCAGGCTCTCGGCCAGGCGCCGGGCGCGCGCGGCGGGGCCGCGCTCGAGCCGGACGAGGCGATGCTCGAGCTCGTCGATCCGCTCCCCGAAGGTCGCGCCGAGGTCGGCCTCGCCGAGCACGCTCACCTCGCCGGCGAACACGGCCGCTTCCTGGAGCGGGGGCACCCCGGCCGTGGCCTCCGCCGGCTCGGCGTCCCCGTCCCCGAGCCCCAGGCGGCGCAGCGCGTCGCGCAGCCGAGCGTCGATCGCGTACGTCCCATCCTCGAGGCCGGCCGTCAGGTGCGCGTCGTCGACGACGAGCGGCGCGTAGAACGCGTCCAGCTGGCCGGCGCGGTAGGCGTCGTACGCCTCGGCCATGTGGCCGGGGATGCCCTTCTCCGCGTTCCGCTCGAGCGCGACGAACTGCGTGACGTACTTCCTTCGGCACTGCTCGAGCGAGCGCACGGGGAAGTGGAGGATCTCGATCGGGTACCAGCCTCGGAGCGCGACGAGATCGGCGGCGAGCGCCTCGTGGTTGCCGCGGCCGATCCGCACGTCGGGGCGGGCGCGATGCGCCGACTTGAAATGCGTGCTGAGCGGATGGGGATGGAAGCTCGGCGTGCAGAGACGCGCCGTCATGCGCTCCGCGAAGAACCGCCCGTCGTCCGGGCGCGGCACGAACGTCCGCCAGGCCCCACGGACGGCGCCGAACCGCTCGGGGACGGCCGCAAACAGCTCCTCGAAGCTCCCGCCGCGCGGATGCCAGAACTCGTCGGCGTCCGTGTTGAGGATCCAGTCGGCACCGAAGTCGGTCGCCGCGAGCCGTGCCATCCGCGTGACCCACTCGCTCTGGCGCAGGTCGTCGCCCGGCTCGCGGATCAGGTGGAGCACGCCGTCGCGCTCGTACCGCTCGAGAATCTCGGTCGTCCCGTCCTGTGAGCGGTTGTCCGTGGCGACGACGAAGTCGACGCCGGCGTCGAGGTGGTACGCGATCTGCGCATCGACGACGTCGGCCTCGTCGCGGACGAGGAGAGTCATGACGAGCTTCATGCCGACGTGGAAGGGTAGTCCGGCCCCCACGCGATCCACTCGGGGGTGGCCGCGTAACGATGGGGGCCGCGCCGGAGGCTTCCTCGCATCGCGAGGAGCGGGAGCTGCGAGGCGTAGCGGCGGATCGCGCGCCACTTCGCAATGCGGTCGTCCAGCCGTGCCGGGACCCGCTCGAAGCCGGCGCCCGCCGGATCGGACCCCGCGCGATGGGTGTACGGCTGCTCCGCATAGCGGCCGACACGCCACCGGCCGAGGGCGCCGGCGAGGAGCTTCGCAAGCCAGGCGTGGTCGGGATGGCTGAGAGGGAAGCCCGGGACGAGGACGCTGTCGGCGCCCTCGAGCGCGCGCAGGAGGGCATCGCGCACCTCGGTCTCGGCACCGTGGAGCTCGTAGTCCCCGCTCCCGAACGGCAGCCACACCGGAGACGCCCCGAGCACGGCGCACGCCTGCCGATCCTCCTCGCGGCGCGCCAGCGCCGATTCGCCCTCTGTCGCGAACCCGCCGCGCGCGTCCCACCCTCCGGTCGGCGCCGTCGAGGTCGGATCGCAGGCGAGGACGGTGAGCAGCTCGACGGTCGCGCCGCGCCGCGCCCACGACGCCATCGACGCTCCGAGCGAGAGCACGCCGTCGTCCAGGTGCGGGGAGACGACGACGATCCGCTTCCCGCGGCTCGGGGCTGGCTGGGACGCGGCCACGACGCCGTATGATCGCGCCCTTGCCCGACGGTCGTCCCGTGAACAGCCGCCGTTTCGTCCCGCAGGCCGTCCGCACGCGGCTCCGCCCCGTGCGCGCCAGCGTACGTCGCGTGGCGGCGCCGACGCCCTCCGTCACTCGGTGACCTGCGCCGTGTGACGCCGATCGACCCGAACTGGGGCTTCGAGCGCGGCACGCCGATCGACCGCGTCTACGTCGAGGAGTTCGTCGGCTCGCACGCCGCCGACATCCGCGGCCGCGTTCTCGAGATCGCGGCGCCGGACTACACGTCGCGGTTCGGACGCGGTGTCGAGCGCAGCGACATCCTGATGGCGACGGAGGGCAACCCCCAGGCGACGATCGTCGGCGACCTCACAGACGCGCCGCACATCCCGGACGACACGTTCGACTGCGCGATCGTGACCCAGACGCTCCAGTTCGTCTGGGACGTGCGGGCGGCGTTCGCCACGTTGCACCGCATCCTCGCCCCCGGCGGCGTGCTGCTCGCGACTGCCCCCGGGATCACGAAGATCTCGCCGCCCGAGGACGAGGAGTTCGGCGAGTGGTGGCACTTCACGGCCCGCTCGCTCGGGCGGCTTGCCGAGGAGCCGTTCGGCGCCGGGAACGTCGAGGCCCACGGCTACGGCAACGTGCTGAGCGCGGCCGGATTCCTCTACGGCCTCGCTGCCTCCGACCTGCGCCCGCCGGAGCTCGCCTCCCGCGACCGCCTCTACGAGGTGATCGTCGGCGTGCGAGCCGTGAAGCGAGCGGTCTAGCCGCGGCTGAGGACGCGCCGCGCGGTGCGCTCGAGCTTCCGGTACGCCCTCCGGGGCAGCCGCTGCTCCACCGTTCCCAGCCTGCGCTCGAGCTCGTCGAGCCGGCGCTGCAACCGGACCACGTCGGCCTCGCCGAGCACCGCCGCCTCCACGGCGTACTCGGCGTCCTCGACGAGCGTCGGAACCCGAAACGCGGGCGTCTCCCCCGCTGCGATCGCGCGTAACGCGTCGCGAAGCCGGGTGTCGACGACGAGCCTGCCCATCCGCCACGCCGTGCTCGAGCTCGTCGTCGGAGACGACGAGCCTCTCGTAGTACTCGTCGATCCGCCCGCTCCGGAGCGCCGAGAACATGTCCGCGTGGTACGCGGTCGGAGGTCGCGCGATGTGCTGCTCGAAAGCCTCCCCCTGCAGCTTGGCCTTGTGGGCGCACTGGGCCGCCGAGCGCAGGGGGAAGTGGAAGCACTCGATCGGGTACCACCCGCGCAGCGGGGCGAACGGGCTGTCCACGAGCGCGTGGTTCCCGCGCGTCACCCGGATCTCAGGATGGCCGCGATGGAGGATCTTGCGGATCGGCTTGTACAGCGACGCCGGATCGTTGATCGGCGCGAGCGCGGAGAAACGCACCGTCATCCGGTCGGCGAAGTGCTCTTCGCCAGGTCTCGGGCAGAACACGCGGAGGAACGCGCCGACCGTCCCGTAGCGCGGCGGCACCGCCGCGAGCACCTCGGAGAGCGACGCCCCCCGCGGCCACCAGAACTCGTCCGCATCGGAGTTGATCACCCAGTCGGCCCGGTAATCGGTCGGCGGCGAGGCGCGCCATCCGCGTCACCCACTCGTCCTGGCGCAGGTCCTCGCCGGGCTCCCGGATCAGGTGGACCTGGCCGGAGCGCGCGTACTCCTCGAGCATCTCCGTCGTCCCGTCCTGCGAACGGTTGTCGGTCGCGATCACGAAGTCGACGCCGGCGTTCAGATGGAAGGCGAGCCAGGAGTCGACGATGTCGATCTCGTCGCGCGCGAGCAGCGTCATGACCAGCGTCATCGCCGCGCCAGTCTACGAGCTGACCGGAGCGCGCCTCGTTCGAGCGCGCCGAGCCTCTCCTCGAGCGCACGCACGCGCTGCTCGGCGCGGACGATGCCGTCGATCTCGACGAGGACGGACGCCTCGGCTGCGTACGCCGCGTCCTCGACGGCGGTCGGCCGGGGGAACGCGAGTGGCGGCCCGTCGCCGGGCAGGACGAAGCTCCCGTCCTCGTCGCGCAGCGCACGCAGCACGTCGCGAACACGGGTGTCGATCGCGAGCGTCCCGTCCGCGAGCCCGCGGGCGAGCGCCTCGTCGTCGATCGTATGCCCGTCGTAGAAGGCACGGATCCGGCCGTCACGCTGCGCCTCGGCGAGCAGGATCTGGTGCAAGGTCGGCTCGTTCCGTGGGTCGGGGTTGCGGAGCCACCCACCGTGGCGGCCCTTGCGCTCGACCTGGGCGACCGACCGGAACGAGAAGTGCAGAACCTCGAGGGGATGCCAGGCGCGCAGGGGAAGGAGGCCTGGCGCCTCGGCGTTGTGGTTCCCCGCTTCGATCTCGACTGCGGGATGTGCGCGGTGCGCGATCTTCTGATGGGCGTGGAAGATCGTCCCCTTCGCGCCCGGGTGGGCGGGCACGGAGAGACGCACGGTCATCCGCTCGGCGAAGAACGAGCCGTCGTCCGGGCGGGGCAGGAAGTGTCGCCAGCAGCCCCGAACGACGCCGTAGCGCGCCGGCACGGTCGCCAGGACGTCCTCGAGCGTCCCGCCGCGGGGCCACCAGAACTCGTCCGCGTCCGAGTGGATCACCCAATCGGCGTCGTGCTCGGTGGCCGCGAGGCGCGCCATGCGCGTGACCCACTCGGCCTGGCGCATGTCGTCCCCCGGCTCGCGGAGGAGCCTCAGGCGTCCCGCGCGCTCGTACCGCTCGAAGATGGCCGCCGTGTCGTCGGTCGAGGCATTGTCGGTCGCGATCACGAAGTCGACCCCGGCGTGCAGGTGGAACGCGATCTGCGCGTCGACGACGTCGGCCTCGTTCCGCGCGAGGAGCGTCATGACGACCTTCACGGCGCGTGGTCCCCGAACATGCTCGCCACCGCGTCGACCACGCGCTCGGCCGCGCGGCCGTCCACGACGCCCACCACTTGCTCCACCGCTCGGCGCCGTTGCCCGGCGAGCTCGTCCGGCCGCTCGAGCGCGCGCTCGATCCCCGAGACGACGTCGTCGAAGCGCTCGGCCCGATAGAAGGCACCGGAGGCTGCGAGCTCCTGGTAGTGCTCGCCGACGACGTTCTTCTCGGCCCAAGACTCGCCCGGCGGCGCCCCCTCGTCGTAGAGAACGCACACCGCGGGCCGGTCGCCCACGAGCGCGTCGAGCAGGATCGTGCCGGCGTTGCAGACGACGGCGTCCACGTGCTGGAGCAGCG
Organism: uncultured Thermoleophilia bacterium; assembly: GCA_963710465.1. Classification (GTDB taxonomy): domain Bacteria; phylum Actinomycetota; class Thermoleophilia; order Gaiellales; family Gaiellaceae; genus JACVRM01. Next base: position 7,383 of record CAVQAQ010000025.1, read on the forward strand.
TCGCGAGGTCGTGGAGGTCCGCATAGCTCGCCTTTTGCACGACGACGCCGTCATGCCCCGCCGTGGCGGCGAAGCGCTCCCGCCAAGAACCGTCGCGTGGGTGCGGCCGGAAGAGCAGCTGAGGCCGATCCTCGGGCGCCTGCGCCCACCACTCGACGAGACGCTCGACGAAGCGCCCCTCATACGGCGCGTTGCTCGGCGTATTCCCCGCGACGAGCGACCAGCGGGCGCCGAGCGTCGAGCCCGTAGCGCCGCACGACCTGGTCGTAGGCCGCTCGCGGGCGGCTTCCGTGGAACAGATCGGTCTGCGGCCACCCGGTGACGCGTACGCGCTCCGGCGCGATCCCGTGGTACCGGGCGAGGTCGTCCTCCATCACGCGGTTCTGGACGACGTAGAGGTCGCAGTACGGCGAGATGACGCCCTTCCCGACCGTGTGGTCCCAGCTCGCGACGTGCGCGACCGCCGGGAGCCGCAGCCGCCGCGCCGCGGTGAGAAACGGCACCGCGCTCGCGGGCTGCACGTTCGAGAGCACGAGGCCCGAGCAGTCCCGCCGGATCGCCTCGAGCAGGCGCTCCGGAACATGCCGTCTCGGGCTGAAGAACCACCGCTGCATCGCCCGGTCGACCGTCGGCCGGTGCGGGAGCGAGCTGTCGCGCTCGGTGTCCAGCATCCAGTTCGGGTGGCCCGGCCGCATCCGCTCCGAATGGAAGCCGTGGCGGCGGTTGAGGCGGAGCGCGAGCGGGTAGTAGCCGAGGCGCCGGTCGAGCCACCCGTCAGCTCGGCGGAGCGCGCGATCGCGGAAGCCCGCGCCCGCAGTGAGCTCGGATCCGGCGCGCACGTCGAGCTCCGGGAGCCGGTCGACCCATTCCGCAGCCTCCTCGCGCGATACGAGGAACACTGCGGTGAGGTCACCGTGAAGCCGCTCGCGGAGCCCGCGCACGATCCCCGTGTCGAAGAAGATGCGGATCGAGAGCAGGTCGGGGAGGACGACCCAGGTGCGTTTCGTCATCGGGCGGCGACGGCGACGCGCTCGGCCATCCGTCCTACGAGCGAGGCGCCGTCCAGGCCGTGGTACGCGAGCGCCTCGTCGGGCGTGCCGCACGCCGGCCAGCCCTCGACGCCGAAGATCGTCACAACCTTGCCCGGAAGCGCGGCGCGGAGCCTGTCGCCCAGCCCGCCGACCGGCGCGTGGTCCTCGAGGACGAAGACGTGGTCGAAGCGGGCGACCTCGGCGGCGAGCCAGTCCGCATCGAAGCGGTTGAGCCACGGCATCGCCACGACTCGTACCGACAGCTGCCCGCTCTCTGCCAGGCGCTCAGCCGCCAGAAGCGCTTCGTGGAGCATCACAGGCCCGTACGAGAGCAGCACCGCGTCACCCCCGTCGCGCAGCACGCTGCCGCGCCCCTCCGCCGGTTGCGCGGGAAGCTCGATCCGCCGCGGCGAGGGGCCGATCGCGAGCCGCAACGCGACGCTCTCGCCCGCGGCCGCCACGGCCCAGCGAAGCAGCCCGCGCGCTTCCTCTCGCGAGCCCGGCTGCACGATCGCGAAGTTCGGGAGGGCGGCGAGGAGCGAGATGTCTCGAATGCTCTGGTGCGACTTGCCCGGGCCGGCGGGGATGAGCCCGGCGTAGTGGAGCGCGTAGACGACCTTCGAGCCCTCGCTCGCCTGGTTGTAGATCTGCTCGTTCGCGCGCGAAGCGAGGAACGATGCGAACGAGTTGACGACCGGCAAGAGCCCGTGGCGTGCCATGCCCGCCGCTGTGGAGACCATGTCCTGCTCGGCGATCCCGCACTGGACGAAGCGTTCGGGGAAGGCGAGCTCGAACGCGCGTGTGCGGCAGTCCGAGGCGAGATCGGCATCGAGCACGACCAGGTCGTCGCGCTCCGCCCCCAGCTCGAGCAGCGCCTCGCCGTACGCGTCGACGACGTATTCCCCGGTCACCTTCGGCTTCGCGAGGGCGCCGGCGCCCGACTCCGGCTCACCCTCGAGGCCGCGGGTCCGCGCGTCGGGCTCGACGGCCTCGGGCTCCGGCGCGTCGATACCCAGCGCAGCACAGCGCTCGGAGAGCCGCTGGTGGAGCTCGGCGACCGCGAGCGCGAACGGCTCGTCGGCGGGCGCGCCGGCGTGCCAGCGGTACGTCCCTCGACCCTCGGCGAGCGCCACCGGGTGCTCCATGAACGAGACGCCCTTGCCCTTGACGGTCTGGGCAACGAGCGCTTTCGGCTCCTCGCCGCCGGCGCGAAAGCGCGCGAACGCGGCCCGCAGCGCCGCGTGGTCGTGCCCGTCGACCGTCTCGACGTGCCAGCCGAACGCCCGGAGCTTCTCCTCGAGGTCACCGAGCGCGGCGATCTCCTCCGTCAACCTGTCCGACTGGACCTCGTTGCGGTCGACGACGACCCAGAGCCTCGCCAGGCGCTCGTGTGCGGCCGACTGGAGCGCCTCCCAGTTCTGGCCCTCCTGGAGCTCTCCGTCTCCGGTCATCACGACGACGAGCCCGTCTCGGCCGAGCCGGCGCTTCGCGAGCGCGATCCCGCGCGCCTTCGAAATGCCCATCCCGAGCGAGCCCGAGCTGGCCTCGATCCCCGGTACGCCGACGTCCGGGTGCCCGTCGAGACCGCCGAGTCGGCGAAGCCGGAGCAGACGCTCGCGGGGAACGACCCCGAGCGCGAAGAGCGCCGCGTACAGCCCGGGCACGTCGTGGCCCTTCGACGAGAAGAACACGTCGCGGTCGGGATCGTCGAAGCCGCGCTCGGCGACGTCGAGCTGATCGAACAGCAGGTGGGCCACGACGTCGAGCGCGCTGAACGTGGAGCCGAGATCCCAGAGCCGGCGCGCTTCACGGCAACCAGCGCGTTCAGCCGGCACGCGTCGGCAAGGAGCGCCAGCTTCGCGTCGGGATCGACATCGGCTGCGCGGAGGCGATCGAGTTCGGTCTTCGGGACGAGGTGCAGATCCGGCATGTCCGACCGGAGACCGTAGCCGACACGTTCGACCGGTTTCGAGCAAGGCGCTCACGGCGCGTTGCCGTATCCTGGCGGCCCGTGCGCGACGCGATCGACTGGCTCGAATCCGGGGTCGAGACGAAGCGGGGCGGGGCGACGATCTTCGCCCTGGCGCTCGTAGTGTTCGGTCTGCGAAGCCTCGCGCTCCCCGTCATCCCAGGGCGCGACTTCGGGACGTACATCGGCTACTACGTTCAGATGTGGGACTGGCACTCGGTCGTCCCGATGGCCATGCTCTTCCGGACCCCTCTGGCGCCGCTCGTGATCGGGGGGACACTCGACCTCTTCGGAGGCTGGGGACTGCTCGTGGTGATGGCGTTGCTGTTCGCCGCCTCGGTGGTGCTGTGGACGAGGACGGCGCTCACGTTCGGCCCGCGCGCGGCCCTCGTGACCGCGGTCGCGCTTCTCGCGTATCCCGGCTTCGGGATCCTGTTCCACACGCCGGCGAGCGAGCCCGTCGCCGCGGCCGCGTTCGCGGTGTGGGCGCTGGCGGCCGCGCGTGCGTGGGTCGCGCCCGGCGTCGGACGGTTCGCCGTCCTCGGCGCGGCGACTGCGGCGACCGCGCTCGCCCGCCCCGCGTTCGAGGTGCTCGTGCTGGTCGCGGCGCTGCCGCTCGTCCTCCGCCTGCCATGGCGCACGCGGCTCGGCTGCACGGTGGCCTGCGCCGGCGTCGCAATCGCGGTCCTGGGCTCGTGGACCGTCCTCAACGGTCTCCGCTACGACGACTACACCCTCTCCCGCGCGGGAGCCTTCCTCCCGTTCTACCGCGCCTTCACAACCGGTGGTGGGCGTCGGCGGGCGCAAGGAGGGCGACGACGCCGAGGTGGTCGACGACACGGGGGCGTTGGACACGCCGCCGGTCGAGCCAGCCGACGAAGGCTTGATTGTGAAGGGGCGCCTTTTTCCTTTCTTTCTGGCCGCCGGTTGCGGAGGGGAGCGCGTGGATCTGGTCGAAGCGGCGGGCCGCGGCGACGTGGCCGCGGTCAAGCAGGCGCTGGCCGACGGTGCGGGCGTGAACGGCCGCGACGACGCCGAGCGCACGGCGGTCACCGCCGCCGCGATGGCGCGGCCACGTCGACGTGGTGCGCGTGCTCGTCGACGCCGGCGCGGACGTGGACCTCCAGGACGCAGACCGCAACAACCCGCTGCTGGTGTACGGGGAGACCGGCGACGTCGCGGTGCTCCGCGAGGTGCTGCGCGCGGGCCCGGACCTGGGCGCGACCAACCGCTACGGCGGCGTCGCGCTCATCCCCGCGTCCGACCGCGGGCACGTCGACTAGGTGGCGGCGCTGCTCAAGACCGACATCGACGTCGACCACGTCAACCAGCTCGGTTGGACCGCGCTGCTCGAGGCGGTGATGCTCGGCGACGGCGGGCCGACCACAACGAGATCGTCTCGGCTGCTCTTCGAGTGCGGGCGCCGACCGGTCGATCGCCGACGGCGACGGCGTCACCGCGCTCGAGCACGCGCGCGGCGCGGCTACGCCGAGATGGTCCGCGCTGCTCGAGGCATCGCCGTTGGCTGCTCTGTCCATCAAGGTGTCGTCGGCCAGCTCCCAGTAGCTGGTAGCCGCACCGTCCTCAGCGAAGATCTGCCCGTCATCGATCGTGAGTTCTTCCTTGGGGACGGCGAGTTTTTCGGCGGCGATACCGATGTATATGTCGCGGACTTCCGCGCACACTTGCCGAAGCGCAGCGCCCGAATGCTGGATCGAAAGGCTGCCCGCGGTCAGTCCCTCGTCGGGGCTGAGATCGGTTGTCGCCGCGGTCATCTTGATTCGGGCGACGTCGACGTCGAGTTCCTCGGCGGCCACCTGCGCCAGCGCGGTGAGCACACCCTGACCTAATTCGACTTTGCCGGAACGGATTTCAACGGCGCCGTCCGAACTGATGCGCAGCCAGTTGCCAAGCCGCGGATTGGCCGCAAGGGTCGGCGGCAGCGCTTCGGTGGTCACGAGGCGGCCCTGCGCATCTCGGCGGCGGCCGTGAGCACCGCACGCACCACCCGGTTGTGGGCACCGCAGCGACACAGGTTGTCATCCAGCGCGGCGCGGACCTCGGACTCGGACGGGTCAGCGTTCGTCGCGAGCAGGGCTGCGGCGCTGACCACGATCCCCGACATGCAGTAGCCGCACTGGGCGGCCTGCTGCTCGACGATCGCCCTTGCGACCGGATGCGGCTCGACGTCGGTGCCGAGGCCCTCGACCGTGGTCACATCCTTACCTTTCACGGACCACAACGGGGTGTCGCACGAGTACGCCGGGCGTCCGTCGACAAGCACCGAACAGGCACCGCAGACGCTCAGTCCGCAACCGAACCGGGTGCCCTTCAGGCCGAGGTGATTGCGCAGGACATACAAGAGCGGGGTGTCGTCGTCGGCACGAACCTGCCGGGCGTGGCCGTTCACTTGAAGCTCTGCCATGAGTCCAGCATCACCGCCTCGGCCGACAGCCGCCAGCAAGGTACGTCACACGTGGGCACGTGACTGCATGCGAACTGCCTGTGAAGTGGCCACGGTACGCACGGTGCTGGCCAGATTGCGCACGATTTGGTCGCCGGCCTGCCAGGTAAATGTGAATCGCCTGCCGACCTCGGCGAAGCGGCATATCGAGCGTTCCCGGAGAGTTGTCCGCTCTGAGCGTTGTGTCCGGACGTGGTGAGAAAGGCTGAGCTGTGACGGTCCAAAGTGTTGCGCAATTCTCGAATACGGCTGAATGGACGACCCTGAACGGGATCGACGGCTTCGCCTCTCTGTGCTGCTATGAGCCGCACATCAACCTGTTGAGTGATCCGCAATCGTTCTCCCTCACCCAGCGGGTGGGTGGCATTGGCCCGGTGGTCGTTGCCGAAGTCATGGTCGACTCGGACGTGGACATTCACTGCGGTGCGCTGTGCAGTGCGTACCGAGTGAATGTGCTGCGGTCGGGCCGTGTCGAATCCGTGCACAGGGGCTCGTCGCTCACCGGCGGTCCTGGCATCGCTGCGGTGTACCAGCCGGAGGGTGACGCTGGTTCGCGATGGGCTGCCGGCAGCCGATTGTTAGGTGTGAAGATCGACCGCTGCGTTGTTGAGGATGCGCTCAGCGATGCTCTCGGTCGGCAGCTGACGTCTCAAATTGATTTCACATCCTGCATGTCGATCGAAGCCGGTGCGGCGCGCAGCTGGATCAACATGCTGTCGCTGTTCGCCGAGCAGCTGTTCCGGCCCGGAAGCCTGCTCAATCATCCGCTGGCGGGATGGCCGTTCGTCGACAGCCTGGTTCACGGGCTGTTGCTGGCCGCCGATAATCCCTACCGTAGGGCTATTGCGGGCGAGACACATGTGGTCAGCCCACGCGCTGTTCGCGCCGCCGTCGAAATCATCGAGGAGGAGGCACATTTGCCTTTGACGGTTTCCTCGATCGCTGCGCGTTGTCATGTCAGTGCCCGTACGCTGCAGCAAGGCTTCCGGCGTTGCATGGGCGCCTCGCCGATGGCCTATCTGCGAGAGGTTCGGCTGCGTCGCGCACACCAGAGCCTGCTTGAATCCGACCCGTCGGTGACCAGTGTTGCCTCGGTTGCCTACCACTGGGGCTTCACCAACCTCGGCCGGTTCGCCGCCGCGCACACGGCCCGCTATGCCGAGCCGCCAGCGAAAACGTTGCGGCGCAGGGCATTTCGACGGCGTCAGGCCAACATCAGGTGTAGTGAATCAAGCCGAGGCGCAGGTTCAAGCGCCGTTCTGGCGAGCCTTGACGGGGCCTAGTCGTGCCGCGCATCGCTGTGAGAAGGGAGGGCGTGGTGATGGACCAAAGCATTGTGGACGCTTTGGACATGCGTGAGTGGGCGATGGCGGAGAAGTTCGACGACTTTGCCAGTATGTGCTGCCGCAAACCGCACCTCAACCTGCTGACGGATCCGGACGAGTTTTCACTCTCCCACCGGGTGGCCCGTATGGGTTCGGTCCTACTCGCCGAGACAATCGTCGGCTCTGGCGTGTCGATGGATTGCGCTGAGCTGTGCGACGCATTCCGGGTGGTTGTTCTTGTGTCGGGTCACATGGAGTGCGTACACACGGGAGTGTCCGTATGCCTCGGTTCGGGCAGTGCCGCGGTGTACGCACCGGACGGTCTCAGCGCGGCGCGATGGGCAGCGGGCACCAGAATGGTCTGCTTCCTGATCAAACGTTGTGCCGTCAATGATGCTCTCAGCGATGCCGTCGGCCGGCAGGTGACGTCGCACGTCGATTTCACACCGGTCATGCCGACCACGGCGGCCCCGACCCGAAGCTGGATTAACATGCTGTTGCTTTTCAAGGAGCAGCTTTTCCGGTCCGACAGCCTGCTCAATCAGCCGCTCGTCGGGTTGCCTTTCGTCGACAGTCTGGTGCGCGGATTCTTACTAGCCGCCGAGCATTCCCACCGTGACGCTCTCACGGGAGACGAACGGCTGGCTGTGCCCCGCGCGATTCGGGCCGCCGTCGAAATCCTCGAAGAGGAAGCACATTTGCCTTTGACGGTCTCCTCGATAGCTGCGCGCTGCCATGTCAGTGTCCGTTCGCTGCAGCAGGGTTTCCGGCGCTACTTGGGCATGTCGCCGATGGCTTATCTGCGTGAGGTCCGGCTGCGTCGAGCACACCAGAGCCTGCTTGATTCCGACCCATCGATCGCCAGCGTTGCCTCGGTTGCCTACAACTGGGGCTTCACCAACCTCGGCCGGTTCGCGGCCGCGCACACGGCTCGTTATGACGAGCCGCCAGCGGCGACGCTGCGGCGCCGGGTATTTCGGCGGAGCCAGGCCAACCTCAGGCGTACCGAGTGATGTCCTTGACCAGCTGCACGACGACGGACGCCGAAGCGATCAGCCTTTCGCGCTCGTCGGTGAGCTCGGCGCTGATGATCGCCGAGGCGCTTGTCACCGCCAACAAACCGGCCGTGGCGACAAACATGCCGCCTGTTCCCGCATGCAGATAGTTCGCCGTCATCGTCAGCGTCGGGCACCCGTAACTTGTCACGAAGGTGCCACAGTGCGCCGCCGCTTGATCGAGCATTTCGGCCACGCATCCGCCGCTGAGGCTTATGAATGTGAACGACTCCGGACCAGGTCGATAAGAGACCTGCAGAAATCTATCTGTCCGGGACCCCGCCACAATTCGGGCGTTCAGCGCCGCAAGGTTAGGCGGCAGAGAGTCGTTCGCCAGTTCGATCCAGTCCGCCTCCGAGAGCATGGCTCCAAACTCGCCGAAGAGTTGTGTATAGCAATCCCGTTTTGACATCTCAGACTTTCAAGCGTGCTGTGGAGCGGGCGAGTCGATCGGCTCAGTACCTAGTTGGGCGGGGCGCCACCCGAGTCTTGGTCCCAATTCGGTGGCCATGTCCGTGATGATCTGGACGTAGTCGTCCTCAGCGAAGCTGAACGGCAGCGCGAACGCGATCTCGTCGACGCGCTGAAATCCACTGTGCGCATGCAGTACATCGGCTAATTCGTCGGATGTGCCGACGTAGTCGGGGGAAATGACCATGCCACGCGGGCCCTGGGGGCGAAGGGTGCGCTCGAAGCGGTCGGCGGCGTAGGCCCGGTAGCGCTCGATCTGCTCGGGCGATGCGGAATCCGTCGGTATCACCACCAATCCCTGTGATACTCGGGCGGATTCGGGACTTGGATGGTTCGAGCGGAAAATGTCAATGTGCTCAGCCTGGATGGTGGCGAAGTCACGCGATTCTGTTCCTTCAGTGCTGACCAGATTGGCGGTGAGGTAGTTGAGGCCGTGGTTCCCCGCCCACTCTGCCGAGAGCAAGCCGCCGCCGTACCAGACCCGGCCGGCCAAACCTGGGGAGTGGGGCTGGACCTCGCGGAAGAACCGGTCCTGGCCAATCGTCCCCTCGAAGTGGCCGACGGGGTCACCGCGTAGGCACGCCAGCAGCCGCAATACCCGCTTTTTCGAGAAATCCTCCACGTCATGGGTCTCGGGATACAACGCGGTCTTGAACTGCTCGTACAGCAAGGGAGTGCCAACCGACACGCCGGGGTTGAGTCGGCCGCCGGACAGGATGTCGATCGTCGCCAAGTCCTCGGCGAGCCGTAGTGGGTTCTCCATCCCAAGCGGAATGACGGCGATGCCCAACGCGATTCGATTAGTGCGCTGGCTAGCCGCGGCCAGGACTGCGACGGGCGAGGAGATCCCTGGCTGTAGATGCCGTTGGCGTACCCAGACACTGTCAAAGCCGAGCTCCTCGCCGTGCTCGATCAGCCGCAGTGTCTGCTCATGGCCTGGTCGCGGATCCACCGCATCGAATTGTCCGATGGTCAGGAATCCGAGCCGACGCAACGGCGCTCCGCGGTCAGGCACGATCGCGATTCGCCTGCACGGCATGTCCTCTGTCATGCGCGAAAGCGTCACTGCTGGAAAGGAGTTCACGAATGGTCGTCATGGCCGCGACACTATGGCGGCTACATTACGATAGCTAGCCGCGGCGCGCACCGCCGCGGCCAGATAGCGCACCGCGCCGGGATCCCTACCGTGCCGCGTTGAGCGACGAACAACGATCGCGCAATCTGTCCGACGCGCTGCGCATTATGGCTAGTCGGCGATCCGGCCGTCTCCGTAGCGTTGTTCGCCATGATCAGTCCCACTGCCACCGCTCTCGCCTCGTCGGCGGCGTGCATCGCTACCACCTCGTCGTGGTGGGCGGTGGTCAGGCGTGGCTGCGTGACAGCCGACCGGGAACGGCCGAACCCAAAAGCTCTGCAGGCAAAGACGGTAGATGCGATGTCACCGGTGACACAGCCGACTGCAGCACTGCATCGTGATTTGCGCCAGGCGCTGATCGCGTCCGGAATCTTCGGGAAGACGGATTCGGGCGTTATTTCGGCGTTGATTGAGCACCTGCTGCCGGTCCGTTTTCCGCCCGGGCACGTCGTGTTCGCCCAGGGCGACCCCGGCAGTTGTCTGTACGTGATCGCGTCGGGAAAGGTCAAGGTGGCCTACCGGCATGCCGATGGCAGAGAAGTAGTGCTCAACATCGTGGGCGCCTCAGACGTCTTCGGTGAGGTGACTCCGTTCGACTACGGTACGCGCGAGTTCACCGCTACCGCTGTGATTGAGGTGTGTGCGGTGGCGATCGAGCGCGATCAACTCCTGGCCTGGATGGCCGAGTGTCCGGAGATCATCCATCAGATCATGCGTCTATTGGCACGACGCGCTGATGTGGTGACGAAATGTCTGGTCGACTTTGTCTTCGCTGATCCTCCGTACCGCGTTGCGAGGCGTTTGTTGTTGTTGGGCAGGCAATTTGGCAGACGAGAGAGCGACGTGGTGCGGGTGACGCACGACCTTACGTTGGAGGAGATCTCGCTGTTCGCCGGTGTGGCGCCAGAGACGGTCGACGCAACGCTACGTGATTTCAGGGATCGGGGCTGGATCCGTTTCGAGGACAGCTGTCTGGAGATCGTGGACGGGCGGGCCCTGGCCGCTCTTCCCGCGCGGCAATGAGCTTTGGAGGTGTGTTGTGGTTGATCGATTTGCATTGACTGACTTGAGTACTCGAATCGTCGGGGCGCCCATGGCAGGTGGGCCGTCGACGCCGGCGCTGGCCGCCGCCGTGGCCAACGCTGGCGGTCTTGGCTTCCTTGCCGCGGGCATGTTGTCGGCGGAGGAGTTGGCCGAGGCGATTGTCGTGACTAGAGGTCTGACATCGGGAGCGATCGGCGTGAATCTGTTTGTGCCTCAACCACGTCAAGGCATCGCGGAGCAGTTTCGCGCGTTCGCGGCGGCGCTGTCGCTGGAGGCCGGAAACTACGGCGTCACACTTGGTAAACCGTGCCATTGTGACGACGACTGGGCCGCGAAGCTTGATGTGGTGTGTGATCTGCGGCCGGAGGTTGTGTCCTTCACGTTCGGTTCGCCGACCCAGCGTCAGTGTCGTCGATTCACTGGTGCCGGGGTTTTGACCCTTGCCACGGTGACCACGGTCGATGAAGCGGCAATCGCACTGAGCTGCGGGGCTGACGCGGTGGTGGCTCAAGGCCCGAGCGCCGGCGGGCACCGGGCGACGTTTGACCCGCTTGCGGTGCCTGCCGATGATCCGCTGGATGACCTGGTGGCCGCGCTGATAGCCGGTCTTGATTGTCCCGTTGTGGCAGCGGGGGGTCTCGCGACAGCCACTGATGTGAAGCGAGTGCGGGGTGTCGGTGCAACGGCAGCGCAGATCGGTACGGCGCTCTTGCTGACTGACGAAGCAGGAACAAATCCGGTGCATCGCGCCGCATTGCGCGACCCGCAATTCGACCAGACGGTGATCACGCGTGTGTTCACCGGACGCTACGCGCGGGCCTTGCGAAACAGGTTCATCGACGAGCACGAGCGGGATGCCATCTACGGCTTCCCGGAAGTCGCGAGGATGACCGCACCGGTCCTGGCGGCCGCGGTGAGAACCGGTGACCCGCATGGCACCAGCTTGTGGGCGGGTACGCGTTTCCGACACGCGAAGCCGGGATCAGCCGTCGATATCGTGCGCGAGCTGGCGGCCTGACCCACCACGTCAGGAAGGAAATGATGATGGAACACAGCACCGACAGAGTCGCGATCATCACCGGCGCATCACGGGGCATCGGCGCGGGTTTGGTGGAAGCGTATTGCAAGATCGGCTATCAAGTGATCGCGAACTCGCGCACCATTGGCGAGTCGAGACGTCCCGAAATACTCACTGTTGCAGGCGACATCGCCGATCCGGCAACCGCGGAGCGACTCGTCGCGGTCGCGGTCTCACGGTTTGGTCGCATCGACACCCTTATCAACAATGCCGGCGTGTTCGTAGCCAAGCCCTTCACCGCCTACGCGCCAGAGGATTACGCATCGATCACGTCGGTGAACGCACTCGGCTTCTTCCACATCACCCGGCGCGTCATTTGCCGAATGCTCGCGCAAGGCGACGGCGGCCACATCATCAATGTGACCACCACCCTCGCCGAGCAGGGCCACTCAGCCGTTCCGTCGGCATTGACGGCGCTGACCAAGGGTGGCCTGGTCGCGGCGACCAAGTCACTGGCCGTTGAGTATGCCGGCCAAGGTATCCGGGTTAATGCGATCTCACCCGGCGTCATCGACACTCCCATGCACTCCGGCGTCGATGCCCACCATGCATACGCCGGGATGCATCCCCAAAACCGCATAGGCGCTGTCGCCGACATCGTCCACGGTGCTCTCTACCTCGAGAACGCACCCTTCGTGACCGGCGAGATTCTCCACATCGAT
>CAVQAQ010000026.1:0-25192 GCA_963710465.1 uncultured Thermoleophilia bacterium
ACAGCTCGGCCAATGGTGGGCGGGCGGGCTCGACATCCTCGTCACGCCCCAGCTGGCCGAACCGCCGCCCCGGCTCGGCGTCATCGCGCCGACCCGGTCGTTCGAGGAGCGTTCGAGCGGTCGGCGCACTGGCGTCCTTCACGTTGCCGTTCAACATACCGGGCAGCCGGCGATGTCGCTGCCGTTGCACTGGAACGACGCCGGGCTCCCGATCGGCGTGCAGTTCGCGGCCGCGTTCGGCCGCGAGGACGTATTGCTGCGGCTGGCCGCGCAACTCGAGACCGCGCAGCCCTGGGCCGACCGCCACCCCCCGGATTCTGAGGTCGGAACTCGCGGGAGACGACGCAGTTCAGTCGTCGGCCGCGAGCAGCTCGAGCACGCCGGGCGACAGACGCGTCGTCCGACGAGTCGGCGCGCGCGTCACCGTCGCCGACGAGGACGCGCGCAGGAAGTCGCCACGAGCGCAACCACCGCGTCGCACGGACCGCGACTGCCGAGAAACGCGTCGTTGTGCCCGCCGCCCGGCACGGCCACGAGATAGCGCGGCGCGCCCGACGGTCCGACGAATACAGCGTCTGGCTCGCGCCGAACGGGTTCACGCCGTCGGCATCGCCGTGGATCGCGAGCAGCGCCGGCGAGCCGGCGGGGAACCACGCGCCGCCGAAGTCGTCGCGCGCACCGGAGAGCACCACCGCCGCGCCGATGCGCGGCGTCGCGCACCTGCGACGCGAACGCGACCGCGCCGCGGTGACCCCGCCGTCGGAGTGGCCGACGACACCGACCGGCCGTCGCGACGAGCCCCGTCGAGCGGGCTGCCAGCTCGTGCGCGAGGTCGTGCACCGCGGCTGATCACGTGACCGACGTCATCGACCTGCGCTTCGACGTCGCGGCCGCCGACGTCGTCGCCGTACGCGGTGCTCGTGAACGGGAACTCCGGCGCGGCCACCACGAATCCTTCGCGGCGATGCCGTCGAGCAGCGGGCCGTACGCGCCGGTCTGGGTCGCGTATCCGTGCGCGAACACCACCAACGGGAACGGCGCCGGCGCCGCGATCGGCCGGGAAGCGCACGACGGTCTGGAGACGGCGCCCGTCGTACGAGAGGTCGACGCACGACGCGCTCGACGGCGAACGGTCCGGCTCCGGCGGCGCCGGCGGCGGCCGGGGTGCGGTCGGGCGGTCCGGCAGTCGGGTGCGGGTGGGGGCTCGGGGAGCGGCGGGACGTCGCCGAGGTCGGATACTCGGGCGCGCGCCGCCGGACGAGCACGGGCGGCACGACCGGCGGTCGCGGGTGGCACGTCGCGTCGCTCGGGCGACCGCCGAAGACCACACCGCCGAACGTCGCGAACACGAGCGCGGCGCCGACCAGGAAGCCGAGTCCGGCCCGGGCGATCGAGCGGCGGCCGGGCGCGTCGGCCCGGGCCGGAGTGCGGACCGGGGTCGAGACGGTCGCGGATGCGGGACTGCCAGCCCCACCAGTCCACCGACGCCTGGGCACCGCGGCCGCGGGCCGCGAAGGGATCCTCGATGCGGTCGGCGGGCGACGGGGGTGCGACGGGTCTCGGTCCATGGCGCGGCGCGGGCGCGAAGCGGTGCCACACGCCCACCAGAGGTGTCGGCCGAAACGCCGTTACGGTTGAGCCCCGTGTCCGAATCCGAGCGCATTCTCGACGGCCGGGTCGCCGTGATCACGGGTGCGGGGCGCGGCATCGGCCGTGGGATCGCCACCGCGTACGCCGCGGGCCGGGGCCACGCGTGGTGCTGGCGGCCCGCACCGTCAACGAGATCGACGACGTCGGCGGCGGAGATCGAGGCCGGCCGGCGGCCACGCGCTCGCGGTGCCGACCGACGTCACCCATCCCGATGCAGATCGACGCGCTGTTCGCGCGCGTGCGCCGACGAGCTCGGCGGCACCGACCTCCTCGTCGCGAACGCGGGCGGCACCTTCGGCGGTGGGCCGGTCGAGACATCGGATCTCGACGAGTGGCGCGCCACGTTCACACTCAACGTCGACGGCGTCTACCTGTGCGCTGCGGGCCGCGATCCCGCAGCTCCGCGCGCGCGGCGGCGGGAAGATCATCGTCATGGGCTCGGGCGCCGGACGGCGCGCCGGGCCGGGATGGGGTTCGTACGCGTCGGCCAAGGCCGCCGTGGCGATGCTCGTGCGCGTCCTCGCGCAGGAGCTGCGCGGCCGACCAGATCGCGGTCAACGAGATCGTGCCCGGGCCCGTGCGCACGGTGCTCGATCGAGAACCTGCCGTCGACCATCGCCGGATCGCATGGCCGGCGTCGCGACCGAGTGGTTCAAGACACCCGAGGCGGTCGCCGACCTCGCGCTCTACCTCGCGCGACTTCCGAACGACGGCCCGACCGGGCAGACGTTCAGCCTCCTCGGCCGCGACATGTGACCCGGCGCGTAGTGTTCGCGCCCGCACACGGCTCTCTGGAGGACCGTCATGGGTGCACTCGACGGACGCGTCGCGATCATCACCGGTGCCGGCCGCGGCCTCGGCCGCGAGCACGCGCTGCTGTTCGCCGCCGAAGGCGCCAAGGTCGTGGTGAACGACCTCGGCGGCGACACGCACGGCGTCGGCGCCGACCGCGCGCCGGCGCAGCAGGTGGTCGACGAGATCGAGGCGATGGGCGGCGAGGCCGTCGCGCACACCGAGAGCTGCTCCGACTTCGAGCGGCGCGGGCGCCTCGTGCAGCTCGCGGTCGACACGTTCGGCGACCTGCACGTGGTCGTGAACAACGCCGGCATCCTGCGCGACAAGATGCTCGTGAACATGACCGACGCCGAGTGGGACGCGGTCATCAACGTGCACCTCCGCGGCCACTTCTGCCCCGACCCGCCACGCCGCCGCGTACTGGCGCGAGCAGGTGAAGGCGGGGAAGGACGTGAAGGCCGCGATCGTCAACACGTCGTCGGGCGCGGGGCTCCTCGGCAACGTCGGCCAGACGAACTACGGCGCGGCCAAGGCCGGCATCGCGGCGATGACGATGATCGAGGCGATGGAGCTCTCGCGCTACGGCGTGCGCGCCGAACGCGATCGCGCCGGTGGCGCGCACGCGGCTCACGCTCGAGACGCCGGGCATGGGCGAGATGGTCGCGGCACCCGACGACCCGGCGAAGTTCGACGCGTGGGACCCGGCCAACGTGTCGCCGCTCGTCGCCTATCTCGTCCACCGCCGACTGCCCGTTCAACGGCGGGGTGTTCCACGTCGGCGGCGACCAGGTCGGCCTGTTCGTGAACTGGACGCTCCACGACCGGATCACCGCGGGCGAGCGGTGGACCGTGGCCGGACTCGCCGACGCCGCGCCCAAGCTGCTCGAGGGCCGGCCCGCGGTCGCGTCCGAGGGCGCCAGCGTCCCCGAGACCCTCGCCGGCTTCACCGACTGATCGCCCGCCGCACCTGCGCCACGACCGCGTCGCCGAGCGCCGCGATCTGGTCGCGGATCTCCGCGGGTGGCACGTCGGGCAGGTGGACGCGCAGGTTGACGGCGTCGCCGTCGACGGCGCGCACGGACTCCACGACACGCGTCAGCGAGCGCGCCGGCATCGTCGTCGACGAGCACGTTCTGGTCGGCCCAGTGCTGCTTGCGCGGTCGCGGGCGAGTAGCTCTCGTACACCGCGCGCTGCGCGCGCGATTGCGGCGGTCGGGCGGCGCGCCGAGCCACACTCGTCGGATCACGACGCACGGCTTCGGTGCCGCCGGCCGTCGCGGAACGCGTCGACGACGGCGCGCTGACGTTCGAGCGTCGACATCGACTCGAGGAGGATCCCCGCGCCGACTGACGCGGCGCGGGCCGACCGGCCGCGGGGCTCACTGCCGCGCTCAC
This sequence comes from uncultured Thermoleophilia bacterium, assembly GCA_963710465.1. Lineage (GTDB taxonomy): Bacteria > Actinomycetota > Thermoleophilia > Gaiellales > Gaiellaceae > JACVRM01. Next base: position 3,841 of record CAVQAQ010000026.1, read on the forward strand.
GCACCGGCACCGGCCGGTCCGCGCACGCACGCAACGTGGGATCGCCGGCAAGGTCGCCGAGGTCCTCGCCGCGCAACATCGCCATGACGCGCGGCAAGTCGGCCTTGAAGCGCGGCACGGCGTCGACAACGTCCAGGTCCATCACGGTGAAGTCGAGCGGGAGCGCGCCCGCGGCCACGCCGAGGCCGACCCGGCCGGGATGGCGCGCCGCAGCCACGCGAGCTCCTCGGCCACCAGCGCGACGGGCCGCAGCGGCAGCAGGACGGGCGCCGGCGCCACCCACACCGAGTCGGTCGCGTCGAGCAGGAACCCGGCGGTCTGGATCGGGTTCGGCAAGTAGCCGGCGAAGCCGCCGTGGTGCTCGCTCACCATCACGCCGTCGAACCCGGCCGCCTCGCCGGCGCGGGCCTGGCGCCGGAGCTCCTCGACGACGTCGGGCGCGGGCAGGTCGTTGTGGGGATAGAGCCGCAGGGAGACCGAGCCCGGCGAGAACGGCTCGGTCACTCGGTCGCTGTCGCGATACGCCGACAGGAGGTTCGACGCCTGACCGCTCACGCCGGTGACGTCGTCGACGCCGTTCGGGTAGCGCGCCTCGAACATCCGGCGCATGCCGTCGCGCCACGACACCGCTGCACGGGCCGGTGATCGACGCGCCGCTTCGTGGCGTCCATGATCGAGCCGCGCGACGTGCCCGGCATCTCCTTCACGACGACGTTCGGCCTCGCGGCCGGTGAGCTCGCCGAAGTACGCGCACCACTCCTGCGGGCCGACGGCCTCGTCGCCACCCCAGTTCACGATCGTGGCCGGCACGCTGGCCGCGCCGAGCAGCGCCTCGGTCTGCGCGTTGATGTCGTCCTGGTGGATCGGGCTGTACGGGCACGGGTCCCAGCGCGTGGTGACGGGCTCGCCGGCGACGATCCAGTCGAGGTGGTACGCGGGCAGGCCGCCGTTCGGCGCCGTACGACGCGTTCATGCGCGGCGATCACCACCGGCAGGTCGAACAGCCGCGCGCACGTGCGCGCCACGGCCTCCTCGGCGATCTTCGACATCGAGTACGTCGGCGCGTGCGGCGAGTTCGCGTCGCCGAGCGGATCGGTCTCGAGGAACACGTGCATCGGGTCGTCGACGGGCCGGTACACCGAGGCCGTCGACATCACCAGCGCCGCCTTCGCCGTGCGGCAGTGCTGCAGCAGCAGGCCGGTGCCCTCGGCGTTGACCCGGAGCGCCTGGTCGTAGTCGAGTCCGCCGCCCTGGAACGTGGCGAGGTGCAGCACGTAGGTGAAGTCGTCGGGAGGTCGCCGAAGTCGCCGGCGCCGAGGTCGACCGCGCGCGTGGTGACGCCGACGCGCTTCGACCTTCTCGCGCGACTCGGGGTCGGAGAACCGGGCGATGCCCCACACCTCGTTGTCGCGCGGCGAGGTACTCGGCGAGCGGGAACGCGATCTGCCCCGCGGGCCCGGTGATCAGGATCTTGGCGCCCTTCACGGCGGTCACCTTCTCACATCGACGAGTAACGTCCGGGCGACCGCGTGGCCGCGCGAGGAGCAGGTGTCGAAGTGGCCGATCCGTCAGTTCCCTCGCCGCCGCCCGAGCCCGGCAGGTGGACCGGCGCCCCGAGCCGGACCGGCGCCGCGGAGGCCCGAGCGAGCCGTACGCCGCGCGGCCCGGGCCCAGGCCGAGCACCTCAAGACCCGGGCCGATCAGAAGGTCAAGCAGATCGAGGCGAAGCGGCCGTCGTCGCGCACGGTGGACGCCGCGTTCGCGACGCTCGAGCGCGACGTCACGAGCGGCGGCGGCGTGCTCGCGGCCGCGCTCGCGTTCCGCATCTTCATCTTCATGGTCCCGTTCGTCTTCGTGATGGTGACGGCGTTCCCGTTGCCGGCGACGCCGCCGACCAGGATCCCGCCGACCTCGCCGACAAGTTCGGCATGGCCGGGCTCGCGAGCACCGCGATCCGCAGCGCCGTCGAACCTCTCGTTCTGGCACCGGCTCACCCTGCTGCTCGTCGGGCATCTTCGCCCTGGTCCTCGCGAGCCGCAGCCTCGTGCGGGTGCTGCGCATCACCCACGGGCTCGCGTGGAACGCGCGCGTCCCGAAGATGCGGAAGCCGACCCGCGGCCGCGCTCGGGCTCATCCTGGTCGTCTTCGGGCTCGTGCTGTTCGGCGCCGTCAGCGGCCGACCTCGACCTCGGCGTGATCGGCCTCGTCCCGGCCATCGTCGCCGACCGTGGTCGTCGTCGGGCTCTGGCTCGTTCGTGCAGTGAGCACCTGCCCCACCGACCGGACGTCACCTGGAAGGAGCTCGATCCCCGGCGCCGTGCTCGTCGGCCGTCGGCACCGAGGCGCTGCAGCTCGCGACCGTCGTGTGGTTCACGCGGTCGATCGAGACCAAGTCGAGACCTACGGCGCGATCGGCGCCGCGCTCGCGATCCTGCTGTGGGCCTACTTCCTCGGCCGCATCATCGTGTCGGGCGCGATGCTCAACGCCGTGCTGTGGGAGCAGAAGCAACGCCGAGGACCGCGCGACGCGGGCCGGCGCGCCGGCCGCTCGGCCGTCAGCGCCACCGCGTCCACAGGAACACGACGACCCCCGCCGCCAGGATCGCAATGACCACGGCCTCGACGTCGAACGAGACGTCGCCGTAGTACGCGAGGAGCACCAGGACCGCCCCGCCCAGGAGGACCGCAGCCAGGACGCCGAGGAGCACCCGCCCGGCGATGGCCGCCACGGTGCGGATCCGGGCCCCGTCCACGGGGCGGGATGGTAGCGGCGGTCATCCGCCACGGGGCCGCCCTCCGAACTGCACCGGCAACCGCTTTCGGCGGGAAGGATCCGGGCGGCCAGACTGTTGAATCTGCCAACCCGGTGTCGCCGGTTTGTGCGAGAATTCTGGGGTCGGGAAATCGGCTGGAGAGCCCGCGGGAGACGGCCGTGGAGCGCGGAGGGGGTGACGTGAGCGGTCTGATGTTGTCCAATGCACCGATGCGTCCGGCCCGCCCCGTGGGCGGGGTCCGGAAGTGGTGGCACTCGCGCCTCGGCGCGCCGCTCCTCCTCGGAGATCGTCATCGTCGCGACGCTCCTCCTCATCTACAAGGCCGCCCGCCTCCTCGCCGAGGGCGACATGTCCATCCGCGGCGAACACCGATCCGAGAAGCCGCGTTAGGCTCGGCGGCTTCGAGCCGCCCTCGGCCGGCGTAGACGATCCTCCCGCCGACGTCGACGGTCAGCGCAGCTGGGCTCGTAGGCGGCTTGGCCCCGCGTGCCCCGGCGTAGCGTGCGCGCCATGTCCGTCATCATGAATCGCGCATGAACAAGCCGCGCATCTTCCTCGGGTCGTCGGGCAAGCAGGCCAAGCTGCTCCAGGCGATCACGCGCGGGCTCGAGGACGTCGCCGACGTCGAGCCCTGGACGACCACGTTCAACCCGGGGCGGTCCACCCTCGACCGGCTCGTCGAGCTCTCCCAGGAGGTCGATTTCGCCGCGTTCGTGTTCGCCCAGGACGACTGGACGACGACGGATGCGTCCCAGTCCGGCGAGGCGTCGCCGCGCGACAACGTGGTGTTCGAGGCCGGGCTGTTCGGCGGCGCGCTCGGCATCCGGCGCACGTTCATCCTCCACGCGCACGGTTCGAAGCTGCCGAGCGACCTGCTCGGGCTGACCTCCGTCCGCTACGACCCGGCCGCCAGCCCGGCGGAGGTTCGCGCGATCAACCAGAAGCTCCGCAACGCGATCGAGACCGAGGGTCGCCGCGGCCCGGTCGAGGGGCTGTGGTGGCAGCTCTCGCTGACCATGCGGAGCGAGGACGAACCGTCGGCGGTGAGCCTCCTGCGCATCTCGCGGGACCGCGACGGTGGCCTGAACGTGAACGGCCGGGCCTGGCAGGAGGACGGCACCCTGTCGGCCCGCTACTGGAGCGAGGCTGCGAAGGAGCGCAGGGATCCGGCCGGCATCTTCTACTTCTGGAAGGGCGAGCGCCCTCGGCACCCGAATGCCCCGCAGCTCGAGGGCACCGGCGAGATCAGGGTGGAGACCGCCGACCGCGCCACCGGGTACTGGACGACACGGTCGGATCGCGACCCCGGGCTGAATGCCCGAACCGCCGGCGTCTACCTTCGAGCCGACCCCTCAGACCTCCAGGTGCTGGACGGCGGGAGCGAGGAGGAGCGGGCCGAGCTCATCGCGCAGCGCCTCCGGGAGTGGAAGTCGGCCGCGAACGCATTCTGAGCACCGACCAGCGACCGTGCGTCGGGCGACGCTACCTGCGCTCTCCCTCTGAGGGCTCAGAGATCGCCTCGACGAGCTCACCGGTCTTCTTCTCGTTCTCCGCTGAGGGCGATGTCGGCCTGGGCAACGATGCCGACGAGCCTGCCGTTCTCGACAACGGGCAGCCGCCGAACCTGGTGGCGGGCCATGAGTTGGAGCGCCTCTTCGAGGTCTTTGTCGGGCTCAACGCTGATGAGGTCCCGAGAGTAGACGTCCCCGACCGACGTCATCTTGGGGTCTGCGGCCTCGGCGACCACTCTCGTCGTGATGTCTCGGTCGGTGATCATCCCGACGAGCTTCTCGTCGTCGGTTATCGGGAGCGAGCCGATGTGCTCCTCTCGCATCAGTCGCGCGGCCTCGACCACCGATGCCGATGCGCCGATCGAGCGGGGATCCTCGGTCATCGCGTCGCGAACGCTCTTCGCCATCGTGCCTCCTCTCGGCTTCATGTGCGATCTTAGCCCTGTTGCTCTCAGATCGTGAGAGAGGAGGCGCCCGCGCTCCGTTGCGCGTGTTCTCGCAGAATTGCTTTTCCACCCGACTTTCCACGTTTGAGCAGACGGCGAACCGAAAGGAAGCAAGATGGCTGACGATGTCCAGGTGGAGAACCGCCGGCTCGACGCGAGCGAGAACGAGGCGCTGATCGGCATGGCCCGGATGGGCGCGGAGGCGTTCGGGTACACGGCGGACTTGCGGATCGACCGCCACCTCGCCCAGCTCCTGCGCCTGCGAGTTTCGCAGCTGAACAACTGCACCTACTGCCTCAACCTGCACTACGAGGCGGCGCGCGAGGCGGGCATCCCCCGAGCCAAGATCGACACCCTGACCGCGTGGTGGGAGACCGAGCTTCACTCCGAGGCCGAGCAGGCGGCGCTCCGCTATACCGAGGCGCTCACCCGTGCCGCCGACACCGACCGGGACGCGGCGTTCCAGCGCTTCCACGACGCGCTCGCCGAGAACTTCAGCCCGGAGGAGATCCTCGAGATCGTCGGCGTCGTCGTCAACATGAACGTCTGGACCCGGATCAAGCTTGCCGAGGGCGCGATGCCAGTCCCGGCCTGAGCTATGACGTCGCTACGAAACCCCGCCGCCGACGACGTCGCCTTGCTTGGTCTGCGAGACGCTTCTGGGTTGCCGCGGGGATCCCACTCGACATCGCGCAGCAACTGGCCCCTGAGGAGTAAGCGACGAGGGACTCACGGGGCTTTCGGCGCGCGTCGAATCGCTCCCGCTTGACTAGGCACCCTCGACATCCTCGAGCGTCAGCTGCTCACCTTCACCGAGCGCCCTGCGCCAAGCCTCGGCGTGCGCGCGTTCCCGCGCCTCCCGCGCTTCGCGCGCAGCCTTCATCTGCGCGTCCGCCTGCGCCTGCATCCCCGCGTGCATCTCCGCTGCGACCTGTAGGTCGCGCCGGTACACGAGCCCGTTTCGTGTCCATTCGTAGTAGTTGGCAAGACGAAAGCCAGGGCGTCCGTACCGATACAGGATGCGCTGGTCGTCTCCGTAGCGGATGCGCATCCTGACGTCGCGCTCCTCCCACCACTTCACCATGCCGGAACAGCGGCGGTTGATCGGCTCAATCCCGCCGCATGTGCCGCAGTGACCGCGAAACCACGGAACCGCGCCTGGCAGGTCGCATTTTGAGACCGTCGCCTTGCCATAGGGGCTCGTATTCCCCCGTCCGAGGATTGCGCCACGAGTTGGGCGGCGGCTGCGGGTCGGCCGGCATTCTTCTTAGGACATCGTAGGTTCAGCCCTTCCGCGGCGGCCAAGTGTCAAGCGCAGCCGAAAAGTGCACCAGTTTCCGCAGTCGAAAAGTGCACCAGTTGAGGCCGGGTCGGAGGTAGGGCCGGGTGCTCGGAGGGCGTTAGGGGCGCTCTTGTGGCCTCGCGCTTCGTGGCGGGCGCCGCGGGAGCGTGCTTCGGTGTCTGAGATCGGGTTGGTCGGGCTTTCCGCCGTTTAGGCGGAGTCGCGGAGCGGCGGAGCCTGAGCGGCGGGCGCGACGTTGAGGCCGCGTTCGCGGAGGCGGTAGCTCTTGCCTTGAGCTTGCCGAAGAACGTGCGCGTGTCGCCGCCCGCGCGCTGGACGTGGTCGATCGCGCCGAGCAGCATGCCGCCCGTTCCACAAGCCGGGTCGAAGAGCTCTCGCCCTCCTTCGGGTCGAGGATCTCGACCATCATCCGCACGACGCTGCGCGGGGTATAGAACTCGCCGGCCTTCTTGCGCTTGGTCACGTCGGCGAACCTGCCGATCAGATACTCGTAGGCATCGCCGAGGACGTCCGAGGTGACGGCCGTATTGCCGAGCGAGACGTCCGAGAGTCCTTCGATCAGGTCCTTGAGTGTCTCGTCGGTGAGGATCTCGCGGTTGCTCCAGTCGGCCGCTCCGAAGACCCGGTAGAGCGTGTCGGGATTGGTTCGCTCGATCTCGCGCATGGCGTGGGAGAGCGCAGCCCCGACGTTGGCGGGCGCCTCGCGAACGTCCTGCCAGTGGCAGCCTCCGGGGACGACGAAGCGGTGAACCTCAGGGAAGTCGACCGGGTCGGCGTCGCCGAACAGGTCGGCCGCCTCGGCAGTCTCCTCATCCCAGACGTCGCAGATCCGCTTGAAGAACAGGAGCGGCAGGATGTAGGCCTTCCAGTCCGTGCGGTCGACCGCGCTGCCGCGCAGGATCTCGGCGCAGTTCCAGAGGCGTGACTTGAGCTCTTGGAGTCCTCCGGTCGAGGCTGTCAACGTCGTGCGATTCTCAGGTACTCGCCCTCACGCTCGAGTCGCTTCATCCGCTTGCGGCCTCGTCCTCGCAGCGTCTCAACCGCCTCATCGAACTAGCTACGGATCCGAGAACAGGCCCGTCCGACGCCGCCCCAAGCCTCGCGGACCCGCCGAAGCACGAGCTCACGCGCCACAGGCCCCTCAACCTCAATTCCCTCCTCCGCGATCCCCAGATGAAGCCCGGCGATCTGTGCGAGCTGCTGCGGCGTCGTCGTCACCCGCCGTGGGAGACATGTTGCCAGCGGACACCGAGCAAACTCTAGGCGGCAGGCCCTGGGCTTTCCACTACTCCGTCGAACCAGGAGCCGCACTCAATCGGTGGAGCATCGGTTCACACCGGACCCGGCATCGACACTCCCAGAAAGGAGTTCCACCCAGACGGCTCCCTCGACGTGGGGAGCGAACGGCATGCGGGGGAAAGCTGCAACCGTGGCCGAAATCCGACCAAACTTCGACCACGGACACAGAAGAGGCCCTTCCGGGCCTCTTAGTTTGTCGCCAAACGGCTTGATCGAGCGAAGCGGACGACGGGGTTCGAACCCGCGACCCTCAGCTTGGGAAGCTGATGCTCTACCAACTGAGCTACGTCCGCGTTGACGCTGAGGATAGCGCGCTTAACGAAGCGTGATTCCGGCGAAACGGGCGAGCTTCTCGAAGGCGTGCGTCGCCTCGATCCGCCGGAACGTGCCCGACCGGGAGCGCATGACGAGCGAGTGCGTGATCGCCCCGTCGCGCGTGTAGCGGACGCCGCCGAGCAGCGCGCCGGACGTCACGCCCGTGGCCGCGACGAAGAGGTCGTCGCCCGCGACGAGGTCGTCACTCGTGAGCACCTTCTCCGGGTCGTAGCCGGCGCCGATCAGCTTCTCACGCTCCGCGGCGTCGCGCGGCCACAGCCGGCCCTGGAGCGCGCCGCCGAGCGACTTCACGGCGGCCGCCGAGATCACGCCCTCCGGCGTGCCGCCGATGCCCATCAGCAGGTCCACCCCGGTCCCGCTCTGCGCTGCCGCAATCGACGGGGCGACGTCGCCGTCCCGGATCAGGCTCACGCGCGCGCCGCAGTCGCGCAGCTGCTCGATCAGCAGCGCGTGCCGCGGGCGCTCCAGCACGACGACCGAGACGTCGTTCGAGGAGATGCCCTTCGCCGCGGCGACGCGGCGCACGTTCTCCGCCGGCGGCGCCGTGATGTCGATCACCGCGGCGGCCTCCGCGCCGCACGCGATCTTCTCCATGTAGACGGCCGCGCCCGGGAAGAACATCGTCCCGCGCTCCGCGAGCGCGATCACGGCGATCGCGTTCGGCTGGCCGAGAGCGGTCAGGCGCGTGCCCTCGAGCGGGTCGACGGCGACGTCGACCTCGGGGCCCTGCCCGGAGCCGACCTCCTCGCCGTTGTAGAGCATCGGCGCCTTGTCCTTCTCGCCCTCGCCGATCACCACGACACCGGCCATGTTCACGGTGCCGAGCATCAGCCGCATCGCATCGACGGCGGCCTGGTCGGCGGCCTCCTTGTCGCCGCGCCCGACCCAGCGTCCAGCCGCAAGCGCCGCCGCCTCCGTCACGCGGACGAGGTCGAGCGCGAGGTTCCGGTCGGGCGGGGTCATCGTGCCGTTGGTCGAGCCCTGGTGCTCGGTCGCGGTCACGCCCGGATCCTAGTTCGAGGCTCTGACACGTGCTACATGCGCTCAGGCGCTTCGACGCCCACGAGGTCGAGGCAGCGCGCGATCACGAGCTGCGTCGCCTTTACGAGCCCGAGCCGGAAGGCCTGCTCGTCGCTCTCGAGCACGCGCTGGTGGTGGTAGAAGCGGTGGAAGTCGTCGGCGACGCGGATGGCGTAGTTCGGGATCGCCTGCGGGCCTCGTCGGGCGGCCGCCTCCTCGGCGACCCCGGGGAAGTCCGCGAGCCGCTTGATCAGGTCGCGCTCCTCGGGGGCGACCACCGGCGGCGCGGCCGCCGAGATCACTGCGTCGCCCGCGTTACGCAGGATTCCGGCCGTGCGCGCGTGCGCGTACTGGACGTAGTAGACGGGGTTCTTCTCGCTCCGCTCTGCCGCGACGTCGACGTCGATCTCGATCGTCTGGTCAGGCCCGCGGTTGACGAGGAACCAGCGCGCGGCGTCGACGCCGACCTCGTCCATGAAGTCGTCGAGAAAGACGACGTCGCCGCGGCGCTTCGACATCTTGGTCAGCTCGCCACGCCGCGTCAGGTGGACGAGCTGGTAGAGCAGCACCTCGACGCGTTCCGGGTCGTACCCGAGCATCCGGGCGACGGCCGCGTACCAGTTGCGGGTGCCCTGGTGGTCGGCGCCGAGCACGTAGACGGCCCGGTCGTAGCCGCGGTCGAGCTTATCGGCGAGATAGACGACGTCGGCCGCACGGTACGTCGGCGTGCCGCCCTGCTCGGGCGAGCGGATCAGCACCCGGTCCTCCTCGTCGCCGTAGGCGGAAGACCGCGCCCAGATCGCGTCATCCCGCTCGTACGTGTCGAGCCGCGGCAGGTAGTCGGGCAGCCGATGCTCGAGCTCGCTCTGCTGGACCCAGGTGTCGAAGTAGATGCGGAAGCGCTCGAGCGTCCGCTCGATGCGCTCGAGCATCGGTGGCACCGGGTCGCCGGGCAGGGCAGCGAGCTCCTCGAGGTACGCGCCGCGGTAGGCGTCCTCGGGTGGCTCCTCCCCGCGCCGCACGGCCTCGACCGACGCGCGGAAGCGCTCCATCTGGGCGCCGGCGTCGTTGTAGTAGTACTCGCGCTCGACCTCGTGGCCGCCCAGCTCGAGCAGCCGGGCGACGCTGTCGCCGTAGGCGCCGTTCCGCGCGGAGGCCACCGTCACCGGCCCGGTCGGGTTGGCGGAGACCATCTCGACCTGGATGCGTTTCGGGTCTTCCAGCGCGAACATGGAGCCGTACGCCGGTCCGGCCTCGAGGATCGCGGCCAGCGCCTCGCCGAACCACGCGGGCGCCAGAAACAGGTTCAGGAAGCCCGGCCCGGCAACCTCGGCGCGCTCGACGGCGTCGAGCTGAACCGCCTTGCCGGCGAGCTCCTGGGCGAGGTCGCGCGGCGCGCGGCCCGCGCGCGGCGCCGCCTGCAGCGCGACATTCGTGGCGTAGTCGCCGTGCTCGGCCTTCGCCGGGCGCTCGAGCGTGACCAGCTCGCCCACTGCCTGGGAGAGCTGTTCGGCGAGCTCGTCAACGGGATCGGAGACGGTATCCATCGGCGCGTAGTATCCCGGTCGCGTGGACGACCCCGGGCAGCGCCAGCTGAACATCCACATGGACCCCGAGCACCTCGGCGGGGTCTACGCGAACTTCGCGAACATCACCTTCTCGAACTACGAGTTCACGATCACATTCGCGCGCATCGACCACGAGGTCGGCGAGGGCGAGATCCCCGGCGTCGTCGTGTCCCGCGTGAACATGTCCCCGCGGTTCATGCAGGAGCTGCTGGCGGCGATGCAGGACTCCTGGTCGAAGTGGTCGACCAGCGAGGGCATCCGCAACCTGCCCGAGACCGAGTCGCCCGGCGGCGGCTAGATCCGACCGGCTGACACCGTCCGCCTACAGAGCTATGAGGGCGGACCCAGCCCCCTTCGGGGACGGCCCCACGGCTAAGTTGCCCGCCTGCGCGCCGCCGTGATCTCAGACGTGCATGCCAACGGCGTCGCGCTCGACGCCGTGCTCCGCGCGATCGACGGCGACGCCGTCGACGAGCTCTGGTGCCTCGGCGACACGGTCGGCTACGGGCCGCGGCCGAACGAGACGACCGCCGTCGTGCGCGAGCGCGCGGACGTGGCGCTCGTCGGCAACCACGACCTCGTGGCGCTCAACGCCGCCGGCGTCTCGGCCGCCGAGTTCAACCCCGACGCTGCAGCAGCCGCGCGCTGGACGCAGGCCGAGCTGACCGCCGACTCGCGGGCGTTCTTGCTCTCGCTTGCCCCCACGGCACAGCGACCTGGCGTCTCGCTCTTCCACGCAAGCGCTACCGACCCGGTCTGGGACTACGTCCTGACCATCGAGGACGCCCGCCGCACGCTCGATCTGACCGACGACCCGGTCGTGCTCGTCGGCCACACGCACGTGCCGGTCGCGATCACCGGTGACGGCGCCGCTGCGAGGGGCGCGCACGCGCCCGGTGGGCACACGGTCGATCTCGCGAGCGGCCGCTGGCTCCTGAACCCCGGCTCGGTCGGTCAGCCGCGTGACGCCGACCCGCAGGGCCGCGTACCTGCTGCTCGACCTCGGAGCCGGCCGCGCGGAGTTCCGGCGCGTCGAGTACCCGGTCGACGAGACGCAGGCGCAGATGCGCGAGGCCGGCCTGCCCGCCGCCCTCGCCCAGCGTCTGGCGTACGGCGTCTGAATTAGAGGCACCGGCGCACATCAGTCTGTGCCCGAGCGGATGTGCGCGGAGCCTCTACTTGAAGTCGACTTCGACGACGTTGGCTTCGGCCTCGGCGTTCTTGCCGACGCGGATGCCGTCGCGGGCGAGCGCGAGCTGAACCTCTTCGCGCGCCTTGTAGATGCGCCACTTGACCGTCGCGAGCGTGATCTCCAGCGAATCGGCGATCTCCATGTAGGAGAGCCCGACGACGTCGCGGAGCAGCAGCGCCATGCGCAGGTCGACGCTCAGGTCGTTGATGGCGCGCCACAGCGCATCCATCTCCTCGAGGTTCTCGAGCGGCGTGTCGAGCACCTCGAGCGACGGGGCGTCCTCGATCGCGACCACGGTGCGCGGCCGGCGCTCGACGGCGCGGAGCTCGTCCAGCACCCGGTTCTTCGTCACCTGGAACATCCAGGTCGTGAAGCGGGAACGGAGCGAGAAGTTCGGGAGCCCCTGGTAGACGCGGAGGAAGACTTCCTGGGTCAGATCCTCGGCCAGTGCCCGGTCGCCGACGAGCCGCATGACGTAGTTGAAGACCGGCGTCTCGTACGAGCGGACGATGATCGTGAATGCCCGCTCGTCGCCACGCTGGGCCTTGCGGAGGATGCTCAGATCAGGCTGTGGGAGCGACAATGTGGCCGGAGTATATCGCGGGTTTGCGCTTATAGATCTGGTGCGGGTACGAGGTTTGTAAGGCTTTTTCCGCGTTCTTTAATAGCGAATAAGAGATATTCCGGTCATGCGCTCAGGCTGGGGCAATTCCAGGAGATCAAGGACGGTCGGAGCGAGGTCCGACAGCTCCCCGCCGTCGCGGAGATTAGCGCCTGTACGGGTGAGCACGAAGGGCACCGGGTTCGTCGTGTGCGCAGTGTGCGGACTCTTTCCGTCGTCCTGAAGCAGCTTCTCGGCGTTGCCGTGGTCGGCCGTCACCAGCGCGACCCCGCCCCGCGCCTCGACGGCGGCCAGGACGTCGCCGAGGCACGCGTCGGCGGTCTCGACCGCCTTCACCACCGCCGGGATCACGCCCGTGTGCCCGACCATGTCCGGGTTGGCGAAGTTGACGACCACGAACGCGTAGGGCGTGCGCTCCAGAGCGGCGACGAGCTCGGCCGTCACGCCGCGCGCCGACATCTCGGGCTTGTGGTCGTAGCTCGGCACGTCGCGCGGCGACGGCACCAGGATCCGGTCCTCGCGCGCGAACGGCTCCTCGCGCCCGCCGTTGAAGAAATAGGTGACGTGAGCGTACTTCTCCGTCTCGGCCGTGTGCACCTGCGCAAGGCCGGCTCCGGCGAGCACCTCGGCGAGCACCTCCGGGACGTCCTGCTCTGCGAACGCAACCGGAAACGGGAAGTCCTCGCGGTACCGCGTCATCGTCGTCAGCGGGTAGCCGCCCTCGAGCAGCCGCTGTGAGAGCTGGCGCGCCCGGTCGGGCCGGAAGTTGAAGAAGATCGCCTCGTCGTTCGTGCCCAGCCGTGGGCGGCCGGCGATGACGACCGGCTCGATGAACTCGTCGGTGACGTCTCGCGCGTAGCTATCGCGCACCGCTTGCACGGGGTCGTCGGCCGTCTCCCCCACGCCTCCGGTGATGGCGACGAAGGCACGGTCGGTGCGCTCCCAGCGCGCATCGCGGTCCATCGCCCAGTAGCGCCCGGCCACCGTCGCGATGCGCTCGGCAGGCAGCTCGGCCAGGTCAGCGGCGGCCGAGTGCGGCGACACGTCGCGCCCGTCCGTGAACGCGTGGATGAACGTCCGGTCCTCCCAGCCCTCGCGACGGGCCAGCTCCAGCAGCGCGCGCAGGTGGTCGATGTGCGAGTGCACGCCCCCGTACGAGACGAGCCCGAGCAGGTGGACGTTGGCGTCACGCGAGCGTGCGCGCTCGAACGCGCCGACGAGCGCGGGGTTTTCGAGAAACGACCCGTCCTCGATCGCCTGGTTGACGCGCTCGAGGTCCTGGAAAAGGATGCGCCCCGAGCCGATCGTCAGGTGCCCCACCTCGGAGTTGCCCATCTGCCCGGGCGGCAGGCCCACGGCCTGGCCGGACGCCTCGAGCGTCGTATGCGGGTAGTCGCGCCAGATGCGGTCGAACACCGGCGTGTCCGCGAGCTCGACGCCGTTGCCGGGGCCGGGCGGCGCAATGCCCCAGCCGTCCAAGATGACGAGCGCGACGAGCGGGGCCGGCGTCACGGCGTGGCTACGCGGGCGCCGGCCTCGCAGATCGCCACGAAGGCGTCGAGCTCGAGCGAGGCGGCCCCGACGAGCGCGCCGTCGACGGCGGGCTGCGAGAGCAGCTCCTCGGCATTGTCCGGCTTCACCGAGCCGCCGTAGAGGACGGGCACGTCGAGCAGGTCCTTGATGAACGCCTGTGCCTCCTGCGCCTGCTCCGGCGTGGCCGTGCGTCCGGTGCCAATCGCCCAGACCGGCTCGTAGGCCAGGACGAGGTTGTCGTGGGAGCCGACCGCGTCGGCGATCGCCTCGACCTGCAGCTTGAGCACGAGCCCCATATCGCCTGCCTCGCGCACCTCGAGCGTCTCGCCGACACAGGCGATCACGCCGAGGCCGGCGTTCAGCGCGGCCTGGGCGCGCCGCGCCGTCGAGGTGTCCGTCTCGCCGAAGTACTGCCGGCGCTCCGAATGGCCGACGAGCGAGCCGTGCACGCCCAGCTCGGTCAGCATCGGCGGGGAGATCTCGCCCGTGTAGGCGCCCTCCGGCTCCCAGTTGACGCTTTGCGCGTACACGGTCAGGCCGGACTCGAGCGCGGCGGGGAGCGAGACGTAGGGCACGCAGACGACCACGTCGACACCCGACGGCAGGCGGGCGGCGAGGTCGGCGCTGAAGGCCCGGGCCTCGGCGGGGCCTTTGAACATCTTCCAGTTGCCGGCGACGAGCACGACTATGCGGGAACGGCGGTCGGGATCGCGGCCACGCCGGGCAGCTCCTTGCCCTCGAGCAGCTCGAGCGCCGCGCCGCCGCCGGTCGAGACCCACGACACCTGGTCGGCAAGGCCGAGCTCCTGGACCGCGCGCACGGAGTCGCCGCCGCCCACGACCGTGTAGCCGGCACACGTGGCCACCGCCTCGGCGAGGGCCTTCGTGCCCTCGGCGAACCGCGGCCACTCGAAGACGCCCATCGGCCCGTTCCAGAACACGGTGCGGGCCTCGATGATCCGGCGCCCGAAGGCGCTTCGGGTCGCAGGCCCGATGTCCAGTCCGAGCCAGCCTTCCGGCAGCGCGTCGTACGGGGTCACCCGCGCCTCGGCGTCCGCGTCGAACGATGCGGCTGCAACGACGTCCACGGGCAGCTCGACCGGGAACGAGAGCGGGTTCTCACCGCGGATCTGCTCGGCCATCTTGCCGCCGACGAGGACCGTGTCGGCGCGGCCGCCGAGATGCTCGAGCACGCCCAGCTTGTCCTCGACCTTCGCGCCGCCGGTGACGAGCACGAACGGGCGCTCGACGTCGTCGAGCAGCCGCCCGAGCGCCTCCAGCTCGCGCTCCATGAGCAGCCCGGCGTACGCCGGCAGCAGGTGCGCGACACCCTCGGTCGACGCGTGCGCGCGGTGCGCCGAGCCGAAGGCGTCGTTGACGTAGAGGTCGCCGTGGGAGGCCAGCTCACGCGCGAACTCGGGGTCGTTCTTCGTCTCCCCGGGGTTGAAGCGTGTGTTCTCGAGCACGCGGATGCGCTCATCGGGAAGCAGGTAGCGGATGTGCTCGGCCACCGGCTCCATGGAGAACGCCGGGTCCGGCCCGTTCGGCCGGCCGAGGTGCGAGCAGACGTTGACCTCCGTGGCGCCGTTTCGCAGCAGCAGCTCGAGCGTCGGGAGCGACTCGCGGATGCGCGTGTCGTCTGCGACACGTCCGCCCTCGAGCGGAACGTTGAGGTCGGCCCGCACGAGCACGCGCTTGCCGCCGGGCTCGGCGCTGCGGACCGACCGCGGGAGCCTCACCGCACGCCGACCGGCAGCGAGGCTGCGACCTTCGCGGTCAGGTCGACGAGCCGGCACGAGTAGCCCCACTCGTTGTCGTACCAGCCGAAGACCTTCGCCATCGCGCCGTTTGCCATGGTCAGCTCGCTGTCGAAGATGCACGAGTACGCCGAGTGCTGGATGTCGGTCGACACGAGCGCGTCGTCGGAGTAGCGGAGGAGGCCGTCGAGGCGGCCGCCGGCCGCGCCGCGGAACGCCTCGTTGATCTGCTCCCTCGTCGCCTCGCGCGAGAGCCGGACGACGAAGTCGGTAATCGACCCCGTCGGGACCGGTGCCCGTACGGAAATGCCGTCGACCTTGCCCTTCAGCTCGGGCATGACGAGCCCGATCGCCTTCGCGGCGCCCGTCGAGGTCGGGATCAGGTTGATCGCCGCCGCGCGGGCGCGGCGCAGATCCTTGTGCGGGAAGTCGAGGATGACCTGGTCGTTCGTGTACGCGTGGATCGTGGTCATGAAGCCCTGCTCGATCCCGAACGTGTCGTGCAGGACCTTCGCCATCGGCGCCACGCAGTTGGTCGTGCAGGAGGCGTTGGAGATGACGTGGTGCTTCTCCGGGTCGTACTCGTCGTCGTTCACGCCGAGCACGAACGTCGCGTCCGGCTCGGTGGCCGGCGCCGAGATGAGCACCTTCTTCGCGCCCGCGTCGATGTGCTTCTGGGCGCCATCGCGCTTCGTGAAGTGGCCCGTCGACTCGATGACGATGTCGACGCCGAGCTCGCCCCACGGCAGGTTCGCCGGGTCGCGCTCGGCGAGGACCTTCAGCTCCGCGTCGCCCGCCTTGATCACGCCGTCGCCGACCTCGACGCGCTCGTCCAGCGGGCCGAGGACAGAGTCGTACTGGAGCAGGTGCCCCATCGTCTTCGCGTCGCCGAGGTCGTTGACCGCAACGATCTCGAAGTCGCCGTCTCGCTCCAGGTGCGCCCGGAAGAAATTCCGGCCGATGCGCCCGAAGCCGTTGATGCCTACACGCGTTGCCATCTCGAAGCCTCCTAATCGGGTCGCCTTCGAGTCTAGTAAGACCCCTCCCACCCCGATCCGGTGTTTCCCCCGATCCGCGGTGCGGACACTCGGTAGGTTGCGGCCGATGACCGACTTCGTCTTCTACGGCGACACCGAGCGCTCGTACACGATGCGGCACGAGCTGCCGGTCGTGATCGGCGACCCGTTCCTGATGGCGATCGTCGACGGGCGGCTGCATCTGGCGGTCAGCTTCCTCGACCGCGGACGGGTGGCCGAAGTGCTTCCTGAGGCCGTCCTCCACGACTACACCGACCTCGGCTTCGGCGAGCTGCGGCTGAGCGGACGCAGCCTCTTCGAGATCGAGCTCGAGCTCGCGTCGCGCGCTGCCGCGGCGATGGGCATCCAGGAGGCGGTGGCCGATCCGGACATGCCGTTCGCGATCGCCGACCGGCTGCGCGCCGACGGCATCACGCTGCTGCTCGACCAGCCGGCGGTCGCCGCGCGGCGGCGGTCGAAGTCGCCGTCCGAGCTCGCCGGCATCCGCCGGGCGCAGGAGGCGGGGAACGCGGGCCTGCGCGCGGCAGCGGCCGTGCTCGCCGGGGCCGTGGTGGACGGAGACCGCCTGGTCGTCGACGGCGAGCCGCTCACCGCGGAGGCGGTGCGGGCAGCGATCCGCGACGCGTGCGCGCAGCACGGCGCTCCGGCTCCGCCCGACGTGATCGTCGCGTCGTCCTGGCAGGGCAGCGGCGGCCACGAGGCGGGCTACGGCCCGCTGCCCGCGAACCTGCCGATCATCGTCGACCTCTGGCCGCGCGACGAGGAGTCGGGCTGCTGGGCGGACTCGATGCGGACGTTCGTCGTCGGCGAGCCGCCGGAGAGCGTGCAGGAGGCGGCACGCGTGGTACGGGACGCAGTCGAGGCGGCACGCGCGGTCGTCCGGCCCGGCGTCACCGGGAAGGAGATCTACGACGCGGCCGCGGACGTGGTCGAGGCGGCCGGCTACGAGTCGCAGCGGACGGTCGGCGGCGGCGTCCCCGAGACGGGCTTCCGGGCGTCGCTCGGCCACGGCGTCGGCCTGGCCGTCCACGAGGAGCCGCTCCTGGGCCTCGCCGGCCACAGCCCGCTGGTCGCCGGCGACGTGATCACCCTCGAGCCCGGCATCACGATGCCGGGCGTCGGCGAGGTCTGCTTCGAGGACCTCCTGGTCGTCACCGACAGCGGCAGCGAGACGCTCACAGACTTCCCGTACGACCTCGCGCCGTAGGCGCGTGACGGATCCGTCACCGAGCCTTCGCGCCCTGCATGCCGGATAGCAGGTAGTCGCGCTTTCAGGGCTGTCGGGGGCGCGAACGGCGGCGCGCCACGAAGACACCGGGAGGCTCCGTGGCGATCGTTCTCGACGAACCCGATTTCGAAGGGAGTCGCGAGAAATGACACCAGCCACCAGCATTCGAAAGCGGTCGCGAACGGCCGCCACGCTCACGGGCGCCGGCGGGCTCCTTGCCGCCCTGGCGCTCGCAGCGGCAGCCTGCGGCGGAAGCTCGTCGTCGGGGGCCTCGACCATGGCCTCGTCCGTGGGCCAGCCGCCGCCGGAGTGGGCCGCGAACGCCGGCGCGTGGCCGGCGCACAACTACGACCTCGCGAACACGCGGGCGACGACGCAGTCGCCGATCAACTCGCAGACCGTCTCGAAGCTGAAGGTGAAGTGGCGCTTCCCCTTCAAGGGGCCGGCGCCTTCGGCGTCTTCGCGTCGACGCCGATCGTCCTCAACGGCACCGTCTACCTGCAGGACCTGAACTCGAACGTCTACGCGCTCGACCGCGCGACCGGCAAGGTCAAGTGGCGGCACGCGTTCAACAAGCCGAGCGTCGGGCCGAACGGCGTCGCCTTCGGCTACGGCCGCATCTACGGCGCGACCGAGACGAACGCCTTCGCGCTCGACGCGCAGACCGGGAAGCTGCTCTGGACGCCGGAAGCTGATCCGCAACAACGAACGAGGGCATCGACATGACGCCCCAGCTCTACGACGACACCGTCCTGGTCAGCACCGTCCCGGGCAACGCGCTCGTCGTTCTACAAGGGCAACGGGGACGGCATCGTCTGGGCGCTCGACGCCGCCACCGGCAAGCCGAAGTGGACTTCAACACCGTCTCCGACGGCGCCAAGCTGTGGGGCAACCCGAAGGTCAACAGCGGCGGCGGCCTCTGGTACCCGCCCTCCGTCGACAGCCAGGGGCGCGTCTTCATCTCCGTCGCCAACCCGGCGCCGCTCTACGGCACGCCCAAGTTCCCGAACGGCTCGAGCCGCCCCGGCCCCAACCTCTACACCGACTCGCTCGTCGCGCTCAACGGCCAGACCGGCAAGCTGCTCTGGTACCGGCAGGCGGTCCCGCACGACCTGCGCGACTACGACCTGCTGATCCCCGCGATCCTCGCGACCGTCCCGATCCGGGGCGTCCAGACCGAGGTCGTGCTGGTCGCCGGGAAGATGGGCAAGGCTTCGCCTACCGCGCCGACGACGGCAAGCGGCTCTGGACGCGGTCCGTCGGCAAGCACCAGAACGACACCGGGCCGCTGCCGCGCAAGCCCATCGACGATCTTCCCCGGCGACTTCGGCGGCGTCGAGACGCCGATGGCGCTCGCCGCGCAACCGGCTCTTCGTGCCCTGGCTCGACTTCCCGGCGCGCGCGAGCGCAACCGGCCTCTCGGGCGGCTTCGCGACCAACTTCAAGGCCGGCCGCGGCGGCTTCACCGCGCTCGACGCCGCCACCGGCAAGGTGCTCTGGCAGCACAAGCTGCCGTCGATGGACTTCGGCGCGGCCACGGTCGCGAACGACGTCGTCTTCACCAGCAACTACGCCGGCACGATCTACGCCTTCGACACGCAGACCGGCAAGACGCTCTGGACGACGAAGGCGCCCGCCGGCATCAACTCCTTCCCGGCCGATCGACGGCGACACGCTGCTCGTCGGCGCCGGCGCGCCGGCGGTTTCATCAAGAAGCCGCAGTTCCAGCTCATCGCCTACTCGCTTCAGTAGCCGCGGCACCATCCAGGAGGCTCGCAATGAACAGCGTCACCGCCCGCTCGATCGCACTCGCGGCGGTCGCGATCACGGCGCTCGCGCTCGTCCAGCTGGCTCGGCGACGTCCCGGACGGCGCACGCCGCAGCGACCGATCCAGGTCAAGGGCGGCGAGTTCTTCTTCAAGCTCTCGACGAAGTCGGTCGCGAAGCCCGGGCACGGTCACGTTCGACTTCAAGAACGTCGGCCACGTGCTGCACGACTTCAGGATCGACGGCAAGAGACGCCGCTGATCCAGCCCGGCAAGACGGCGAAGCTCGTCGTCTCGTTCAAGAAGGCCGGCAAGTACCCCTACCTCTGCACCGTGCCCGGACATGCCGCCGCGGGGATGAAGGGCGTCTTCACGGTCCGCTGAGACCTGCGATAGGAGGCACACGATGATCGAAGTCCCGAACGTCCTCTACACCGCAGAGGCAACCGTCGCCGGTGGCCGCGAAGGTCACGGCCGGACGAGCGACGGCCGCCTCGAGGTCGACCTCGACGTGCCGACCGAGATGGGTGGTCATGGCGGGCCGGGCACCAACCCGGAGCAGCTCTTCGCGGTCGGGTATGCGGCGTGCTTCCAGTCCTCGCTGCTGCGATTCGCGGCCGGACGAAGGCTTGATCTGAGCAGCTCCCGCATCATCTCCCGCGTCGGTGTCGGTCTGTTGCCAACCGGTGGCTTCGGCCTGACGGTCGCGCTCCACCTCGATGCCCCCGGGCTCGGCAATCCCGAAGCCCTGGACCTGATGCGCCGGGCGCACGAAGCGTGCCCCTACTCACGCGCGACGCGGGGGAACATCGAGGTCACGCTCACCGCGGGCTCGATGCTCGACCGCAACGCGGCCTGACGTTGAGCATGCGCACCCGCCGGACCGTGCCGGCGGGTGCTGCTCGGCGAGATGGCCGCCACCCGCGGTCGCAACTACGTGCTAGCCCGCAGCCGGGATGGAGGCTCGCGGCGATGACAGGCGGGCGCCCGGTGGCGATGGTTACGGGGGGATCTCGCCAAGGAGGAATCCGTGGGGGACGTCCCTGCTCGATAGCTATTGAGACGATGACGACGCGCAGCGACGAGGAGACGCTGGTCTGCGACTGGCGCTGGCACCAGCTCCGGAGCCTTGGCATCCCGCGGCTGCTCGCGCGCTTTCCTCCTTGTCGACGAGGTCGACTGGCACCGTAATGTTGCCGCCCTCGTTGCGCGTGGCTGCTGCGCCGTCTGGTCGCCCTGCAGATCGCCTGGTGACATGTGACCGGCGATGCCGGAGCCGGCATGGAGGGCGTACTCACCGCTGGCTGAAACGGGAAGCAACGTCGTGCGGCGCCACGAGCTGGGCCGCGCCTCTGGCGGACAGATGAAAGCGTGCGCCCGGCTCAGCGGGTGCACGCGCTGGTCTGGATGAGTGCGACGCCTACGGAGTTGCAGGGTTGACGTCCCGCGTCGCGGCGCGCTGCGACCAGGCTGGGGGCCCGCCGATCGCGACGGCCAGCTCGCCGACCCAAGCACGAGCGAGAAGGCTGCGATGAGCCCGAGCAGGACGAGGGCGCCGTCGCCGGGCGCGATGAACATGACGATCCCGAAGAGGATCGCGGCGCTGCCGGTCAGCCCCATCAGGAGCTTGTCCTCGTCCTTCATGGAAAGTGCAGAACGCGCCGCCGACGGTGATGACTCCAAGCGCGACGGCGTAGGCGCCGATCACGTAGAGGAACTGCAACAAGGGCAGACATGCCGGTGTCGAGGAAGACGAAGATCCCACACCGACGGCGATGCTCAACAGGCTGGAGACCACGAGCCACGCCCGTCCCTCGCCGCTTCCGCTGCGGATCGCGCCGACGAGCCCGACGAAACCGCCGCGGGCCGTAGCGAACGCGCCGAAGACGATCACGAGCGAGTAGAGGCTGAAGGCTCTTTCAGACGAGGACGACGATCCCGAGCACGATCCAGAGCGCCCC
>CAVQAQ010000027.1:0-20837 GCA_963710465.1 uncultured Thermoleophilia bacterium
GAAGCCGCCTCACCTGTGGGCAAACAGTTCCCTTGGACTGTCGATTGAAGAGGCAGCCTGCTTGAACCCCGCAGTTCCGGCCGGCCGAGGTGTGCCGATCGATCCACGGCCGGCAACGACGAGGGGCGGCCGCAGCCGCCCCTCGCGAACCGCTGCAGCTCGGGTCTACTTGCCGCCCAGCTTGAGCGTGACCTTGGCCTTCTTGAAGCTCTTGCCGTAGACGTCCACGCCCTGCTTCTTGAGCGCGGCCACGGCCTGCTTGGCGAGGTCGCTGCGGTACGCGGCCGACGTCGCGGGCTTCTTGATGACCTTGTACTTGTAGGCGATGTTCGCCGTCTGCTTGAACGCGGCGGGATCCATGACCCCGATCCCGTACTTGTTCGGCCAGATCAGCGCGTTGACTTCGTTCACCTGCCACAGCTGGTGGCCCTTCGGCAGCGCCGTGCCCTGGTTGACCACGATGTTCGTGCACTCCTGGTAGTGGTCGCGGCAGTACGCCCAGCCCTTGAACGACGCCTCGAGGAACTTCTCGGCGGTGGCCTGGTTCTTCGTGTCCTTGATCCAGTCGCCGCGCACGAAGAGCCCGTCCTGGAGCATGCCCGTGCCGAGGTCGTTGTACTTGAAGACGTTGAGATCGCTGAGCTGGACCTGCTTGCCCGTCTTCGAGTTCTTCGCCTCGAGGATCTGTGCCAGCTCGTTGTACGTCATCGCCGAGGTGGCGTCGACCTCGCGCTTCAGGAACGGGTTGATGTCGAACTGCTGCTTGACGAGCTTGACGTCTTTGTCCGGGTTCATGCCGAACTTGACCAGCGCGGCGCGCTGCTCGAACTCGTTGCCGTAGAGCCAGACCCCGAACTTCTTGCCTCGCATCTTCGGGAACGTGTTGATGCCGCTGTCCTTCCAGGTCACCTCGGTCGTCCCGCTGCGCGCGTAGACCTGCCCGATGTTGACCAGGTTCTGTCCGGTATCGCGCTGGGCGAGCAGGCTCGGCAGCCAATCGATCCCGATGTCCGCCTGCTTCCCCTCGACGACCTGCTCCGGGATGATGTCCGGGCCGCCGATCTTGATCGTCACGTCGAGCCCGGCCTGCTTGTAGTAGCCCTTGGCCTGCGCGGCGTAGTAGCCGGCGAACTGCCCCTGCACGACCCACTTGCTCTGCAGCGTCACCTTCGTGAGCTGCGGGCTCGCCGACCCCGCGGCCGCGATGCTCGCCGCCGTGAGCGCAGCCAGCGCGGCGACCGCCGCCACGAGCAGGTACCACGAACGTCCTTTCACTCTGTCCCTCCTCAGGTCCGTGGCGGCGAAAGCAGCCGCCAGTCCTCCAACCCTCTCACTCGAGTCGGCTGCGCGTCGTGGGATCCCACCGCAGGAGGATCCGCTCCGCGGTCGCGACCACCGCGTAGAACGCGAGGCCCATGAGGCTCGTGATCAGGATCGCAGCCCACGCGAGCTCGTACTGTGCGATCGACACCGCGGACAGGATCTGGACGCCGAGCGCGTTGACGTCACCGCCGAAGTAGTCCCCGACCACGGCACCGATCATCGCGAGCACGCACGCGACCTTGAGTGCTGCGAACACGAACGGCAGCGACGTCGGGATGCGGACGCGGCGATACTCCGACCAGCTGCCCGCTGCGTATGAGCGCATCAGCTCGATCGACTCCGGGCGGACGGAAGTCAGCCCGCGCAGCGTGTTGACGAGCACCGGGAAGAAGCAGAGGACGGCTGCGATCGTGATCTTCGACCACGGGCTGAGCGTCCCGAACCAGGCGTTCGTAATCGGAGCGAAGGCGATGATCGGGATCGCGTTGGCGGCGATCAGGTACGGCATCAGGGCCGTCCCGAGCGGTCGCCACCGGGCCAGCACGAGCGCGGACGCGAAGGCGACCGAGCAGCCGATCACGAAGCCGGCGATCGCCTCCTTGAGCGTGATCCACGCGCCTTTCAGCAGCTGGTCGCGGTTGTCGTGAAACGCGCTCAGGACGTCCGAGAAGCGCGGCAGCAGATAGCGCTGGACGCCGAGCGCCGGCAGGAGCCACTGCCACGCCGCGATGCCGAGCGCGAAGACGAGGACGGCGGGCGCCCAGTAGGCGACGTGCCGCGAGAGTGGCGTGCGCGTCCGCGCTTCGACGGCGGCCGAGCTCATTCGACCACCTCCTCGACCACGCGGTCGGCGCCGCTCCCGTGGAGCCGCTCGCGGACCGCGGTGACGAGCTCGAAGAACCGCGGATCCTCGCGGGTCTCGGCTCCGCGGGGCTGCTTGAGATCGACTGGGACAATCCCGGCGATCCGCCCCGGCCGCGGGGACATCACGACGACCCGGGTGGAGAGAAACACCGCCTCCGAGATCGAGTGGGTGACGAAGACGACCGTCGAGCCCGTCTCGCGCCAGATGTCCAGCAGCTCGAGGTTGAGCCGCTCGCGCGTCATCTCGTCGAGCGCGCCGAACGGCTCGTCCATAAGCAGCAGCGCCGGCGCGAACGAGAGCGCGCGCGCGATCGAGACCCGCTGCTGCATCCCGCCCGACAGCTGCCACGGGTAGTGCGTCTCGAACCCGGTCAGCTCGACCAGGTCGAGCATCTCGCGCACGCGCGCAGCGCGCCTCGCCCGGTCCCAGCCGAGCAGCTCCAGCGGCAGCGCGATGTTCTTCGCGACGGTGCGCCAGTCGTAAAGCACGGCCGCCTGGAAGACGATCCCGTAGTCGCGGTCGAGCCGCGCCTGGTGCGCCGACTTCCCGTTCACGAGGATACTGCCCGACGACGGCTCGACGAGGTCGCCGACGATTCGCAGCAACGTCGACTTGCCGCACCCGGAGGGGCCGATCAGCGAGATGAACTCGCCGCGCTCGACCTCGAGGTCGATGCCCTGCAGCGCAATCGTCCCGCCCCGCGGGAACGTCTTCGTCACGTCGCTGAGCGAGACGACGATGCCGTTTTCGTTCATACGAGCTGCTCCGGCGGGCGGCGGACGATCAGCTTTTCCGCGAGCACGATGGCGAGGAAGAACGAGATCCCCAGCGCGGCGGCGATCAGGTTCGTCGCCCACAGGTAGGTGGGTGTCAGCGAGTAGTACTGGTTGAAGTTGAGGATGGCGCCGCCGAGGCCGTCCTGGATCGACGACGGCAGCTCGCCGATGATCGCTCCGACGACGCAGGCGGTCGCGGCCACGCGAAAGGCGGAGAACAGGAACGGCAGCGAGGCGGGCACGCGGAGCTTCCAGAACACGGCCCACTCGCCCGCCGCGTAGGACCGCATGAGCTCCACGGCGGACGGATCGGCCGACTGGAGGCCCCGGATCGTGTTGACCGTCACCGGGAAGAACGTCAGGTACGCGGCGATGACGGCCACCCGCTCCCACGGCTGCGGCGACCAGCCGGCGATCGACGCGTTGCCCAAGCCCGACGACGACGATGGGCGCGATCGCGACGATCGGGATCGTCTGCGAGGCGACGACGTACGGCATCACGCCGCGCCGGAGCACGCTGAAGCGGGCGATAAACGCGCCGAGCAGGAAGCCGATGGCGGCGCCGAACACGAAGCCGACGACGGCCTCCTTCGCGGTGAAGAGCGCCGCGTGGAACAGGTAGTCGATCAGCAGCTGCCCTTTCGACGTCCGGTCGAACAGCGCACCGATGATGCTGTGCAGGTGCGGCATCGTCGAGTCGTCGACGACGAACGGCCGGGTCCAGCCCGTGGTGCTCCACAGCCAGCGGTAGCCCTCCCAGAGCGCCCAGAGCGCCCCAAGCACGAGCATGAGGACAAGCACGCGGGAGGCGGCGTGCTTCGCCGTCTCGCTGCGCGGCGGGCGGGCGGGCGCGGTCGCGGCGACGGCGGACATGCGCGCGATTCTTACCGCAACGCGGATTAGAGTCGCAGCGTGCCCCTGGACCCGAGCCGCACCGTCGAAGAGCTGCGCGAGCTGCGCGAGCTGACCGGCGACGAGAACGGCGCGCAGCGCGTCGCGTGGACGGACACCTGGGTCACGGCGAAGGAGTGGCTGCACGGGAAGCTCGCCGGGCTGTCGCTCGAGTACGAGGTCGACGAGGCCGGCAACCAGTGGTGGACGCTGCCGGGTGCCTCCGACCGTGCTGTACTGCATAGGCGGCCACATCGACTCGGTGCCGAACGGCGGCTGGCTCGACGGAGCGCTGAACGTCGTCGCGCGCCGTCGAGGTGCTCCGCCGGATCGCCGCGGACGGGCAGCCGGCCACGACCGTGCGCCTCGTCAACTGGGCGGACGAGGAGGGCGCGCGCTTCGGGCGCAGCCTCTTCGGCTCCAGCGCCGCGTCCGGCACGATGGCCGACCAGGCGGAGATCCGAAACCGCACCGACGCGAACGGGATCCGCTGGGAGGACGCGTTGCGTGAGCACGGCGTCGACCTCGACCGCGCGCTCGACGCGCATCGCCAGCTCGAGAACGCGGCCGCCTACCTCGAGCTGCACATCGAGCAGGGCCCGGTGCTCGAGTCGATGGATCTGCCGCTCGGCGCGGTGATCGGCACGTTCGGCGTCGAGCGCTCGCTGATCACCTGGCACGGCCAGGCTGCCCACGCCGGCTCGACGCCGATGGACCAGCGCCGCGACGCCCTTGCAGGCGCGGCGAAGCTCGAGCTCGAGATCCGCGACATCGCCCGCCGCGCGGGCAGCGGCGCCGTCTGCACCTCGGGCGGCGTCGTCTGCAAGCCCGGCATTGTCACCTCGGTCGTCGAGACGGCGGAGCAGCTGCTCGACCAGCGCAACATGGATGCCGGCACGCTCGCGCAGATGCTCGCCGAAGCGAAACAGGTCGCGCGAGCGGTTCGCGGCCGAGGAGAACATCGACGTCGAGTGGAGCCGGATCTGGAACATCCAGCCGATCCTGTTCGACGAGACGCTTGTCGGCTTCGCCGAGGACGCGATCCGCGAGGTCTCGGGCACGACCCACCGCCTGCCCTCGGGCCCGCTGCACGACGCCGCCGAGGTCGCGCGCGCGGGCGTGCCGACGGTGATGATCTTCGTCCAGAGCCTGCGCGGCCTCTCGCACACGAAGCTCGAGGACACGAAGCCGGAGCACCTGGAGCTCTCCGTGTGGGCGCTCGACCGGCTGGCCGATCGCACGATCTCCTGGGTGGCGGGCTCCTAGCCTCTGACGCGAACCGGCTCGCGCAAGCGCGCCCGGTTCTGCACCGCGAACACGATCGTCGTCGAGACGACGAGCACCAGGCCGGTGACGACCGCGACGTCGCCGAGGTTGAACGCGAGCCGGCCGACGACGAGCGGGTCGGGCACGCCGCGGAACGACGGGAACAAGAGCAGCGAGGACAGGTTCCCGATCGCGCCGCCCACGGCGATCCCGCCTGCGAATGCGATCGGCAGCGACCCGACGACAACGATCGCCGCCGCCCACACCGCGGTGGCGCCCGCGCCGGCCAGCACGTAGCCGAGGGACCGCTCGTGGCCCACGACCGCCTCCGGCCGGCTCAGGGCCAGCGCCTTCTGGGTGAGGTCGATCGCCGCCACCGACCCTGCCGTCAGGGCGAGCACGAGTGCCGCAGGCCGCATGAATCCAGCGTAGTGGATCGTCGTGCCGGCAACGCTTGAACCTTTCAGCTCGTGGTAGGTTCGCGTCGGGCTGTACAGCCTGTCCACTTGCACTGAACACGCGCCCGAAAGGAGAGGCGACGCGGCATGTTGACAGCGACGAAAGATCGGATCCTCCCGACCACGGTGACCGGGTCCTGGCCGCGGCCGGCCTGGTACACGGGGAACCTGCTCGAGCGCCCGTACTCGACGGCGCTCGGCGACGTCGCAGTTCCGCGAGCAGCATCTCGATGCGGTCGCCACGGTGATCGCCGACCAGGAGCTGGCGGGGCTCGACATCCTCACGAACGGCGACTACCACCTCGACTTCGACCTCGCGGGCCGCTCGTGGTTCTCGTACCCGAGCGAGCGCGTCAGCGGCATCTCGGAGTACGACACCGAGCGCACGGCCCTCTGGGACTATCCGGTCGGCACCTGGCTGAACGAGATCGTCGGCGGCTGGAAGTACCACGCCATCGTCGACAAGATCGGGCCGCGCGTCCCGCTCGAGTTCGCCAAGATCTGGCGCGTCGCGCAGGCGCGCACCGAGAAGCCGGTCAAGTTCGGCACGGTCTCCTCCGACCTCGCCTGCACCGTCCTCACGATCCAGACGGACGCGTACGACGACGACAAGCGCGAGCTGATGTGGGACCTCGCGACGATCCTGAACGCCGAGCTGCGGCAGCTCGTCGCCGGCGGCTGCAAGGTCGTGCAGATCGAGGAGCCGGCCATCCACAGCGCCGCCGCCTGGGGCGCCGACGAGGACACGCTCAACTTCTACGTCGACCTGTTCAACCACACGGTCGAGGGCCTCGACGACGCCGAGGTCTGGGTGCACACGTGCTGGGGCAACCCGGGTGCGCAGCACTGCTTCGACCCGAACATCTCCTACGAGCCGTCGCTCGAGATCTACATGGAGCGGATCAAGTGCGACGTCTGGACGATCGAGTCGAAGAACAACAACCACCAGCTGCTGCCGGCGCTCGCCCCGTACAAGGGCACGTCGGACAAGAAGATCGCCGTCGGGATGCATCAGCCACCGCCAGCTCCAGGTGGAGACGCCCGACGAGGTCGCGGCCGACATCCGGCTCGCGCTGGAGTACATCGAGCCCGAGAACCTCGTGCTCTCGTCCGACTGCGGCTTCGGCCGCCAGGGCGTGCCGCGGCCGATCGCGACGTACAAGGCCGCCGCGCTCGCGCAGGGCGCGAACATCGTCCGCAAGGAGCTCGGCGCCGAGACGACGTACGTGCCGATCGCCGACCCGGCGCTCCAGATCGACACCAAGCCTGTCCCCGAGGGCGTACCGGCCTGAGTTAGTGGCTGACAGCCACTAAGTCAGCCGGTATCGACGAGGGCGTCTGCCGTCCTCTCGCCTCTGAAGCGAGAGGGCGGCAGCCGCCCATAGCGCGGCGACGACGGCGAAGCCGATCGCGCCCTCGCCCGGTAGCGCGAAGGTAAAGCCGAGGAGCGGCGCCCCGACGAGGATCGTCAGGGTCGCGCAGCTGTTGACAAAGCCGGTCGCGAGCGCGGGCGCATCGCGGCGGATCTCCTGCGCGCGCGTGAACGCGTAGGCAAACGGGATGCCTGCGGCCAGGCCGAGCACGGCCGCGCCGAGCACGCGGACCGGGATCGCCACATCCAGGAGCAGCAGCACCGTGCCGCCGCGCCGCGGCCAGCATGCTGAGCTCGACATAGAGCGGGGTCTGCCGCGGCCAGCGCTCCATCATCCGGCCGCCGAGCGGCCGCGCGACGAGCCCGCCGAGGAGCGTGAGCGCGCCGATGGCGCCGCCGACCTGGCTCCGGTAGCCGTCGTGCTCGAAGAGCGAGACCGTCCAGAGGCCGAGGATGACGCTGAACCCGAACGAGGCCGTGTGGATCACGGCAAGCGGGTAGAGGCGCCGGTCGCGCAGCATCGCCCAGGGGCTGCCGCGGCGCACGGCTGCGTGCAGCTCGTCCTTCGGCGCCGCCCAGAGCACGGCGAGGAAGACGGCCGCGATGACGAGCCCGGCGAGGTACGGCGCCCGCCAGTCGACGGAGAGCGCGGCGAGCGGGACGACCGCAATCGCGAGCCCGGCGCCGCCGACGCTGAAGCCGCCGTACAGCCCCTGCGCCGCCGGCGTGCCGAGCTTCGCGCGGACGTAGTCGCTCCCGGCGATGAAGCCCACGCCGGTTCCGAGCCCCGTCACGAGCCGGCCGGCGATGCCCACGGCGAGGACCCCGGTCGCCAGCGCGAGCGCGTTCCCGGCGACGACCACCGCCAGGGCGAGCATGCCCATCGTCCGCGCCCCGCGCCGGTCGATGAGCCGGCCGCCCGGCAACTGCGACAGGAGGTGCGTCGCGAACAGCGCCGTCGTCAGGAAGCCGATCACGCCCAGCCGGACGCCGTACTGGTTCGCGAGCACGTCGGCGGCCGGGCCGACGGTGGAGATGTTGAAGCCGGCGCCGAGGCCCAGGCCGAGGCCGCCGGCGGCGGCCCGGCGATTTACGGCCGCGAGAGCACCTCGCGGGCGATGCGCTCGGGGCCGGGCAGGTGCGCGTCCTCGAGCGCAGGGCTGTACGGGATCGGCGAGTCCGGCGTCGTGATCCGCCACGCGTCGTCGAGGTCGCCGAGGCCGTGCTCGGTGACGAGCGCGAGCACCTCGCCGGCCCAGCCGCCGGTCAGCGGGCCCTCTTCGACGACGGAGATCCGGTTCGTCTTCCGCACGGAGGCGAGCACCGTATCGAGGTCGACCGGACGGATCGTGCGCAGGTCGATCACCTCGGCCTGCACCCCCTGGCCCGCGAGTTGCTCGGCGGCGGCGAGGCAGTCGTGCACGCCCTTCATCGCGGTGACGAGCGTGACGTCGCCGCCCTCGCGCACGACCTGCGCGCGGCCGAGCGGGACGACGTCGCCGTTGACGTCGCCCTTCACCGAGTAGAGCCGCTTGTGCTCGAAGAAGATCACCGGGTTCTCGTCGCGGATCGCGGACTTCAGCAGGCCCTTCGCGTCCGCCGGCGTCGCCGGTGCGGCGATCTTCAGCCCGGGGATGCCCATGAGCCAGGACACCGGCATCTGCGAGTGGATCGCGCCGAAGCGCCCGCCGCCGCCGACCACCGAGCGGATGACGAGCGGGACGCTCTGGCGGCCCCCGGTGAGGAACCAGTACTTGGTCGCCTGGTTGATCAGCGAGTCCATCGACAGCGCCAGGAAGTCGCCGAACATGATCTCCAGCACCGGCCGCTTGCCGCTGAGAGCGGCGCCGTAGGCGGCGCCCGTCATCGCGAGCTCGGAGATGGGCGTGTCGATGACGCGCTCGGGGCCGTGGCGCTCGAGCAGGCCGGGGGTGACGGCGAACACGCCACCGGCTGTCGCCACGTCCTCGCCCATCAGGAAGACGCGCTCGTCGCGCTCCAGCTCCTCGTCGAGCGCCTGCCTTACTGCCTCGCGGAACTCGATCTCGCTCACGGCGGTGGAAATGCCATCAGGAGCAGGGACGGGTGCTCGAGCAGGCGGCGCACCTCGGCGAGGAAGCGGGCCGCCTCGGCGCCGTAGACAACGCGATGGTCGCACGAGAGCGAGGCGTCCATCACCGGGCGCGGCACGACGGCGCCGTCCCGCACGACCGCCCGCTCGGCGACCTCGCCGACGGCGAGGATCGCGGCCTGCGGCGGGTTGATGACCGCGTTGAAGCGGCGGACGCCGAGCATGCCGAGGTTCGAGACGGTGAAGGTGCCCCCTGCGACCTGGTCCGGGCTCAGCGACCGGTTCCGCGCGCCCTCGGCGAGCACGCGCGTCTCCCGCGCGAGTTCCGGCACCGACTTCGTGTCCGCGTCGTAGACCGTGGGCACGATCAGCGCGTCGCCCGCGTCGACCGCGAAGCCGACGTTGACCCGGCTGTGGCGAACGGGATGGTCGTCCTCGTAGGTCGCGTTCAGCGCCGGGAACGCGCGCAGGGCAAGCGCGACCGCGCGGATGAGCAGGTCGTTGAACGATGGCACCGGGTCGGCGCCGGCCGAGCGCAGCTCCTCGCGCAGGCGCGCGGCTGCGTCCATGTCGATCTCGGCGTCGACCGTGAACTCGGGGATGGACGCGCGCGAGGCGGCCATGCGCCGGGCGATCGTCCGCTGCGTCGCGGTGGGGGAGACGGGCGTGGCCGTTCCCCGTCCGGACGCAGGCGCGCTGACCGTGGTGCCGGCCGGGACGTCGGCGGCGACGATGCGGCCGCCGGGGCCGGACCCAGCGACGCCGTCCAGCGGGACGCCGCGCTCGTTCGCGAGCTTACGGGCGACCGGCGTCGCGCGTGCGACGGCCGGGGTTCGCTGCCGCCGCGGGCTTCGGGGCGCTGGCAGGTGCGTCCCCGGTGCGCAGCCGCGCGATCGGCGCGCCGAGCGCCGCGGTCTGCCCGTCGTCGACCAGGATCTCGTCGAGCACGCCGTTCAGCTCGGCCTCGTAGACGACCGTCGCCTTGTCCGTCTCGACCTCGACCAGCGGCTCGCCGCGCTCCACCATGTCACCCGGCCGTTTCAACCACGCGAGCACCGTCGCCTCCTCCATCGAGTCGGAGAGCTTCGGCATCGCGACGTCGACGACGGTTTCAGTGGTGTCAGGAGACCTCATTGAACTCCGGGATCGAGATGCGCTCGGGGAAGGGCGCCGCCAGCGCCGCGGCCTCGATGCGCTCCAGCTCCTCCGCGACCTCGGCCTCCACGCGGTCGAGCTCGCCGGCGTCCAGGCCCAGCCCGGCGCGCGCGACAACGAGCGGGTCGCGCTCGCGCCAGCGGTCGAGCTCGCCCTCGGGGCGGTATTTGCCGGGGTCACTGCGCGAGTGGCCGACGAAGCGGTAGGTGATCGCCTCCACGAATTCGGGGCCGCCGCCGTCCCGCACGCGGGCGGTGATCTCTGCGGCTGCCGCGCGGGTCGCGCGGATGTCCATGCCGTCGATCTGGGCGGCCGGGATCTCGAGCGCGGCCGCGCGCGGGAGGATGCCGCCCGGGGTCACCGCCTCGAACGGCGTGTACTCGCCGTAGCCGTTGTTCTCGCAGACGAACAGCACCGGTAGCTGGAGGACCTTCGCGAAGTTGAGGCACTCGTAGAAGTAGGCCTGGTTGATCGCGCCGTCGCCGAAGTACGCGACCGCGATCGAGCCGGTGCCGCGCAGCGCCAGCGCCGCACCGGTGGCGGCAGCGATGGAGCCGCCGACGATGCCGTAGCAGCCCAGCACGCCGCGCTCCGGGTCGACCATGTTCATCGAGCCCGAGCGACCGCCGTTCAGTCCGGTCTCGCGGCCGAGCAGCTCGGCCAAGAGCGCCTCGGGGTCGCTGCCCATCGCGAGCAGGTGCCCGTGGCCGCGGTAGGTGCAGGCGATGCGGTCGCCCTCCTGGAGCACGCTTGCGAACCCACCGCGACCGCCTCCTGCCCGCTGTAGAGGTGCGTCGTGCCGTACACCTCGCCGCGCAGGAAGAGGCTCTGGACGCGGTCCTCGACGCCGCGGATCAGCAGCATCCGCCGGTAGAGCTCGCGGGCGGTGGCAGCGTCGAGCTGCGCAGTCTCGGTCGTCGCCATCAGCCTCGCCTCCTCGCCAGCGCGTCGATTGCCACCGCTCCCAGCAGGATCGCACCCGTGGTGATCTGCTGGTAGAGCGGGTCCCCAGCCCATCAGCACGTAGCCGTTGCCGATGAAGGCGATCAGGAGGACGCCGACGACCGACCGCCAGACGGCGCCCTCGCCGCCAAGGATGCTGGTGCCGCCGACGACGATCGCGGCCAGCACGGTGAAGGCGAGCGTCGTGTTGTCGCTCGATGCCTGCGCGCTGCCGATCCGCGACGTGTCCATGACGCCGGCGAGCGCGGCCGCGGTGCCGCTCAGCGCGAAGGTGAGCACGCGGATCCAGTTCACGCGCACCCCCGCGAGGCGCGCCGCCTCGGCGTTGCCACCCGACGCGTACATGTACCGGCCTGCCGTCGTCGCCGCGAGCAGGAAGGCGAGCACGACGACGACCACGATCATGATCCAGGTCGAGGTGTTCACCCCGAACCAGACCGTGTTGGAGATGCGCGCGAACGACTGCTTGATGTTGCCCTCGGCGTCGTAGAGGACGAGCAGGTTGCCCTTGGCTATGAGGTTGGCGAGGCCGCCGACGATGAACGCCGCGGCCAGGGTGGCGATGAGCGCGTTGATGCGCAGTCCGGTGATCACCACGCCGTTGCAGACGCCGACGGCGAGGCCGGCGCCGATGGCCAGCGCGATCGCCAGCGTCGCCGAGTGGTGCTGGCCGACCTGCGCCATGACGACGGCCGCCAGCGCGTAGGTCGAGCCGACCGAGAGGTCGATGCCGCCGGCGACGATCACGAGCGTGCCGGCCGCGGCGATGATCAGCGTCGCCGACTGCTGGTCGAGGATGTTGAGCAGGTTGGAGCGCGTCGCGAAGTGCGAGCTCTTCCAGGTCAGCAGGCCGAAGAGGACGACGAACGGGATCAGGATGCCGAGCCCGCGCACGCGGTCCCAGCCGAGCCGCTCCGGCCACCAGCCGGACGCGCGCGAGGCGTGCGCGCTCATACCGCCACCGAGTCGTCCGCGAAGGCGGCGCGCAGGATCGCGTTCTCGGTCATCTCGCCACCCGCGAGCTCGGCGACGATCCGCCCGCCGCGCATGACCAGGATCCGGTGGGCGAGGCCGAGCACCTCTTCGAGCTCGGACGAGATCAGGATCACGCCACGGCCGTTGCCGGCGAACTCCGCGACGAAGTCGTAGATGGCGCGCTTGGCGCCCACGTCGACGCCGCGCGTCGGCTCGTCGGCGATCAGCACCTGGGGATCGCAGAGCAGCGTGCGCGCGAGCAGCACCTTCTGCTGGTTGCCGCCCGACAGTGCTCTGCACCGGCGCGCCGAAGACGCCGCGGACGTCACAGCGCTCGAGCATCGCCCGGGCCGTCTTGCGCTCGAGCCCGCGCCGGACCACTCCCGCGCGCGCGAAGCGGGCGAGCCGGGAGAGCGTCGTGTTCTCGATCGCGGAGCGTCCGAACAGGAGGCCCTCATCCTTCCGCGACTCCGGGACGAGCGCGAGCCCGCCGGACAGGCTGCGGCTCGGGCTGCGGCCTAGCTCGGTGCCGTCGGCGAGCGCGACCGTCCCTGACGAGCGCTTCGCCGCGCCGAAAATCGCGCGCGCGAGCTCCGTGCGCCCCGCGCCGACGAGCCCCGCGATGCCGACGATCTCGCCTGCGCGCACGACGAAGCTGGCGTCGTCGACGCCCGGCGCGGTCACGCCGTCGACCGTGAGCAGCGCCGGCGCGTCGGGCGACGGCGGCTGCTTCGCCGGGAACGTCGACGTGAGCGGGCGGCCGAGCATCGCCTCGACCAGCGATCGCTCCGTCTCGCGTGACGATGGCGCGGTGCGGATCAGGTCGCCGTCGCGCAGCACCGTGACCGTGTCCGAGAGCTCGAGCACCTCGCCGAGGAAGTGGGAGATCAGGACGATCGTTGTCCCTCCGGCGACCAGCGAACGGATGGTTGCGTGCAGCTGCTCGGTCTCGCCGGCGCTCAGCGCCGCTGTCGGCTCGTCCATGACGATCAGCTGCGCATCGCGCGAGAGCGCGCGCAGGATCTCGACCTTCTGCTGCTCGCTGGTGCGGAGCCGGCCGGCGGGCGCGTGGCCCGGCAGCTCGAAGCCCGCCCGCGCGGCGAGCTCGTCGTAGGCCGCGTAGAGCTTCCGGCCGCGCAGCACACCGGCCCTCGACGGCTCGACGCCGAGGAAGACGTTCTGCGCGACGGTCAGCTGCGGGACGACGAACGGCTCCTGCGCGATCGCCGCCACCCTGTACTCGAGCGCCTCGCGCGGCGAGCGGAAGGAGACCGGCTCGCCGTCGAAGACGATCTGGCCGCCGTCAGGCGCGAGCGCGCCCGAGACGATGCGGCCGAGCGTGGACTTGCCGGCGCCGTTCTCGCCCACGAGCGCGTGGACGGAGCCACGGGTGATGTCGAGCGAGA
The DNA here is from genome assembly GCA_963710465.1 of uncultured Thermoleophilia bacterium. Taxonomy (GTDB): domain Bacteria; phylum Actinomycetota; class Thermoleophilia; order Gaiellales; family Gaiellaceae; genus JACVRM01. The sequence goes on from CAVQAQ010000027.1 coordinate 13,522, forward strand.
CGCCCCGAGCGCCTGGACGCCGCCGAAGTGCTTGGCGACGTCCAGGCACTGCGAGATACGGACGACTCTCGTCGTCGGTGCCGGGAGGTGCTACCCCGGCCACTCAGCCTTGAACTTGGAGGCGTTCGCCTTCGTGACGACGCCGCCGTTGGGCAGGCCGGCGAGGACGTCGATGCCGCCGCAGCCCTTGCCGGTCTTGACCGCTTTCAGCGCGCACTCCATCCCCCGCTGCCCCTCGGTCGCCGGCCGCTGCACGACCGTGCCGAACCACGCGCCTGACTTCACGCGCTGCGAGGCCGACGCCGCCGCCGCCGTAGCCGATCAGCGTGACGTTCTTGTTGCCCTTGAGCGCCTGCTGCGCGCCGGTCGCGCCCTGGTCGGCGCCCATGATGACGTTGATGTCGGGGTGTGCCTGCAGCATCGTCTGCGCGGCCTTCAGCGCGTTCGCCGGCTGGTAGAAGGTCTCGCCCTCGGCGACGATCTTGATGTTGTGGCCCTTGATGGCCGAGTCGACGCCCTTGCGGATCGCGGCGTCGAGCGACGACGCCTTCACCGAGTACAGGTAGCCGACCGTGCAGGGGCTCGCCTGGCTCTTCGCGCAGGCCGCGACGAGCAGCTTGCCCTGCTTCTGGCCGATCTGTGTCTGGACGAAGACGACGTTCCCGGACATGCCGGGCACCGGCGGAGCTGCTGTCGCCGGGTTCGTGCCGAGGATCTGGTCGATGTTCACGACCTTGATCCCGGCCTTGATCGCCTGCTTGACCGTCGGGAGCAGCTGCGGCCCGTAGATGGGCTGAACGACGATCGCCTGATACTGCTTCGACGCGATCGCCGTCTGGAACTGCTGCAGCTGCTTCTTCGGATCGTTGGCAGCATCGAAGACGGTGACCTTCGCGCCGCGCCTTGGAGGCGACCTTCTTCGCGGCCGCGAGCATCGGCGCGTCGTAGCTGTTGGCGACGGCGAACGACAGGTACGCGCGACGTTCGTCGTCGCCGCCGTGCGGGACGGCGCACCCGATGCGGTATTCGCGGCGATGAACAGCGCCGCGACCGCCATGAGCGCCGTCGCCATCAAGGCGACGAGACCGATGCGAGGTAGAGCAAACGAGCGGTTCACTTCAACCAACCCTCCTGTGTAGGTGCTGCGGCCGCCAATGGCGATGGCGCCTCCCCCAGGAGTGCGCCATCGTTAGACCCCACGCTTCCGCTGCGACAAACCGGCGCGAGTGTAGGGAGGCTGAACGGCCCTCGTCAACCTGTTACCTCCACTGAACGAGCCCGCTGGACCCAGTGCGGCTGGACCTCGGTGTGGCGGAGCAGACGGTCGAGCGACGAGCCTGCCTCGTCGCGGGCGCGGCGGAGGTCGGCGCCGACGAGCTGCCCGCCGCGCTTCAGCGGCTCGCCGGCGACGAGCACGGTGTCGACGTTGCGCGTGTCCGCCTGGAGCACGACCGTCGAGACCGGATCGATGACCGGGTACGTGTTGGTGTCGTCTCCGCGGATCAGGACGACGTCGGCCTGCTTGCCCGGCGTGAGCGAGCCGGTGCGGTCCTCGAGGCCGCAGACGCGCGCGCCCTCGATGGTCGCGAACTCCAGCACCTGGCGGCTGGTGAGCAGCTCGGGCTCGGTCTCGCTGCCCGCGGCGAAGGCCGCCTCGTGCGACAGCAGCCGGTCGGACGCGAAGAGGAACCGCATCTGCGTGAACATGTCGCCCGGCACGGTCGTGACGACGTCGATCGACAAGCTGGGGCGGAGGCCGTGGGCGAGCGCTCTGGCGGTGGGCGGCGTCCCGTGGCCCATGATCATCTCGACCGACGGCGAGATGGAGACGTTTCCGCCGCTCTCGGCGATCAGCCTGAACTCGTCGTCGGAGAGGTAGTTGCAGTGGATGTACGTCGTGTCGGCGTACAGGAGGTCGAGCCGCTCCAGGTTCTCGACCATGGCAAACCGCCCGGCATACGGGCCCATGCCGACGTGAACGCTGATCGGCGCTCCGACATCGCGGGCGAGCTCCCAGTCGTGCCGGACGACCTCGTCCGTGCAGAAGCCGGGGCCGCGTGTGCCCATCGCGAGCGTGAGCAGGCCGTCGCCCGACGAGAAGTACTGGTCGCGCACGCGCCGGATGTCCTCCGGCGAGTTGAGCGTGCTCGTGTACCACCAGTCGGCGAGGCTCGTATTCGGGTTCCCGTAGCAGTAGACGGCGCGCAGTCGCGCATCGCGCAGCCCGCGGATCGCCTCGTCGGAATGCTCGGGCGTGTTGTTGATGTGCGACCAGTCGAGCAAGGTCGTGACGCCGGCGTCGATCGCCTCGAGCGAGCCGAGGTAGTTGCCGGCGTAGACGTCCTCGGGGCGGTAGGCGGGTGCCAGCTGGTCGAGGACGAGGTCGAAGTAGCCACCGAGGCTGACGTCGGGCGCGATGCCGCGGATCACCGTCTCCCAGGTGTGGCGGTGGGAGTCGATGAAGCCCGGGATGACGATGCATCCGTCGCACTCGATCGTCTCGGCGTCGCCGACGTCGAGGCTCGGCCCGACCGCTGCGATGCGGTCGTCCTCGATGAGCACGTCCCCGCCGTAGAGGTCACCGAGGCCGGGATCCATGGTCAGGACGTCGCCTCCGCGGAGCAGCACGCGCTTCGGCACGGCCTTCTCCCTTCTGTTCAGTGGCGTGGAGTGTGACTGTACTGCGGCGCGAGTCTTACCACCTTCGCCCAGGCGCTGCAACGTCTATTCCGCATTGTCAGGGGCAACGGGGCCATGCAGAATCAGTTGACTGACGCTACACAGCGCCTCTATCGTCCCCGCGGTGAGCGACGGAGCGGTTGTGATCGTCGGCGGCACCGCCGGGATCGGACGCAGGCTCGCCGAGACCTACGCCGCCCGCGGCAGGGACGTCGTCGTCACCGGGCGCGACGCCGAACGGGCCGCCGGTGTCGCTGCCGAGATCGGCGAGCGCGCGACCAGTGCGGGCTTCGATCTGGGCGAGCCCGAGACGATCGCGGACGGCCTCCGCGACGTCGGCGCGGTGGGGCACCTCGTCCTCGCGGCGCTCGATCGCGACGAGAACGCGATCCGCGACTACGACATCGTCAAGGCGATCCGGCTCGTCACGCTGAAGCTCGTCGGCTACACGACCGTCGTGCACACGCTGCTCGACCGCATGACGCCCGAGGCCGCCATCCTGCTCTTCGGCGGGCAGGCGCGCATCATCCCGTACCCTGGCTCGACGACGGTGACGACGGTGAACGGCGGCGTCGAGGGCCTCGTCTCCACGATGGTGGTCGAGCTGGCCCCGCGGCGCGTGAACGCGATCCACCCCGGGATCGTCGGGCGACAGCCCGTGGTGGTCGGCCAAGCCGCCGGAGGTGCTGGACGGGCACACGGCGCGCACGCCGATGGGGCGGCTGGTCACGATGGACGAGATCGTCGACGCTTCGATCTTCCTGCTCGAGAACGGCGGGATGAACGGCGTCTCGCTCAGCGTCGACGGCGGGCGGCGGTTCGGATGAGTTTTCGGGAGGTCGGCCTCGTCGGTCTCGGGAAGATGGGGCAGGCGTTCGCGGAACGGCTGCTGGACACCGGCCACGAGCTGACCGTCTTCAACCGCACGGCCGGCCGCGAGGAGGAGCTGGTCGCGCGCGGAGCCGGCTGGGGCGGGGAGCTCGGCGAGCTGGACGTCTGCTTCTCCTCGCTGGCCGACGACGACGCTCTCGACGCCTGGGCCGGGCGGTTCACGGAGCTGCGTCAGGGCGCGGTGCTCGTCGAGATGAGCACCGTCTCGGTCGCCGCGTCGCGCCGGCTCGGCGACGCGCTCGCCGAGGCGGGCGTCCGCTACCTGCGCAGCCCGGTGAGCGGAAATCCCGGCGCCGTCCGAGCCGGCAGCGCGGCGCTCATCGTCTCCGGCGACCGCGCGGACTTCGACGAGGTCGAGCCGCTGCTGTTAGAAGCGATCACGCCCACCGTGCGCTACGTGGGCACGGGCGACGCAGCGCGCGTCGTGAAGCTGACCTTCCAGATCCTGATCGTGGGCACCGCGGCCCTGCTCGCCGAGGCGCTCGTGCTCGGCGAGGCCGCCGGGGTCGAGCGCGAGGCGCTGCTCGACGCGATCGGCGCCTCCGTCGTCGGCTCCACGTTCGTGAAGTACAAGAGCGAGCCGCTCCTCCGCGACGACTACACGGCAACGTTCACGTCGGCGCTGATGCAGAAGGACGTCGACCTCGTCTTCGACCTGGCCGCGGAGGCCGGCGTCGAGCTGCCCGCGACCCGTGAGATCGGGGCGCTGCTCGACGCGACCGCTCGCAACGGCCACGCGGACAAGGACTTCATGGCCATGCTGCTCGAGCTCAAGGAGCGAGCCGCGCCGGCCACGACCCACAGAGAGAGGTGATCCAGGTGAGCGAGGACCCCATTGCGTCACGCGGGGCGACCATGGCCGTCGACTGGGAGCAGCGCATCGACTTCCCCAAGCTGCGCGCCCACCGGCTCGAGCGCGCGCAGGCGTCGCTGCGCAACTCCGATCTCGGCTGCCTGCTGCTGTTCGACCCGAACAACCTGCGCTACGTCACCAGCACCGCCATCGGCACCTGGGAGCGCGACAAGAACATCCGCTTCGCGCTGGTGCTGCGCGACGAGCCGCCGATCCTGTGGGACTTCGGCTCGGCCGCGCGGCACCACCAGCTCTACTGCCCGTGGCTGCCCGAGTCGAGCTGGCGCGCCTGGGTGCCGCCGATGCGCGGCGCCATGCCGGACGCGACCGGCATCCCGGACCGGCTGGCCGGGATGATCTGGGATGAGCTGCACGAGCGCGGCCTCGACGGCGAGCCTGTCGGCATGGACGTGCCGGACATGACCACGCTGCTGGCGCTCCAGCGCAAGGGCCTGCACATCACCGACTCGCAGCCGGTCATGCTCGAGGCGCGCAAGATCAAGAGCGACGAGGAGCTGGCGCTGCTCGACCACGCGGCCGGCATCGTCGACGCCACCTACGAGGAGATCTACCGGCTCCTGCGCCCGGGCGTGCGTGAGAACGAGGTCGTCGCCGCGGCGATGCAGGTGCTCTTCGACCTCGGCTCCGAGCACGTCGAGGCGATCAACGCGATCTCGGGCGACCGCTGCAACCCGCATCCGCACACGTTCGCCGACCGGCTCCTGCGCCCGGGCGACACGGCCTTCTTCGACATCATCCACTCGTTCATGGGCTACCGGACGTGCTACTACCGCACGTTCAGCGTCGGCTACGCGACCCCGGCGCAGCTGGACGCCTACAAGCAGTGCCGCGAGTGGCTCGACAACGCGATCGAGCGGGTGCGTCCCGGCGTCACGACTGACAAGATCGCCGAGGTGTGGCCGACGGCCGAGGAGATCGGGATGCGCGACGAGCACGCCGCGTTCGGGCTGCAGTTCGGGCACGGGCTCGGCGTCGGTCTGTACGAGGCGCCGATGATCTCCCGCCTGCACTCGTTCGACGACCCGGTCGAGCTCGAGGTCGGGATGGTCTTCGCGCTCGAGACGTACTGCGCCGCCTCTGACGGGCGCAACGCCGCCCGGATCGAGGAAGAGGTCATCGTCACGCCGACCGGCCCGCAGGTGATCACGCGCTTCCCGGCCGACGAGCTGCTCGTCGCCGGCCGGCAGTACGTGCGTGGCGCCGACTTCGACGCGCCGCACACCGCGGTGGAGGCGGGCGGCAACGGCCGGCCGGCCGTCGACGAGACGGCGAGGGCATGACGTGCACCTGTTGATCCGCCGCGAGCACATCGAGCTCGGCCCGTCGATCCCGGGGCACACGTCCGGCGCGCGACGAGCGCTGCTCATCGGCGAGCACACCGGCGCCACCCACACCGGCCTGACGCTCGTGGAGCTGACCGATGGCTACGTCGAGACGCACCTGCACTCGTACGAGTCGACCTTCTACGTCTTCGAGGGCGAACCCGTGCTGTACCTCGATGGCACCGCCGTGCGGCTCGAGCCCGGCGCCTGCGGGGCGATCCCCGTCGGCGTCCCGCACGCGTGGCGCTCCGAGGCCCGCTCGGAGTGGGTGGAGGCGGCGTCGCCGCGTCCGCGGGGTCAGGAAGGGCCGGCGGACACGTTCTGGATCGGCCCCGCTCCGGACACGGAGCCCGTTCCGCTGAACCTGCGCGACCCGCGCAACCGCAACCTGTTCCTGCTGCAGCGCGGTGACATGGACATCGACAGGCTCAAGCGGGGCGCCAGGGTCGACGAGCCCAAGGTCTCGGCGAGCATGGCGACCGCCGCGCTCGCCTACAGCGGCATCACCGTGAAGATGCTCGTGGACAAGCGGCTCGACGCGCAGCTGCAGACGATGTTCATGGTCGGCTACCAGCCCGGCGCGGTCGCCCACCCGCACGACCACCCCTTCGAGGAGTCGTACTACATGCTCGAGGGCGACGTCGACGTCGTCGCCGATGGGCAGCGCTACACGCTTCGCCCGGGGGACGTGTTCTGGACCGGCGTCGGTTGCATCCACGCCTTCTACGAGGTCGAGGGCGGGACCGTGCTCTGGCTCGAGACCTCCGCGCCGGGCCCGCCCGACCGGCACTCGTACCGCTTCGACCGCGACTGGGAGTACCTCGCCGAGCAGCTGCGCGACCAGCTCTCGGCGACCACCGGGTAGCCCGTGGAGGCGCCGATCGAGCACACGAACGGCCTCGCCGACATCAACGGCCTCGGCGCCCGTCTGCGCGAGGAGCGGCACCGCAAGGGCCTGACCGTGCGCGAGATCGCGCGGCGCGTCGGCGTGTCGCCGAGCCTGATCTCCCAGATCGAGCGCGACAAGGTCAACCCGTCCGTCGGGACGCTGTGGGGCCTCGTCACCGTGCTCGGGCTGCCGATGAGCGACCTCTTCCCCGAGGGCGCCGCGCCGGGGCCGCGGCCCGCCGCCGCGGCTGCTGCACCGAGCCCGATGACGCGCCCGGGCGATCGGGCGGTGATCAACCTGGAGACCGGCGTGCGCTGGGAGCGTCTCACCGCCGGCAGCGACCCGCTCGTCGAGTTCCTGGCGGTCACCTACCAGCCGGGCTCCGAGTCGTGCGACGAGGACTCGCTCATGCGCCACGGCGGCAAGGAGTACGGCATCGTCACGCGCGGCCGTCTCGGCGTGCGCATCGGTTTCGACGAGTACGAGCTGACGCCCGGGATGGCCGTCTCGTTCGACTCGTCGTCGCCGCACCGCCTGTGGGCCGTGGGCGACGAGCCGGCCGAGGCGATCTGGGTCGTCGTAGGCCGCCAGAACGACAGCCGCGGCCCCGTGATGTAATCGAGCCCTCACACCCGATCCCAGCCGCTTCAGAGGAGGTGCC
>CAVQAQ010000028.1:0-12691 GCA_963710465.1 uncultured Thermoleophilia bacterium
TCGGCTGCTCGCTGTGCGCGGCGGCGTGCCCGGCCGACTGCATCCGCGTCGTGCCGGCGGAGAACACGCCGTCCAACCGCGTGTCCCCGGGTGAGCGCTACGCGCGCATCTACGAGATCAACCTCTCGCGCTGCATCTTCTGCGGCTACTGCGAGCTGGCCTGCCCGTTCGACGCGATCACGCTCCAGAACGAGTTCGAGCTCTCCGAGTACTCGCGCGACGACCTGATCTACACGAAGGACATGCTGCTGGCGCCGCCGATGAAGCGCGTGCCTGTCGCCGACCCCGATCTCTACGACACGCCCATCCCGGCGTACAAGACGTCGAGCTGATGGGCAACGCGCTCGTATGGGTCGTCTGGTTCGTGGCCGTCTTCGCGTGCCTCGGCTCGGCCGTGGCCGTTATCTCGTTCACGAACCCGTTCTTCTCGGCACTGGCCCTGATCGGCAACCTCGCATCGCTGGCCGCGCTCTACCTGCTCCTCTCGGCCGAGTTCGTCGCTGCGGCACAGGTGCTTGTCTACGCGGGCGCCGTCATGGTCATGTTCCTGTTCGTCATCGCCTACCTCGGCGACCGCGCCGGGTCGCCCTGGGCCGGCGGGCCGAGCGTGCAGACGCTCTTCGCCGTCGGCGCCGCGGGTGCCCTGCTCGTCGAGGTGATCACCGTCCTCAGCCTCGCCGCGGGCGACAATCTCCGGACGGCCGCCCACATCAGCGCCGATTTCGGCAGCCCCGCCCAGATCGGGCGCGTCTTCCTCTCCGACCACCTGCTCGCCTTCGAGATCACCTCGATCGTGCTGCTCGCGGCCGCGGTGGGCGGCGTGATCCTCGGCGCCGAGCGCACGCCCCAGGACGTGGACGCATGATGGGCCCCGACGTCATCTGGTACGTCGCCGTCTCGGCCGCGCTGTTCGCGATCGGCGCACTCGGCGTGTTCCTCCGGCGCAGCCCGCTGACGATCCTGCTCTCGCTCGAGATCATGCTGAACGGGGCGAACCTCGCCCTGATTGCATTCGCGCGCCACGCCGGCGACCCGACCGGCCAGATCTTCGCCCTGACCGTCATGGCCGTCGCCGCGTCCGAGGTCGTCGTCGGCCTCGGCCTGATCGTCGCCCTCGCGCGCGACCGCCTTCCGCTCGACGTCGACAAGCTCCGGCACCTGCGCGGGTAGATGAGGCTTCCGTGACCACCGGCGGCTGGATCTGCCTGGCTGCGCCGCTGGCTGCGGTCGTGCTGATCATCCTCGGCGGCACGCGCACCTCGCGGCGGACGGCGGGGTGGCTGGCGACGCTCTCGGTCGCCGTCTCGTTCGGCGGCGCCCTGTGGGCCTTCGCCGACATGCTCGGCAAGGACGTCTCGCAGCGGCACGCGTCGAGCACGGCCTACACGTGGCTGACTGCCGGGACCGGCTTCCAGTTCCCGCTCAACATCTACGTCGACCAGATCTCGGTCTGGATGATGCTGATCGTCTCCGGCGTCGGGCTGCTGATCGTCCTCTACTCGATCGGCTACATGGACGGGGTCGACGAGGAGCGCCGCTACTTCGCCTACATGGCGCTGTTCGTCTTCTCGATGCTCCTGCTCGTCGAGGCCGGCAACCTGCTGATCCTGCTCTCCGGCTGGGGCCTCGTCGGGCTCTGCTCGTACCTGCTGATCGGATTCGAGCACGAACGGCCGGCGGCGATCGCCGCAGCCAAGAAGGCGTTCATCATGAACGCGATCGGCGACGCGACCATGGCGCTCGCCCTCTTCGTCCTCGTGTGGCAGACCGGCACGCTCGACTTCCCCGGCGTCTTCGACCGGGTGCAGGCCGGCGACCTCGGCGGCGGCGGGCTGCTTGTGGATCTGGTGGCGCTCGGCCTGCTCGGAGGCGCTGTCGCAAAATCAGCGCAGATCCCGCTGCACACGTGGCTGCCGGACGCGATGGAAGGCCCGACCCCGGTCAGCGCCCTCATCCACGCGGCCACGATGGTGACGGCGGGCGTCTACCTGATCGCGCGCACGCACGTGATCTTCGAAGCGGCGCCGCGCATCCTGGACCTCGCCGCCGGCCTCGGCGCGGTCACGCTGCTCGCCGCCGGGCTCATCGCTCTCGTCCAGACGGACATCAAGAAGGTGATCGCCTACTCGACGATGTCGCAGATCGGCTACATGTTCGTCGGGGTCGGCGTCGGCGCGTACTCGAGCGGGCTGTTCCACCTGATGACGCACGCGTTCTTCAAGGCGCTGCTCTTCCTCGGCGCGGGCGTGCTGATCCACGCGCTCGGCGGGGAGCAGGACATGCGCCGGATGGGCGGCCTGCGGCGCTACCTGCCGAAGACGTTCCTCGCCATGCTCATCGGAGCCCTGTCGCTCTCGGGCATCCCGCCGTTCTCGGGCTTCTTCTCGAAGGACCTGATCCTGTCGTCGACGATCGCGGCGGGCGGCTGGTGGGGCTACACGCTCTTCGTCATCGGCGTGATCGGGGCGTTCTTCACCGGGCTCTACACGTTCCGGCTGATGTTCCTCGTCTTCACCGGCGAGCCGTCGGCGTACGCCCGCGAGCACATCCACACCGGCCACGGCGAAGGGCCGTTCTCGATGATGTTCGCCGTCACCGTGCTCGCGCTCGGCGCACTCGTGGCCGGCTGGCTGCAGGTCGAGGGGCTCTGGCACGACATCACGACGTTCCTGAACCCGGCCGCCGAGCCGCTCGTCGAGGCCTCGGTCGGCGAGGAGACGATCGCCAGCGCGATCTCCGTCGGCATGGCCGTGCTCGGCATCGCCCTCGCCTGGGCGATCTTCAGCGCGCACCACGTCCGCGTGCCGTCGGTGCCGTGGCTCCGGCGCGTGCTCGAGCACAAGTTCTACGTCGACGAGGCGTACCAACTCGTGTTCTTCAAGCCGGCGGCGCTGCTCGCGACCGCCGGCCGTCGCTTCGTCGAGACCCCGGTCATCGCCGGCTCGCTGCGCGGGCTCGGCCTCGCGGCGCGCGGGGCGGGCGCCGGCGTCAGCGAGGCGCAGACGGGCATCGTCCGCACCTACGCGCTCGCGCTCGCGGGCGGCGTCGCCATCCTCCTCCTCGTCTTCGTGGCCGTCCGATGACGACGCTGCTGATCTTCTTCCCGATCGCCGTCGCGCTGCTGCTCTGGGTCGTGCCGTTCCCCGGGCGCACGGCGGCGTCGCTCGCGCTGCTCGCCGCGCTGGTCGAGGTCGCGATCTGGATCCTGGCGCTCCAGCGCTTCGAGTTCGACAAGGCGGGTCTCCAGTTCAGCGACCAGACCGACTGGTCGACCGACCTCGGCTTCTCGTACCACGTCGGGATGTACGGCTTCTCGCTGTGGCTGGTCGGCCTGACGGTCATCGTCGGCGCCGCCTCGGTCGCGTACGCGTTCTGGGCGGGCCGCGAGCGCGCGCGTGCCTACTTCGGCCTCGCGCTCTTCCTGACCGGCTCGATCGTCGGCGTCTTCACCGCGCAGGACCTCATCCTGTTCTACGTCTTCTTCGAGACGATGCTGATCCCGCTCTACGTGCTGATCGGCGTGTGGGGCGGCCCGGGGCGGCTCGGCGCGACGATCCAGTTCGTCATCTATACGGTCGCCGGGTCGCTGCTGATGCTGATCGCGATCATCGCGCTCGGCGTCAGCCAGGGGACGTTCGACCTGACGCAGCTCGGGACGAGCGACAACCACGTGATCTTCCTCGGCTTCGTCGCCGCGTTCGCGGTCAAGGCGCCGCTGTTCCCGTTCCACGGCTGGCTGCCGTCCGCGTACCGGGAGGCTCCGGCCGAGGTCTCGGCGGTGCTCTCCGGCGTGGTCTCGAAGGTGGCTGCGTACGGCCTCCTGCGCATCGCCATCCCGATCTTCCCGGGGCCGGCGAAGGACCTGCAGTGGCTGCTGCTGACGATGGCGATCGTGACCCTGCTCTACGGCTCGCTGGTGGCGTTCCGCGTCCCCGACGTGCGCGGCGTGATCGCGTACTCGTCGATGGCGCAGATGGGTCTGATCACGCTCGGGCTCTTCGCATTGAACGACCCCGGCCTCGAACGGCTCGGTGCTGCAGATGGTCAACCATGGGCTCGTGTCGGCAACGCTCTTTCTGCTGGCCGGCGCGGTCGAGCGGCGGACGTCGACCGGCGACTTCGCGTTCCTCGGGGGCATGGCGAAGGGGCGACCCCTGCTCGCGACCCTGCTCATGACGGCCGGGATCCTCACGCTCGCCGTGCCGGGCTCGACGATGTTCGCCGGCGAGTTCCTGGTTCTGCTCGGCGTCTTCAAGGTCGGCTGGGGCTGGGCGGTGGCGGGCGCCTTTTCGATCGTGCTGGCGGCCATGTACGCGCTGCGGCTGATCTCGGCGGTGCTGCACCGTGAGCGCGGGTCGGCTGTCTCCGACGGCGCGCTCGACCTGCGGCCCGGCGAGGTTGTGATCATCGTCCCGCTCCTCGCCTGCCTGATCGCGCTCTCGTTCTGGCCGGCGGCGATCACCGAGCGGTCGTTCTTCGGGGACAGCGCGAAGGCGGCCGTTCAGACGCAGTTCCAGTCGGCCGCCCGTTACACCGTGCCTCAGACCCTTACGGCGGGCACCTACAACGTGAAGCAGACGCAGGTCGCAGCCGGGTCCGGTGTCTACCTCCCGCCGGAGGTCATCGCACGGACGCCGCCAGCCTGTCGCAAGGCGCTGGCGACGTCCATGGCAAGGCACCAGGGACTGCACGCAGCAACGGTGCTGTTCTGCTTTCGCCGGAACGGTGAATGGATGCCGGCCACCGAGCGGAGCGGCGGATGATCACGACGCCGTCCGTCGACTGGTACGCGCTCTCGCCCGAGCTGATCCTGCTCGGCACTGGCGCCGTCTGCCTGCTCTCGGCCGTGCTCGTGCCCGCGAACGCGCGCCGGCCGTTCGCCGCCTTCGTCGCTGCGGCCGGCTTCGTCGCCGCCGGCGTGGTGGCCGCCTTCCTGTTCAACGCCAGCGAGAACGCGACGACGATCGTCCACGAATCCGCGTACCGCGATCAATGGGCCGCGATCGCACAGATCTTCATCGCCGGCTGCGGGCTGCTCGCCGTCGGCGTCTCGTACGCGCACCGCATCCGCAAGAGCCGCGTCGGCGAGTACTACGCCCTGCTGGCCACTGCCGCTGCGGGCATGGCGTTCATGGTCGCCGCCGGCAACCTGATGACGCTCTTCCTCGGGCTCGAGTGGTTCTCGATCGCGCTCTACATCCTGTGCGCGATGGACATCGACCGGCCCGACTCGCTCGAGGCCGGGCTCAAGTACCTGATCGTCGGCAGCTTCGGCTCGGCCGTCCTGCTCTTCGGCTCGGCGCTCGTCTACGGGTCGACGCAGGAGATCGGCTTCGAGAACATCGCCGCGGCCACCGCGGCCAAGGGCCTGTCGAGCGACGCGCTGCTCGTGGCAGGTCTCGCCATGATCATCGCCGGCCTCGGCTTCAAATCCTCGGCGGCGCCGTTCCACATGTGGACGCCCGACGTGTACCAGGGGGCGCCCACACCGGTGACCGCGTTCATGTCGGCCGCGACGAAGGTCGCTGCACTCGTCGCGACGCTGCGCATCCTGACGATCGCCTTCCCGCAGCTCGACAACCTGTGGACGATCGCCGTCGCGGTGATCGCGTGCATCTCGCTCGCGGTCGGCAACTTCGGCGCCCTCGTCCAGAGCAACGTCAAGCGGCTGCTCGCGTACTCGTCCATCTCGCAGGCCGGGTTCATGCTCATCCCGATCTCGGCAAACAGCGCGCTCGGCGGCCGCGCGCTCCTCTACTACCTGGCCGTGTACAGCGCGATGTCCATCGGCGCCTTCGCCGTCATCGCAGCGCGCGAGCGCGAGCTGAACCGGGACGTGAAGGTCGCCGACCTCACCGGCATGCTGTGGGAGCGGCCGCTGCTCGGCATCTCGATGGTGTTCTTCATGCTGGGCTTCGCCGGCCTACCCCTCACCGGCGGCTTCTTCGCGAAGTTCTACGCCTTCGCGGCCGCGTACCAGACCGGCTGGTGGTGGCTGATGCTCGTCGGCGTCGCCGGCACCGTGGTCAGCCTCTACTACTACCTCGCGGTCATCCGCGCGATGTGGGGCTCGCCGGCCGAGCTCCAGTTCACGGCGGCCGCCGCAGCAGGCGGCTCGCCGCCGCGTGACCTGCTCCTCCAGGCGTCGGTCGTCGGCGCCCTCGCCTTCACCATCGGCTCCTTCTTCTTCGTGCAGCCGATCATCGACGTCGCCCGCGACGCCACCAGCGCGCTTCCTTTCTGACCCGCGAAAAATCCGGCCTCGCTCCGCTCGACCATGACGACTTTTCGCGGGTTTCCAGAAGATAGACGCGACTTCGCGCGACGTGACTGCGGCGGGACAAGCCCGCCTCCGTCGAGCGGTGGGTAGGCTCAGAACGAGTCCTCGACCACGGAGGTTTTTCGACGATGGCAGACGTCTCGCTGACGTGGCTCGGCCACGCAACGTTCCGCTTCGACACCCCCGGCGGCAAGCGGATCTACGTCGATCCGTTCCTGAACGGCAACCCGAAGTGCCCCGACTCCGAGCGCGAGCCCGAGCGCGTCGACCTGATCGCGATCACGCACGGGCACGGCGACCACCTTGGCGACACCGTGGCGCTGCACAAGAAGTTCGGCTGCTACGTGCTCGCCCCGGTCGAGCTCCACGACTGGCTGGTCACCAAGCAGGGGATCGAGCAGAGCAAGGGGTTCGACCCGAACAAGGGCGGCACCATCGAGTGGGACGGCGTCAAGATCACGCTCACCCACGCGCAGCACTCGTCGTCCACGCCCGACGGCACGTACGCCGGCGAGCCGGTCGGCCTCGTGTTCCAGTTCGAGAACGGGCTCTCCGTCTACGTCGCCGGCGACACGAACGTGTTCGGTGACATGCAGCTGATCACGCGGCTCTACCAGCCGGACATCGCGATCCTGCCGATCGGCGGCCACTACACGATGGATCCGCACGAGGCCGCCCTCGCGCTGGAGCTCCTCGGCGTCCAGATGTGCATCCCGTGTCACTACGGGACGTTCCCGGCACTCAAGGGCACGCCGGACCAGCTCCGTGAGCTCACCGACGTCGACGTCGTCGCACCGCAGCCCGGGGAAACGATCGCGCTGCCCGCCCACGTCACTGCATGAGAGAGCGGTGGTTCGGGGCGACCGGGAGGCGCGTGCCTGAGATCGCGGTCGAAGGCGACCTGGATCTCGAAGGCGCGCTGGTGCTGGACCGCGTCGACGAGGCACGGCTCCGGGAGGCGCACGACCGCGGCCTGCCCGTGGTCGTGCGCGCCGCCACCGCGGACGAGGTGCGGCAGGCGCTCGCCCACCCCGAGGTCGCCTCGGCGATCGTGCCGCCCGACCACGCCGAGCTGCGCGACCTGGACCTGACCGAGCTGACGTACGGCGGATGACGTACTCGATCGCAGCCTGGGACGGCCGCCAGTGGGGCGTGGCGACGCAGTCGAAGTTCCTCGCCGTCGGCTCGGTCGTCCCCTGGGCGGCCGCCGACGTCGGCGCAATCGCGACGCAGGCCTACGCGAACCCGCGCTACGGCCCGGAGGGCCTCGACCTGCTCCGCCAGGGGCTCTCCGCGACTGAGGTGGTCGAGCGGCTGACCTCCGCAGACGACGGGCGCGAGCACCGCCAGCTCGGAGTGGTCGACGCCCGCGGCGGCTCGGCGACCTACACCGGCTCCGAGTGCTTCGACTGGGCCGGCGGTCGCACCGGGGACGGCTATGCAGCGCAGGGGAACATCCTCGTCTCGCACGCAACCGTCGACGCAATCGCCGACACGTTCGAGACAACCGCGGGCAAGCCGCTCGCCGTCCGCCTGCTCGACGCGCTCGACGCCGGCCAGGCGGCCGGCGGGGACAAGCGCGGGCAGCAGTCGGCGGCGCTCCTGATCGTCGAGCGGGACGGCGGCTACGCGGGGCTCTCCGACGTCGCGATCGAGGTTCGCACGGACGACCACGAGGCACCGCTCACGGAGCTGCGCCGGCTCTACGAGGCCCACCAGGCGATCTTCGGCGCCACGCCCAGGGAGGACTGGATCGCCGTGGACGACGCGCTCGCGGCCGAGCTCGGCGAGCGGCTCGCGGCGCTCGGCTTCACCGGCGACTTGCCCGAGGCGCTCGACGCCTGGGCCGGGAACGCCAACCTCGAGCTCCGCGTGGACGGCGCCGACGCCGTCGACCCGGTCGTGCTCGAGGAGCTCAGGAGCCAGACGTGAGCGGCTACGCCACATCGAGCATCGCCGGGCTCGAGCGGCCCGATGGCTGGGCGCCGATCCGGCGCCACTTCGGCATCCGCGGCTTCGGCGTCAACGCGTGGACGGGCCGCGAGCCGGGCGACACGATCATCCCGGAGCACGACGAGGACTCGGGCCACGAGGAGCTGTACCTCGTCACCGACGGGGTCGCCGTCTTCACGGTTGCGGGCGAGCGGATCGAGGCGCCCGCCGGGACGCTCGTGCACGTTCCCGATCCGGCGACGATGCGCGGCGCGGTCGCGCAGCAGGCGCCGGCGACCGTCTTCACGGTGGGCGCGCCCCCCGGCGAGCCCTTCTCGCCTCGGGCATGGGAGACGAACCGGGACATCCTGCCGCTCTTCGACCTCGGGGATTACGTGGGGGCGAAGCGGATGCTCGAGCAGGCGCTGAGCGAGTACCCCGACGACCCGGCCCCGATCCTCTTCAACCTCGCCTGCGCGGAGGCGCAGCTGGGCGAGAAGGACGAGGCGCTCACCCACCTCGCCGGCTCGATCGACCGCGAGCCGCGCTTCGCCGGGTACGCCCGCGACGACGAGGACTTCGCCTCGATCCGCGACGACCCGAGGTTCCCGGCATGAGCTGGCAGATCGCCCGCATCGACGAGCTCGAGGCTCTCCCGGTCGACCAGGAGGGCCTGGTCTGGCGGCCCGTGCGACGCCGCTTCGGAATCCAGGCGTTCGGCGCGAACGCCTACACGGCCGCCAAGGCCGGCGACCGCGTCGTCGAGGAGCACACCGAGTCGACCAACGGGCACGAGGAGCTCTACTTCGTCGCTGTCGGCAGCGCCCGCTTCACGCTCGACGGCGAGGAGGTCGAGGCGCCGGCGGGCACGCTTCGTCGCCGTCCCGCCGGCCGTCCGGCGCGGTGCGGTCGCGAACGAGGCAGGCACGACGATCGTCGTCTTCGGCGGCAAGCCCGGCGAGCCGTTCACCGTCTCCGGCTGGGAGGCGTCGTTCGCGGCCTTCGCCTACGAGCGCGCCGGGGAGCCCGAGCGCGCCATGGCGGCGATGCGCGACGGCTACCGCGAGGACGACTGGGCGGCCAACTACAACCTCGCCTGCCTGCTCGCGCTCCACGGCGCGACCGACGAGGCGCTCGAGAAGCTCGCACGCGCGGTCGCCCTGAACGACGAGGCCGCGAAGCTCGCGCCGGACGACCAGGACTTCGCCGCACTGCGCGACGACCCGCGCTTCGCCTCAGCTGTCGCCGGGCAGGCGACGGCCCCCGGCGAGGAGCCGTAGCCCCGGCACCGGGTCGGCATCCGGCCGGGCGACCACGAGCACGGCTCCGTGGTCGGGGCCGGCGAGCGCATCGACGACGAGCTGAAGGCCGACGGCGAGCGCGAACGCCTTGTGGGCATGCTCGCCGCCGAACGGCACGAGCTCCTCCGGCGCGGCGTCCCCGCTGAGCACGTCGCCGTACGTCACCCGGCCCATCGAGACATCGGCGACGAGCGCGCGCCCGTCCGAGCTCGGAACGGCGATCGCGAGCGGGTTCGTGCCCGTCAGCGGCGGGCCGCCCTCGGGGTGCGGGAGCCTCCGCGGCGAGGTCGCGGTCAACACCGCGACGAGACCGCCGTCAGCAAGCAGACGCGCCCAGTAGCCGAGCGCACCGGTCGGGAACGTGCGCACGGCGGCGATCACCCGCGCATGCTCCGGGGGCTCGGCGAGCTGGGCGTCACAGATCGCGGCAAGCGTGAGGTAGCCAAGCGCCGCGCCGCCGTCCCAGCGCTCGTAGCCCGGCTCGGCGATCAGACGCTGGGGCCTGGCCTCCGGGTGGAGGTCGGGCAGCGTCTCGAGCCAGTCGACCCGTGTGCGCCCGTGGCCGTGCTTGCCCCGCCGCTCGCAGTCCCCGAAGTGCTCGGCGAGCGTGCGCGCGTCGGCTGCGGCGAAGCCGAGTGCCTCGATCCGCGTGGTGAACTCGTCAACCAACGGCGCGGACGGCGGCCCGGAACGGACGGCGCCGGAAGTCGAGCGAGGGCCAGCCTCGCGCTGCGGCGATGCTGCGCAGGGCGCGGTCGGCATTGACGGCTACGGGATGCCCGACGGCCTCGAGCAGCGGCAGGTCTGCGGCCCCGTCGCTGTACGCGGTCGACGCGTCGAGATCCACGCCTTCGAGCTCTCGCACCGCCGCCGCCTTGCCGGCGCCGTGGCAGGCGCGCACGACGGCGCCGGTGTATGCGCCCTCGGCATCGATCTCCCCGAGCGAGCCGATCGCCCCGTCAAGCCCGAGCGCAGCGGCAAACGGGGCGACGATCTCCTGCAGCGAAGCGGTCACGAGGTAGACCGGTTCGCCCCGGCGCCGATGGTCGCGCGCGAGCGCGAGCGCGTCCGGATAGACGAGCGGGCGGAGCACCGGGTCGACCGCGTCGATCGCCATCTGCTCGACATCCGCGGCCGGCACGCCGCGCAGCAGCGCAATGCCGTCTGCGATCCCCCCTGCGACCCGTTGTGGGTCGGCGCCGCGGGCCGCGAAGAGCACCTGCCAGAGCCCCGCCTTTGCGAGCTGACGGCGGTTGATGATCCCTCGCTCCCGGAACGCGCCGGCGAGGGCGAGCGCGCTCGACCGGCGGATGAAGGTGCGGTCGAGGTCGAAGAAGGCGGCGCGAATCACTCGATCGAGCCTAGACGCAAACAGAACCCTTACGGGACGCGCCGAAACTCGCTCACACACGGAACCGACGTTATGCACCGAGGGGCAGACGACCGAGGAGGCAGTTCGAAATGAAGCACGTGAAGTTCTGGATCGGGGGAGTGGTTGCGGCGCTGACGATCGCCGGGGTCGCGGTGGCGGCGGGCGCGCAGACGGACACGCCGTCGGCGACGTTCGACGCGGCGGCGAAGCGCGTGGCGACGAGGAACTGCACCGGGAGCGACGGTGCGTACTCGATCACCGTCGGGCCGCTACGAGGGCACGATGACCAGCACGAACCCGGCCCTGAACGGCAAGGTGCGCATCGAGGTGCACAGCGTCTACAACAACGACGAGAAGGCGGGCTGGATGCGCGGCCATGTGCGCGTCCTGGGCACCGACAGCCGCGCTGCGGCCGAGTTCTCGGCGGTCAACCTGGACGGGAACGTCGAAGGTCTCCTGTCGGGCCGCGCCGGCTCGCCGAAGGCCGGGCCTGCTGGCCAACTTCTCGGCCACGTTCGGTGTCGGGCGGGTTCACCGACGGCAAGGTCGGCACGGGCGCGTCGGGCAACGAGGCGCTCCTCTTCAACCGCGGCTGCGTCGACGACAAGCCGAAGGGCGACAAGCCGAAGGGCGACAGCACGCAGCAGCCGAACGACAACCAGACAGCTCCCCAGACCGGCGGCCGCCACAAGTAGGCCGCAGCTCCGGACCGAGTTCCAACGCGAGACGGGCGCCTACGGGCGCCCGTCCGTGTTTCAGAGCCCGGCCTCCATCGCTGCCTGGGCGAATGCGTCGAGCACGACCGCCACGTCCTGCTCGGGCGTTCCGGTCCGCTCGATGTGCGCATCGAGGTAAGCGTTGATCGCGTCCCAGTGGGGTTGTGCCGCCCGCTCGAGCTCTGCGCGCTCCTCTGGCGACGCCGCATCCACGCGCGCGGCGCGCTTGACGTCGTCGCTGACGGATAACGGCGGATCAGCGGCGCGAGCGGTCGGAGGTCGTCGGGGAGCAGGCTCCAGATCGACCTCGATGCCGTCGATCTCCTCCCCCGCCATGTCAGGAGACGAGCGGCAGCGAGCGGACGATGCCGCCTCGCCGGGCGGCGCGGACCCGGTCGGCGAGCTCGCGGATCGCCCGTGACGCCTCTGCGTCCGGGCTCGAGCTCGACGAGCATCTCCCCGTTGTCGGCGGCCTCCCGCAGCGCCGGGATCGAGCGGGATGCGTCCCGAGCAGCGGCACGCCGAGCTCTCGGCCAGCGCCTGCCCGCCGCCCGAGCCGAAGAGCTCCTGGCCGGTGCCGACGAGGTAGGACATGTTCTCGGCGACGCCGAGCAGCCGCATGCCCGTCTTCTGCGCCATGTCGGCCGCGCGGACGGCGACCTGCTGTGCGGCGGGCTGCGGCGTCGTGACGACGAGCACCTCGGCGCGCGGCAGCAGCTGGCCGAG
Organism: uncultured Thermoleophilia bacterium; assembly: GCA_963710465.1. Taxonomy (GTDB): domain Bacteria; phylum Actinomycetota; class Thermoleophilia; order Gaiellales; family Gaiellaceae; genus JACVRM01. Next base: position 12,328 of record CAVQAQ010000028.1, read on the forward strand.
CGAGATGGCGACGTCGCCCGTGCCGGGCGGCATGTCGATGAGCAGGGTGTCGACCTCGCCCCAGTGCACGTCGCTGAGGAACTGCTCGAGCGCGCGGTGCAGCATCGGACCGCGCCACATCACCGGCGCGTTGTCGTCGAGGAAGAAGCCGATCGACATCAGCTTCAGGTCGCCGCGCACGGGCGGGACGATCATCTTGTCGACGACATCGGGCGCTGGTGGACGCCGAGCATGTGCGGGATCGAGTGCCCGTAGACGTCGGCGTCGAGGATGCCGACGCGGTCGCCGAGCGCGTCGAAGGCGGCCGCGAGGTTGGCGGTGAGCGAGGACTTGCCGACGCCGCCCTTGCCGCTGGCGACAGCGA
>CAVQAQ010000029.1:0-14032 GCA_963710465.1 uncultured Thermoleophilia bacterium
TGACCTGGAGGCGGGCGTTCAGCTCGATGAAGTAGGACGAGCCGTCGGCGCGAGCAGGAACTCGAACGTGCCGCGTCTGCGGTAGCCGAGCCATTCGCAGGCGCGCTCCGCCGCCGCCTCCATGGCCTCGCGGCCCTCCGGCGTGAGCGCCACCACAGCGACTCCTCGATCAGCTTCTCGGTGGCGCCGCTGGATCGAGCACTTCGCGCTCGCCCAGCGTCGCACCCGCCGTGGGAGTCGCCGAGCACCTGGATCTCCACGTGCCGCGCGGGCGCGACCACCTTCTCGACGTAGATGGAGCCGTCCGAGAAGCGGCCTCCGCCTCGCCCGAGGCGAGCGCGTACGCCTCCGAGATCCGGTCCGGGGCTGTCGACGCGGCGCATGCCGCGCCCGCCGCCGCCGGCGACCGCCTTCAGCAGCACGGGATAGCCCACCTCCCCGGCGACCTGCCGGGCCTCGGAGGCGTCGACCGGCCCCTCGCTGCCCGGGACGAGCGGGACGTTCGCGGCGCGCATCTCGTCCTTCGCGCGCACCTTGTCGCCCATGCGCGCCATCGTGTCCGGGAGGGGCCGACAAAGACGAGGTCGTTGTCGGCGCACGCCTCCGCAAAGGCGGGGTTCTCGGCCAGGAAGCCCCAGCCGGGGTGCACCGCCTCGCAGCCGGTCGTGACGCCGGCGGCGATCACGGACGGGATGTTCAGGTAGCTGCCGGCGGCCGCGGGCGGGCCGATCCGCACGGCGCGGTCGGCCATGCGAACGTGCAGCGAGTCCTCGTCAGCGGTCGAGTAGATGGCAACCGCCTCGGCGCCGACCTCGTGCAGCGCGCGGATGACGCGCACCGCCACCTCGCCGCGGTTCGCGACGAGAACACGGTTGAAGGTCAGTGTCCCTCCAGGTGATGTGGCCACGTTCCTGAAGTGCGAGGAGCAAGCCAGGCTAGGACGCAGGGAGCCCCAATAGTCTTTTCTATTGGGGCGACCGAGGACGACGCATGGCGCCGCTCATCGCGCTTCAGGGACCTGGAGGGCATCGCCTGGAGGGGCACTAGACCGCGTCGAGCGGCGCCGCGACCGGCGCCGGCTCGATCTCGAAGAGGAGCTGCCCGAACTCGACCGCCTCGCCGTTGCCGACCGCGATCGTGCGGACGGTGCCGGGCGACTCGGCCTTCACGTGGTTCATCAGCTTCATCGCCTCGAGGATGCACAGGGTCTGGCCCGCCGAGACGACGTCGCCTTCCTCCACGAACGCGGCTGCTCCGGGCTCAGGGGCACGGTAGAAGGTGCCGACCATCGGCGACTCCACGCGCAGGAAGCCGTTCGAGGCGGCGTCCACGGCCGGGGTGCCGCCAGGCGTGGGCTCGGCGACGCCGATGTGCGTGGGCGCGGCGACGAGCGCCGGGCGGTCCTCCGTCCGGCGCACCGTCACCCGTAGATCGCCTTCCTCGACCGTGATCTCCGCGACGCCCGACTCCTGGACGACGCGGACGAGATCCTGGATCCGCTGGGCGCGCGACTGGTCGACGGCGCCGCCGAGCATCGTCTCCTCCCCGGTCGCGCGGGCGCGGATCGCGCGCAGGAGCGGCTCGGCCTCCTCGCGGAACATCGCGAGCAGGATCAGCTCTTCCTCGCTGGACGCGAGCCCGGCGGCGTCCTCGCGCAGCTCGTCGAAGTCGAGCTCCTCCTCCGGCTCGTCGTCGGCCGTGAGCGCGACCGCGCGCTGGATGTCCGGGTCGAACGGCGCCGGCGGCGTGCCGAACTTGCCCTCCATCAGGTCGCGGAACTCGTCCACGACGGTCGCGTAGCGCTCCGCGGAGAGGACGTGGAGGAGCGCCTGCGAGGCGAGCACCTGGCCGATCGGCGCGGCGAGCGGCGGGGAGCCGGCCTCGACGCGAATGAGCTCCAGCTCGGCGAGCACGTCGTCGATACGGTCGCCGGCCGCGTTCGCGCGCAGGTGCGTGTCGAGCGCGGCGACCAGGCCGGCGGGCAGCCGGTGCCGCGCCGCGCGGACGGAGATGCGGGGCGCGAGCGGTGTGACGGGCTCGTCGCCGATGTACTCGTCCACGAGGTCGGAGGCGCGCCAGAGCGCGTCGACGTCGATGCCGGTCTCGATGCCGAGACCGCTCAGCGCCTCTGCGAGCGACTCGCCGGAGACCCGGTGGACGGTCAGCGCGACCGGGAACACGGCGGTGGCGATCCGGTCGGCGCCGGCGCGCGCCGCCTCGAGCGCGGCGACCAGCGCGTTGCCGGCGGCGCCCTGGCAGTAGAGGCCGACGGGCAGGCCGCTCGCCTCCTGGATCGAGCCGAGCAGCTCGTGCACCTTGTGCGGCTCGAGCGCGCCCGACGGGTCGTGTACGAGCACCCGGGCGGCCCCGAGGTCGGGCAGCCGGCGCGCGGCCTCGACGAGCGAGTCCTGGGGCGTGTCCGGGCTGTAGATCAGGCCCGCGTCGAACTCGCGGTCGAGGCTCGTGATCGCCTCCCCCGCCTCGCGCAGGTTCGAGACGTCGTTCAAGGGGTCGTGCAGGCGGAAGACCTCGATGCCGCTCTCGGCGGCGGAGGCGACAAAGCGGCGCACGAACTCGACGCCGAGCGGGCGCGAGCCGACGAGAAAACGGCCGCGCAGCGCCAGCGCGAGCGGCGTCTTCGTGCGCGCGTCGAGCGCACGGATCCGCTCCCACGGGCTCTCGACGCCTCGCCGGACGGCGCTGTCGAACACGCCCCCGCCGGAGACCTCGAGGTAGGCGAAGCCCGCGCCGTCGAGGATCTCGGCGAGAGTGAGCAGCTCGGCGGTCGGCAGGCGCCCGGCGAGGGGCTCCTGGCTGAGTAGCCGGATGGAGGTGTCGACCAGCGCTGGCACGGCGCTGAGTGTAGGGGGCTTTGACGGCACACCGCTCGTCCTTCGGAGTGTGATGCTCGCTCCGAGGCTAGGACGCAGGGAGGCTCGATAGCGCCGTTCTATCGGGCCGACTGAGGACGACGCATCGGGGCGAGCAGCGCGCTCCGACGGGCACAGACTGTGTGCCGTCAAAGCCCCCTCCGCCGTCAGCGCGGCGCGACGACGCTCGCGGCCGCCGCGCGCACGGTCAGGCCCGAGAGATGTAGCGGCCCTCGGCAGGAGCGACCTTGATGCGGTCGCCCGTGTTCACGAAGAGCGGCACCTGGACGGTCGCGCCCGTCTCGAGCTTCGCCGGCTTGGTCACGTTCGAGACGGTGTCGCCCTTGATCCCGGGCTCCGTCTCGATCACCTCGAGCTCGACCGAGGCCGGCAGCGACACGCCCGACGGCTTGCCGTCGACCGTCAGCACCTGCACGTTCGAGGACGGCTGCATGAAATCGATCACGTCGGAGACGGACTCGCGCGAGAGGTTGAACTGCTCGTACGTGCCCGTATCCATGAAGACCACGTCGTCGCCGGCGTCGTAGAGGTACTGCGCCTCCTTGACCTCGGTGTGGATGCGCGTGAACTTCTCGCCGGCCCGGAACGTGCGGTCCACGACGGCGCCCGAGTCGAGGCTCTTCACCTTCGTGCGGACGAACGCGCCGCCCTTGCCCGGCTTCACGTGCTGGAACTCGACGATGCGCCAGACGTTCCCGTCGATCTCGATGTGCATCCCGTTGCGAAACTGGTTCGTGTTGACGGTCTCGGCCACGGCGGACGAGTGTAGCTCCCGATGATCCGGGCACTTGGGCCGCGCGATGTCGGCGTGCTGCAGGAGACGTGCCGGCGCTTCAAAGAGCGCGTGCCGTCGGACGAGGAGGCCGCACGGTTCCTGGCACGGGACGACATCCACGTCTGGGTCGCCGAGGTCGATGGCGAGCCGGCCGGGTTCGCGTACGCCTACGTCCTCCTCCGCGTAGACGGCGACCGGAGCGTGTTCCTCTACGAGCTTGGCGTCGATGAGCGGTACCGCCGGCAGGGGATCGGCCTCGCGCTGGTCGAGGAGGCGCGGGCGCTCGCCGAGCGCGAGGGCGTCCTGAAGCTTTGGGTTGACACGTCGTACGACAACGAGCCGGCCCGGCGGACGTACGAGGCGGCCGGCGGGACGCCGGACGCCGAGCCGACGCTCGTTTACGGCTGGCGGTTTCGCCCCTAGCGGGGCTGTCCCCGAAGGGGCTGTTCCCCAGTGCCCGTAGGCAGGCATGCCGGCTGCAAGGGTTCCGCCGGCGGGGCCTGTAGGCCATCACCTGGGGCAGCCCCCGCTGACACGGGGACAGCCCCTACGAGAGCGTTACGAGCTCCTTCGTGAAGGTCGTCAGGATCTCCGGCCCGCTGTCGCGGACGACGACGAGATCCTCGATCCGGATGCCCCCCTGGCCCGGGACGTAAATGCCCGGCTCCACGCTCGTGACGTTGCCCGTGGCCAGCATTTCCGTCGATTCCGTCGAAAGGCGCGGCAGCTCGTGGACGTCGAGCCCGACACCGTGGCCGAGGCCGTGGCCGAAGTAGTCGCCGAAGCCGGCTGCCTCGATCACGTCCCGGGCCGCCGCGTCCGCGTCGAAGCCGGTGACGCCCGGACGCACCGCCTCGAGCCCCGCCAGCTGCGCTCGCAGGCAGAGATCGTAGGCCTCGCGCAGGTCGCCTTCCAGTGAGCCCGCGGCGAACGTGCGCGTGCAATCCGAGCAGTACCCGTCGAGGACGGCGCCCGCGTCGACGATGACGGTCTCCCCCTCCTCGACGACGTGGTCGCCCGGCGTCGTGTGGGGGTTCGCGCCGTTCGCGCCGGCCGCGACGATGGTCGGGAACGCCGACCCCTCCGCCCCGAGCGCGTTGAAAAACGTGTTCATCTGCCACTGGAGCTCCCGCTCGGTGCGGCCGAGGACCCGCTCCTGCGCGAAGCGCTCGAACGCCGCGTTCGCGATCTCGGTCGCGGCCCGGATCGCGGCGACCTCGTGAGCATCCTTGACCGCCCGTAACCCCTCGACGACGCCGTAGGTCGGAACGAGGTCGAGCCCGGCGTCACGAAGGGTCTCGTAGTGCGTGTACGAGAGCGTGGAGGCTTCGAACGCGACGGTCCCCCGCAGGCGCGTCGCCACGTCGGGCACGATGGCGCGCTTCGTGATCCAGAACTCGACGTCGGGCACCTGCTGGCCCGCCTCGGCGTAGCGGAAGTCGGCGAAGAGGCGGACGCGCTCAGGCTCGACGAAGAGCGCCGCGTTCGACGAGCGAAAGCCGGTCAGGTAGCGGACGTTCGTCAGGTTGGTGACGAGCAGCGGGTGCTCGAGCAGCTCGCGCAGGCGGTCGACGCGCGCGTTCACGAGCGGCCGACCAGGTACTCGAGCGCCTCGTGGTAGCCCTCCGCCCCCTTGCCGATCACGCGGTGGCTGCGTACTCCTTCGAGCACCGAGAATCGCCGCCACTCCTCGCGCTCGTCCACGTTCGACAGGTGCACCTCGACGACGGGCTTGCCGGAGATGTCGAGCGCGTCGCGGATCGCCCAGCTGTAGTGGGTCCACGCGCCAGGGTTGACGATCATGGCGTCGGTTACCTCGGCGGCGTCCTGGCACCACGCGACGAACAGGCCTTCCTGGTTCGTTTGCCGACACCGGACCTGGCAGCCGAGCTCGCTCCCCCACTTGTAGATCTGCGACTCGAGCTCCTGCAGCGAGAGCCCGCCGTAGATGCGCGGGGTCGCGGCGACCGAGCACGTTGAGGTTCACGCCGTTGAGCACGTCGATCCGCACAGGCGCCGGATTATCCCGAGATCAGCGCGTCGAGCGCCGCATGTACCTCGTCGAGGGGCACCTCGTCGGTGATCACGGGACGGCCGGGCGCCTCGAGCAGGACGAGCCGCGGGCGGCCGTCGACTGCCTTCTTGTCGCGGACGAGCGCCGCCCGGGCGGCGTCGCGGTCGACTGCGACCGGCTGCGGGTCGAGCAACTCGCGGACGCGCGCGCGCCAGTCGGCGTCGAGGCCATAGCGGCGCTCCGAGAGCTCCAGCGCGGCGGTGAGGCCGAGCGCGACGGCATCGCCGTGGCGGATGCCGTAGCCGCTCGCGGCCTCGAGCGCATGGCCGAACGTGTGGCCGAGGTTGAGGATCGCGCGCTCGCCCTGCTCGGTCGGGTCGCGCAGGCAGACAGCCGTTTTGAAGGCGGCGGCGCGACGCACGAGCTCCGCGTCGGGCAGCTCCCAGAGCGGCTCGCCCGCGAGCAGGCCCGTCTTGACGACCTCGGCCATCCCGGCGCGGCGCTCGGCGGCCGGGAGCGTCTGCAGGAAGCCTGCGTCGATCACCGTCCGCGCCGGCCAGTGGAACGCACCGACGCGGTTCTTGCCGGTGCCGGTGTCGAGCCCGGTCTTCCCGCCGATCGCTGCGTCGACCTGGCCGACGAGCGTCGTCGGCACGGCGACCCACGGCACGCCGCGCAGGTGCGTCGCGGCGACGAAGCCGGCGACGTCCGTAACGCAGCCGCCGCCGAGTGCCACCACGATGCCGGTGCGGTCGACGGCGAGCTCGTCCCAGAGCCGGCCCGCCACGGCGAGCCGCTTCGCATCCTCGCCCGGCGGCAGCTCGTGTTCCGAGGCGAGGCGAGCGCCGAGCGCGAGCTGCGCGTCGGCGCCGTAGATGCCGGCGACGTGGCGGTCGGTGACGAGCGCTACGCGGCCGTCGCCCGGGATCAGCTCGCCGAGGCGCTCGAACGCCCCGGTCTCAACGTGCACCCCGCCGGCGGCGAGCACGACGCCGTCCAGGTCGTCTGCCTGCGCCACTGCGACCTGCTCGTACATGCGCCGGCGGGCCTCGTAGAGGATGCGGAACTCGCGATCGTCCCGGGCGAGCGGGCGCCCCGACTCGCGGACGCGCTCCCACGCAGTGTCGACGTCGACGTCGATCAGCACGGTGAAGTGACGGGCGAGCTCGGCGCGCGTCGCCGCCGACAGCACGGCGCCGCCCCCGAGCGCGACCACTGCCGGCTCCGGCGCGCGCAGCACCTTCGCCGCGGCGCGCTCCTCGGCCTCGCGGAACACCGCCTCGCCGTGCGCGAACATCACCTCGATGCTCGTCCCCGACTGGGTCTCGACCTCGCGGTCGAGATCGACGAACGGGCGGCCCAGCCGCGCAGCCACCTGCTCGCCGAGGGTCGTCTTGCCCGCGCCCATGAAGCCGACGAGCGCGAGGTGGCGGCCTAGCGCGGTCGCCACGGGATCCGCTCGCGGTACGCGGCGGCGGCGGCGAGCATGTCGCCGAGCGCGTCGCCGCCGAACTTCTCGCGGGCGGCGCGGGCGAGCTCCCACGCCACGACCGCCTCGGCGACGACGGCGAGCGCCTCGACCGCGGAGACGTCGCTGCGCTCGACGAGCGCCTCGCCCTCCTCCCCGGTCGCCAGGTCGACGGAGCGCAGCGGCCGCATCAGCGTCGGCAGGGGCTTCATGGCGGCGCGGACGACGACGTCCTCGCCGTTCGTGACCCCGCCCTCGAGCCCGCCGGCATGGTTCGTCTGGCGGCGGAAGCCCGGGAAGATCTCGTCGTGCGCCTCGGAGCCGCGGCGGCCGGCCAGGTCAGCGCCCTCGCCGATCTCGACCGCCTTGACCGCCTGGATGCCCATCAGCCCGCCCGCGAGCCGGCCGTCGAGGCGCTGCTCGGGCGTCGCGTAGGAGCCGAGGCCCGGGAGGACGCCGGATGCGCGCACCTCGACGACGCCGCCGAGCGTCTCGCGGTCGGCGCGCGCATCGTCGACGGCGGAGCGCTGCCGCCCGTCGTCGGTTTCGCCGCCCACCGAGACGACGGTGCTCTCCACGCGGGCGCCGAGCTGTGCGAGGAGCGCCTTCGCGACCGCCCCCGCGGCGACGCGCACCGCCGTCGAGCGCGCGCTCGCGCGCTCCAGGACGTTGCGCACGTCGGCATGGCCGTACTTCATCGCGCCGGCCAGGTCGGCGTGGCCCGGGCGCGGCAGGGTGACCGGCCCGGTGCCCTTGCCGGCGGGCTCGCCCTCGGGCGGCCACGGGCTCATCCCCCACGTCCAGTTCGCGTGGTCGCGGTTGCGGACGACCAGCGCGAGCGGCGTGCCGAGCGTGTAGCCGTGGCGCAGGCCGGCCAGCACCTCGACGGTGTCGGTCTCGATCTTCTGCCGTGGGCTGCGGCCGTAGCCGGCCTGGCGGCGGGCCAGGTCGCCGTCGATCGCGGCACGGTCGAGCTCGAGCCCGGCGGGCAGCCCGGTGACGATCCCGACGAGCGCGGGGCCGTGCGACTCGCCGGCGGTCGAGAGCCTCAGGGTCACGCGGGAGACACTACGGCGCCGCGCATGACGTCGATCGGCGCAGCGACGCCGGTCCAGCGCTCGAAGCTGAGCGCGCCCTGGCGGACGAGCACCTCGAGGCCGTCGACGACGACTTCGCAGCCGGCGGCCCGCGCCGCCTCGACGAGCGCGGTCGGCGCCGCGTCCGGCCGGTACGCGAGATCGACGACCTGCTGTCCGGCGTGCGGTGCGACGGGAACCTCGTCCCGCAGCGGCGTCGCGTTGACGAGGATCTGCGCGAGCCGGCCGTCGGGCGGCCAGTCGTCGTCGCGCCGCGAAGCGAGGCGCACGTCGGCGGCGCCGGCGTGCGCGAGCGCGGCCCCGATTGCCCGCGCCGCGCCGCCGGCGCCGAGCACGAGCACCTGCGCCCCCTCCGGGCGCACCGCCCCGGCGACCGCCTCCCCGTCGGTGCTCGAGCCGAGCACCCGGCCCTGCTCGAAGACGAGCGTGTTCACGGAGCCGCCGCGCTCGGCCGCGTCGTCGAGCTCGTCGCAGAGCAGCGCGACCGCCTGCTTGTGCGGCGCGGTCACGTTCGCGCCGGCGAAGCTCAGCGCCGCGAGACCGCGCACGGCCGCCTCGAGGTCCGCGGCGTCCACGCGGCAGGCCACGTACCGCCAGTCGAGCCCGCGCGCGGCGAAGGCGGCGTTGTGCATCCGCGGCGACAGCGACTGCGCGACCGGGTCGCCGAGCAGCGCGACGAGCTCAGTAGCCGTGCTTGACCTGGTACGCGTCGAAGTCGGCCTTGTTCGTGAAGAACGCGTGGTGCACCTTGTCCGGCTTGCGCACGTAGTAGAGGTACTTGGTGTGCCGCGGGTTCGCGGCCGCCTGGAGGGACGCGAGGCCCGGGTTCGCGATCGGGCCCGGTGGCAGGCCGACGTGCACGCGCGTGTTGTACGGGTTGGGGTCGTTGATCTGCGACTCGTGCAGCGGCTCGGTCGGCGGGATGTTCAGGCCGTAGCGCAGGGTCGCGTCGATGCCGAGCTGCATGTGCGCCTTCAGCCGGTTGTAGATCACCGAGGCGACCAGCGCGCGCTCCTCCGGCGCCGCGACCTCCTTCTCGATCATCGACGCGATGATCAGCACGTCCCACGGGGTCAGGTTCTTCGACCGCGCGTACCCCATCTGCACACGCGCCCAGTTCTCGCGGAACGCGTCGAGCTGGTCCGTGACCAGCTGCTGCGTCGTCGTGCGCTTCGTGAAGTCGTAGGTCGCCGGGAAGAGGAACCCCTCGAGCGTGCGGCGCTTGCGGTCGCGCGCGAACTCGCCGGCGAACTTCGAGCTCGCCGTCAGCTGCAGGTAGCGCTCCGGAGACAGCTTCGGCGTCACGTGCCGCTTGTGCTCGGCGATCTTGTTGACGGCGGCGATCTGCTGCGCCATCTCCGCGCGTGTGAACCCCTCCGGGAAAACGATGCGGAGGACCTTCACCGGGACGGCCGTGGTCGTGGCCGGCGTCGCCGAGCCCCTGTCGCGCACGAGTGACGTGACGGCCCAGCCGAGCCCGGCCAGCACCCCGACGATCACGATGACGGCGAGGAGGCGCCGCAGCACGGTCACCGGCGTCGAGGTCCCCTCGGCATTCACCGCTCGCCCCGTGACTCGCGCCATTCGAGGTAGCCGGTCAGCAGGACGGCGGCCGCGCGGGCGTCGTCGGCGCCTGGCCCGGCGAGCTTGGTCGTGAAGCGCTCGTCGAACGTCTCGACGGGGACGTCGACGTGCGTGCGCAGCTCGGCGAGGAAGTCCTCGGTCTCGCGCGCCTGCTCGCCGATGTCGCCGGAGAGTGTCAGCGGCAGGCCGACGACGATCTGCTCCGGCGCCTCATGGCGGATGAGCTCGACGAGCCGTTCGAGGCCGGCGCCGCTCCCGGCGCGCTCCACGACCTCGAGCGGGCGGGCAACCGTGCCGGTCGGGTCGGAGACTGCGACGCCGGTGCGCGCGGACCCGTAGTCCAGGGCGAGCACCTTCACGAGGCCGCGGAGTCTAGTGGCGGCCTACGACAACGCCGCGGAAATCAGCTCTTGCGCCTTGTCGAGCGCCTCGCCGAGCCGCTCGGGCTGCTTGCCGCCGGCGCGCGCCATCGTGGGCCGGCCGCCGCCGCCTCCGCCGATCAGCGCCGCCGCCTCCTTGATGACGGCGGCCGCGTTGAGCCCACGGCCCTCGAGCGAGTTGTCGAAGTTGAGGATGAGCGTGGCCGTGCCGTCGGCGCGCGCGCCGGCGACGACCGCGGCGGGGGCGTGCCGTTGCTTGAGCCGGTCGGTGATGTCGAGGAGCTCGTCGCCGCTCACGCCGTCGAGCTCGGCGCGGACGACGTTGACGCCGTTCACGGCGGTGATCTCGGGCGCGATGTCGACCTCGGCCGTCGCGTCGGCCTTCGTCTGCTTGCGCGCCTCCTTCTTCAGGCGCTCGACCTCGGCGCGCAGCTCGCCCGCCTCCTCCGCCCGGGCGTGGAGGAGCGACCACGCCTCGCCGGAGGTGACGGCCTCGATGCGCCGCGTGCCGGCACCGACGGAGCCCTCGGACGTGATCACGAACGGGCCGATCTCGGCGGTCGTGCGCACGTGCGTTCCGCCGCAGAGCTCCCGCGAGACGCCCTCGATGTCGACGACGCGCACCTGGTCGCCGTACTTCTCGCCGAAGAGCATCATCGCGCCGAGCTTGCGCGCCTCCTCGATCGGCGTCACGTACGCGCGCACCGGGTGGTTCTCGAAGACCCGGTCGTTGACGATGCGCTCGACCTCTACGCGCTGCTCGGGCGTGAGCGCCTCGGGGTGCGTGAAGTCGAAGCGCAGCTTGTCCGGGCGCACCGCAGACCCGGCCTGGCGGGCGTGGTCGCCGAGCACGTCCTGGAGCGCGCGGTGCAGCAGGTGCGTCGCCGTGTGGTTCGCCGTCGTCGGGAAGCGCACCGGCCACGGCACGACCGCGCGCACACGGTCCCCGGCGGAGAAGCCCTCGCCGCGGAAGACGAGCACCTGGTCCTCCTCGATCCGGTACGCCTCCTCGAGGTCGGCTCGCGGCGCACTCACCGGCGGGCCGTGCGGGCCGTCGAGCTCGATGAAGCCCGCGTCGGTGACCTGGCCGCCGCCGTCCGGGTAGAACGGCGACTCGCGCAGCTTGGCGAGGAAGCGCCCGTCCTCGAGCGGCTCCAACGCGCCGATCTGCGTCAGCACCTCGGTCTTCTCGTAGCCGACGAACTCCGTGCGGAAGCCGGCGTTGCCCGCGAAGTCGGCGGCGCGCTGCGCGTGCGTGCTCGGCCCTCCGGCACGCGAGATCTCGCGGTGCTCCTCCATGAAGTGCGTGAAGCCCTCCTCGTCGACGGCGAGCCCGCGGTCGCGCGCGAGCTCGCGCGTCAGCTCGACCGGGAAGCCGTACGTCGTCGCGAGCTCGAAGGCGTCGCGGCCGGTGACCTCGCCCTTCGCAGCCACCTCCTCGAACAGGCGCAGCCCGCGTGCCAGCGTCTCGGAGAAGCGCTCCTCCTCGGCACGCACGACCTCCTGGATGTGCGCGCGGTGCTCGACCAGCTCGGGGAACCAGGGCCCCATCTGCTCGGCGACCACGTCGGTCAGCCGCCAGAGGTCGGACAGGCCGATCGCCTGCGCCTGCTGGACGGCGCGCCGGATGATGCGGCGCAGCACGTAGCCGCGCCCCTCGTTCGACGGCACGACCCCGTCACCGACGATGAACGTCATGCCGCGACCGTGGTCGGCGAGGACGCGGTGTGCCTTCGTCGCGCGCGGGTCGGCGTCCCAGGCGACGCCGCTTTGCTGCTCGATCCAGGCCATGATCGCCTGGTAGCCGTCGGTCTCGTACACCGACCGGTTCGGCACGTCCTGCAGGATCGCGGCGGTGCGCTCGAGGCCCATGCCGGTGTCGACGTTCTGCTTCGGGAGCGGCGTCAGCGTGCCGTCCGTGTGCAGCTCGTACTCCATGAAGACGAGGTTCCAGAACTCCAGGAAGCGGTCGCAGCGCGGGCAGGCCGGCGCGCAATCGGGCTCGCCGCACCCGTACTGCTCGCCCCAGTCCCAGTAGATCTCGGAGTCCGGCCCGCACGGCCCGGGGCCGCCGACCGACCAGAAGTTCTCGCTGCTCGGCAGCGCGACGATGCGCTCGGGTGGCATGCCGATCGCCTCCCACAGGCCGCGCGCGGTTCCGTCCTCGCCGAGCCCGAGCTCCGGATCGCCGGCATGCACGGTGGCCCAGACGCGCGACCAGTCCAGCTGCAGGCGCTCGCGGATGAACGTCGACGCGAGCTCGATCGCGCCCTCCTTGAAGTAGTCGCCGAACGAGAAGTTGCCGAGCATCTCGAAGAAGGTCAGGTGATGGCCGTCGAGCCCCACCTCGTCGATGTCCGGCGTGCGGAAGCACTTCTGCGACGTCGTGGTCCGTGGCGCGGGCGGCTGCTCGCGCCCGAGGAAGAACGGCATCTGCGGCTGCATCCCGGCCGTCGTCAGCAGCGTCGAGTGGTCGCCGGCGCGCGGGATCAGCGGCCACGACGGCAGCCGCTGGTGCCCGTGCTCCTCGAAGTACGAGAGGTAGCCCTCGCGCAGCTCGGCGGTCGTCTTCATGCGAGCGATTGTGCCCACTTGTCGCGCGGCGATCGCGCGCACCTCGAGCTCGAGCTCGCCCTCCGGCCACCACACGCTCCGCCACGGCTCGATGCCGAGGCGCGTCATGACCGCGATCGACGCTGCGTTCTCCGGGTGGACGATGCTGACGACCCGGTCGCGGCCGAGCACCGTGAACGCGTAGTCGAGCGCCGCGCGGCCGCCCTCGGTGGCGTAGCCGCAGCCCCACACGGCCGGGTCGAGCGCCCAGCCGACCTCCACGTCCTGCGGCCAGAGGCGGTGGTGCGAGAGGCCGATGCGCCCGATCAGGCGCCCGGTCGCGCGCTCCTCGACCGCCCAGACGCCGTAGCCGTGCTCGTCCCAGTGCGCCCGCCAGCGCGCGAGTCCGGTTGTGGACTCTTCCGCCGTGAACGGCGCGCCGGTCGGGCTCAGGTAGCGGCTGAACACCGGGTCGGCGTTCAGCCGCTCGACGTCCGGCGCGTCGTCGTCGCGCCACTGCCGGAGCAGCAGGCGCTGTGTCGTCAGCTGCGTCAGAGGCCGCCGGCCATGCTCTGCGGCTCGTCCTCGTTCTCGGCGATCTCCTCGCGGATCTTCTCGAGGGCGCGGCGGATCAGGCGCGAGACGTGCATCTGCGAGATGCCGATCTGCGCCGCGATCTGCGACTGCGTCAGCCCCTCGAAGAAGCGCAGGTGGAGGATCCGCCGCTCGCGCTCGTCGAGCACGCGGAAGCCCGGCTCGAGCATCGCGCGGTCCTCCGACACCTCGTACTCATGCTCCACCGTCCCGATCGTCTCGAGCGGGTCGAGCTCGCCGTCCTCGTCGCCGATCGCGCCGGCCGAGAGCGAGACGGAGCTGTACGCGCGGCCGCTCTCGATCGCCTCGAGCACCAGCTCCTCCTCCACCCCGGCCTCCTTGGCGATCTCGGCGATCGTCGGCGAGCGGCTGAGGTGCACGGTCAGCTGCTCGACGAGCTTCGACAGCTGGACGGACAGCTCCTGGAGCCCGCGCGGCACGCGCACGGCCCAGCCCTTGTCGCGGAAGTGCCGCTTGATCTCGCCGATGATGTTCGGCGTGGCATAGGTCGTCAGCTCGACGCCGCGGCTCATGTCGAAGCGGTCGATCGCCTTGATCAGGCCGATGGCGCCGATCTGGACGAGGTCGTCGAGCTGCTCGCCGCGATAGGCGTAACGGCGGGCGAGCGAGCGCACGAGCGACATGTACTGCTCGATGAGCTCGTCGCGGGCGGCGA
>CAVQAQ010000030.1:0-24615 GCA_963710465.1 uncultured Thermoleophilia bacterium
CCGAGCACCATGTCCTTCGTCGGCGTCGCCAGCGGGCGGCCGCTTGCCGGGGACAGGATGTTGTTCGAGGACAGCATCAGCACGCGCGCCTCGGCCTGCGCCTCCGCCGAGAGGGGCAGATGGACTGCCATCTGGTCGCCGTCGAAGTCCGCGTTGAACGCGTGACAGACGAGCGGGTGCACCTGGATCGCCTTGCCCTCCACGAGCTTCGGCTCGAAGGCCTGGATGCCCAGCCGGTGGAGCGTCGGTGCGCGGTTCAGCAGCACCGGATGCTCGGCGATGACCTCCTCGAGGACGTCCCAGACTTCCTCCGTCATCGAGTCGACGTACTTCTTCGCCGCCTTGATGTTCTGCACCGACTTGCGCTCGACGAGCCGGCTCATGATGAACGGCTTGAAGAGCTCGAGCGCCATCAGCTTCGGCAGCCCGCACTGGTGCAGCTTCAGGCTCGGGCCGGCCACGATGACCGAGCGACCTGAGTAGTCCACGCGCTTGCCGAGCAGGTTCTGGCGGAACCGGCCCTGCTTGCCCTTGAGCATGTCGGACAGTGACTTGAGCGGGCGATTGCCGGGGCCCGTCACCGAGCGGCCGCGGCGGCCGTTGTCGAACAGCGCGTCTACGGCCTCCTGCAGCATCCGCTTCTCGTTGTTGACGATGATCTCGGGCGCGCCCAGGTCGAGCAGTCGCTTCAACCGGTTGTTGCGGTTGATGACACGCCGGTAGAGGTCGTTCAGGTCGCTCGTGGCGAAGCGGCCACCGTCGAGCTGCACCATCGGGCGGAGCTCCGGCGGAATGACAGGGATCGCCTCGAGGACCATCCACTCGGGCTTGTTCTCCGAGGTGATGAACGCGTTCACGACCTTCAGACGCTTGATCGCGCGCTGCTGCTTCTGACCCTTGGACGTGCGGATCGTCTCGCGGAGCGACGCGGCCTCGGCCTTGAGGTCGAGGTCCTTGAGCAGGTCGCGAATCGCCTCCGCGCCCATGCCGCCCCGGAAGTAGACGCCGAACCCGTACGGCGAGCCGAAGCGGTCCTTCAGCTCACGGAACAGCTGCTCGTCGTTGACGATCAGCTTCGGCTCCAGGTCCTTGAAGAGCAACCACGTCTGCTCGAGCCTGTTGACGGAGTCGACCGCCGCCTCGCGCGCGTCGCCGCGGCGCGACTCGATGTCGAGGTACATCTCGCGCACCTTCAGCGCCCACTGGATGATCGCGTCGAGATCCTCCTTCTGGATCTTCCCGTCGGTGCGCAGGCACAGGTCGTTCGTCAGCTCGCGGATGTCCTGCTCGCCGTCCCACGTGTCGACCACGTCGCCGAGCAGCCCGTTCCCGAGCTCGCGTGCGCGGTCGAGGTTCTTCATGTCGACCTTCTCGACGAACTTGACGTCCTCTTCGTGCGTCTCGTTGCCGTCGAGCAGGTTGTCGAGGATCCGGTTGATGTGGCGCGAGATCGCGCCCTTCTTGGAGCCCGTCGCCTTCGCCTGCTGCTTGAACAGCGGCTCGAGCCCGCCGAGGATCTGCTCCGCCGCCACGGCGACGTTCTCGAGCTCGCGCGGCGTCAGCTTGCGGTCGTCACGGATCGCAGCGTTGCGGACGAGCTCGCGGATCTTCTTCGAGTCCTCGGTCGTGATCTGCCCGACGAGGTCGGGGAACATCCCGCCGGCGAGGCCGCGGGCGTCCTCGAGCGTCGGCATCGCCTGCTCCTCGGCCCAGTTCGAGAGGCCGCGGGCCCAGAAGTCGTCGTCCTCGTCGAAGCCCTTGTCCTTGCCCTTGGCGAAGTAGTCGCGGCGCCGCTTGAGCCTGTCCTCGAGCGCGGCGAGCGCCTCCTCGCGGTCGACCTCGATCCGCTCGGCCTCGCCCTTGACCTTGTCCTCGAGATCGTTGAGGTCCTTCTTCCGCGCCGCGACGTCGACCGCTGTCACGATCGAGGCGGCGAAGTAGAGAACCTTCTCGAGCTCGCGCGGTGCGATGTCGAGCAGGTAGCCGATGCGGCTCGGCACGCCCTTGAAGAACCAGATGTGCGAGACGGGCGCAGCCAGGTCGATATGACCCATGCGCTCGCGCCGTACCTTCTGCCGCGTCACCTCGACGCCGCAGCGCTCGCAGATGATGCCCTTGTAGCGGACGCGCTTGTACTTGCCGCAGTAGCACTCCCAGTCCTTGGTCGGACCGAAGATGCGCTCGCAGAAGAGACCGTCTCGCTCCGGCTTGAGCGTGCGGTAGTTGATCGTCTCCGGCTTCGTTACCTCGCCGGAGGACCAGTCGCGGATCTGCTTGCTGGACGCAAGCCCGATGCGAATGGCGTCGAAATCGTTGATGTCGATCAAGCTCTGGATCCCTTCCTTCTTATTCCTCGAGTTCCAATTCGCCCTCGGCGAGCGCGGGCGCTTCTTCTGCTCTCTTCGTCTCCTTCAACTTCCACGTCGGTCAGGTCGCCGAGCGACTCGTCGTTGGGCAGCGCCATCTCGCCGTCCTGGTCGACCCGCTCCTGTCCTTCCTCGACTTCCTCTGCCGTCGGCTGGCGCGCCGCTGCGCGGAGCGAGCCGGGCGACAGGTCGATGCCGAGCTCCTCGGCCGCGCGCAGGAGCTCGTCGTCCTCCTCGCGCACCTCGACGGTGGTGCCCTCGTCGGAGAGGACGTTCACGTCGAGCGCGAGTGACTGCATCTCCTTCAGCAGCACCTTGAAGCTCTCAGGGATGGACGGCTCGGCGATGTTCTCGCCCTTGACGATCGCCTCGTACGCCTTCACGCGGCCGACCGTGTCGTCGGACTTGATCGTGAGCATCTCCTGCAGCGTGTACGCGGCGCCGTAGGCCTCGAGTGCCCAGACCTCCATCTCGCCGAAGCGCTGGCCGCCGAACTGCGCCTTGCCGCCCAGCGGCTGCTGGGTGACGAGCGAGTACGGGCCGGTCGAGCGCGCGTGGATCTTGTCGTCCACGAGGTGGAGCAGCTTCAGGATGTACATGAAGCCGATCGTCACCTTCTGCTCGTACGGCGCACCGGTCTTGCCGTTGAACAGGCGAACCTTGCCGGACACGCGGCGCTTCTCCTTGTTCACGGACATCTTGATCGGTGAGTCCTCGTGCATCTCCGCCCACTTGATCAGCGCCTCATCGACGTCCTGCTCCCGGGCACCGTCGAAGACCGGCGTTGCGACCGGGTGCGGGTTGTCGGCAGCGATCGGCTTGTTGGCGAAGCCGTTCGGGGCCTCGTCGCCGTTGGCGAACACGCCGTGCGCCGCCGCCCAGCCGAGGTGCGTCTCGAGGATCTGGCCGATGTTCATCCGGCTCGGAACGCCGAGCGGGTTGAGGATGACGTCGACCGGCCGGCCGTCCTCCAGGAACGGCATGTCCTCTTCGGGGACGATCTTCGAGATCACGCCCTTGTTGCCGTGGCGGCCGGCGAGCTTGTCGCCCTCCGCGATCTTGCGCTTCTTCGCGACGTACACGCGCACGAGCTCGTTCACGCCGGGCGACAGGTCGTCGCCGGCCTCGCGCGAGAACGTCTTGACGTCGATGACCTTGCCGCCCTCGCCGTGCGGGACCTTGAGCGAGGTGTCGCGAACTTCGCGCGCCTTCTCCTTGAAGATCGCGCGGATCAGCTTCTCCTCGGCCGTCAGCTCGGTCTCGCCCTTCGGCGTGACCTTGCCGACCAGCAGGTCGCCGGAGCCGACGTCGGCTCCGATACGGACGACGCCGCGGTCGTCGAGGTCCTTGAGCGACTCCTCCGAGCGGTTCGGGATGTCGCGCGTGATCTCCTCGTCGCCGAGCTTCGTCGAGCGCGCGTCGATCTCGTACTCGTGGATGTGGATCGAGGAGAGCACGTCCTCCTTGACCAGCCGCTCCGAGATGACGATCGCGTCCTCGAAGTTGTAGCCCTCGAACGGCATGAACGCGACGAGCAAGTTGGCGCCGAGCGCGAGCTCGCCCATGTCGGTCGAGCTGCCGTCGGCGAGCACCTGCTCGGCCGTGACCTTGTCGCCGAGGGACACGATCGGCTTGTGGTGGATCAGCGTGCCCTGGTTCGACCGCATGAACTTGGTCAGCGGGTACTCGTCCTTGCCGTCCTTCGTCTCGACCGTGATGTGGTCGGCCTCGACGTCGACGATCGTCCCGGAGGACTTCGCCAGCACGACGTCGCCCGTGTCGACGGCGGCGCGATACTCGACGCCGGTGCCGACGATCGGCGCCTGCGTGATCATCAGCGGCACGGCCTGCTTCTGCATGTTCGCGCCCATCAGCGCGCGGTTCGCGTCGTTGTGCTCGAGGAACGGGATCAGCGCGGTCGCGACGGACACGATCTGCGCCGGTGCGACGTCCATGAACTGGATGTCCTTCGGCTCGGCGGTGACCGCCTCGCCCTCCTTCGAGCGGCAGAGCACCATCTTGTCCTGGAACTTGCCGGTCTTCTCGTCGACGATCGCGCTCGCCTGCGCGATCGTGAACTGCGCCTCCTCGGCCGCGTCCAGGTAGACGATCTCGTCGGTCACCTTCCCGTTGACGACCTTGCGGTACGGCGTCTGGATGAAACCGAACTCCGAGACGGTCGCCATCGACGCGAGCGACCCGATCAGGCCGATGTTCGGGCCCTCCGGCGTCTCGATCGGGCACATGCGCCCGTAGTGCGTCGGGTGCACGTCGCGCACCTCGATCGGCGCGCGCTCGCGCGTGAGGCCGCCGGCGCCGAGCGCCGACAGGCGGCGGCGGTGCGTCAGCCCCGAGAGCGAGTTCGTCTGGTCCATGAACTGGGACAGCTGCGAGGAGCCGAAGAACTCCTTCAGCGCCGCCACGACCGGACGGATGTTGATGATCGTCTGCGGCGTGATCGTGTCGACGTCCTCCGTCGTCATGCGCTCGCGCACGACGCGCTCCATGCGGTAGAGGCCGACGCGGAACGCCTCCTGGATCAGCTCGCCGACGGTGCGCAGGCGGCGGTTGCCGAAGTGCTCGTACTCGTCGAGCTCGCCGCGGATCGGATCGCGGCTGAGCACGATCGCGTCGGCGGCGTAGTCCTTCGAGTCCTCCGGGACGCCGAGGGCTGGTGGGCAGCTCGACGAGCTTCTTGACGAGCGCCAGGATGTCCTCGGTCGTGAGGACGCGCGTGTCCTCGGGAACGCTCACGCCGAGCCGCTGGTTGAGCTTGTAGCGGCCGACCTTCGTCAGGTCGTAGCGCTTGGGATCGAAGAAGAGCGCCTTCAGCAGGTTGCGCGCGTTGTCGAGCGTCGGCGGCTCGCCCGGGCGCTGCTTCTTGAAGA
The DNA here is from genome assembly GCA_963710465.1 of uncultured Thermoleophilia bacterium. Lineage (GTDB taxonomy): Bacteria > Actinomycetota > Thermoleophilia > Gaiellales > Gaiellaceae > JACVRM01. The sequence continues at coordinate 5,255 of CAVQAQ010000030.1, forward strand.
CCTCGATGAGGGCCTCCTCCTCACGCGTGGAGGGGTCCTTCTCGAGCGTGTTGACGATGTAGATCGAATTGCCGAACAGCTTGAGGATCGCCTCGTTGTCCGACGTGTCGAGCTTGAAGCCCGTGGACGGGTCCTCCGCCGGGAGCGCGCGCAGCAGCGTCGTGATCGGGAGCTTGCGCTTCCTGTCGATGCGCGCGTAGACGATGCCCTTCTTGTCGATCTCGAGCTCGAGCCACGAGCCGCGCGAGGGCATCAGGTTGGCCGTGAAGACCTGCTTGCTCGCGTCCTTCGGCTCCATCAGGTAGGCGCCGGGGCTGCGGACGAGCTGCGTCACGATGACGCGCTCGGTGCCGTTGATGATGAACGTGCCCCACTCCGTCATCATCGGGAAGTCGCCCATGAAGACGGTCTGCTCCCGGATCTCGCCCGTCTCCTTGTTCACGAAGCGGACGGTCATCGAGAGCGGAGCCTGGTAGGTCAGGTCCTTTTCGCGGCACTCCTTGATCGAGAACTGGGGCTCGCCGAACTTGTAGGCCCCGAACTCGACGGCGAGGGTGCCGGTGTAGTCCTCGATCGGCGAAATGTCGTCGATCGTCTCGCGGAGACCTTCGTCCAGGAACCACTGAAACGAGGCCTTCTGGATGTCGATCAGATTCGGAAGGTCGAGGACGTGCTTGAGACGCGAGAAACTGGTGCGCGCGCTAGGCGCAGCGACCTTGGTGGTCAAGAGATGCAGCCTCCCTTAGAGATGTCGTGCGAAAACTGGGATCGAGAGCGGACAGGCGTGGACGGCGAGACAGCGGCGCAACCCGTCAGGGTACCCGAAGTCCCCGGTTCAGCGCAAGGTGACCCCTGCGGAACCCGCCGTTCGTTCGCGCCGATGGTAGCGGAAGAGCGCCTAAAAATGCCAGAAGGGGCGCCGTAGCGCCGCTTCTGAGTCCGAGGGTAAAGCGCCTTTACGGGGTTGCGTTCGTGGTGGTCGTGCCGGTCTCGGCAGGATTCGCCGGACGGCCGACCACGCGCTTCGCGAGCATCGTCGCCGCGGGCTGGGCGCTGGGCGCCGCATTCTTCTGCTTCTTGCATGCCCGGGCCTGCACGTTGAGGCGGTCGTCGGCCTTGAAGTCAGAGAGCTTCGCCGGGCCGCGCCGGACGAACCGCGTCTTCTCGTCCACGTTGAGCGTGAGCGGCTTGCCCACCAGGTCTCGGCCGTGGAAGTTCGTCTGGGTCACGTCCATCGTGAACGAGTCGCCGGCGCCGGAAACGAACTTGCCCTTGATGATCACGGAGATCTTCGGCTTGCACGTCGCGGGATCGGTCGAGCTCGTGGTCGTCTTCTTGCCCTTGCCTTCAGGCTTGCCCTTGCCGGGCGGGGGCTTGGCCGCCGCGAGCGAGGCGGCGAGTAGGCCCACGCAGAAGAGGGCGAGCAGAGCACTGAATTTCTTCATCTGGAGATGCCTCCTGGGGGAGTCAGCCTTGTCGTCCGGTAGACGCATCGGCAACGCCGGCCCTGCGCTGTGCCCCGAAATACCCCCCGAAAAGGTGAAAGGCCGCTTGCGCGGCCTTTCGAACCCAGGGTTCCCTCGCGGCTACTTGATCTCGACCGTGGCGCCGGCTTCTTCCAGCTGGGCCTTGACCGAGTCGGCCTCGTCCTGGGCGACGCCCTCCTTGACCGGCTTCGGAGCCGAGTCGACGAGGTCCTTCGCCTCCTTGAGGCCGAGCCCGGTGAGCGCGCGGACGACCTTGATCACCTGGATCTTCTGTCCGCCGGCTGCGGTGAGCATGACGTCGAACGACGTCTTCTCCTCCTCGGCAGCAGCGCCGTCGCCGGCCGCCGCACCGGTGCCGCGACCGCGACCGGAGCGGCGGCAGTTACGCCCCACTCCTCCTCGAGCGCGTTCTTCAGCTCGACGAGCTCGAGCACGGTCATCTTCCCGAGCTGCTCGACGAGCGCTGAGGTCTCGGTTGCCATCTAGCTCTCTCCTCCTTCTTCCTGCTGTTCTGGTTCGTGGTTCTGGTTCTGGTTCCGGTTCTGTGGTTGCTTCCGGAGTTGCTTCTGCGGCTGCCTCAGGCTGTCGGCTCGGGAGCCTCGCCCTGTTCTTGCGAGCTGGTCGATCCGTGCCTGCAGGACGCCGACGATGTCGCGCATCGGCGCGCTGAACAGGCCGACGACGGTTGTCATCGGCGCCGCGATCGCACCCACGAGCTGGGCGCGGAGCACGTCCGCCGCGCGGCAGCTTGGCGAGGTTCTGGACGTCCTCCTCCGTGATCGACCTGCCCTCCATGATCCCGCCGCGGATGACGAGCACCTGCTGCGTCTCGCGCGCGGCCGTCGAGAGTGCCTTCGCGACCGCGACCGGGTCGCCGTCGGACTCGAGGAACGCGATCGCCGTCGGCCCCTCGAGCAGCGCCAGCAGCGCGTCGGTGCCGGCCTCCTCGGCGGCCCGGCGCGTGAGCGTGTTCTTCACGACCGAGAAGCGCGCGCCGTGCTCGAGCAGCTTGCCGCGGAGATCGTCGATCTGCGGCATCGTCAGGCCGCGGTAGTCCGCGACGATCAGCGTCGACGACGACTTCAGCCGCTCGGCGAGCTCGCTGACGACTCGTTCCTTGTCGCTCTTCTTCATCCATTCACCTCCTCGAAACGATTCGAGCCCGCACACAGGCGGGCTCGCTGAAGGAGGTGAGAAATCCTCTTCACCGATTCCGCCTCGGTTGGACTTCTGCGGGGACAGTCCCCTTCGGGGACAGTCCCTAGCTGCCAACTGTCTTTGGCGTCGGGCTCTATGCGGTTACAGCTTCTGCCTGCTCCTCCAGCTCTTCGGCGATGCCGCGGGTCTTCTGCGGATCGACGTGAACGCCGGGGCCCATCGTACTCGTGAGCGTGATCTGCCTGATGTAGCGCCCCTTGGCCGCGGCCGGCTTCGCGCGCACGATCTCGTCGATGAGCGCGGCGTAGTTCTCGACGAGCTGGCGCTCGCCGAAGCTCTTCTTGCCGATCGACACGTGGACGTTCGCGCCGCGGTCCGTGCGGTACTCGAGCTTGCCGGCCTTCGCCTCGCGGACGGCCTTGCCGACGTCCATCGTGACGGTGCCGGTCTTCGGGTTCGGCATCAGGCCGCGCGGGCCGAGGATGCGGCCGAGCTTGCCGACGTTCCCCATCTGGTCGGGCGTGGCGACCGCGACGTCGAAGTCGGTGAAGCCTTCCTCGACGCGCTTCGCAAGGTCGGCCGAGCCGATGATGTCGGCGCCGGCCTCCTGGGCCTCCTTCGCCTTCTCGCCCTCGGCGAAGACTGCGACACGCGCCTCTTTGCCGGTGCCGTGCGGAAGCATGAGCGTGCCGCGCAGCTGCTCGTCGGCATGGCGGACGTTGAGACCGAGGCGGAAGTGCACCTCGATCGTCTCGTCGAACTTCGCCGTCTGCATCTCCTTGATCAGCCGGATCGCCTGGACGGGCGAGTACTCCTGCTCGCGGTCGAAGGCCGCGCGCGCGTTGCGGTACTGCTTGCCGTGGGAGCTCATGAGAGCACGTCCGTTTCCACGCCCATCGACTGGGCGGTGCCCGCGATGATGCGCATCGCCTGCTCGACGTCGCGCGCGTTCAGGTCCGGCATCTTCGCCTCGGCGATCTGGCGCACCTGGTCGCGGGTGAGGCGACCGACCTTCTCGCGGTTCGGCTCGCCCGAGCCCTTCTCGATGCGCAGCGCCTCCTTGATCAGGACGGCTGCCGGCGGCGTCTTCGTGATGAAGTCGAAGGACCGGTCCTCGTAGACCGTGATCTCGACCGGGATGATGCGGCCGTTCTCCTGCGCGGTCTGCGCGTTGAACGCCTTGCAGAACTCCATGATGTTGACGCCGTGCTGGCCGAGCGCAGGGCCGACCGGCGGCGCAGGGTTGGCCTGCCCGCCCGGGATCTGCAGCTTGATGAGTGTCAGAACTTTCTTGGCCATGGCTAGTCGAGCTTCTTCACCTGGTCGAAGGTGAGCTCCACCGGGACCTGACGCTCGAAGATGTCGACGAGCACCTTCAGCTTCTGCTGGTCGGCGTTGACGTCGACGACTTCGCCGTCGAAGTCGGAGAGCGGCCCGGAGGTTACCTTCACCGACTCGCCGAGCGAGAACTCCACCTGGGCGCGCGGGCGCTCGCCGTCGCCGCGACCCGTGTGCAGGATCCGGTCGACCTCGGGCTGCGCCAGCGGCACGGGCTTCGTGCCGGAGCCGACGAACCCGGTCACGCCGGGCGTGTTCTTCACGAGCGTCCAGGCGTCGTCGTCCAGGTCCATGTTCACGAGCACGTAGCCAGGCAGGACGCGCTTCTCGGTCTGCACCTTCTGGCCCTTCCTTCGTCTCGATCACCTGCTCGGTCGGGACGACGACGCGGCGAAAACGCGGCGCCTGGTTCATGGACATGATCCGGTGCTCGAGATTGGCCTTCACCTTGTTCTCGTGGCCCGAATAGGTGTTGATGACGTACCAGCGAAACACGGCTACCTCAGCAGGACGTTCTCGACGAGACGCTTGAAGACGAGGTCGGCTCCCCAGAGGAAGACGCCGACGACGAGGCAGGCGATGAGTCACGACGACGACGCCCTGGATGAGCTGGTTCTGCGTCGGCCACTCGACCTTCTGCAGCTCGCCCTACGACTCCGACGATGAAGCGGCGGACTCCCCCGCGCTCGGCTGACCGCGGGACGGCCCGGCCACGGCGGGCTCGGGCGCCGGGCGCACGGCCATCTGGCGCGTGCGTCCGCGCGGCGCGGCCTGCGCCTCGGAGGCAGCCTGCTGCTCGCGGCGGGCGCGGCGCTGGGCGCGGGTCTGGCGTGCCACCTAGCGCGTCTCCCGGTGCGGCGTGTGGTGCCCGCACCAGCGGCAGTACTTCTTGACCTCGAGCCGGTCGGGCGTGTTCCGCTTCGACTTCGTGCTCATGTAGTTACGGCGCTTGCACTCGGTGCAGGCGAGCGTGATCTTGTCTCGTACTCCGGTAGCCATGGCTTCGTCGTGGTAGGTGAAAAGGCACGCCGAGACAAGGTCCCGGCCTGCGCGGATTGCGAAGTGTAGCGGCCGCTACCGGGTCTTGGTGATCAGCGTGTCGAGCCGGGCGGAGAGCTTGTCGAGCCGGGTCTGCGCCTGTGCCGAGGTGATCCGGCCGGACGCGACGGCCTTGTCGAGCCTCGTCTGGAACGGCTTCAGCAAGGCTGCCTTGAGGCCGGCCGCGGTCTTGCCGTGGGCCGCTGCGACCTGGGCGAGCGACTTCCCTTTCAGCTCCGTCCTGAGGGCCTGCGGCTTGATGCCGATGTAGCGCGCCGAAGACCCTGAGCACCACGGCCTTCGCCGCCTTGGCGCCGCGCTGCTTGCCGGTCGAGCTTGGCGTTGACGAGCCGGTCGACGAGCTTCTCGGCCCGCGCGAGCCTCGCCTGCTGCTGGGCGGGCGTGAGGTTGCGCGCTTCGAGCTTCGCCTTGATGGCTGCGAGCATTGCCGCCTCGAGCCCGGCGACAGTCTTGCCGTGGGCGGTCGCGATCTGCGCGAGCGTCTGGCCGGCACGCGCGTCCTTCAGCAGCTGCGCGCGGCTGACGCCGATGTACTCCACGGCGGCCTTGAGCACGGGGCCCTTTGCGCGCGGCTTCGCACCGCCCGCGCTTCCGACGCCGATGCCGGCTGCAAGCGCTGCGGCGGCAGCGATCGTCGCAAATGCCCTCTTGGACCCCAGATTCATCGAGACTCCTCTGTCGAATTGAAAGACGGCCGGAATCAGAGCACAACGCCGTGAAGAAAGGGTTAACGGCCTGAATCGACGCGAGCCTCCGAATCACGCGGCGATCTAGCCACGCCCCTGCGAGGTAGAAGGCCCGCGGGCTTCGCCCGCGGGCCGATAACCCAGAATCCGGCACGCGCTTCGAAACCGAAGCGTCGTAAAGGCTCGAGATAGCGGCGGCAGGACTCGAACCTGCGACACGCGGATTATGATTCCGCTGCTCTAACCAACTGAGCTACGCCGCCAAGCAGCCGCATTTTAGCCGAGCTCTTTGTAGTAGAAGGCGCCCGGGCTGAGGGCGCCGTCGGGGCGCCGGGAGTAGGCCGGCATCACGCCCATCTTCCTGTACCCAAGGGCCTCGTAGAAGGCGCACGCCTCGCTGCCGTCGTGCGTTGTAAGCCATAGCAGGCTGATTTGCAGCGCCCGGGCGGCGTCCTCGATCGCGGCCATGAGCTGGCGGCCCACTCCGCGGCCCCGCGCGCCGTCGGCGACGACGACGCGCTGAACCTCGGCGCGGTGCGTCGGCGTTCATCGCACCGCTTCGGGCGAGCTGCGCCATCGCCGACGATCTGCGCCGTCGTCCTCCGCGACGAGCAGCGCGCGCTCGCGGTCGTCGAGGGCGGCGACGGCCTCGCGGTAGGACCGTTCGAGGCCGTCGCGGCCGATCGACTCGAGCATGCCGAGCGCCATGCCGGCGCGGAACGCGTCTTCGTGCAGCGCCGCGAGCGCGGAAGCGATCGCCTCGGCTTCCGCGGGTGCTACGCGGCGATAGCGAATGTCCTGGCTCCGCGCCTGGGTCACGTCAGTCGCGTGACTTCCAGAATCCTGCTCGTTTCCATCCTGGCGGCCGGCGGATTCGTCTTATAGGAAAGAGCCATGGACCCGAACCGGATCCTCTATCGCTCGCGGCTGTTCACGCTCGGCGAGTTTCGCTGCCCGCCGGAGAGTCCGAGGTGGCAGGAGGTGAACGTGAACGGGACGCGGCCGCTCGTCGCGTTTCCGGGCACGAGCGTCGTCATCCACCAGCAGCGGCGCGAGCCGGTGCTTGCGAACCCGAACCACGTCATCTTCTACGGCGTCGGACAGCGGTACCGGCGGCTGCTCCACGACGAACGCGGTGACCACTGTCTCTTCGTCGAAATCGATCCGGCACTGCTTGCGGGGGACGACGCCGTGGCGTTCGTCGACGCGCCGAGCGATCCGCGGGCGTACCTGCGCCTACGCCTCGCCGCACATACGCCGCAGGATCCGCTTTCGATCGAAGAGGCTGTGTACGACGCAGTCGGTCGCTCGATCGAAGCGGGCGCGGCCGTGCACGGTCGCAGGCGTGCTGCCGCGCGCACGAGGACGGAGCACGACCACCACGAGCTGGTCGAGCGAACGAAGGCGGTGCTGACGGAACGGGTTCGAGGGCACGACTCGCTCGAGTCGATCGCGCGTCACGTCCACGCCTCCGAGTTTCACCTCGCACGCGTGTTTCGCGACCGGACCGGCTTCACGCTCCACGGCTACCGCACGCACCTGCGTCTGCGCATTGCGCTCGACCGCCTGCGCTCGGACGCCGACCTCGCGACGATCGCCAACGAGCTCGGGTTCAACAGTCACAGCCACTTCACGGATGCGTTCCGCGGTGTCTTCGGCGTGCCGCCCTCCGAGGCGCGCCGCAACCTCCGCGAACTTCGCAGGATGCTGGAAGCGCAGCTGACGCAGCGTTCCTAACCTCGCGCCAGTGAGGAAGCTCCGGAGCGGGAGTGTCATCGTGGCGCTGTGCGCGCTTGCGATTGCCGGGGTCGCCGGCGCGCAGCCGCAAGTCGCCGCGGTGATCAAGACGGGCGCGGCGCCGTGCGCGGCAGTCGAAGGCTTCGGCTCCGTCTGGGTCGCGAACTACGGGTCGGACACGGTCTCGCGCGTCGACCCGGCGACGAACCAGGTGATCGGCGAGGTCGCCGTCGGCGACCAGCCGTGCGGGCTCGCAGTGGGCGCCGGCAGCGTCTGGGTCGACGGCTTCGGCAGCGGCAAGGTCGAGCGGATCGATCCAGCCACGATGACCGTCGTGCGACGGCTGCAGAGCTCCGCACCGTACGACGTCACGTTCGCGTTCGGCTCGGTCTGGTCGACGGACTACGGGCTCGGGACGGTGTCGCGCTTCAGTCCGAAGAGCAACAAGCGCTTGAAGCGCTTCCCTGCCGGCTTCGGCCCGGCCGGGCTCGCCGCAACGAGCCGGTATGTGTGGGTCGGGTCGGCGACAGAGAACCGCCTCTACCGGATCGACCCGCGCAAGAACAAGATCAAGTCGTTCCGGGTCCCGGTCGCGAAGCCGGCATGGCTCGCGTCGAACGCGAACACCGTCTGGGCCGCGAGCGCGCCCGACGGGCTCGTCGCGCGCGTGAACGGAACGACAGGGAAGACGATCGCCCGGATTTCGGTCGGCCCCGGCGCGGTCGACGGAACCGTCGCCTCCGACGGGAACGTCTGGATCCCGCTGCAGGCGCAGGACGCGGTGGCTGTGATCGATCCGGCGACGAACACCGTCGTCGCGAAGATCCCGGTGGGGCACGGCCCGTTCGTCGTCAACCAGGCGGCCGGCGACATGTGGGCCGGCAGCTTTCTCGGTGCCGACGTCTGGCGGATTCGCCCGTGAAAGCCCCGTAGGTTCGGGGGCTTTCCGTTGTCCAGCGTCGGAGCCCAGCTACGGGTTCAGGAACCCGTCGAGGAAATGCGCGAAACGCGGTGTCGGCGTGAGCGCGACTACTTGACGAGCGAGAGCATCTTGAACATCGGCAGGTACATCGCGATCACGATGACGCCGACCATCAGTCCGACGAGGATCATCATCAGCGGCTCGACGATCGACGTCAGCGACTGGATCGCAGCGTCGACCTCGTCCTCGTAGAAGTCCGCGATCTTCCCGAGCATCTTCTCGAGCTCTCCCGTCTCCTCGCCGATCTTCACCATCTGGCTGACCATCGGCGGGAAGATCGGGTTGTCGATGAGCGGCTGCGCGATCGGCACACCCTCGTGCACCTTCGCGCGCACGTCGCCGAGCGCTTCCTCGATCACCCAGTTGCCGGCGGTCTGGCCGGTGATCTCGAGCGCCTTGATGATGTCCACGCCGGCGGAGACAAGCGTCGACAGCGTTCGGGAGAAGCGCGCCATCGTTACCTTCAGGACGACAGAGCCGATCTTCATCGGGATCTTGAGCTTGATGCGATCCCATTTCTTCCGCCCCGCTTCCGTCTTCTTGTACTTGCGCAGGGCGAAGAACGTCATCCCGATCGACGGGAAGATGATGTACCACTTGTGCTTGAGAAGGTCCGACGCCGCCACGACGTACTGCGTCAGCGTCGGCAGCTCACCACCGAGCTGGCCGAAGATCTTCACGAACACCGGGACGAGGAACATCAGCAGGCCGGTCAGGACGAGGGTCGCGAAGATCAGCACCATCGTCGGGTAGAGCATCGCGCCCTTGACGCGTCGCTTGATCTGCGTCGACTTCTCGATCTGGAACGCGACGCGGTCGAGGACCTCGTCGAGGATTCCGGCCGCCTCGCCCGCCTCGACCATCGAGATGAACAGCCGGTCGAAGATCTTCGGGTGGCGCTTCATCGCCTCGGAGAGGAGGAGGCCGCTTTCCACGTCGGCGCGGAGCTCCTTGATCGACCTGGCCGAAGTACAGGTCGTCGGTCTGCTGCTCGAGGATGACGAGCGCGGCGACGATGTTGAGTCCGGCCTCGATCATCGTCGCGAACTGGCGCGAGAAGATCTGCAGCGTCTTCGGCTTGACCTTCTTGAAGACGTTGCGGGCGCTCTCGTCCCCGGCGGAGGGAAGCTCGTCGAGGTCGGCTGGCCATGCAGGCCGCGGATACGCAGCTGCTCGCGCGCCCCGGCGAGGTCCGGCGCGTGAAGCTCGCCGTTGAGCTCGAGGCCGTCGGCGTTGATGGCGGAATAGGCGTAGGCAGCCACAGGTGTCCCTCGAAGGAGCTATCGGCAGGGGCATCAAGGCCCTTAAGACCGATGCCGATAGCTCCTACGTGTACACGCGCGCGCGCGACGAGTCAGGCTTCGGCCTGCTCGAACTTCTGATGGCGATGGTGATGCTGAACGTCGGCATCCTCGCGATCGTGGCCGCGTTCTCCTCCGGGAATGCAGCGCTCGCGCGAGCGAGCAGGATCTCGACCGCTTCCGCGCTCGCGAACAAGCAGATCGAGTCCTACCGAGGACTGATCTACGACAACATCGTCATGACGACGTCGGAGTGGAACGGGGCGGTTGCGGACTCCACCTTCACCGCGGACACCGCCTACCAGCAAAACATGCCAGCCCCGTAGCTCCGAAGGCTCTCGTAGCGACGGTGACGAACTGCCCCACGCCCCCTACAGCGCCGAGTCGCTGCAGGACTTCTGGCGGCGCTGGCACATGACCCTCTCCCGCTGGCTGCGCGACTACCTGTACATCCCGCTCGGCGGCAGCCGCGGCTCGCGCCTCATGACGTACCGCAACCTGATGCTGACGATGCTGCTCGGCGGCCTGTGGCACGGCGCCGCCTGGACGTTCGTCGTCTGGGGCGGCATCCACGGCGTCGGGCTCTCGTGGAGCGCTGGGCGGCCGAGCGGCGTGCGGCGCGCGGGCTGCCCGACCCGCCGTCGACCTGGCTGCGGCGCAACGCGCGGCGGCTGGTCACGTTCCAGGTCGTCTGCGCGGCGTGGGTCTTCTTCCGCGCCGACTCGTTCGCGACCGCCGCGGACATCTTCCGCCGCCTCTTCGACGCCTGGGGCGAGCCGTCCAGCGCCGTCACGCTCGGCGTCGTCGTGGCGATCCTCGTGGGGATCGGTACGCAGTACCTGCCGGCCCGCGTACCCTTGACCCTGATGGCGCGGTTCTCGCACCTGCCGCCGGTCGCGCAGGGTGCGCTGGTCGGGGTCGCGCTCATGCTCATCTCGACGCTCGGCCCGGCCGGCGTCGCGCCCTTCATCTACTTCCAGTTCTGACCGCGTGGCCACCGCGACCCGACCCCCCACCGGCACCGAGCCGCCCCGCGAGCCGCAGCGGCCGGAGCCGCCCCGCCGGCGGGCGGTACCCGCGGGCCACGTCATCCTCGTGGCGCTCGTGGCGGTCGTCGTCGGCTCCTTCCTGAACGCCCAGGGGCTGCGCAAGATGGCGTACACGCAGCCGGAGGGCTGGCGCCGCGACATCGGCATGGCGTTCACGGCGCCGCTGCTGGACATCGCCGAGCTGCTGCGCCTCGACCAGCCGCGGGCGGGCCTCAAGGAGGTGCTGGGCCGCGGCGAGGACGACCGCATCGCGACGACGGTCGTGCTGCCGCCCTCGCCGGACGTGGCGCCCGCGGACGGCGTGGCGGCGCCGGCGGACACGGCCGCCGACGGCGCCGGCACCGGCACGGCGCCGCGGAGGGCCCGACGGCAACGGCCGGCGGCACCGCGACGCCGGCGAAGGCGAAGAGGGCCGTGTTCACGCCCGAGCGCCCGATGCGGCTCTGGATCGCGGGCGACTCGCTCTCCATCGTCCCCGGCGAGGCGCTGCTGCGGCTGACCGCGGGCAACGACGCCGTCGAGCCGGTCGGCGCGGACCGGGGCGTCGAGGGGCGGCTCGCGACGGGGCTGGAGCGGCCGGACCGCTACGACTGGTTCACGCGCATCCAGAAGGAGATGAAGGCGAAGGACAACCCGGACGCGGTGGTGCTGACGTTCGGCTCGAACGACACCGGCGGCTACATGGAGGGCCTGCCGGAGGGCGAGGAGAAGGCCGCGTTCGGGACGCCGGACTGGATCGACCAGTACCGCGAGCGCGTCGGCGGCGTGATGGACATGGTCACGGGCGGCAAGCGCAACCCGAAGCGGCTGCTGGTCTGGATCGGCGTCCCGGTCGTCGCGGACGGGGACAAGAACGAGTCGTACAAGACGGTCAACGCCATCGTCCGCGCCGAGGCGGAGAAGCGGGCGCCCTACGTCGCCTACGTCGACACGTACCGGATGTTCCGCAGCGAGGACGGCGGCTTCGCGGAGCGGCTGCCGGACGCGGACGGCAAGCTGCAGGAGGTGCGCAGCCCGGACGGCCTGCACTTCGAGCCGGCCGGCGGCGACATCGTGGCGAAGGCCGTGATGAAGCGGATCGAGGCGGTCTTCGCGCTCAGGGACGATGCGCCGGCGTCGGATGATCAGCCGGCGACGGGCGATCAGCCGACGGCGACGGACGATCAGCCGCCAGCGACGCCGTGATGTCCTCGAGCTCGGCGAGCCGCGACCGCAGCTCGTCGTCGATCAACCGGTAGGTGCCGCGCTCGAGCACGATCTCCGCGACGCGGCGGTAGTACCAGAGCTGCGCGGCCGGAGGGGCGTTGAAGCGCTCCCAGAGGGCGTCGCCGACCTCGCCGTGGTCGAGCACGATGTCGCCCATGTTGATCGCGACGTCGGCGCCCTTGAGCGCGATGACGTCGTCGTGGGCGTCGGTCAGGTGCTCGATCGTGTCCCGCCGGCGGACGTCCCAGGGGATGCTGCTGCCGTCGGACTCCAGCTTGCGCTCCGTCACGGCGTCGACGAGGTGCGAGACGTGCGTGCCGAACCGCTCCTCGATCTCGGCCAGCGTCACCTCGGAGTCCTCGACCACGTCGTGCAGGTAGCCGGCGCAGACCAGGTCCTCGTCGGCGCCGGCCGCGAAGAGGAGCGTCGCCACGGAGACGGGATGGAGCAGGTACGGCACCTCGCGGCCCTTCCGCATCTGCCCCCGGTGCGCCCGCTCCGCGAGGAAGAGGGCCGCTCGGAGCCGCTCCGAGTAAACCGGCACGCCGTGAACCCTAGCCGTCGCGGGCGTGGCCGGAGCAGGTTCCCCTGCGACGGCCGCCGACCAGTCCAGACTAAGGCTCGACTACAGCTCTAGATCGTGGGATCGAACACGACGCGCGCGGTGGCGCCCGGGGCGACGAACGCGGCGAGGCGCTCGCCCTCCTCGACGATCGCCTGGACGGCGCCGTCGGGATCGTCCGGGTGGGGCGCGAAGCGGTCGATGGTGAGGGTCGCGGTGCCGCCGTCCTCGACGAGCTTCCAGAACGCGCGGTAGAAGCCGTCGACGATCAGGGTGCCGATCCAGCCGCCGCGCGGCACCGGCATCCCCGGGCCGAGCCCGGCCTGGACGCGCGCGCGGTCGTCGTGGGAGAGCAGGACGTTGTCGTAGGTGCCGAGGAAGCGGGGCGGCGCCGGCGTCGCGGGGTCGGGCAGCGGCCCGTCGGGGACGTCGAACAGCTCGCGCCCGCGCTCGTCGCGGAAGGTGCGGAGCTCGGGCCGCAGGCGCTCGAAGACGCGCGCAGCCCGTTGAGCCCGCACCACGTGCGCATGTCGGAGACGGTCGCCGGCCCGAAGGCGGCGAGGTAGCGGCGGACGAGGTCGTCGAGCGAGGCGGCGGCGTCGAGCGGCGCGCCGAGCCAGTCCTCCGCCAGCGCCCACGTCGCCTGCGCGCTCGCCCGCCACTGCCCGCGCGGCGTCACCTGGACGAGCGGCAGCATGTACGTCACGACGTAGGCGAGCGCGAGCGGCTCGGCCTCCGGCCAGCGCGGGGCGAGCAGCCGCTGCAGCTCCGCCCGCGGCCGCGGCCGCTCCGCCAGCAGCTCCCGCCCGGCGCGACGACCTCGTCGACGGGCGCCCCGTTCAGCCGCTTCTCCCACGCCGATCGCCAGACGCGGTTGAGGAGCGGCTGCGTAGCGGGTGCAGCCCGAGGCAGTCGCGGGCGGAGACGAGGTGGATCGTCCCGCGCATGAGCGACGCCCGCACCGCCCGCCGCTCCCCGAGCGCGTCGCTGAGCTCGAGCGGGTCGAAGTCGCGGATGCGCGACCAGAGGCCGACGTACGGGTCGGGCGGCTCCTGCGCCTGGAGCCCGACGAGCCGCTCGACCCAGGCGAGCGCCGGCCCGTCGCCGCGCTCGAGCAGCCCCTGCCGCTGCAGGAGCGCGCGGTTGAGGGCGCGGGTGCTGAGGACGTCGGGCATGCGCGGCCGCCTACGCCGGGCCGCCGCCGAAGCCGATCTCGTTGCCGTCCGGATCCCGGAAGGTGACCTTCCGCACGCCGTTCTCGTACGTCTCCCGGCTCGCCGGCTCGATCCCGCGCTCCGCGATCGCCGCCACGCGCTCGTCGAGGTCGTCGACGAAGAGCGTCTGGACGGCGTGGCCGGCGTGCTCGGCGTGCTCGTTGATGTAGACCGAGCGGTCGTCGGCGAGCGTCCACACCGCCTCGGTGGCGTGCGGGTAGGAACGACGGCTCGGCGCCGAGCAGCCGGACGTACCACTCCCTCGCAGCAGCGAAGTCCCGCACGTAGATCCCGGCGAAGAGATGGAGCTGCATGTCCGGAGGAAGGCGACGACCGGAATCGAACCGGTGTGGACGGCTTTGCAGGCCGCTGCCTAACCACTCGGCCACGTCGCCCCGGGCGCGGCATTCTACCCGGTCGGAGCGGCGCGCCCCTGCCATGATGCCGCCGTGCACGTCGTCGCCGTCATCAATCGCAAGGGCGGCGTGGGCAAGACGACGACGGCCGTGAACGTCGCCGCCGCCCTCGCGCTATCCGGTCAGCGCACGCTGCTGATCGATCTCGATCCGCAGGGCTCCGCCGGCCGCGCGCTGGGCCTGGAGGCCGACGGGACGTCCGGCTCGAGCGAGGCGTTCCGGGCGCGCGGCGCGCTGCATGCCGCTGTACGCGAGCCAGCCCGAGCTGTTCCGGCTCGGCGTCGTGCCCGCGGACGAGGCGCTCGGCGAGGAGGAGCACGACCTGCTCGGCGACACCGCCCGCCGCGCGCGGCTGCGGCGGACGCTCGACCGGCTGCGCGACCACTGGGCCATCGCGGTGCTCGACACGCCGCCGGCGCTCGGGGGGCTGAACGACGCGGCGCTGCGGGCCGGGGACGCCGTGCTCGTGCCGGCCGCCGCCGACTACCTCGCCGCCGAGGCGCTGCGCGGGACGCTCGATGCCGTGCGCCGCGTCGAGAAGGCGAGCGGCAGCCCCTACGCGCCCCTCGCCATCCTGCCGACGTTCGCCGACCGGCGGCGTTGCGGCGCGCGGGCCGCGGAGGCGCTGCTGCGCGACCACTTCCCGGACCTGGTGCTCGAGTCGTCGATCCCCGTCTCGGCCCGCTTCGACTCGGCGGCCCTGGCCGGCGTGCCCGTCGTCGTCTCGGCGCCAGGGTCGACGGCCTCCCAGGCGTACCGCTCCGCGGCGCGCGAGCTGCTGGGGCGCCTGGGCGCCCGCACGTCCGCCAAGCGCAAGGACGTGAAGGGGTTCGTGCGGACGGACATGCGCGAGGCCCTGCAGGAACTGCGCCGCGGCGGCTGACGGCCCGCCGTCAGAGGATCGCGGCGAGCGTGCGCTCGAGCACGTGCTCGGGGTCGAGGCGCGTGCCGCCCTTGCTGTCGTAGTCGGCCTCGGCCAGCAGCGCCGACGCGCGGGACGTGTCGCGCTCCGGCCAGAGCGGCCCCCACTCCGCGAGCTCCTTCTGCACGAAGAACGGCCGGCGCCCCGTGTCGGCGGCGACGGCGGCCGCCGGCTCGCGCCGCTCGTGCGCCTGGTTGAGCCGCCGGAGGTACGCGAGCCGGCCGGCGATCAGCGGGACCAGGCTGGCCGGCGCGCGGCCGATGCCGTAGAGGCGCTCCAGCTCCTCGAAGGTCGCGCGGCGGTCGCGGCGCGAGAAGTGGTCGAGCAACGTCCACGGCGGCCGGTCGCGGGCGTCGAAGTCGAAGACGAGCGCGTCGACCACCCGCTCGTCGACCTCCTCCCCGTCCGCCCACGTCGCGAGCTTGTGCAGCTCGGCGTCGAGCTGCTCCGGCCGCTCGCCGACGAGGTCGACGAGCCGCCGCGCCGCGTCGGGCTCCAGCCGGACGCCGTGCAGGCGCGACAGGTCGTGCACGAGCTTGCCGACCGGCGGCGGGTCGTGGATGAGCTGCCCCGCCTCCGGCACGAGCTTGCGCAGCCGGCTGTCCTTGCGCACCGCGCCGTCGAAGACCAGCGCCAGCACGGTGTCGGGCGCCGGCGCGGCGGCGTAGGGCTCCAGGTAGCGGGCGATGTCGTCGGCGCGCCAGGCGTCGCAGCCCTCGACGAGGACGAGCCGCCGCGCGGCGAACAGCCCGAGCGCGTTGCAGGCGCCGACCGCGTCGGCCGGGCCCGAACTCGGCCTCGCCGGCGACCTCGTGGCGCTCGACCTCGCCACCCTCGCCCTCCATCCGCGCGACCAGCCGGTGCACGATGCGCCGCACCTTCGGCCGGTCGGTGCCGCCGATCAGGTAGAGCGGCAGGAGGGGCTTCTCGTCGGACACCCTGCGAGGATACCGGCGCCGCCGTGGACCCGCTCGACACCTTCCTCGCCGACCTCCACCCCGACGACCGACGGCTGCTCGGCGACCTCGTCGCGGAGGAGGCCGAGGCGCGCGGCGTCACCGATCCCGCGGCCCCGGAGGCGGCGCCGGTCGTCGCGCGCGTGCTGCGCGAGCTGGCCGAGCGGCTCGCGGTCGAGCTCGACGCGGAGCGCGACCCGCCGCCCGACGAGGGCTGGGACGACGACCCCGACTGGGACGCGCCCGCGATCCCCTACGAGGAGGCGGAGCTCGGAAGCGTCGCGACCGCCGCCGTCGACCCCACCCCGACCTTCGACCTCGCCCTCGGCCGCTTCCTGGAGTCGCTGCCCGGCCGCCGCCGCAAGGGCGTGCTGAAGCGGGCGAAGCGCCAGTGGGAGGCGGCCGGCGTGCGCGATCCCGACGACCCGGCGGGCCGCGACGCCGTCCGCGCCGCCCTCGTCGCCGAGGCGCTGCAGGAGGGCTTCGAGCCGCCCGCCCGCACCGTCGAGGTGCCGGCGATGGGCGACGACGGCAGCGCAGGACGACCCGACCGCCTGGTCGCCCGCCTGCCGCTGCCGGACGAGGAGGCCGCCGCCGCGATCCGCGAGGCCCACGCCCGCCTGGGCGCGGCAGCGGTGCGCGAGACGCTCGACCAGTCGGCCTTCCTGGCCCTGCGCGGCGGCCTCGGCGCGAGCGTCCGCGGCCGCTGGGTGGCGGCGGCGCTGCGGCAGCGGCGCCGGTAGGGCGCCGGCCCGCGCGGCCCTACTTCGCGGCCAGCACGTCGGCGGGCATGATCTCCGGCGGGGAGGCCAGCAGCTCGTCGGCCTTCGCCATGAGGGCAGCGGCGATCTGGCCCTCGATGTGGGCCTGGCGCGCGCCCTCGTCGGCGAAGGTGTCGAAGATCCAGAAGGTCGTCGGCGACGTGCGGGCCGCGTACCAGTCCAGCGTCCCCTCCTCGGCCTCGGCGAGCGGCAGGGCGCCCGCGAGCAGCGCCGCGACGTCCTCGGCCCTGTCGGGCTTGGCCTCGATGCGGGCCACGAATGCGTAGCGCCTGGTCATCGCGTCCTCCTGGTGGTGAGGGGCCGAACCGCCGCCCAGCCTAGCGCCGCCGCGCCCGCCACCAGCGCCAGCGGTAGGGCGTACGGCGCCAGGCGGGCGTCGAGCGAGCGCCGAGCCCCGCCACCTCCAGCAGGTACAGGCACGGGTAGCGGGCGAGCTCCGCGCAGCCGGCGGCGGCCACCGGAAGCACGGGTCGAGGGCGGCTGCAGCACGCCGAGCCACAGGATCGGCGGGACCCCCGGGGCCGCCAGCAGGTTGGCCGGCACCGCGCCACGACGTCGATCTGCCTGAAGCGGACTACGGATCGGGGCCGTGGCCAGCGTGCACACAGCGCTGACGGGACCGGCACCGCCAGCAACGGCGGCAGGGGCGTGCCCTCAAACCAGCCCGTCAAGGCGGGACCAGCACGTAGATCGCCGCCACCGCCGCGAACGACAGCTGGAAGCCGGGGTCGAGCGCGTTGAACGGGTTATGCAGGAGCAGCGCGGCCATCCCCGCGGCGAACAGGTGCCGACGGTCCACCGGCCGCGAGAGCAGCCACGCCGCCGCGGCCAGCCCGCCCGCCACACCCGCCCGCACGACCGACGGCGAGGCGCCGACCACGCCGACGTAGGCGGCGATGGCGAGGATCGCGACCCCCTGTGCCAGCGAGCGGCCGGCACCCGCCACCCACGCGGTCGCCAGCACGAGCGCCACGAGCAGCGCGACGTTCGAGCCGCTGACCGCCAGCAGGTGCGCCAGGCCCGAGGCCCGGAAGGTGTCGCGTGCCCGAGCGACAGGCTCGTCGGCGCCGAGCATCAGCGCGCCGAGCAGAGCGTCCGGCGTCGTCGGTGGCCGGCCGGCGCGTACGCCTCGAGGCTGCGCTGCCGCACGCCGTCGAGCAGCCCGTCGACGCCGCCTCGCCGGCCACCGGGGTCCACCCTCCGCGTCCAGGACCCGCGGATGCCACGGCGAGCCAGCAGCGCCGCCTCGTCGTAGCCGTTGTTGGGCGGGTCGGGTCGTCGCACCGAGCCCTCGACCGCCAGGATCGAGCCGCGTGGTGGCGGCCGCCCGGCCGTCAGGCGCAGGAGGACCGGCTCGCCGCCGGCGAGCCGCGCCTCGGCCGCCCAGCGGGCGGCAGCCCGCGCCAGTCGCCGGTGACCGTCGCCGTCGCCTCGAGCCGGCGACCGACGGCGCCGGCCAGCGGATCGGCCGCAAGGGCGTCGAGGCGCAACGCCCCGACGGCCAGGCCGCCGGCGACCCCGAGGGCCCCGAGCGCGACGAGCCACTGCCCGCCGAGCAGCCCTGCGGCGCGACCAGGAGGCGAACGCGACCGGCGCGCGGCGGGCGCAGCACCAGGCTCGACGCGGCCCCGGCCGCGACGCACCACACCACGAGGCGCGCCGGGGCCGGACCGGGGCAGGCGCGGAGCCCGCAGGCGCGTCATGGCGCCACCAGCCCCCGCAGGGCCTCGAGGCGGCCCGGGCCGATGCCGGGCACCTCCAGCAGGTCGTCGACGCTGCGGAAGCCACCGTGCTCGCGTCCGAACGCCACGATCCGCTCGGCCAGCGCCGTCCGACGCCGGGCAGGTCGTCGAGGTCGTCGACGTCGGCGCCGTTGAGGTGCACGATCGTCGGTGGCCGGTCCGCACCCCCGCCGGCACCGCCACCGGACGGGGCCGGCGCACCCTTCGCCGGCACGACGACCTGCTCGCCGTCGGCGAGCAGCGCGGCGAGGTTGAGGCCGCCGAGATCGCCCTTCGGCGTCGCGCCGCCGGCCTTCTCCACCGCGTCGAGCACCCGGGCGCCCGCTGGCAGGCCGGTAACGCCCGGCCGCCGGACACGCCCGGCGATGTGCACCGTCACCTCAGCGCGGCGCGGCGGCGAGCGGCCGCGAGGCCCCGCCGTGGCCGCCGGCGCCTCGGCGACCGGGGGGCCGGCGGCGGGGTCGTCACGGAGCAGACGCCCGACGAGCGCGGCCCCGAGCAGGGCCAGCGCGCAGGCCAGGAGGACGACGCGGCGACCGGGGAGCGGCATGGCGCGATCCTCGGCGAGCGGAGGCGCACGGCGGTCGCGTAGAGGCGCGCGGGTTCGTGACGGAGGTGCGCGGGGGTCGCGCGGACGGCGCGGGAGGCATGACGAGCGCGCGCCCTCCGTCACGGAGGACGCTGCGCCGGCGTCTACGCGGTGCGGTTCAGGCGGTGGCGGGAGCCGCGGGCCGCTGCTGCCGCCCGGCCCCAGGTACGGGTCG
>CAVQAQ010000031.1:0-7554 GCA_963710465.1 uncultured Thermoleophilia bacterium
GCAGGTCCAGGTGGGCCCGAATCAGCACGCGGCTGCAATGGCCAGTGTCGCGAAGGTGACGACGGCCTATCTGGTGTCCGTGACCACCCGCTACGGCCCGGCCAGGACGGCCCGACGATCACGCTCACCGACGCCGATGTGGCCGACACCGAACGGCGGCGCGGACACCAGGAGTCGGTCGTGTCCATCGCTCCCGGAGAGGAATTGACCGAACGGCACGCGCTGCAGGCGCTGCTACTGCCATCGGCGAACAACATCGCTGCGGTTCTTGCGCGATGGGACGCCGGCTCGCTTGCCCGGTTCGTCATCCGGATGAATGCGACCGCACGGTCGCTGGGCATGACCCATACCCGCTACGCCGATCCGAGCGGCTACGACGATTCAACCGTGTCGACTGCCGCCGACCAGGTGCGCATTGTCGATCGGGCCATGCGCCTGCCGGTGTTCGCGAGCATCGTCGCCACTCAGAGCGCGACGCTGCCGGTCGCAGGCACCGTGCACAACGCCAACACATTGCTCGGGCACAACGGGTTTGTCGGCGTCAAGACCGGCTCGACCGGCGCGGCCGGAGGCTGCTTCGCCTTTCAGGCCGTCCGCTGGATTGCCGGCAAGCGGACCACGATTACCGGGGTCGTGTTGGGCCAGCCCGGCTACGACCTCATCGAGGCGGGTCTCGCGGCTGCTGCCGCCATGGTCGACCGCATCGCCGGTCAGCGGGCTGCGCCAGGTCGACAGCAACCGGCCGTGCCACCTCCGATGCCGACACGGCTCAGGTGATGGGATCGAAGGTGTGTTCGAAGAGCTCTTCCACCGTTGCGTCCTGGTTCTCGAAGGTACGCACCTCGATCGGTCGCCTGCAGGCGGCAGTGAGTTTGGCGGCCCACTCGCGGGCGGCGTCGAGGTCGTCCGCCTCGATGATCCAGAACCCGCCGAGGTGCTCCTTCGTCTCGGCGAAGGGTCCGTCGGTGGTGACGATCTTGCCGTCGACGGAGCGGACGACGGTAGGCGTCGAATGGTTGAGCCCGCCGCCGAAGACCAAGCCGCCGGCCGCCGTGAGCTCATCGGCGAGGGCGTTGACGTCTTTGTAGGACTGCTGAAATTCGTCCTCCGAGAGGGGCCTGTCGTCGCGGTAGATCGAAAGCAGGTACTGCGTCATCTGTGGCCTCCTTGTCGGGCTTGCCGGCACCGTACTGGCGTCTCAACCTCCCACGAACGGCGTCCACCCGGAATCGACAGGGCGCGGTGTTCGAGGGGGTCTTCGTTAACCCGCAAAAACCTGCATGTTCGTGCTATAACGCGCAGGATGCTGACGGCTGAACGTAGACAGGCGATCCTCGCGCGGGTCGAGCGTGACGGCAGGGTCGTCGCCTCGGAGCTGGTGGCCAGCCTCGGAGTATCGGAGGACACCGTCCGCCGCGACCTGCGGGACCTCGCGGAGCAAGGCCTGCTGCATCGAGTTCACGGCGGCGCGCTGGCCTCCGCGCCGGCGGCCGGTTCGTTCACGCAACGGCTCGAGGTCTCACACGAGGAGAAGGCTGCACTCGCCGAGGCGGCGCTGCCGCTGCTCGTTGGCGCACGTGTGATCGTCCTCGACGGCGGCACGACGACGCTGGAGTTGGCCCGCCGTCTCCCTCTGCTCTACGACGGCATCGTCGTCACCAACTCGCCGCCGGTTGCGTCGGCGCTGTCGGACCACCCGAAGGCCGAGGTCATGCTCGTCGGCGGCCGGCTGCTGAAGGACGCGCAGGTGGCGGTCGGGGCGGCTGCCGTCGAGGGGTTCCATACGGTGCGCGCGGACATCTGCGTGCTCGGCATCTGCTCGCTGCATCCCGACGTCGGTGTCACGACGCTCGACGACGAGGAGGCGTACGTGAAGCGCGCCATGGTGGCCTCGGCGGGTGAGGTGATCGCCCTGGCGACGGCGGACAAGCTCCGCAGCGCGAGCCCGTGGGTCGTGGCGCAACTCGCGGACATCGACCACCTGGTCACCGACGGTAGCGGCGAGCTGACACGCCCGTATACGAGCGCCGGCATCGACGTGGTGGCCGTATGACGCCGCGCCTGGCGACGTTCACGGTCTTCGCGATCAACGGCGCGATGATGGGAACCTGGGTCGCGCACATCCCGTGGCTGCAGGACCACCTCGGGATCTCGAAGGCGACGCTCGGGTTGTGCCTGCTGTGCATGGCCGCGGGCGCGCTCGTCTCGATGCCGCTGACCGGCCACATCCTCGAGGGCCGCTCGAGCGCCTCGGTGACACGCGCCACCACGCTGATCTTCTGCCTGATGTTGCCGCTGCCGCTGCTGGCGACGAGCCCGATCACGCTCGCCGCGATCCTGTTCGTCTTCGGGGCGAGCGGCGGGGCGATGGACGTCTCGATGAACGCGCACGGCGTCGCCGTCGAACGCGAGCTGGGCAGGCCGATCATGTCGTCGCTGCACGGTGGCTGGAGCGTGGGCGGGTTCCTCTCGGCGGGTCTGGTCGCGATCATCGCCGCGGCGGGAGTCGACCCACGGCTGGAGAGCCTGCTCGTCGGGGTTGCGCTCTGGGTGGCCGCGCTGTGGATCACCAAGCGGCTCGGGAGCGCATCGACCCATTCCGAGGCGAGGAGCGGGTTCGCGCGGCCCTCGCGCGCCGTGCTCCTGATCGGCGGACTGTGCTTCCTGGCGATGATGACGGAGGGAGCGATCGGCGACTGGAGCGGGATCTACCTCCGTCACGACGCCGGCGCGAGCGCCGCGGCGGCGGCGACGGCATTCACCGGCTTCTCACTCGGGATGGCCGTCGCGCGCCTCGGCGGCGATCTACTGAATGAGCGGCTCGGCGCCGCGACGCTGATGCGCGGCGGCATGGCGCTGGTCGCGGTCGCGCTCGGCGGCGTGCTGCTGATCGGCGAGACGGTGCCCGCCGTGATCGGCTTCGCCGTCTGCGGTCTCGGCATCGCGAACGCCGTGCCGCTGCTCTTCAGCGCGGCGGGCCGGCTCGATCCGCCCGGTCCGTCACTGGCCGCCACCTTCACGATCGGCTACACGGGCTTCATCGTTGGTCCGCCGCTGATCGGTCTTCTCGCCGATCGGGTCGGGCTGCCGAACGACGCTCGCGCTGCTCGTGATCGCAGCGCTCGCCGTAGCCGCGTTGGGCGGCCGCGCCACGGCGACCAAGCCGACGATGAGCTCTCCCGACGGCGATCTGCCGACTGTCGTCCCGGAACTGGAGGCTGCGATCCACTGACCCAGTTGGGTGAGTCCGATAACGGGTGTGAACATGAGCGGGGTGCGGACTCTCTTCCCGCCGTCGGATCTCCTGTCAAGAGAGCGCGCCGTCCGAATGGGCGACGATGTACTAGAGCATGCGCCGCATGTTCAAGCGGTCGACGTGGGTGGCGTTCGTCCAGTCGGTGGCGTTGCCGCCCCAGGCGTGGATGTTCTCGCAGTTGACGACGACGAACTGGTAGCGCGTTCGCAGGCTCTTGAGGTAGGCGAGTGAGTTGGTCAGGGTGGGCAGCCCGTACTCCGCGAGCGCGGCGTAGACGGTCGGGTAGAGCGGGTTGAACACGATCACCGGGCGCTCGCCGCGTGCATTCACGTAGGCGAGCAGATGCTCGAACAGCCGGTATTGCGGGTAGCCCTTCGGGTCGCCGTGCGGAGGGTCGGGCGGCTTCGATCGGATCTTGGCGACGATCGCGGCCGCCTGTGCCTTGACCTTCTGCACCTGCTCGGGAGAGGGCGGCGACGCGTTGCCTGCCAGGCCTCCGTCCGGGAGGTACGGGTTGAACGGGCGCGCCGGCCAGGGGACGTTCAACGGCTGGGGGTCGAGGAGGGGCGCGACCTCCTGCAGGTAGTGGCGTCCGCGCGGGTCGGCCTCGGTGCGCGGGTCGGGGATGTTGCCCGCCAGGCCGTCGCTGACGAACCAGATGTAGCGGCGTTTCTGGTTGGGGAAGCGGTCCGCGGCGTAGCGGATGAACACCCAGGCGTCGGGGGCGCTCCCGCCCATGACGGCGGCGTTGAACGCGGTGCGTCCCGTCAGCCGCTGCAGGAGGGCCGGCTCGGCCGGGCGGCCGCGCGAGTCGCCGAGGACGAGGATCTGCGGGCCGCGCGTGAGCTTGGCGATCAGGTCGAGCTTGATCGAGCGGTCCGTCGGCGGCGGAGCCGAGGCGGCGGTCGCGCCGCCGGCGGCCAGCGCGGACAACAGCAGCAGGAGGAGCACGAGCGGCTGTCTGGGTCGCGTGGGCGTCATCTCAGAACTGGAAGTAGAGGAAGGGGTGGGGTTGGGCGATCGTCATCACCGCGAGCGCGGCCGCGACGCCGGCCGCGACACCCGGCCAGACGCGGGGCCTCAGCCGGATCTGCCAGGTGTTCGGCGCAGCATGGACGAATACGAGCAGCGCGGCCATCAGCAGCGCAAAGTCGACCGGGACGAGCGCGGCGAGCTGCGCGGCGGAGTCCAACCCGTGCAGGCCGGCCATCGAGGAGAGCACCTCGCCGGCGACGCCGAGGCTCGGCGCGCGGAAGATGACGAAGGCGGCGCAGACGAGCAGGAAGGTGACGGCACGGTTGAAGGCGACGCTGCTCGGTGTCCAACCCGCACGGCGCAGGACGGCATGGCTGCCGAGGAAGAAGCCGTGCAACGAGCCCCCAGACCACGAACGTCCAGCCGGCGCCGTGCCAGAGGCCGCCGAGGACCATCACGACCACCAGGTTGAGCACCGTCCGTTGCGCGCCCCGCCGCGAGCCGCCGAGCGGGATGAACAGGTAGTCGCGAAACCAGGAGGAGAGGCTCATGTGCCAGCGGCGCCAGAAGTCCGAGATGTTGAGCGCCTTGAAGGGCGAGTTGAAGTTCTGCGGGAAGCGGAAGCCGAGCAGGAAGGCGAGCCCGACGGCCATGTCCGAGTAGCCGGAGAAGTCGAAGTAGAGCTGGAGCGAGTAGCCGATCGCCGCCGCCCAGCCGGTCAGCGAGGCCGAGGTGGGCGTGCGCCGCGTAGAGCCGGTCGACGTGGGGGCTGAGCTGGTCGGCGATCAGCAGCTTCTTGACGAGCCCGCAGGAGAGGAAGTACGCGCCCCGGGCCGCGTTCTCCGAGGTCAGCCTGCGGCGTCAGGCGCCTGCGAGCTGCTCGGCCAGGTCGGTGAAGCGGACGATCGGCCCGGCGATCAGGTGCGGGAAGAGCGCGACGAACGTCGTGTACTCGAGCACGTTGCGGTCGGCTCGATGCGCCGCCGGAAGATGTCGATCGTGTACGACATCGAGTTGAAGGTGTAGAAGGAGATGCCGACCGGCAGGATGACGTGCAGCGACGGGCAGCGCCGCTCCCAGCCCGACCGCCGAGCCGATCCCGTCGAGCGAGCCGAGGAAGAAGCCGGCGAACTTGAAGTAGGCGAGGATGCCGATGTTCGTGGCCAGCGACGCTGCGAGCAGGAGCCGCCGGCGCGTCTCGTTCTCGGTGCGCCGAGATCAAGAGGCCCGGCCACGTAGTCGATGGAGGTGGCGCCGATCAGCAGCGGCAGGTAGCGCCAGTCCCACCAGGCGTAGAAGAACCACGACGCGCCGGTCAGGAAGGCGAGCCGGAGCTGCTTCCAGCGGGCCAGCCCCCACCACCCGAGGAGCACCGCAGGCAGGAAGCCGAACAGGAACACGTAGCTGTTGAAGAGCACCAGCGACTCGCCTCAGCGCAGGGCCCCGTCGGAGTGCGCGACGATGTAGCGCAGCTCGCGGCGCATGTTGACGCGGTTGACGTGGGTCGGGTTCCACCAGTCGGAGGCGGTGCCGCGCCAGCTGCGGATGTCCTCGCAGTCGACGAGCACGAACCGGAAGCGCTTGTGCAGCTGCGCGACCTTCTCCAGCGTCGCGCGGCGGCCGGGGAACCCCCGCCTTTCGAGCGCCGCCAGCACGGTCGGGTAGATCGGGTTGAGCACGATCACCGGCACCTCGCCGCGCCGGTTCAGGAACGCCAGCACCCGCTCGAAGTAGACGAGGCGGCTCGGATCGGCGAGGTCGCGGCGCCACTGCGCCAGCGTCTCCTGCGGCGCCCGCGCGGCGGCGACAGCCTTCCGCAGCGACTTCGCGTGCTCGGGGAGAGTACCGGAGCGACCGCCTGGTCAGCGATCCGTCTGCGCGGTAGTGGATGCGCGAGCGGCAGGTGCCGAGCACGCACTTCCCGGAAGACGCGCCACGAGGTTTTCGTCGCAGCCGTGCCCAGGTACGTCCCGACGTCGCCGAGGCCGAAGCGAAGGCCTCCGGGCAGGTAGCGGCGAGCGCGCGGGTCCTGCGCCAGCTGCGGGCAGCACCGTGCCGCTGGCGAGGCCGACGCTCGTGAACCAGATGTAGCGGCGCCTCTGGTGCGGGAAGCGGTCGGCGACGTAGCGCACGAAGACGTAGGCGTCGGGGGCCGAGCCGCCGGTGACGGCGGCGTTGAAGCCGCTGTGTCCGGTCAGCCCTTGCAGGAAGGCCGGCTCCGCCGAGCGGCCGCGCGAGTCGCCCAGGATCAGGATCTGCGGGCTCCGCTTCAGGTGCTGGACCAGGTCGAGCTTGATCGACCGGTCCGGCTCCACCGCCGTCGGCACGATGCCCGTGCCGGAGAGCGCGAACGGGTCGACGACGACGTTGAACGCGAGCACGCCCGCGAGCACCGAGACGAACGAGCCGAGGAAGCCGATCACGAAGCGACCGTGGCCCGCGGCGATCGCCTCGTCCGCTGTCGTGACGAGGCCGGGCTTCGGCGTCGCCGCCGAGGGCAAGGAGCGGAGGGGGCGTGCCGGCGTCGCGCTCGCGAGGGGGGCCGGCGCTGCGAGTGGCTCGCTCATTGCGGCGCAACCGTTCGCCGGCGTACCTGCCAGGCGACCTTGACGTACGGCTCGTCGGTCTCGATCGTGAAGCGGCCGTCCTCGAGCTCGGCGGTCACGCGCGCGCTGCTCGGCGGATCGAGGCGGAGCTCGTACTCGAGTGGCGGCCTGAGCAGATCGGCCTCCGCCGGGCAGGTGGGCGGTCGCGGAGCCGCGGCCGTCGGTCCAGATCTCGCCGCGGTAGGCCACGTCGGTCGGAGTCGATGGGCGCGGGGAAGGCATGGCCCCGACGGTGGACGGCCGGAGCAAGAGGGCGGCAAGAGGGAAGGAAAGCGACGGCCCGTCCAACCGGGCCGAACGCTTTCAATGCGGCTTGCGGATGCGGTAAAACGGGCCATGGAGTTCCGGATCCTCGGCCCGCTCGAGGTGCTCGACGAGGGACGGCAAGTCGAGCTGCCCAGGCTGAAGGAGCGGGTCGTGCTTGCGGTGCTGCTCCTGCACGCGAACGAGCTCGTCTCGCGCGATCGCCTGATCGACGAGCTCTGGGGTGAAGCCCCGCCGCCGACGGCGCGCAAGGCGCTCGCCGTCTACGTCTCGCAGCTGCGTAAGAAGCTGACGCGGAACGGCGACGACCCGATAGCGACCGCGACGGGCGGGTACCGGCTGCACCTGGATCCTGAGAGCCTCGACGTCGCCCGTGCACACGGGGTCCTCGCGAGCGCACGCGAGTCTGCCTGCAGAGGCCAACTCGACACGGCGGCGCAAGAGTTCCGCGAC
>CAVQAQ010000032.1:0-39807 GCA_963710465.1 uncultured Thermoleophilia bacterium
GGACGCGCCACGACGCGGCCGCCCCCAAGCGCTCGGTCCCGTAGCGGTTCGAATCCGCGCGTCGGCTCTCGGCGACGATCCTTGCCGCGTCCTCGTCATGCACGGGACCGATGACCGGATCCTTCCGTTCGCCTCGACGGCAGCCCGGCTCCCGGGGCTGATCGACGACGTCGACGCTGGTGCCTGTCGAAGGCGGGCCGCACAACATCGCGTGGACGCACCCGGAGGAGGTCAATCCGGCGCTGCTCGGGTTCGTCGGCGCGGCGATGCCGGATGGCGGCGTAAGGCGGTGGTCGAAGACTAGAGCCCGACGGCCGCTTCGCAGCGTAGTTCGGGCCGCCAAGGGGGCCGCCCGCACCGGTCGAAAAATGGCGGCTAGCTGCGATGCGCGCCGCGGCGTTCGCTGCGACGCTGCCGGGGTGCCGGTGAGGGCCCTCATCGTCGACGACAACCAGCAGTTCCTCGACGGCGCTCGCGTGCTCCTCGAGCGCGAAGGCATGACGATCGTCGGCGTCGCCACGTCAAGTGCCGATGCGCTGCGCCGGGCGGACGAGCTTCGGCCTGACGTGGCGCTGGTCGACATCCGGCTCGGGGAGGAGAGCGGGTTCGAGCTCGCACGTCGCCTCGACGGGACGGTGATCCTGATCTCGATTGACGGACACAACGAGTGGGCGGCGGAGATCGCCGCAAGCCTGGCGGTGGGGTTCATTCCCAAGGCTCAGCTGTCGGCGTCCGCGATCAGGCGCGTCCTCGTGACGGGCGCGTCCGCCCCGCCGGCGCCGTCGCCAACCGACGACAGCATCGAAGTCGACCTCCTCCCGGACGAACAAGTCGCGTTGCGACGCGTTGCGACCCTGGTGGCCGCCGGGGCAGCCCCGGCGGAGGTCTTCGCGGCCGTTGCGAAGGAGGTCGCTCAGCTGATTCCGGCCGACGGCGCGGCGCTGACCCGCTTCGAGTCGGACGGAACGGTGACCGCCCTGGGCGGCTGGACGACGGGCGGCGGCTACCGGTACAGCGGCAGGACCTACTCGCCCGAGGGCACCGTCTCCGGGCGGGTCTTCGAGACGCGCCGCCCGGCGCGCGTCGACAGCTATGCGGACGCGCGGGGAGGAGCGGCCGAAGCCGCCCGCGAGATGGGCTGGCGCTCGTCGGTCGGCGCCCCGATCGATGTCGGGGGCCGCCTCTGGGGCGTGCTTGCCGTGGTCGCGAGGAGCGAGCAGCCGTTGCCCGGCGACGCGGAGCGTCGCCTCGTCGCCTTCACGGAGCTCGTGGCGACCTCGATCGCCAACACGGAGAGCAGTGCCGAGCTTCGTGTGCGCAGCGAGGAGCAGGCCGCCCTGCGGCGCGTGGCGATGCTGGTCGCACAAGGCCTGCCGGCCCCCGAGATCATGGACGCCGTCGCCACGGAGGCAGGGCGCTTGCTCGAGGCCGACTGGGCAGCAGTGAACCGCTTCGACCCCGACGATGTCGTCACCGTCCTCTCCTCTCACGGTTCGCTCGGGTTCGAGGTCCCGGTCGGTGCGCAGGCACTGCTCGACGGCGGCGGCGTCGTCGCCTCCGTGAATCGCACGGGACGATCCGCGCGACTACACAGCTTCGAAGGCGTCTCCGGCTCCTGGGCAACCCGCGCGCGTGAACTCGGCGTTCGCTCGGCCGTCGCGGCGCCGATCACCGTCGAGGATCGCCTCTGGGGTGCGCTGGTTGCGACGTGGAAGAAGCCGGGCCCGGTGCCGATCATCGATGCCGAGCGTCTGCTGGCCGGATTCACGGAGGTGGTGGCGACCGCGATTGCGAATGCGGAGAGCCGTGAGGAGCTCACGGTCCTGGCGGAAGAGCAAGCAGCCCTCCGGCGTGTGGCGACGCTGGTGGCGGAGGGAGCGGAGCCAAATCATGTCTTCGCCGCCGTCGCCGACGAGGTCGCGGCGATGTTCGGCGTGCCGATCGCGGCGATGTTCCGCTTCGACTCCGACGGCTTTGCGACGCTGCTCGCGACGGCAGGCTCCGACCTCGCCGCCGTCGGCGGCCGCTACCCGGTCGAGAACACCGGAATCCTGAGCAGGGTCTTCGCGACCGGCCGCTCGGTGTACCTCGACGACTGGACGGATGTCCCCGGTCGAGGCGCGGAGCTTGCGCGTCAGGCCGCGATCGAGTGGTCGGTCGGTGTCCCGATCATCGTCGGCGGAACGCTGTGGGGGCTCGTCATCGCCGCGTCACAGGATGCTGCGTCGTTTTCACCGCAGGTGGAAACGCGGCTCGCGAGCTTCACGGAGCTCGTCGGGACCGCGATCGCCAACAGCGAGGCGCACGAGCAGCTCGCGCAGCTCGCCGATGCGCAGGCGGCGCTGCGACGCGTCGCGACCGTCGTGGCCGAAGGCGCGACGCCTGATCGCGTGTTCGACGCTGTCAGAGACGAGGTCGCGCGGATGTTCAACGCCCCACTGTCCGTGCTGATGCGCTACGACGCGAACGGCATCGCAACCGTTCTCGCAACGGCCGACGGCTACCTCGGGCCGGTGGGCAGGACGTGGCAGGTCGACGGAGACGGCAGCGCAATCGCACGCGTGTGCCAGACGGGCCGTCCGGCCCGCATCGACTACACGGAACCTGTAGATGGGTCGATCGCGGACGCTGCGCGGTCGGCGGGTGCCCGGTCCGCGGTCGGTGTGCCGGTCGTCGTCGACGGGGCGCTCTGGGGAGTGATGGCCGTCGGCTCGAGCGAGCCGCTGCCCGCGGACAGCGAGGAGCGGCTCGCGAAGTTCACGGAGCTGCTCGCCACGGCGATCGCCAACGCGGAGGGTCGGGCCGCGCTCGACGCCTCACGCGCGCGTATCGTGGCCACCGCCGACGCGACCCGGAAGCGGATCGAACGCGACCTGCACGACGGGGCGCAGCAGCAGCTGGTGTGGCTCGCGCTCGCGCTGCGCGCGGCGCAGGCGACGCTGCCAGAGGGGCTCGAGCAGCACCGGAACGAGCTCTCCCGGGTCGTCGACGGTCTGACGGCCCTGCTCGAGGACCTGCGCGAGACGGCTCTCGGGATCCATCCGGCAGGACTCGCGGAGGACGGCCTCACACCGGCTCTGAAGCGGCTTGTCGCCCGTTCGCCGCTTCGCGTCAACCTCGATATCCGAGCTGAGGGCCGGTTTCCCGAGCCCGAGGAGGTGGCGGCCTACTACGTCGTGTCGGAGGCGCTCACGAACGCAGCGAAGTACGCAGATGTCCCGGCTGTCGACGTCGTCGTGGCCATCGACGGCGGCGCGCTGCGCGTCGACGTTCGCGACGATGGGCGCGGAGGCGCGGATCCGGCAGACGGCTCAGGGTTGGTCGGGCTGCGGGACCGTGTCGAGGCGCTGGGTGGGACGATGCGGCTGACGAGCCCTCCCGGTTCGGGTACCGCGTTGTGGGTGGCGCTCCCGCTGCGCGACCGGTCTGCTCCCCGCTGCTGAGCCGGTCGACCCTCTGGCGGCTTGCCGCCATCCGGCTCTGCTCGCGCACGTATCGGCGGCGAGGTTGTGCTGGTCGCCGGCATGCTCGCAACGGGCGTGGTGCTTGCCGTGTCCGCCAGCTCGTCGGCGGTTGGCGACCCCGTGGGCCGGCCTCGGGCGTCGGCGCACGAAGAAGGCCCGCCGGCGGCGGGCCTTCGTTCTGTGCGAGCGGTGGTGTTGACGCGCTACGAGGCCGGGCGCGGCCGCACGTTGCCCTTGCGGCCGTAGTGGACGCCCGCGGTGATGCCGCCGGCGAGCAGCACCAGCCCGAGCATCGAGGCGGCGCCGATCGAGAAGTCGCTCCAGTCGAAGCCGCCGGACGTCACGGTCGACGGTACGACGGTGGCCGCATCCAGGGCCTCGCCGCGGATCTGCAGCGCGGTGAGCTCGGCGCGGGTCGGCTGGTTCGAAGCGCCCTCGGTCCCGCAGACCGCCACGTAGCCCTCGCGGGGGAGCGTCGGGTTCTGGCACAGCGCGTTCATCCCCTGGCCGCGGATCTGCAGCGCCCGAAGGTTCGGGGTGATCGACTGCGAGACGGCCAGCGAGTTCATGCCCGCGCCGCGGATCTGCAGCGCGTGAAGCACGGCGCGGGTCGGCTGCTGCGACGCGCCCTTCGTGCCGCAGACCGCCACGTAGCCCTCGCGCGAGAGCGTCGGGCTGGCGCATAGGGTGTTCATGCCCTGGCCGCGGATCTGGAGCGCCCGCACCGCGGGGCTGGAGTTGCTCGCCTGCGCGACCGACGCGAAGGCCGCGATCGCCGTTGCCATGATCACCAGATATGACGTAAAGAGCTTCACCTCTGCCTCCTCCGGTTCCTGACCACTTGATTGCGGCCTTTGCACACCAGACCCGAACGGGCTAAAAGAGCGCTTTGCGGGACCTAAAGGCCCGCTAAAGGAGGCGACAAAGCGCGTGGAGTTCCGCATCCTCGGGCCGCTGGAAGTCGAGGAGCACGGCCGTGTCCTGAAGGTTGCGGGCGTCAATCAGCGCGGCCTGCTCGCGCTGCTGATTCGCAACCGGAGGGACAGCCTCCTAGGCTGAACGCGTGCGTCGGACGCTCCTCATGCTTCTTGCGGTCACGGCGAACCGTGTCGGTCGCCGCCGGCGAGGGCGCGCCCGCCACGCGCCAGCTCCGGGTCGGCTACGTCGTCGGCGCCGGGTTCACGCCTGACCCCACCAATCTCTTCGGGCGCCCGTACGACAGCTTCATCCGCGCGGTCGAGGCGCTCGGCGTCCAGGGCCGTGTCCTCCAGGTCGCTCCCAACCAGGACGCGACCGGCCCGCTCAGCCTCCTCGCCCGGCAGCGCTACGACCTCGTCATCGTCGGCCTGCCGGCGGCCGACGCGGTCGTGGCCGTCGCGCGGGAGTTCCCCGGGACGAAGTTCCTCGTGCCCGACATCTCGCGGCGAGACCTCACGCGCCCGCCACCGAAGAACATCCAGGGCACCGTGTTCCGGGCCGAGGAGGCGGGCTACCTCGCGGGCTACCTGGCCGCCCTGATGGAGAAGCGGCGACCCGGCCGCGACGTGATCGGCTCGGTCGGCGGCTACAGGTTCCCCGGTGTCGACCGCTGGATCGTCGGCTACCGCGCGGGCGCGAGGCGCGCGGACCCGGGCATCGTGCTGCTCAACACCTACTCGAACAACTTCTCGAACCCGACCAAGTGCCACGCGGTCGCGCTCGACCAGATCGCCAAGGGCGCCGGCGTCCTCTTCAACGTGGCCGGCGACTGCGGGCTCGGCACGCTCGACGCCGCCAGGGAGAAGGGCGTCTGGGGAATCGGCGTCGACGTCGACCAGTCGTTCCTGGGACGCCACATCCTGACGAGCGCCCTGAGCCGGCCCGAAGTGGCGATCCGCGACGCGATGGATCGGCTCGTGCGCGGCACCTTCACGACCGGCGGCGACACCGTCTTCGATCTGGGCAACGGCGGGGTCGGGCTGGGCAAGATCAGCCCCGAGGTGCCGGCCTCGGTCCTCCGGCAGCTCGACGCCGTCCGGCGTCAGATCATCGCCGGCAGGATCAGGGTTCCGCGGGCTCACCCGAAGCTGAACGGCTGTTCCTGAACGCCCACCCAGACGGTGCCGTCCGCGGCGGCGACCGAGATCGGGTGGTACGCAACCCTGCTGACGAGGTCAGCCGCCGGAGCCTTCTCGTCGATGCGCCAGACGCGGCCCTGCGCGTGGTCGACCGCCCAGATCACGCCGTCCCCGGCGGCGATGGCGGCCGGGAAACGACTTCGGAAGCGACACCGACGCCGTCTGCGTGGCCGTGGCCGGGTCGAGCTCGACGACCTGCGGCGTGTCGGTGACGAGGATCAGCCAGAGGCCGTCCGCGGTGACGACGGGTGAGTAGCGCCGCAGCCGGGAACCTGTGACGTCGTCGTGATCTTGCCCGAGCCCTCGTCGACGCGCACGAGCCGCTCGTCCTCGAGGGTCACCCAGACGTTGCCGCCGCCGGCGCCGAGGTCGACCGGGTTCCCCGGGAGCGACACTTCCTGGCGAAGCCGGTTCGTCGCCGGGTCGATCTCGAGCAGCTGCCGCCCGCGCGTCACCCAGACGCCCTTGCGCCCGGCCGCGACGAAGAAGACGGGCTTCGGCCGGAGCGGATCGGCGTTGCCGAACTGCAGCTTCGCCTGGACCGCGTCCTGCGCTGGATCGATCCGGAACACGGTCTCGTCGTTGCCGCCCGCGACCCAGATCGAGCCGAAGCCGGTGGCCAGCCCGTTCACGTCCGCGCCGAGACCGATCGTCTTCACGACCTGGTGATGCTTCGGATCGATGCGCGAGACGGTCCCGTCGTCTGCGTTCGCGACCCACACGCCCTCGGCGCCTGCGGTGATCGCGACGGGGCGCCCGCCGATCGGCACGTCGCCGACCGGCTTGCCGCTGCCCGCGTCGATGGCGACGACGGAGTTGGGGAGGACGGCGATGTCGCCCGATCCGGAGCCGCCTGTGACGGCGAGGGCGATGGCGACCAGCGCCGCCACGACGAGAAGCCCGCCGGCCACAGCGACGACGCGTGAACGGCGAAACAGCCGCACCCGCCGCTCCTCCGTATCGAGCGCCGCGCCGGCGGCCTCCGCCAGCTCCTGCTCGCGGCCGCCGATCGTCATCACGCGCGCGGCGCCGGCCGGGTCGAGCGGCGGGAAGGCGTCCGGGAGGCCCGGCGCCGTCACCTGGAAGACGTGCTCGGGGCGTTCGAGATCCCTGAGCCGGTACTCGCCAAGGTCCTCGTACGCAACGTCCTCGAGGGCGCCCCCGACGAGGTCCCGTGTCGCCGAGGAGATCAGCGTCTGGCCGCCGTGCGCAGCACCGGAGATCCGCGCGGCTCGCACGACGTCGAGGCCGTGGTAGCCCGTCTCGCCGGTGTGGATCCCGATCCTCACTCGCACGTCCGTCTGTCCCATGCCTCGCTGAAGCTCGACGGCGCCGCCCACTGCGTCTCGGGCGCGGCGGAAGGCGAAGAAGAACGCGTCTCCTTCGGCGTCGATCGCCTCGCCGCCGTGCCGCTCGAGCGTGTCGCGCACGAGGCGGTCGTGGTGTGCGACCTCCTCCTCGTTCAGGCGCGGCCCGCCCTCGATGTCGGTGAAGAGGAACGTCGCCGTGCCGGCCGGTGCCCACACCGCGGGCGGTCTGACGGCCGGCGGCGAGAGCGACTCGTCCTGCTCGAGGATCGCCCGCTCGAGCCGGCGCAGGTCCTCGCCGGGCTCGAGCCCGAGCTCCTCGTCGAGCAGCCGGCGGCCGGTCTGGTAGACGGCGAGCGCGTCCGCCTGGCGCCCGCAGCGGTACAGGGCGAGCATCAGCTGGCCGCGCAGCCGCTCGCGGAGCGGATGCCCGCGGACGAGCCCCTCCAGCTCCGGGACGAGCTGGGCCTGCCGGCCGAGCTCGAGGTCGGCGTCGATGCGCTGCTCGAGCGCGGCGAGCCGCTGCTCCTCGAGGCGCGCGCGCTCGGCGCGCGCGAACGGCGCGTCGAGCTCGGCGAGCGGTGGGCCGCGCCAGAGCGCGAGCGCCTCCCGGAGCACATCAGCGGCCTCGGCCGGCGGCTCGTCCCGCGCCCGTGCGACCGCGGTCTCGAAGCGATCGAGATCCAGCTCGCCCTCGCCGACGCGCAGCAGATAGCCGCGCGACTGCGTGACGATCGCGTCGCGGCCGAGCGATTTGCGGAGCTGGGAGACGTGCACCTGGATCGCGGTCGCCGCCGTCTCGGGCGGCTCCTCCCCCCAGAGCTCGTCGATCAGCCGCTCACGCGGGACGGCCTCGTTCGCGTGCAGGAGCAGCAGGGCAAGGAGGCCGCGCTGCTTCGCGCCGGCGACCTTGAGGCTGCGGCCGTCGTCCTCGACCTCGAGCGGTCCAAGGATCCGGAACTCCATGTGCTCTTTTAGCCCGTTGGCTTGCGGTGTGCAAAGGCGCGGAGCCGCCGGGGGCCGACTCCGCGCGCATCAGCTCGTCTTGTAGGCGCCGAACGCCCCGTTCGACGGCGGCTGCCGGTAGCGGACACGCGTTTCCGGTGCGCGCGACCCGATTTGCGGTTAACTGCCGCCGTGGATCCGGAACGGGCACGGCAGCGGCTGGCGGAAGAGCGCGCACGGATCGAGACGGCGCTCCGCCGGCTCGGCTATCTGGAGGGCGACGATCAGACCGATGCCGACGAGGACGACCCGGCAGACCACGCCACCGACCTGGCGGAGGACGAGGTCGAGGAAGGTCTCGCCGACGAGCTCCAGGAGGAGCTCGCGGCGATCGGGCGCGCGGAGGAGCGGCTTGCGAACGGGACCTACGGCGTCTCGATCGTAAGCGGGGAGCCGATCCCGGACGGGCGGCTCGAGGCCGTGCCGTGGGCCGAGCTCACCGTGGACGAAGAGCAGCGCCGCTAGGGAGCAGCGGCTCGAGGCCGTGGGGGCGTAGGGCGTACGCGGATGAAAAGGATGGAACAGGCGAGCCCGCCGGCAGGCTCGCCTCGGGGCCTGGCTCGTTTTCCTAGAACAGGAAGATGACCAGCAGGATGATGATGATCAGAAGGAGTACTCCGCCTCCGATGTACATGCTCGCGTTCTCCTTTCGTCGCTGACCACGGTTCGTTACCGCGCACGGCGAAGGCCGAAACCCGGATGCGTGACGATCGTTACGGCTTGCCGAGCTCGGCGCGGCGCTGCTGCAGCAGCGCGAGCTTGCCTTCGAGCTCGGCAGCGAAGTCCGCGATCGCCGCTTGGCGCTTGTGAACCAGCTCGAGCTGCTGCTGAACGATCGGGATCGCGGCCTCGACGATGCGCACCCGCTCGCGGTCGCTCGTCGTCTCTGCGTACTCGCTGCGCAGCTCGGCCCGCGTCTCCTCGGCCTCCGTGAGCGCGACCAGCTCCTCTAGCGTGAGCCCGAGCAGGTCGCGCAGGCGGATCAGCTCCTGGAGCCGCGCGACGTCGGCCTCGGTGTAGACGCGGTGCTTGCCCTTCGCCCGCTCGGAGCTCACGCCGAGCAGGCCGAGCTCCTCGTAGTAGCGGATCGTCCGCGTGGTGATGCCGACTCGCTCGGCCACCTCGCCGATGCGGTACGGGCGCTCGGTCGTCTCCGTGGTCATGCGGCGACCAGGTCCGCCTCGGCGTCGAGCGGCTCGGGCACGACACCGAGCGCCTGCGTCTCCTCGGCGCCGGCAAGCAACCGGTGGCCGGTCGCGAGCACGCCGATCGACGCGGCAATCGCGACGGCGCCGATGTAGAAGGGCAGGTGGTCGCCGTATGCGGCGGCGATCTTGCCGGCGGCGAAGGGCGCGAGCCCGCCGCCGATGAAGCGGATGAACCCGTACGACGCCGACGCGATCGGTCGTGGCACCGGCGCGACGGTCATGACGGCCTGGGTCGTGATCGTGTTGTTGGTCCCGATGAACACACCCGACAGGATGACGGCCGCGATCACCGTCGTGCGTGAATTCACGAAGAGACCGATGACCAGCACGTCGATCGCGAACAGGGCCAGGCTCACGTAGAGCGCCCGCGAGATCCCGAGCCGCGCCTGGATCCACGGCGCGCCGAAGATCGCGAACACCCCGACGAGCACGCCCCACGCGGTGAAGACGTAGCCGAGCTGGTGCGTGTCGAGGTGCAGCGGGAACGGCGCATAGCCGAGCACGGTGAAGAAGCCCCAGTTGTAGAGCAGCGCCGTCAGGCCGATGGTCAACAGGCCGCGGTGGCGCAGCGCGCGGATCGGGTCCGTGACCGACGCGCGGTGCGCCGGCCGCGGCACGTCCTCCACGAGGAGGAGGGTTGCGACGAGCGCGATGGCCATGAGCACGGTGACGCCGAAGAAGGGGGCGCGCCAGCTGATCGCGCCGAGCTCGCCGCCCAGGAGCGGGCCGAGCGCGATGCCGATGCCGAGCGCGGTCTCGTACAGGATGATCGCGCCGACGAAGCCGCCGCTCGCCGAGGCGACGATCACGGCCAGCGACGTGGCGATGAAGAGCGCGTTGCCGAGGCCCCAGCCGGCACGGAAGCCGACGATGCCGTCGATCGAATGCGCGGCGCCTGCGAGCGCGCTGAACGCGACGATCAGCACCAGCCCGGCGGCCAGAGTGCGCTTCGCGCCGATCCGGCTCGAGACCCAGCCGGTGATCAGCATGGCGACGGCGGTGATCACCAGGTAGCTCGTGAACAGCAGCTCGACCTGGCTCGGCGTCGCCTGCAGCTTCTCCGACAGTGCGGGGAGGATGGGGTCGACGAGGCCGATGCCCATGAACGACACGACGCACGCGAACGCGACCGCGAAGACCGGCTTCGGCTGACGGAAGGGGCTGATGAAGTTCTTTTTCACGTAAACGTTAGTTTAGCGCCGATTGGTCAGAATCGCCGGAGGCTCGCTCGGCGCGCCGGGACGACGCCTCAGGGCCGAGCACCATGTCGCGCGCATCATGCGCGACCTTCGCAATAGCGACGCATGATTTCGAATCAAATTTTGCCGATCTGGTGTATTGACCTTGCGGACTATCCCTCCGTCATCTATCCTCCGATCCGATCATGACGCTGACGAACCCCAACACGCAGATGCCCATCCGCCGGCCCGCCGACGCCGTCGCGCCGACGTGCCCGAATGGGATCGTCGTCGACGCCCTCACTGGGAGGTATGCGCGCTAGCTCCCTAGCCCGCACAGCAAGCCAGTTGAGGGCGGCCCCGAGGGGCCGCCCTTTTTCGTGCTCACACGAGGTGATGCCCAGCTTGAAGAAAACCTAGTTCCACCCGAGGCCCCGCCTGAGAGAGAAAGACCCTCCGCGCTCGCGCGCGCAATTACGGACGGTGAATACCGCCTGCTTTCGCCTGCGCTTTTGCGGAGCATCGGGCTCCAGCACCCCTCCACGTAGGACGCCGCATCTGCCGGCGATCCAGGGTCGAAGGGTAGGCGAGCGGCATGGACATCCGAAGACACACATTGCGTTGCGCGGTAGAGGAGCGGCTGTCCTCGCGAGCCTCATGAGCTCGAGACCGTGGGTTCGAATCCCACCCGCGCGCTTCTCGCCACGGCCTCGGCGAGAGACCACACGGACAGGAGGCCGCTACGAGACTGCCGCCTGGCTGGAGCGCCACGGCAGCGACGCCGCCGCCGGGCAGAGCACGCTCGCATCGCTCTACGCCCTCGCGGCCGGCATCGAGCCCGAGCAGACGAAGCACCCGCTCGGGTTCACCGCCTGACGGCGCGCACGGCGCCGGCAGGCGCCCCTTCGACCGGAAAGGAGGCGGAGATGCATCTCCACCTCGTGCGTGTCCCCGCGCCGCCGCCGAAGGTGCCGCGGCCGGCGAAGGTCGTGGTCCTCGAGACGCGCCGGAAGGCCCGCCTCGAGGTGTCGCGGCGCGAGCCGCGGCCCGCCGCGTGAGCGAGCGCAACGGCGCCCCGCCGAGCTGTCCAGGCGGGGCGCCGGTAGCGTGGGCGGATGCCGGGCGTTGAGCTGCGCGTCGTCGACCGCGACGACCTCGAGACCCTCTACGAGCACCAGCTCGACCCCGAGGCGGCGACGATGGCCGGCTTTCCTTCGCGCGACCACGATGCCTTCATGAGCCACTGGGCCGGGATCATGGCCGACCCGAACCTGCTGGCCTACGCGATCGTCGCCGACGGCGAGCTCACCGGCAGCCTCGCCGTCTTCCCCGACGTCGGCAAGCGCGCTGTCGGCTACTGGATCGGCCGCGAGTTCTGGGGGCGCGGGATCGCGACCGACGCGCTCCGGCTCTTCCTTGCCGGCTTCGCCGAGCGCCCGCTGTACGCGTGGGTGATCGCCACGAACACCGCGTCGATCCGCGTGCTGGAGAAGTGCGGCTTCCTGCCGGCCGACGACGCGAAGGTCGAGCCGGGCGAGCTGCTCTTCCGTCTCGACATCTAGGTTTGCGGCGGTGAGCACCCCCGCCTCCGACCGTGTTCGCGTGCGGCGCGAGCCCGAGCGCGGCCGTTACGGCCGCGCCGACGTCGACGCCGTGCTCGACGCCGGCCTCGTGGCGCACGTCGCCTTCGTCCACGAGGGGCAGCCGATGTGCATCCCGACGCTGTTCGCCCGCGTCGGCGACGAGCTGCTCGTCCACGGGTCGAGCGCGAGCCGGACGCTGCGGACGCTCGCCGCGGGCGCGCCGGCCTGCGTGTCCGTCACCATCGTCGACGGGCTCGTGCTCGCCCGCTCGGTCTTCGAGCACTCGGTCAACTACCGCTCGGCCGTCCTGCTCGGCTCCTTCACGCGCGTGGAGACGGAGGAAGGCAGGCTCGCCGCCTACCGGGCCTTCACCGACAAAGTGCTCCCGGGACGGTGGGACGAGGTCCGCCCCCCGGCTCAGCTCGAGCTGCGCGCCACCGAGATCCTGTCGCTGCGCATCGGGGAAGCGTCCGCGAAGGTGCGTACGGGGCCGCCGTCGGACGACGACTCCGAGGACGCTGCGCTGGACGTCTGGGCCGGCGTCGTCCCCGCTGTCAGCGCCTGGGGCATGCCCGAGCCGTCGCCTGGACTGCGCGCCGGGATCGACGTTCCCGAAAGCGTGCGCCGTCTCCTCGACAGCGAACAGGGATCGGCGTAGGGTCGGGCCGCGGGGTCAGAACTAGAGGAGGTTCCATGTACGCAACGATCCGGACGTACGCCGGAGCGCCCGAGCTGGCCGACGAGCTGGCGGCGCGGGCCGGCGACGTCGAAGAGCTGATCTCGACGATCCCTGGCTTTCAGGCCTACTACCTCGTTCGCACGGACGGTGGCTGCGCCACGATCTCCGTGTTCGACAGCGCGAGCGGCGCCGACGAGTCGAGCCGCCGCGCCGCGGAGTATCTCCGCGAGCATGCCGGCGAGATGACCGCGTCGGCGCCGACCATCTGGGCCGGCGACGTGCTCGTGAACTTCGGCGCGCCCGCACGCGTCTGACTCACCCGCGCGAGGAGGTCGGCCCGCCGGCCTCCTCGCGTCGGTGAAGATGGCGCCGTGGAGACGCGGTTTCAGGCGCTCGTCGACGCCGGCATCGCCCTGACGTCCGAGCTCTCGCTCGACGCCGTCCTGCAGAAGCTCGTCGAGACGGCAGCAGAGCTGACGGGCGCGCGGTACGCCGCGCTCGGCGTCATCGACCGCGACCGCCGCGGGCTCGAGCGCTTCCTGACCACCGGAATCGATCCCGACACGCAAGCCGCGATCGGCGACCTGCCGAAGGGCCGGGGCCTCCTCGGCGCGCTCATCGACGACGCCCGGCCGCTGCGCCTGCACGACATCGCCGACGACCCGCGCTCGGTCGGCTTCCCTCCGAACCACCCGCCGATGAAGTCGTTCCTCGGCGTGCCGGTGCTGCTGCGCGGCTACGCCTACGGGAACCTCTACCTCTCCGAGAAGGAGAACGGCGAGGACTTCACGCAGGGCGACCAGGACGTCGTCATGCTGCTCGCGTCGCAGGCGGCGGTCGCGATCGAGAACGCGCGGCTGTACGAGTCGGCGACGCGCTGGCTGCGCCAGCTCGAGTCGCTGATCGAGGTCGGCAACGCGCTCTCCATGGAGCTCGACCTGGATCGCCTCCTCGACCTCGTCGCGCGCCGCCTGCGCGAGCTCGTGGGCGCGCGGCTCGTGCTCATCGCCCTGCCGAAGCCGGACGGCAAGCTCGGCGTCGAGGCCGCCGACGGCGACGGCGCCGCGGAGATCCTCGGCGTCCGCCTCGACGCCGAGGCCTCCAAGATGGGGCGCGTGCTCGAGCGCAGGCGCAGCGAGCGGGTGGACTCGATGATCGACGACATCGAGGTCGACCAGGAGACCGCGCGGCGCGTCAACGCCATGACCGGCCTCTATGTCCCGCTGATCGCCCGGGGTCGCGCGATCGGCGTGGTCGCCGTCCACGACAAGGCCGGTGAGGACGCGCGGTTCAGCGAGGAGGACCTGCGGCTGGTCGAGACGTTCGGGAACCGCGCGTCCATGGCGGTCGACCTCTCACAGCGAGTGGAGCGCGACACGCTGCGCCGCGCCATGGACGCGCAGGAGCTCGAGCGTCGCCGGCTCGCCCGCGAGCTCCACGACGAGACCGGCCAGGCGCTCACGTCGCTGCTGCTTGGGCTGCGGGCCGTGGAGGAGGCGGACGAGGACGAGCGCCGCAAGCGGCTCGCGGAGGTGCGGGAGCTCGCGGTCGCGACACTCCAGGACGTGCGGCGGCTCGCGGTCGAGCTGCGGCCGAAGGCGCTCGACGACTTCGGGCTCGTGCCCGCGCTGGAGCGCCTCGTTGCGACGTTCACCGAGCAGACGGGCATCCGCGTCGACCTGGAGCAGACGCTCGGCGGGACCAGACTGCCGCCGGAGACCGAGACCGCGCTCTACCGGATCACGCAGGAAGCGCTCACGAATGTTGTGAAGCACGCCCACGCAACCCGCGTGAGCATCGTGCTCACACGCAAAGATGCGTCGGTGACCGCCGTGATCGAAGACGACGGACGGGGCTTCGACCCGGGGAGCACCCGCGAGGGCGGTTACGGCCTGCTCGGCATGCGCGAGCGTGTGGAGCTGATCGGCGGGCGCCTCGACATCGAGGCCAACGACGCCGGCACCACCGTCGTGGCCGAGGTTCCGGTTCTCTCGTGACCAGGGTGCTGATCGTCGACGACCACGCGGTCGTGCGCAGCGGGCTCCGGCGGCTGCTCGAGGAGGCGGGGTTCGAGGTCGTCGCCGAGGCAGGCGACATGCGCACCGCGGTCTTCGAGGCGCGCGCGCACACGCCCGACGTGATCCTCATGGACGTCGTCATGCCCGGGGCAAGCGGCATCGAGGCCACGCCGGCCGTGCTGCAGGAGGCGCCGGAGGCGAAGGTGCTCGTCCTGTCGATGCAGGACGACCCGCGCTACGTGACGGAGGCGTTCGACGCGGGTGCGTCGGGCTACGTGCTCAAGGAGGCCGCCGACACCGAGCTGGTGCAGGCGATCCGCGAGGTCGCTGCCGGGGGCCGCTACGTCCATCCGGCGCTCGGCGCGAAGATGATCACCGCCGCCGCGGAGGAGCGGCGGCGCGCGGAGGATGACCCGCTGTCGGACCGCGAACGCGAGGTGCTGCGGCTCCTGGCCCTGGGCCACACGAACCAGGAGATCGCGAAGATGCTCTTCATCTCGGTGCGCACGGCCGAGACGCACCGCGCGCACATCATGCAGAAGCTTCGACTCACCACCCGCGCCGAGCTCGTGCGCTACGCGCTCGACCACGGCCTGCTGGAGGCGCCACAGACCTAGTGAGACATCGTCCCGGGTGGGTTGCCGACCTTTAGCAGCCCGACCTGGCCGAGGTCGACGCTCGCGAACGAGTGGCTCACGAACGGGTAGAGCCCCTCGTCCGGGATCTTCACGTCGAAGATGCCGCCGCCGCCCGCCGGCACCGTGACCGTCTGCACGCCGTGCTGCGGCGGGTCGTTGACGGCCGAGTTCGGCCAGGCGCGGTCGAACATCGTCCCGACGACGTGGAAGTCGGTGTCGAGGCTCGGGCCGGCGTCGACGACGTAGAAGCGGGTGACGTCGCCGGGGTCGGCGGTCAGCGGGTGCTTGACGTACTGGCCCGCGTAGCCGTTGAAGGTCATCCAGTCGGGCATCATCGCGTGGGCCTTGTCCATCGAGAACACGGCGGGCTCGCTCGTGCCGGGGCTGTTCAGGTACCACTCGCTCGCGACCAGGACGTACTCGTTGTCGGCGTGCGGCAGCGGCGTCGTCGGGTCGACGACGATCGCGCCGTGCATGCCGTTGGCGATGTGCGCCAGCACGGGCTTGGTACCGCAGTGGTACATGAAGGCGCCCGGATCGGTGGCCTTGAAGCTGAACGTGAACGACGAGCCCGGGTCGACGTCGCGGAAGGCCACGTTCGGGGCGATGCGCGCGGCGTGAAAGTCGATCGAATGCGGGATCGCGCCGCCGTTCGTCAGCGTCATGCGCACCGTCTGACCCTCGCGCACGTGCACGACCGGGCCGGGCGCGCCGGCGTCGAAGCCCCACGCGGCGTACTTGATGCCGGGGGCGATGTCGATGGTGACGTCCTTCAGTGTCATGTGCACGTTCGCGACCGGGCCGGCCGGAGCGGGCGGGAGCGCGGCCGGGTAGGGCTTGCGCGCCATCGCGAGCTCGTCGGCGTTTGCCGGTGCCGTGCCTGCGTAGCTGACGAGCGCGGCCTTCCCGCCGCCGCTCGGGGTGCCCATGTCCATGCCTGCCATGCCGTCCGTGCTCGAGACCTTCGCTGCCGCGACCCGCGCGTCGTCGCGCGCCGAGCCGGCGGCCACCGTCATCACGACCGCCGTGATCGACAGTGCGCCGACCGCGAACCCCAGCAGGATGATGATCGCCTTTGCCATGTTCGTCCTCCTTTGATTTCACGACGAACATTGGAAGAACGTGCACGGCGCTCCATCCGCTCCGACGACGGATCCGCGGTACGTGAATTCACGGATTGCGCCTGCCAGAGCCGCGGCGCATCGTTTGTTCCACATGGCATCAGAAATTCCAGTCCGCCACCGCGCCCTCGCCGACCCGAGCCGCGTGCGCGTGCTCGACGCCCTCGTGGGCGCGCGTGCGCCGGTCGACGCGGCCGAGCTCGCGCGGCGCGTCGGCCTGCACGCCAACACGGTGCGCTTCCACCTCGGCGTCCTCGCCGAGGCAGGCCTGGCAGAGAGCACGCTCGAGGCGCGCAGCGAGCCGGGCCGGCCCCGGGTCCTGTACGCGGCGACCGCGGAGGGCGCCGGCGGGGACGGCGAGGACTACCGCTTCCTCGCGCGCATGCTCGCGTCCGCACTCGACGACGTCCCGGGCCGCGACGCCGTCGCCGAACGCGCCGGGCACGGGTGGGGCCGCTATCTCGTGGAGCGGCGCGCGCCCGACGAGCGCATCGACGCGAAGGCGGCCACCGCGGAGATCGTCCGGCTGCTCGACCAGCAGGGCTTCGCGCCGGAGACGGACGGCGCGGGCGTGCGCATGTGCCGGTGCCCGTTCAAGGACCTGGCCGAGAGCCACGGAGCGGTGATCTGCTCGCTGCACCTGGGCATGCTCCGCGGCGCCCTCGAAGAGCTACGCGCGCCGGTTCGCGTCCACGCGCTGCGGCCATTCGCCGAGCCCGGGGTCTGCCTGATCGAGCTCGACTACGAATAGACGTCGGGACGGGGCTCGAGAACCCGTCAGCGGAACCAGCGCGCCCGCACGCGGCGCGGCCGCGGCGGCTTCCAGCGGATCTGCCGCTTGAACATGCCCGCCGAGAGCATCAGCAGGAGGGCGAGGCTGGCGGCGAGGGTGGCGTGTGGCTCCATCGGTTCCACTATCGGCAATTCGTGTCGCGGACTGCATCGGTTTGTACCGCAGGGCTGCTCCGTAGCCAGTACGGAGTACACACGGTTTGACAGTTCAGTTGCAAGGACTGTCCACGGAGGAGCCGTGACGGTTTCTCAACCGCCGGCCGCTGAGGCGCGCTGTGCCGCCCACGGCGGTGTGGGCACTTCGTTCCAGCGACTGTCCATGGAACGGCGCGGGCACAGCTCGCCGGGGATGCACGGCTTGCGTAG
The DNA here is from genome assembly GCA_963710465.1 of uncultured Thermoleophilia bacterium. Taxonomy (GTDB): domain Bacteria; phylum Actinomycetota; class Thermoleophilia; order Gaiellales; family Gaiellaceae; genus JACVRM01. The sequence goes on from CAVQAQ010000032.1 coordinate 17,477, forward strand.
CCTCGCCGCATGGAGGCAACCGGGCTGACGCAGGCGGAGGCGGCGAAGCGCCTCAAGGCGCGCGGGCCGCACGTGCCGCAGGCGTCGAGCCGCTCCTACGGGAGCATCGTGCGGGCGAACGTCTTCACGGTCTTCAACCTCGTCCTGCTCGTCTTCGGCGTCATCACCCTGGTCTTCGGCGCGTGGCAGGACGCGCTGTTCCTGCTCATCCTCGTCGCGAACTCTGCCATCGGTATCGCCCAGGAGATCCGTGCCAAGAACGCGCTCGACCACCTCGCCGCGCTGGTGACGCCGACCGCGCGCGTCCTCCGCGACGGCGAGGTGCGCGAGCTCCCGGTCGAGGACGTGGTCGTCGACGATGTCGTCCGCGTCCGGGCCGGCGACCAGCTGGTCGCCGATGGCACGCTCGCCCAGGCGAGCGGCCTTCGGCTCGACGAGTCGATCCTCACCGGCGAGGCCGACCCGCTGGCACGCGGGACGGGTGAGCAGGTGCGCTCGGGCTCGTTCGCGGTCGAGGGCGAAGGCGCGTACGTCGTGACCGCGGTCGGCGCGCAGAGCTACGCCGAGCGCGTGGCGGGGGAGGCGCGCGAGTTCCGCCACCCGCGCTCGCCGCTCGAGCGCTCGTTTGACCGGCTGCTCTTCATCCTCGTGGCGATCCTGATCCCGCTGGCGATCATCCTCGGCTATGCGCTCTGGGAGCGGAACACGCCGACGAGCCAGGCGGTGTCGACGGCGGTGGCCGCCGGCGTCACGCTCATCCCCGAGGGCCTGATCCTGCTGACCAGCGTGACCTTCGCCGTCGCCGCCCTGGCCGTCGCGCGCCGCGGAGCGCTGGCGCAGCAGCTCAACGCCGTCGAGTCCCTGGCGTCCGTGGACGTCGTGTGCATGGACAAGACGGGCACGCTGACCGAGCCGAACCTGCGCGTCGTCGAGGCCGTTCCCGCGAACGGCGATGCCGACGGCCTGGAACGCGCACTCGGCCGGTTCGCCGCGGCGTTCCCGACCCGCAACGCGACCCTCGACGCGGTCGCGGACGCGTACGAGGCGCCTGCCGAGCACGCGAGCGAGACCGTCCCGTTCTCGTCGCGCTACCGCTGGAGCGGCGCGCGGCTCGGCGACACCACGTGGGTGCTCGGCGCGCCGGAGCGCTTCCCGCTCGGTGCCCTCGACGCGCGCGCCGCGGAGGAGGCGGGCCGTGGCCGGCGCGTGCTCGCGCTCGCGTCGACGGCCGCGCCACTCGACGGCCGCGACCCCGACGAGGGGCCGCCGCCCGGGCTCGGCCTGCACGGGCTCGTCCTGCTGGCCGAGCGCCTGCGCGACGACGCGGCCGAGACCGTCCGCTTCTTCCTGGAGCAGGGCGTCGAGCTGAAGGTCCTCTCCGGCGATCGCCCCGCCACGGTGGCGGCGATCGCCGCGGACGCCGGCATCCCGGTCGGCGGAGAGCCGATCGACGGGGAGGCGCTCCCGGACGACCCGGCCGCGCTGCGCGAGGCCGCACTCGCTGCCTCGGTCGTCGGCCGCATCTCGCCCGAGGGCAAGCGGCGTGTCGTCGAGGCGCTGCGCGACTCGGGGCGCTACGTGGCCATGGTCGGCGACGGGGTCAACGACGTGCCGGCGCTGAAGGCGGCCCGCCTCGCGATCGCCCAGGGCAGCGGTGCCCAGATGGCGCGCAGCGTGGCCGACGTCGTGCTGGTCAAGGGCACCTTCGCGGCCGTGCCGCCGATGGTCGCCGAGGGGCGGCGGGTCTTCCGCAACCTGCAGCGCGTCGCAAAGCTCTTCGTCACCAAGTCGGTCTTCGCCGTGGTGCTCATCCTCTCGATCGGGCTGACCCCGATCGCGTACCCGCTGCTGCCGCGGCACCTGACGATCGCTGCCGCGATCACGATCGGCATCCCGGCGTTCTTCCTGGCCCTCGCGCCGAGTGGCGGCGGCTTCCAGACCGAGGGCTTCCTGCGCGACGTCGCGCGGTTCTCCGTGCCCGCCGGGACGGCCGCCGGCCTCGGCGTGCTGGCGAGCTACCTCTTCGCGCTGAACGTGGCCAACATGAGCCTGACGAGCTCGCAGACCGTCGCGACGACGGTGCTCGTCATCGTCGGGCTCTACCTGATCCTGGCGCTCGAGGCGTCCGGGCTGCGGCGTGGGGCGGCGGTCTCCGTGATGGTCGCGGCCCTCGGCGCGCTCTACTTCTTCGTGCTGGCGTTCCCGCCGACACGCCACTTCTTCTCACTCTCCGCGCCGGGTTTCGGCGTCATCGTGCTCTCGGTGATCGGCGCCGCGCTCGCGATCACGTTCCTCGTGCTGACGGACGACCGGTTCATCCCGCCGCTCGCGCTCGTGGCGGAGGACTCGGGCGGCAGGAACGTCGGCGTCTCGTAGCTATGCAGCACGGCGGCCACGTGCATCGACACGTGGGCGACGAGCGAGCCGGCCGGGTTCGCAGTGGCGAACGCCGGGATCGAGATGAGCGTGTTGCCGATCTCCGGCTGCTTGACGCCGTCAGCGCGGTACTGGGGATACCCGAGGTGGTACGTCGCCGTGATCAGCAGCACGAGCGGCAACGCGAGCGCGGTGTACCGCAGTCGTCCACCGAAGCCGGCGATGCGCCCTCGGAGGATGCGATAGGCGATCAGGCACGGGAACGCGGTCAGCAGCAGTGCATCGACAACGCCGTAGCCGGCTCCGCGCCAGAGCAGCTCGAAGGCGAGGTACCCGCCGGTGGGGCGGGCTGTGGCGTCCGTGCTCATGACGTTGGCGACGACGAACGCGGCGACGGCAACCCCGATCCCCACACTCAGGTGCCACTGTCGTGTGAACGCGCCCACGACGTCGACGTGCTCGACGGCCGCCCAGGCGCCGAGCATGCCCAGGGTCACGCCGAAGTAGAGGAGGTAGTAGACGTCGTGTTGCAGCTCGAGCACCGAGACGCCGAGGTACGGCACGAGGAAGGCGACGAGCGACCCCAGCGCGAACCAGGCGAGCTCGTGGACGGCGGTCGGCAGCGAGAGCCCGCGAGGTGCGGTGGCGGTCACGGACATCTCAGCTCGGCCCCATGACGACGGCTCCGGTGCCGGTGATGCTCTGCGTCACCTGCTCGGGGAACCCGGTGTACGTGATCTGGCCAGTGCCGGGAATCGCGGCGTGGAGGCTTCGCGTCGCAGTCACCGCGATCGCACCCGTGCCGGAAAGCGTGGCGTGCACGTCGCGGGCGACCAGGCCGGAGAGGCGCAACGCGCCTGTGCCGTCGAGCGTCGCATAGAGCGTCGGCGTCGAGCCGTTCGCGAGCATGGCGCCGGTGCCCGACAGCCGTAGCGTGTCCACGTAGGGGACGGTGATGGCGACCTGCATCGGGCTGACGGCGGAGAAGCTGCCGGGGGTCGTGATGCTCAGGGTGCCGCTGTGCACCGCGGTCTTCACCGTGCGGAGCAAGTTGTCGTCGGCGCTGACGGCGACGCGCTGAGGCGTCCCGATGCGGACGGCGACGTTGCAGTCGCCGCCCATTGTGATGCCCGTGAACGGCGGTAGCGCCCGCGTCTCTACCGCCGCAGTGCCTGAGCCCTGCACGGTCGGGGACGCGCTCGAGCCAAAGGTGTGGGCGTGCGCGACGACGGAGATCAGCACGGCGATCGCGAGGAAGGCGAGAACGGTGACGAGGATGCCGGCCGGCGGTCTGTGCGTCTCCGGGCGGCGGGGAAGTGGGGTCGGCGCAACAGTCATGTGGCCGCTCCTTTCGGACGACGGCTTCAGCATCGCGCGCGGCCGCGGCGCGCCCATCGTGCTGGGCCCGCCGATCGTTTACGCACTTCCCCGCAGACCGATCAGCCGGGGCGCGGATGCCCCTGCGCGGTGCGTCGCCGACGCTGCGCACATGACAATGACGATCGACACCCACGAGACGAGCCTGCACATCGCGCAGGAGGCCGAGCCGCGCCCCATCACGGAGGTCGCCGCGGAGCTCGGCCTCGACGACGACGAGATCGAGCTGTACGGCCGCTACAAGGCCAAGGTCGGCCTCGACGCGATCGAGCGCCGCGCCGGCACCGCCGATGGCGCGCTCATCTGCGTCACCGCGATCACGCCGACGAAGGCCGGCGAGGGGAAGACCACTACCGCGATCGCGCTGACCGAGGCGCTCGGACTACTCGGCGAGCGCGCCGCGCTCTGCCTGCGCGAGCCCTCCATGGGGCCCGTCTTCGGCATCAAGGGCGGAGGCGCAGGAGCCGGCCGGGCGCAGGTCGTGCCGATGGAGGACCTGAACCTCCACTTCACCGGGGACCTGCACGCCGTCACGGCCGCCAACAACCTCCTCGCCGCGTTGCTCGACGCGCACCTGCTGCACGGCAACGTGCTCGGGATCGACCCGTTCAGCATCACGTTCCGCCGCTGCCTCGACACGAACGACCGCGCGCTGCGCGACGTCGTCGTCGCGCTCGGCGGCCGGGCCAACGGCTACCCGCGCGAGACCGGCTTCGACATCACGGCCGCCTCCGAGGTCATGGCGCTGCTCGCGGTCGCCCGCGACCTGCCCGACCTGCGCCGCCGCCTCGGCGAGATCACTGTCGCGCACACCTACGGCGGCGAGCGCGTCACCGCGGAGCAGCTCGGCGCAGCGGGGTCGATGGCCGTGCTGCTCAAGGACGCGATCAAGCCGAACCTGATCCAGACGCTCGAGGGCCAGCCCGTATTCGTGCACTGCGGCCCGTTCGCGAACATCGCGCACGGCAACAACTCGCTGGTCGCCGACCGGCTCGCACTGAAGCTCGCGGACTTCGTCGTCACCGAGAGCGGGTTCGGAGCCGACATGGGCTTCGAGAAGTTCGCGCATATCGTGGCGCCGCTCGGGGGCCTCCGTCCATCGGCCGTGGTTCTCGTTGCCACGATCCGCGCTCTCCGCGACCATGGCGGCGGCGATCTCGAGGCCGGCGCGGAGAACCTCCGCCGCCACCTCGACACGATCCGGCAGTTCGGTCTCGAGGCCGTCGTGGCCGTCAACAAGTTCCCGGGCGACACGCGGACCGACGTCGCAACCGTGCGCAGGCTCGCCCTCGACGCGGGGGCGCTCGCCGCCGAGGTGAGCGACGGTTTCGAGCGGGGCGGACAGGGAGCCGCGGCGCTCGCCGAGGCGGTCTTCGAGGCTGCCCAGGCAGGTCCGCGGCTCACCCCGCTGTACACACCGGAGGACTCGCTGCGCCAGAAGATCGAGGCGGTCGGGACCCGGGTCTACGGCGCCGGCGCCGTTGTCTTCTCGCCGCGCGCGCAGGCGGCCGCCGAGCAGCTCACCCGCGACGGCCTCGCCGGACTGCCGGTCTGCCTCGCCAAGACGCCGCTGTCGCTCTCGCACGACCCGGGGCTCGGAGCCTCGCCGAAGGGGTACGCACTCCCGATCGCCGATCTCCGTCCCTACACCGGGGCCGGCTGGATCGTGGCACTCTGCGGAGACACGATGACCATGCCCGGCCTCGGCAAGAGCCCGGCCGCTCTCGCGATCGACATCGACGCGAACGGCCGGACGGTAGGACTGTTCTGAGCTCGACCACGTCGCGCGCACTCACCCCCTCGGCGCAGTTCAGCGCCACGCTGCGCGTGCGCCTCGACGACTCGCCCGGGAGCTTCGCGCGCCTGGCGACGGCGATCGCCGACGCGGCCGGCTCGCTCGGCGCCATCGACCTCGTCCGCGTCGAGCGCCACCACAAGGTGCGCGACGTCACCGTGCTGGCCGCCGACCAGGACCACCTCGACCGCATCGTCGCGGCCGTGCACGCGGTCGAGGGCATCGAGGTCGAGCACGTCTCCGACCGCACGTTCCTCATGCACCTCGGCGGCAAGATCGAGGTCGTCTCGCGCGTGCCGCTGAAGACCCGCGACGACCTCTCGATGGCCTACACGCCAGGCGTCGGCCGGGTCTCGTCGGCGATCGCCAAGGACCCGGCGAGCGTCTGGAACCTGACCATCAAGGCGAACACGGTCGCCGTCGTGAGCGACGGCACCGCCGTGCTCGGGCTCGGCGACATCGGCCCGGAGGCCGCGCTGCCGGTGATGGAGGGCAAGGCGCTCCTCTTCAAGGAGTTCGGCGGGGTCGACGCGTTTCCGATCTGCCTGGCGACGAAGGACGCGGACGAGATCGTCCGTGTCGTGCAGGCGATCGCGCCGGTGTTCGGCGGCATCAACCTCGAGGACATCTCCGCGCCGCGCTGCTTCGAGATCGAGCGGCGCCTGCGCGAGACCCTCGACATCCCGGTCTTCCACGACGACCAGCACGGCACGGCGATCGTCGTCCTGGCAGCGCTGCTGAACGCGCTGAAGGTCGTCGGCAAGCCGATCGGCGACGTGCGCGTCGTCATGACCGGCGTGGGCGCGGCCGGCGTCGCCGTGGCGCAGATGCTCGTCGACGCGGGTGTGCGCGACATCGTCGGGTGCGACCGGCACGGCGCGATCGCCCGCGGCGAAGCCGCGACACCGGAGAAGGCCGCCTTCGCCGAGTGGACGAACCCGCGCGGCTTCCGCGGCTCGGCGGACGAGGCGCTGGCCGGGGCCGACGTGTTCCTCGGCCTTTCCGGCCCGGGCGCGATCACCGCGGACGGGGTCCGCACGATGGCCGACGGCGCGATCGTCTTCGCCATGGCGAACCCGACGCCCGAGGTGCAACCGGAGGAGATCGAGGACGCGGCAGCGGTCATCGCGACCGGCCGCTCCGACTATCCGAACCAGATCAACAACGTGCTGGCCTTCCCCGGCATCTTCCGTGGCGCGCTGGACGTGCGCGCCTCCGCGATCACGTCCGAGATGGAGCTGGCGGCCGCGCACGCGATCGCCGGGATCGTCAAGCCGGAAGAGCTCGGCCCCGACTACGTGATCCCGAGCGTCTTCAACCGCGACGTCGCGCCGGCAGTGGCCGCCGCCGTCGCGGATGCCGCGCGCCGCGCTGGCGTCGCGCGACGCGGATAACCCGCAGCGAGCGCCGGAAGCCCTACGGATGCCGCCCTCGGCGGCCTCCATCACCCTTCGCCCATGGAACGGTCGTACGCAGTGGCATGGCAGAACGGCGACGGGCGGTCGCACGCCGGCCGGCTCGATCTCGGGCCGTCGGCGCTCCGGCTCGAGGGCGGCGAAAGCGTCGAGCTGCCCTACGTCGACCTCGACGAGCTTCGCATCACGCGGCAGTCGGACGAGCGGCTCTCCGGCCGCCCGACGCTCGTGCTGGGGCTACGCGACGGGCGGACGGTGCACATCGTCTCCGTCGGCGAGCCGGGCGCGCTCCCGGAGCTCGTCGAGCGGCTCAGTCGTAGCCGAGCGATCGCACTGCCCGCGCGATCGTGAGCTCCTCGCGCGCCGGCACGACCTCGACGCTGAACGACCCCGCGAACGTGAGCGCCCTGGCCACTGCCTCCCGCACGTCGGCGCGGTTCTCGCCGACGCCGGCTGTGAAGGCGAGCGCGTCGAGCCCGCCGAGCGCCGGAAGCATCGCGGCTACGGCGGTCGCGACGCGGTAGGTGAAGACGGCGAACGCCAGCGGGTCGTCGAGCCCGCCGAGCGCCTCCGTGCCCGATTCGCGCTCGAGCGCCTGGTCGAGCTCGTCGACGGTCATTCCGCCGCGGAGCAGGTGCAGGAGCGCGCCGGGGTCGACGCTCCCCGAGCGCGTTCGCATCGGCACGCCCTCGAGCGGCGTGAACCCCATCGTCGTGTCGAGGGAACGCCCGTCGAGAACGGCCGTCACGGAGCAGCCGCCGCCGAGGTGGCAGACGACGAGCCGGTGCACCCGGACCTGGCCCGCGACCCACTCGACGTTCAGCCCGTGGAAGCCGAAGCGGCGGATGCCCCACGCCGGCGGGATCGCGTACGTCCGCGCCCGCTCCGGGATGGTCGCGTGAAAGGCCGTGTCGAAGGCGGCGACCTGCGGCAGGTCGGGGAACGCCGCGCGTGCCTCGCGCAGGCCGCGCAGCGCCGGCTCGTTGTGCAGCGGCGCGATCGCGCGGAGCTCCTCGATCGCCGCCTCGACCTCCGCGTCGACGAGGACGGGCTCGACGAAGCGCGTGCCGCCATGCACGACGCGGTGGCCGACAGCGGTGACGCCGCGCGCGTCGGCGATCGCCTCGACCGGCGTGCTCGTGTCGCCCTGGACGACGTGCAGCTTGAGGCTCGTCGAGCCGGCGTTGACGGTCAGGATCGCCAAGGCGTGAGCCGCGCGAGCAGCCCTTTGCGGGGCTGGGTCGCGCGCCAGTCGTCGTACAGCGGGAAGCGGCCGGCGTCGCGCTGGGCCTTGACGCACTCGACGTGCGCGTGTCGCCGCCGCCCGGTGTCACCCTCAGGGGCGATGAGCAGGTGGTCGCTCGTCGCGTGCAGCCGCCGGTTGCAGAACGGGCAGCGGTACGTGGCCGGTTTCAGGCTGCGAACCGGCCGGAACGTCCACCACTTCGGCTCGTCCATCTCGCCTATCGTCTCAGCACGCCGTCAGTCGCCGAGGGAGGACGTATGACCACGCTCGCCCAGACCGCACCGCTCACCGCCGAGGAGCTCCGCGTGATCGACGCCTACTGGCGGGCCGCGAACTACCTCTCCGTGGGGCAGATCTACCTGCTCACGAACCCGCTGCTGCGGGAGTCGCTGGCCCCCGAGCAGATCAAGCCGCGGCTGCTCGGCCACTTCGGGACGACGCCCGGCCTGAACCTGATCTACGCGCACATGAACCGCGCGATCGTGCAGCGCGACCTGAACGCGATCTACGTCACGGGCCCCGGCCACGGCGGCCCCGGCCTGGTCGCCAACGCGTACCTCGAGGGCACATACACCGAGGTCTACCCGCACGTGACCGAGGACGAGGCGGGCATGCGCGAGCTCTTCCGGCAGTTCTCGTTCCCGGGCGGGATCCCCAGCCATGTCGCCCCCGAGACGCCGGGCTCGATTCACGAGGGCGGCGAGCTCGGCTACTCGCTGACGCATGCCTTCGGCGCCGCGTTCGACGATCCCGACCTCGTGGTCTGCTGCGTCGTCGGCGACGGTGAGGCCGAGACCGGCCCGCTCGCCACGAGCTGGCACGGCAACAAGTTCCTGAACCCGCGCCGCGACGGCGCCGTGCTGCCGGTGCTGCACCTGAACGGCTGGAAGATCGCCAACCCGACCGTGCTCGCGCGCATCCCCGAGGAGGAGCTGATCGCGCTGCTGGAGGGCTACGGCTGGCGGCCGCTCGTGGTCGAGGGGGACGAGCCGGAAGCGGTGCACCAGCTGTTCGCGTCCGCGCTCGACGAGGCGCTCGACGAGATCGCCGCGATCCAGCGGCGCGCGCGCGACGACGGCGACGATGCGCGGCCGCGCTGGCCGATGATCGTCATGCGCACGCCGAAGGGCTGGACCTGCCCGCACGAGGTCGACGGTGTCCAGGTCGAGGGCACCTGGCGCTCGCACCAGGTGCCGATGACCGACGTCCGCACGAACGCCGGCCACCTGCGGCTGCTCGAGGAGTGGATGCGGAGCTACCGGCCCGAGGAGCTCTTCGACGAGCACGGGACGCTCCTGCCGGAGCTGCGGGCGCTCCCGCCGCGCGGCGAGCGGCGCATGAGCGCGAACCCTGTCACGAACGGCGGCTCCGTCCTGCGCGACCTCGTGCTGCCCGACTTCCGCCACTACGCCGTCGACGTGGACGCGCCCGGCTCGACCACGAGCGAGGCGACGCGCGTCCTGGGGTCGTTCCTGCGCGACGTGATCGCGCGGAACGGGGAGACCTTCCGGCTCTTCGGCCCGGACGAAACGGCCTCGAACAGGCTCGACGCGGTGTACGAGGCGACGGACAAGACCTGGGAGGCGAAGACCTTGCCGGTCGACGAGCACCTCTCGCGCGACGGGCGGGTGATGGAGATCCTCTCCGAGCACACGTGCCAGGGCTGGCTCGAGGGCTACCTGCTGACCGGCCGGCACGGACTCTTCGACTGCTACGAGGCCTTCATCCACATCGTCGACTCGATGTTCAACCAGCACGCGAAGTGGCTGAAGGTGACGAGGGGGATCCCGTGGCGGCGGCCGATCGCGTCGCTCAACTACCTGCTCAGCTCGCACGTCTGGCGTCAGGACCACAACGGGTTCACGCACCAGGACCCGGGGTTCATCGACCACGTGGTGAACAAGAAGGCGGAGGTCATCCGCGTGTACCTGCCGCCGGACGCGAACTGCCTGCTCTCGGTCGCCGATCACTGCCTGCGCTCGCGCCACTACGTGAACGTGATCGTGGCGGGCAAGCAGCCGTCGCTCGACTACCTGTCGATGGACGAGGCGGTCGTCCACTGCACGCGCGGGATCGGCATCTGGGACTGGGCCTCGAACGACGAGGGCGGCGACCCGGACGTCGTCATGGCGTGCGCCGGCGACATCCCGACGCTCGAGACGCTGGCGGCGGTCGCGCTGCTACGGCAGCACCTGCCCGACCTCAAGGTGCGGACGGTCAACGTCGTCGACCTGATGCGCCTGCAGCCGGACTCCGAGCACCCGCACGGGCTCTCGGACCGTGAGTTCGACGCGCTCTTCACGGCCGACCGGCCGGTGATCTTCGCCTACCACGGCTACCCGACGCTCATCCACCGGCTGACCTACCGCCGGACGAACCACGGGAACATCCACGTGCGCGGCTACAAGGAGGAGGGGACGACGACCACGCCGTTCGACATGGTCATGCTGAACGACATGGACCGCTTCCACCTCGTCATGGACGTCATCGACCGCGTCCCGTCGCTCGGCGTGCGGGCGGCGCACCTGCGCCAGGAGATGGTCGACCGGCGCTTGCGCGCCCGCGCCTACACGCGCGAGGTCGGAGACGACATGGAGGACGTGCGCGACTGGCGCTGGTTACCCTGAAAAATCCGGCGCGCTGCGCGCTGCCATGACGATTTTTCAGGGACGAAGATAGACGCGACTTCGCGCGGCGTGGCTGCGCCGGGGCAAGCCCGGCTCCGCCGCTACTAGGCGTCGAGCGGGTAGGTGATCCCGGGCTGTTCCAGCGCGCCGCCGAAGTCCTCGTCGGTGCCCCAGGTGCGCCACGCCTCGGGCGTGAACACGATCGTGACGTCGTCGTGCCCGCGGATCGCCTCGCCGACATCCGGGTGAGTCAGCCCGGCAGGGGAGAGGTACTTCGCCCAGACGCGCTCGTTCACTGCGAGCGCCTCGGGGCCGCGGACGACCCGCACCGTTCCGGTGGCGGCGGCCCCGCGTAGAGCACCGGGGCCACGGGCGTCGACCAGCAGGCTGGCGCGCGGGCGCTCGGCGGCGTTGCGTGCCTTGCGGGTTCGGCCGCCGGTCGCGACGAGGATCTCGTCGCCCTCGCGCAGGAACCAGACGGCCGACAGGTATGTCGAGCCGTCTGGTTCCGTGGTTGCGAGCGTGGCGATCAGGCGCGCGTCGAGGAGCCAACCAAGGCGGTCATGCACGACGCGAGTCTGCCCTCTGTTCGCTGCACTTGTCCGACGGAGGCGGGCTTGCCCCGCCGCAGTCACGCCGCGCGAAGGCGCGTCTGATCTCTCCCTTCCCGCGAAAAGTCATCATGGCGAAGCGGAGCGAGCCGGACTTTTCGCGGAGAACCAGACGGCCGACAGGTATGCCGAGCCGTCCGGTTCCGTGGTTGCGAGCGTGGCGATCAGGCGCGCGTCGAGCAGCGACGCGAGCCGGTCCTCCACTAGCGGCCGAGCACCTTCGCGACCGCCTCGCGGACCTTCGCCTCGTCGGCGCCGGCCGCGGTGAGGAGCTCGGCCGCGAGGCCGTCCTCGACGCCGGCCAGGCCGACGAGCAGGTCCTCCGTGCCGACCCAGCGAGCGTGGCGGTCCTTGGCCGCGTCGACGGCGAGGTGGAACGCCTTCTTCGCCTTCGCCGTCATCGGGACGCCACGCCGGCGGGTCGGCGTCACTTCAGTCGCCTCGATCTTGCCGCGGATGTCGTCATAGCGGATGCCGAGCGACTCGAGCGCCGCGGACGCTCCGCCGCCCTCGGTCTTGAGCAGCCCGAGCAGGAGGTGCTCGGTGCCGATGTAGCCGTGCCCGAGCGCCTCGGACTCGGCGTGCGCGTCCTCGACGGCTGCCCGCGCGTAGCGGGTCAGCCGCCCGAACGGCCGGCGGCCGCGACGGTAGAACATGACGTCCTTCGGCCCGCGTGCGTCCTCGGGCCCTGCGTCCACGATCTGGTGGACGCGCTGGTGCGAGAGGCCGAGCTCCTCGGCGATCTCGCGCATCGACCCGCCCTGCGCATGCAGGCGGCGGATCACGTGCTGGTAGTCGACGCGGGCGCGGTCGACCTCGTGCTGCAGGTCGAGCAGGCGCTCGCGGACGGTCTTGGCTTCGCTTAGAAGCTGGTCATCGAGTGTCATCATGCCGTCTAGGGTACTAGACAGACACCCTCCTTGTCTAGTCCAGTAGACGGAGGATTCTCGCGGCGAGCACGGCCGCGTTCTTCGAATTGTCGACGCCCACGCAGGCGACGGGGACGCCCGGCGGCATCTGGGCGATGGCGAGCATCGCGTCGAGCCCGTCCAGCACCGATTTCGAGGAACGGAGCGGCACGCCGATCACGGGTAGCTCCGTGTGCGCGGCCACCACCCCGGGCAGCGCCGCGGCGAGGCCGGCCCCGGCGATCAGCACGCGGATGCCGCGGTCGACCGCCGTGGTCGCGTACTCGCCGACCTCGCGCGGGTTGCGGTGCGCGGACAGCACGTTGAGCTCCCACGGGATGCCGCGCTCGTCCAGCTCCTTCGTCGCCGCCTCCATCGCGGCGCGGTCGGACTCGGAGCCGACGAGGATCCCGACCAGCGGCTCAGGCAACGGCGTGCACCGGTGCGGCGATGTCGCGGCGGAAGCGGCAGCCCTCGAAGTGGATCCGGCCGGCCGCGTTGTAGGCCTCGTCGCGGGCGGCCTCGATGGTCGGGCCGACGCCCGTGACGGCGAGGATGCGGCCGCCCGCCGTGACGAGCCGGCCGTCGCGCTCGGCCGTTCCCGCCTGGAAGACGAGCGCGTCGGCGTCGGCGACGCCGTCGATCGGCGTGCCGCTGTCGCCGCTCGCCGGGTAGTCGCGGCCGGCGAGGACGACGGTCACCGCCGCGTCGTCGGAGGCGCGGAGGCTCGTGCCGGCCAGCTCGCCGTGCGCGGTCGCGGCCAGGGCGGCGAGCAGGTCGCCGTCGAGCCGGGGCAGCACGGCCTGCGTCTCGGGGTCGCCGAAGCGGCAGTTGAACTCGAGGACGCGCGGCCCCTCGGGCGTCAGCATCAGCCCCGCGTAGAGCAGCCCCGTGAAGGGCGCGCCGCGGCGGGCGAGCTCGGCCGCCACCGGACGGTGGACGGCGTCGACCAGCTCGTCGAGATCCGGCACGCCCGGCACCGGCGAGAAGGCGCCCATGCCGCCCGTGTTCGGGCCGGTGTCGCCGTCGCCGATCCGCTTGTAGTCCCGCGCCGAGGCGAGCGGCAGCACCTGCTCGCCGGCCACGAGCGCGAAGACGGACAGCTCCTCGCCCTCGAGCAGCTCCTCCACGAACGCGTCCGGGCCGGCTGCGGCGAGCGCGTCGCGCAGCTCCTCGTCGGTCATGCAGACCTGCACGCCCTTGCCCGCTGCGAGGCCATCCTCCTTCACCACCGCGGGCGCGCGTGGCTCGTCGACCAGCTTGGCGCAGGGCACGCCTGCGGCGTCCATGACCTCCTTGGCGAAACGCTTCGAGCCCTCGATCTGCGCCGCCGCGCGCCCTGGGCCGAAGACGGCGATGCCCGGCGGCGCGCAGGTCGTCGGCGAGCCCGCGACGAGCGGCGCCTCCGGCCCGACGACGACCAGGTCGGGCGCGAGCCGGCGCGCGAGCGCCGGAACGCCCTCGTCGTGGCAGGTCGCCAGCCCGGCGATCCCGGGGTTCCCCGGCGCCGCGTGCAGCCCGCTCAGCAGCGGGCTCTGCGCCAGCTTCCAGGCGAGCGCGTGCTCGCGACCCCCGCTGCCGACGAGCAGCACCCTCACGGCCCGGCACTGTACTCAGGCGGCACGATGTTTGGGCCTCGTCGCGATCGTTCATGATGTCGCCGTGCAGTTCGAGCCAGGCCTTGACCGTCACGAGTGGGAGAGCCAGTGGGCGCAGCTCGAGGACGACATGCGCACGTCGCCCGAGGAGACGCTCCCCGAGCTCACCGACCTCATGGAGCAGGCGCTCGAGGAGGCCGGCTACGACCTCACCGATCCGGTGGCCCGCGAGGGCGAGGAGCGCGAGGTGGTCGCGGAGTTCCGGGCCTCCCGGGAGATCGCCGACCAGGTCGACCGAGGCGACGACGTCGACCCGGGTGACGTCGCGGCAGCGCTGAACGGGCTCGTCGCCCTGCACGACTTCCTCTCGAATACCGACGCCCGAGACTTCTAGCTAGCGGGCGAGCGCCTGCTCGCGCTCACGCCCGGTGCCGATCCAGGTGACAGGCACCTCGAGCTCGCGCTCGACGAAGTCCACGTAGCGGCGGGCCGCGTCCGGCAGCTCGGCGGCCGCGCCGACGTCGCCGAGCTCGGAGCGCCAGTCCGTCCACGACCTCGTAGACCGGCTCCGCGTGGTGGAAGTCGCTCTGGTGCGCAGGGAATTCGCGCGTCTCGCTCCCGTCGGGCAGCCGGTAGCGCGTGCACACCGGGATGCGGTCGAAGGCCGACAGCACGTCGAGCTTCGTCAGCGCCAGTGAGGTGAAGCCGTTCAGCCGGGCGGCGTAGCGGAGCCCGACGAGGTCGAGCCATCCGCAGCGCCGCGTGCGGCCGGTGACTGTGCCGTACTCGCCGCCGAGGTCGCGCACGCGCTCCTGGTCCGGGCCCTCGATCTCGGTCGGGAACGGCCCCTCGCCGACGCGCGTCACGTAGGCCTTCGCGACGCCGACGACCTCGTCGATCCGGTTCGGCCCGATGCCGATGCCTGTGGCGGCGGCGGCCGCGACCGGGCTGGATGAGGTCACGAACGGGTACGTCCCGTGGTCGAGATCGAGCAGCGTGCCCTGCGCGCCCTCGAAGAGCACGGCCTGCCCGTCGCGGAGCGCCTCGTGGACGAGCAGCGACGTGTCGGCGATGTGCGCGCGCAGCCGCGGCGCCCAGCGCTCCGCGCGCCCGGCGACGTCGTCGAGGTCGAGCGGCTCGGCGCCGTAGATGCGCTCGAGCCAGAGGTTCTTCTCGGCGAGCGCGACCTCGATCTTCTGGCGCAGGATCTTGGCGTCGAACAGGTCCTGGACGCGGATGCCGAGCCGGGACGCCTTGTCGGCGTACGCCGGGCCGATGCCGCGGCGGGTCGTGCCGATCTGCAGGCGACCCAGCCGGTGCTCGCTCGCACCGTCGATGGCGACGTGCCACGGCATGATCACGTGCGCGTTGCCGGAGACGCGCACGCGCGCGGTGGAGAGCCCGCGCGCCTCGGCGTCGTCGAGCTCCTCGATGAAGACGTCCGGGTCGATGACGCAGCCGGCGCCGAGCACGCACTCCTTGCCCCAGAGGATCCCCGAGGGCATGTGCCGGAACTTGTAGGTCTCGCCGTCGACCACGATCGTATGTCCGGCGTTCGGGCCGCCCTGGTAGCGGCAGACGACGTCGGAGTCACGGGCGAGCAGGTCGACGATCTTGCCCTTCCCCTCGTCGCCCCACTGCGCCCCCACGATCACGGTGGCGGGCACGACGTCAGAGTCTGCCCGATCAGGTGGTCGGCCGCCGAGGATCACCCGGCCGACCGCCGAACCCGTAGGGCATGCGTGATCGCTGGGCCACCGGACGCGTCGAGGCCTTCAGCGACGGCGTGATCGCAATCGCCATCACCCTGCTGGTGCTCGAGATCCACGTGCCGCCGTCGGACTTCGAGAACCTCTGGCGCGGGATCGCGAACCAGTGGCCGTCCTACCTTGCGTTCGCGACGAGCTTCCTGACGATCGGCGCGTTCTGGCTGCTGCACCACGGCGTCTTCAGCCGGCTGCGCTACGCCGACGCCCGGATCATGCGCCTGCAACCTGCTGCTGCTGATGGCGATCACCTTCCTGCCCTTCCCGACGAAGCTGATGGCGGAGGCGATCCACGACACACGGGCCGAGCGGGCGGCGGTGATCAGCCTACGGGCTCAACCTGCTGGCGATCTCGGTGCTCTACGCGCTGCTGTGGGAGTCGGCGGCCCGGCGGCCGGACCTGATCGACCCGGACGTGACACCCGAGGAGATCGCGGCGTTCCGCCGGGTGGCGACGCCGAGCCTCGGCTTCTACGTGCTCGTGACCCTCGGGGCGCTGCTCGCCCCGCGCGTTGCCGTCTTCGGCCTGCTGGGGATCGCGATCCTGATCGTGCTGCGCGTGCACGGCGACCGCATGCCCGGCGGCGCGCGGGCCGAGGCGCCGCCGGCCTAGGCCGCCGCCAGGTCGGCGAACTTGGCGTAGCGCTGCAGGAACGACAGCTTCACGTGGCCCGTCGGCCCGTTGCGGTGCTTGGAGAGGATGACCTCGGCGAGCCCCTGGTCCGGGCTCTCGTCGTTGTAGTACTCGTCGCGGTAGATGAAGGCGACCAGGTCGGCGTCCTGCTCGAGGCTCCCACTTTCTCTCAAGTCGGACAGGATCGGTCTCTTGTCGTGGCGCTGCTCGACGGCGCGCGAGAGCTGCGACATTGCGATGATCGGCAGGTCGAGCTCGCGCGCCAGGATCTTGAGCTGGCGGGAGATCTGCGACACCTCCTGCACGCGGTTCTCGTAGTTCGAGTCCGAGCTCATCAGCTGCAGGTAGTCGACGATGATCAGGCCGAGGTTCGGCTCCTTCGACTTCAGCCGCCTCGCCTTCGCGCGGATGCCCATGATCGTCATCGAGCCGGTGTCGTCGACGTAGATCGGCGCCTTCGCGAGCTTGTCGCACGCGGCCGTCAGCCGCGGCCAGTCGTCGGCGGCCAGCTTGCCGCTCCGCAGGCGCTGCGACTCGACCTTCGCCTCGCTGCACATCAGGCGCTGCGTGACCTCCGCCTTCGACATCTCGAGCGTGAACAGGGCAACGGGGACCTGCTTGCGGACGGCGAGGTTCGCGGCCATGCAGAGCGTCAGGGCCGACTTCCCCATCGACGGCCGTGCGGCGACGATGATCAGGTTCCCCGGCTGGAAGCCCGAGGTGAGCCGGTCGAGGTCGCGGTAGCCGGACGGGATGCCGGTGATCTCCTCGCCGGCCTCGTAGAGCGCCGTGATCTTCTCGAAGCTCTCCTTCAGCAGCTCCTCGATGTGGCTGAACTCGCTCGAGACCTGCTCCTGGGAGAGCTCGAAGACGATCTGCTCGGCCTTGTCCAGCAGCTCGGAGGCGTCGCCGGGACGGTCCCAGCCGAGCTGGGCGATCTGGCTGCCGGCGGAGATGAGCCCGCGCAGGACGCCCATCTCGCGGACGATGCGCGCGTAGTGGCCGGCGTTGGCGCTGGCCGGGACGAGGCGCGCCAGCTCGTGGACGCGGACGCGGCCGCCGACCGCGTCGAGCTCGCCGCGTTCCTCGAGCTCGTCGGCGACGGTGATGGCGTCGACCGGTTCGCCGCGCGCGAAGAGCCCGAGGCAGGCCTTGTAGATCTTGGCGTGGGCCTCCCGGTAGAAGTCGCCCGCGTCGATCGACTCGGTGACCGCGCCGATGGCGCCGGGCGAGAGCAGCATTGCGCCGAGGACGGACTCCTCGGCGTCGAGGTTCTGCGGCGGGACGAGCGCCGGCTCGGGCTTGGCGACCGCGGTGTCCAGAGACGCCATGCCCCCATTCAAGCGCGTGTCCGCGCAGAGGGCCATGTCGCCTCCGGACGGTCGCAGCGCGGGGACAAAAGGGGGGTTTTGCAGCAGTATCGGAACATACGTTCGACCATTATCCCCAGAAGCCCGGACGTTGTCCCCGGCACGGCCAACAGGCGCACTGGACAGATCGTCCGGTCGGAGCGGGGACTTCTTGGGCAAGTCCACAGCGGCCGGCGTCCGTTGTGGACGGGCGGGGCTGCCCCCAAGGGGCTGTCCCCGCAGGCGCTGTCCCCATTGATCGGACCAGAGCTCGGTCCGCGGAACCCGTTCAGCCCGGATGCCTACGTGCAAGCACCGGGGACAGCCCCCGCTGACACGGGGACAGCCCTAGGCGGATTCGGGCTCGCCGGTCTGGCCGAGCGTGCCCGCCGCGGCCTCGGCGACGATGTCGTCGGCCGGCTCCGCCTCGGGCATGCCGGGCGGCGCGGTTTCCTCCGCCATGACCTCGGCCTCCGCAGCGATCTCCGGCTCGGCCTCCTCGGCGGCCATCTCGGCCTCGGCGGCCAGCTCGGTCTGAGCGGCCATCTCGGCCACCGGAGCCTCGTCGGCCTCGGGTGCCTCCGGCTCCTCGGGCGGCAGCTCGCCGCCTTCCGGGACGACGAGCGTGCGCACCGTGGCGTTCACGTCCTCGAAGATCGCGATCTCGATCTCGTAACGGCCGATGCGCTTGATCGGCTCGGCCAGGTGGACCTTGCGCCGGTCGATGCGGATGCCGGACTCCTCGCGGATCCGCTCGGCGAGGTCGGTCGGCGTGATCGACCCGAAGAGCGTCCCGGTCGGCCCGGCATTGACGTCGAAGCGGAGCTCGAGCGCCTCGAGCTTCGCCGCGAGGTCGCGCGCCTGGTCGCCCGTGCTGGCGTCGTGCCGCGCCCGGTGCGCCTCGCGGCGCTCGAGCTCGGCCACCTTCGCCGGCGTCGCGCTCTCGGCCATGCGGCGTGGCAGCAGGTAGTTGCGTGCGTAGCCGCTCGCCACGTCGACGACGTCGCCGCGGAGGCCGAGGTTCTCGACGTCCTGGAGCAGAATGATCTTCGTCGCCATCGCTAGCCGGACACGTAGGGCAGGAGCGCCATCTCCCGTGCGCGCTTGATCGCGACCGCGAGCTGCCGCTGGTGGCGGCGGCACGCCCCGCTGATCCTCCGCGAACGGATCTTGCCCTTCTCGGAGATGTACCGGCGCAGCTGCGCCGCGTTCTTGTAGTCGACTTCGTCGACCTTCTCGCGGCAGAAGTAGCAGTTACGGCGCCGGATCTGGGCATCCGCGCGACCGCCCTTGCCACGCCGCTGGTCGCTGTTGCTGCTGTTGCCCCCGCGCTTGTCTCTCGAGCTGGGCGGCATCAGAACGGGATGTCGTCGTCGGTCGCGGCCGGCGTGAAGTCGGCCTCCTGCGCCGCGCCGGCGGGCACGAACTGCGCCTCGCCCTCGCCGCGGCTGCCGAGGAACTGCACGGAGTCGGCGATGATCTCCACCGCCTGGCGCTTCGTGCCGTCCTGGGCGTCCCACTCGCGCCAGTCGAGGCGCCCGTCAATCGCGACCGGCCGGCCCTTGGCGAGGTACTGCGCGCAGCTCTCGCCCTGGTTGCCCCAGACGGTCACGTCGAAGTAGTTGGGCTTGTCGGTCCACTCGCCGGTGGCGCCGTCCTTCTGGCGCGTGTTCACCGCGATGCGGAGCTTGCAGACGGCGGTGCCGCCCGACGTGTGCCGCAGCTCGGGATCCTTCGTCAGGTTGCCCACGAGCACGACCCGGTTGATGTTGGCCATGTTTCCTGGTTCCTCCCTCGTGTCCTACGCGGCCTCGGCCGGCGCGGCGTTCTCGGTGTTGGCGGGGAAGACGTCGTCTTGCGCTCCGGCCGGCGCACGGCCAGGTGGCGCATGACTCCGTCGGTGATCTTGAGGATGCGCGACAGCTCGTCGAGCGTGTCGGCGTCGCTCGAGAACAGGAGCAGGTGGTACGTGCCCTCACCCTTGTGATCGATCTCGTAGGCGAGCTTGCGGCGACCCCACGGCTCGTGCTTCTCGACCGTGCCGCCACGGCTCTCGATGAGCTCGCGGGTTCGCGTCACGATCTCGTCCTGGCGCTCCTCGGGGAGCTCGGGGTCGATCATGAGCAGCACTTCGTATGGGTTGTTCACTGGTCCCGGAACCTCCTCTCTTCCCTCGGTCTAGTGGCCTTGCCGGCCGGCGCCGCCCGGGAGCGCGGACGCGATGGCAAGGCAGGAAGCGGGCCGAGTGTAGCATCGGCCCCCGTGCAGAACCGGGCCGCGATCATCGCCGGCGGCGTCGCCGCGGCGGCCGCCATCGCCTATGGGCTGGTGCGCCGTAGGCCGGCGGCATCTCCGACGGTCGCCGCCCCGGAGGAGCCGGCCGGCCCCGATCCGCGCGCCGAGACGCTGCGCGAGAAGCTCGCCGCGTCGCGCGAGCTCGCGGCCGAGCGCGAGGTGTTCGAGGAGGCCGAGACACCCGTGGACGAGGCCGTCGCGCCCGAGTCCGACGAGGACGTCGCGGAGCGCCGGCGGGCCGTGCACGAGCGCGGCCGGGCCGCCGCCGATGAGATGCGGCGCGGCCCCGGTAGCGGCGCGTAACACTCCGTACACGGCCTGTCCACAACTGTGCGCAATGCTGTGGATCGTTGTCCGAAAAAGGCGCACGGAGCGGGCAAACGATGCACAGACGCGTGTCGTCTGACACAAGGAAAACCGCCGAAAAGCCCCGCGAATCTGGCGGTTCCGGCTGTGTAAAGAGGCGGTTATCCACATCTACACAACGTCCGACGGACATGCTTTGCTCTGCACGGGCCAGCACAGATACACCCCCATCTCCCCCGATGCCCGGCGCGTCCCCCCAAGCAGCGCTCGGCACAGCTGGCCTGGTGGCGATGATGACTCTCAAGGGACGCGGCTCGGGTATCCCTTCCCCCTTCTCGGGTTCACCGCAGGGCTGCGTCCACCCCCGAGGCCAGTCCACGGGCGACGCGCGCCTGGACCGCCCAGTGCGAAGCAGGCGCCGTTCGCCCGCGTTCGTGACGAAGCCGGTCTCGACGAGGATCGCCGGCACGTTCGCCCAGTTGAAGCCGGTGAGGTCGGAGCGGGGCACGAGCCCGCGGTCGGCGGCGCCGGTTGCCGCGAGGACCGAGCGCTGGACGAGCCGGGCCGCGCGGAGGCTGCGCGCGTAGATGTCGTCGGTCCAGCCGCGGTGGTAGGCCGGGTAGACCGTCGCCACGCCGTGCAGGCCGGAGTTCATGGAGCCGTCGGCGTGGATGCGCAGCATCAGCGCGGCGTGCCGGCGGTTGCAGAACCGAGCCCGGGCGATGTTGCCGCCCGTGCCGAGCTGGAAGGTCGGCCCCGTGCGGGTCATCGCGACACGGAAGCCGCGGCGCAGCAGCTGCGCCCGCGTCCGGCGCGCGATCGCCAGCACGACCGCGGCCTCGCCCGGCGCGCCGCCGCCGTCCTTGATCTTCAGTATCCGCGAGCCCGGCCCGATCCGCTCCACCTGCCGCCCGATCGCCGGCGGCGTCCCGTGCCCAGGGTCGATGCAGATCAAAGGGGCAGGGACGAGCATCCGTCGAGTCTAGGCAGCCCGCGGAGGCCGGCTGCCGGCCGCAGCGACGTCGCGTCTAACTCATTCCGGCAAAAGTGGTCATGGTCTCCGCGAAGCGGAGGCCGGACTTTTGCCGGCTAGGAAATCGCGTCGGCCAGCGAGCGCGCACCGTGACCGACCGGTCGAGCCCGGTGAGCTGGAAGATCCGCACGATCCGCGGGTCGGTTGCGACGACGGTCACGTCGGCGCCGCGAGCCGCGGCGCCGATGATCCCGAGCGCGGTCGAGTCGATGAAGGTCGTCCCGACCAGGTCGACGACGAGCCGGCGGCCGTCGGCGCCGAGCGCGCCCCGGAAGCCGTCTCCGCGTGGAGGTCGACTCGCCGTGCACCGCCACGACGGTCATCGACTCCCCGACGTGCGCCACGGTGATCTCCGGGTCCATCAGGCGCATGCCTTGACCGTACGCAAGGCCCGATGTGCGCCGTTCACGCGTTCTGTGGCGATCTGCTCACACCGCGACGAGCTTGTACCCGATGCCCCGGACCGTGACGAGCTGCTCGGGGCTCTCCGGATCGCGCTCGACCTTCCGCCGCAGGTTCGACATGTGGATGTCGCACGCGCGCTGGTCGCCGACGTACGCGCTGTCCCACAGGTGCTGCATGACCTCGCGCCGCGTAAAGACACGCTCAGGCTCGCCGGCGAGGAGCGCGAGGAGCTTGAACTCCGACGGGGTCAGCCGCACCGGCCTGCCCTCGACCTTCACCGTGTGGCGAACCGGGTCGATCTCGAGGCGCCCGATCCGCATCACGGCGCTGCCGGTCGCGCGTAGGTCGAGCCGCGCCGGCGCAGCACCGCGCGCACGCGCGAGAGCAGCTCCGCCATCGAGAACGGCTTCGTGACGTAGTCGTCGGCGCCGACTCGAGCCCGAGCACGCGGTCGACCTCGGCGTCGCGCGCGCTGAGCAGGATGATCGGGACGTCGCTCGCCTCGCGCATCCGCCGGCACACCTCGATCCCGGAGAGGCCCGGCAGCATGATGTCGAGCACGACCAGCTCGACGGCCTCGTCGCCCAGCA
>CAVQAQ010000033.1:0-50541 GCA_963710465.1 uncultured Thermoleophilia bacterium
CCTACTTCAAGTACGCCGGCTTCTTCCTCGGCTCACTGGACGGCATCGGCTCGATGGTTCGGCCTGCGACCGGCGACATCCCGATCGTGCACGTCGTCCTGCCGATCGGAATCACGTTCTACACGTTCAACTCGATGTCGTACACGATCGACATCTTCCGGCGCCAGGTCGCGCCAGCCGAGAACGTGATCCACTACGCGGCGTTCGTGGCGATGTTCCCGCACCTGATCGCCGGGCCGATCGTCCGCTACAGCGACGATCGACCAGGCAGCTGCGCACGCCTGCAGCCGCGGCTGACGTCGGAGCTCGCGGCTTCGGGGCTGTTCTTCTTCTCCTGCGGCCTGGTCAAGAAGCTCGTGATCGCCGACACGCTGGCGCCGCACGTCGACCGGCTGTTCGCAGCCACGCCCACCTCGCTGCGTCGACCGGGCTGGGCGGCGGCGGTCGGCTACTCGCTCCAGCTCTACTTCGACTTCTCCGGCTACTCGGACATGGCGGTCGGGCTGGCGTTCCTGCTCGGCTTCCGCTTCCCGCAGAACTTCAACTCGCCGTACAAGGCGCGTCAACATCTCGGACTTCTGGCGGCGCTGGCACATGTCGCTCTCGCTTCTGGCTGCGCGACTACCTGTTCATCCCGCTGGGCGGCTCGCGCCGGGA
The DNA here is from genome assembly GCA_963710465.1 of uncultured Thermoleophilia bacterium. Taxonomy (GTDB): domain Bacteria; phylum Actinomycetota; class Thermoleophilia; order Gaiellales; family Gaiellaceae; genus JACVRM01. Next base: position 658 of record CAVQAQ010000033.1, read on the forward strand.
CGCGCCTGCGCACGCTGCGTAACCTGGTGATCACGATGTTCCTGGGCGGCCTGTGGCACGGCGCCGCGTGGACGTTCGTCGTCTGGGGCCTGTTGCACGGCTGCTTCCTGGTCATCCACAACCTCGCCCGGGCGCCGGCCTGACGCCGAGCGCGAAGCTCGTGAATCGCGCGCTCACGTTCGTGCTGCGTCGTGCGCGGCCTTCGTCATCTTCCGCGCGCCGACGATGTCGACGTCGCCGGGGACGTGCTGGGCTCGATGGTCGGGCTGAACGGCATCGACTCGCCCACGCCGCGCCCGGGCGCTCGTCCCGAGCGCTTCGCGCTGATGGTGGCCGGCGCTGCTCGTGTTCGTGAACGTGTCGCCGAACACGTGGGAGATCAGCAGCTCGAGCCGCGCCGCCGCTACGGCCTCGCGCTCGGCGTCGCGGCCGGCGTTCGCGGTGCTGCCGATCGCGCAACCCCAGCCCGTTCCTCTACTTCCAGTTCTGAGCGCCCACGCGACCCAGACAGCCGCTCGTGCTCCTCCTGCTCCTGTTGTCCACACTGGCCGCCGGCGGCGCGACCGCCGCCTCGACTCCGCCGCCGACGGGCCGCTCGATCAAGCTCGACCTGATCGCCAAGCTCACGCGCGGCCCGCAGATCGTCGTCCTCGGCGACTCGCGCGGCCGCCCGGCCGAGCCGGCCCTCCTGCAGCGGCTGACGGGACGCACGGCGTTCAACGCCGCCGTCATGGGCGGGAGCGCCCCCGATGCCTGGGTGTTCATGCGCTACGCCGCGGACCGCTTCCCCAACCAGAAACACCGCTACATCTGGTTCGTCAGCGACGGCCTGGCCGGCAACATCCCCGACCCCCGCACCGAGGCCGACCCGCGCGGACGCCGCTACCTGCAGGAGGTCGCGCCGCTCCTCGACCCCGAGCCGTTGAACGTCCCCTGGCCGGCGCGCCCGTTCAACCCGTACCTCCCGGACGGAGGGCTGGCAGGTAACGCGTCGCCGCCCTCTCCCGAGCAGGTGCAGAAGGTCAAGGCACAGGCGGCCGCGATCGTGGCCAAGATCCGATCCAAGCCGCCCAACCCGCCGCACGGCGACCCGAAGGGCTACCCGCAGTACCGGCTGTTCGAGCATCTGCTCGCCTACGTGAATGCACGCGGCGAGCGCCCGGTGATCGTGTTCAACCCGGTCTACCCGACCGTCTACGCTGCGCTCGCGCAGTACGGGCTGCCCACCCTGACCAACTCACTCGCCTACCTCAAGAGCCTCCGAACGCGCTATCAGTTCGTCGTCGTCAACTGCGAGAACATCCACACCTGGGGCGGCAACGCGTCCGACTGGACGAACGCCACCCACGTCGACCGCTTGAACATGCGGCGCATGCTCTCGTACATCGTCGCCCATTCGGACGGCGCGCTCTCTTGACAGGAGATCCGACGGCGGGGAAGAGAGTCCGCACCCCGCTCATGTTCACACCCGTTATCGGACTCACCCAACTGGGTCAGTGGATCGCAGCCTCTAGTTCCGGGACGACAGTCGGCAGATCGCCGTCGGGAGAGCTCATCGTCGGCTTGGTCGCCGTGGCGCGGCCGCCCAACGCGGCTACGGCGAGCGCTGCGATCACGAGCAGCGCGAGCGTCGTTGGCAGCCCGACCCGGTCGGCGAGAAGACCGATCAGCGGCGGACCAACGATGAAGCCCGTGTAGCCGATCGTGAAGGTGGCGGCCAGTGACGGACCGGGCGGATCGAGCCGGCCCGCCGCGCTGAAGAGCAGCGGCACGGCGTTCGCGATGCCAAGACCGCAGACGGCGAAGCCGATCACGGCGGGCACCGTCTCGCCGATCAGCAGCACGCCGCCGAGCGCGACCGCGACCAGCGCCATGCCGCCGCGCATCAGCGTCGCGGCGCCGAGCCGCTCATTCAGCAGATCGCCGCCGAGGCGCGCGACGGCCATCCCGAGTGCGAAGCCGGTGAATGCCGTCGCGGCCGCCGCGGCGCTCGCGCCGGCGTCGTGACGGAGGTAGATCCCGCTCCAGTCGGCGATCGCTCCCTCCGTCATCATCGCCAGGAAGCACAGTCCGCCGATCAGGAGCACGGGGCGCGAGGGCCGCGCGAAGCCCGCTCCGCGCCTTGGAATGGGTCGATACGCTCCCGAGCCGATTGGTGATCCACAGCGCGGCCACCCAGAGCGCGACCCCGACGAGCAGGCTCTCCAGCCGTGGGTCGACTCCCGCCGCGGCGACGATCACGACCAGACCCGCCGAGAGGAACCCGCCCACGCTCCAGCCACCGTGCAGCGAGGACATGATCGGCCTGCCCAGCTCGCGTTCGACGGCGACGCCGTGCGCGTTCATCGAGACGTCCATCGCCCCGCCGCTCGCGCCGAAGCCGAACAGGATCGCGGCGAGCATGATCGGGCTCGTCGCCAGCAGCGGCAGCGGCAACATCAGGCAGAAGATCAGCGTGGTGGCGCGTGTCACCGAGGCGCTCGAGCGGCCCTCGAGGATGTGGCCGGTCAGCGGCATCGAGACGAGCGCGCCCGCGGCAATGCACAGCAGGCACAACCCGAGCGTCGCCTTCGAGATCCCGAGGTGGTCCTGCAGCCACGGGATGTGCGCGACCCAGGTTCCCATCATCGCACCGTTGATCGCGAAGACCGTGAACGTCGCCAGGCGCGGCGTCATACGGCCACCACGTCGATGCCGGCGCTCGTATACGGGCGTGTCAGCTCGCCGCTACCGTCGGTGACCAGGTGGTCGATGTCCGCGAGTTGCGCCACGACCCACGGGCTCGCGCTGCGGAGCTTGTCCGCCGTCGCCAGGGCGATCACCTCACCCGCCGAGGCCACCATGGCGCGCTTCACGTACGCCTCTTCGTCGTCGAGCGTCGTGACACCGACGTCGGGATGCAGCGAGCAGATGCCGAGCACGCAGATGTCCGCGCGCACCGTATGGAACGCCTCGACGGCGGCCGCCCCGACCGCCACCTGCGCGTCCTTCAGCAGCCGGCCGCCGACGAGCATGACCTCGGCCTTCGGGTGGTCCGACAGCGCCGACGCAACCGGCGGCGAGTTGGTGACGACGATGCCGTCGTAGAGCAGAGGGAGACGGCGGGCCAACTCCAGCGTCGTCGTGCCGCCGTCGAGGACGATCACGCGTGCGCCAACGAGCAGCGGCAGCGCCGCCTCGGCGAGCGCAGCCTTCTCCTCGTGTGAGACCTCGAGCCGTTGCGTGAACGAACCGGTCGCCGGCGCGGAGGCCAGCGCGCCACCGTGAACGCGATGCAGCAGGCCTTGCTCCGCGAGGTCCCGCAGGTCGCGGCGGACGGTGTCCTCCGACACGCCGAGGCTGGCCACCAGCTCCGAGGCGACGACCCTGCCGTCACGCTCGACCCGCGCGAGGATCGCCTGTCTACGTTCAGCCGTCAGCACCCTGCGCGTTATAGCACGAACATGCAGGTTTTTGCGGGTTAACGAAGACCCCCTCGAACACCGCGCCCTTGTCGATTCCGGTGGACCCCGTTCGTAGGGAGGTCGAGACGCCAGTACGGTGCCGGCGACCCGACAAGGAGGCCACAGATGACGCAGTACCTGCTTTCGATCTACCGCGACGACAGGCCCCTCTCGGAGGAGGAATTTCAGCGGTCATACGAAGATGTCAACGCCCTCGCCGATGAGCTCACGGCAGCCGGCGGCTTGGTCTTCGGCGGCGGTCTCAACCACTCGACGCCGACCGTCGTCCGCTCCGTCGACGGCAAGATCGTCACCACCGACGGACCCTTCGCCGAGACGAAGGAGCAGATCGGCGGGTTCTGGATCATCGAGGCGGACGACCTCGACGCCGCCCGCGAGTGGGCCGCCAAACTCACTGCCGCCTGCCGGCGCCCGATCGAGGTGCGCACCTTCGAGGACGAGGACGCAACGGTAGAAGAGCTCTTCGAACACATCTCGAGCCCATAGCTGAGCCGTCCCGGCGTCCCGGGCGATCGAGCTCGCCTTCGGACGGGACGACCCTCCTTAGGGTCGGCGTAGAGGGATGCGCAGCCGTGGTGGATGGCTTCGGGGTCGGTGTAGGCCTGGCAGCAGCCCGCTGACCGGCGATGCGGTCGACCATGGCGGCAGCGGCCGCGAGACCCGCCTCGATGAGGTCGTAGCCGGGCTGCCCCAACACGACCCCGGTGATCGTCGTCCGCTTGCCGTCGATCCAGCGGATCGCCCGGAAGGCGAAGCAGCCGCCGGCCGCGGCGGTCGAGCCGGTCTTGACGCCGACAAACCCGTTGTGCCCGAGCAATGTGTTGGTGTTGTGCACGGTGCCTGCGACCGGCAGCGTCGCGCTCGGTGTGGCGACGATGCTCGCGAACACCGGTAGGCGCATGGCCCGATCGACAATGCGCACCTGATCGGCGGCAGTCGACACGGTTGCGTCGTCGTAGCCGCTCGGATCGGCGTAGCGGGTATGGGTCATGCCCAGCGACCGTGCGGTCGCATTCATCCGGACGACGAACCGGGCTACCGAGCCGGCGTCCCATCGCGCCAGAACCGCGGCGACATTATTCGCGGAGGGCAGCAGCAGCGCCTGCAGCGCCTGCCGTTCGGTCAATTCCTCTCCGGCGGCGATGGACACGACCGACTCGTGGTGTCCGCGCCGCCGGTCGGTGTCGGCCACATCGGCGTCGGTGAGCGTGATCGTCGGGCCGTCCTGGCCGGGCCGTAGCGGGTGGTCACGGAGCACCAGATAGGCCGTCATCACCTTCGCGACGCTGGCGATTGCAGCCGCGTGCTGATCCGGGCCGGCCTGGACCTGCGACTGTCCTACCTGGACGGCAGCTTGGCCATATGCCGGCCAGAGCGAGCTGGGGAGCGCTTCACCGAGCGCACCGCGGTGCTCACTGCGAAGGCCGTCGATGGGTGAGGCGGCCGGCGAGGACGACGACGCCAGCAACTCGTAGCCGAGGGCGGCGATCGCCGCCATGACGACGAGCAGGCCGGCGACACGGATTCTGGGAATCCGACGGGTCGTGGTTCGTGCTGGCTCGCGGTAGGCCATGCCGCCCATTCAAGGCAGCGTGGTGTTGCCGGCACGTATCTGGTTTTCGATATGCCGACGACATGCGCCGGCTCGTAGCATCGGAGCGTGCGTGTGTTGATCGTTGAGGATGAGCCCCTGATGGCGGACGCGATCCGCGACGGGCTGCGCATGGAAGCGATCGCGGCAGACATCGCAGGTGACGGCGACACCGCTCTGGAGCTGCTGAGCGTCAACGCCTACGACATCGCCGTCCTGGACCGGGATATTCCCGGGCCGTCCGGTGACGAGATCGCCGAACGCATCGTCGCCTCCGGCAGCGGCATGCCGATCCTCATGCTCACCGCTGCCGACCGTCTCGATGACAAGGCCACCGGGTTCGAGCTCGGCGCCGACGACTACCTCACGAAGCCGTTCGCCCTCCGAGAGCTCGTGCTGCGTCTCAGAGCGCTCGACCGCAGGCGCGCCCACAACAGGCCACCCGTGCGAGAGATCGCAGGTCTGCGGCTGGATCCGTTCCGCCGGGAGGTCTACCGCGACGGCCGCTACGTCGCGCTGACCAGGAAGCAGTTCGCAGTGCTCGAAGTCCTCGTCGCTGCCGAAGGCGGTGTCGTCAGCGCCGAAGAGCTACTGGAACGGGCGTGGGACGGGAACGCAGACCCGTTCACGAACGCCGTGCGCATCACCGTCTCGGCACTGCGCAAACGCCTCGGCGAACCCTGGATCATCGCCACCGTGGCCGGCGTCGGCTACCGCATCGACACGCAACCGGACACCGGTCGCGAGGGAGGAGACCGTGGATAGAGCCCCTGGTTTGAGCGTTCGCCTCAAGCTCACCCTCAGCTACGCCGGCTTCCTCATGCTCGCAGGCGCCGTGCTGCTCGCCGTCGGGTACGTGTCCCTTTCGCGTGGTGTGCACCCCGGTGTCATCTTCATCGTGCGCAGCCACACCGACCTCCTGCGCGATTTCGCTCCGATCACGGCCATCCTTGTGGCGTTCCTGCTGGTTTTCGGTCTGCTGGGAGGGTGGCTTCTCGCCGGCCGCATGCTCGCTCCTCTGACCCGCATCACAGACGCCACACGCCTGGCCGCGACCGGGTCGCTCTCGCACCGGATCGAGTTGGAAGGCCGTGAGGACGAGTTCCGCGAACTCGCCGACAGCTTCGACACCATGCTCGCGCGGCTCGAAGCGCACGTCGCCGAGCAGCAGCGATTCGCAGCCAACGCCTCCCACGAACTACGCACCCCGCTGGCGATCACACAGACACTTCTCGACGTCGCCCGCAACGAACCGAGGGGCGACCGCGACACCGGCGAGCTCGTCGACCGCCTCCACGCCGTCAACACCCGAGCGATCGACCTCACCGAAGCATTGCTCCTGCTCAGCCGCGCCGACCAACGGTCCTTCACCCGAGAACACGTCGACCTCTCCCTCGTCGCCGAAGAAGCCACTGAAACGCTCCTCCCCCTCGCAGAGAAACGCGGCGTCACCATCGAGACCTCCGGCGACACGACGCCCACCGCCGGCTCGCACGCGCTCCTGCTGCAGATGACCACGAACCTCGTGCACAACGCGATCGTCCACAACGGGCCCGAAGAAGGCACCGTGTGGGTCACGACCAGCGCTCACCCGAAGAGTGCGGTGCTGACCGTCGAGAACACCGGCGAGACGCTCACCCCGGAGCTCGTCTCCACGCTTGCCGAGCCGTTTCAGCGCGGCACCAAACGCATACGCGCCGACCATGCAGGTGTCGGCCTCGGCCTGGCAATCGTCAAGAGCATCACCCAAGCACACGACGGAACCCTCACCCTCACCCCGCGCCCCGCGGGCGGGCTCCGCGTCACGGTGCAACTACCCGCCGCGCCAGCAGCCGGCGTCGTTGCCTGAGGTCGCACCGGGCTGGCACCGACATGAAAGCCCGGCGAGACGCGGCTACAACCGAGGCATTCGACGCCGGGCGACTACGCAATCGGGCATGAATCGGCCCCTCCTCACGTTCATTGGTAAGGAGGGGTCAACGGTTCGAGTCCGCTTGAGGGCTTTAAGTGGATACTGGCGTGGGCCTGCTTCACACACCGCCGGTCGTTCGGCTCCGAATGGCCGTGCCGTGGGCGGGGGAACCGGCCGAGGGCATTGTGACGGTGATGAGCAGGCCGCCTTCGTCGCGGGGGCGGGCGGTGGCGATACCGCCGTGGACTGCCGCGATGGACGCGACGATCGTGAGGCCGAGTCCGAACCCGTCCTGGGAGACCCGGTCGTTGAGCCGCTGGAACGGCTCGAAGATGCGGTCGGCGTCCAGCGGGCTGATACGGGGCCGGTGTTCGCCACGGTCAGGTGACTCCTGCCCGACGCGGTGCAGGTACTGATCCAGATGTCGCCGGGGGCGCCGTTGTAGCGAACAGCGTTGTCGACCAGGTTCGCGACGAGCCGTTCGACCAGCACCGGATCGCCCGATACGACGGCCGGCTCGAGCGTGCAATGGACGCGGCGGTCGCCCACGCCGACGGTGTCGAGAACGTCTTCGGCGACGGTGGCCAGATCGACCTCGTCGTGGACGGTGAGCCCGCGCTCGTTGCGCGCGAGGATGAGCAGCGCCCCGATGAGGTGCTCGGCATGGTCGACCGCGGCGCGGATGTCGGTCGCCATGGCCCGCAGGTCGGCGGGCGTGCTGTCGGGGTTGTCGAGCACGACGTCGACGGTCGCGCGCATGACCGCGAGCGGGGTGCGCAGCTCATGGGAGGCGTTGGCGATGAACCGCTTCTGGCCCTCGAACGCGACCTGGAGCCGGTCGAGCATCTCGTCGAAGGTCTCGGCCAGTTCGTGGAGCTCGTCGCGGGGACCGCGCAGCGCGACCCGCGCCGACAGGTTGTGTTCCGAGGCGGCGCGCGCGGCGGCGGTGATCGTGTGCACGGGGCGCAGCGCACGCCCGGCGACGACCCAGCCGAGGATCGCGGCGAGGGCGATGACCACGCCGAGCGTGATCAGCGAGTACTGCAGGAGATGGGAGAGCGTGACGTCGCGCTGGTGCTGCGCGCCTTGAAGCCGAACGTAGGCGTCGCACTTGGCCAGGAGTCGCCCGTTGGGATGGGCATTCAATTGCTCGGAGCGGCACCGCGCCAGGAAGCTGGGCGGAGCCTGCTGGCTCGACCCCTGCGGCTCCAGCCGCGCTACCAGGATGTAGCTGACCGCGACGACGGTCGCCCCGCAAACGGCGAACAGGCCGGTGGTGAGCAGGGTCAGTCGTGCGCGAACGGTCAGCCGCGGGCGGCGGCTCACATCCGGTATCCCTTGCCGATCACGGTCTCGATCAGCGGCGGGTCGCCGAGCTTGCGCCGCAGTCGAGTCATCGTCACCGAGACGATGTTGCTGAACGGGTCGACGTCCGCGTCCCACACCTGCTCGAGCAGCTCTTCCGCGCTGACCAGGGCGCCGTCGGCGGCCAGCAGCGTCTCCAGGATCCCGAACTCCTTGCGGGTGAGCGAGAGCGGCCGCGAGCCGCGGCTGGCGCGGTGCCGGGCGCGGTCGACGGTGAGGTCGCCGCGCCGCAGGACCGGCGGCGCCGACGGCGCCCGGCGCGAGAGCGCCCGCACGCGGGCGACGAGCTCGGCGAACACGAACGGCTTGCCGAGATAGTCGTCCGCGCCCAACTCCAGGCCGTCCACCCGGTCCTCGACCTGGGCGGCGGCGGTGAGCATGAGGATCCGCGGCCCCGAGCCGGCGAGTGTCCGGCACACCTGGTCACCGTGCACCACCGGCAGATCGCGGTCGAGCACGATCACGTCATAGGCCGTCTTCGTGGCGGCGTCCAGTGCCGCCGCGCCGTCATGCGCGGCGTCCACGGCCATCCCCGCCTGACGCAGCCCCTGAGCGATCCGGCCGGCAAGCGTCGCATGGTCCTCGACCACCAACACCCGCATCCGCCCAAGTATGCGCCGGTCAACGTGACATCCGTCCGACATCGCGCGTAGCGCTGATGTCATCCGCCCAGGCGTAGAAGTACAAGCAGGTGTCTGCCAGCGCTAGCCGCAACGAGGTAGTGCTGCCCGGCCGCACCGACCGAGCCGTGCCGGGTGCTGGACTCAACATCCGCTTCGTCATGGGCGGAGGTGGCCCTCGCCGTTGCCGCTTTCGCGGCGCTGTGCGCCGTGGTCCTGTCCGTCGCGCCCCAGACCGCAGAGCCCGATGACGGCGCCTACCGCGCTTCGATCGTGGCGATGACCGATGGGCATTTCCTGACGTTGTCAACCGCTCAGGCAGAAACCCTGGCGAGGAAGCTGGGCGACAATCCGGCCGCCCCCCCAAACCAATGGGTCGAGCTCGCCAACGGGCGGTGGATTAGCGAAAAGGACCCTGGCTATCCGTTCCTCGCAGCGCCATTCGAGGAGCTCGGCATCATCCGGTGGGCACCGCTGTTCTACGGGGCACTGGCCTGCCTCGGGCTGTTCATCGGCGCCCGCCGCTGGCTCGGTCGCTTCGGTGGCCTGGCGGCGGTGGGCCTGTACTGCTCATCCGGTGCGGCGCTCGCGTTCGCCTGGCGCGATTACATGCCGACATTCACCGACGCCTCGCTGGTCGCGGCAGGTTCCGGCCTCTTGCTGTGGGCGGTTTTGGCAATCGAGGCTAGTTCCCGGCGGCGCACCTGGGCCGGCCTCGCCGGGTTCGCGGCGATCGAGATCGCGACCTTCGTCCGCTACACGAATATCGTGATCCTCGGCTGCGCCGTCGTGGCAGTGATCGTGGCGTGGCGGCTGCGAGCCGCGAGGCTGCCCCTCCGCACGCTGTGCTGGTGGCTCGCGTCGGTGGCCGTCTTCGGCGCCGGCGTAGCCACCTTCGACGACGGCGTCTACGGCGGCCCACTGACGACCGGGTACCGGCCCGGAGAGGTCACGTTCGGCCTCGGCGCGATCGGGCCGAACGTGCGGATCATGCCCGCGCACCTGATGCAGGCCATGCCGATGCTGGTGCTCGGACTGATCGCGCTGGCGTGGATCATCGTGCGGTGGCTGGTGCTGCGCCGGGCCGACGGCGAGGCCGGCGCGGTGGCCCGTCGCGATCTCTGGGTCGGGCTCACCCTGGCCACGTCGTGGTTCGCGATCTGGGGCCTGTACTCCGCGTACACCTGGACGACCGACCCGACCAGTGTCACCGTGCAGGTGGTCAGGTTCTACGTTCCGGCGCTCGGCGCGATCGCCCTCCTCGGCGCCTGGCTCGTGACCAGGATTCCCGGCCGTGGATGGCCGGCCGGCCTGACGGCAACCGCGGTTATCGCCGCGTTGTTCGGCCTTGGCGTGTGGTCCTTCTACGCCATGTACGCAGCGTTCGGCGTCCCGCTAAGCGGCTAGGCAGTTGCCTTACGTGCGGCGGCCGCCGCGCCGCGCGGCGCTCGTTCGGTCGAGGTGCTGCAGGAGCTCGTGTGCCGCAAGCTCGATCTCCTTGTGCCGCCACTCCGCGGCCCGGTAATGGCAGGCGATCAGCCCCATCCGGTGCAGCCGGCGGAAGTCGCCGAGGACGAACGCGTAGCGCGCCTTCGTCTCCTCGGCCGCGCCCTCAGTGAGGCCGAGATGCCAGGCCGAGTACTCCTCCCAGGAGTGTGTCTTGAGGAACGCGTTCTGTTCCCGTGCGCGCGGCTGCACGTCCTGCCAGCGCGAGCGGAGCACGTACTGGTGCGCGTCGATCAGACGCTTGGCGTGCCTGACCGCATCCTTGTTAACCTGATCATCAGGCCGGAAGTCACGAGGTCTCGAAGATGCTGTCCGCCGCGCGCAACCACCGCCGACGTCGAGGTCACCCTCGACGTTACCCCCCAGGGCCGCGCGTTTTCGAACCTTTTACCCGATCCTCGACGAAGCGACCGTGCACTGGACGAGCCGGCGCTGTCGCGCAGCTCGCGGGCACAGAACGCGTCACCAAAGAGCGGAGCGCGTCATCCAGGCAGCAACGAAATCTGGAGGCGGGAGCCGTGCGTGAGCTTCAGGGGATCGCTCGCTTCACGTTTCACGAGGGCAAGCTCGAGGACTTCAAGCGCTTGGCCGCTCAATGCATGGAGATCGTGCGGACCAAGGACACCGGCACGCTGCAATACGCCATTTACTTCAACGAGGATCAGTCCGAGTGCATCGTGCTCGAGCGGTACAGGGACTCCGAGGCGCTCATCGAGCACGCTGCGCACCTTGGCGACCTAAATGAGGCGATCGTTGCGACGGGGCTCGTCTCCGGCGAACTCCTCGGCGAGCCGAGCGCAGAGCTCCGAGCGATGATGGCCAACAGCGAGGTCCGGCTCTTCACGCCCTACCAGTCGATGTAGACGCAGCCGCCCCTCCCGGCGCGTCAGCCGCCTGCGTTGACGAGTGCGACGAGGGCGCCGAGCGCGTCACCCTCGAGCCGCAACCCCGCCCAGCTATCCCCACCGTCGCGGCTTTCCCAGATCTGCCCGTCGGCGAGGCCGGCGAACAGGCGACCGTCGGTGGCGAGGAGTGCGTAGGGCATCGCCGGGAGCGGCTCTGGCAACCCGCCGGCGAGGGGCCGCCACGGTTCCCCGGCGCGACGCCGGTAGATCCGCGCCTGCGGGTCGCCACGGCCGTGGGCGGCGTAGGGGCCGGTGCTGGCCGACAGGTACCAGCAGTCTGGGCCGTCGGGGTCGACCGCGACCGACCAGGTGTAGTGGCGGTCGCGGCCTTCGTCGGCTGGTTGCCAGGTCTCGCCTCGGTTCGTGCTGAAGGCGGCGCCACCGCCTCCTGCCTCGTACGCGTGCCCTGGTATGCGTGGGTGCCAGGCGAGCGAGTGCACGTCGGGTTGTGCGCCGGGGCGGTGGTCCTGCCAGGTTGCGCCGCCGTCGGTCGAGCGCATCAGGCCGCCGAGCTCAATCCCGAGCAGCAGTAGATCGGCGTCGTACGGGCTGGGAGCGATCCAGCGCACGTGCGATGTCCATGGCCGGGGCGGGAAGCTCCAGCTCGGACGGGAGGGAAGCTCGAGCAGCGCGTCGAGCCCGCGCCAGCTCTCGCCGCGGTCGTCGCTGCGGAACAGCCGGCTCGGTTCGGTGCCTGCATACACCGCCCCGTCGACCGCGCTCACCGCGAGCGAGAACACACCCGGTTCCGGCAGCGCGCAGTCGAGCCAGCTTCGCGCGGCATCCACGGTTCGCCGCACGCCGCCCTCGCGAAGCCCGGCGTAGACGGTGTCCGGATCATCCGGGGCGACCGCGAGACACTGCGCGCCACTTCCGGGCAAGCACAGCTCAACCGTCCAAGCCTCACGTGACTCATCGAGCCGGGCGATCCCGTCCCCCGTGGCCGCGTACAGGCGCGCCATCCCGACAGCCTAGGTGCTGGTCGCGCCCTACACCTGGGGTCAGAGCACGGTTCGGCTGGATCGAACGTCGCGCTACCTGCGGTAGGAGGAGTGTTTGAATGAAGGGGATGTGTAGAGTGTTGAGATTGTGTGTAATGGGGATGGTTGAGGGAGAGTGAAGGACTGTGGCTGCTGGGGGAGCAGCGAGTGAAGCGGCGAGATCACAGGAGAAGCGGCTGCAGAGAAGGCGGCGCTGGGGCTGAGCGCGAGCGAGGCGATCTGCGTGGCAGCGAGTGAAGTAAGGAGGTGGCTTGCAGCACGCGGCGATTACGATGCGAGCGAGAGCAGTGCAAGTACACGATCGCCGGCAGCCGCGTCAGGTAGATCGCGAGGAGGGGGGGGGGTGGGTGGAAGCGGGGTTGCGGGGTGAAGAGGGGTGTGCGGGTCGAGCTAGGCGAACTGCGGTGGGTCCAATCTCGTCGAGGGTCGCGTCTGGGGAGTGGTCTCGACATCGTCGCCGGACGCGCCGCTTCCCGACATGTCGAGGATCGGCTCGCGGAGTTCACCGAGCTGGTGGCGACCGCGATCGCCAACAGCCAGGCACACGAGGAGCTCACGCAGCTCGCGGAGGAGCAGGCGGCGTTGCGGCGGGTGGCGACGCTGGTTGCAGCGGGCGCGCCACCGGCAGAGGTGTTCGAAGCCGTGAGCGCGGAGGTGGCGGCATTGATCGGCGCGGACGGTGCCGCGCTCACGCGCTACGAGGAAGACGGGACCGTCACTGCGGTAAGCGGCTGGACGACCGAGGGCGGGTACATCTACGTCGGGAGGCGCTACGAGCTCGAAGGCACCGTGTCGGGCCTGATCTTCGAGACGGGCCGGCCCGGTCGGGTCGAGAACTACGCAGAGGCGCCGGGCGAGGCGCCCGAGGCCGCCCGCGAGATGGGCTGGCACTCGTCCGTGGGAGCGCCGATCACCGTCGAAGGCCGCCTCTGGGGCGTGTTGGCCGTCGTTTCGAAGAGCGAGCAGCCGCTGCCCGGCGACACCGAGCAGCGACTGGCCGAGTTCGCCGAGCTCTTCGCGACCGCGATCGCAAACAGCGAGGCACACGAGCAGCTCGCGCAGCTCGCCGACGAACAGGCGGCGCTGCGACGGGTGGCCACGCTCGTCGCCGAGGGGGCGACTCCGCACCGTGTGTTCGACGCCGTCCGACACGAGGTGGCACGGATGTTCAACGCCCCACTCAGCGTGCTGATGCGCTACGACGCCAACGGCACCGCGACCCTGCTTGCAACTTCCGACGGCTACCTCGGCCCCATCGGGAGGAGCTGGCCCGTCGAGGGTGACAGCAGCGCGATCGCGCGGGTCTGCCGAACCGGCCTCCCGGCGCGCGCCGACTACACCCGGCCCGCGCAGGGGCCGATCGCGGCCGCTGCGCGGGCCGTGGGCGCGCGGTCCGCGGTCGGCGTGCCCGTCGTCGTCGACGGAACTTTCTGGGGCGTCATGGCCGTCGGCTCGCGCGAAACCGAGCCGCTGCCGGCTGACTTCGAAGGCCGGCTGGCGAAGTTCACGGAGCTCCTCGCGACGGCGATCGCCAACGCCGAGGGCCGCGCCGAGCTGGACGCCTCACGCGCACGAATCGTGGCCACGGCCGACGCGACCCGGCGCCGGATCGAACGCGACCTGCACGACGGCGCGCAGCAGCAACTGGTTTGGCTCGCGCTCGCGTTGCGCGCGGCGCAGGCGACGGTTCCCGAGGAGCTCGAGCAGCACCGAAGCGAGCTGGGCCGCGTCGTCGACGGCCTCACGGCCGCGCTCGACGACCTCCGCGAGATCGCCCTCGGGATCCATCCGGCCGGGCTCTCGGAGGACGGCCTGACGCCGGCGCTCAAGCGGCTCGTTGCCCGCTCGCCGCTCCGCGTCAACCTCGATTTCGTGCTGATGGTCGCTTTCCGGAGCCGGTGGAGGTGACGGCCTACTACGTCGTCTCGGAGTCGTTGACGAACGCAGCCAAGTACGCGGATACCCCGGTTGTGGACGTGGCGGTGGCCGCTGACGGCGGTGCCCTTCGTGTGGAGGTTCGCGACGACGGGCGTGGTGGCGCGGACCCGGCCGAGGGCTCGGGACTGCTCGGCCTGAGGGACCGCGTCGAGGCGATCGGAGGGACGATGCGTCTGACGAGCCCGCCGGGTGCGGGCACGTCGTTGCGCGTCGAGTTGCCGCTGGTCGACCAGGACCGCTCGCCGCTGACCACGCAAGCGTTACGCGGCCGCGCGGCTCTCGTCTGCGGGCATAGGCTCAGAGCGTCGAATCCGTTCCGACACGACACCCGTGACGAGGAAGCAGGAAGGAGCCGAGATGAGTGCCCAACGGAGTTGACCGCGCCGCTCCGGTGATCGCCGTCCACGAGATCGACATCGAGGCACCGATGGACGCGGTTTGGCGACCCATACCGACGTCAACGAATGGCCAACGTGGCAGACCGACATCACCGCCGCGCACATCGACGGAACGCTAGAACCGGGCGTCTCGTTCGAGTGGACGAGCTATGGCTTCAGCGTACATCGACGGTCTACGACCTGGCAGAGCGATCCCGCGTGCTTTGGGGCGGAACGTCGATGGAATAACCGGCGTTCATGAATGGTTTCAGCGAGACGCCAGGGGGCGTGCACGTGACGACGACCGAGTCTTCGCCGGCGATGCCGTCGAGGCTGACGCGCCGGGGATGCAGACGGTGCTAGACGCGTCGCTGGTGGCTGGCTTGGCCATCTCAAAGCGGCTGCTGAGTCGTCGGGCTGACGAAGCATCCGCGTTGAGCATGCCGGCAGCGAACGATTGCGCGACAGACAAGCGACACGATTCAGCCGCCTGCGTGACGAGGCACCCTCGGCAGGAGATCGCAGCACGCTTGGCCTCGTCGCGACAGTCCCGACGGGCCGCTTCCGCCACTGCTCCTCGCTCTGACCGTGGTCACCGGGCTCGTCGACGCAACCGGCTACCTGAGGCTCGGCCATGTCTTCGTCGCAAACATGACCGGCAACGTCGTCTTCCTCGGGTTCGGAATCGCCGGTGCCGGCGGCATCTCGGTCTGGGCTTCGCTGACCGCGATCGGCTCGTTTCTCGTCGGCGGCGTGGGCGGCGGTCGGATCGGTGCTCGCTGGTCGAGCGACCGGGGGCGCCACCTCACCGCGACTGCAGCGACGGAGCTTCTGCTCGTCGCCGGCGGGCTCGTCGTCATGGCCTTCTCGCCCCATCACCTCGGAACCGGGAGCCGCTACGCCGTGATCGTTCTCCTGGCGGTCGCCATGGGCGTTCAGAACGCCACCGCGAGGAAGCTCGCTGTCCCCGATCTCACGACGACGGTGCTGACCATGACCCTGACCGGCGTGGCGGCCGACTCGGGGCTCGCCGGCGGCACCCGGCTCGAGGCTCGCTCGTCGAGGACTCTCCGTCGCAGCGATGCTGCTCGGCGCCTTGATCGGCGGGGCGCTCATCTTGAAGGTCGACAACCCAGCACCGCTCGCACTCGTCGGCCGGGCTATTGGCGGGTGTCTCCTTCGTCACCTACCGGGCATCTCGCGGAATGCCCGCGTGGACACACGCCGGCAGCGGACACTGAAGCTCTCAACCACAGGCGACCTCGCTGCCTACGCGCCTGCACCTAGGCGAGGACCGTGGCCTACGTCGCCTGCGCGGGCTTGCCCCGCTTGCGCGCCAGGGAAACGAGCACGCCGGATCCAGAGACGGCGAGGTACGCCGTCAGCACCGCGACGGCGACCGGCGCCATCTGGAGCGTGCCGATCTGGGTCGTGAGGGCGCCGAGGAGGAGCAACGAGAACGGGGCGGCGACGAGCGCCGCCGGCAGGGCGGCGAACATCGCCGTGAACGCGAGGCCCTCCGGCAGTCCCGGGATGAGCACGTGGGCCGTTACCCCGGCCGTGCCGCCGATGAACAGCATCACGAGGAACGGCCCACCGATGAAGCCCGTGGCCTCGCAGATCGCGAACACGAGGATCTTCGCGAACACGACCGCGATCAAGAGACCGGCGCCGAGCGCCGCGCCGTCGCGGATCACGGTCGTGAGCTGGTCGGTTCCGGTGAAGAGCGTGAGCGGAAGCGCGACTCCGACGAGACCGAAGGCGATTCCGCCGATGACCGGCCGGAGGACGGTGTACTTCACCAGCGGAGCCGTGAGTTTCGCCATGGCCCCGATCGCGACGGCTGTGATCAGCGCGAGCGCGCCGGCGGCAAGGCCGAGGGGAACGGCGGCGAGCAGCTGCCAGTCCTCGTACGTGTACGGCGGAAGCGCGTACAGCCCGACGAACGTCGACCCGGCGATTGGAAAGTAGATCGCGAACGCAATCGTGGACGCCAGCAGGCCTCCGACCAGCGCGTCGGTGAAGCGCGCCGCCCTGGGACGCGCAATCTCGAGCGTGAGAATCGACGCCAGGATCGGAGACGACAACAGGCCGCCGTACGCCGCGGACATCCCACTGAGCGTGTTCGTCGCGCGCACGTCCTCGCTGAGCTTCCGCCGCTCCGAGACCCAGGTGCCCAGCCCGCCTCCCAACTTCCCCAGCGCGTCCTCAGGCCCGAGGCTCGCCCCGCCCGCCAGCGACACGAGCGAGACCGCAACCGCCCCGGGCACGATGGAGGGCTCGACCCGCTGCTCTTTGAGCATCTCGACCGTGCCCGGCACCTTGGCCGGGACGTGCAAGAAGCGCCGCAGCACGCCGACGATCACCCCGGCGCCCGCGGTCACCGCCACCCACCAGAGGTTCCCGTCGAACCATCCGGGGTGTTGCGGGAAGCGTGAACCAGAGGTCGGTGCCGGCCGACACCAATCCCAGAAATGCCAGCCCCGCAAAGGCGAGCACGACGCCGAACAGGACGGCGTAGCGCACGATCACCCAGAACCCGGGTGAGCGAATCAGGGCGACGTCAGCTGAGCCTGCATGGGACTCCTCGCCCGTCGCGCGTGTGCTCATTGAATCCCCACTTCCATCGGCTGTCCCGCGGTGCCGTACGCGACGGTATCGCCTTGCTCGCGGACGACGCCCTGCGAACCTACTTCACGTCTGGGGACCGCGCCGGGTGGTCCAGAACGTGTCTCCTCGCGACCTCGACCATCGCTCACCCGGCGACGAGGGTGTCGGTGAGCTCGTCGATGCCGGCGAGCCTCGCCGCCAGCGCCTCGTCGAGACCGTAACGCTCCACGAATGTGTGAGGCGCGGTGTAGCTGACCCTGGTCTGCTCTCCGTCCGCGTCGCCGAGCTCGAGCCCGACTCGCTCCGCCTCACCGCTGTGGCACGTTGGCGCCGAGCACCCCGAGCGCCGCCCGTAGCATGCGGACCCGCCGATGCCGGGCTGGCTGTTTCAGGGCACGTGGCGGCGCTCCGGATCGTTGTGCCGTTCCCCGAGGGCGGGTCGCGGTGGGCGATCACCGAGGTGAGGCTCTACACGACGCAGGCCGAGCGCTACCAGGAGGCGATCTCGGGACACTGAGCTGCCGAGCGGCACGCAGCGTCATGGGCCATTCTTCCGGCGACACGTTCAGCCCATCACGATCGAGGGAGGGCCCATGACACATTCGCCGGATTGGAACGAGATAACCCGCGACGACGTGCTTCGTGCAATGGGGGAATACGACCGGCTGGGGCCCGAGCAGTTCTTTTCCGAGCACGGCTTCGCCCCGACCACGACCTATGACCTGGTCGCGGAGGAGCGCCGGTACCCGCCGAAAGCGATCCTCGGCACGGCATACGAGCTCGCCACGGGCAATCGCCTTGATTCCGGCGATTTCGAAGGCGGGAAGAGCGGCGCCGTGAAGGTCCTCGAGAACATGGGGTTCACCATCCAGGCCAAATAACGACGAGCAGGTAGCGAAGATGGCGCCCGTCGTCCTTCGGACCGGCGTCGAGATCGAGGATTCCTTGCGGGTGGTACTCGGCTTCCTCGAGGCCTATCCGCACTACGACGCCGGCGACACTGTTCAGGTGGCGGGTTCGTTCCTCGAGGCCGATCTCAGGCTGGCCAACCGCGGCGGAGCCCGCATCTCCGCGGCACAGATCGCGGCCATCCTCGAGCGTCGTCGTGCGATCGAGCGCGCCCTCCGCGCGATCCCGCCCGATGCATCGCTGGCACAGGTCGCGAAGACGGTTCCGTGGCTACCGCTGGGCCGGCTCTTCGCGGCGTTCGCAGACATCCGCGGCGTCGGCTTCGCGAAGATGACGAAGGCGCTGCACCCAAAGCGCCGGGCGCTGATCCCCATGCTCGACAGCGTCGTGCAGCGGCACCTGGAGGAAGACGACCCCGGAGCCGAGGCCCCGTTCGCAGAGCGCGCGCTTGCGCTCGTGCGCGGCTACAAGCGCGACCTGGACCGCAACCGCGCCGCGCTGCGTGCTGTCCAGCGAGCGCTCGCGAAGCGCGGGTACACCGTCACCGAGGTGCGCATCCTCGACGTGCTGATCTGGTCCGCCGAGACCGCCTCCTGATGCAATCTTCCGCGACCGGCCGACCGAGAGGAGACGTCGATGAGCGCGCACGAGGTCGTCAACCGCGACGAGTGGAATGCCGCCCGGGCGAAGCTGCTCGCCCGAGAGAAGGAGCACACGCGGCTTGGAGACGAGCTGGCACGCGAGCGGCGCGAGCTGCCGTGGCTCCTGGTCGAGAAGGAGTACAGCCTCGCGACCGACGAGGGCACCCGCACCCTGGCAGAGCTGTTCGACGGCCGCGGCCAGCTACTCGTCTACCACTTCATGTTCGGCCCGAACTACCAGGCCGGCTGCCCGACCTGCACCTCGATGGCCGACGGCGTCAACGGGCTCATCCCGCACCTGAACGCGCACGACGTGACGATGCTCTTCGTGTCCCAGGCACCGCTCGAGAAGCTGCAGGCATACAAGCGGCGCATGGGCTGGAGCTTCCCCTGGGCCTCCGCGGCCGGCAGCGACTTCAACTTCGACCTCGGCTTCTCGCGCACCGAGGAGCAGACGCGCGAGGCGTTCGCGCCGATGCTGGAGGCGGGCGCGCCGCGGGTCGTCGAGCGCAACGCCAGCTCGTCCGGGACCGACGCCACGGGCTATCTCATGGAGGGCCCGGGCTTCAGCGCCTTCGTGCTCGACGACGGCAGCGTCTACCAGACCTACTCGACCACGGCGCGCGGGCCTCGAGTTCCTGATGGGCTACTACGGGATCCTCGACCGGGCGCCGAAGGGCCGCGACGAGGGCGACCTGCCGCAGATCTGGATCCGCCGGCACGACGAGTACGCACAGACGGCCTAGCCGTGCCGCGGATCCAGGCAGCCGCGGATCGCCTCGCGCTCGTCGGCGCCGATCCCCGCGACGACGAGGACATGCGGGCCCGCAAGGCGCTGCTGGTCCTGATCTCGGTGCTGATCCTGCCGGTCGCCGTGGTCTGGGGCGCGCTGTACCTCGCGTTCGGATCGCCGGTCGGCGTGGTGCCGCTCGTGTACTTCGCCGTGCTGCTCGGCGCGATCGTCGTATTCTCGCGCACGCGCGACTTCCCCTGGCTGCTCCGGGTCAACCAGGTCGACATCCTGCTCGCGCCGACGCTCTCGATGATCCCGCTCGGCGGGTTTCTCGACTCGGGCGGCGTCGGCCTCTGGGGGATCCTCGCGCCGCTCGGGGCGCTCGTGTTCAGCGACGTTCGCTCGGCGGCGCGCTGGTACGCCGCGTTCCTCGTCGTGTTCCTCGGATCGGGGATCGCGGGCGAGATCATCGGACCGGTCTGGGCGCTCCCGCCGGTCTGGTTCACGAGCACGATGCTCGCCCTGAACATCGCGGTCGGCGGGGCGATCGTGTTCACCCTGCTCGCGGTGTTCGCGAAACAGCGCGCCGACGCCCTCGCGGCGCTCCGCCAGGAGCAGGCGAAGTCCGAGAACCTCCTGCTCAACATCCTGCCGCGCTCCATCGCCGACAAGCTGAAGGCCGCAGACCCGGCCGATCGCCGACCACTTCGGGTCGGCCTCGATCCTCTTCGCCGACGTGGTCGACTTCACGCCCTGGTCGGAGCGGCTCGCGCCCGGCGAGGTGGTCGGCCACCTCGACCGCCTCTTCAGCCACTTCGACGAGCTCGCCGACCGGTACGGGCTCGAGAAGATCAAGACCATCGGCGACTGCTACATGGTCGGCCGCCGGCGTTCCGACGCCACGCCCCGACCATGCTCGCGCCCTCGCGCTGATGGCGCTCGACATGCTCGAGGCGTGCGCTCGAACGAGCGCGTCGGCGACCTCGGTCTCGAGCTCCGGGTCGGCATCAACTCGGGCCCGGTGGTGGCCGGCGTGATCGGGCGGAAGCGCTTCCTCTACGACCTCTGGGGCGACGCGGTCAACACGGCCAGCCGCATGGAGTCCCACGGCGCGCCGGGTCGGGCACAGATCACCCGGGCGACCTACGAGCTGCTCGCCGACGAGTTCGAGTGCGAGCCGCGCGGGCACGATCGCGGTCAAGGGGAAGGGCGAGATCGAGGTCTGGTACCTCGTCGGGCCGCGCCGCGGAACGCGCGAGGCGTGGCCTGATGCAGTCGGCCGCCCACGCAGCGCCGGCTAGCGTCGCCGGGCGAACCGCTCGGCCTCGCGCCGCGTGGCGCAGCCCTGCATGTCCACGATCTTCCCGTTCCGGATCGTCAGCACCTGGTAGCGCTCCTGCCGACGCCCCTCGTGCATCGAGCCACTGCGTCGAGCCGATGATGCGGTCGCCGATCTTGCGCGAACTCCGGCTGAACCTCGAGCCGCCGCCCGCCGCGGAGCTGGAACCCCAAGACCTCACGGGCCTCGTCCGGCCCGTGTCAGGTCGGCGTGTGCTTCCACCACAGGTGCCCGTGCGAGAGGCCCCGCCACTCGCTCTCGTCGGCGATCAACGCGACGAACGGCCCAGGGTCGCCGCGGCCGAGCGCCTCGGCGGCCGCACGCAGCTGATCGATCACTCCGTCATGGTGTCAGCCGGACTGCGCGGTACGCCAGGTAGACGACGCCGTTGTCGTATGCCTCGCGTGCGCGCGAGGGACAGCGTCCAACGGCGTTTCCGGGAAGAGGCGCGGCCCAGGCCCGAGCGTGAGCGGATAGACGAACAGATGCAGCTCGTCGACGAGCCCGTCCTCCAGCAGTGCGCGCACGAGCGTGGCGCTGCCGCTGACGTAGAGGTCGCCCTGCTCCTTCAGCCGGCGGATCACATCGGCGTCGTAGGGCCCGACGACCTCCGAGTTCCGCCAGGTTGCGTCGGTGAGCGTCCCCGAGACGACGTACTTCGTCGTGTCGTTGAAGAACGGCGCGCCCGGGTCGTCCTCCACCGTGCGCGTCGACCATGCCGGCTCGAACATCTCGTACGTCACCCGCCCGAGCAGGATCGCGCGCGAGCGCGCGGTCACGGCCCCGAGCGCCTCGCCCATCCTCGGGTCGAAGCCGTACTCGAACGTCCACGTCGGCGCATCGATGACGCCGTCGAGCGTCGTGAACTCATGCACGTGGATCTCACCCATGCCTGACCTCCTGTCGGTACCGTCGCGTCGTGGAGTACGTGAACCTCGGGCACACGGGCCTGCGCGTCTCGCGCGTGTGTCTCGGGATGATGAGCTTCGGGCCGCACGAGAGCCGCGGGTGGGCGCTCGACGAGGCAGCAGCCGAGCCCATCGTCCGAGGCGCCGTCGAGGGCGGCATCGTCTTCTTCGACACCGCCGACGTCTACAACGGCGGCGCGAGCGAGGAGATCACGGGCCGGCTGCTGAAGCGGCTCTTCGGCACGCGCGAGGAGTACGT
Source organism: uncultured Thermoleophilia bacterium (assembly GCA_963710465.1). Taxonomy (GTDB): domain Bacteria; phylum Actinomycetota; class Thermoleophilia; order Gaiellales; family Gaiellaceae; genus JACVRM01. The sequence goes on from CAVQAQ010000033.1 coordinate 22,736, forward strand.
CGTCGCCACCAAGGTGCACGGCCGCACGATGCCTGGCGTGAACGGCGCCGGCCTCTCGCGCAAGCACATCCTCGCGTCGATCGACGCATCGCTCCAGCGGCTCGAGCTCGACTACGTCGACCTGTACCAGATCCACCGCTTCGACCGGTCGACGCCGATCGAGGAGACGATGGAGGCGCTGCACGACGTCGTGAAGGCCGGCAAGGCCCGCTACATCGGGGCCAGCAGCATGTGGGCCTGGCAGTTCGCGAAGGCGCAGCGCGTCGCCGCGACGCCGTTCGTCTCGATGCAGAACCACTACAACCTGATCTACCGCGAGGAGGAGCGGGAGATGATCCCGCAGTGCGTCGACATGGGCGTCGGGATCATCCCGTGGAGCCCGCTCGCGCGCGGGCTGCTCTCCGGGAGCCGCACCTCGTCGGGCGAGCGGCTGACGCAGCGCGCGAACACCGACCCGTTCCAGGACTCGCTCTACCGGCCCGACCTGGACCTGCCGGTCATCGAGAGCGTCGGCCGAGGTCGCCGCCACGCGTGGCGTCCCGCCGGCACAGGTCGCGCTCGCATGGCTCCTGCACAAGACGGCCGTGACGGCGCCGATCGTCGGCGCGACGAAGCTCGAGCACCTGGAGGACGCGCTCGCCGCCGAGCAGCTGTCGCTGAGCGACGAGGAGATCGCGCGGCTCGAGGAGCCCTACGTGCCCCACCCGGTCTCGGGCATCGAGCTCTAGCCCTCGCGAACGACGCAGCGAAAGCCGATGTGCCCGGTCGAGCTGTCGATCGCCTCGCCCTGCCGCGCCGCGGGGCGGTAGCGCAGGCAGTAGTTCGGCGCGCAGAGGTGTGAGCCGCCCTTCGTGACGCGGCGGGGGAACCGCTCATCTGCGGCCGGCGCGCAGCAGGGGGAGCCACCGCTCGGCCCCGTGAACCAGTCGTCCGTCCACTCCCAGACGTTGCCCGCCATGTCGTAGAGGCCGTAGCCGTTCGGCGGATAGGTCTCGACCGGCGACGTGCGCTCGTAGCGGTCGAGCAGCAGGTTCTCCCAGGGGAACTCGCCCTGCCAGGTGTTGGCCATCATCCGGCCCTTGGGCGCGAACTCCTCGCCCCACGTGAAGGTCGCGCCGTCGAGGCCGCCGCGCGCGGCGTACTCCCACTCGGCCTCGGTCGGCAGCGCCTTGCCGGCCCACTCGGCAAAGGCGGTCGCGTCTGCGTGGGTCACGTGCGTGACCGGGTGGCGCTCGCGCCCTCCGACCGTGCTGCCCGGCCCCTCGGGATGCCGCCAGTCGGCCCCGGGCATCCAGGCCCACCAGTTGCGGTAGTCGTCGAGCGGCACCGGGCCGGCGGTGCCTCGGAAGACGAGCGAGCCCGGGACGAGCAGCGTCGGGTCGGCGTCCGGGTAGTCCTCGGCAACGGGCGCTTGCTCGGCGTCCGTGACGTGGCCGGTCTCCTTCACGAAGCGGCGGAACTCGGCCACGGTCACCGGGTGACGGTCGATCGCGAAGCCGCCGACCGACACCTCACGCACGGGCGCCTCCTCCGGGTAGAAGCGGTCGGAGCCCATCCGGAACGTCCCCCCGGGGAGCTCGACCATGTCCTTCACGCGCGCCCCTGCGCCCGCGCGCGGTCGAGCAGCCCCGGCGGCAACGGCACGCCCGGCGGCCGGCCGTCGACGAGGTGGTGCACGAAGACATAGAGGAGCGGCACCCATGGCGACTCGAGCCGGAGCAGCGGCTGCCCCTCCGACTGGAACTGCACCGAAGGCCCGCCCGAGCCGGCCGCGAGCTGGAGCGGGCTCATCTGCGCGTACCAGAACGAGCCGCCCTTGCCGCTGGCGTTGACGACCAGCCGCTGGCTCGTCACGACGACGTCCGCGGCGCCGAGCGGGTGCCACCGCGGACGCGCTTTGGCCTGTGCCTCCTTCTTCTTCGAGGCGTTGTAGGCGAGGCTCGCCGCGCCGGTGACAGCCAGGCCGACCGGTCCGCCGACGAGCAGGAACGAGCGCCGGTACTGCCCGTCCTCGCCGAAGTAGCCGGAGACCCCGACGGGCGCGAAGCGCGCGTGGGCGACCTCGCCCGGGCCGAGCTGCACCGGCGACGCCTCCTGCGGCAGGGCAGCGCGGCCGGCGAGCGCGGCCGACCACTGGTAGGCCCGCAGGTACCCCTCGTCGAACGTGCTCCACGCGGGGGCGCTCACGTCGGCGACGCTACACAAAGAGGCCTCCAGCAAAACGGATCACCCGTTCCGCTTTTGCTACCGTCGGCCGATGGCCGTCTCCGAGCGCGTCGACGCCCAGCGGAACCGCGCCCGGCTCGTCGCCGCCGCCCGCACGCTCCTCGCCCGCGACGGGCTCGACGTCTCGGTGCGCGAGATCGCGCGCGAGGCCGGTGTCGGCGTCGGCACCGTGTACCGGCACTTCCCCACGCGTGAGGACCTCATCGATGCCGTGCTCGAGGACGCGTTCGAGGAGATCGTCGCCGCCGCCGAGCGGGCGCTCGCCGAGGAGGATGCCTGGCTGGCGTTCACCGGCTTCATCGAGGAGGCGCTCGAGCTCACGGCGCGGAACCGCGGGTTCAAGGACATCGTTGAGAACGAGGAGCGCGGCCGCGGGCGGGCGGCGTGCCATGCGCGCGCGCCTCCGCCCGATGACGGCCGAGCTCATCCGCCGTGCTCAGGAGGCCGGCGCCCTTCGTGCCGACTTCACGCCCGAGGATCTGCGGCTCGTGTTCTGGGGTACGGACCGCGTCATCGACCTCGCCCCGGACAGCTGGCGGCGCCATCTCGGCTTCGTGCTGGACGGGCTCCGCGCATGAGCGAGCACGGCCGCCAGAACTACAACATCACGTTTGCGTTGCTCGCGGGGGCCTCGATCTCGTACGCGCTGCTCCAGTCGCTGGTCGCGCCGGCGCTGCCGGACCTCCAGCACGCGCTCCACACCTCGGTGAACTCGGTCAGCTGGGTGCTCACCGCCTATCTCCTCAGCGCCTCGATCGCGACCCCGCTGATCGGCCGCCTCGGCGACATGTACGGCAAGGAGCGGCTGATGGTGATCATCCTCGTCGTCCTCTGCGGCGCGACGGTGCTCTCCGCACTCGCGACGTCACTCTCGGTCATGCTCGTCGGCCGGATCCTGCAGGGCGCCGCCGGCGGCATCTTCCCGCTCGCGTTCGGGATCATCCGCGACGAGTTCCCGCGCGAGCGTGTGGCCGGCGCCATCGGCCTCATGGCCGCGCTGGCCGGGGTCGGCGGCGGCGCGGGCGTCGTCCTCGCGGGGCCGATCGTCGACCACCTCTCCTACCACTGGCTGTTCTGGCTACCGCTCGTCCCGCTCGTCGTGACGACGTTCGCGATCCACTTCTTCGTCCCCGAGTCCCCGATCCGCGTCCCCGGGCGCCTGAACTGGGCCGGCGCCGCGCTCATGTCCATCGGCCTCGGCGCCGTCCTGCTCGCGGTCAGCGAGACGGCCGGTGTGGCACTGGGTCTCTGCCAGGACAGTCGCCGTCTTCGCGATCGGCGTCGTCTTCCTGATCGCGTGGGTGCGGAACGAGACGCGCAGCGAGAGCCCGCTCGTGGACATGCGGATGATGCGCATCCGCGGTGTCTGGACGACGAACGCGGTCGCCGCACTGCTCGGTTTCGGCATGTACTCGTCGTTCATCCTGATACCGGACTACGTCGAGACGCCGCAGAGCGCCGGCTACGGGTTCGGCGCATCGGTCACCGGCGCCGGCCTGTTCCTCCTGCCCACGACGCTCGCCATGCTCCTCGCCGGGGCCCAGACCGGGCGCCTGGAGCGGCGCTTCGGGTCGAAGCCCCCGCTGCTCGCCGGTGCGCTCCTCACCGGCAGCGCCTACCTGCTGCTCGCAATGGAGCGGACCGAGCGCTGGGAGATCTACGTCGCCGCACTCCTGCTCGGCACGGGCATCGGGCTCGCGTTCGCGTCGATGGTCAACCTGATCATCGAGAACGTCGGGCCGGCAGAAACCGGAATCGCCACCGGCATGAACGCCGTGACGCGCACGGTGGGCGGCGCCTTCGGCGGCGCCGTCGTCGCCTCGATCCTGGCCACGTCGATCGAGGCGGGCTTCCCGACCGACCACGGCTACACGGTCGCGTTCCTGGTCTGCGCTGCGGCCATCGGGATCGGCTTCCTCGTCGGGCTCGCCATCCCGCAGCGGCGCCCAGCGGATGCGTTCGCGCCGCATCCCGTCGGCGATGTGCCGGCCGGCGCCGACGCCTGACGGATCACCGTGCGCTCCGAGCGTGTCGAGGCCCGCCGCCCCGTGAAGGGCGGCCGGACCTCGAGCGATCCGACAGTGCCGGCGCCGGCGTAGCTCAGGCGGGCGCCAGCCGTCGCCGTCCCAGCCCCTTGAGCTTGAAGGCGAGGAACAGCTCCGAGAAGCCGCGGAAGAGCGCCATGATCCCGACGTAGACGACGAGCAGGATCACGCTGTCCCTGAACGAGCCGGCGACCCAGAACGCCAGTGCGATCTCGAGGATGCCGAGGACGAGCTGGAGCCACCAGATGTCGAACTGATCCTTCGCCATGAAGGCGACGGTCAGGTCGAAGACGCCCTTGAACAGCAGGAAGAAGGCGACGAGCGCGGCCAGCGTGGCGAACGCGTTGTGCGGGTGCACCAGGGCCCAGATCCCGACGCCGATGAAGAGCACGCCGAGGATCACGCGGACGATCCGCCAGCCCGACGTCAAGACGGGCAGCGCAGCGAACTCGTTGATGCCCGCGATGATCGCGACGATGCCGAACAGGTACGACACCGCGTACACGGTCGTGTAGTCCCACTGGAAGACGAGCAGCGCAAAGACGAGCCAGGCGATGCCCGACAGCAGGAACAGCCACCAGTGGTCGGCCGCGTCCTCGAGCACCTCCCGCTCCGTGAACATGCGGTTCATCGGTCTCATGGCGCGACGTTCTCGCTCGCGGCAACGAACCCTTCGTCAGGTCAGGGCGTGAGCGCCGCTCGCGCAGCCTCGACCCGCTCGCGACGGGCCTTTGTCAGCTCCTGCACGAAGATCTGGACGGTTGCAGCCAGCGGCACGGCGGTGAGCGCGCCGAGCACGCCGAGCAGGGCGCCGAACAGCGTGACGGCGACGATGATGAAGAAGCCGGAGAGGCGCACCGCCTTGCCCTGGATCTTCGGTGTGAGGATGTTGTTCTCCACCTGCTGGTAGACGAGGATCACGAGCAGCATCACGATCGCCGCGCCGATCCCCTCCTCCGCCCAGATGGTCGGGACGAGGATGAACCCGGCGATGGTCGCGCCGATGTTCGGGATCATGTCGAACAGACCCGCGATCACCCCGAGCCCGAGCGCGTAGCTCGAGCCGAGAAGCCAGGCGGTCGTCCCCTGTGTGGTGCCGGCGATGACGGCGATCACGACGACGCCGATCGCCCACCGCGACACGGCCTCCGTCACACGCTCCCAGACGCCCAGCCAACGATCGTCGTCGCCGGGCATGAGCACGCTTGCCAGCGAGCGCTTCAGGCTCGTGATGTCGGTGAGCAGGAAGAGGCAGATGAAGAGGATCGTGAAGGCGGCGAGGAAGATGGTGAAGAACGACCCCGCGATCCCGAGCACCGCCGAGATGGCGTTCGGCGTGTTGCTCGACACCTGCTGCGCGCCCTTCTGGATGTTCTCGCCGCCGGCCCCGCCGAGCCACGACAGCTCGTCCGACATGCGCAGCTTTGCGACCGTGTCGGGCAGGCTGTGGAGCACGTCGCGGACGCCCCCCACGAGTGGAACGAGCAGCAGCAGCAGGAACACGGTGACAGCCACCGCGGTGCCGAGCACGGTGATCGTCGCGGCAAGCCCGCGTGACCAGTGCGTCTTCGCGATGACGAAGCGGACCGGATACTCGAAGACCAGGGCGAGGAAGATGCCGACGAAGACGATCAGAAAGGTGTCGCCGATCTCGATGAACGCCCCGAGCACGGCGACCGCCGCTCCCACGATGAGCACGGTCCGCACGGGCAGCAGGAGCTCAACACGCCTCGTGCCTGACTCGGGCATGGCGTCGAGGATATGGGGCGAAGCGGCTGTCTCTACTCGGCGAGGGGCGGCGCCGGTACGACGACGACCGTCTCCTCGCCCAGGTGCTCGTCGACGACGAGCTCCGGCCGCGGCAGCTCCGCCACGGTGCCGCTGAAGGCCTCGTAGAAGCGGTCAGGCGGCTCGAGGAAGTTCACGGCGACGTTCCGGTAGTGCATGGGCACGGCGAGGCGCGGCCGCAGCTGCCGGACGACCGTCGCTGCGGCAGTCCCGTCGATCGTCGCCTGGCCGCCGACCGGCACGAAGAGCAGATCGACCTCGCCAATCGCAGCGGCCTGCTCCGGCCGGAGCTCCGCCTGGCCGAAGTCGCCGAAATGGCAGACGCGCAGCCCGTCGAGCACGAAGCAGAAGATCGTGTTCGGGCCGCGCTCGGTGCCCGCCGCCGGGTCGTGCTCGGACGCGACCGCGACCACCTCGCCGATCGGCGACTCGAGCCGCCCGGCCGTGGAGCGGATGATGACCGGGTCGCCGGCGACGACCTCGACGCCGTTGTGGTCGAGGTGCTCGTGCGTGACGAGCACGAGGTCGGCGGCCACGTCGGCGATCGGCGGGTAGAGGAACTCGATCCCCCGTCCGGCGAAGCGCTCGCGGATGTCGCCGAACGGGTCGATCATCACCCGTTGCTCCCCTTCGAGCAGGAACGCCGCCTGTCCGAACCAGCGGACGCGCATCAGACCGAATCGTAGGCAGCGGCCTCGGCAGGTGCCGGAGCACGCTCGACGCGCAGGAACTTCGCCGCCACCCCGGCGGCTGCGGCCGCGAAGACCGCCCCGAGCATGAACGCGAGGTGGTAGCCGCCGGTGAGCGCCGCCGCGTGGCTCGAGCCCGAGCTCTCCAGGCTGTCCGTGCGCGACGCGGCCGCGCTGGCGAGCACGGCGAGCCCGAGCGCGCCGCCCATCATGAACGCGGTGTTCGCGACGCCCGACGCCAGTCCCGACTCGCTCGGCTCGACGTCGCTCATCGCGGCCAGCAGCACCGGGTTGAACGCGAGGCCGATCCCGAAGCCGATGACGATCATCGCGGGCAGCACGTCGACGAGGAACATGCCGTCGGTGGCCGCGCGCGCGAACAGCAGCAGGCCGGCGGCGATCAGCGACATCCCCACCACGGTCGGAATCTTGATCCCGAAGCGCATGACGACCTTCGCCGAGACCCCGACGGAGAAGATGCCCATGATCAGGTTGGCCGGCAGGAACGAGAGGCCGACCTGCAGCGGGGTGTACCCCAGGACGAGCTGCAGGTACTGCGCGGCCAGGAAGAAGAGGCCGAACATCGCCGCCGACCAGAGGATCCCGACGACGCTCGCCGTGCTCAGGTTGCGCAGCTTGAAGAGCCGCAGGGGTACGAGCGGCGCGGGGAACCGCGACTCGATCAGCAGGAAGACCCCGAGCAGCGCCGCGCTGAGCGCGAGCAGGCCAAGCGTCTGGAAGCCGAGCCAGCCGACGTCGTTGCCCTTGACCACGGCGTAGACGGCGATCATCAGCGCCGCCGTCACGGTGATCGCCCCGCCGATATCGACGCGACGGGACTCCGGCCGCTCGAAGGCGCCCGGGATCAGCCCCAGTGTGAGCGCGAAGACCGCGATGCCGATCGGCACGTTGACCAGGAAGATCCAGTGCCAGTCCGTGAGGTCGACGATGACGCCGCCGACCAGCACGCCGATGCTCCGCCCGCCGCCATCACGAAGCCGAAGAACCCCATCGCCTTCGCGCGCTCGCCCGGCTCGGTGAAGAGCCGCATGATCAGCGCGAGCGCCACGGCGGAGACGACTGCGCCCCCGACGCCCTGCACGGCGCGCGCGACGACGAGCGCGCCCTGGGACTGGGCGAGGCCGCACACCGCCGAGGCGAGCGTGAACAGCGTCATCCCGCCGAGGAAGAGCCGGCGCTGGCCGAACAGGTCGCCGAGCCGCCCGCCGAGCAGGAGGAACCCGCCGAAGGTGATCGTGTACGCGTTGAGCACCCACGCCAGCGACTCCTGCGAGAACCCGAGGTCCTCACGGATCGAGGGGAGCGCGACGTTCACGATCGAGACGTCGAGCACGATCATCAGGTCGCCCAGGCAGAGGACTGCGAGAGCAAGCCATTTTGCGCGGGTGTCGGCGATGGTCATCGTCGGGATCCTTTCTGGTCGGTCACCTGGTTCGACCGCTCCCAAACGTCGAACTCATCGGTCCGCAACCGATGATTTTCCCGGCAAACGGCGGTCAATCAGTGTGATGATCGACTTCTCCGTGCGCGGCCCGATCGCGCGCGCCGACCTACCGGGTCTGTGCGAGCGTATCTGCGAGCTCCTCTCTTCCGCGCAGGACGTGATCGCCTCGTGCGACGTGGGAGGCGTACCGCCGGACGCGGTCACGGTCGACGCGCTGGCCCGCCTCCAGCTGGCGGCACACCGGACGGGGTGCTCGATCCGCCTACGCAACGCGTCGCCGGAGCTTCGGGAGCTCGTCGCCTTCATGGGCCTCGGCGACGTGGTCTTTAGGCCGCGGCCTCGAGCGCCGGCGGCAGCCCGAAGAGCGGGAAGATCCGGTCGGTGTCGAGGAAGAACGTGATCTCGCCGACCTTGCCCTTGCGGAGCTCCACGACCTGGAGCGCCCACGGCTCGTAACCGCCATCGGCGGCCGGCTTGTACTGGCCGTATGCCGGCGAGCCGTTGGCCGTGCCGGCCGGGATCACCTTCGAGCCCTTGCAGCCGATGCCCGGGCCAAACCACCAGGTGAAGACGTCGTCGCGGCCGCGCAGCCAGAGGTCGTACGGCGGCATCGACTGCTGCGCGTCCTCGTGCAGGACCTCGGTGAGCCGGTCGATGTCGTAGGCCTCGAAGGCGGCGACGTAGCGGGCGAGCAGGTCGCGCTCGTCGTCGGTCAGCTCGGTCGACGTGCCGGCGGCGGTCAGGTCGGTGGAGTCGAGCGTGGCGCGCGCGCGCTGGAGCGCGCTGTTCACCGAGGCGACGCTCGTCTCGAGCAGCTCCGCCGCCTCGCTGGCCTTCCACTTGAGCACCTCGCACAGGATCAGCGCGGCGCGCTGGCGCGGCGGCAGGTGCTGCAGCGCGGCCACGAGAGCGAGCCGCACGGTCTCGCGCGATTCGGTCAGCTCGGCCGGGTCGGTCGGCAGCGGCTCGATCCACGTCACCTCGGGCAGCGTGCATAGGTTCTCGATCACCGGCTCGCGCGCGGGCCCGAGGTCCATCGGCCGTGCGCGGCGCTCTCGGCCCTTGAGCATGTCCAGGCAGACGTTCGTGGCGATGCGGTAGAGCCACGAGCGCAGAGCAGCGCGGCCCTCGAAGCGGTCGAGGGAGCGCCAGGCCCGCACCATCGTGTCCTGCACTGCGTCCTCGGCCTCGAAGGGCGAGCCGAGCATGCGGTAGCAGTACGCAGTCAGCTCGCGCCGGTAGTCCTCGAGCTGGGTCTCGAGGCCCGGGTGCGCGGTGGTCGCCACGGCGGTCACTCTAGAGGCTCAGACCGGCCGCCAAGAGAAATCTCATCGGTTACCGTCGGGAGGTGCAGGATCTCGGCCGCAAGGCGATCCTCGGGGCCGCAACGAACCGCGGCGTGCGCGGCTTCATGAGCCGCTACGGCATGCGGCTGGGCGCCTCGCGCTTCGTCGCCGGCGAGACACTGGAGGCCTGCCTCGACACGCTGGCGACACTGAACGCCAAGGGGCTGTACGCGAACACGACGCTGCTCGGCGAGGACGTGACCACCCGCGACGAGACGCTCGAGGTCGTGGCGGCCTACCGCGAGGTGCTCGACCGCATCGCCGAGCGGGAGCTGCGCGCAAACGTCGCGCTGAAGCTGACGCACCTGGGCCTGCTCATCGACGAGGAGCTCGCGTTCGAGAACGTGGGCGCCGTCGTCGCCCACGCCGCGTCGCTCGGCAACTCCGTGCGCATCGACATGGAGCAATCCGCGGTCGTCGACGCGACGCTCCGCAGCTACCGGCAGCTCCGCGAGGAGCGGATACGACAACGTCGGCTGCGTCCTACAGGCGTACCTGTACCGGACGCCGGGAGACCTCGACGAGCTGCTCCCACTCGCGCCGAACCTGCGGCTCGTCAAGGGCGCATACCTCGAGCCGGAGGCGATCGCGTACCCGCACAAGACGGACGTTGACCAGGCGTACCGCGACCTGCTCGAGCGCGCGCTCGCCGGCGGCGCCTACGTGGCCGTCGCGACCCACGACGAGTCCCTGATCGAGCACACGATCAGGCTCGACTACCCGCAGGACCGCTTCGAATTTCAGATGCTCTACGGCGTGCGGCCGCAGCTGCAGCTCGACCTCGTCGCGCGCGGGTTCAAGGTGCTGGTCGCGACGCCGTTCGGGCCGCAGTGGTACCCGTACCTGATGCGCCGCCTCGCCGAGCGGCCGGCGAACGTCCTCTTCTTCGCGAAGAACGTCCTCCAGCGCTGACCTCAAGCCGGCAGGATCCTCCGCCCCGCCGCCTAATCCCTCCTGCATGGCAGCGACGCTCGCGCTTCTGGCCGCGGTGTGCTTCGCGCTCGCGGCCACGTTGCAGCAGAAGGGCGCCCTCGGCGAGGGCGGCGTCTCGCTCGCGCACCCCACCTCCCTGCTCAGGCTGCTGCGCCAGTGGTGGTGGCTGGCCGGAACCGCCGTGCTGCTCGTAGGCTACGCCCTGCAGGCGGTGGCTCTTGACAACGGCCGGCTGTCGGTCATCCAGCCGCTGCTCGTGACCACCATCGTGTTCGCGCTCCCACTGGGCTACCTGCTCACGGCGCAGCACGTCGGCCGCCGTGAGGTCGCGGGCGCAGCGGTCGTCGTGGCCGGCCTCGCGGTGTTCACGCTCGTCGGCGACCCTGCCGGCGGCCGCGCGAACGCTCCCAACGGCGAGTGGGCGATCACGATCGCGGTCGTGCTCGTCCTCGTCGGCCTCTTGATGGCTCTGGGCGGCGGCGGCACGGTGGTGCGCAAGGCGGGCATGTACGGGGCGGCGGCGGGGCTCCTGTACGGGCTGTCCGCGTCGCTGTGGAAGCCGAGCGCCGAGATGATCGACGCCGGCGGCGCCGGCGCGGCGTTTTCGAGCTGGGAGATCTACGCCTGCGGGCTGGCCGGCATCGCGGCGTTCGTCGTCCAGCAGGTCTCGCTCGGCACGGGCCGCCTGGCGCCGTCCGTCGCGACGACCTCCGTGCTGAACCCCGTCCTCTCGGTGCTCATCGGCATCGTGCTGCTCGAGGAGACGCTCAGCCTCCCCGTCTGGCACAAGGTCGTCGCCTGGAGCGGCCTCACGCTCGCCATGTGGGGCGCGATCGCAATCTCACTCGCGCGCGAGGGCGGCGAGGCGGCCGCCGGGGAAGCAGCCGCACCCGCCGCCCAGACGGCCTAGGCGGGAACGCCAGCCGCGGCGCGCTCCAGCTCGTCGATCTCGATCTTCCTCATCTGCAGCATCGCCGCCATGACGCGCTGCGCCTTCTCGTGGTCCGGATCCTTCAGCAGGCGCGGCAGGGCCGTCGGGACGATCTGCCACGAGAGCCCGAAGCGGTCTTTCAGCCAACCGCACGGGCCCTCCTCGCCGCCCTCGGACAGCGTCGTCCAGTAGCGGTCGACCTCCTCCTGCGTCTCGCAGCTGACCTGGTACGAGATCGCCTCGCTGAACGTGAACTCCGGGCCCCCGTTCAGCGCGAGGAACGGCTGGCCGTCGAGCTCGAAGTCGACGGTCATCACCGTCCCGGCCTCGCGCGGGCCGGCCTCGCCGTAGTGCGAGATGCCCGTGATGCGCGAGTTCGGGAACACGGACGCGTAGAAGCGGGCGGCCTCCTCGCCCTCGGTGTCGAACCAGAGGCAGGCGGTGAGCTTAGACATTCCGGTCTCCTTTCTCATGTGGGGCGGTAGATCAGGATGACGACGCCGTCGTCGCCGACGGGCCGGGACTCGACGAGCTCGAGGGCGTCAACGGTGACACCCTCGGCGAACAGGCGCTTGCCGCCGCCGACGACGGTCGGGAAGACCATCAGCCGGTACTCGTCGACGAGGTCGTGGTGGGCGAGCGTCTTGACCAACGTGGGGCTGCCGTTGACGAGGATGTCGCCGCCCTCGCGCTCCTTCAGCTCGCGGACCCGCGCCGGCACGTCCTCGGCGATCACGGTGGTGTTGTTCCACTCCGGATCGCGGAGCGTCGTCGAGACGACGTACTTCGACCATCCCGTTGAACTTGTCCGCGAAATCGCCCTCGCGTGTGGGCCAGGCGGCGGCGAACCCCTCGTAGGTGACGCGGCCGAGGAGCAGCGCCTCGCTCGCCATGACCTCGTCGTACTTGAAGCGGTCGCCCTCCTCCCCGCGCTCGAACTTGAACGCCCAGCCGCCGGCGCCCTCGGCGCCGCCCGGATCCTCGATCACGCCGTCGACCGTGGTGAACTGGGAAACGATCAGCCGTGCCATGGTGTCTCCTCCGTTGGTTACCGCTTAGACGGCGGCGCAACCACGAACTCATCGAGTGTTGAAGGGCCGATGTTGACGGCCCGAACCGAAGCCTGCCCCTGGACGAAGGACTGGCAGTCGACGGCCACCCCTAACGACGACAGGGCCGTCGCGGACAAGGAGGGAGCACAACCATGCGCAGAGCCGCAACCGGCCTCGGCGTGCTGACAGCTGCCGTCGGGGCACTCGCCCTGGCCGTGATCTACGGGCCGGCCCCGGCCAGCAGCCTCGCGTCGAGCCACCGGGAGGCGCCGCTGATCTCGGAGGACCCGTCCGCCGACAACACGGACCTCTACGCCTTCCGCAGCCCGGACAAGCCAGACGCGCTGACGATCATCTCGAACTACATCCCGGGCGAGGACCCGGCGGCAGGGCCGAACTACTACACCTTCTCGCCGACCGCCCGGTACAACGTCTACATCGACCGGAACGGAGACGGGAAGGCCGACGTCACGTACCGCTTCCAGTTCACCCGGAAGACCGGTCCGTTCTTCCTCGGCGACACGCAGCAGCCGTATACGGTGACGAAGATCGCGAACGGCAAGGCGCAGGTCATCGTCCATGCGATGACGCCGCCGGACAACATCGGCCCGCGGTCGACGCCGAAGTACCACTCGCTTGCGATGAAGGGCGTCACCGCGCTGCCCGGCGGCGGCCAGGTCTTCGCCGGCCAGCGTGACGACCCGTTCTTCGGCGACGTCGGCGCGATCTTCGACCTGCTCGCGTTCCGCAAGGGCACCGGCGCGAACGGCGGCGGGAAGAACTTCCTCGTCCGGCTACGCCGTGCACTCGATCGCTCTGCAGATCCCGATCTCGCAGCTCGACACGACGAGCCACGTGATCGGCATCTGGTCGACCGCCGACCGCAAGGTGATCGGCATCAAGAAGGGCGGCGGCTGGGTCGCAGGTCTCCCGGCTCGCGAACCCGCTCGTCAACGAGGTCATCATCCCGACCGGGCTCAAGGACCTGTGGAACGCGTCCGGGCCTGCGCAGGAGGGGCGCTTCGAGAAGTACTACAAGGCGCCGATCCTCGCCGCGGTGATGAACAAGCTGTACAAGCTGGGCGTCAAGGAGACGAACCGGACCGACCTCGTCTCCGTCTTCCTGACCGGCGTCCCGAAGCTCAACTTCACGAGCTCGAAGCTCGCGGAGGAGCTCCGCATCAACCTCTCCACGCCCGTCACCCCGGCGGGCAATGTCAGTCGCCTGGGCGTGCTCGGCGGCGACGTCCAGGGCTGGCCGAACGGCCGCCGCCTGGGCGACGACGTCATCGACATCGCCGAGCGCGCGGTGGCCGGCGCCCTGATCGGCAAGAAGATCGACCTCGGCGACGGCGTCAACAGCGACAACGTCAAGCCGATGTCGACCTTCCCCTACGTCGCCGACCCGCTCTCCGGCTTCTCCAACACGAAGGCGCACTAGCCGAGTTAGTGGCTGTCAGCCACTAACTCAGGATCTGCCGGCGCCGGGCGCTCAGCCCGGCGCCGGCGCCGCCGGCGGCAGCTCCATGACCGCCCGCTCGTTGACGAGCGGCGTGTCGGGCACGGTGATCAGCCCGCGCGTCGGACGGTCGAGGTCGAACGTGACGAAGACGAGGAAGCTGACTGCGACCGCGGCAGCCGCGACCGTGGCCTGGCCCTTGCCGAGCATGCCGAGGTACAGCGCGAGCAGGCCGATGCCGAGCGCGGCACTGAAGAGCTGCAGCGCGAGCACCTCGTTGGGGACGCGGTTGTTCAGGCCGGCGAGCCGGACGCCCTGCTGGTCGATCATCTCGTTGAGGCTCTCCACGTAGAGGCGTGGAGCGCTGTCCGTCGGATGCGCGTTGAGCGACTGCCCGGCGAGCCTCCAGAGCCCACGTTGGACGCGGCCTTCCTCCGCCGACGTCGCGCGCAGCGCGGCAGTGCCCGGGACCTCATGCGTCACCTGGATGGCGAGGTCGTTGTAGCGCTTGAAGAGCGCGAGCGACCGGCTGCGCTGCGGCTCGTGCAGCGTCTGCGCACGCAGGTACGCGGTGCCGATCGTGTTGGCGTCGTCCACGACATCCGCACGCCGCTGCTGATAGCGGCCGACCGCGAGCGTGAGGCCGAAGGCGAGGATCAGGCCGACCACGCCCAGCAGCGCGGCCTGGACCACGCCGACCGGCTCGCGGTAGTGGGCGGAGTGCCGGAGGTAGTGCCCAGCGATCGAGCCGGCCACCGCTGCGCCACCGATCACGAGCGATCACGAGCAGGAACAGCTCCACGCTGTTCAGCGAGTAGAACACGGCCGCGACGCTAGCGGGGATCTACGGACATCATCCCGTTCGGGTGAGGGCAGCCGCCCGCCATGCGCCTAGCTTCGCCCGCATGGCGGATGGGACGGCCGCGTGTTCTGATCCTGGGCGGAGGGTTCGCCGGTATCGGCGCGGCCAAGGAGCTCGCGAAGGCCGAGGTCGAGGTCGTGATCGTCGACGAGCACGACTACCACACCTTCAAGCCGCTCCTCTACCAGTTTGCGACCGGGCTCCTCGAGCAGACGGCCGTCGGCCACCAGCTGCGCGACCTCGTGAAGAAGCAGGAGAACACGCGCGTGCACAACGACACCATCGAGGCGATCGACCTGGAGGCGCGCCAGGTTCGCTTCGGCGAGCTGAAGCCGCTCTCCTACGACTCGCTCGTCCTGGCCGTCGGGGCCGAGGTCAATTTCTTCGGCGTCCAGGGCGCCGTCGACCACGCGTTCCCGCTCTACACGCTCCCGGATGCGAAGCGCCTGAAGAACCACATCCTCGAGCGGTGGGAGGCGGCCGACCGCGACCCGAGCCTCATCTCCGACGGCGCGCTGAACGCGGTGGTCGTCGGCGGCGGGCCGACCGGCGTCGAGACGGCGGGCGCGCTCGCGGAGCTCTACCACGACGTGTTTACGAAGGACTACCCCGACGTGCCGGCCGGGGCCGCGACGATCACGCTGGTCGAGGCGGGGCCGGACCTCTTCACGATGTTCAAGGAGAACCTGCGCGAGTACACACGCGAGGCGCTCGGCAAGCTGCAGGTCGAGGTGCGGACGGGCGAGATCGTGCAGTCGGTCGAGCCGACGCGCGTCACGCTCAAGTCCGGGGCCGTGCTGCCCGCCCACACGCTCGTCTGGGGCGCCGGCCTGCAGGGCAACGCGCTGCTCGACGGGCTCGGGCTGGAGCTCCAGCGCGGCAAGCGCCTCGCCGTCGACGAGCATCTGCGCGTTCCCTCGCACCCGGAGGTGTACGCGGTCGGGGATCTCGCCGCGATCACCGACGAGAAGACCGGCCAGGTGCTTCCGCAGCTCGGGTCGGTCGCGCTCCAGTCAGGCGAGCACGCAGGCAAGACCATCGGCCTGCTCGCACGCGGCAAGGAGCCGAAGCCGTTCACGTACCGCGACAAGGGGACGATGGCGATGATCGGGCGGGGCGCCGCCGTCGTCCAGATGCTCGGCGGCAAAACGATGAAGGGCGCCAAGGCGCAGGTCGCCTGGGGAACCGTCCACCTCGCGCTCCTGCCCACCAACGAGGATCGAGCCAAGGCCGTCGTCGACTGGGCCGGCTCGGCGTTCACGCATCAGCGCGCCGGCCGGATCAGCGTCCACGCGGACAAACGATGAGGAGGGTGAGAAACGCATGACCACGAGCGCAGCACCGGCTCCGGCGCAGGCGCGCGGGACCGACTCGGAAGGACCCGCCGACGTCCTCGTCGTGTTCGGGATCACCGGCGACCTGGCGAAGGTCATGACGTTCCGGTCGCTCTACCGGCTCGAGCGGCGCGGCCAGCTCGACGTGCCGGTCGTCGGCGTGGCGGTCGACGACTGGACGGTCGACCAGCTCAAGGACAGGGCCCGTACCTCGATCGTCGGCACGGGCGAGGACCTCGACGAGAAGGTGTTCGACCGCTTCGCCGCCCGGCTCTCGTACGTCGACGGCGACTTCGGCGAGGCAGCGACATACGAGAAGGTCGCCGAGGCCGTGCGCGGGTTCGAGCGGCCCGTCTTCTACCTCGAGATCCCGCCCTTCCTGTTCGGCCGCGTCGTGCAGGGCCTCCATGACGCAGGGCTGACGCAGAACGCGCGCGTCGTCGTCGAGAAGCCGTTCGGCCACGACCGGGACTCGGCGCACGCCCTCGCCGAGGAGCTGCACCAGTACATCGACGAGTCGCAGCTCTACCGGATCGACCACTACCTCGGGAAGATGGGACTCGACGAGATCCTGCACCTGCGGTTCGCCAACGCGCTCCTCGAGCCGCTCTGGAGCCGCAACTACGTCGAATGCGTGCAGATCTCGATGACCGAGGACTTCGGTGTCGAGGACCGCGGCCACTTCTACGACCCGGTCGGCGCCCTGCGCGACGTGGTCGTGAACCACCTGATGCAGGTGGTGGCCTTCTGCGCCATGGAGGCGCCGTCGCGCGGCGACCCGCAGACGCTCAGCGACGCCAAGGTGTCGCTGTACCGCGCCGTCGGCGAGGCCGACCCGGCGCACTACGTCCGCGGCCAGTATGACGGCTACCGCGACATCGACGGCGTGGCGCCGGATTCCACGACCGAGACGTACGCCGCCTTGCGCCTGGAGATCCACAACTGGCGCTGGGCCGGTGTCCCGTTCTTCATCCGTACCGGCAAGAAGCTGGCGGCCACGCAGACGGAGCTACGCCTCGTGTTCAAGCGGGCGCCGAAGCTCGGCTTCAGGGCGTACGAGAACTCGCCGGAGCCGAACCAACTCGTCATCAAGATGGACCCGACCACCGGCGTCCGGCTGAGGATCGACGCGCACCGCGCCGACCGCACAGGCTCCGCGCCGATCGAGCTCGACGTCGAGTTCGCCGAGCAGGGCGGTGAGGGGCCAACGCCGTACGAGGTGCTCCTGCACGCCGCGATGGTGGGCGACCACACCCGCTTCACGCGCCAGGACGGCGTCGAGGAGACGTGGCGCATCATGCAGCCGTTGATCGACAACCCGCCGCCCGTCCATCCGTACAAGCCCGGGTCGTGGGGGCCTGAGGAGGCCGAGAAGCTGGTCGCCGGGTTCGGCTGGCACGCGCCGTGGATGCCGGACGGGACGTCATGACGACGGTCGAAAAAACCGAACAGCCCGGCCCAGAGCGCGGCCGCCCCATCGCCGTTCCCGCCGATCGCCGAGTACGCGTTCCTCTCCAACTGCCACACGGGCGCGCTCGTCGCGCCCGACGGCGCGATCGACTGGCTCTGCGTCCCGAGCTTCGACTCGCCGAGCATCTTTGGCAGCCTCCTCGACCGCCAGGCGGGCTTCTTCCGCTTCGCGCCGTACGACGTAAACCACCCCACCGCCCGCCGTACGAGCCGGGCACGAACGTGCTCGAGACCACCTGGAAGCGTGCCGAACGGCTGGGTGGTCGTCCGCGACGCGCTCACGATGGGCCCGCGGACCGGCACCGACACGGTGACGCCGCACACGCGGCCGCCCGCCGATGACGACGGCGACCACATGCTCGTCCGCACGGTCGAGTGCATCGACGGCAACGTCGAGATCGAGCTGATCTGCGAGCCCGCGTTCGACTACGGCCGCGAGCCGGCGACGTGGACGCTCGTCGACGACGGTGCGAACGCGGCGCAGGCGACCGGCGCCGGCCAGACGGTGCGCCTCGGTCCGACCTGGGCCTCGGCATCGAGGGCAACCGCGTCCGCGGCCGCCACGTGCTCCAGGCCGGCGAGAAGGCCTTCTGCGCGCTGTCGTGGGCCGAGGGCTTCGAGGCGCCGGCCACCGTCGAGGAGGCGACCGAGCGGCTCGACACGAACCTGCCGCTTCTGGCGCGGCTGGCTCGGCCGTGCCCGCGTCCCCGACCACCGCTGGCGCGACCCGGTGCAGCGCTCCGCGCTGACGATCAAGGGGCTGACCTACATGCCCACCGGCGCCACGGTGGCCGCGCTCACCACGTCGCTGCCGGAGACGCCGGGCGGCGAGCGCAACTGGGACTACCGCTACACCTGGATGCGCGACACCACCTTCACGCTCCACGCGCTGCACTGGCTCAACCTCGACTGGGAGGCCGACGAGTTCATGCAGTTCGTCGCCGACGTCGAGCCGACGGACGACGGATCACTGCAGATCATGTACGGCATCGACGGCCGCCGCGACCTCACCGAGTCGACGCGCGACGACATGTCCGGGTACGCGGGCGCGAGGCCGGTTCGGATCGGCAACGGCGCGTTCGACCAGAAGCAGAACGACGTGTTCGGAGCCGTGCTCGACTCGATCCTCCAGCACACGCGCGAGAGCGACCGTCTCCCACGGCGGCTCTGGCCGATCGTGGAGTCGCAAGCCGAGTGCGCCACGCGCGTCTGGCAGAACCCCGACCAGGGCATCTGGGAGGCGCGCGGCGCGCCGAAGCACTACGTCTCGTCGAAGCTGATGGGCTGGGTGGCGCTCGACCGCGCCGCCAAGCTCGCCGACATCCGCGGCGACGCCGACCTCAACGCCACGTGGCGGGCGACCGCCGAGGAGATCAAGGCGGACATCCTCGAGCACGGGCTGCGCTCCGACGGCGTGCTCCGCCAGCACTACGAGACCGACTCGCTGGACGCGTCGACCCTGCTCGCGCCGATCTTCGGCTTCCTGCCGGGCGAGGACGAGCGGATGCGCGCCAGCGTCATGGCGATCGCCAACGAGCTGACCGAGGACGGGTTCGTGCTCGCGCTACAGGACGGACGAGACCGACGACGGCCTCTCCGGCAAGGAGGGCACCTTCCTCATCTGCTCGTTCTGGCTCGTGTCGGCCTACGCGATCGTCGGCGAGCTCCAGCGGGCGCGCGATCTGATGGAGCGGCTGCTCCGGATCTCGTCGCCGCTCGGGCTGTACGCGGAGGAGTTCGACGCGGCGACGGGCCGCTTCCTCGGCAACTTCCCGCAGGCGTTCTCGCATCTGGCGCTGATCGAGGCCGCCGCGCGGATCATCGTCCCCGAGATGCTGAAGGAGATACTGACATGGACACCTTCGACGTGATCATCGTCGGCACGGGCGCCGGCGGCGGCACCCTCGCCCGGCACCTCGCGCCGTCCGGCAAGCGCATCCTGCTGCTCGAGCGCGGCGACTGGCTGCCGCGCGAGCCGCAGAACTGGCAGGCGGCGGACGTCTTCGTCGACAACCGCTACGTGTCCGCGGACACCTGGTACGACGAGAAGGGCAAGCCGTTCCAGCCGCAGATCCACTACTTCGTCGGCGGCGCGACCAAGCTCTACGGCGCGGCGCTCTACCGGCTGCGCGCCGAGGACTTCGGCGAGATCCACCACCACGACGGCGTCTCGCCCGCGTGGCCGATCACCTACGACGAGCTCGAGCCGTACTACACCAAGGCCGAGCAGCTCTACGAGGTGCACGGCGCCCGCGGCGAGGATCCGACCGAGCCGCCGGCGAGCGCGCCGTACCCGTTCCCGGCCGTCTCGCACGAGCCGCGGATCCAGCAGCTCCACGACGACCTCGCGGCGGCTGGCCTCAACCCGTTCCACGCGCCCTGCGGGATCCGGCTCGAACGAGTCGAACCCGCCCTACTCGGCGTGCGTCCGCTGCATGAACTGCGACGGCTTCCCGTGCGTCGTGCACGCCAAGTCGGACGCCGAGGTCTTCGGCGTGCGGCCCGCGCTCGAGCACCAGAACGTCACGCTGCTGACGAACGCGACCGTCCTCCGGCTCGAGACCGATGCGTCCGGTGGCACCGTCGAGCGCGTGGTCGTCGACCGCGACGGCGAGACCGAGACCTACGGGGCCGACATCGTCGTGCTCGCCTGCGGCGCGGCCAACACGGCGAAGGTGCTGCTGATGTCGGCGAGCGACGCGCACCCGAACGGCCTCGCCAACGGCTCCGACCAGGTCGGCCGCAACTACATGTTCCACAACTGCTCCGCCGTGCTCGCGCTCTCGAAGGACGAGAACCCGACGATCTTCCAGAAGACGCTCGGCCTGAACGACTTCTACTTCGCCGGCAACGGCCGCGAGTACCCGCTCGGGAACATCCAGATGGTCGGCAAGTCGCAGGCGCCGATGTACCGCGGCGAGAAGCCCGGCCAGACGAAGCTGGCGCCGAGCTGGACGCTGGAGAAGGTCGCACGGCACGCGATCGACTTCTGGCTCTCGACCGAGGACCTGCCGCTGCCGGAGAACCGCGTCACGGTCGACCGCGAGCGGGAAGCTGACGCTCGCGTACACGGTCGACGAACGACGTGCCGAAGAAGGAGCTCGGCGAGCAGCTGCACGGGATGCTCGGGCAAGCTGCGACATGGAGGAGGACGGCCTCTTCCACCGCTTCGCGTACCTCAAGAACGAGATCCCGGTGGCGGGCGTCGCGCACCAGGCGGGCTGCGCCCGCATGGGCGCCGACCCGGCGAGCTCGGTCGTCAACCCGGACTGCCGCGCCCACGAGGTCGACAACCTCTACATCGTCGACACGAGCGTGTTCCCGAGCATCGGCGCGGTCAACCCGGCGCTGACGGCGATGGCCAACTCGCTGCGGGTCGGCGACCACCTGCTCGACCGCGTCGGCGCCGGCATGGCGGCGGCCGCCACGGCCTGAGTGGACGTCGAGCTCGCGGCCGGCGACCAGCACGTCGCCGTCGACCTGATCGGAGGCGGCCTGCGCGCCTACACGGCGCGCGGCCGCCCCGTGCTGGACGGCTACGCCGAGTCGGGCGGCGCAACGTCGGGCCGCGGGCAGGTGCTGATCCCGTGGCCGAACCGGCTCGAGGACGGCAGCTACGAGTGGGACGGGCGCCGCCACCAGCTCCCGCTGACGGAGCCCGAGCACGGGAACGCGATCCACGGGCTCGTCCGGGGCGAGCGCTGGTCGCTCGCCGCCCAGGAGCCCGGGCGGGCGGTCGTCGAGTACCGGCTCGAGCCGCAGCCCGGCTACCCCTTCTCGCTCGCGCTTGCGATCGAGTACTCGCTCTCGCCCGACGGGCTGCGGGTCGAGACGACCGCCGAGAACACCGGGTCGGACGCCGCCCCGTTCGGCAGCGGCATGCACCCGTATCTGGCACGGCCGGGTCGGTCGACGAGATCGTGCTGCGCGCCCCGGGCCGGGTCGTGCTGCACACGGACGAGCGCGGCCTCCCGACGGGCGCGAGCCGGTCGCCGGCACCGAGTACGACTTCACGCGCGCGCGGGCGATCGGCTCCACGCAGCTCGATCACGCCTTCACCGATCTCGAGCGCGACGCAAGGGCCTCGCGCGCGTCGAGTTCGGCGACGTCACGGTCTGGCTCGACGAGTCGTACGGCTAGCTCCAGCTCTTCACGGGCGACCCGCTGCCGGACGTCGCCCGGCGCAGCCTCGCGGTCGAGCCGATGACCTGCCCGGCGAACGCCTTCCACACCGGCGAGGCGGTCATCCGCCTCGAGCCCGGCGAGTCGGTCACGAGCGCCTGGGGGATCAGCCCGGGCTGAGCACGACGACCTCGTCCGCGAGGTCGACGCCCTCGGGGCGGTGCGTGATGAGCAGCACCGCCTTGCCGCGGGCGGCGGCGAAGACGTCCTCGACCAGCGCCTGCGCGGTCGGCGGGTCGAGGTGCGCGGTCGGCTCGTCGAGCACGAGCACGGGCGCGTCCATCAGCAGGGCGCGCGCCAGGACGACCCGCTGGCGCTGGCCGCCGGAGAGCTCGCGGCCCTGCTCGCCGACGAGCGTCTCGGCGCCCTCCGGGAGCGAGGCGACCCAGTCCCAGATGCGGGCGGAGCGGAGCACGCGCTCGACGTCGGCGTCGCTCGCCTCGGGACGCCCCAGTCGCACATTGGCGGCGATCGAGGTCGAGAACAGGTGCGCGTCCTGCCCGGCGACCGCGATCGCAGCCCGGACGTCCTGCTGGCGGTAGCGGCGGAGGTCGGCCCCGGCGAGCGTGACCCGGCCGGCCTCGGGGTCGACGAACCGCAGCAGCAGGTTGGCGACGGTCGTCTTGCCGGCGCCGCTCGGCCCGAGCAGCGCGACCGTGCGGCCCGGGCCGGAGCCGCAGGCTGAAGCCGTCGAGCCCGGGCGCGTAGCCGACGCGGACGTCCTCGAGCGCGACCGTGAACGGCCCGACCGGGGCGGGCAGCGGGTCGGGCGGGTCGACGATCGCCGGCACGCGGTCGGCGATCTCCAGGATCCGCCGGCCGGCCGCGAGCGTCGTGCCGAGCTCGCGCACCGCCTGCGGCAGCGGCTGGACGGCCTCGAACGTGGCGAGCGCGAGCAGGGCGAGCATCGCGATCAGCGTGCGGTCGACCTGCGCCGAGATCGCCACGGCGAGCACGCCGGCGACCGTGGCGCCCGTGACGAGGACGCGGAGCCCGTCCCCCGTGCCGTCCGCGAGCGCGGCGCGGCGGGCGACGCGCACGAGGTCGCCGTCGGCCGCGCGCAGGGCCGTCCAGCCGCGCGTCGGCGGCGCCGTAGGCGACCAGCTCGGCGCTCCCGTCGAGGGTCTCGACCAGCTCGGCGGTCAGCGCACCGCGCGCGGGCGCCGCCTGCGCCGCAGCGCGCCGTGCGAGCAGGAGCGAGGCGGCGGGCGCGCCGATGCCGGCGACGAGCAGCCCGGCGGCGAGGACGACGGCGGCCGCCGGCAGGAAGGCCGCGGTGACGCCGACGGCCACCGCGCCGCGAGCAGGCGGCGACGAGCGGCGGCGAGATCACGCGGAGATGCAGGTTCTGCAGCGCGTCGACGTCGCCGACGAAGCGGGCGAGCAGGTCGCCGTGGCGCCGGTCGTCGAGCTGGGCCGGCGAGAGCCGCTCGAGCCGCTCGTAGACATGGATGCGCGCGCGGGCGAGCCCCCGCAGAGCCACGTCGTGCGAGGTCAGGCGCTCCAGGTAGCGCAGCACCGGCCGGCCGAGCCCGAAGAAGCGCACGCCGACGATGGCGACGGTGAGCGAGAGGACGGCCGGCTGCTCGGCCGCCCGCGAGATCAGGTAGCCGGAGGTCGCCATCAGGCCGACCCCGAAGAGGATGGTCAGCGCGCCGAGCGCGACCGATGCGGCCACGCGGCGGCGCGGCACGTCGGCGAGCGCGAGCAGCCGGGCGATCATGCGCGCGGCCAGCTCCCTCAGGGCGACGATGCGGTCGGCGTGCTCGACCAGCTCCGGGCGGTGCGCGATGAGCAGGACGGTGCGGCCCGTTCGCAGGCGCTCGACGGACTCGGCGACGACGTCGGCGCTCGCCCGGTCGAGGTCGGCGGTCGGCTCGTCGAGGATCACGAGCGGCGCGTCGCGCAGGAACGCCCGCGCCAGTGCGATGCGCCGGCGCTCGCCGGCGGAGAGCGGGCGGCCACCGTCGCCGACGACCGTCTCGTAGCCGCGCGGCAGCGCCCGCACGAAGCGGTCGGCGCCTGCGAGCACGGCCGCGTCCCGAACCTCCGCCGACGGAGGCGTCCGGCGTCGCCCAGCCTGATGTTGTCGAGAGACGGTGCCGCGGAAGAGGGTCGGGTGCTGCGGTACCCAGGCGATCTGGCGGCGCCAGAGGTCGGGGCGGCACTCGAGCAGGTCGACGCCGCGGACGCGTGATCCGCCCGGCGTCGGGGCGGGCGAAGAGCAGGAGCAGCGCCGCGACCGTCGACTTGCCGGCGCCGCTCGGGCCGACGAGCGCCGTCGTCTCGCCCGGTGCGAGCTCGAGGCTGAAGCCCTGCCAGCACCGGCGCGTCGCGCGACGGGTAGCGGAACGAGACGCCTTCGAAGCGCACGAGCCCGGGAGCCGGAGGCACCAGCCGGCCGCCGCGAAGGCGCCGCCGGCGGCGCCTCGAGCAGGTCGAGCACGCGCTCGGCCACGGCGAGCCCGTCGGCGCTCGCGTGGAACTGCGCGCCGAGCTGGCGGAGCGGCAGGTACAGCTCCGGCGCGAGCAGCGAGCACCGTCAGCCCAGCCTGCAGGCCGAGGCCGCCCTCTACGAGCCGCACGCCCACCGTCACGGCCACAAGCGCGACGCCGAGCGTGGCGGCCAGCTCCAGGATCGAGCCGGAGAGGAAGGCGACCCGCAGCGTGCCCATCGTCCGGCGGCGGTACTGCTCGCCGACGGCGTCGATGCTCGCCGCCTGGGGCCGGGCGCGGTTGAACGCCTGCAGCGTCGGCAGACCGCGGACGACGTCGAGGAAGTGGGACGAGAGCAGCCGCAGCGCCTGCCACTGCCGCCGCGTGCGCTCCTCCGTGTAGCGGCCGATCAGCCACATGAAGACCGGCACGAGCGGGAGCGTGAGCAGCATCAGCCCGGCCGAGAGCAGGTCGATGTCGGCCACCCAGACGAGCACGGCGACGGGCACGACGACGGCGAGGACGAGCTGTGGCAGATAGCGGCCGAAGTAGGCCTCGAGCCCGTCGCTGCCCCCGGTGGCCGCCGCCGCCGACCTCGGCGGCGTCGGTGCCGTCGAGGGCGAGCGGCTGGTCGCGCAGGCGCTGCTGAACGAGCCCCAGCCGCAGCTCCGAGAGCACGCTCGCCGCCGCGCGGCGTCCGGCGACCTCGAAGCCCCAGCCGAGCGCCGCGCGCGCCGCGAACGTCGCGACGAGCAGGAGGAGCGCCGGCGCGACATCCGCGAGCGGCGCGCCGTGGAACGCGCGCGCCACGATCCACGCGAAGAGCGCGGCCTGCACGATCGTCGAGCACGGCCGCACCGACGCCGAGCGCGGCGTCGGCGGCGAGCAGCCTCCGCACCGGCCGGGCGCGCTGGACGAGGCGCCGGTCGAGCGCCCTCACGCGATGGTCGGCGGCGCCTCGGGCGGCGCCGGCTCCGGCGCGCTCTGCTCGGCGTCCGGCCCGCCGCCGGTCACACGCGCGCGGAACACGTAGTACGTCCAGCCCTGGTAGAGCAGGATGAGGGGCAGGAAGATCAGCGCGACGACGCTCATCACCGCCAGCGTGTAGTGCGCCGACGCGGCGCCGTCCACGGTGAGGCTGTTCGAGAAGCCCGGTGCTGGAGACCATCACGCGCGGGAAGAGGCTCGTGAAGATCGTCGCCACCCAGAGCACCGCCGCTGCCGCCGTCGCCGCGAACGCGAGCCCGCTGCGGCGCCGGTAGACGAAGAGGACGGCGAGCGCGAGCGCGGCGATGCCGAGGATCGCCGGCAGGATCGGCGGGAAGACGTCCTTGTCGTTCTTGTCGGTCGCCACGTGAGACCGTCCAGGCGAGGAAGACCGAGCCGACGACGGCGGCCACAACCGAGAGCCGCCGGGCCGTCGCGGCCGCGCGCTTGCAGAGGTCGCCGACCGTGCGGATCGTCAGGTACGTCGCGCCGTGGAAGGCGAACAGCAGGACGATCGTGACGCCGCCGAGCACCGTGTAGACGCTGAACAGGTCCCAGAAGCTGCCGGCGAAGTCGCCGCTCGAGTTGATCGGCACGCCGTAGAGCAGGTTCGCGAGCCCGACGCCCCAGATCAGCGACGCGCCGAAGCTGCCGACCGCGTTGGCCCAGAGCCAGGTCGTGCGCCAGCGCTGCGACTGGGCCTTCGAGCGCCACTCGAACGAGACCACCCGGATGATCAGGAAGAAGAGGACGAGCAGCAGCGCGAGGTAGAAGCCCGAGAACATCGTCGCGTACCAGGCGGGGAACGCCGCGAACGTCGCGGCGCCGGCCGTGACCAGCCAGACCTCGTTGCCGTCCCAGACCGGGCCGATCGTCTCCAGCATCTGCCCCCGCTCGGCCTCGCGTCGCGGCAGGAACGGCAGCAGCATGCCGACGCCGAAGTCGAAGCCCTCGAGCAGGAAGTAGCCGCTCCAGAGGACGGCGATCAGCACGAACCAGAGGTTCTGGAGATCCATCAGTACGCGGGGATTGCCGTCGAGGTGGTCTCGGCCTCCGCGGCGTGGGTCACGGCCGGCGTAGCGGCGCATGAGCCAGATGTCGGCGACGATGAGGACGATGTAGAGGGAGATGAACACGGTAAGGCTGGTCACGATCCAGGCCGTGCTGACGGCCGGGGAGTTGGCGTTCTTCGTGAGCAGCAGCCCCTGGACGATCCATGGCTGGCGCCCGAGCTCGGTCAGCAGCCAGCCGAACGTGGTCGCGACGAAAGGTAAGAACGACCCCGCCACGGCGATCCACAGGAACCACGTCCACTGCTCGAGCCGGCGCCGCCAGTAGAGGAAGGCGCCCACGATCGCGATCAGCGCCATGAGCGAGCCCGCGTAGGCCATCCCGCGCATGCTCCAGTAGATGGCCTCGACCGGCGGCAGGTAGCTCTGGTTGCGTCCGTTCTGCCGCGCGTACTGCTTCTGGTACTGCTGGTTCAACGGGTTCAGCCCCTGCACGGTGCCGCCGAACGAGCCCGTGGCGATGTACGAGAGCATGCTCGGGGATCTCGATCGAGAAGCTCGGGGTCTGATCCTGCTCGGTGAACCCGCCGAACTGGATGAGCGAGAAGGCACAGTGCGAGCACGTGTCCCACTGGGCCTCCGACGCGGCGATCTTCATCGGCTGGAGAGAGGTGACGAGGATGCCGAAGTGGCTGCCGAACCAGAGGTTGAAACAGCTGACCGGCACGAGCACGATCAGCGCGAGCTTCGCCGCCGGCCGGAAGAGCTCCACGTTGCGCCGGCGCGCGAAGTGCCAGCAGCAGACGCCGAAGACGACCGCGGACCCGGCGGTGAGCCCGGCGAGGATCGTGTGTGTCCACGCGTAGAACGACCACTTGGTCGTGAGCAGCTGCCACACGCTCGTCAGCTGCGCCTGGCCGTTCACGACCTTGTAGCCCTGCGGGTCCTGCATGAACGAGTTGGCGACGAGGATGAAGTACGCCGACAGCCAGCTGCCGATGACGGCCGACCCAGATCGTGGCGAGGTGCACGCGCGGCGACAGCCGCTTCCAGCCGAAGATCCAGAGCCCGAGGAACACCGACTCGAGGAAGAAGGCGGCGAGGCCCTCCATCGCGAGCGGCGCGCCGAACACATTGCCGACGTACTTCGAGTAGATCGACCAGTTCATCCCGAACTGGAACTCCTGCACGAGCCCGGTGGCGACGCCGATCGCGAAGTTGATCAGGAAGAGCGTCCCGAAGAAGTGCGTCAGCCGGAGCCAGCGCTCGTCGCCGGACCGGTGCCACTTCGTCTGCATGATCGCGACGAGCGGCCCGAGGCCGAGCGTCAGGGGGACGAACAGGAAGTGGTAGAGCGACGTCGTCGCGAACTGAACCCGGGCGAGGTCGACCGTGCTGATGGCCACCGGGCTCATGCCTCCTCGTCTCCCAGCCGGCCGGTGCCGGCGGCGCCTGCTGTGGGCATTTGCGCTCCCGCTCGTGTGACCCGGACCGCGGCATCGTCCACCCCGGCCGGAGACGGCTCATCGTCCAGTTGGGATGAACGGCGGTCGCGGCTGCTGTTCACCCCAACCGGACGACGGCCCTTCCG
>CAVQAQ010000034.1:0-186611 GCA_963710465.1 uncultured Thermoleophilia bacterium
GACGCCGACTCGAAGCGGACGGAGCGCGGCGGCTCCTTGTGCGGGATCAGCCAGGTCGGACGTTCAGGCCGAGCCGCAGCATCGCGCAGTAGCCGCATGCTTCTCCATCGCCTGGAACGTGAACGGGTTGTTCAGGAGGTACACGTCGTCCATCAGCGAGATCTTCTTCAGCCACTCGCGCGGCACGAAGTACCACCACGCGAGGCGGTCGATGACGAGCGCGTGCCGCGGCCGGTAGCGCAGGTCGAACGGCTCGTTCATGACCCGCTCGGTCGTCAGCTCGTGCGTCTCGCCGCCGTATTCGATCGGCCCCACGCGGCCGAGCAGATGCTCGAACGCCGTCGGCCAGTCCTCCTCGGTGCCCAGCAGCAGGCCGATCAGTTGCGATGACAACGGCGTTTCTACCCCAACGACGGAGACGCAACCAGTGCCGCTAGCGTCCGCTTGTGCTCCGGATCCTCCTTCCCGTCGTCGCCGCCGCGGCCCTCGCGGCGCCCGCGCTGGCCGATGCACCGCCGGTCGGCCCGCTGCCGAAGGGCCCGACCTCGACGATCCGGACGCAGAAGGGCGAGCTTGTCTCGTTCGCGCTACCTGTGCGCTCGAATGGCCGCGTCTGGCGCGTCGCGCGGAAGTTCGACGCGGGCGTCGTGCGCCAGGTGGCCGAGGCCGACGTGGGCAACTCGGTCGTCCTGGTCTTCAAAGCGGTCGGGAAGGGCACAACGACCGTCGCGTTCGGCCTGACTCGCGGCGAGACCGCGAAGCCGTACGAGTCGCGGCGGTTCATCGTCACAGTGCGCTGACCAGGCAGGCGTCATGAGACGACGCCGCGACGCGCTCGCGCAGGGACACACGGCCGCGCCGGTCGAGCACGCACAGCGTCCCGCGCGTCAGCGACGGCGTCAGGACGACGCCGCCGGCCGCCTGGACGTTGAACGAGCCGAGCGGCACCTCGGTGGTGCGGAGCAGCCGTCCGTCGTCCAGCGAGAAGACCCGGACGAGGCCGTCGTCGCCGCTCGACACGAACGCCTCCTGGTTCGCGAAGGTCACGTGCTGCGGCGTCGCGCCCGCGGCCACGCGCCGCAACACGGCTCCGCGCTCGTAGACGAGCACCGTCCGGTGGTGGTCGTCGCCTGACGTCACCCAGACCCGGCGCGCCGAGGGCTCGAAGCCGACGTCATGGACGCGGAACGGCGTCGTCAGGAACCGGACGAGCGCCGGCTTCCGCGCGACGCGCAGGATTGCGATCCGCTCCGCGCTCGAGCCCAGTGCGACCCAGAGCGTCCGCCCCGAGAGGCTCACGTGCCGCGCAGGGCCGTAGACCGTCGTGCGCGCGAGCACGCGCCCGGCGGCGACGTCCACCACGGCCACGTCGCCGCGGCCAGAGTCGGTCACGTACGCGAGCCGCCCGTCCGGCGAGCCGGCGGTGTAGCGCGGCTGGTCGAAGCCGTGGATGACGTGACGGACGCGCAGCCCGCGCAGCACCGTGAGCGCGCCGGCCGCCGTGTGCGCGACCACCGCGTGCTCGCCGACCGTCTGGATGCTTCGCGGCCCCGGGAGCGTGGGGATCTCCTTCCGGATGCGCCCGTCCAGGCCGACCGCGAGCACACGCGACTCGGTGTCGGCGGTGACGAGCGCGACCGGCATCTCGGTGCCCAGCGCGTCGAGGTCACGCACGAGCGCGACCGCGGCAGTTGCGAGCAGGAACCGGCGCCGGTTCACGCCACGGATACGACGGCGCGGGCCGCGCAGGTCCGTCAGCAGAAGCGCGGCAGCTGGTGCGCGAGCTGCGCGCGCCACGACGGCCAGTCGTGCGCCACGTCGTGGCCCCAGAGGTCGAGCTCGTGCCGGATGCCCTTCTCCCCGAGCACCCCGGCGAAGGCTGTCGTGCTCGCCAGCGCGCCCGTCGTGTCCTCCCACTGTCCCTGGCCGCAGACGAGCAGCAGGTTGGCGTTGCCGCGGATCCAGTCGAGATGGTCGCCGCTCATGTGCTCGACGTAGTCGGCCGGGTTGTTGAAGTACGTGGCGTCGCCACGCTCGCCCCAACCGATCGGCGCAATGTCATAGACGCCCGATTGGCAGATCGCGAGCGGGAACAGGTCGGGCCGCCGCAGCGCGAAGTTCGCGGCGTGGAACGCGCCGAAGCTGGGGCCGTTCACGATCAGGTCGGAGCGCCCGCCCGAGTCGTCGCGCACGAACGGCACGACCTGGTTGAGGATCCAGTCCTCGTAGGCGCCGTGGCGAACCGCGCGCTCCTCCATCGGCAGGTGCTTCGCGTGCCAGCTCTCCGAGTCGAAGCTGGACACGCAGTAGAGCTTGATCCGGCCGGTGTTGAGCAGCTCGCCGAGCGCGGCCACCATGCCGCGCTCCTCGTACTGCCACGCCGGCCCCTGCTCCGACGGGAACGCGAGCACCGGCCGGCCCCAGTGGCCGTAGGCGAGCACCGTGCCGTCGGCGCCAATCGCCGGCGCGTAGATCGAGACCTCGCGGCGGTTCACGTCCACGCCCGCAGCATGACCTCAGTGAGATGCCGGTCGATCAGGTCCCTCCAGGCCGTGAAGTTGTGCGCGTCGCGGCCGGCCACGAAGCGGGTATCCCACCCCTGGCTCACCAACGCCTTCGCGACGGCGCGATTGTTGTCGAGGTTCTCCTCGCCGCGCCCGACCGTGATCGTGACCGGCACACGCGGCGGCGACGCGCGGCCGTGCAGCACGTGGCCGACGAAGCGCGCGATGCGGCCGAAGCGGCCGAACCCGGACTCCTGCTTGTCCCAGCGCTCGCGGAAGAAGCTCGCCGACTGCAGGAAAAGCCCCCCTGCGACCTGTTGCTGCCAGTGCGCATGCAGCGCGGCGAGGCCGCCCAGGCTTGCGCCCATGATCACCGGGCGCGTTCCGTCCGTCGGCAGCGCTTCTTCGAGGCGCGGGAGGAGGTCCTGCGCGAACGCCCGCGCGTAGCGTGCGGACGCCGAGTAGATCTCGTTGCGGTCGACCGGCTGGATCAGCGCGGCGCGCAGCGGCGGCACCTCGCCGAACGAGACGACGTGGTCGAGGAAGCGGATCAGCCCGGCGAACTCGGCGTACTCCGGGCCGTCGTGCGCGATCAGCAGCGGCAGCGGCTCCCGCGGGTCCGTGTCCGCCGGCGCCCACACGAGCATCTGCACCGTGCCGAGCGCTCGCACCCGCAGCTCGAGCTGGTTCACCTCGCCGGGCGGCGACTCGTCGTCGGCGATCCAGTCCGGCGGGTCATACGACGGCAACGTCACGACCGACTTCTCGCCGAACACCCCCGGGGCGCGGAGCGGGTTGGACGGGTCGGGGACGAGCCGCGGCTCCTGGCCGCGCGGGGTCAGCTCGAGCAGATACTCCATCCGGTTCACGTCGGGCAGGCGGAAGTCGAGCTGCCAGGTTCCACGGCGCGGGCCATGGCCGAAGTCCACGCGGCGCGGCCGGCGCAGCTCGTGCGCGAGGGCGACGCCGGAGAGCGCGCGCGTCGGGTCGGTGAAGCGGAAGGTCACCTCGTTCGTCCCGACCAGCGGGGCGCGTGCCGTCGTCGCTGCCACGGCGCGCGAGCTTAGACGGGTCAGCGGCGCTGCAGGTGGGCGAGCGCGAGTCCGACCCAGCGCCGCGCGTGCTGGTACCAGAGCGCGCTCGAGTGCCCGCCGGCGTAGAGCCGGAAGACGTGAGGCACACCCGCTGCGGCGAGCTCGCGGTTCAGCTGCTCGTTCTCGGCGCGAAAGCGCGTGTCCCCACGGCCGATGTAGAAGGCGAGAAAGGTTGGGTGGGCGGCGAACGTCCGCCGGAGCCCGGGCACCACCCTGTGCACGCTCGCCCGCTCGTTCGCCCCCGCGGAGCCGAGATCCAGCGCGCGCTCCCCGCTCGGGTCGGTCGCGTGGAAGTAGCCGCTCCAGGACTCGATGACCGAGAAGTCGCGGACGTCAGTCAGGCCGAGCAGCGCGGCCCCGTAGCCGCCCGCCGAGAGGCCGACGAGCGCGCGGCCGTGACGGTTCGCGATCGTGCGGTAGTGCGCGTCGACGTAGGCGGGCAACTCCCGCGCGATCGCCGTCGTCCAGTTCCGGCCGGGGCCGAGGTCGAGGTACTCGGGATCGGCGTCGTTCGCCTTCGCCCCTGCGGTGCGACCACGATCGCTCGGCCCTGCGCGGCGGCGGCCACGAATCTGGCGCCGTGGTAGCCCGACGGCGAGGCCGGCAGGCCGTGGAGGAAGTAGACGACCGGGTAGCGGCGGCGGGGATGGGCGGCGTAGCCGGCCGGCAGCCAGATGTCGAATCGGAGGGTCCCCGCGAGCGCGCGCGAATGGAAACCGTCGCTGACGACGGTGCGGGCACCGGCCGCCGAAGGGAGGGCGAGCGCCAGCGCGGCGAGCACCGGGACGAGTCGGCGCATCGCCGCACCGTAACGGCGCAACCTGTGCGTAACGTAAATTCCGCGGCTCCGTAACGCCGGTCAATCCTGGGCGAACCTGCTCGTCCTATAACGAATCTGTGTCGAGCACCGTCGCCGAGCTCCCGGCGTTCGGGGGCCGCCGGCGGGTGGCCGTGGTCAGCGCGGCGCTCGCCGTGCTGGTATTCGTCGCGGTCGGCCTCGTCGGGGTGGACCGATACGGCTGGAACTACTGGCTGTACCGCGGTTTCGCGCCCCCGCGCGATCCGGCGTACGTGACCCTCCAGGGCACGACGACGAAGATCGCGGTGACGAGCCCGGCGCTCGGAGGCCGCACCCAGACGGCCTACGCCTACCTTCCACCCGGGTACACGTCCCATCCGCACCGCCGCTACCCGGTGCTCTACCTCATGCACGGGTTCCCGGGCCGCCCGCTGGCCTTCCTGCTCACCGTCCGCATGGGTGTGCTCGAGGACGCCCTGGCCGCCCGGCACCTGATCTCGCCGCCGATCCTCGTGATGCCATACGGCTCGACCGGAACGTTCACCGACAAGGAATGGGCGAACGGGATCCGACCGCGGCGAGGGCTGGGAGACGTTCGTGGCGCGCGACCTCGTGCGCACGGTCGACGACACGTTCCGCACGATTCCGACCGCGCGCCGGCCGTGCGCTCGCCGGCCTGTCCGAGGGCGGGTACGGCGCGCTCAACATCGGCCTGCACCATCCGCGCGAGTTCGACGTGCTCGAGAGCTGGTCCGGCTACGAGCGCGCCGACAACGTGCAGGCGATCTTCGGCGGCAACCCTGCCCTGCTGGAACGCAACACGCCCGCTGGAGACGATCCGCCGCGCAGCGCCCGCGCTCCGCCGCGGGCACGTCTACGTCTGGTTCTACTCCGGGAGCGAGGATCCGCTGCGCGTCCAGAACGCGGCGTTCGCCCGCGAGCTCGCGCGCTTGCACGTCGACCATCGCTACTTCGTCGTCCGCGGCGGCCACAACTGGGCCGTCTGGCGGACGCACGCGCAGGCGGCGCCTGCTCGCCGCGTCGCGGAGGCTCGCCCATGCGTAGCGCGGTCCGGATCGCCGCGATCGCCGGCGGGCTTCCCGTCGGACTCGCCATCGCAGCCGCTGCGACGGGGTGGCTGTACGTCCTCGGCCCGATGCGGCGACGTGCCGGGCCCGCGGATCGGCGAGGCGCTGCCGCTCGACGAGCTGCGCCAGGCGGGGCGCCTCGCCGCTCGCGGTCTTCGTCGGTCGTGTGGGCCGCCGCCGCGGCCGCTGCTCGGCCTGGTCGCCCGCGCGCTCCGGGCGGAGCGGCTGACCGCCGCGCTGCTGCTCGCGCTCGGCGTCGGCGCCTGGGCCTACCTGACCACCGGTGCATCGATCGCCGTCGTCCGCCAGATTCCGCCCAGCGATGCCTTCCACGCCGCGGCCTCGCTTCGGGCCGATCTACCTCCCGGCGGCGCTCGCCGGCCTCGCCGGCGCGATCGCCGGCCGCACCCCGCGGCGTGACGTGCGTCGGGCGCCACTGCTCCTCGCGGTGCTGGTCGGCGCGGTCGGTGTGCTCGGTGTGCTCGACGCGGTGCTGCCGCCAGCACGGCGACAGCCTGTTCGCGTCGCTCGTCCCCGCGACGCGTGCGCCCGCTCGCCCATGCGCTCGTCCCGCCGCTCGGGCTCGCGCTGCTCGTCGTCTCGCGGGGCCTCGCCCGGCGGAAGCGCCGCGCGTGGCAGCTCGCGCTCGCCCTGCTCGGCGGGCTCAGCGTCATCCACGTCATGCACCGCTTCGACGAGGGCGCCGTGGCGACGCTGGTCGTTGCGCTCCTCCTCGTCGCGTTCCGCCACGACTTCGACCAGCGGGGCGACCCGACGTCGCATCCGCGCGTCGCGCTGCGCGCCGCGGGGTTCCTGACCCTGATCTACGTCTACGGCGCGCTCGCGCTCTGGTTGAACCGGCTGGCCGCCGACCGGCCGTACAGCCTGTCGTTCGCGCCGCGCGAGACGACCGACGCCCTGCTCTTCCGGACCGCCCGCGGCTCGTCCGCACCTCGCCGGCCCCGTTCGGCGAGTGGTTCCCGGTCTCGGTGCTCCTGCTCGGGCTCGTCGCGACAGCGGCGATCGTGACCGCGTGGCTCGCGCCGTGGCGCCATCGCGTCCGTCAGGAGGCGCACGAGCGGGAGACCGCCCGGGCGCTTGTGCAGGCATGGGGGGTGGACACGCTGGCGCCGTTCGTGCTGCGCGCGGACAAGTCGTACTTCTTCAGCGACGGACGAGCAGGCGTTCCTCGCCTACCGGGTGGTGGGCGGCGTCGCGATCGTCTCGGGCGACCCGATCGGCCCGCCGGAGCTGCTTCGACGGCCTCGTGGCGCGCTTCGTCGGCGTACGCGCGCGCCCGCGACTGGAGGATCGCCATCCTCGGCGTGTCCGAGCACCGGCTGGCGCTCTACCGGGCGCATGGGTTGCATGCCCTCTACCACGGCGACGAGGCGGTGGTCGACGCGGCGTCCTTCTCGCTCGACGGCCGGGCGATCCGCAAGGTGCGCCAGTCCGTGCACCGGCTCGAGCGCGCGGCTACCGCGCGGAGCTGCTGCACCGCGCGAGATCGCCGCCTGAGCTGCGTGCGAGGCTCGAGACGCTCGCGCAGGCGTGGCGCGGGACGAGCCGAACCGCGGCTTCGTCATGGCGCTCGACGCGCTCTTCCGCCTCGGACGACGAGGACGCCCTCTTCGCCATCGGGTACGGCCCCGACGGCGAGCCGGGCGGATTCCTCCACTTCGCAGTCTCGCGGCGTGCGGCCGCGCTGTCGCTCTCGTCGATGCCGCGCCTGCGCTCGACACCGAACGGGTTCAACGAGTGGCTCGTCTGCGAGACCGTCGTCTGGGCGCGCGAGCACGGCTACGAGCGGATCTCGCTGAACTTCGCGCCGTTCGCGGCGCTCCTCGCACCCGAGGCCGAGCTCACGCCAGTGCAGCGGGTGGAGCGGCGGCGCTGCTCGCGCTGAAGGGCCACTTCCAGCTCGACAACCTGCTCATCTTCAACCGCAAGTTCCTCCCCGGCTGGGAGCGGCGCTTCGTCGTCTACGAGCGGCGCCGCGACCTGCCGCGCGTCGGCATCGCGGCGCTCGCGGCCGAGGCCTACCTGCCGTTCAGCGGCCGCCACCGGACGATGACGAGCTGCTCGCCGCAGGTCTCGCTCTTGCGCTCGCCTCGGCCTTCGCGCTGAACTGGGCGTTCTTCAGCGCAGCACGATGCCGCGTCGGGGCTGCCGCCGCTCGCGCATCGGCGTCCGCTCGCGTCGCTGCGTGCTGCTCTTCGCGAACCGCAGCTGGCTCGCCGGCTTCGTCGTCGGCATCGGCGGCTGGGCCTTCTACGTCGCCGCGCTCGCGCTCGCGCCGCTCTCGCTCGTGCAGGCGACATCGGCCGGCGGCATCGGCGTCCTCGCGCTGCTCGTCCGGGCGGCAGGCACGCCGCTGTCGCGGCGCGAGAGCGCGGGCGTGATCTGGTCGATCGCCGGGCTGCTCGCGCTCGGCGTGTCCCTCGCCGGCGGCGCGGCCGCCGGCTCCGAGGCGTCCGCGGCGGCCGTCGCGACCTGGTGCGTCGCGTCGGCCGCCGCGGCGGGGGTCGCGGCAGGGCCGCTCGCGCGGCGGCTCTCCCCGGGCGCCGGCCTCGGCATCGCCGCCGGCGTGCTCTACGCCGCCGGCGACGTCGCGACGAAGGCAGTCGGTGGCGGGCGGGGTCGAGCTCGCGTTCGTGCCCGTGCTGCTTGCCTGCCACGGCCTCGCCTTCGTCGCGCTGCAGCTCGGCTTCCAGCAAGGCGGCGCGCTGGCCACGGCCGGCGTCGCGAGCCTCGCGACGAACGCGCTCCCGATCGTCGCCGGCACGACGCTCTTCGGCGAGGGGCTGCCGGACGGGCCGCTCGGCGTCCTGCGCGTGCTCGCCTTCGGCGCCGTGGTCATCGGGGCCGGGGCGATCGCGAGGGGCGGCGAGGCTCGCGAGCCGGCGCCGAGCTTGACCGCCGAGGTGGCCGTCCGTACGATTGACTGACGAGTCAATCGACCGTAGAGGAGGAAGCGGTGGCGACCATCGAAGCGTCGCAGCCTGTCGCGACGGGCATCTCGTTTGCCCTGTCCGACGAGCAGAAGGCGCTGCGGGAGCTCGCTCGCGAGTTCGCCGAGCGCGAGATTCGGCCGCGCGCCGCGGAGTACGACGAGCACTCGACGCATCCGGCCGACGTCGTCGCCAAGGCGCACGAGGTCGGGCTGATGAACCCGCACGTCCCCCAGGAGTACGGCGGCCTCGGCCTGCCCGGCTTCGACGGGATGCTGATGGGCGAGGAGCTCTCCTGGGGCTGCGCCGGCATGGCCGTCTCGATCACCGCCAACACACTGGGCTCCGGCCCCGTGCTGCTCGCGGGCAGCGACGAGCAGAAGCGCCAGTGGCTGACGCCGCTGCTCGAGGAGCCGATCCTCTGTGCCTTCGGGCTGACCGAGCCCGACGCCGGGTCGGACGTCGCCCGCATCAAGACGACCGCAGTCCGCCGCGGAGACGAGTACGTGCTCAACGGCTCGAAGACCTTCATCTCCAACGCGGGCCATGCCGCGTGGACGGTCGTGTTCGCCAAGACCGACCCGGCCGCCGGCCACCGCGGGCTCTCCGCCTTCGTCGTGCCCATGGACTCGCCCGGCGTCGTCGATCGAGCAGCACCTGGACAAGATGGGGCAGCGCTCGACCGACACCT
This sequence comes from uncultured Thermoleophilia bacterium, assembly GCA_963710465.1. Classification (GTDB taxonomy): domain Bacteria; phylum Actinomycetota; class Thermoleophilia; order Gaiellales; family Gaiellaceae; genus JACVRM01. The sequence goes on from CAVQAQ010000034.1 coordinate 9,128, forward strand.
CGGCGTTCTCGCTGACCGACGTCGTCGTCCCGGCGGCGAACCGGCTCGGCGAGGAGGGCGAGGGCTTCAAGATCGCAATGCAGACGCTCGATGCCACGCGGCCCGGCACGGCTGCCAGCGCGGTCGGCGTCGCCCAGGCCGCGTACGAGCACGCCGTCGAGTACGCGAAGCAGCGCGTCACCTTCGACGTTCCGATCGCGATGCACCAGGGCGTCAACTTCATGATCGCCGACATGGCCACGGAGATCGAGGCCGCTCGCCTGCTCGTGTGGCAGGCCGCGTGGATGCTCGACAACGGCTACGGGCGGAAGGCGACGCTGTACTCGTCGTTCGCGAAGCGGTTCGCCGCCGACACGGCGATGAAGGTCACGACCGACGCCGTCCAGGTGCTCGGCGGATACGGCTACATCAAGGAGTACCCGGTCGAGAAGCTCATGCGTGACGCCAAGCTCTTCCAGATCTACGAGGGCACTTCGCAGATCCAGCGCCTCGTGATCGCGCGCGAGATCTTCATGCCGAGCCAGTAACCGCTCGCCGATCCGGCCGCTGGCCGCGAGTTGCAAAGGGTCGGTAAGGCGCCGTCCACAACTGAAAGGAGCCGGGGCGGCCGCGGCTAATGTGTCGGCGTGGCGGTCGACGCACGCGTTCGTACGGTCCGGGTCCGGCGTCGGCGGTCGGTCGGCGCGCGGGCCGCGCTCTGGACCGTCGCGGCCGTTCTAACGATCGGGCTGGTCGTCGCCGGCCTCGGCTTCGCGTTCGCCGGCTCAGCCTCGACGCTGCCCGCGGGAACGAAGATCGCCGGCGTCGACGTCGGCGGGCTCTCGACCACGGCGGCGACGCGGCTGCTCCAGCGGCGCGCCGACGCGGTCAGCGCCGTCCCGGTCACCTTCACCGCCGGGCCGAAGCACTGGAACCTCTCGGCGAAGAAGCTCGAGCTCCAGGTGGACTGGCGTGCCGCGGTCGAGGCCGCACGTCAGAACGGCGACGGCTTCGGGCCCGTCCAGGGGCTGCGCCGCCTGGGGGTGCGCATCTTCGGCGCCGAGGTCACCCCACCGACTCGGGTCTACGTCCCCGCCCTGAACTACTACGTCGATCGCATCGAGCGCTCGCTCGACACGAAGCCGCAGGATGCGGCGATCGAGCTCCGCGGGCTGCACCCGGCGATCGTCCCGGCGCAGAACGCGATGACGCTCGACCGCGAGGCCGGCGAGAACGTGCTCGTGCGGGCGCTCTCCGGGTTCGAGCGCGGCCAGAAGGTGTCGCTGCCGGTCGTCGTGCGCCCGGCGAAGGTGCAGGCCGTCCAGCTGCAGCGCGCTCTCGCGCAGACCCGCCTCGCAATCTCCGCCCCGGTGCGCCTCGAGCTCGGCCGACGCACCTGGCGCCTCCCGCGCTGGCGGGTCGCTCAGCTGCTGCAGCTGCCGGCCGACGGCTCGCGCAAGCTGGCGGTCGGCGGCACCGCGGCCACGACGCACTTCGAGAAGCTCGGCAAGCGCGTCGCGCAGAAGCCGGTGGACGCCGGCTTCGCGGTGCACACGAACGGCCGGGTGACGATCACCCCGGCGAAGCCGGGCCGCGAGCTCGACGTCGCGGGCGGCCGCCACGGCCGTGCTTGCCGCCGCGCTCTCGCGGACGGATCGCACGGCGGCGCTGACGATCGTCTCCGCGGCGCCCGAGCGCACGACCGCCGACGCCAGGGCGATGGGCGTCAACAAGGCCGTCTCGAGCTACGAGACCATCTACGGCGGCGACGCCAACCGCGTCCACAACGTGCAGCTGGTCGCGCACCTGGTCGACGGCGCGCTGATTGCGCCCGGCAAGGAGTTCTCGTTCAACGCGACGACCGGCGAGCGCTCGGCGGAGAAGGGGTTCCTGGAGGCGCCGGTCATCGTCAACGGCGAGCTCCAGACGGGGCTGGGCGGCGGCGTCTGCCAGGTCTCGACGACCGTCTTCAACGCCGCCTTCGAGGCCGGCCTGCCGATCACGGCACGCACGAACCACGCGCTCTACATCAGCCACTACCCGCAGGGCCGCGACGCGACGGTCAACTACCCGGACGTCGACCTCAAGTTCGTGAACGACACGGGTCACTGGCTGCTCCTGCGGACGTTCGTCGGCGCCTCGTCGCTCGTCGTCAACCTCTACGGGACGCCCACGGGCCGCAGGGTCGAGTCGGAGACCGGGCCCTTGAACGTCACAGGCCCGGTGCCGGTCAAACGCGTCTCCGACCCCTCGCTCGCGAAGGGCCAGCAGGTCATCTCCGAGTACGGCCAGCCGCCGCGCTCGACGAGCGTGACCCGCACCGTCTACGCGCCGAACAACAAGGTGCGCTCGCGGACGACGTGGTACTCCTCGTACCGCGGCGAGTCGCAGGTCGTCCTGGTCGGCACGAAGGGCAAGGAGAAGCCGAAGGGCCAGGACACGACCACGACGACGACGACCACGACGACGACGACCACCACGACGACGCCGTCTACGACGAACTAGAGGCTTGACGGAACGTCGCACCTGCGGCTCGACGTCGTTTCGTCAATCCTCCGTTCGGCCTCGGCGATGGCCTCCGCCAGGTAGGCGGGCACGCGCGTCGGGGCGAACGTCTTCGCGTCGACGCACGCATGGCCGGTCCAGCCGTCCGCGATCAGGTCGTCGCCGCGCGTCAGGTGGTACTCAAAGCGGAACCGCGCGCCGCGCACGCCGGTGCAGCGGACGCCGATCGTGATCGTGTCGTTGAAGCGGGCCGGCCCCAGGTAGCGCGCGTGCGCCTCGGTCGTCAGCGCCTCGACGCCGCGCTCCTGGAGGCCCGGGTAGCCGCCGTCGAAGCGCGCCAGGTAGTCGACGCGAGCGACCTCGAACCAGACCAGATACGTCGCGTGGTGGGCGATGCCCTGCGCGTCCGTCTCGGCGAAGCGGACGCGCACCTCGGTGTGGAACTTGAACGTCTCGGTCATGGCAGGGTGACGAGACTAGGGGACTCTGGCGAGACGCCGCTCGTTCAGCGCCTGGCGACGGACACCGCTGCGTTTCGCCAGAGTCCCCTTCAATGCGAGTGGATTTCGAGCGCGGGCGGTCTGTGAGCGTCGAGCGCCTGGCCGAGGCGCTGCGCCAGGCCGCGCCGGCCGTCGTGCTCACCGGGGCCGGCGTGTCGACGGAGAGCGGCATCCCGGATTTCCGTTCGCCGACCGGGATCTGGGCGAAGCTCGACCCGCTCGAGTACGGCTCGATCGACGCCTTCCGCCGCGATCCCGAGCGCGTCTGGGAGTTCTACGGCGCGCGCTATCGGATGCTGTCGCAGGCCGAGCCGAACGCCGCGCACCGCGCGATTGCCGCGCTCGAGCGCCGCGGCTTCGTGCACACCGTGATCACGCAAAACATCGACATGCTCCACACACGCGCGGGCAGCCGGGACGTGATCGAGGTGCACGGCTCGATCCGCACGGCGACGTGTCCGGCGTGTGGCCGCATCCACACGCTGGACGAGGTGCTCGCGCTCGTCGAGGCCGGCGTCCCGCGGTGCCTCGACTGCGGCGCCGTGCCGAAGCCCGACGTCGTCTTCTTCGGCGAGCTGCTGCCGCCGGGAGCGATGGAGCGCGCCTCGGAGCTCGCCGCCGCCGCGAGGCTGCTGCTCGTCGTCGGCTCGACGCTCGAGGTCTACCCCGTTGCCGGCCTGCCGCTCGAGACCGTGCGCGCCGGCGGGCAGGTCGCGATCGTCAACCGGGGGCCGACCGCCTTCGACGGGCGGGCGCAGATCCGCATCGAGGGCAGCGCGGGCGAGGTGCTGGCAGGCGTTGTGGACCTCCTCGCGCCGGGGAATACGATGCCGTGATGACGCAAGGAGGATCGAGATGACTCACCTGAAAGACACCGCCCGCGCGCTCGTGGCGCCGGGCAAGGGCATCCTGGCCGCCGACGAGAGCACAAGCACGATCAAGAAGCGCTTCGACTCGATCGGCCTGGAGTCGACAGAGGACAACCGGCGCGCCTACCGCGACCTGCTCTTCACCACCGAGCGCGCCGAGCAGTACATCAGCGGCGTGATCCTGTTCGACGAGACGATCCGCCAGCAGTCGCTGGATGGGACGCCGTTCCCGAAGCTGCTCGAGCAGAAGGGGGTCATTCCCGGGATCAAGGTCGACATCGGCGCGAAGCCGCTCGCGAACGCGGCAGGCGAGACCGTCACCGAGGGGCTCGATGGCCTGCGCGACCGCCTGGAGGAGTACCGCGGGCTCGGCGCGCGCTTCACGAAGTGGCGCGCCGTGATTTCGATCGGCGAGGGCATCCCGAGCGAGTACGCGGTCTGGGTCAATGCGCACGCCCTCGCGCGCTACGCGGCGCTTGCGCAGGAAGCCGGGCTCGTCCCGATCGTGGAGCCGGAGGTGCTGATGGACGGCGACCACACGATCGAGCGCAGCTTCGAGGTGACGTCGCGGACCCTGCACGCCGTCTTCACCGAGTTGCGCGACCAGCGCGTCGACCCGGAGGGCATCCTGCTCAAGCCGAATATGGTGCTCTCGGGGTACTCGTGCCCGCAGCAGGCGTCCCACGACGAGGTCGCCGAGCAAACGCTGCGCTGCTTCGGTCGGCACGTGCCGGCCGCCGTCCCGGGGATCGTGTTCCTGTCGGGCGGCCAGTCGGACGAGGACGCGACCGCGAACCTCAACGCGATGAACGCCCGCGGGCCGCACCCGTGGGAGCTCTCGTTCTCGTACGGTCGCGCGCTTCAGGCGCCCGCGCTGAAGGCGTGGGCCGGCCAGGAGGCGAACGTCGCCGCCGGGCAGCAGGCGTACTACCACCGCGCGAAGCTCAACGGCGCGGCACGTGACGGCAGCTACAGGGAGGAGATGGAACGCGACGCCGTCGCCGCATAGCGACACCGGACCAGGCCTGGGGGCGGCCGGCAGCTAGGCGGCTGCGCGGCGGAGCGGCTTCTCTTCCAGCACGGCACGGCAGTCGGCGCAGCGGATGCGCTCGACCTCGTACGGAATGCCGTGGCGCTGGCCGAGAACGTGCTCCTTGACGGCCTGGTGGTTGTGCACCGCTTGTGCGGGTGTCCCCACGAGTCTCACGATAAGTAGGACGTCGGCTTGCGCAAGGAGTTATCAGCACTTTGTCACCGTTTGGTGACCATTTTGTTACCTCTGGCCGGGCTGGTGGTCGCGGCCTCGACCGCGGCTGCCGCGGGCTCGGGCTCCGCCGGCGGCGGCTGCCGGGCCGGAGCCGTCCAGGAGCATGGGCGGCGAGCGGCGTTCGGTCGTCGCCGTCGCGGGTGAGCCGCTCGCGGCCCGCGAGCTGCCGGGCGGCCCGGTCCTGGCCCGGTTCGACATCGTCAACCAGAACGAGTTCCCGACCCTGTTCTGGGTGCGGGCGCGCAAGGTCGACGGGAGCTGCCGCGCGGCGTGGTACCTCGTCCAGCTCCCGCTTCGCCCGAACGGCCGCACGGCCTGGGTCGCGGCGTGGCGGGTCAAGCTCGCCTCCGTAACGACCCGCATCGACGTCGACCTCTCCGAGCGTCGCCTGCGGCTCTACGTCTCCGGCCACGTGCAGCTGACGACGCGCGCAGGCATCGGCGCGCCCGGCACGCCGACGCCGGTCGGCCGCTTCTACGTCAACCAGATCCTCATCCCGTCCGTGCCGGACGGCCCCTTCGGGCCCGGCGGCGTTCGGCGTCTCCGCCTTCTCGCCGACCCTGGCCGACGCGCCGCAGGGCGGGCCGATCGCCATCCACGGCACCAACGATCCAAGCTCGATCGGCGCCGCGGTGAGCCACGGCTGCATCCGCATTTCCGACGCGGCGGCGGGCGTGCTGCATCGACTCGTGCTGGCAGGGACTCCCGTCATCATCCACCGCTAGATATGGTCACGGCCATGGCGGAGTCGCAGAACCTGTTTGGCCGGCTGGCCGACGCCGGCGAGGACGCGATCTCGAAGGTGAGCGAGATGCCGGCACTGCACCGGCTGGCGGCGACGGCGACGACCCTGCGCGAGCGCAGTGACGAGATGCAGAAGCGTCTCCGCGGCCTCGACGACATCGAGAAGCGGCTGGCCGCCCTCGAGAAGAAGGTCGACGAGCTGGCGAAGCCGAAGCGGACGACCCGCTCGTCGAGCTCGAAGTCGTCCAGCTCCTCTTCGTCCAGCTCCTCTAAAAGCTGGGCACCCGCACCCGCAGGGCGCGGGGGACGACCTCGAAGCGGGCGGGCGTCGTGCCCGGCTGCTCGCCGTCGAGCTCGATCGGCAGCGGCGACGTGCGATTCCACCGTGACCGTCGGCCCGCGTAAGAGCTCCGCGCGCGGGTGGGGGAGGAACGTGCCGCGGTAGAGCTTGTGCAGGTTCAGCGCAAGGTCCTTCTTGGTCACGTCGCCGATGAGCAGCACGTCGAACAGGCCGTCGTCGGGCAGCGCGCCCGGCGTCAGTCGCATGCCGCCGTTGTGGTACTCGGTGTTGCCGACGAGCACGTCCTCCATCAGCCCCTGGCGGTGCTCGGAGCCGACGGTGATCTGCAGCTCCACGTTCGTCCAGCGCGTGAAGACGGCGAAGGTGGCGACCAGTCCGGCGACACGGCCGCCCAGGCGCTTCGACGCCGTGTTGAGCCGATGCGCGACGGCGCCGCTCATCCCGACGCCGGCCATGCTCACGAAATGTGAGACCGCCTCTGCGCCGTCCGGCGTGCGGTAGGTCACCCGGCCCGCGTCAAGCTCCCGCGCGCGGCCGTCGCGCAGCACGGTGAGTGCGTCGATGTCCGCGACGGGGATGCCGAGCGCGCGGACAAAGTCGTCGCCGGTGCCGCGCGGGAGGATGCCGAGGTCGGGCAGCGGCGTGTGCGTCGACGACAGCAGCCCGTTCGCGACCTCGTGCACCGTGCCGTCTCCGCCGACAGCCACGACGAGCTCGGCGCCGTCGTCCGCGGCCTGCCGTGCGAGCTCGGCAAGGCCGCCCGGCCCGCTGCTCAATTCGACGTGCGGATCGAGGCCAAAGTCGCGTGCCTGGCGCTCGAGCTCTGGCCAGCGCTTGCCGGTGGCGCCGTTCGCGGACGCCGGGTTGACCAGGAATACGGCCCGGCGGTCCGGTGCCGTCATGGCTAGTGCGTGTCCGTCGCGGTCGCGAGCGCCAGCTCGGTCATCTCGTCGACGGCCCGCTTCATGTCCTCGTCGGAGATGCGCACGAACTCGCCCTCGACGACCACGTCGCTCACGATCAGCAGGCAGCCGGTCCGGATCTTGCGCAGCGCGCCGACGGTGAACAGCATCGCCGCCTCCATCTCGACGGCGAGGATGCCGCGGTCGGACCAGCGCTGGTACTGGCCGCCGTCGGGGTTGTAGAAGACGTCGCTCGACACGATCGGCCCCACGCGCACCGCCTTGCCGAGCTCCTTCGCGTGGTGCACCGCGCCGTGGATCAGCTCCCAGTCGGCGGTCGGCGCGTGCGGCTCGCCGCCGATCAGGTGCGTCGCCGTCGAGTCTGCCGGCACCGCGGAGAGCGCGATGATCAGGTCGCCGATCGAGAGGTCGGGCTGGAGCCCGCCGCAGGTGCCGACACGCAGGATGCGCTCGACGCCCAGCTGGATCAGCTCCTCGATCACGATCCCGGCCGACGGGCAGCCCATGCCCGACGACTGCACCGAGACCGGCTTCCCGGCGAAGGTGCCCGTATAGCCGAGCATCCCGCGCTCCGCGTTCACCTCGCGGACGTCCTGCAGGAACGTCTCGGCGATGTACTTGGCGCGGAGCGGGTCGCCTGGCAGCAGGCACGCGTCGGCGTAGTCGCCGGGCTCGGCTCGCAGGTGTATCGGCACGGCGCAACCCTATAGAGGCACTCTGGCAACGCACAGGTTGCCTCGGGCGGCGCGTCGCCAGAGTGCCTAGTAGCTGACGCATCGCCGCCGGTCTTGCAACGATCCGCGCCCTATGGCCGGGCTTGTCGAGCCGTCACTGGATCAGATCCTCGAGTTCTGCGCCGAGGATCCTGTCGAACGCGTCTTCCTGGAAGACGCGGCGCGCCGCCGCCTGGGCCGGTTCCGCGGCCTCGAGCGCGGCGGGCGGCTCGAGGCGCTCTGCCACCTCGGTGCGAACGTCGTTCCGTCCGGCCGTGGCTGCGGCGGCTTCACGCCGGCGATCGGCGGCGGGCACGCGCGCATGCTGATCGGCGAGGAGGGCGCAGTCGGCGACCTCTGGGAAGCGGCGCGCGGGCGTCTGCCCACGCCGCGCGAGGACCGTCCCGGCCAGCCCGTCTACGCGATGGACGTACCGCCCGAGCCCGGCGACACCGCGCTGCGCCCGGCGACGCTTTACGACCTCGACCTGCTCGTCCCCGCGTGCGCGGCCGCGCACGAGCTGGAGCTCGGCATCGACCCGCTCCTCCGCGACGCCGACGCGTTCCGCTGGCGTACGCAGGCGCAGATCGAGGAGGGCCGCTCATGGCTCTGGGTCGACAAGGGCACGATCCTGTTCAAGGCGGAGGCGTCCGCATGGACGCCGCGCGCCGTCCAGGTGCAGCAGGTCTGGGTCGACCCGGCAGCGCGCGGCCAGGGCTACGGGCACCGCGGCATGCGCGACCTCTGCCGCTATCTGCTCACGCGCGCGCCGACCGTGTGCCTCTTCGTGCGGCGCGAGAACGCGCAGGCGATCCGCGTCTACGAGGCGATCGGGATGCGCCGGACGATCTCGTACCGGAGCGTGCTGTTCTAGGCGCGGGCGAGCGCTTCGACGCCGAGCCGCTGCACGACGGCGACGAGCGCCTCCAGATCGGCCCGCGTCGTCCGGAAATTGACGATGCACGAGCGCAGCCAGTAGCGGCCGTCGACGAGGGCGTTCGAGACGAACGCCTCGCCGCCGGTCTGGAGGCGGTCGAGGATCTCGGTGTTGAGCGCGTCCAACTCCTCGTCCGACGTCACACCATCCGGCACGTACCGGAACGTCGAGATGCTGAGCCCGCCCGGCCCGCGCTCCAGGTCGGGCGTCGCGTCGACGATCTCATCGAGCTCGCGCGCGAGCGCCATATCACGCTCGATCAGCTCGGCGTAGCCCTCGCGGCCGAGGTGGCGGAGCGACAGCCAGACCTTGAGCGCGCGGAAGCCGCGCGTGTTCTGCGGGCCGCGCTTGTAGTAGTGGAGCTCCTCGGCGCCGAGCCGGTAGTAGGGCGGGGTGAAGTCGAACGTGTCGAGCAGGTCCTGGTCGCTGCGCACGAGCGCGCAGCCGGCCTCCGCCGGCATGTACAGCCACTTGTGCGGGTCGAGCGCGACCGAGTCGGCCTCGGCCAGCGCCCGCAGGTCGTCAGGGGCGCTCGGGGCGGCGGCGGCGAACGCGCCGTACGCGCCGTCGACGTGCAGCCAGAGATCCTCCTCGCGGCACACGGCCGCGAGCTCGCGGAGCGGGTCAACCGCTCCCGTCGAAACGGAGCCGCCGTTCGCGACGACCAGGAACGGCTGGAGGCCCTCCGCTCGATCCTCCGCGATCGCACTCCGCAGCGCGCGAACGTCCATGCGCAGCGAGCCGTCGATCGGGATCATGCGGCGCCCCTCGGCGCCGAAGCCGAACATGTCGAGCGCCTTCTCGATCCAGGTGTGGGTCTCGTGCGTGGCGTAGAGGCGGAGGCGCGAGCCGCCCATGCCCTCCTCGCGCACCTGCGGCGCCTTGGCGCGGCGCGCGGCGAGCACGCCGATGAAGTTGGCCATGTTCCCGCCGCTGACGAGGATTCCGCCGCAGTCGGGCCGGTAGCCGATCAGCTCGGCGATCCACTGCACCGTCTGGCGCTCGATCTCGCTGGCGATCGGCGCAAGCGGGTAGCCGCCGAGGTTCGGGTTGACGCCGGCCGCGAGCAGGTCGGCGAGCGCGCCGAGCGGCGCCGGTGCGCCGATCACGTAGCCGAGGAACCTGGGATGCCCGGTGAAGAGCGAGTGCTCGAAGAGCAGGTCGCGCGCTTCGGCGAGGAGCTCGTCCGGCGGGGCGCCGCGCTCCGGGAGGCCCGCGTCGCCGAGCGCCGCCCGCACCTCCTCGGCCGACTCGCCGGGCGTCACCGGCAGCTCGGGCAATCGCTCGAGCAGCCCGGCGAGGTCGTCGACGAGCCGGTGGCCGAGGGCGCGGAACTCCTCGGGGTCGATGTCGATCCGCGTGCGCTCGTCCATCCCGCGAATCTACCCTTGTCCGCCATGCAGACGGCGATCCTCGCGCGGCACGGCGAGAGCGACATGAACGCGCAGGACGCGCTCAACGGCGACGCCGACAGCGGCCGTCGGGCTGAGCGCGACCGGAGAGGAGCAGGCGCGCCGTCTCGGCGAGGAGCTCGCCGGCGAGCCCATCGACCTCTGCGTCACCTCGGCCCTGACGAGGACGCGGCGTACCGCCGAGCTCGCCCTGGCCGGTCGCGACGTCCCGACCGAGGCATGGCCGGAGCTGAACGACCCGCGCTACGGCGCCTTCGAGGCCGGCCCGTTCCAGGCCTACCGCGAGTGGGCGTGGGCCCACGGCTCCACCGACGAGCCGCCGGGCGGCGGCGAGAGCCGGCAGGCGGTCGTCACCCGCTACGCGGGCGCGTTGCGGCGGCTGCTCGCCCGCGACGAGGTCACCGTCCTGGTCGTCATCCACTCGCTGCCGATCGCCTACGTGCTCGGCGCGGTGGACGGCGCGGATCCGACGCGGCGGATGGGAATGATCGACTACGCGTGGCCGTTCCGGGTCGACGCGGAGGCGCTTGAACGCGCCGTCGAGCGGCTGGAAGAATGGTGCGCGGCTCCTTCCTGGTGAGGCTGCTGGTGCTCGCCGCACTGGCGTGGGTCGGCCGCTGGGCGGCGCTCGAGGCCGCCGCCTACATCCACCGCACGCGGCCGCGAGCCGCGCCGTCTCCGCGCGAGTCGGCCAACCCTCCTGGCGCGATGCCGGCCCCGCCCGTCCGGTGACACGCCACAATGGCGCCATGGACGAGCAGCGGCTCGTCTCCGTTCTCTTCGCCGATCTCGTCGGTTTCACGTCGCGCTCGCACGGCGCCGACCCGGCGGTCATCCGCGCGCTCCAGCGCCCGTTCCACGCGCGCGTGAAGCACGAGGTCGAGCGCCGCGGCGGTCGCGTGGAGAAGTTCATCGGCGACGCCGTCGTGGCCGTCTTCGGCGCCGACCACGGCGACCGCAACGACGCCGAGCGCGCCGTCCGCGTGGCACTGCGCATCCCGGAGGTCGTCGAGGAGATCAACGAGGACCAGCCGGGGCTCGACCTCGCCGTCCGCGTCGGCGTGAATTCGGACACGGTCGCCGTCGACCGCGAGGGCGACGATGCGGTCGGCGTCGTCACCGGTGACATCGTCAACGTCGCAGGCAAGCTCCAGGGCGCCGCGCCGCCCGGCGGCGTGGCCGTCTGCCAGACGACCTACGAGCGCACCTGTGCGCGCTTCCGCTACACGAGCCTCGCCTCGGTCATGCTGCCCGGCAGGGTCGAGCCGGAGCCGGTCTGGCAGCCGGCGCCGCGCCGCCGCCGCGCGCGCAGCGCCGAGGTCGTCGAGGAGCTGCAGGTCGACGAGGAGATCCGCGACGTCACCATCCTGTTCGTCGACCTGGTCGACTTCTCGCTCCGCGCGCACAGCGCCGACCCGGAGGGGATGCGGGCGCTCCTGCGGCCGTACTTCGGCGCCATCCGCCACGAGGTCGACCGCTTCGGCGGCACCGTCGAGAAGTTCCTGGGCGACTCGGTCATGGCCGTGTTCGGGGCGCCTGTGGCACGGGCCGACGACGCCGAGCGGGCTGTGGGGGCCGCGCTCCGGCTCCCTGAGGTTGTCGTCGAGCTAAACGAGGACGACGCCTTCCGCGAGGTCGCCGTGCGCGCCGCCGTCAACTCGGGCGAGGTCGCCGTCGCGCTCGGCGCACGGCTCGAGGCGGGGGAGAGCATGGTCACCGGCGACACCGTCAACACGGCCGCTCGCCTCCTCGGCGCCGCGCCGGTCGGCGGCGTGGTCGTCGGGAAGGCGACGTGGGAGCGGACGCGCGAGGCGGTCGACTACGAGGCGCTGCCGCCGATCGCGGCCAAGGGGAAGCCGGAGCCGGTACCGCTCTGGCGCGCGCTCGCCGCGCGCCGGCGCGGGCTCGACAGCCCGAGCGCCCGCGAGCCGGAGCTCGCCGGGCGCGGGCCGGAGCTCTCCCAGCTGAAGGGCGGCTTCGCCCGCGTCCTGCTGGATCGCAAGCCTCAGGTGGTCGTGCTCAGCGGCCCGCCCGGGATCGGCAAGACGCGGATCGTCTCCGAGTTCCGCGCGTTCACGAACGAGCGCGACGACGAGGTGGTCGAGTGGCGGATCGGCCAGTCGCTTCCGTACGGCGGCGCCCCGTTCTCCGCCGTCGGCGACCTGGTGAAGAACGCCGCCGCGATCCTGAAGTCCGATGGCATCGAGGAGGCGGAGCCGAAGCTGGCGGCCGCCGTGCGCGCGCTGACGACCGACGCCGCCGAGCGCCGGCGGCTCGAGGAGGCGCTCGCCCCGCTCGCCGGCATCACCCCGGAGGACGAGCCGGATCTCGAGGGCTGGACGCGATTCGTGGAGCTCACAGCCGCGCAGCGGCCGCTCGTGTGCCTGTTCGAGGATGTCCAGGACGAGACGACGCGCGAGTTCGTCGAGCACGTCGCCGACGCGGGGCGCGGCCGGCTGCTCGTCGTCGCAACCACCGGCCACGAGCGTCGCGGCTGGGCGATGGGCCGCGAAAACGTGACGCACGTCGAGGTCGGCCCGCTGGGGGATGCGGCCGTTGCAGCCCTGCTCGAGAGCCTCGATGCCGACGTGCCGCCGGAGCTCGCCGCCGGCAACCCTCTCCATGCGGTCGAGCTGGCGCGCCTCGGGCGGCCGCTGGCCGGAGGCCTCGACGAGGTGGTCAAGGCGCGGCTCGCCGCGTTGAGCTCCGACCAGCGGCGCGCCGTCGAGGCGGGTTCGGTCGTCGGTCGGACCTTCTGGGGCGGCGCAGTCGCCGCGCTCACCGGGCTCGACGTCCAGGAGGCGTGCCGGCTGCTCGACGAGGCCGTGGCGGCCGAGCTGCTCCAGGGCGTCCGGGTGTCCACCGTGGCGCGCGAGGCCGAGTACGCCTTCGTGCACCCGGTGGTGCGCGAGATCGTTTACGCGCGCGCCGACCGCGGGCTGCACGTCGCCGCCGCCGAGTGGCTCGACCATGCGCTCGGCGGCCGCGCCGACCACGACGTGCTGGTCGCGTACCACACGGCCGCCGCGCAATGACGCTCGCGGATCGCGTCGAGGCGTCGATCCGGGAGCACGACCTGATCGAGCCGGGCGGCGCGGTCACGTGCCTGGTCTCTGGCGGTGCAGACTCGACCTTCCTCTGGCATGTCCTGCGCACGCTCGGCTACGCGGTTTCCGCCGTGCACGTCAACCACGGTCTGCGCGGCGATGAGTCGGAGGAAGACGCGCGCTTCTGCCGCGAGGTGTTCGGCGCCGAAGTGATCATGTCTCCGGACCCGCCGCCGAGCAGCGAGGCCGCGCTCCGCGACACCCGCTACCGGGTCACGGCCGGCCGCGGCTTGCGGGCGACGGGCCACACGGCGTCCGACCAGGTCGAGACCGTGCTCTACCGGCTCGTCTCGCGCGGCGAATCCGGGACCGGGATCGAACGCCGGCGGGCCGACGGCGTCGTCCGCCCGCTGCTCGACGTGTGGCGCGAGGACACGGAGGCGTACTGCGGCGAGCACGGGCTCGACTTCCGCCTGGACTCGTCCAATCCGGATACCGCACGCGGCCTCATCCGGGCCGAGATCCTGCCGCTCCTGCGCCGCCTGCACCCCTCCGCCGACACGAATCTCCTGCACGCGGCGGCCGAGCGACGGCTCCCCAGACGCGTCGAGGAAGCCCTGTTATCGTTGCTCGCCTCTCGTGTGGGGTCGAAGCGAATCGACCTTGGTGCCGGCCTCCAGGCCGTACGTGAGTACGACCTGGTGTGGCTCGAGCCAGGGCCTGTGGTGCTCGTGGGCGCCGTCCGCTGGGGTGCCTGGACAATCGAATCCGAGCTACCCGGCCTCCACGTGCGCGGCTGGCGTGCCGGAGACCGGCTGGCGGGACGCCGCGTGAAGGTGCAGGACGTCTTCGTGGACGCGAAGGTGCCGCGCTCGGAGCGCGAGTCCTGGCCGCTCGTCGTCCGCGGCAACGAGGTCGTGGCCGTGCCCGGGATCGTGGAAGCGCCGGGCATCACTGCTCGGAGGGACGCGTGAGCCAGACCGAGCTCGAGCGGGTCGTCGCCGAGGTGCTCGTCGACCAGGAAGCCCTCGCGGAGCGGATCGCCGAGCTGGGCGACGAGATCTCCGAGGACTACGACGGCCGCGACCTCCTGCTGGTGGGCGTGCTCAAGGGCGCCGTTTTCTTCATGGCCGACCTCATGCGGAACATCCGGGTGCATTGCGAGGTGGACTTCATGGCCATCTCGAGCTACGGCGCCGCCACCGACTCGTCGGGCGTCGTGCGGATCCTCAAGGACCTCGACATCAACATCCGTGACCGTCACGTGCTGGTCGTCGAGGACATCATCGACTCGGGCCTCACGCTCTCCTACCTCGTCCGCAACCTGAGCGCGCGCGAGCCGGCGTCGCTCGAGATCTGCGCCCTGCTGACCAAGCCGTCGCGGCGCGAGATCGAGGTGCCGGTGCGCTACGTGGGCTTCGAGATCCCCAATCGGTTCGTGATCGGGTACGGGCTCGACTTCGCCGAGCGGTACAGGAACCTGCCGTACGTCGGCGTACTGAACGAGCGACTGATCCCTGACCTGGCGTAAGAACGTCCTAAGAGGGTGATCCGCGCCCCTCTTCAGGCCGAATAGACGCTGCTACCCTCCAACGGAGGCCTACGTGAACCGTTTCTTCCGCTCCGCGCTCTTTCCCCTGATCGTGATCGTGCTGCTCGTGTACCTGGCGAGCCAGACCTTCATGGGCAGCGGCAAGACCGCGGAGAAGCTCACGTCCTCCGAGCTGATCACGACGGTTCAGACCCAGCCGAAGACGATTCAGTCTGTCACCTTCGATCCAGCCAAGCAGGCCGCGGACGTGACGTTCCAGGACGGCAAGAAGGCGACCGTCCACTACGCCACGCCCGAGGCGCAGATCCGCCTGCAGACGCAGATCGAGCGCAGCGGGATCCAATTCGACTCGAAGGGCACCGGCGGCTTCTCCTGGATCTCCCTCGTCGGCTCGTTCCTGCCGTTCCTGTTGCTGATCGGCTTCTGGATCTTCCTGATGAACCAGGTGCAGGGCGGCGGCTCGAAGGTGATGAGCTTCGGCAAGTCGCGCGCGAAGCGGATGACGCCCGACTCGCCCAAGATCGGCTTCAAGGACGTCGCCGGCGTCGACGAGGCCGTCGAGGAGCTGCACGAGATCAAGGAGTTCCTCGAGAACCCGAAGAAGTTCCAGGCGCTCGGCGCGCGCATCCCCAAGGGCGTACTGCTCTACGGGCCGCCCGGCACCGGCAAGACGCTGCTCGCGCGCGCGGTCGCCGGCGAGGCGGGCGTGCCGTTCTTCTCGATCTCCGGCTCCGACTTCGTCGAGATGTTCGTCGGCGTCGGCGCCTCGCGGGTTCGCGACCTGTTCGAGCAGGCGAAGGCCAATTCGCCGTGCATCGTCTTCATGGACGAGATCGACGCGGTCGGCCGCCACCGCGGCGCCGGCCTCGGCGGCGGTCACGACGAGCGCGAGCAGACGCTGAACCAGCTCCTCGTCGAGATGGACGGGTTCGAGCTGAAGGACAACATCATCCTGATCGCGGCCACGAACCGGCCCGACATCCTCGATCCGGCGCTGCTGCGCCCGGGACGCTTCGACCGGCAGATCGTCGTCGACCGGCCCGACCGGAACGGCCGCCGCAAGATCCTCGAGGTGCACTCGAAGGGCAAGCCGCTCAACCCCTCGATCGACCTGGACACGCTCGCCGCCGGCACGCCGGGCTTCACCGGCGCCGATCTGGCGAACCTCGTCAACGAGGCGGCGCTGCTGTCGGCGCGCCACGGCAAGAAGACGATCGACCAGGAGGCGCTCGAGGAAGGGATCATGCGCGTGATCGCCGGCCCGGAGAAGAAGACGCGGCTCTTCTCCGAGCATGAGCGCAAGGTCACCGCCTACCACGAGATGGGCCACGCGATCGTCGGGCACTTCCTCGAGCACACCGACGACGTGCACAAGATCTCGATCATCAGCCGCGGCCAGGCGCTCGGCTACACGATCTCGCTCCCGCGCGAGGATCGCTACCTGACCACCAAGACCGCGCTCATGGAGCAGCTCGCCATGACGCTCGGCGGGCGCGCCGCCGAGGAGATGGTCTTCCAGGAGGTCACGACCGGCGCCGCCAACGACCTCGAGAAGGTCACGTCAACCGCGAAGCAGATGGTCATGCGCTTCGGCATGAGCGAGAAGCTCGGCCCGCGCGTCCTCGGCCGCAACCACGACCTGCCCTTCCTGGGCCGCGAGATGGCCGCCGAGCCGGACTACTCCGAGGAGATCGCGCGTGAGATCGACGACGAGATCCGCCGCATCATCGAGGAGGGCCACGAGCTGGCCCGGCGCACGCTCGAGGCGCACGTCGAGGAGCTCCACCGGATCTCGGGGGTCCTCATCGAGCGCGAGACGATCGACAAGGACCAGTTCGTCCGTCTGCTCGCCGGGGAGTCCGACGAGGATGTCTTCGCCGACGACGACGCCGCCGCGGCCGCGGCGGCCGAGGAGCCGGAGAAGGCCAAGGAGAAGCGCCGCGTGCCGA
This sequence comes from uncultured Thermoleophilia bacterium, assembly GCA_963710465.1. GTDB lineage: Bacteria > Actinomycetota > Thermoleophilia > Gaiellales > Gaiellaceae > JACVRM01. Next base: position 25,826 of record CAVQAQ010000034.1, read on the forward strand.
AGCCGCGCAGCTTCCCGCTCCCGGGGGCGACGATGCAGCCGCCTCCGCCCGAACCGACGCAGACCTAGTAGCGGCGTAAACTCGACCGCGTGCTGACCTGCCCGCGGTGCGGGAAGCAGAACGCGGATGACGCGAAGTTCTGCTCAGAGTGCGCGACACCGCTGGCGGCACCCGTCCCGGCGCGTCAGCAGCGGAAGGTCGTCACCGTCCTCTTCTGCGACGTCACCGGCTCGACCGAGCTCGGAGAACGGCTCGATCCCGAGGCGCTCCGCACGTTGCTCGCCCGCTACTTCGAGGGCATGAAGGAGATCGTCGAGCGCCACGGCGGTACCGTCGAGAAGTTCATCGGCGACGCCGTCATGGCCGTGTTCGGCGTGCCGGTCGTCCACGAGGACGACGCGCTGCGCGCGCTGCGTGCGGCGACGGAGATGGCGGATGCACTGCCGGCGCTCGGTGTTCAGGGCCGCATCGGCGTCGCCACGGGCGAGGTCGTGACCGGGACGGCCGAGCGCCTCGCGACGGGCGACGCCGTCAACGTCGCCGCCCGTCTCCAGCAGGCCGCGCAGCCCGGCGAGATCCTGTTCGGCGAAGACACGCTGCGGCTCACACGCAATGCGGTCGACGCAGATCCGCTCGAACCGCTCGCGCTGAAGGGCAAGGCGGAGCCGGTGCCGGCCTACCGCCTCGTCGGCGTCCGCGCGAAGGCGACGCCGTCGCGCCACCTCGACGCGCCGATGGTCGGCCGCGAGACGCGAGCTCCGCCGCCTCGGCGACGCCTTCGACCAGGCGGTGCGCGACCGCGTCGTGCCAGCTCTTCACGATCCTGGGATCCGCCGGCGTCGGCAAGTCCCGGCTGGCCGCCGAGTTCCTCGGCTCGCTCGACGACGCACTCGTTGTCCGCGGCGTCTGCCTGCCGTACGGCGAGGGCATCACGTACTGGCCGGTCGTGGAGGTGCTGAAGCAGCTCCCGGACGTCGCCATCGACCCGGTCGCGGACGAGCGCATGCGCGCGCTGGCCGCCTCCGAGCAGCTCGTCTCGTCGAGCGAGGAGATCGCGTGGGCCTTTCGCAAGCGCCTCGAGGCCGTGGCGGAGGAGCGCCCACTCGTCTGCGTGTTCGACGATTTGCACTGGGGCGAGGAGACGTTCCTCGACCTCGTCGAGCACGTCGCCGACCTCTCACGCGACGCGCCGATCCTGCTGCTCGGCATGGCGAGGCCCGAGCTCCTCGACCGCCGTCCGGGCTGGGCGGGCGGCAAGGTGAACGCCACGAGCGTCCTGCTCGAGCCGCTCGGTCCCGGCGACACCGACAGCCTGATCGAGCGGCTCGCCGACGTCGACCCAGGCCTCCGCGCGCGCATCCGCGACGCCGCCGAGGGCAATCCGCTCTACGTCGAGGAGATGATCGCGCTCGTCCAGGAATCGGGGGACGGCGACGTCGTCGTGCCGCCGACGATCCACGCCCTGCTCGCAGCACGACTCGACCAGCTCGACACGGCGGAGCGGGACGTCCTCGAGCGCGGCGCAATCGAGGGCCGCGTGTTCCATCGCGGTGCGGTCCAGGCGCTCGCTCCCACGGCAACGGAGGTCGGAGCGCGGCTGACCGCGCTCGTCCGCAAGGAGCTCGTCCGGCCAGACAAGGGACAGCTGCCGGGCGAGGACGCGTTTCGGTTCCGCCACCTGCTCATTCGCGATGCGGCCTACGAGGCGCTCCCGAAGGCGACCCGCGCGGATCTGCACGATCGCTTCGCCGTTTGGCTCGAGGAGCACGGTACGTCGCTCGCCGAGCTCGACGAGATCGTTGGCTATCACCTCGAGCAGGCGTACCGGTACCGCACGGAGCTCGGCACCGTCACCGACGAGACGCGCAGGCAGGCGCAGCGTGCCGGCGAGGCGCTTGCCCGAGCAGGCCGACGGGCGTTCGACCGAAGCGACCGCCGCGCCGCGGTGAACCTCTTCCAGCGCGCGACGGCCCTGTTCGTGGATCCAGGCCCCGAGCGCGTTGGCGCCCTGCTCGAGCTCGGACGATGCATTTCGTTCGTCGAAGCCGGCGTGGAAGGGGCCCGGCAGGTGATCGAGCGCGCTCAGGCCGAGGCGGAAGCCCTCGGCCGTGACGATCTCGCCGTGCGCGCCCAGCTGGAGATGATCCATCTCACGCAGGTCACGCAGGACGTGGACCCGGCCGAGCAGGAGCGGCTCGCGCGCGGCGCGATCGACATGCTCGAGGCCCGAGCGGACGAGGAGGGGCTCGCACGCGCGTGGTTCGTCCTCGCGACGGCCCAGTGGGCGCATGCGCGCTGGGACGACATGCTGGAGCCTCTGCAGCAATCCATCGACCATGCCCGCCGCGCCGGGAACAGGAGCATGGAGTCGGATGCGTGGACGTTCGCGCTCGTCGCGGCGATCTTCGGGAGCATGCCTGTTGCGGAAGGCGTGGCGATGTGCGAGACGCTGCTCGCGGACGCCGCGGACAGCCGCGAGACCCGGGCATGGACGTTGCGGACCATCGGCACGCTGATCGCGCTCGAGGGTCGCACCGCTGAAGGCCGGGAGCTGATCGAGCAGGCCCGGACGATCTTCACCGAGCTCGGGCAGGAGAACGGCCTGGCTCTGATCGCGTTCTCGATGGCGCCGCTCGAGCTCCTCGACGGCGACGGCGCCGCCGCGGCGCGTGAGCTCCGCGAGGCGATCGCCATCCTCGACCGGATCGGCAACCGTGGCCCCATCGCGAACATGGAGGCGATCCTCACGGACGCCTTGCTGACCGAGGGCCTCGTCGACGAGGCCGAGAAGCATGCGCGGCGCGCGCGTGACCTGGCGTTCGCGACGGACGTGAGCGCTCAGGCGCTGTGGCGCGGTGCGACGGCGAGGGTGCTCGCGCGGCGCGGCGAGTTCGAAGAGGCGATGCGGCTCGCGAGCGAGTCCTTCGACCTCTTGGACGGGAGCCAGGAGATCATGACGTTGACGGACATCCTCGTCGGCCAGGCCGAGGTGCTCGAGCTCGCCGATCGGCCCGACGAGGCGGCGGCAGCTCGCGCGCGGGCAGCGGAGTTGCTCGAAGCGAAGGGCGCGACCGCCGCGGCGCGCCGGGCGCGGGGCTAGACCGGCCGGCCGCCCTTCGAGACCCAGTAGCGGTTCAGCGCCCGCTGCACCTTGACGAACCAGATGATCGAGCCGGCGATCGGGATGAACGTCCAGAAGCCCGTCATGCCGCTGACAGGGCGCTCGTAGCCGTCCCGCGCGAACATCGAGCCGACCTCGGCCGGCGTCACGAACGCCATGATGAGGGGGCCGACCGGCCAGAGCACGACGAAGATGATCACGCTCGCCACGCCGCCGAGGCCTCCGCCGGCGTAGCGCCTGATCTCCTCCATGGTGTTCCCCGTCCAGTAGATCCCGTACGCGCCCCAGGTGAGGATGAACCAGATGATCGCCAGCCCGATCGACCGGGTCTCGCCGATCGGCGCTTCGGTCTGCGCCGGCGCGGCGGCCGCCGGCGGGGTGTAGGCGACGTCACTCATCGTGCTCAGGCCGCCGCGCCCTTCGACTCCCAGTAGCGGTTCAGGCTGCCCTGCACCTTGATGAACCAGACGAACGCGCCGGCGATCGGCAGCAACAGCCAGAGGCCGGTCCAGCCGGTCAGCGGTGCCGGGCGGCCGTCCCGCTTGTACATCCCGCCGACCTCGGACGGGGCGACGAACCAGATGACTGGCCCGATGACGATGTGGATGACGATGCCGAGCACGCCGCCGATGCCGACGCCGGTGTACCGCTTCATCTCCTCGAAGGTCTTGTAGACCCAGTAGATGCCGTAGATCCCGAGGGTGAGGATGAACCAGAGAATCGAGAGGCCGATCGAGCGGGTCTCGCCGATCGGTCCCGTGGGGGCGCCGGCGTCGGCCGGCGCGGCTGGGGTGTCTGCCATTTCGCTCATGGCGGCCCTTTTCGCGTTCGGCCGGCAGTAGCCTGCCGCCGTGCGCCCGCCGGCCGAGGAGCGCTTCCCCCGCCCCAGCGTGATGGGGATCGTCAACGTCACGCCCGACTCGTTCTCCGACGGCGCCGTGAACTTCGACCCTTGGACGGCCGCCGCCACCGCGCGGCTCCAGCTTGCCGAGGGGGCGGCGATCGTCGACGTGGGCGGCGAGTCGACACGGCCCGGGGCGGACGGCGTGAGCCTCGACGAGGAACTGCGCCGTGTCGTCCCCGTGCTCGAGACACTCGCCGGCGAGGTGCCGGTCTCGGTCGACACGGCGAAGGCCGAGGTCGCCCGCCGAGCGCTCGCCCTGGGCGCGGAGCTCGTCAACGACGTCACGGCGCTGCGCGGCGACCCCGAGCTCGCCGGCGTCGTCGCCGACTCCGGCGCCTACGTCTGCCTTATGCACATGCAGGGCGAGCCGCGCACGATGCAGGCCGGCCCGCGCTACGACGACGTCGTCGACGACGTGAAGGCGTTCCTCGCGGAGCGGCTCGCGGCGGCGACGGCTGCCGGCATCGACGAGGCCAGAGTGTGTTTGGATCCGGGCATCGGCTTCGGAAAGAGCGTGGAGCACAACTTCGAGCTCGTCCGGCGGCTCGGCGAGCTGACGGCCCTCGGTCGCCCGATCGTCATCGGGTTCTCGCGGAAGAGCTCGCTCGGGCGGATCCTCGGCGACCCGCAGGCGAAGACCGGGCCGCTCTCGGCGAGCCTCGCCGTCGCCGTCGCCGCCTACGAGCGCGGCGCCACCATCATCCGCGCCCACGACGTGCGCGAGCACGTCGAGGCGCTGACCGTCGCCAGGGCGGTCGTCGCATGAGCTTCACCGTCGAGCTCCGCGGCCTCGAGGTGCCCGGCCGCCACGGCATCCTGGCAGAGGAGCGAGAGCGCGACCGGGTGTTCCTGTTCGACATCTCGTTCGACGTCTCCGACAGCGCGCTCTCCGACCGCATCGAGGACGCCGTCGACTATCGCGAGGTGGCCGCGTGCGTGCGCGAGGTGTCCGACGGCCATCGATACAGCCTCGTCGAGGCGCTCGCCGCCGGCGTCGCCGATGCGATCGTCGGGCGCTTCCCGGTCGATTGGGTGCGCGTCCATGCACGCAAGCCGGATCTCGAGGTCGCGGGCCTCCACCTCGGCGAGGCGGTCGCGGTCGTGGAGCGCGCTAGGTAGGAGGCTTTGGCGAAATACAGTCTGTGCCCGTCGCGGCACGCTGCTCGCCCCGATGCGTCGTCCTCAGTCGCCCCGATAGCGCTGCGATCGGGGCTCCCTGCGTCCTAGCCTCGGAACGAGCATCGCACCACGCCAGGCGAGCGGTATTCCGCCAAAGCCTCCTAGGTAGCGATGCTCGCGGTGTAGGTCGCGCGCCGCGTCGAGCCCTTCGAGAACCAGACGTCGAGATACGCGGTGACCGCGCGCTTGCCGGTGTTCTTCCAGACGACGCGCTCGGCGCGCTTGCCGGTGCGGTCGCTGCCGGCGAGCGTGGTCTTCCGCACCGTGGCGCTGGGCGCGAACACGGTCTTCGCGGCCGGGCTCCAGAGGATGACGCCCAGGTTCGTCGTGGGCGTCACCGTCGCCACGAATGTGCGGCCTGCCGGGACGACCACGCGGTAGACGTCCTCCGGGTCCTCGTTCTGGTCGAGGCTCGCGCTGATGCGCACGGTGCGCTTCGCCTGCGTCGTCAGCGGCGTGCTCCCGGTCGCGAACAGCCGCCCTGCGGCGACCTGGTCGATGTCGTCGTTGGGTTCGAGCAGGTCCTTCGGCGGCACCGGCGCCGTCAGCGCCGCAGGCAGGTTCACGAGGCCGTATCCGGTGCGGTCGTCGAAGCCCGGCGAGTTGATGTCGCGCGCCGACTCGCGGAGCATCTCCGCCACCTGCCCCGCGTCGAGCTCCGGGTGGACGGTCCACAGCCAGGCGGCCGCGGCGGCGACGATCGGCGAGGAGAAGCTCGTTCCGGCGACGGCCTTCCAGATCGTCTGGTCAGTCGGGTGGGGGACGGCGATCGACTCGCCCGGGGCAGCGAGGTCGACGGCGGCGTTCCCGGTCGAGAACGACGAGGGCTGGTCGGTCTTCCCGGTCGCCGCCGCGGTGAGGACGTGCGGGTACGCGCCCGGGTAATCGCGCGGGTTCCCGCGCGCTAAGTCGTTCCCGGCCGCTGCCACGACCAGCGCGCCGCGCTTCACCGCCGACATGACCGCCTCGTACTCCGACTCGGAGAAGCCCGGACCGGCGAGGCTCAGGTTGATGACCGTCCGGCCGATCGAGGAGGCGGTGGTGAGGCCGCGCACGATGTCTGCGGTCGTCGGGCCGTCCGCGACGCCCGCGAGCGCGTACATGCGCAGGGCCGCCGTCGGGTAGATGCCGACCGTCCCGTAGCCGTTCTCGGGGGCCGCTGCCACCGAGGCGACCTCGGTGCCGTGGTACAGCTCCGCGACGTCCCACGAGATCGCCGGCTGCGTGTTGAGCAGGGTCACGTCCGGGCGCGTCGCGAACTCGGTGTTGCTCATGTCGAGGCCGGAGTCGACGATCGAGATCGGGACACCGGGGCCGGGCGGCTCGACCTGGTCGGCGCCGACGCGGTAGATCTGCCAGCCGAGATCTGGCGTGGCGAGCGGGTCGCCCGGCTGGTGCGCGGTCGGGATGACCCGGTTCGGCTCGACGTAGCGCAGCGCGCCTGCGCGGCGAAGCGCGGGCACGGCTCGGTCGGCGCCCGCACTCGACAGCGCCCAGATCCCGAGGCGACGCGAGACCGGCGAGGCGCCGGCGCTGCGCACGATCGCCTCGGCGCGCGCTCCGGGCGAGATGCCCACGACTTGCGCACCGGAGAGGTGCGCCGGCCGGGCGGGCCGACGCGGTTGCGGCCGCGACAGTGAGGATCGCGGTGCCCGCGGCGAGAAGGAGCGCGCACCGCATACGCTTCGCAATGTAGCGGCGAAACGCGCGTACATCGGGCTCGGCGCCAACCTCGGGGACCGCCGGGCGGCGCTCGACGCGGCGCTCGCGGCGCTCGGCGCCCGAGCCGGCGTCGAGGTCGTCGCCGTCTCCAGGGTGCGCGAGACCGACCCGTGGGGGCCGGTGGAGCAGCCGCTCTTCCTCAATGCGGCGGCCGCGCTGGACACGACACTGAGCCCGCGCGAGCTCCTGGATGCCCTGCTCGCGGTGGAGCGCGACCTTGGCCGCACGCGCGACGGACGGCGCTGGGGCCCGCGCACGATCGACCTCGACCTGCTCCTGTATGGGAGCGACCAGATCGACGAGCCCGGCCTGGCGGTGCCGCATCCGCGACTCGCCGAACGCCTGTTCGTGCTCGAGCCGCTCTACGACCTCGACCCGGCCCTCGTCGTGCCGGGGGCGGGCGAGTTGGCGACCCTGCTGGCGCGACTACAATGAACGCATGTCGAATCTCGATGAGCTCGACGAATACGAGGCGGAGCTCGAGCTTCAGCTCAAGCGCGAGTACACGGCCGTTTTCGGCCTCTTCCGGTACTGCGTCCTGACGCAGGACTCGACCTACCTGTGCAACAAGCTCGACCTCAACTACGTGCCGCAGCAGAGCTACCCGTTCTTCCACCTGCGGATGGAGGATGTGTGGGTCTGGGACAAGAACCGGCCGACGCGGATGATCCCGCGCGCCGAGATCTACACCTCCAGCGACGTCACGGTGGAGGAGCTGCGCGGCGAGGGCGAGGAGCCCAAGCTGACCGCCGAGGCGCTGGCCGAGAAGATCGGCGAGTCGCTGTCCCCTGACGACGATTAGGTCGTCGTAGGCTTTCGCGCATGGCGACGTGCGCGCAATGCGGCTACGACAACCCGGACGCCGCGAAGTTCTGCATGGAGTGCGGCGGGCCGGTCGCCGCGCCGCAGCGCGGCGGCGAGGAGCGCCGCCTCGTGTCCGTGCTCTTCGTCGACCTGGTCGGGTCGACCGCGCGCGCCGAGCAGCTCGACCCGGAGGATGTCGCCGCCTTCCTGACGCCGTACTACGAGCACGTCCGCGGCGAGCTCGAACGGCACGGGGGCGCGGTGGAGAAGTTCGTAGGCGACGCCGTGATGGGCATCTTCGGCGCGCCGACGGCGTTCGGGGACGATCCCGAGCGCGCGGTGCGCGCCGCGCTCGCCGTGCGCGACTGGGCGGAGGCGGACGGTTTGGAGGTGCGGATCGCCGTCAACACCGGCGAGGCGCTCGTCGACCTCGAGGCGCGCCCCTCGCACGGCGAGGCGATGATCGCCGGCGACGTCGTCAACACGGCGTCGCGGCTGCAGGGCGCCGCGCCAGTCGGCTCGGTGCTGGTCGGCGAGGAGACGTATGTCGCCACGCGCACCGTGATCGAGTACCGGCCTGCGCAGCCCTTGACCCTGAAGGGCAAGCAGCAGCCCGTCCACGCATGGCTCGCCCTGCACCCGACCACGGCGGCGGGCGAGCGGGCGGTCACCGGGGCGCCCATCGTGGGACGCGAGCGGGAGCTCGGCCTGCTGACGGGGACCTGGGCGCGCGCCACGGACGAGAGCAGGGCGCAGTTCGTGACCGTCTTCGGCCCGTCGGGGATCGGCAAGACGCGGCTCTCGCTCGAGCTCTCCCAGTTCGTCGCCGACCAGGGCGGCCGCGTCATCCGCGGCCGCTCGACGCCGTACGGCGCAAGCACGCCCTACAGCGCATTCGCCCAGCAGGTGAAGCAGATCGCGCGCATCTTCGACAGCGACGAGGCCGAGCCCGCTTACGAGAAGCTCTCCGCTGCGGTCGCCGAGCTTGCAGGGCCTGCCGCGGCCGAGGAGCACGCACCTCACCTGGGGACGCTGCTCGGCTTCGGGAACGAGGACGGCGCCGTCGACCGTGAGACGCTGTTCTTCTCCGCCCGGGTGCTCGTCGAGTCGCTCGCGCTGCAAGGCCCGACCCTGCTGCTCTATGAGGACATCCACTGGGCCGACGACAGCCTGCTCGACCTGCTCGAGACGTTCGCCGGACGCGTCCACGACGTGCCGGTCTTCTTCGTCGCGCTGGCGCGGCCGGAGCTGTTGACCAGCCGGCCGGCGTGGTGCGGCGGCGTTCCGTCCTACACGGCGCTCCTGCTCGACCCGCTCAGCCCGGAGGCGAGCCGCGAGCTCGCCCGGCAGCTGCTCGCGAGCGCCCTGGACGAGCGCGCGGCGGCGGTCGCCGAGACGGCCGAGGGGAACCCGCTCTTCATCGAGGAGCTGTCGGCGTCGCTCGCCGAGCGCTCGACAACCGAGACCGGCCGGCTGCCCACCAGCGTGCAGGCAATCGTCGCGGCCAGGCTCGACGCGCTGCCGCCGGACGAGCGGCGGGTGCTCGTGGACGCATCCGTGGTCGGCCGTGTCTTCTGGCGCGGCGCGCTGAGCGAGATCTGCGCGCGCGACGACCTCTCCTCGCTCCTCGGGTCGCTCGAGGCGCGCGACCTCATCCGCCGCGAGGCGGTCTCACGAATCTCCGGCGACCAGCAGTTCGGGTTCAAGCACGGGCTGATCCACGAGGTGGCGTACGGCACACTGCCGCGCGCGGCCCGGCGCGAGAAGCACGCCGCCGTCGCCCGCTTTCTTGCGGAGGCGACGGCCGTCGGCCAGTCGCACGAGGCGCTGGCCCACCACTGGCGGGAAGCCGGCGAGACGGAGCGCGCGCTCGACGAGCTCGAGGCGGCTGCCGACCAGGCCGGCCGGGGCTGGGCCAAGGAGCGCGCGATCAAGCTCTACGGCGAGGCGATCGAGCTCGTGCCGGAAGGCGACAACGCTCGCCGCAAGAGCCTGCGCATGCGCCAGATGGTCGCCGTGCAGGCGCTCTCACACCTGCATATGGTCGACGTGCCGGGACCTAGCTCTGCGGCTGCTCGACCGGATCCGCCGTCAGCGGAAAGTCGTCCGGCGTGACGTCGCCTGCGATCTCGTAGATCGTCTCGATGAAGTGGTCGCCGAGCTGCCGCGAATGCTCGCGGACCATCTCCACGCTCGGCGCCTCGTAGATGCAGAAGGACTTCGGCGTCCCGTCGTCGCCGACGACGACGTGGCTGTGCTCCCAGATGATCTGCGGATAGTGGTAGTGACCGATCGCCTTCGACCGTGTCGCCACGGTCGGCAGCGTGTCCATATCCACCGTGTAGGTGCGTTCGACGACGTAGCGCGGCACGCCCTTCATGGTACAAGCGCTTCGTGCTGCTTGCCGTCGATGCGGGAAATACGCAGACCGTCTTCGGCCTCTACGAGGGCGAGCATCTGGTCGACCAGCGTCGTGTCACGACGGAGGCGCAGCGCACCGGCGACGAGCTCGGCGTCCTGCTCGACCGGCTGATCGACCTCGACGCGGTCGACGGCATCTGCCTGTCCTCAACGGTCCCCGCGCTCGTGCGCTCGTACGAGGACTTCGCCGAACGGTGGGCGCACGCGCCGATCCTCGTGGTCGGCCCGGGGACGCGTACGGGCATGGCCGTCCGCTACGACGACCCCCGCGAGGTCGGCCCCGACCGGGTCGCCAACGCCGTCGCGGCGCGAGCCCGCCACGGCGCGCCCTGCATCGTGGTCGACTTCGGCACGTCGACGAACTTCGACGTCGTCTCGCCGGCAGGTGAGTACGTCGGCGGCGTGCTCGCTCCGGGGATCGAGGTGTCGATGGACGCACTCTTCGCGCGCGCGGCGCGGCTCTTCCGCGTCGAGTTCGTGGAGCCGCCGACCGTGATCGCCAAGACGACCTCGGCCGCGCTGCAATCCGGCCTGGTGTACGGGTTTGCGGGCCAGGTGGACGAGATCGTGCGCCGGATCCGGGGCGAGCTCGGCGCCGATGCGCCGACCGTCGCGACCGGCGGCCTGGCCGAGCTGATCGTCCCGCACGCCGCCACGCTCGACCGCATCGACCAGGACCTGACGCTCGAGGGACTGAGGCGGATCTGGGAGCTGAATCAGGGCGCCTGAAGCCGCGTTTGCGTCCGTCCGAAACCGTGGCTAGGATTCCCGCCCGCGGCGAAGCCGCCTTATTTTTCTGGGGCCGTTCGGGAGGCGTTCGGTGAAGGAAGTCGTCCTCACTCGTGAGGGATACGAAAAGCTGAAGCAGGAGATCGAGGTCCTGTCGACCGACCGTCGACGGGAGGTCGCCGAGCGCATTCGCGTCGCGCGCGAGTTCGGCGACATCGCCGAGAACGCCGAGTACGACGACGCGAAGAACGAGCAGATGATGCTCGAGCACCGGATCGCCACGCTCGAGGAGCGCCTGCGCTCCGCGCGCGTCATCGACGAGTCGGAGATCACGGCCGACGTCGTCTCGATCGGCGCGACGGTTCGGCTGCGGGACGTCAGCGCCAACAAGACGTTCGAGTACCAGATCGTAGGCTCCGCCGAGGCGAATCCGGCCGAGAACAAGCTCTCGAACGAGTCGCCGGTCGGCAAGGCGATCATCGGGCACAAGAAGGGCGAGACCGTCGAGGTGGCGGCCCCGCGCGGCGCGCTCAAGTTCAAGATCCTCGACATCAAGGCCGCGTAAGACGGCGCCGCCCTGTGCGGCCGTCAGGCGCTCCGGTTCTCAGACCGTGATCGAGCTTCGCCAGCCATGGTGGCGACTGTGCCTGCTCTCGCCGTTCTACGGCAGCCTCGTCGGCGGCCTGTTCTTCGGCGGGCTCTTGGTAACCGTGGCGCTCGTGCTCGCGGGCCTCTGGGCGGTCGTTCCCATCGCCGTCGCCGCGATCGCTGTCTTCGAGATTCGGTCGGTCCGCCTGCGACTGCGTGCCGACGGCAGCGGCATCCACATTCGTAACCGCCTTATCACCCACGACGTCGCGTGGTCGGACGTTGACGGGATCTCGCTGTCCGTACAGGGGCCGCTCCTGACGATGGATGACATCCGGCCGATCCTCCGCATCCACCGTCGCAAGCCCGGGGGCGCCATTCCCGTCTACGCAGCGATGGGGATCGGCCGCTCGGAGCTCGAAGAGCTCGCGAAGCGGCTCATCGACCTTGGGCGCGAGAACGGATTCGAGATCCCTCGGCCACCAGCGGGCCCGGCCGCCGGAGCGACCGTGCCGTAGCGAGGAACGGTCAACGAGCCGATCAGGGAGTTCCCCGATACCACGGCCGCCTCTCGGCGTTAGGACTCGCTCGTACCAGAGCGCACGTTCGGCCGAAGGGAGGCCCTCATGTCCGTTGCGATGTCGCCGAATGCCCGCGACGGGTCGTCGGTCGCGCAAGAGACGATGAAGCGCGTCGTCGTCGACCACTATGGCGGTCCGGAAGTGCTGCGGGAGATCGACGATGCGATTCCTCGCCCCGGGCCGGGCGAGGCCCGCGTGCGGGTGCTCGCGGCCGGCGTCTCCGCGACCGACGCCCAACTTCGGGCGGGTGCCTATCTCGGCGTCCCCAGGCCGCCATTCACGCCCGGCTACGAGCTGGTCGGCGTCGTCGAGGAGCTCGGCCCGGGCTGCTCGAGGCTGCGCGTCGGCGACCGCGTGGCGGCACTGACTGTCTGGGGCGCCTACGTCGAGCGGGCCTGTATCCCGGAGGAGGCCGGAGTCGCGGTGCCGGAGGATCTCGACCCGGCGAAGGCTGTCGGGCTCGTTCTCACCTACATGACCGCGTACCAGCTGCTCCACCGGACGGCGAAGGTGACGCGCGGCGAGCGGGTCCTCGTGCACGGAGCCGCCGGCAGGGTCGGGGCGGCCGCGCTCGAGCTGGGTGCTCTCGCCGGCCTCGAGCTGTACGGCACCGCATCCGCGCGTGACCGCCAGAAGGTCGAGGCGCTCGGCGCCGTAGCGATCGACTACCGGACCGAGGACTTCTTGGCGCGGGTCCGCGCGCTCCCGGGACGCGGCGTCGACGTCGTCCTCGACGGGCTCGGCGGCAAGCTCTCGCTCCGCTCGTTCCGCGCCCTCCGCGCGGGGGGACGGCTCGTCGTGTTCGGGCACCACTCCGCAATCGTCGACGGGCACCGGAGCTGGCGCGGCTGGGGCGAGTGGTACTCGGCGACCGCGGCCGTCGGGCTGTGGGCACTTGCGTCGCCCCGCCGGAGCGTCTCCGCGTACCGGATCCAGAAGCTGCGCAATGGGCACCAGTTCGTCCCGGTCGGCGCACGCCACCCGCTCCTCGTCGGCGGGGAGCCTCGCAGCGCGGAGGAGTACCGCGAGGACTTCGTGGCGCTGCTCGGCCTGCTCCGGGACGGGAAGATCCATCCCGTCGTTGCCGACCGCCTGCCGCTGGCCGAGGCGCGGCGCGCGCACGAGCTCCTCGGCGAGACGGCGGCCACGGGCAAGCTCGTCCTCGTTCCGTAGAGGTCCACCAGTCGGCCCGGCCGCCGAAGCGACCGGGCCGTAGCGAGGGAGTCGCCTACTGGAGGAGTTACTGGAGGACCGGGATGTGCCGGTCGCGCCGGGTCTTCACGACCGCCGTCGCGAGGAGGGCGGTGAGCAGGATCCCGAACGCGAGCGCAATCCCGATGTTGCGGTACGGGAAGTTGCTCGTTGAGGTCGGCGTGACGACCGTCGGCGTCGAGGACACCGTCGGCTTGACGACGGCGCTATACCAGCCGTCGGTTATTGGAGTCTGGTGGACGGCGGCGGTGTACCAGCCGTCGGTGAGAGGAGTCTGCTGGAGCGCGGCCGAGTACCAGCCGTCGGTCAGGTTGGTGGACGGAACGACGAAAGCGCGCGGTGTGACGGTGTTGCCGGGGTCGGTCATCGGCATTGCCGAGGCCGCCGGGACGATGAACAGAGCAGTCGCGAACGCGATGAATGTCGGCTTGAAGAGTTTCTTTCGAATGATTCGCTTCATCATCGGAGGTGCCTCTCTTTTCGGATGAGCGATCGGGTCTGTAAGACGTCCGACGAAGTCGCCTTCTTCCCAGGGACTTCGACGGGATGCGCTCGGACTCAGACTGCATCCCGTCGGATCCCTAGACTCGCGACTCCGATGGCCAGCCTCCCGAAGCGCTTTCCGGACCGTGTCGACGTGGCCTCGGTACGCGCCGAGGCGGGGCAGCTCGAGCCGGGCGGGGAGAGCGAGGAGGTACGCCGGCTGGCCGGCCGGGTCATGGCTCGGCGGGACATGGGCAAGCTCGTCTTCCTCGACCTGGTCGACCGCTCCGGCCGCATCCAGCTCTTCTGCCAGCCCGCCGAGATCGGCGAGCTCGACGTCAGCCTCGGCGACGTCGTCGGCGTCGAGGGGGTGCCGATGCGCACCCGCCGCGGTGAGCCGTCGCTCCGCGTCCGGTCCATCGAGCTGCTCGCCCCGAACCAGCGGCCGCTCCCGGACACGTTCCACGGCATCCAGGACGTCGAGCTCCGCTACCGCAAGCGCTACCTCGACCTGCTCATGACCGAGGAGACACGCGAGGACTTCCAGCTGCGCGCGCGCATGATCACGGCGATCCGCGGCTACCTCGACGAGCACGGGTTCGTCGAGGTCGAGACGCCCGTGCTGCAGCCGCGCTACGGCGGCGGCTTCGCCGAGCCGTTCGTCACGCAATCCCGCGAGCTCGACCGCGACGTCTACCTGCGCATTGCCACCGAGCTCTACCTCAAGCGCCTCATCGTCGGCGGGCTCGAGCGCGTCTACGAGCTCGCCAAGGACTTCCGCAACGAGAGCGTCTCCTACAAGAACAACCCCGAGTTCACGATGCTCGAGTGGTACGAGGCCTACGCGGACTACCGCGACACCATGGACCGCATCGAGGAGCTCGTCGCGGCGGTTGCCCAGGAGGCGCTCGGGACGACGAAGATCACGTTCAAGGGGCACGAGATCGACCTCGCGCCGCCGTGGCGCCGGATCAGCCTCGTCGAGGCGCTGGAAGAGCAGGGGCTCTGGACGCGCGACGCCGACGACCTCCGCAAGCGGCTCGAGGATCGCGGCACCGACACGCACGCGGACAAGACGTGGGCGCAGCTCGTGGATCACGCGCTCTCGAGCTACGTCGAGCCGAGCCTGATCCAGCCGACGATCCTCTACGACTACCCGGTCGAGCTGTCGCCGTTCGCGCGCGCGACGGACGACGACCCGAGGATCACCGAGCGGTTCGAGTACTACGTTGGCGGGATGGAGCTTGGCAATGCCTACTCCGAGCTGAACGACCCGGACGAGCAGGCGCAGCGCTTTGCCATGCAGGCGGAGGAGGGAGCCGGCGGCAACGTCGAGGCCGAGCAGGGGGATCCGGACTTCGTCGAGGCGCTGTCGTACGGGATGCCGCCGACGGGCGGCCTCGGGCTCGGGATCGACCGCCTCGCGATGGTTCTCGCCGGCAAGGACACGATCCGCGACGTGATTCTGTTTCCGCCCCTCCGCTAGCGGTCGCGCACGGCGCGCACGTGGCGGTGCCGCGCCTGCGTCGCCACGACCGGCAGCGGGTTGACCGCCTCGGCCCCGAAGAGGCCGACGGCGAGTCGCTCCGACAGATCGCGCACCCGTTCGACCGTCGAGCGGTACACGGCGGTAGACCCGCCCAGCGGATCGGGAATCTCGGTCGGCGGCTCCGTGCGCCCGCGCCGCAGCGCCGCTGCGCGCGTGACCGCCTCTCGCGCGCGGTCGGCCGGATCGCTCTCGGCCGGCGGAAGCACTCGTTCGAGCAGGTCGACGAGCTCGACGATCGTGAACGTCCGGTCGCGCTCGGCGTGTGCGTCCACGACGGCGGTCGCCACGTGCCGCTGCTCGAAGCCGACGACCAGGTCGACGGAGCTGAGATCGGCGTTGACGACGCACTGCGCGCGGTGGTCGCTCAGGTCGAGACCGAGCTCGGCCGCCGTCTGCAGTGTCTCCGGCAGCGCGGGCACCGGGCCGAGGTCCAGCAGCCCCGCCGACGACAGCCGGACCGGGAGGCCCTCCGTCAGCACCCGCAGGAACCCTTCCGCGGCCGGGCTGCGCACGCGGTTACCGGTGCAGACGACGACCAGCTGGAACGGCCGCTCGCGGCGCGGGGCACGCGCCGGCCCAGGGTCCCGTGTCGTCTTCGAGAGCCGCGATGTGATCTCCTGCGCGAGCGCCTCGAGCTCGTCGAGCCGCTCGAAGAACTCGTTGATCAGCAGCTCCGGATCGTCGCGCATCGATCGCAGCGTACTCGCGTTGTCCCGCTCGGCACCACTCATCGCACGTGCCTTTCCGTTAAGCCAAGTGAACGTTCGATGCGCAGCTGGCGCGCGCGGACGAGCGGGCCGAGCAGCCGCGGCGCCGGGCGCATGACACGAGCCTTCCAAAGCAGCATTCGCCCGCAACTGCCACCCGCACCAGGATGACCGCGGCCGCCGTCGCCGCGACGCCGTTCACCTTCCAGGCCCAGCCGAGCAGGCCGCGCAGCACCTGTGGACGCCCGGCGCCGACCGTCTCGCCGACGTAGCGCATGACGGCGAGGAACATCGAGCTGGAGAGCAGCGTCGCGATCAGGATCGAGTTGAGCGCGATGAAGCTCTGCTGGCCGAAGTCGGCCTTGCCGAGGAAGCGCGCGGCGATGATCGACGTGATCGCCGTGTAGAGCTGCGGGACGGCGTAGCTCGCGGTGTACCAGGCCCCACCTCGGAGGACGGAACGGCTGGTCGTGGCCGCGGCGGCGTCGACGGACGGCGCCGCGCTAGGTGCGCTTTGCGACTCCGGCGGCACGCTGCTCCGCGACGACCTCGGCGAGGATCTGGTCGAGGTCGATCGTCGGCTCCCAGCCGATCGCCGCGCGGATCTTGGCCAGGTCGGGGATGCGGTGGAACATCTCCTCGATCCCGTGCCCGTAGACCTGCTCGTACGGGATGTAGGTGAGGGAGGACGTGCTGCCGGTCAGGGTCAGCACGCGCTCGGCCAGCTCGTTGATCGTCAGCGACTCGGTGGAGCCCACGTTGTAGATCTCGCCCCAGAGGCCCCCGTGCTCGAGGAGATCGACGAGCGCGCGGGCCGTGTCCTGCACGTGGCAGAAGCACCGCGTCTGGTTGCCGTCGCCGTGCACCTCGAGCGGCTCGTCCGCCAGTGCGGCGTCCACGAAGCGGGGGACGACCATTCCGTACTCGCCGCTCTGGCGTGGGCCGACGGTGTTGAACAGGCGCGCAATGACGACCCGGAGATTCCGCTCCTCGTGCAGTGCAAGGGCGAGGAACTCGTCGAGTGCCTTCGAGTCGGCATACGCCCAGCGCTTCGCCGTCGTCGGCCCGTAGATGCGGCGCGTGTCCTCGCGCAGCGGCTGCTGCTCGGCCGGGTGGTCGCCGACGACCTCCGAGCTCGACGTGATCAGCACCGGCTTGTCGAAGCGCGCGCAGTACTCGAGCACGGTCTCCGTGCCCTGCACGTTGGTGAGCAGCGTGCGGCCAGGCTGCTCGACGATCAGGCGCACGCCGACAGCCGCGGCGAGGTGCCAGACCGCGTCGCTCTTGAAGACGAGCTCGCTGACGACGGCCGGCGAGAGGACCGACTCGACCACCAGGTGGAAGCGCGAGTCGTCAACCAGATCGGCCACGTTGGCGACCGACCCGGTCGAGAGGTCGTCGAGCGCGTACACCTCCCAGCCCTCGTCGAGCAGCGCACGCGACAGGTGCGACCCGATGAAGCCGGCGCCGCCGGTGACGAGGGCGGTCCCGGGCACGCGCTGAGCCTAGCCCGCCCGACGGAGCGCGGCCGCGATCACCGGGTCGCGCGGCGCGAGGCGGTGGGCCTCCCGGAGCTCGCGCTTCGCGGCCGCCTTCTGCCCCGCGCGCAGCTCGGCATCGCCGAGCAGACAGCGCAGCGCCGCGGCGTCCGGCTCCTTGTCCACCGCGTCGCGGAGCGGCGGGATCGCGGCAGCCGGCGTCTTCGCCAGCTGCGCCTCGGTGACGAGCGGGTCGGTCGAGAGCGGGTCGAGGCGGCGCTCCCAGGTGAGGTCGGCGTGCGGGTGGGCGCCGGGATGCTCGGAGACGTGGGAGGTGATGCGGGCCGAGATCCATACCGGGGTGAAGGCAAGCACCCCGACGGCCGCCGCGACGGCCGCCCCCGTCCACGAAGCCCGGCCGGGAAGCGCCGGCGGATCGTCTCCCGAGAGGCCGATGCCGGCGAGCAGGAAGAAGACGATGCCGACGGCCGGGAACGTCCAGATCCAGTCGCCGGCGGCCCCAGCTGATGAACGTCGTCCGCGGCGAGATGAGCCTCATCGGGCCGCGTCCGGAGCGCCCCGAGTACGTGGAGATGTTCGAGGAGAGCGTCTACCGCTACGGCGAGCGGCACCGCGCCAAGGCCGGCATCACCGGCTGGGCTCAACGGCCTGCGCGGCCAGACGTCGCTCTCCGACCGCGTGGAGTGGGACAACCACTACATCGAGAGCTGGTCGCTCTGGTTCGACGTGAAGATCGCGGTGCCCACCGTGCTGTCGGTCTTCCGCATGTACCGCGTCACGGAATAGCGCTACTCGCGCCGCCGCCGCGCGCCGCCCGAAGGTTAAAAGCGCTTGACCATCTGCGCTCCGGCGCCGAAAGTAGCCTCGGAGGCGCGAGCTACACTAAGACGACCTCGACCGCGGCGCAGCCACCGCCGCGATTTCCGACGAAAGGGGGCCGAGGGTTTTGTTCGAACGCTTCACAGAACGGGCCAGACAGGTTGTCGTCCTCGCCCAGGACGAGGCGCGCGCCCTGAAGCACAACTACATCGGCACGGAGCACATCCTGCTCGGGCTCCTGCGTGAAGAGGAAGGGCTTGCTGCGCGCGTCCTGGAGTCGCTCGACATCACGGTCGAGGAGGTGCGCGCCCAGGTGGCGCGGATCGTCGGCCAGGGCGACGAGGTCACGACCGGTCAGATCCCGTTCACGCCCCGCGCGAAGAAGGTGCTCGAGCTCGCCCTGCGCGAGGCACTGTCGCTCGGCCACAACTACATCGGCACCGAGCACATCCTGCTGGGCCTCGTGCGCGAGAATGAAGGTGTCGCGGCACGGATCCTGCTCGACTTCGATGCCGACGCGGAGAAGATTCGCAACGAGATCATCCGGATGCTCTCCGGGCCCGGCCGCCGCCAGCAGGGCGGGGGCGGCTCCGCCGAGGGCAAGTCGAAGAGCTCGAAGCTCCTCGACCAGTTCGGCCGCAACCTGACCAAGCTCGCCTCGGAGGGCAAGCTCGACCCGGTCGTCGGCCGCCAGACGGAGATCGAGCGCGTCATGCAGATCCTGTCGCGCCGCACGAAGAACAACCCTGTGCTGATCGGCGAGCCGGGCGTCGGCAAGACCGCCGTCGTCGAGGGCCTCGCCGCTCGGATCTCGTCCAACCAGGTGCCCGAGCTCCTGAAGGGCAAGCAGATCTACACGCTCGACCTCGCGGCGCTGGTCGCCGGGTCGAAGTACCGCGGTGAGTTCGAGGAGCGCCTGAAGAAGGTGATGAAGGAGATCACCCAGCGCGGCGACATCATCCTGTTCATCGACGAGCTCCACAACCTCGTCGGTGCGGGCGCCGCCGAGGGTGCAATCGACGCCGCCTCGATCCTGAAGCCGGCGCTGGCACGCGGCGAGCTGCAGACGATCGGCGCGACGACGCTCGACGAGTACCGCAAGTACCTCGAGCGCGACGCGGCGCTGGAGCGGCGCTTCCAGCAGATCCGCGTCGACGAGCCGACGACAGATGACACGGTCCAGATACTTCGTGGTCTCCGCGACCGCTACGAGGCGCACCACCGGTGCAAGATCACCGACGACGCGCTGACCGCGGCCGCCGTGCTCGCCGACCGCTACATCCAGGACCGCCACCTGCCGGACAAGGCGATCGACCTCATCGACGAGGCCGCGTCGCGGATGCGCATCAAGACAATGAGCGCGCCGCCGCGCTACCGCGAGCTCGAGGAGGAGATCGAGCGCGTGCGCAAGGAGAAGGAGTCCTCGATAGAGGCGCAGGAGTTCGAGAAGGCCGCCTCGCTGCGCGACAAGGAGCGCAAGCTCACGCAGAAGAAGCGTGAGCTCGAGGAGTCCTGGCGCGCCGAGGAGGCCACCGAGCAGCCGGAGATCGGCGAGGAGGAGATCGCGGACATCGTCTCGATGTGGACGGGCATCCCGGTCTTCAAGCTCACCGAGGCCGAGACCGCGAAGCTCATCCGCATGGAGGACGAGCTGCACAAGCGCGTCATCGGGCAGGAGGAGGCGATCGTCGCAGTCGCGAAGTCGATCCGCCGCGCGCGGGCCGGCATCAAGGACCCGAAGCGCCCGACCGGTTCGTTCATCTTCCTCGGCCCCTCGGGCGTGGGGAAGACCGAGCTGGCGCGTACGCTCGCCGAGTTCCTGTTCGGCGACGAGGACGCAATGATCCAGGTCGACATGTCGGAGTACATGGAGAAGCACTCCGTGTCCCGGCTCGTCGGCTCACCGCCCGGCTACATCGGATACGACGAGGGCGGCCAGCTCACGGAGGCCGTCCGCCGGAAGCCGTACTCGGTCGTCCTGCTCGACGAGATCGAGAAGGCGCACCCGGACGTCTTCAACATCCTGCTCCAGATCCTGGAGGACGGGAAGCTGACGGACGCCCAGGGCCGGCGCGTCGACTTCCGCAACACGATCATGATCATGACGTCGAACATCGGCGCCGCCCAGATCTCGAAGAACCAGTCGCTCGGCTTCACCATGGGCGACGAGTCGGGGCTGTCGTACGACGACATGAAGGACCGCGTCATGAGCGAGCTCAAGAAGGTCTTCCGGCCCGAGCTCATCAACCGGATCGACGAGACGATCGTCTTCCACAAGCTGACGAAGGAGGAGATCCTCCAGATCGTCGAGCTGATGATGCGGCGGCTGCGCGAGCAGATGAGCGTGCACGAGGTCACGATCGAGCTGACGGACGAGGCGAAGGAGCTGCTCGTCGAGAAGGGCTACGACCCGGCGATGGGCGCCCGGCCGCTGCGCCGCGCCATCCAGCGGCACATCGAGGACCCGCTGGCCGACTTCGTGCTCGGCCGCGAGCTCGGGCCCGGTTCGACCATCCTCGTGGCCCGCAAGCCGGACGCCGAGGAGGTCGTGATCGAGGTCATCCCGGGCGCACCGCCCGTGGAGGACAAGGTGACCGTGCCAGCGGAGGAAGAGTCTCCGCCGGACGAGGCGGCAGAGGAGTAGTAGCTGAGAGCGGCGGCCGAGAGGCCGCCGCTCTCGTCTCCGACCCAGGGGGTTTGGCGGAACGGCGCTCGTCGCAGGGGTGCGATGGTCGTTCCGAGGCGAGGACGCAGGGAGCGTTCGTGTTCCTATTGAAGAGTGTTCTTATTTGAAAGTCATACGGGCGCGACCGAGGACGACGCATCGGGACGAGCAGCGCGGCCCGGCGGCACAGTCGGCGTTTCGCCAAGCCCCCTAGCGTTGCTGGACGAGCGCCGAGTCGTGAGCCGCGAACACGGCGGCCATGTCGGCGCCGGGCTGGTGGACTGCCTCGATCAGCTGCGCGATCCGCGGCGTCATCACGAGCAGGTACCGCGCTTCGGTCGCCCCCGCGTTCCAGTACGTGTGTGGGGTGCCCCGGCGAGCGAGAACCGCGGATCCGGCCTGCGCCTCGACCTCCTCGTCGCCGAGGCGGAAGCCGAGCGTTCCCGAGAGCACGTACCACGCCTCGTCGTCGGTGTGGTGGACGTGAAGCGGCGCGATCCACTCGTCGCGAGGCTCGGCCGTCCACTCGACGACGACGAAGGCGTCGCCCGCCGAGCCGATGGCGTTTCCCGCGAGTGGCTCCACGTGCACGCCGGGATTATCGGCTACGAGCACCGCGGCCGGATCGCCCACGGTGAGATCCGGGACGTCTACCGCCTGACGGCGCGCTGATCAGGCCGCGACGAGAATCGTCGCGCAAGCGGTGACGAGGACGGCGAGCCCGCAGCCGAACGCGATTTAGGCCCGAGCAGCAAGCGCCGGTGCCGCGGCAGCAGCACGACGAAGTACGACACCGCCAGGCGAGAGCCCGGCGTAGACGAGCAGGACGAGAACAGGCCGCATGTCTCCTTTATCGGCCGGAGAGGCGTTGGGACAGTCCACCGGCGGGGGACTGTCCCGTCACGGTCGCCTAGTGCTCGTGCGGCCGGCCCCAGGTGTGGGCGCCGCCCCAGTCCACGATGATCGCGGGCTCGTTGCCGACGACCCAGGCGTCGTGTCCTGGCTCCAGCACGCTGATCTCGCCGGGGCCGACGTCGAACTCGGTGCCGTCGCTCATCTGGACGCGAACGGTCCCGGAGACGCTGTACTGGAAGTGCGGCGCCTCGCACCACTCGGTGCCGGCGACCGGCTTCACGTGCTCGGACCAGCGCCAGCCGGGCTCGAGCGTGTAGCGCCCGACCTCGCCGCCGCCGATGTTCAGGATCTCGCCCTTGCCGTGCGGGAACTCGCGCACCTCGTCGGGCGAGTCGAACCCCTTGTGGCCCGTGAGCCGCTGGGTGTCCTGCATGCGGACGTCCTCCTCAGTTGGGGTCGATTGCCCTTGGATTCTTACTTACCAGTAGGTAAAATTCAACCGGTGTCCACGACGGCCGCAGGCGGCGCTCCCGCGATCCTCGACGTGGCAGAGGTGCTGGTGCAGCGCCGCGGCTTCAACGGCTTCAGCTACGGCGACGTCGCGGCCGAGCTCCACGTCACGAAGGCGAGCATCCATTACCACTTCGCCGGGAAGGCCGACCTCGGCGAGGCGCTGATCACGCGCTATGGCGACCGGTTCGGCGCCGCGCTCGCCGACGTCGACGAGCGCCTCGACGACGAGCGCGACAAGATCGCCGCCTACGCGGAGCTCTACGCCGGCGTGCTCGCCGACGACCGAATGTGCCTCTGCGGGATGCTCGCCGCCGAGTACGAGACCCTGCCGGAGGCGATGCAGCGCGCCGTCGAGCGATTCTTCGCCGACAACCAGCGCTGGCTCGAGCCCGTGCTCGAGAGCGGCCGCCGGCGCGGCACGCTTGCATTCGACGGCTCGGCCGCGGACGCGGCACAGCTGATCGTGAGCGGGCTCGAGGGCGCGATGCTCGTCGCGCGGCCGTTCGGCGGGGTGGAGCGCTTCCGCGCCGCGGCCGGCAGGCTCCTCGCCGGCTTCCACGCATAGTCAGACTCCGCCGCGTGGCCGCGGAACCGGAGACCTGGCACCACGGCATCGTCGCCACCTGGTGGGCCGAGTTCAACGAGGGCGGCCCCGAGATCGAGTACTTCCGCGGCTTCATCGAGCGCTCGGGCGAGCCGGCGCTCGACGTCGCGTGCGGAGCCGGCCGGTTGCTCGTGCCCTACCGGCTGGCGGGACTGGACGTGGACGGGTGCGACGTCTCGGAGGACATGGTCGCCGCGTGCCGCCGCAAGCTCGCCGTCGCCGGCGTGCATGCCCACGTCTGGGCGCAGCCCATGCACGAGCTCGAGCCGCCGCGGCGCTATCGCACGATCTTCGTGTGCGGCGGGTTCGGCCTCGGCTCGACGCGCCCGCGCGACCAGGAGGCGCTGCGCCGTTTCCGCGTAGCGCTCGAGCCGGGCGGGATGCTCGTCCTCGACGTCGAGCTCCCGTATTCGTACAGCCGGCACTGGGCGTACTGGCTGAAGGACGGCCGGGCCGGCCTGCCCGAGGAATGGCGCGAGCCGGAACGACGCCGCGCGTCCGACGGCAGCGAGCTCGCGCTCTGGACGCGCGTGGTCGACCTCGACCCGCTCGAGCAGCTCGTGACGATGGAGCTGCGCGCCGAGCGGCGAAATGATCTTGGCACGGCCGAGGAGACGCACCGGCTGACGATCACGCTCTATTTCCGCGACGAGCTCCGCGAGATGATCCGGGCCGCCGGCTTCGCCGACGTCGAGGTGTTCGCGGGGAACACGCTGCGGCGGCCGACGCGGGCCGACGACTTCCTGGTCTTCACTGCCCGCGCGTGAGCTCTGCGGTGCGCGAGCGCCGGTAGACGATCCAGCCGGGCTCGAGACGCGCGAACAGCCCCAGCCGGTCGGCCTGGAACCGGAAGCGGGGTGACGGCGGCAGCGCGGTCCGAGCCTCGTCCAGCTGCGCGCGAGAGAGGCCGGCCGCGAGCGTCGCGTGCGCGTGGTAGCCGGCGTCCTCGTACTCGCCGGGAGCGACCGGGAGCTCCTCGAGCACGCGGCGCTGCAGTGCCGCGAGCTGCTCGGTGCCGCGCAGCACATCCAGGAAGAGCACGCCCTGGCCCCCGAACGTGGCATAGCCGTCGAGCACGACCTCGAACGGCGCGGTCGACGCGGCGAGCTCGTCCAGGAAGGCGGCCGCCGCGCGCACGTCCCCCTCGAACGGCTGCTTGAAGGTCACGTGCGGCTCGATCGTGGTCGCCGTGCCGAACCGCTCGTCGAGCTCGAGCGCCGCCGCGCGCATGAAGTTCTGGACGCGATCCGGCAGCAGCGCGGCGAAGCCGATCAGCACACGACGACACTAAACGGCCGCCGCGCTCAGCGTGGCGCCGGCGCGACGTGCGCGCGCGTCACCGCGGCCGGCTCCGGGCAGCCCAGCAGCGAGAGGCCGAGCTCGATCTCGGCGCGCAGCAGCTCGAGCACGTGCTGCACCCCGGCCTCGCCGCGCGACCCGAGCCCGTAGAGGGCGGCGCGCCCGACCAGCGTCGCCTGCGCCCCGAGCGCCAGCGCCTTCAGCACGTCCGCGCCGCGGCGCACGCCGCCGTCGAGAAACACCTCCGCGCGGCCGGCGACCGCCTCGACCACCTCGGGCAGCGCGTCCAGCGACGCCCCGGCGCCGTCGAGCTGGCGGCCGCCGTGGTTCGAGACCACGACGCCGGCGGCGCCGTGGTCGCACGCCAGCTCGGCGTCCTCCGCCGTCAGGATCCCCTTCACGACGAGCGGCAGATGCGTGACGCTGCGCAGCCACTCGAGGTCGCGCCAGGTCAGCGCCTTGTCCGTGACCGCGCCGAGGCCGGTGCCCGGGTCGACCGGGCGGTCGAACTCGAACGAGATGCACGGCAGCGGCAGGTCGGGCGGGATCGTGAACGCGGAGCGGATGTCGCGCTCCCGGCGCCCGGCCTGCGGCAGGTCGACGGTGAGCACAACAGCGTCGTACCCGCCCGCTGCCGCCTCGTCGAGCAGCGCCTTGGCGAACTGGCGATCCTTGGACAGGTAGAGCTGGAACCAGCAGATGGCATCCGGGACGGCGGCGGCCACCTCGGCCGGGCGCACGGACGACAGCGTCGAGTGGCAGAAGACCGTGCCGGCGGCCGCCGCTGCGCGCGCGACGCCGAACTCGCCGTCCGGATGCGCCAGGCGCTGGTAGGCGGTCGGCGCTACGAGCAGCGGCATGGAGACGTCCGTGCCGAGCACCGTCGTAGCCGAGGACACGGTCTCGACGTCGACGAGGACGCGCGGACGGAGGATCCAGCGGCCGAAGGCCGCGATGTTCTCGCGCAGCGTCCATTCGTCGCCCGCACCGCCCGCGATGTAGCCGAAGACGCCGGCGGCGAGCGTCTCTTCGGCGAGCCGCTGGTAGTCGCGGACGTTGATCGGTTCCCGCGCCATGCCGGGACTTTGGCACGAACCCGGCACGCTCCGGCGTCAGGTCTCGTTCCTAGACTGGGTCGGTGGCGAAGGCAAAGGCGGCGACCTCGTTCGCGTGCTCGGAGTGTGGCTACTCGACGGGCCGCTGGTTCGGGAAGTGCCCGAGCTGCGGCAGCTTCGGGACGCTCACAGAGGAGGTGCCCGTCACGGCCACCGCCGCCGCCCAGGCGCGTCCCCTGCTCCGCCTCGCGCAGGTCGAGAGCGAGGACACGGAGCGGATCCCGACCGGGGTGCCCGAGCTCGACCGTGTGCTCGGCGGCGGCCTTGTTCCCGCCTCGCTCGTGCTCGTGGGCGGCGAGCCCGGCGTCGGCAAGTCGACGCTGCTGCTCTCGGCGCTCGCCCACATCTCGCAGTCGCGCCGCGCCCTACTCGTCACCGGCGAGGAGTCAGCTGCGCAGGTGAAGCTCCGCGCCGAGCGGCTCGGCGGCACGGAGCGCGTGGAGATCCTGGCCGAGACCGATCTCGACGCCATCGCGGCGACGCTCGAGCAGGAGCGGCCGGACGTGTGCGTGATCGACTCCGTGCAGACGCTCTACTCGGCCGAGATCGGCTCGGCGCCCGGGTCGGTGGGGCAGGTGCGCGAGGCCGCCGCGCGGCTCATGCGTGTCGCCAAGACGTCGGGCGTCGCGCTCTTCCTCGTCGGCCACGTGACCAAGGACGGGTCGGTCGCAGGCCCGCGCGTGCTCGAGCACCTCGTCGACTGCGTGCTGACCTTCGAGGGCGACCGCTACCGCGAGCATCGCATCCTGCGCGCGGTCAAGAACCGCTTCGGATCGACGAACGAGCTCGGCGTCTTCGAGATGACCGGCGCCGGCCTCGTGGGCGTGCCCGATCCCTCCGAGCTCTTCGGCCGCACCGCCGGCGGGGAGGTGGGCGCCGCGGTCGCCTGCGTGCTCGAGGGGACACGCCCGCTGCTGCTCGAGATCCAGTCGCTCGTCTCGCCGACCGACCTGGCCATGCCGCGGCGCGTCGGCACCGGCGTCGACCCGAAGCGCCTCGCAATGATCGTGGCTGTGCTCGGACGCCACGCGCGCCTGCCGCTCGGCTCCGCCGACGTGTTCGTGAACGTGGCCGGCGGCGTCCGCATCGACGAGCCTGGGGCCGACCTCGCGGTCGCCCTGGCGATCGCTTCGGCAGCGCGCGGCGTCCCCGTCCGCGACGGCACCGCGGCATTCGGCGAGGTCGGCCTGACCGGCCGGCTACGGCCCGCGGCGCAGGCGGAACGCCGCCTCTCCGAGTGCGCGAAGCTCGGCCTGACGTCGGTCGTCGCCCCGGCCGACACGCCCGCGGGCGGCCCGGTGCGGGTTGTCGCGGCCGACACGGTCGCGCAGGCGGTGGGCGAGGCGCTCGAGCGCGCGAGCACAGAGGCCGCCTGAGCAGGGGTTTTTGTTCTCAAGCCAGTTCCGGGCCCGAAAATGCCTGGAAACGGTCGCATTTTCGACACACTTTCGCTATACTTCCTTCGCTCGCCGGTGGGGGACGAACCCCGCCGGCGTCTTGGTGAATTGCGACTGCTACAGGGAGGTCGGGTTGTTCGACGTCGGCGAGAAGGTGGTCTACCCGCATCACGGAGCGGGGACGGTTGTGAAGAAGGAAAACCGCACCGTCCTTGGGGAGGAGCGCGAGTACCTGACCATTCAGATCCTCCACAACGACATGACCGTGAACGTGCCCACCGAGAACGCCGAGAAGGTCGGCCTCCGTGGAGTCATCGACGAGGAGACCGTCGAGCTGGTGCTGAAGGCCCTGACCGGCAACGGCACCGTGATGCCGAAGAACTGGAACCGCCGCTTCAAGCACAACCGCGAGAAGATGAAGACCGGCGACATCTTCGAGCTCGCCGAGGTCGTCCGGAACCTGTCGCTGCGCGACCAGGACAAGGGCCTGTCCACGGGCGAGAAGCAGATGTTCGTCAAGGCGAAGAAGATCCTCGTCTCCGAGCTGATGTACGCCAAGCAGATGGACGAGGAGGAGACCGCCGAGTGGCTCGACGGCGTCCTCGCCGACGCGGACACGCCGAAGAAGCCGCGCCTCAAGGCAACCGCCTAGCACCGGGCCCCACGTAGGGTCCAGGCGTGTCCGTCTGGGCCGTCGTCGCCGCCGCCGGTGAGGGACGCCGTCTCGGCCTGAACCGGCCGAAGGCGTTCGCGCCACTGGGCAGCCGCGTGCTGCTCGCGGAGAGCCTCGAGCGGCTCGAGTCGACGGGCTGGGTCGACGGTGTCGTCGTCGCCGTGCCTGCCGGCTGGGAGGAGCCGACGATCCTCCTGGCCGAGGAGCTCGGGCTGGGGAAGGTGACCGCCGTCGTTCCCGGCGGCGAGACGCGCGCCGCCTCCGTCCGTGCGGCGGTCGCCGAGGTGCCCCCGGAGGCGACGGTGATCATGGTTCACGACGCCGCCCGGCCGCTGCTTTCGGAGAGCGTCGTCGGCCGGGTCCTGACCGCGCTCAACGACGGCTGGGACGGCGCCGTCCCGGGCATCGTCCCTGCAGACACGGTCAAGCGCGTGGCACGCGGCGGGGTGGAGGAGACGCTCCCGCGTGAGCGCGTCCGTCTCGTCCAGACGCCGCAGGCGTTCGTGGCGACAGCGCTGCGGGACGCGCTGGCGGGCGACCACGACGCGAGCGACTGTGCGGCGATGGTCGAGGCACGCGGGGGCCGCATCGCCGTCGTCGAGGGCGACCGCCGGCTGCTCAAGGTCACCGACGGCGAGGATCTCGCGCTCGTCTCGACCTGGCTGGGCGTGTCGCCGCCGCTGCCGATCGACGAGGACGACCTCGACGAGGACGAGGACGACGATGAGGCGGCGGGGTAGGAGCATGATCGGCGCCGTCTTCTTCGACGTCGGCGAGACCCTCGTGAACGAGGGGCGCATGTGGGCGTCTCTCGGCGCTCGCGTCGGCCTCGAGCCGCATGTCGTCTGGGCCGGCCTGGGGGCCGCGATCGCACGCGGCGACCAGCACTGGCAGGCGTGGGAGCTGCTCGGCGTCGAGCGGCCCGACCCCGGCTCGGTCGGCCTCGAGGACGCGGAGCTCTACCCCGACGCCGAGCCCTGCCTGCGCCGCCTGCGCGCTGACGGCTACTTCGTCGGCCTGGCCGGGAACCTCGGCCGCGAGCTCGGGCCGGTGGTCGAGCACTTCGGGCTCGACGTCGACTGGGCGGCCTCGTCGGCCGAGCTCGGCGTGGAGAAGCCCTCGCCGCAGTTCTTCGACCGGCTGCTCGAGGTAGCCGGCCTCCCGGCGGCGGAGATCGCCTACGTCGGTGACCGCATCGACAACGACGTCTCGCCCGCCGCGGCCGCCGGGATGCTCGCGGTGCACGTCCGCCGCGGCCCATGGGGCTACCTCCAGCGCGGGGAAGGCACGCAGATCTCGTCGCTCGACGAGCTCCCGGCGGTGTTGTCGAGTGCCTGAGCTGCGGGTCGGCATCGGCGTCGATGCCCACGCGTTCAGTGGCGCGAAGCAGCTCGTCCTGGGCGGGGTGGAGTTCCCCGGCGAGCCGGGGCTCGCGGGCCACTCCGACGGAGACGTCCTCGCGCACGCGCTGATCGACGCCGTGCTGGGCGCCTCCAATCTCGGCGACATCGGCACCTTCTTTCCGTCGGACGACCCGGCGTGGGCCGGGGCGTCGTCACTCGACCTGCTCGCCCGCGCCTACAGGGCCGTGCGCGACGCCGGCTGGGCGCTAATCAACGCCGACTGCATCCTGATCGGCGAGCGGCCAAGGCTCGGCGAGCGCCGCACCGAGCTGGCGGCGCGCCTCGCCGCTGCCATCGACGTCGACGCCGGGCGCGTCGCGGTGCGGGCAACGACGACCGACCGGCTCGGCTTCACCGGCCGCGGAGAAGGTCTCGCAGCCCAGGCGGTCGCCCTGCTCGAGCGTCGATGAGGCTCGTCCGCTACGCAGACCGGCCCGATCTCCGCGAGATCCGCGGCGAAGAGCTCACCCGCCTGGCGTTTCCCGAGTACATGAACCACAACGAGGCGGGCGGCCGCTTCTGGGCGCGGCTCTACGTCGACCACCCGGACTTCCAGCTCGCGCTGCTCGACGGCAACGAGCTCGTCGCCGAGCTCCATTCGGTGCCCGTGGCCTGGGACGGCACCGGCGACGACCTGCCCGCGGGCTGGGACGACGCGTTCACGCGTGGGTTCGAGGGCGGCAGAGCGCCGACCGTGCTCTGCGCGATCGCCATCGCCGTCAAGCCCGAGCGGCGCGGCGAGCAGCTGTCCGGGCGCATGCTGAACGAGATGCGGGCGGCGGCGGCCCGGGGCGGCCTGCGCGAGCTGATCGCACCGGTCCGCCCGACGCTCAAGGCGCGCTACCCGTTGATCCCGATCGAGGCGTACGCGGACTGGCGGCGAAACGACGGCTCGCACTTCGATCCGTGGATCCGTGTGCACGAGCGCCTGGGCGGCGAGATCCTGGCTCCCGCGCCGGCGTCGATGGTGATGGAGGCGCCGGTGGCGGACTGGGAGTCGTGGCTCGGGCTGGCACTCCCCGGCGACGGCACGTACGTCGTCCCGGAGATGCTGGCGCCGCTCGAGGTCGCCGCGGGGGTCGGCCGGCACGTGGAGCCGAACGTCTGGCTCCGGCACCGGGTCTCGGCCTAGGGCTCGTTCAGCGTCAGCCCGAGCACGTCGGGCCGGTGGTAGTGCCCGGCGGGGTCGAAGCGCTGGCGCTCCTCGAAGAGGCGCTCGGGCTCGAGCTCCGCGTAGAGGATGCCCTGCTCGTCGTAAAGCGGCCCGGCGAGGTACGACCCGTCGGGGCCGAGGATCGCGCTTCCGCCGCGGCCGATCACGTCGTGGCCCTCGAGCAGCTCGCGGAGCGGGAAATCGTCGGGGTAGCTCGACGCGCGCTGGTAATGCGACGGCGAGATCACGAAGCAGCGCGACTCGCGCGCGATGTGCACCAGCGTCGCCTGCCAGGCGTCGCCGTCGTCCGCGGTCGAGGCGATGTAGATCTCGACGCCCGACTCGTAGAGCGCGAAGCGGGCGAGCGGCATGTAGTTCTCCCAGCAGATCAGCCCGCCGATCCGGCCGAGCTCGGTCGGGAGCGCGCGCAGCCCGCCGCCATCGCCCTGGCCCCAGACGAGCCGCTCGTGGTTCGTCGGCACGAGCTTGCGGTGTCGCAGCGCCAGCCGGCCGTCGGGGGAGTGGTAGAGCAGCGTGTTGAAGAGCGTGCCGGGCCGCTCCGGGTCGATCTCGGTCACGCCCGTGACCAGCCAGAGCCCGTGGCGCGCCGCGATCTCGCCGAGCCGGTCGGCAGCCGGACCCGGCACTGCGACCGACTCGCGCGCCAGGAGCGCGAACGCCGCCTTCGCCCGCGGGTCGGCCCAGCCGGCGAGCGCCTTCGCCCACGCGGACGACGGGTACGCAGGGATGAACGCCTCGGGAAAGACTGCGAGCCGCGCGCCGGCGGCGGCGACCTCGCCGGCCAGCTCGTCGAGCCGGTCGAGCGTCGCCTCGCGGTCGAGGATGACGGGCTCGACCTGGACGCACGCAACCGTGACCGCTGCTTCCACGGCGCGAATGGTGTCAGGAGCCGGGCAAGGCGACAAATGTGCCGTCTACGACCACGAGGCCGTCGCGCGCCAGGGACTTGACCGCCTCGCCGTCCAGCTCGTGCAGGCGGCGCCCCTCGTCGGCCACGAGCCGCAGCGTCCGTGCCCTCCGCTGCCGGAACGAGCCCTCCAGCGGCCCCTGCTTGCGCTCGGGCTCCCAGCGGCGCCCGCGCGACGGGCAGCCGGCCGCGAGCGGGCAGGCGCCGCAGCGCGGAATGCGCGCCAGGCAGACCGTCGCCCCGAGGTCGAAGAGCGCCTGTGCGGCGCGGTGGTCGAAGTCGCCGCCGCTGCGCTCGATGACCCGCCGGATGTTGACGTCGACCGGGAGCACGGAGCGCCCGAACGCGAACGCCCCGACCGCATCGGCGGTGTAGCGGCCGACGCCGGGCAGCTCGGTCAGGTCGTCCGGCCAGCCGTGCGCCGCGACGTGGCGCGCCGCGCGGTGCAGGTTGAGCGCGCGCCGGTTGTAGCCGAGGCCCTGCCAGGCGCGGATCACGTTCGCCGGCGATGCCGCGGCGAGCGCGGCGACCGTCGGCCAGCGCTCGAGCCACTCCGTGTAGCGGGTCACCACGCGGGCCACCTGCGTCTGCTGGAGCATGACCTCCGAAACGAGGATCGCGTACGGGTCGCGCGTGCGCCGCCACGGGAGGTCGCGGCCGTTCTCGGCGAACCAGGCGAGCAGACGCTGTTGCACCCCGGGGGAGCACCCTACTCACCCCATCGGGGCGATGCTGCTGCTCTGCGTGGCGATAATGCTCGCGGAACCTGGAGCCACAGGAAGGAGAGTCACGCGATGATGATGAGACGAAGACGCCCACTCGCGCGAGCCGCGGTCGTGGGCGGAGCCGCGTACGCCGTCGGTAAGAGCAGGCAGAGCTCGCAGGACGCGCAGGCCGCTCAGGCCGAACAGGATGCGCAGTACCAGCAGCAGGAGCAGTACGCAGCGCCGCCGCCGGCCGCCGCCGCGCCGCCTCCGGCGCCTGCTGCCGACCCCGACGAGGTCTATGCGCAGCTCGAGAAGCTCGCCGACCTCAAGTCGAAGGGGATCCTCACCGACGCCGAGTTCGAGGTCCAGAAGGCCAAGCTTCTGGGGCAGATGTGAGCGCCGCCGAGGAGACGACGGGCTTCCCGTTCGGGCCCGTCCAGATGCTGATCGTCGGCTTCAACGAGCCGAAGTTCCGCGGCGAGGCGCTCGCGGAGCTCCAGCGGCTCAAGGAGGCCGACATCGTCCGCCTCGTCGACCTGCTCGTGGTCAGGAAGGACGACGACGGCAACGTCACCACCGTCCAGACGAGCGACCTCTCGAACGACGAGGCGATGGAGCTCGGCGCCGATCATCGGCGCGCTCATCGGGATGGGCACCGGCGACGACGAAATGGTCGACGCCGGCGCGCTTGCGGGCGCCGAGGCCGGCGAGGACGGCCACCTGATCGACTCGGACGACGTCTGGTACGTCGCGGACATGATCCCGGACGGCGCCACCGTCGCCATCGGCCTGATCGAGCACCGCTGGGCGATGGGGCTCCGCGACGCGATCGGCCGCGCAGGCGGGTTCGTGCTCGCCGACGAGTGGATTCATCCGAAGGACCTGATCGCCGTCGGCTTCAAAGCCGCCGAGAGCGCCAAGGCCTGAGTGCATGCACGGGGCGCCGGCGTTTCGCCGGCGCCCCGTCATACCAACGGAGAGGACCGATGACCCTGCTGAAGCCGACCCCGATCGTCGATCTCGAGCTGGACAAGCTGCCGCGGCACACGCTGCTCGACGGCGGCATCCCTCCGGACGCTGCGGAGCAGGCGATCCGCGACGAGCTGATGCTCGACGGCAACGCGCAGCTCAACCTGGCCACGTTCGTCACGACGTGGATGGAGCCGCAGGCGCGCGCGCTGATGGAGCACACGCTCGACAAGAACATGATCGACAAGGACGAGTACCCGCAGACCGCGGCGCTCGAGATGCGCTGCGTGAACATCCTCTCCGACCTCTGGCACGCCCCGAAGGCGGACGTCGGCACCGGCTGCTCGACGACCGGCTCGAGCGAGGCGGCGATGCTCGCCGGCCTGGCGCTGAAGCGCCGCTGGCAGCACGCGCGCGCCGCGGCGGGCAAGCCCGCCGACAAGCCGAACATCGTCATGGGCATCAACGTCCAGGTCTGCTGGGAGAAGTTCGCGAACTACTGGGACGTCGAGATGCGGCTCGTCCCCATGGAGGGCGACCGCTTCACGCTGAACGGCGAGGAGGCGGTGGCGCTCTGCGACGAGAACACGATCGGCGTCGTCGCCATCCTCGGCTCGACGTTCGACGGCGCGTACGAGCCGGTCGCCGAGATCGCCGCCGCGCTCGACGACCTCCAGGAGCGCACCGGCCTCGACATCCCGCTGCACGTCGACGGCGCGTCCGGCGGGTTCGTCGCGCCGTTCATCGACCCGGACCTCGAATGGGACTTCCGCCTGCCGCGCGTGCGCGTCGATCAACGCGTCGGGCCACAAGTACGGGCTCGTCTACCCGGGCGTCGGCTGGGCGATCTGGCGCGACGCAGAGGCGCTCCCCGAGGATCTGATCTTCCACGTCAACTACCTCGGCGACGACATGCCGACCTTCGCGCTGAACTTCTCGCGGCCCGGGGCCCAGGTCGTCGCGCAGTACTACAACTTCCTGCGCCTCGGCTTCGAGGGCTACGCGCGCGTGCAGGGCTACGCGCGCGAGGTGGCGACGCGGCTCGCCGGCAAGATCGAGGAGCTCGGCCCGTTCCGGCTGCTGACGCGCGGCGACCAGCTGCCCGTGTTCGCGTTCACGCTCAACGACGACGTCGACTCGTACAGCGTCTTCGACGTATCACGCGGCGCTGCGTGAGCGCGGCTGGCAGGTGCCGCCGTACACGTTCCCGGCCAACCGGACCGACCTCGCCGTGCTCCGCGTCGTCGTCCGCCGCGGCTTCACGCACGACATGGCCGACATGCTCGTCGAGGACCTGAAGCGGCAGCTACCGCACCTGGAGCGCCAGGCCGCGCCGGTGCACGACGCGACGACCACGAAGGCCTTCCGGCACTAGGCGTTCGAGCGTCGGCGCGACCGGCTCGAACGGGTGCAGCTCGTCCTGGCCGGGCTGGATGACGCCCCAGCTCGACTCGGGCACCTCGTTCCAGACGCCGGGGAACGCGCCGAGCGGCTCCGACGACCACGATCCGGCTCTCGTCGTCGAGCCCCTGGAGCACCTCCATCTCCGGGTAGAGCTCGCGCAGCGTCTCGATCCTTGCTCGAGAAGTAGAGCGTCCGCGACTTGCCCTCGCTCGAGTAGCGGAACGCCCAGATGCGCTCGCCGTCGGTCGTCGCGATCGTGCCCTGGAACGGGAACTCGACGCCGTGCTTGCGGCCGACGTGCTCGACGAGCCCGATCGTGCGTGCGATCGCCTCCGGCGGGTCGTCCTCGAGCCCGTAGGTGAGCGCGAGGAAGAAGAGCACCTCCGAGTCGGCCGAGCCGAGGATGCTCGCGGATAGAGCGACGGATCGACCTGCAGGACGAGGTCGCGCTTCACCTTCGCGAAGTCGTGCACGACGCCGTTGTGCATGAAGAGCCAGCGGCCGTGGCAGAACGGGTGGCAGTTCGTCTGCTGCACCGGCGTGCCGCTCGACGCGCGGATGTGCGCGAAGACGAGCGCCGGAGCGGATGTGCGCCGCCATGTTCTTCAGGTTCCAGTCGTTCCAGGCAGGCTCGACGCTGCGGTAGACGCCGGCCTGGTTGCCCTCGCCGTACCAGCCGACGCCGAAGCCGTCGCCGTTCGTCTCCTCCGCGCCCATCCGGGAGTGGAGGCTCTGGTACGAGCAGCGAGTACTGCCCCTGGTGGAGCAGCTCGTCGATCAGGACCGGCGTTCCCGAGTAGGCGAGCCAGCGGCACATGGCGTGCACGATGCCGTGCTCGGC
Source organism: uncultured Thermoleophilia bacterium (assembly GCA_963710465.1). Taxonomy (GTDB): domain Bacteria; phylum Actinomycetota; class Thermoleophilia; order Gaiellales; family Gaiellaceae; genus JACVRM01. Next base: position 60,670 of record CAVQAQ010000034.1, read on the forward strand.
CGGGCCGCCCGCATCGTCTCGACGGGGTGAAGTGCGCGCTCACGCGATCGCGGTCGCTCGAGCTTGTCCGTTAGAGCGTCACGGCTTCGAGCCGCGAGCGCACACCGAGGCGCTCGACCACGTGGCGCACGTGGTTACGCACCGTCTCACGGCTGAGCGAGAGCGCGGCCGCGATCTGGTCGGTCGACGCGCCGCCGCACAGCAGTGCGTGGATCTCGGCCTGCCGCTCGGTGAGCCGGCCGTCGACGTCGACTTCCGGCACGCGGCCCGGCTCGCCGGCGCCGAAGATCGCGATCGCGTACGTCTCGCCGCCGAGCGGCGCCGAGCTGATCTGCACGCGCATGCGCCCGTCGTGTGGCCGGCAGGTCGACCGAGTAGTCGGGTTGCCGCGCCCAGCGGACGTTGCGCTGGAACATTGCCGCGGCGCGGCGCGCCTCCTCGCCGCCGAAGAGCGACGTGAACGGCCGGCCGACGAGCGCCGGTGCGATCGCCTCGGCCGAATCGTTCGCCCAGACGACGACGCCCTCCGCGTCGAGGAGGTAGAGCGGCAGCCCGAGCCGCGCGAACCGCTCCGGGATCTGCGCCGACACGGTGTCACGCTAGGGCCGGGTGCGCCCGACGGGATCACCCCAACCGGTTGAACTACGTCAGGGCGACGGTGGCCGTGCCGGTCGCGGCGTTGAACGGGTCGACGAGCAGGGTGTACGAGCCGGTGGCGGGCAGCGTGGCGGCGAGCGTTCCGCCCGGCGCGAAGAAGAACTTGATCGCGACCGTCGCGCCACCCGGCCTCAGGATCGAGACTGTCCCGCTCTGCATGGTGACGCCGCTGAGCGTGACGGTCACGGCGTGTCCGGCGGCGCCGTCGAACGCCAGCCGCGCGTTCTGGCCGGGAATGGTCGTGGTGACGTGCACGGACGGCCCGCCGACGCTGATCGTCCCGGTCACGTCGGGCGGTACGTCGTAGAGCGTCGCAGTCAGCGAGCCCACGGCCGCGTTGGCGGGGTCGATGAGCACCGTGTAGGTGCCGCCGGTGGGCAGGGTGACCGGGTCGATGAACGTCGAGCCCGCCGCGAACGACTTGATCGCAAGCGTCGTCCCGTCCGGGCGCAGGAACGACACCGTTCCGTTCGCGATCGTCACGCCGGCGAGCTGGAGGCTCACCGACTGGCCGGCAGTGCCGATGAAGACGAGCCGAACGTTCTGGCCCGCCGCCGTCGTCGTGACGGTCACCGGCGGCCCGCCGGCGGTGATCGAGCGCGTGATGTCCGTCGTGACGTCGGCGAGCTTCAGCGTCGCCGTGCCCGTCAACGCGTCCGAAGGATCGACCACGATGGTGTACGTGCCTGTCGTGGGCAATGGCGTGCCGTCGAGGAACACCCCTCCGGTCGAAAAGAACTTCGACAGCAGGGTCGTCCCGTCCGGGCGCAGGATCGAGACCGTGCCGCTCACGATGGTGACCTTGGAGACGTCGAGGCCGACCAGTTCGCCCGCTGTACCCGGTGAAGGTCAGGCGCGCGTTCTGCCCCGGCGCGGTCGTGGTCACCGAGACCGCCGGCCCGCCGGTCGTGATCGTCCCGATGACGTCCGGCGGCACGTCGTAGAGCGTCGCGGTCGCGGTGCCGACGGCGGTGCCGCTCGGGTCGATCGCGATCGCGTACGTCCCCGTCACGGGCAGCACCGTCCGGTCGAGGAAGGCCCCGTTCACCGCGAACGGCTTCGCGGCGAGAACCGTGCCGTCCGGACGCAGCAGCGAGACGGTTCCGCTCGAGATGGTCACGCCGCCGAGCTGGAGGGCGACGGCCTGGCCGGTGGCACCGGGGAAGGTCAGCACGGCGTTCTGCCCGGGGACGGTCGTCGCGACGGCGACCGCCGGGCCGCCGGGGGTGATCGAGGCCGTCGCATCGGGCGGCACGGCGAAGACGGTCACGGTGACCGTGCCCACCGCCGTTCCCGTCGGGTCGACAAGCACGGTGTACGTGCCGTCGGCGGTCAGCTGCGTGCGGTCGAGGAATCCGCCGGAGCCGGCGAACGGCTTCGGCGTGAACGACGAGCCGTCGGGCCGGAGGATCGCGACCGTGCCGCTCGGGTACGTGCTCCCCGTCAGCTGGACGCTGACGAACTGGCCCGCGGCCGCGGCGAATGTCAGCCGCGCGTTCTCGCCCGGCAGCGTCGTCGTCACGGTCACGGCGCTGCCGCCCGCGACGATCGGCACCGTCAGGTCGGACGGCGCGGAGACCTCGTTCGACAGCGCACCCTCGCCGGTGCCGTTGATTGCGGCGACCCTGTAGTAGTAGAGCACCCCGGCGCTGACGGAGGTGTCGTCCCACGACGTCGCCGGGCCGATCGTCGCGATCGGGGTCTCGGCGCTGGGTGCGGTGCCGCGGTAGATCCGGTACCCGGTGATCGCCGAGCCGCCGTCGTCGGTCGGGGCCGTCCAGCGCAGGTGCAGCAGCCCGTTCCCGGCCGACGGCGCCGACAGTGCCGGGGCCGCCGGAGCAACGGCGTCCCGCCCGCCGGCGAAGACCATCGTCTGCATCTGTGGGAACAGGCCGCCGGGAACGACGGCCGTCCAGATCGGGTACGGCTTGCCGTCGCGTACGGCGATGCCGCTGTAGTCGCCGACGAACTGGCCCGCGAAGAACGGGTCGTCGTTCGGGGTTGACGACGTCTGCGACACACGGTTCACGTCCGCGCCGTGCGCGAGGTACCAGTCGTAGGTGCCGCCGGCCGCGGTCTGGCCGTACGACACGAAGGCGCCCCCGGAGCCGTCGGCGGCGAGCGCGGGGAAGAACTGGTCGCCGCCCGTATCCGACACCGCGGGTGCGACCGTGCCGCCGGACCAGAGGTGGACGCGCCCGACGCCGCCGTCGGCGGACGCCCACGCGACCCACGGCGCACCGCCGACCATGGCGAGCGCGGGGAACGAGTCGGTGCGGAAGGCGAACCCGGCAAGCGGGTTGGGCAGGTCGCGAAAGCCGGGTTGGCTGATGGTCTCCCAGGTCCTGCCGCCGTTCGCGAGGAAGGGCTGCCAGCCGCCCGCCCAGTGCGCGAGCCGGATCTCGCCGCTCGTGGACCCCGCCGTCGGGAACTCCTCCCAGGCGATCCAGAAGCCGCCGGATCCGTCGGCCGCGATCGACGAGCCCTGCGAGTACGTCGAGCCCGGCACGTCGAGCACGGCGGTCGGCGCCACCGATGCCGCGCCGGTGGGAAGCGTTGCCACCTGGATCGGCGAGGCGACGTCCTCGCCGCTGCACGAGCCGAAGTGCGACCAGGAGACGTAGACCGCGCCGGCGCCGAGCGCGATCGCCGGCTTGTCCTGGAACGCGCCGCTCGAGTTGGCGGCGAGCTGGGCGTACGACCACGTGCCGGTTGCCGGATCGCGGCGCAGGAGCTCCAGGCCGCCGAACGAGCAGTCGTTCGGAGTCGAACAGGAGCGACGAGTAGTAGACGACGCCCGCCCCATCGATCGCCACGCCCGGGTCGCCGGCGGCGGCGTTCTGGCGGTGCGGGAAGACGTCGATCGGGCCGTCGTCGTTCCAGGTGACGCCGTCGCTCGACCAGTAGAAGCCGTCCTGCCCCTGGCCGTTCCACGAGTTGTAGTCGTTCGCACCGGCCACGAACTGGCTTCCGTTCGTAGCGATCGCCGGCTCGTTGGCCGGCATGAAGCCGGCGCAGTCGGTGGCGAAGTTCGTCCCGCCGGCGCGCTGCAGGAGACCGGCTCTGCCGGTGCCGACCGGGCGCGGCGCCCATGGATCAGGGCGTTCGCGCGGCCGCGGACGTGGGCGCCGTGGCGGATCAGCGGCGTCGGCGAGTCCGCGCGCGCCGAGGCCGCGACGAATGCGGAGGCGGCGGCGGCGAGCGCCAGGGCAAGGGCATGCGGCTTCACGATGCGGGCGTCCTGCTCGCTCCTTCGTCCGTTCGCGGGCCGTTGTCGTCACTCGGACGCGTGAGCCGGCGCCCAGCTCACCTGCCGCTGGCGAGGAGGTTCCCGCAGCGGGTGGGAGGCAGCCGTAGCATCGCCGCGTGGTCCGCGTCCGCTTCGCGCCCAGCCCGACCGGCGCGCTGCATCGGCTGGCGACGCACGCCGACGCGCCGCGCGACGTCCTGCGCGACTGCGGCCGCCGCGCCTCGGGCAGGCGCGCGCGACCTGAACCGAGGCGCGCTGTGGGCCGTGCTCGTCGCGCTCGGGCCCGAGGAGGCCGCGCGCCGCGCGAGGGCTGCGCTCGCGAGCGTCTAACGTGACCCCGATGCGCCTCCAGAACACGCTGACCCGCCGCAAGGACGACCTCCCGCGAGCCGCCTGGGCCCGTCCGCATGTACTTCTGCGGCCCGACCGTCTACGCGCGCGCCCACATCGGCAACGCGCGGCCGTTCGTGCTCGGCATGTGGCTGCGCTCCTGGCTGCGCGAGACGGGCTACGACGTGAAGCTCGTCCACAACATCACGGACATCAACGACAAGATCTACGAGGCCGCGCCGGGCGCCAGCGCCGCGCTCGCCGAGCGCGCGACGCAGTGGTACCTCGAGGACACCGGCGACCTCGGGCTCGGGCAGCCCGACGAGCTGCCGAAGGCGACCGAGATGGTGCCCGAGATCGTCGCGCGCGATCGAGGAGCTGGTCCGAGCGCGGCTTCGCGTACGAGGTCGACGGCGACGTCTACTTCCGCGTCGCGCGCTTCCCGAGTACGGGCGGCTCTCGGGCCAGCGGCCGGACCAGGTCGAGGAGCAGGAGCCGAACCCGCTCAAGGAGGACCCGCGCGACTTCGCGCTCTGGAAGGCGAACAAGCCGGGCGAGGACACGATGTGGGACTCGCCGTGGGGGCCGCGGGCGGCCGGGCTGGCACATCGAGTGCTCGGTCGATGGCCGAGGAGCTGCTCGGGCCGGTCTTCGAGATCCACGGCGGCGGGCTCGACCTCGTCTTCCCGCACCACGAGAACGAGATCGCGCAGTCGCGCGCGCTCGGCCACGAGTTCGCGCGGATCTGGACGCACAACGGGCATGCTGCGGTTCGGTCGGGCGACAAGATGTCCAAGTCGATCGGCAACGTCGTGACGCTGCGCGACGCGATCGACCGCGTGGGGCCGCGAGACGCTGCTCGTCTTCTTCCTGACCGGCGCACTGGCGCAAGCCGATCGACTTCTCGGACGCAGACGCTCGACGCAGGCGGCCGCGCGAGCGGAGCGCTTCCGCGACGTGTTCCGCGACGCCCTCCGAGCCGGCGCCCGACGGCGCGTGGGAGCGGTTCGCGGCGGCGCTCGACGACGACTTCAACACGCCCGAGGCGCTCGCCGTCATGCACGAGTGGCGCGACCACGATCTGCTCCGGCGCGCGCTCGCCATCTTCGGGCTCGAGTCGCTCGGCGGAGACGCGACGGGCGCCGGCCGAGGTACGTCGACGCTCGCGGAGCAGCGCGCGGCCGCGCGCGCCGCGCGGCGACTTCGCCGAGGCCGACCGGCTGCGCGACGAGATCGAGGCAGCCGGCTGGGTGGTGCGCGACGTCCGGGCGACGGCGGCTTCCAGCTCGTCCCGCGGGCGTGACCGCCGACCTCGTCTACGGCCGCCGCGCGGTGCGGGAGGCGCTGCGCGGCCGGCGCGAGGTGCTCGAGATCTGGGCGACCGAGCGGGCCGTGGCCGCCGAGCCGTGGCTCGGCGCGAGGCCGGCGTCCGCGTCCAGCGTCAAGCCCGAGCGCGAGCTGACCGAGCTGGCCGGCACGCGCGACCACCAGGGCGTCGTCGCCCGCGCGAGCCGTACCGCTACGCGGACGCCTACGAGCTCGCCGCCGGCGAGCACGCCGCTGCTCGCCTGCCTCGACCGCGTCAGCGACCCGCGCAACCTCGGCGCCGTCTGCCGGAGCGCCGAGGGCGCCGGCGCGACGGGCGTCGTCGTCCCGGCGCACGGCTCGGCGCGTGTGACGCCGCTGTCGTGTCCGCGACGTCGGCCGGCGCGGTCGAGCACCTGCCGGTCGCCGTCGTCACCGAACCTCGCCCGCTACCTCGAGCGAGGTGAAGGGGCCGACGCTCTGGGTCTACGCGGCGGCCGGCGACGCGGCGGCGTCGATGTGGGACGCCGACTTCGCGGCAGGGCGCCGCCTTCGTGCTCGGCGCCGAGGGGCGCGGCCTGCGGCCGCTCGTCCGCCGCGCATGCGACGAGCAGGTCTCGATCCCGCTCCTCGGCCAGGTCGAGTCGCTGAACGTCAGCGTCGCCGCTGCGCTGCTCCTCTACGAGGCGCGCCGCCAGCGTGGCTGAGCCGACCCTGTACCTGTTCGACGGCTACAACGTGCTGCGCGCGTCGCTAATCGAGGAGCCCGCGGAGCTCGTCGACCGGCTCGCGCTCGTTCATCGCGCTGAAGGGCGTGCGCGGCGTCGTCGTCTTCGACGGGCCCGGCACCGACCGCGAGTTCGGCTCGCTGTCCGTTCGCTACGCGCCCGACGCCGATTCCGTGCTCGAGCGACTGGCGGCCGAGCACCGCGCCACGGAGCAGGTTCTGCTCGTCTCGTCCGACCTCGCGGTGCGCGGAACGTCGGGGCAGGAGGTGATGAAGGTGACGTCGAAGCTCTTCGCTGCCGAGCTGGGTGACACGGGCCAGAGCAAGCCGCAACCGTCGCGGCTTGCGGATCGGGTCGACGAGGAGACGCGAGCCCGCCTGGAGCGCCTTCGCCGCAACCGCGAATGAGTCGTTCAAGCGGGACCATTGCAAAGGACTTGTAAAACGATCCGGTCCTTGCTACCTTGCCCTCCAGTTGAGGGTGAGGCTAGGGAGGAGCAACACCGCTGCTTCCGCTTTGCCCGAGAGCTCCAAACAGATCCCGGACATGCCCCCAAGGACAGCGACCAGCGCATTCGCACGCCGCAGCGCATCCAGCGCGAGCTGGAGGATCTGCAGCTCGGCATGCGTGCCCGCAACGGTGACGGCCAGGCGCTCGACGCGCTCATCCGCCGCTACACCGGTTTCGTCCGGCTGAAGGCGAGCTCGTACTTCCTCGCCGGCGGCGACAGTGACGACCTGATCCAGGAGGGACTGATCGGCCTCTACAAGGCCGTGCGCGACTTCCGCCCGGACAAGGAGACGTCGTTCCGCTCGTTCGCCGAGCTGTGCGTGACGCGCCAGATCATCACGGCGATCAAGACCGCGACGCGCTTCAAGCACTCGCCGCTCAACACGTACGTCTCGTTCAGCCAGACGCCGGCGGGGCAGGACTCCGACAGCGACTGCACGCTCGGCGACGCGCTGCCCGGGCCCGAGCGTCAACGACCCGTCGACGTGCGTGATCTCGACGGAGGAGCTGCAGAGCCTCGTCTTCTGCCTCGGCACCGGGCTCTCGCAGCTCGAGGCCGACGCGCTGCGCTTCTACCTCGAAGGGCTCGTCGTACGAGCAGATGGCCGAGGAGCTCGGCTGCGACACGAAGACGATCGACAACGCGCTCCAGCGCGTAAAGCGCAAGATCATCGCGCACCAGCGGACGCGGCAAGTCCTGCAGTAGACCGGGCTACCATCCGGTCAACGCCGGAGTAGCTCAGTTGGCAGAGCAACGGTTTTGTAAACCGTGGGCCGTCGGTTCGAGTCCGACCTCCGGCTTAGGAGTCGAGCGCTTGTTCGAGGTCGGCCCAGAGCGCGTCGGCGTCCTCGAGCCCGACGCTGAGCCGCAGCAAGCCGGGCGGCACGCGGTCGCCCTCGTGGCGGTACCGCGACTCGATGGTTGAGTGCACGCCGCCGAGGCTCGTCGCGTTGCCGATCAGCCGGGTGGACGACTCGACGCGCCGCGCCTGCTCGCCGTCCGCGACGTCGAACGAGAGCAGTCCGCCGAAGCCGCCGCCCATCCAGCGCTCTGCGCGCGGGTCGCCCAGGCCTGGATAGCGGACGACCTCGACCCGCGGGTGCTCCGCAAGCCGTCGCGCGAGCTCGAGCGCCGTCGCCGACTGGCGACGGACGCGCAGCTCTAGCGTCTCGAGCGAGCGCAGAAGCAGCCACGCCGGATCGGCTGCAGCTCCGTTGCCCGTCCTGGTTCGCACGGAGAGCAGCCGGTCGTACATCTCGTCCGAGCGCGTTACGAGCACGCCAAGCAGAAGATCCGCATGTCCGCCCAGGTACTTCGTCGCGCTGTGCAGGACGAGGTCGGCACCGTGCTCGAGGGGACGCAGCAGCACGGGTGACGACGCGGTCGCGTCGACGAGGACGCAGGCCGGGTGTGCGGCCGCCGCTTCCAGGTCGGGGAACGAGAGCATCGGATTCGCCGGTGCCTCGAGCCAGACGAGGTCGGCGCCGTCGGGCGGCGGCCCGGTCTGGTCGAATGCCACGAACCGGAGCCCCCACGGCTCAAACAGCCCGAGCAGGCCAACCGTGCCGAAATAGCCCCCCGCGGCAACGGCGACCGTCGCGCCCGGCTCGAGCAGGCCGAGGAACACCGCCGTCTCCGCCGCCGACCCCGAGCCGAACAGCAACGCACGGCCGCCCTCCAGCGCGCCGAGCGCCTCCTCGGCGGCGGTGCCGGTCGGATGCCCGTAGCGCGAGTACATGTACGGGCCGACCTCGCCGTCCTCGTACGGCCAGGTCGCGGAACGGTCGAGCGGTACCGGACTCACCGGCGCGATATGGGAGTGCGGCTTCGCATCCGACCGTTGCCGGCGCTCGGCGCGCACCTCGACGGGTTGTCTCGTCGATCTGCGAGTTCTGCGGCGCGCCGCAGATGATCGCTTCCTGCTTCGGCGAGGCTGGTTTCGCTTCGGCCAGGAGCCGAAGCCAGAGCCCTCCTCTCCACAGGCGTCACTTCCCCGAGACCCTCGGGTAATTGAGCAAGGCCGACCGTGCGCAGGTTGATCGCTGCATTCTCGTCGCGGTCGATCGAGAGGCCGCAGGCATCGCAAGAGAAGTCTCGCTGATCGAGCGTGAGCGTACGCCGCACCACGCCGCAGCCCGAGCACGTCTTCGATGACGGGAACCATCGGTTGACGACGATGAGGGTCGAGCCGTACCAATCGGTCTTGTAGGTGAGCTGCCGGCGCAACTCACGCATCCCTGCGAGACGTGGTTCGGCGTCCAGTTAGCCCAAATTGCTGCTGTGACTGTTCGAGACCCCAGTTATAGACGTAGCGGGACGCCCCGACGCTTCTCGTGAGCAACGCACGCTGCGCACGGCTTGGGTCGAGTTCGAACCGGAAAGCCTGCTTTACCGCTCTCCACTCGCCAGACGAACGCATGTTCCCAAGATAGGTGCGCGTCCGGTCAGCATCGCCACACCCTCCCGGACGCCGACGAGGTCGCGATACTTAGGGCCATGGCCGCGACCGAGGACAAGCCGGGCGTCCACGACGCCACACGGCAGCGAAGCTCGAGCACCTCGAGGAGCTCCGCGACGAGGCGCTGCACGCTGGGAGCGCGAAGGCGGTCGAACGCCAGCACGCGGCCGGCAAGCTGCTCGCGCGCGAGCGCGCGGAGAAGCTGCTCGACCCCGGCTCGTTCGTCGAGCTCGACCGCTATGTGCGCCATCGCGAGCCCAACTTCGGGATGCTCGACAACCGCCCCTACGGCGACGCGGTCGTCACCGGCTACGGGACGATCTTCGGGCGGAAGATCTTCGTCTTCTCGCAGGACTTCACCGTCTTCGGCGGGTCGCTGAGCGAGGTCTTCGCGGAGAAGATCTGCAAGATCATGGACATGGCGGCCAAGTACGGCTGCCCCGTCGTCGGGATCAACGACTCCGGCGGCGCACGCATCCAGGAGGGCGTCGTCTCGCTCGCCGGGTATGCGGAGATCTTCTGGCGCAACGTCCAGGCGTCGGGCGTCATCCCGCAGATCAGCCTGGTCATGGGGCCCTGCGCCGGCGGCGCCGTCTACTCGCCGGTCATGACCGACTTCGTCTTCATGGTCGAGGGGACGTCGTACATGTTCATCACCGGCCCCGACGTGGTGAAGACCGTCACCGGCGAGGAGGTCACCTTCGAGGAGCTCGGCGGCGCGGCGACCCACGCGTCGAAGTCGGGCGTGGCGCACTTCGTCTCGGCCGACGAGGAGTCGTGCCTCGAGGACGCGCGCTACCTGATCTCGTTCCTGCCGCAGAACAACCTCGACCCGCCGCCGTTCTTCGAGGCGACCGACCCGCGCGACCGCGAGGACGAGGAGCTCGACCGGATCATCCCGGACAACGCGAACAAGCCGTACGACATCAAGCAGGTCATCACCAGGGTGGTCGACGACGGCGAGTTTCTCGAGGTGCACGAACGGTGGGCCGAGAACCTCGTCTGCGGCTTCGCCCGGCTCGGCGGTTACGTCGTCGGCGTCGTCGCGAACCAGCCGAAGGCGCTTGCCGGCGTGCTCGACATCGACTCATCGGTCAAGGGCGCGCGCTTCGTCCGCACCTGTGATGCGTTCAACATCCCGCTTGTCACCTTCGTCGACGTGCCCGGCTTCCTCCCGGGTACGGCGCAGGAGTGGGGCGGGATCATCCGCCACGGCGCCAAGCTGCTCTACGCCTACTGCGAGGCGACCGTCCCCAAGCTGACGGTGATCACGCGGAAGGCGTACGGCGGCGCGTACGACGTCATGAGCTCGAAGCACATCCGCGCGGATTTCAACTTCGCGTGGCCGACCGCCGAGGTCGCGGTGATGGGCCCGGAGGGTGCGGTCAACATCGTCTTCCGGCGCGACCTCGAGCAGGCGGAGGACTCCGCCGAGCGGCGCGCCGAGCTGATCGAGGACTACCGCGAGCGCTTCGCGAACCCGTACGTCGCCGCCGAGCGCGGCTACGTCGACGACGTCATCGAGCCGCGGCGGACGCGGCCGGTGCTGATCGACGCGCTCGAGACCTCGCTGACGAAGCGCGAGCGGCGCCCCCCGCGCAAGCACGGGAATATCCCGCTCTAGTCTCAGTACCGGGTCCCGATTCGCAGGACGCTTCCGGGCGCAACAGTGGGAGTGGTCCCGAAAAGGAGGCACTCATGCTGCTCGCTGAGGACCTGCTCCTGCTCTTGACCGACGACCGCACCGGAAAGCTTGCGGTGCCCTCGAACCGCGCAGACGTCGCTCTGGGCGGCGCCATGCTGATCGACCTGACTCTCGCGCGCCACGCGCAGATCTCGGCGAGCGGGCGCCTGCTTGTCGTCGACCGAAGCCCGACGCCCGACCCGCTCCTCGACGAGGCGCTCGTCACCGTGGACAAGAAGCAAGGACGGAAGCCGAAGGATGTCGTCTCGCCGCTTGCGAAGGGACTCCGCGCACGGCTCTACGAACGGCTCGTCCGCGGCGGCCTCGTCCGCGAGGACGCGGGGCGCATCCTGGGCATCGTCCCGAGGCGCCGCTGGCCGGCGGCCGACGCCGCCCACGAGAACGCCGTCCGGGCCGACATCGGTGAGGCGCTGCGGGCCGGCACCACGGACGATGCGCGGACGGGCGCCCTCATCGCGCTTCTGCACGCGCTCGATGCCAGGGTCGTCGATTCCCACCACGTGGGCATAACCGAGGCAGAGCTCGAGGCGAACGTCGAGCGCATCGCCGAAGGCGACTGGGCCTCGGAGGCCGTGCGCGCGGCGATCAGGGAGATGATGGCGGCGATCATCGCGGCGACCACGTCGGTGGCCGTCGCGGGCGCCCGCTAGCTCAGCCCGGCCTCGGCCAGCGGCCGCCGGCCCCAGCTGAAGTCGTTTCGGTACCAGCCGTCTGTCACGGGCGCGAGCGCGACGCCGAAGCGCGACGAGTGGATCATCCAGCCGTCGCCGATGTAGATGCCCATGTGGTCGACCGCGGCTGCCTTCTTCGATCCCGACGACGAGAAGAACATCAGGTCGGCGGGCTGCAGCTTCGCCCACGCGATCCGCTTCGACGCCGGCACCTCGCCTGCCATCTCGGCCGCTGTCCGGCCGTTCAGCGTCTCAGCGAGGACGCCGCCGTGGTCGTAGGCCTGCAGCTTGAAGACGCGCCACGCGAAGCCGGAGCAGTCGAACCCGCCGGGCACCTGCACGCCGCCCTGCGACTGGGTCTTCTCGCTCGCCCCCGCCCACACGTAGGGGTAGCCGATCAGCTTCACGGCCGTGTCGAGCACATCGATCTGCCACGCGGTCAGCTCGGGGAGCTCGAACGCCGACGCCTCGTCGAGCACGAGCTGCCGCTGGTCCTCGCTCAGCTGGAGCGCGGCCGCCACCGAGAACGCGGCCTCGGCGCGGGTCGCCGTCTCGCTCGGCAGGAGCTCGAGGTCGTCCTGGCCGGCCGGGTGGTTGAAGCGCAGGCCGATCAGACGCGCGACCGCCTCGGTGCCGAAGCGGCTGGGTACGGTGAGACCGGCGTCGCGCGCCCCTTGCGCGAAGCTTTGCGAGGCGGGGGAGAGGCCGAGCCCGGCGACGAGCCGCGAGTCGAGCTGCGCGATCGTGACCTGGTGCGGGTCGGTGGTGCTGGGCGGATCGACGGGGACGCCGGTCGCGGTGCGCCCAAGCGCCTCGACGACCTGGTTGAGCGCGCCGCGTGTGAGCGGCGCGTCCGGCTTGAAGCCGGCGACGCTCTTCGCCATCAGCCCGTGCGCCACCACGAAACGGATCTGCTGATCCGCCCAGGAGCGGTTCGTCGCCCGCGGCTGCGCAGCAGCCGCTCCGGCACAGACGAACGCAAGGCACGCAAACGCTGCGAGGGGGCGCCTCATCCCCCTTTCCATCGTCGTGCGATCCGTGCTCCTTTACCCTCTACGGGGTGAGCTTCGAGACATCGCCCGACCCGACGGCCGAGGAGCGCGAGGCGATCGCGCAGGCGCTCGAGCGCGCGGCCGCCATGGCGCCGCCGCAGTACCGCAGCGCCTGGCTCGCGGCGGGCATACGCGAGAACGCCGCGCCGCTCGAGGACGCTGTCGACCCGGCCTACGCCGGGTGGCCGCGCAGCACGCGCGGCGCCACGCGCGCGTAGTCGAGGCCGGAGAGCAGCGTCAGCAGCACGGCTGCGAGCAGCGCCCACCAGGCGATCGACTGATCGATCGCCCCGCCTGCGGCCAGGCCGCCGAGCACGACCGCCGTCGACTGGCCCCAGGTCTTCAGCTTGCCCAGGTCACGCGCCCGCAACACGACGCCGCGCTCCAGCGCCGCGTACCGCAGCCCGGTGACCAGGAACTCGCGCGCGACGATGATCGCGACCATCCAGCCCGCGAACACGCCCTCGTCCACGAGCATGATCAGCGCGGTGAGGACGAGGATCTTGTCCGCGATCGGGTCGAGCAGCGAGCCGAGATCGGTTCCGTAGCCGCCGCGGCGCGCGAGGCGGCCGTCGAGCCAGTCCGTCGCCATCGCGGCGACGAACACCGCGGTCGCCCAGTAGTCGTGCCCCTGGAAGTCCGCGAGGAAGAGGACGACGATGAGCGGGGCCGCGAGGATTCGCGCGACGGTCAGCTGATCGGCAGCGCGCACCGGCAGAGACAATATGCGGCATGCCGCCGTTCACGAAGGTCATGGTCGCCAACCGCGGCGAGATCGCGGTGCGGATCTTCCGCACGCTGCGCGAGCTCGGCATCGGCTGTGTCGCCGTCTACTCCGAGGCTGACCGCGACGCGCTTCACGTCCAGGTGGCCGACGAGGCCTACCTGCTCGGCCCGGGACCGGCCCCGCAGAGCTACCTGGACGCCGAGCGCCTGCTGGACGCCGCGGCTCGCTCGGGCGCGCAGGCGGTGCACCCCGGCTATGGCTTCCTCGCCGAGAACGCGGGCTTCGCAGAGGCGGTCGAGGCGGCGGCGCTGACGTGGATCGGGCCGCCCGCGTCCGCGATCGCGCTCATGGGCTCGAAGACGGCCGCGCGCACGCGCATGCGCGAGGCCGGCGTGCCGATCATCCCCGGCACGACCGACCCGGTCGGCTCTGCGGAGGAGGTCGTCCGGATCGGCGGCGAGATCGGCTATCCGCTCCTGATCAAGGCCGCCGCCGGGGGCGGGGGCAAGGGCATGAAGGTCCTGCGCGAACCTGGCGAGGCCGAGCGCGCCTTCGAGTCGGCCCGGCGGGAGGGCGAGAAGTACTTCGCCGACGCGTCCGTCTACGTCGAGCGCTATCTCGAGGACCCGCGCCACATCGAGGTGCAGGTGCTCGCCGACGCGCACGGCACCGTCATCCACCTGGGCGAGCGCGACTGCACGATCCAGCGCCGGCATCAGAAGCTCGTCGAGGAGACGCCTTCGCCCGCCGTCGACGACACCCTGCGCGAGCGCATCGGCGGCATCGCCGTCGAGGCCGCGCGCGCCGCCGGGTACCGCTCGGCCGGGACGATCGAGGGGCTGCTCTCGCCCGAGGGCGACTACTACTTCATGGAGATGAACACGCGCATCCAGGTCGAGCACACCGTCACCGAGGAGGTGACCGGCCTCGACCTCGTCCGCGAGCAGGTCATGATCGCGGCCGGCGAGCCGCTGTCCGTGACCCAGGACGAGGTCGAGCTACGCGGCCACGCGATCGAGTGCCGCATCAACGCCGAGGATCCCGCGCGCGGGTTCCTGCCGACGCCGGGGCGGATCACGGGCTACCGGGAGCCGGCGGGGCCGGGTGTGCGCGTCGACTCCGGCGTGGTCGAGGGCTCCGAGATCAGCGGCCTCTACGACCCGATGATCGCGAAGCTCATCGTCCACGACGTCGACCGCGAGCATGCGCGGCGGCGGATGCTGCGTGCGCTCTCCGAGTTCCACATCGAGGGCGTCACGACGCTCGTCGGCTTCCACCGCGCGCTGCTCGAGCACCCGTGCTTCATCGAGGCGGCGACGTGCCACGGCATCGTGGAGTCGGAGCTCCTTGCGCAGCGCGCGGAACGGTTGTCTCATGAGACAACGATACCGGCAGTACTGGACGGCGCGGGCCGCCGGGACCGGGCGACGACGGTCGAGGTCAACGGCCGGCGCTTCGACGTACAGGTGCGTGTCCCGGAGCCGCCGTACGCAGAGCTCGTGCGCCGACGGAGGGCGCGCGTTGCGACTGCGGCGGTCGGGGGCGTAGGGCGGGACGCTGTCGTCAGCCCGATGCAGGGCACCGTGCTCGCCGTCAACGTGTCCGAGGGGGACATCGTCCAGCCCGGCCAGGTGCTCTGCATCGTCGAGGCGATGAAGATGGAGAACGAGGTGATCGCGCACGTGGGCGGGCGGGTGACGGAGCTGTCGGTCAGGGCGGGCGAGCCGGTGACGATCGGGCAGGTGATCTGCGTCGTGGCGCAGGACGCAGATGGCGACGAGCCCTAAGCCCTTCTGCGCAGATACATCGAGGGAGGCCAGGGAACGGCTCGGGGCGACCGCGAGCCGCGTCGACCACTGGCTGCTCGTCGAGTACCCCGGGCGCTGGGCGCGCGAGCCGGTGGCCGGGAGCCTGATCCCGCCCGAGGCGAAGGAGCACCTGCGCAAGGCGCTGGCGGGGCTTCCGCACGGGCGCCTGCTCTTCATTCGCCGTCCCGACCGGCGCGCCGCCGAGGAGCGACACGTCTACGTCGTGCGCGGCGGGGGTGCGCGGGCAGAGGCCTTCCGGCGAACGGTGACCGACGGAGCCGGGCTCGCTGCCGTCGACCCGGCGGCGATGCTCGCCGGCGATGCCGACCGTGTCGACCATCCGCTGCTGCTCGTCTGCGTCCACGGCCGCCGGGACCGCTGCTGCGCGCGCTACGGCGCCGCTGTCTTCACGCGCGCCTGCGAGCGAGCCGGCACCGCGTCGGTGTGGCAATGCACGCATGTCGGCGGCGACCGCTTCGCCGGCAACCTCGTCTGCCTGCCGGAGGGCCTCTACTTCGGCCACCTCGATCCGGACGCCACGGGCCAGGTGCTGGCGGAGTACGCGGCCGGGCGCATCGAGCCCGACCACTACCGCGGCCGGTCGTGCTACTCGTTCCCGCAGCAGGCGGCCGAGCGCGCCGTGCGCGAGGCGGCCGGGATCTGGGCAATCGACGGCGTCCGCTTCGTGTCGTGGCGGCGCGTCTCCGCCCACGAGTGGCTCGTCCGCTTCGCCGCAGGCGGCGACGACTACGACGTCCGGGTCACGCGCGCGGACGGCGAGCCGATGCTGCTCACCTGTGACGCGACGGTGCCGCAGCGGCCGCGCCACTACGCGGCCGAGTTGGTCTCCGACTAGCTGACCCGGACGAGGCCCTCGCGCACGAGGCGCGAGACGAACTCGATCCGCTCGTCGGCGTCCAGCGTCCCCGGAAGATCGGCGGCGGTGAAGGGGCCACCTGCGACCAGGACGGCCTCGATCTCGTCGCGAACGTCCCCGGGCAGCCGCAGCTCGCCCCCGTCGTGCTCGAGCACGAGCCCGCCGTCGCCGTCGTCGCGCAGGAGCGCATGCGCCGGCCGGCGCTCGAGCGGCGTCTCGGGGCCGAGGTCGTCGAGCGCCCGCAGCTGGTCGAAGCCGTCCGCGAGCAGAGGACGGCCGCGCCGGACGAGCCTCGCGACCCGGCGCCGCTCGACGTCGCCCTCGCCGAGCCGCTCGGCGAGCACCTGCAGCGCCTCGTCCAGGCTCCCAGCCTCGATCGAGCGGCGCATGGTGACGTTGTCGCCGGTCTCGTCGAGCGCGTCCCGGATCGCCTGCTGCCATGTGATCACGTTCACGCCGACCGTGAGGTGCAGGGAGTCGGTCTCGGACGTGACCGCCTCGTGGAGCCAGCCGCGCGGGAGGTAGAGCGTGTCTCCGGGGTGGAGCGTGACGTCGAGGACGACGGGACCCGGTGCCCCGAGCGACGGCGCGTAGCGCTGGGTCTTCAGCGGCAGCTCGAGCACCGGCTCGTAGACGAGCCACCGCTTCTCGCCCGAGACCTGGAGCACGAAGACGTCGTGGGTATCGTGGTGCACGGGCAGCCCCTGGGCCGCGCGCGGCGTGTAGTAGGCGTTGACCTGCACCGGGTGCCCCAGCTCGAGCTCGAGCTCGCGGGCGAAGACGGCGACCGGCTCGTAGCTGACGTGCAGCGCCTGGAGCACGATCGTCGCTCCGTCCGCGAACTCGGAGAGGACGCGGCGGACGTCGATGGCGCCCGTGAACGGCCGTGGCCTCCAAGGAATGTCGCGGGCGTATCCGCCGACCTGCTCGCCGGCCTTGACGAGCCGGAAGCCGGGCATGCGGATGGCGGTCGCCGTGAGCATGTGCTCGGCTTCCGCGCGGGTCAGCAGCTGCGCGAACCGGTCCGGCTCCTCGCGTGGCACGTGCACCGGCGCACGCTCCCACTGGTCGCGTAGGAACGCGTCGGCGTCGGCCGGCCCGAGGCAGCGCCCGAGCGCCGCGCCCGCCCTAGCTGTCGCTGTCGTCGGCGTCGGCGTCGGCGTCGTCGTCGTCCGCGTCGGCATCCGACTCGTCGGCGTCGCCGCCCGTGTCGTCCGATTCGTCCGCGTCGTCGGAGTCGTCCGTATCGGCGTCGGCCACCGATGCGTAGGGCCTTTCGAGCACGGAAGTCGTCATCTCGTCGTCCGTCAGGGTGGAGTGCTCGTCCATCTCGGCCTCCTGGGTCGTCGGGAGCGCGAGTCTACTGGCCTACGACGCCGGGCTGGGGCGCACGACTAGAGTCCGGCGAGGGTGGATCTCTACGAGTACCAGGGCAAGGAGCTGTTCCGCCGCTTCCGCATCCCCGTCTCCGAGGGGCGGCTCGCGACCAGCCCGCGCGAAGCGCGCGACGCGGCCGAGGATCTGGGGACGCCGGTCGTCGTCAAGGCGCAGGTGCTGACCGGCGGGCGCGGCAAGGCCGGCGGGATCAAGCTCGCCGCGACCCCGGACGACGCCGAGCACCATGCACGGGAGATCCTGGGCATGGACATCCGCGGTCACGTCGTCAGGCGGCTCTGGATCGAGCGCGCCTCCGACATCGAGCGCGAGTACTACCTCTCGGTCACGTTCGACCGCGGTGAGAAGAAGGCGCTCTTCATGCTGACGACCGAGGGCGGTATCGACATCGAGGAGGTCGCGGCGAAGCGCCCGGATGCGCTCGCGCGCCTGCATGTCGACCCGCTCGAAGGCTTCCAGCCCTACCAGGCGCGCCGCCTCATCTACGAGGCGGGCATCGCCGACCCGGGCGAGCAGAAGCAGATCATGCAGATCATCGAGAAGCTCTACGCCGCCTTCGTCGGCTGCGACTCCATGCTCTGCGAGATCAACCCGCTGATCGTCACGCCGTCCGGCGAGGTGCGCGCGCTCGACTCCAAGTTCTCGGTCGACGACAACGCGCTCTTCAAGCACCCGGACATCGCGGACATGCGCGACCCGGAGGCGGTCCCACCGGAGGAGCGCTTCGCGCGCGAGAAAGGCGTCACCTACGTGAAGCTGGACGGGGATGTTGGCGTGCTGGGCAACGGCGCCGGGTTGTCGATGTCGACGGTGGACGTCGTCAACTTCGTCGGCGGCCGGCCCGCGAACTTCTGCGACCTGGGCGGCGGAGGCGACGCCGAGGGCGTCGTGGACGCGCTCGAGGTGATCACGCGCGACCCGCAGGTGCGCTCGATCTTCTTCAACATCTTCGGCGGGATCACGCGCTGCGACGAGGTTGCGCGCGGGATCCTGGAGGCGCTCGATCGCCTTGACATGAGCCGCTACCCGATCGTCGTCCGCCTCGACGGGACGAATGCCGAGGAGGGCCGGGCGATCCTCGCCGAGGCGGGCAAGGAGAACATCCATCCGGAGGCGACGATGCTGGACGGCGCCCGCCGGGCCGTGGAGCTGGCGGCGTGACCGACGTCTGGAGCTCGCGGGCGGAGGGCTACCGCTCTGCGGTCGAGCAGCGCGAGGGCGAGGATCTCGACCTGATCGTCGAGTGGTCGGCCGGCGCGAAGACGGCGCTCGACGTCGCCACCGGCGGCGGCCACGTCGCGCGGCGGCTGCGCGAGGCCGGGCTGGACGTGATCACCAGCGACCCGGCGCCTGGCATGCACCCCGACGTGATCTGCCGCGCCGAGGACCTGCCGTTCGCGCCGGACAGCTTCGACGTCGTCGTGACGCGGATCGCGCCGCACCATTTCGAGGACGTGCCGACCGCGATCGCCGCAATGGCGCGGGCCTCGCGCCACCTGGTGATCGTCGAGGACACGCTCTACGCGAGCGACCGCGTCGAGGAGGCCGAGCGCCTCCGCGACCCGACGCACATCCGCTCGTACTCGGAGGCCCAGTGGCGCTCGTTCCTCATGGATGCGGGGCTCGTCCTCGAGGAGGTTCGCCACATCGAGAAGACGCACCCGTTCGACGCCTGGCTGGCCCGCACGGGCTGCGAGGGCGAGGAGGCCGAGCGCGTTCGCACGCTGCTCGCCGAGCGCACGACGCCCGACGGCTCCGCCTGGACCGACGTCAAGGTCCTGCTGCGTGCGCGGAAGGGAGCCTGAATGGCGATCATCGTCGACCGCGACACGCGCCTCGTCGTGCAGGGACTGACCGGTCGCGAGGGCTCGTTCCACGGGCTGCGCAACCGCGCCTACGGCACCCAGCTCGTCGCCGGCGTCACGCCCGGCAAGGGCGGCACCGACGTTGAGGGCGTCCCGGTCTTCAACACCGTCGCGGATGCGGTCGAGGAGGCGGGGGCGAACACGACGATGGTCTTCGTCCCGGCGCGCTTCGCCGGGGACGCGATCTACGAGGCGGTCGACGCGGGCATCTCCACCGTGATCTGCATCGCCGAGGGCCTCCCGGCGCACGAGATGCTGCGCATCTACTCGTACATCCGACGGCGCGGCGTGACCATGATCGGCCCCAACTGCCCCGGCGCGCTGTCGCCAGGGAAGGCGAACGTCGGGATCATCCCGGCCGAGATCTTCAGCGAGGGGAACATCGGGCTCGTCTCGCGCTCCGGGACGCTGACGTACCAGATCGGCCACGAGCTCACGCAGCTCGGGCTCGGCAACTCCACAATCGTCGGGATCGGGGGCGACCCGGTTGTCGGCTCCTCGTTCATCGATATCCTGGAGCGCTTCGAGCGCGACCCGGAGACGGAGTACGTCGTCATGGTCGGCGAGATCGGCGGCAACGAGGAGGAGAAGGCCGCCGAGTACATCCAGGCCGAGATGTCGAAGCCGGTACTCGCCTACATCGCCGGCTTCACCGCGCCGCCGGGCAAGACGATGGGGCACGCGGGGGCGATCATCTCCGGCACGGCGGGCACGGCCCAGGCGAAGAAGGAAGCGCTCGAGGCGCACGGTGTCCGCGTCGGCACCACACCGACCGAGGTGGCGCAGGTCGTCGCCGAGACGGCCGGCGCTCCAGCCCGCTGACGTTCAGCAGGCTTTTCGCATGACGCGCGCGTGACGGCCGTCGGCGTCGGCGATCCACAGCGAGTAACACTGCAAACCCATGGGCCCTCTGAGGAACGCGATGTGCTTCGAGTCCGGCGACCACGCTGCGTACTCCCGGCCACCGATCAGGGCTCGCTTCCCCGTGTCCAGGTCGAAGACCGAGAGGCGGCCGGACGGGGCCTACGACCGTTGCGCCGCCTACACTCAGGCGACCGTGACGACGATCTCGCTCGCCCGCGGCGTGCCACCGCCCGAGTTGCTTCCGTACGAGCAGCTGGCCGACTGTGCGCGCGCAGCAATTCTGGCCGAGGGGCAGACGCTGCTGAACTACGGGCCCGTCTCCGGCTACGAGCCGCTGCGCGCCTGGGTTGCCGAGCGGCACGGCGTCGACGCGTCGCGCGTGATCCTGACCCCCGGCTCGCTGCCCGGGCTCGCGATCCTCGCGCAGGTGCTGCTCGCCGAGGGCCGCCGAGCGATCGTCGAGGCACCGTCCTACGACCGGCCGCTGCGGATCCTCGAGGGGCTGGGCGCCGACATCACGACGGTGCCCCTGACCGACGACGGCATCGACGTCGACGCGCTCGAGGCCGAGCTCTCCGACGGGCGGCCGGCGTTCTTCTACGCGATCCCGACCTTCCAGAACCCGAGCGGGCGCACGTACTCGGAGGCGACGCGGCGCGACCTGCTCGGGCTTGCACACCGCCACGACCTGCTCATCCTCGAGGACGACCCCTACCGGCTGGTGCGCTTCGGGGCCGAGCCGCCGCCGACGCTCTACGAGCTCGCGGGCGGCGAGGGCGTCGTCTACGCGGCCTCGTTCTCGAAGATCGTCGCGCCGGGCCTGCGAGTCGGGTATCTGATCCTGCCGCCCGAGCGCGTCGCCGCGGTCGAAGCGCGGGCCATCGGCACCTACCTGTCGCCGGCGCTCGCGATGCAGGCGATGCTCTACGAGTTCCTGCGCCGCGGCCTGCTCGAGGCCAACCTCGAGCGCGCCCGGTCGATTCTCCACGAGCGCCGCGACGCGCTCGTGAACGCGCTCGAGCAGCATCTCGGCCCCCGCGGCGCCTCCTGGAGCCACCCCGACGGAGGCTACTTCGTCTGGCTCGACTTCCCCGAGGGCGTGGCCGCGGACGAGGTCTTCGACCGGGCGGCCGAGGCCGGCGTCGCTGTCGTGAAGGGCAGCGACTTCTTCCCGCGGGCGTCGGGCGGCCAGTCGTCGCTGCGGCTCGCGTACAGCTTCGTGCCGCCCGCCGCGCTCGCCGAGGGAGTCGAGCGGCTAGCCGCGGCCGTGCCGGCGGCGGCGGCCGTATAGCTGCGACAGCAGCACGCCGACGGCCAGCCCGAGCACGAACCCGAGCAGCAGCAGCCAGATCAGCCCAACGTGGGCGCTGAAGAAGATGAAGTGGAGCGTGACCTTGCCGGAGTTCTTGGCGATGAACGCGACGAGGTAGATCGCGATCGCGGCCAGGCCGATGATGGTCGCCCAGAGCCGCGGCTGGAATGCCTCGCTGCCGCCGGAGCTCATGGCGGGGGACTCTATGCGGAGGGGTGCTCCGCGAGGGGATCGGACGGCCGCGGGACGAGCCGCGCCTGCAGCGGGCGGACGAGCCGTCCGCGGACGGCGTTACGGAAGGTCGGGCACGGCTCGTCGACCAGCAGGGCACAGAGGCCTGTCTTGCGGAAATAGCAATCTTCGCAGGTTGTTCTAAGTGTCTTGCTCAAGTTTCGGTGTGCTCCGCTCAAAGTGTCCCGTCGAACAAGGCGGGATACTAGGGCGCGCACGGCCGGATGCAAGGGGCTCGGCCGCAGGTTTTCCCGCAAAGAGCAGGAAGATCTGTCGGCCCTCGGAACGCGCTTTTCACGCCGTTTTCGCCGCGGTTGCCAGGGCGCGCAACGCCTGTCGAAAAGTCTCAACAGGGATGACGCGCATGCGGCCCGCGTAGCGCTTCGCCTCGGTCGCGTTTTCCCCAGCCGGAACGAGGAAGACGTCGACCCCCGCCTGTTTGGCCCCGATCGTCTTCTGTTTCACGCCGCCGATCGGGCCGACCGACCCGTCGAGGTTGATCTCTCCGGTCGCCGCGACCTTGAGGCCGTGGTCGACATTGCGGCCGAGCTCCTCGAGGATGTCGAGTGCGAACGCGAGCCCGGCCGACGGGCCACCGACCCGCCCGAGGTCGATGCTCACCTTGAGCGGCAGCGTGATCGTCACGGCGGGCTCGATGCCGACGCCGATGATCGTGCGCTTCGGGTCCTGCGGGTCGTGGACGGTCTTGACCGCCACGGGGACGACACGCCCGCCGCGCCGCACCTTCATGTGCACGACCGTGCCGGGCTTGTGCGCCCGGATCGCCGTCGCCAGCTGCTGCGGTGTCCGCACGGGCTTGCCGTCGACCTCGACGACGGTGTCGCCGGGCTTCAGGGCCTTGGCCGCCGGCGTCCCGAGGTAGATGGCAGAGATGAGGACGCCGCGCGGGATGATCTTCACGCCCTTGACGCCCGCCTGCTTCAGCGCGATCGCGGCGGCGATCTTCTGCGACCGCTTCATGTCCTGGAGGTCGACCGCGAACTGCTGCTTCTCGGACGTGTTCGGCGGCAGGTAGTCCGCGGCCTTCACGAACGTCGACCCGTCCGGGCGGACCCATGACACGTACTTCTCGAGGATCGTCGCCTTGCGGATGTGCACCTCGTCGTAGTAGATGCCGCCGCCGTCCTTGTCGGGCTTCGCGCCCTGGACGGTGACCTTCGGCGCGAGCGGCTGGGCCTTGACGGGCAGGAAGAGGAAGTCGTCGGAGGGGGTGACATAGGCCACCGCGACAACGGCGAGCAGTAGCAGCGCGAGGGCCCCAAGCCGGCCCGGCGTGACCCAACGGCGCACGGACCGAGGATAGACGCGCGTGAAATGGCCGCGGCGCGCCCGGCTCGGAGACCAGCACGCAGCCGGTCAGAGCAAGGAACGAGTGAGGCCGCCGTCAACGGGTACGACGGTGGCCGTCACGTAGGCGGCCCGATCGGAGGCGAGGAAGCAGACGACGTCGCCCACCTCGCGCGCCTCGCCGAGCCGGCGCAGCGGGATGGTCTGGAGGTCGCTCGTTGCGGGACCGCTCGGATAGCGCTCGCGAAGCCGCTCGGTGTCGATCTGCCCGGGCGCGATCGAGTTGACGGTGATCCCGTCCGGGCCGAGCTCCCGCGCAAGCGTCTTCGCCCAGCCGATCACACCCGGGCGGACGGCGTTCGAGAGCGCGAGGTTGTCGACCGGTTGGCGCACGGAGCTCGACTCGATGTTGATGATGCGCCCCGCCGGGCTCTCGCGCAGATGAGGCAGGCAGTGCCCGGTCATGCGGACGGCCGACACGAGGAGCAACTCGACAGCCGTCTCGATCTGCTCCGCGGTGAGGCCGACCGCAGGCCCACGGGGAGGGCCGCCGCTGTTGTTGACGAGGATGTCGACGCCGCCGAAGGCCTCCACGGCACGGGCGACGACGCGCTCGGCGTCGCGCGGGTCGGTGACGTCGCCGCGCACGGCGAGCGCACCGATCCGCTCCGCCTCGCGATCGAGCAGCTCGCGCCGGCGCGCGAACATGACGACGTTGGCGCCTTCCCCGGCGAGCGACTCGGCAGCGGCCAGTCCGATACCCGACGAGGCGCCGCAGACAATCGCCGTCCGGCCCTTTAGCCCGAGGTCCATGGTCTCACGCGCGTCACAATAAGCCCCACCCTGGGTGGGGCTGGTGGTCGACCACCCGCCACCCGCGGTGAGCGTACCGAGGATCGGCGTACGCGACTGTGCCGATTCGGTGCCGGTTGTCGCTCATCAGAGAAAGCCAGCGCGCGCACGGCTCGACGGGCGCGTTGCGCAGCCGTGCGCGCGCCCTGCTGGTCGAGCGTCGGCGATCAGGTCGAAAGGACGCCGACGACCTCGCGCACCGCGCCGGCCGAGGCCTCGAGCGCCTGACGCTCGTCGTCCGACAGGTCGAGCTCGACGATCTCCTCGACGCCGGCGGCGCCGAGCTTCACGGGCACGCCCATGTAGAGGTCGGAGATCCCGTACTCGCCCTCGAGGTACGCCGTGCACGGGAGCACGCGCTTCTCGTCGAGCATGATCGAGTCGACCATCTGCGCGGCCGCAGCGCCCGGCGCATACCAGGCGGACGTCCCGAGCAGGTTGACGATCTCGCCGCCGCCCTTCGCGGTGCGCTCGACCATCGCGGCGATCTCGTCATCGCCGACAAGCTTGCGCAGCGGGATGCCGCCGACCGTCGTCGCCGAGACGACCGGGACCATCTGGTCGCCGTGGCCGCCGAGCACCATTGCGGTCACGTCCTTGACCGACGCGGCGGTCGCCCACGAGATGAAGGTCGAGAAGCGCGCCGTGTCGAGGATCCCGGCCATGCCGAACACGCGGCTCTTCGGCCACCCCGAGACGTTCTTGGCGACGTGGCACATCGCGTCGAGCGGGTTCGAGACGATGACGAGGATCGCGTCCGGCGACTGGCGCACCGCAGCCTCGACGACGGCGCCGACGATCTTCTCGTTCGTGGTGACGAGGTCGTCGCGGCTCATACCGGGCGCGCGCGGCTTGCCGGCGGTGACGACGATCACGTCGGAGCCGGCCGTCTCGTCGTAGCCGTTGGTGCCGACCACGCGCGGCTCGAAGCCGAGCACGGCGCCCATCTGGTTGATGTCGAGCGCCTTGCCCTGCGGGAAGTTCTCGACGATGTCGACCAGGACGACCTCGGCGTAGTCGCGGCGGGCCAGCTCGAGCGCGCAGGTCGCGCCCACGTTGCCGGCGCCGACGACGGTCACCTTCCGCCGCCCCTTGAACGGCGTGAAATCGTGGCGACCGATGTCGCTCATACCCGCACCCCCAGCTTGTCGATGATCGCGTCCGCGACCTCGCTCGTCCCGACGGCCGTCGGGTCGTCGCGGGTCGGTTTCATGTCGTAGGTGACGCTCGAGCCCTCACGGATGACGTCGGCGATCGCGGCCTCGAGCCGATCGGCCGCCTCCAGCTCGTCGAGGTGCCGCAGCATCAGCATCCCGGAGAGCAGCTCCGCCATCGGGTTCACCTTGTTCTGGCCCGCGTACTTCGGCGCCGAGCCGTGCGTCGGCTCGAAGACCGCGGAGTCGTCGCCGTAGTTCGCCCCCGGCGCCAGGCCGAGGCCGCCGATCATCCCGGCGCACAGGTCCGAGAGGACGTCGCCGTAGAGGTTGGGCAGCACGAGCATGTCGTACTCCTCGGGCCGCTGGACGAGCTGCATGCACATGTTGTCCACGATGCGGTCGTCGAACTCGATGTCCGGGTTCTCCGCCGCCACCTCGCGGGCCACGTGCAACCAGAGCCCGTCCGTGAACTTCATGATGTTCGCCTTGTGCACGGCCGTGATCTTGCGCCGGCCGTTCTTGCGCGCGTAGTCGAACGCGAACTCGAAGACCCGCCGGGTGCCGGTCACGGAGATCGGCTTGATCGAGATGCCGGCGTCGCGATGGCGCAGCGTGCCGCCCTTCGACTCGATCCAGGCGATCAGCTCCTCCGCGTCCGCGGAGCCCTGCTCGTACTCGATGCCCGCGTAGAGATCCTCGGTGTTCTCCCGCACGATGACCAGGTCGACGGCGTCGAAGCGCGAGCGCACGCCCGGGTACGACTTGCACGGCCGCACCTGCGCGTAGAGGTCGAGGCTCTTGCGCAGGCCCACGTTCACCGAGCGGAAGCCGCCGCCGACAGGCGTCGTGATCGGGCCCTTGAGCGCGACCTTCGTCTCGCGGATCGCGTCGATCGTCTCGTCCGGCAGCGGGTTGCCGCCGAACTGGTCCATGACGTCGGCGCCGGCCTGGCGAACGTCCCACTCGAACTCGACGCCGGTCGCCTCGAGAACGCGGCGCGTCGCCTCGGTGAGCTCGGGGCCGGTTCCGTCCCCGGGGATGAGCGTGACCCTGTGTGCCACGGCTCCGGACTCTAGCCACGCTTCCGATATCGTCGCTGCATATGGCCAAGAAGTCGGTTCAGCTGTCTGGCGTCTCCGTCGCCGAGACCGGCATCTCGTCCATCGATGCCGAGCAGGGCGTCCTCATGTACCGCGGGTACGACATCGCCGACCTGGCGGAGCACGCGACGTACGAGGAGGTCGCCTACCTGCTGCTCGAGGGCGATGTCCCATCCGCGGAGCAGCTCGACGTGTTCAAGGCCGAGCTCTCCGACCGCGACCTGCCGCCGGCCGTCAACGACCTGATCGACGCGAACGCGCGTGATGCGACGCCGATGGAGATGCTGCGCACGGCCGTCTCGGCGCTCTCGTTCTCCGACCCCGCCGAGGCGGCGATCGACCCGGAGAACGAGCGGCGCAAGGGCGTTGCGCTCACGGCGCAGCTGCCGACGATCGTCGCGCGCCACCACCGGCGCCGCGAGGGGCTCGAGCCGGTCCCGCCGGACGCGTCGCTCTCGTACGCCGAGAACTTCCTGCACATGATCCACGGCGAGCTGCCGACCGAGCGGCAGGCGCGCGCCTTCGACGTCGCCATGATCCTGCACGCCGAGCACGAGCTGAACGCGTCGACGTTCACCGCGCGCGTCGTCGCCGGCACCGGCTCCGACATGCACTCGGCGATCACGGCCGCGATCTGCGCGCTGAAAGGGCCGACCCACGGCGGAGCGAACGAGGCAGCGCTGCGCTACATCGCCGCGTTCGGCTCCGTCGACCGCGTCGACGAGGGCGTCCGTCAGATGCTCGCCGAGAAGCGGACGCTCTTCGGCTTCGGCCACCCGGTCTACGTGACCATGGATCCGCGCGCCCGGATCCTGAAGCGGTACAGCGAGGAGTTCTCGCACGAGGGCGGCGAGCCCAACTGGTACGCGCTCACCGACGCGACCGAGCGCGCCGCGCACGAGCAAAAGGGGTTGTGGCCGAACGTCGACCTCTACTCCGGCTCGCTCTACCGCTACCTCGGCATCCCGGACGATCTCTTCACGCCGCTCTTCGAGTGCAGCCGCGTCGTCGGGCAGGCCGCCCACGTGCTCGAGCAGCACGCCAACAACAAGATCATCCGCCCGGCCGCCGACTACGTCGGCCCGGAGCCGCGCCGGTACCCGGTGCGCACGGCTTGAGCCTGGCTTGCGCCGGGTACAGTCGGCGCAGATGAACGACTTCAAGCCCGGACTCGAAGGCGTCGTCGCCGTCGAGACGGAAATCGCCGAGCCCGACCGCGAAGGCGGCGTGCTCCGTTACCGCGGCATCGACATCAGCGAGCTGGTCGGGCGCTACCCATACGAGAACGTCTGGGGCCTGCTCGTCGACAACGACCTGAGCGTGACCATGCCCGAGCCTGAGCCGTATGAGCCAGTGGGTCTCACCGGCAACGCGCCGGCCGATCTCCAGGCCGAGACCGCACGGATGGCCGGTCTCTGGAGGCTCGGCAAGCTGAACGAGATCTCCGACGAGCAGGCCCGCAAGGACCTCGGCCGGCTCTCGGCGCAGATGATGGGCATCGTCGCCCGCTCGGCACGCCTCGCGGGGGGAAAGCTGACTCCGTTCCGGCGGAGGTCGTCGCGCAGGGAAAGACAGCCGCCGACAGGTTCCTGCTCCAGTGGCGCGGGGAGGCCGACCCGAAGGCTGTGCGCGCGATCGACACCTACTGGATCTGCACCGCCGAGCACGGCCTGAACGCGTCGACGTTCACCGCCCGCGTCGTCGCCTCCACCGGCGCCGACTGCGCCGCGGCGCTCTCCGCTGCGGTCGGCGCGCTGTCCGGCCCGCTGCACGGCGGCGCTCCGGCGTACGTGAAGCCGATGCTCGAGGAGGTCGCTGCGATGGGGGATCCCGAGAAGTGGGTGAAGGACACGCTCGACTCCGGCAAGCGGCTGATGGGCTTCGGCCACCGGATCTACCGGGCCGAGGACCCGCGCTCGCGGATCCTCAAGGAGACAGCGCGCGAGCTCGGGTCGCCGCAGATCGAGGTCGCTGAGCGCCTCGAGGAGGTCGCCCTCGCGGAGCTCGAGCGGCGTCACCCCGAGCGGCCCCTGCGGACGAACGTCGAGTACTACTCGGCGCTCGTCCTCGACATCGCGCAGGTGCCGCCGCCGCTCGCGCCTGCGATGTTCGCCTGCTCCCGGGTCGCAGGGTGGTCGGCGCACATCCTGGAGCAGAAGCGCACGGGCCGGCTCTTCCGTCCGTCTGCCCAGTACGTCGGCCCGCCTCAGCGAACGTTGTCCCCGGCGTGACCCTCGCCGAGGCAGCCGCCCAGGCGGCCGAATTCGCCGAGCAGGGCAAGGAGCGCGAGCTCTCCGAGCTGCGCCGCCGGTGGGAGGACGAGGTCGAGGGCGCCGCCCGCAGTCAGGACTTCCGCGAGCGCGCGGCCGCCTACCGGGCGATTGGCCAGTTCCGCTGGCGGCAGAAGAACGAGCTGCTGGAGCGCGGGCTCGGGGACGAGAGCCCGGCCTGCCGCGGCTCGGCGCTCGTCTCGATCGAGCTGCTCTCGCGCGACCATCCCGGGCTCGTCAACACGCTCCGCCCGCGTCTGCACCACCTGCTGAACGCCGACGGGAACGCTGCGGTGAGGCGCCTCGCGGCCGTCACTCTCGCCAACGGCTCGCCGCAGCGCGAGACGATCGTGCTCCTCGAGCACCTCGCGCAGGACGACGAGCAGCCCGCCGAGCTGCGGCAGGTGACCGCGCGCGTGGCGCAGACCTTGAAGCGGAAAGGCCGCTAGCGCGAGTTCTGACAGCCGCAGCGCCCGTCGACGAGCGGGCGGCCGCAGCCGGGGCAGGCGCGTCGCTTGCGCCACTCGAGCAGGCTCTTCGAGACGCCGGACATGGCCATCAGGCCGCCGGCCGCTGTACAGATCGCGAACAGCAAGGCGACGTGCGGGTCCATCGGTTGCATCGTCTCCCTGTGTTGTCGCCGCTTCGCCTCATCGGGAAACCTTCCGGCGGCGCGCGTGCGGGTGCGCCGCGAAGTACGCCTCCTTGCGCCGCCGGTCGCTGACGTGCGTGTACAGCTCGGTCGTGCCGAGGTCGGCATGCCCGAGCAGCTCCTGGAGGCTGCGCAGGTCGGCGCCGCCCTCGAGCATGTGCGTCGCGAACGAGTGCCGGAGCAGGTGCGGGTGGATGCGCTCGGGCTCGAGCCCGGCCTTCGCCGCGAGCCGGCGCAGGATCAGGAAGGCGCCCGCGCGGGTCAGCGGGCCGCCCTGGGCGTTGAGGAAGATCTCGGGGCGGTGCCGGCGGTCGAGGTGCGGGCGTCCGCGTGACAGGTAGCGGCGGAGCGCCTCGGTCGCCTGGCGGCCGATCGGGACGATGCGCTCCTTCGAGCCCTTGCCGAAGGCGCGGACGACGCGGTTGTCGAGGTCGACGGCGCCGCGCTCGAGCCCGACCGCCTCGGACACCCGGAGGCCTGCGCCGTAGAGAAGCTCGACGAGCGCGCGGTCGCGCAGGTCGCGCGGGCCCGCCCCGTTGGCCGCCTCGATCAGCCGCTCGGCCTCGGCCGGCGACAGCGTCCGCGGGAGCCGGCGCGTGCGGCGCGGCGCGTCGAGCGCCGCGGCCGGGTTCTCGGTCGTGCGGTCCATGAGCTGGAGGTGCTTGAAGAACATGCGGGTGGAGGCGGTGCGGCGCGCGAGCGTCGCCGGGGCGAGCCCGGCCTCGCGCCCGGCGGCCAGGTAGCGCTCGAGGTCGTCGGTCGACGCGGTCGCAGGCGGCCGGCCCAGCCACTCGGTCAGCGAGGCGAGGTCGCGCCGGTACGCCTCGACGGTCCGCGGCGAGCGGCGCGCAGCGAGCAGCGCCAGGAACGACTCGACGTCGTGGTCGGCCATGCCCGCACTCATTCGCCGTACCATCGCCCGATGCCTGCCGAACGGGAGGGCTGGGTCGACGTCGACGGCTTCCGCACGTGGTACCGCGTCGTCGGCGATCTCGACGGGCCGCGGCTGCCGCTCCTCTGCCTGCACGGCGGCCCGGGCTCGACCTCGGCCTACCACGCCCGGCTCGAGGCGCTCGCGGACGAGCGCGCCGTGGTGCGCTACGACCAGCTCGGCTCGGGCCGGTCGGAGCAGCCACCGGATCCGCACTGGTCGCTCCCGCTCTTCCGCGCGGAGGTGCGCGCGGTTCGCGCTGCGCTCGGGCTCGACCGCGTCCACCTGCTCGGCACGTCCTGGGGCGGGATGCTCGCGCTCGAGCACGCGCTCGACCGCCCCGGCACGGTCGCGAGCCTCGTGCTGAGCTCGACGCTCGCCAGCAGCCGGCAGTGGACGGGGGAGGTCCGCAAGCTCCGCGATGCGATGCCGGCCGAGATCGTGGCCGTCTTCGACGAGGCCGACCGCGCCCAGCAGTGGGAAGGCCCGGAGTGGAAGGCGGCGGACGAGGCGTTCGGCGACCGTCACTTTTACCGCGGCGCGGACAAGGCGGAGGTCGAGCGCTTGCGCGAGGGGCGTTCGGTCGAGGCGTACGAGGTGATGTGGGGCCCCAGCGAGTGGCTGGCCACGGGCGAGCTGGCCGAGTGGGACGTCCGCGACCGGCTGCCCGAGATCGACGTGCCGACGCTCGTCATTCGCGGCGCCTACGACCTGTGCACCCCGGCCGTCGCCGAGACGCTCGTCGAGGGCATCCCGGGCGCGCGCCTGGAGGTCTTCGAGGGCAGCTCGCACACGCCGGTGCTCGAAGAGACGGAGCGCTACCTCGCGACGGTCCGCGCGTTCTTCCGCGAGGTGGAACAGGGGTAGCGGCTCGGGCGGCCGCCACCCCCGGGATCGGTACTGCCCCGGCAGCGTTCTACCGAGGGGGCCTGCGAAACCGGACGCTCAACCCAAGCGCTACGAACGCGGGTGCGCGCTGTCGTACACCCGCCGCAGGCGGCGGGCGTCGACGTGGCTGTAGACCTGCGTCGTCGACAGCGAGCTGTGGCCGAGGAGCTCCTGGATCACGCGCAGGTCGGCGCCGCCCTCGAGCAGATGGGTAGCGAACGCGTGGCGGAGCCGGTGGGGGTGGGGGACGAGCCGGCGCAGCGTGCTCGTGTCGAGGCGGCGGCCGCGCACCGAGAGGAAGAGCGCGTTCTCCGCGCCCCGGGCGAGCCCCGGCCGGCCGTCGCGCAGGTAGCGGCCCAGCCAGTGCGCGGCCTCCTCGCCGAGCGGGACGGTGCGCTCCTTGCCGCCCTTGCCGTGCACGTGCACGAGCTCCTGGTCGAAGTCGACGTCGGCGAGGTCGAGATCGACGGCCTCGCGGCTGCGCAGCCCTGCCGAGTAGACGAGCTCGACGAGCGCACGGTTGCGGAGCGAAAGGGGGTCCTTCGGCTCCAGCGTGTCGAGCAGGGCCTCGACCTCGGCCTGCTTGGGGACGTCAGGCAGGCGTCGGGGCCGCCGCGGGCCCAGCGAGGCGTCCGGCACGCGCTCGCGCCCGAGCGTGAACCGCAGGAGCGACCGGACCGCGGCGAGCTTGCGCGCGATGGTCGCGGGCGCGAGGCGGCGCGGGACACGCCCGGGGCGCGAGGCCCCGAGCAGCGACGTGTACTCGGCGAGCACCTTCGCATCGACGTCGTCAAGCGTCTCGCCGCGCGCACGCAGCCAGGAGCGAAACTCGTGGACGTCGCCCCGGTAGGCGCGCCTGGTCGCCTCGCCGAGTGGCGCTGCGCGCAGGAAGCGCTCGATCGCCTCGTCCGTGGTCACGCCAACCTGTTCGCGCCGGCCGTGCCCACGCCTGCCGTGGGCGGCGTATAAGAGGTGCATGCGGACGGTTGCATGGATCGTGGTCGCGCTCGTCGCGGCCGGCTCGACCGCCGCCGTCGTTGCATCCAAAGCCGGGGGCTCGCATCGTCGCGACGTCCTCTACGCCGGCGTCCATCTCGGGAGACTGCAGACGGGTCACGGCATTGACGACGGCGAGGCGCGGCGCACGGTGGGGCGCACCTATGCGACGTGGCGCGCCGAGCTCCGCCACCGCGCCCTGATCGCGCCGCGCCAGCGCTTCGACAACCCGTCCCGGCGCGCGTTCGAGACGAAGCTCCGGCGGCTCGCTCGCGCGAACGGCTTCCGGGTCGTCTCTGCGCGGCTGCGTCACCCGCGCGGGGCCGCCCCCGACCTCGTCGTCAGCTCCCGCGCGTACGAACGCCTGGCCCGCGAGGTGCCGGACCTCCTTCAACAGCTGGACCCGAAGTCGGACACCGGCGACGACCGGACGGGCTGGCGCTGGGAGGGCTTCTTCTTCGAGGCGGTCGACGAGCGGGGCGTGCCCTTCCTCGCCACGTTCAACTTCTGGCGCGGCCCGTCCGCCGGCGGCGGCCAGTGGGCGCGCAGCGACGCGCTGTATCCCTTTGCGCACCTCTAGCCGACCGTAGACTCCCGCCCGTGCACGGGGCCGTGCTCCACCTGAAGACCGTCAAGCGGCTCGCCCGCCCCCGCCCGCTCCGCGCTGCGCTCGGGACGCCGGACGACCGGCTCGTCTTCGTGCTCGGGAGCCCGCGCTCGGGGACGACGTTCCTCGCCGAGTCGATCGGCAGCGTGCCCGGCTTCGTCGACCTGAGCGAGGTCGCGGCGGTCAAAGCGTCGGTGCCGGAGCTCGTGCAGCTGTCGGCCGCCGAGGCCGCAAGTCGGCTGCGCCGCACCCTGGCCGTCACGCGCGCCGTGGGGCTCGTGCGCGGGCTCCGCGGCGTCGAGCAGACGCCCGAGACCGCGTTCATCGCGCCGGCGCTGGTGCGGGCGTTCCCGCAGGGGCGGCTCGTGCACATGCTCCGCGACGGGCGCGACGTCGTCTGCTCGCTGCTCGAGAAGGGCTGGCTGCGCAGCGGCCGCGACGGCGGCGACGACGCCGGCCTCGCCTACGGCGACCACGCGCGCTTCTGGGTCGAGCCCGAGCGCGTGGACGAGTTCCGGGACGCAAGCGAGGCGCGCCGTGGCGCCTGGGTCTGGCGGGCGTACGTGTCGGCGATTCTCGCCTCCGGGACGACGCCGTACGAGGTCCGCTACGAGGCGATGGCGACCGACCCGGTCGGCACCGCGGACGGCCTCGCGGCGTTTCTGGAGGCACCCGCGGAGCCGCTCGCCGAGGCGCTGCGGCTGGCGCACGCCGGCTCGATCGGCCGCTTCCGCCGCGACCTCACGCCGGCCCAGCTGGCCGACGTCGAGGCGGAGGCCGGCGGGTTACTGGCAGAGCTCGGCTATGCCTGATCCGTCCGCAAGCAGTAGGCTTGCGGACGCGCCCGCCCCACGGGCGTGACGTTTTCGTTCGCTCGCGATCCGGAAGGAGTCGTTGGTGGCGACCACACTGGAGCCCCAGGCCGGCCTCGGCCTTGACCACCACGGGCTGAGCCCGCGCGGCCGCGTCCACTGGCAGCCGACGGCCGCCATGCTCTACGAGCACGCGCTCGCCCAGGGCAACGCACGGCTCGCCGAGGGCGGCCCGCTGGTCGTCGATACCGGCCGCCACACGGGCCGCTCGCCGAAGGACAAGTTCGTCGTGCGCGAGCCCGGCTCCGAAGGCCGCATCGGGTGGGGGGACGTCAACCAGGAGATCTCGGAGGACGACTTCGAAGGCCTGCGCGACAAGGTCACGGCGTATCTCGACCGCCGCGATCTCTACGTCGTGGACGCGTTCGCGGGCGCCGACCCCGAGCACCGGCTCGCCGTGCGCGTCATCACCGACAGTGCCTGGCACGCGCTGTTCGCGAAGACCCTCTTCATCGACCCGACCGAGGAGGAGCTCGCCGAGCACGAGCCGGACGCGCTCGTGCTGCACGCGCCCGCCGTCACGGCCGACCCGGACGAGGACGGCACGCGGAGCGAGACGTTCGTCGTCCTGCATCCCGGCCGGCGCGAGGTCCTGATCGGCGGCACCTGGTACGCGGGCGAGATCAAGAAGTCGATCTTCACGGTCCTGAACGACCTCCTGCCGCTGGACGGCGTCCTCCCGATGCATTGCTCGGCGAATGTCGACGACGACGGCAAGGTCGCGCTCTTCTTCGGGCTCTCCGGCACCGGCAAGACGACGCTGTCGGCCGATCCCGAGCGGCGCCTGATCGGCGACGACGAGCACGGCTGGGGGGCGAGCGGCGTCTTCAACTTCGAGGGTGGCTGCTACGCGAAGGTCATCCGGCTCTCCGCCGAGGCGGAGCCGCAGATCTACGCGACGACGCACACCTTCGGCACCGTGCTCGAGAACGTGATCGTCGACAAGCGGGGCGTACTCGACCTCGACGACGACTCGAAGACCGAGAACACGCGGGCCGCCTACAAGCTCGAGCAGATCACGAACGCCCTGCCCGCGAAGCGTGCCGGGCACCCGAGCGCGATCGTCTTCCTCGCCGCGGATGCGTTCGGGATCCTGCCGCCGATCGCACGGCTCACGCGCGAGCAGGCGCTCTTCTACTTCCTCTCGGGCTTCACCGCCAAGCTGGCCGGCACCGAGATCGGCGTGACCGAGCCGCAGCCGACCTTCTCGGCGTGTTTCGGCGCGCCGTTCCTGCCGCAGCCGCCGGCCGTTTATGCCGGCCTGCTCGGCGGCAAGCTCGACCAGCACCCGCACGTGAGCGTCTGGCTCGTGAACACCGGCTGGACCGGCGGTCCCTTCGGCGAGGGCCGGCGCATGCCGATCGCGGCGACGCGCTCGCTGCTCAAGGCGGCGATCACGGGCGAGCTCGACGCGGTGGACTACCGCCTCGACCCGGTCTTCGGCTTCGAGGTGCCGCTCGAGGTCCCGGGCGTGGGCTCTGACCTGCTCGACCCCCGTTCGACGTGGCGGGAACCCCACGCGTACGACCGCAAGGCGCGCGAGCTCGCCGAGATGTTCGTGGCCAATTTCAAGCGGTTCGACGCTCCGGAGATTGCCGCGGCCGGGCCGCGGCTTTAGCCCGCTCCGGCCTGCAGCGCATCGGGTAGCGTCGCCGTACGGTGTCCACCCAGTCGGCCAGCGCCACCGCTCCACGCGGCTTCGGCGCAACCTCCAGACGCGACTGGTGGTGGGTTTCCCCGCTCGTCGTCGTCGTTGTCCTGACGGCCTTCGGCGTCTACTCGCTGTACGCGATCCTCGTCAACAAGAACTACGAGTACACGGGCGGCGGCGCCCACTACATCTCGCCGTTCTACTCGCCGAATGTCGAGACGCTCTTCGGAATCGACGTGCCGTTCTCGGCGGCGCTGCTCGTGGCCTGGATGCCGCTGGGGCTTCGTCTCACCTGTTACTACTACCGGAAGGCGTACTACCGGTCGTTCTTTCTCGCGCCCCCGGCCTGCGCCGTCTCCGGGCCGCGGCGGAAGCGGTACACCGGCGAGTCGAGGTTCCCGCTCGTCCTCCAGAACGTCCACCGGTACTTCCTGTACCTGGCGATCGTCGTGCTCGGCTTCCTCTGGTACGACGCCATTCGCGCGTTCTTCTTCGACAACGGCTTCGGAGTGGGGCTGGGGTCGCTCGTGCTGCTCGTCAACGTCTGCTTCCTGACCGCGTTCACGTTCGGCTGCAACTCGCTGCGCCACCTCGTCGGCGGTCGGCTCGACTGCTTCACGTGCACGGCAATGGCGCGGGCGCGGTACAAGGCCTGGCGCGGCGTCACGGTGCTCAACCTGCGCCACATGGGGTGGGCGTGGGTCAGCCTCACCAGCGTCGCGCTCGCAGACCTCTACGTCCGGCTCGCCGCGAGCGGCGTGTTCCACGACCCGAGGATTTTCTAGCTTGGAAGTGCACACGATCGAGTGTGACGTGCTCGTCATCGGCGCCGGCGGTGCCGGCCTTCGCGCTGCGATCGCCGCGACAGCGGCAGGCGCGAAGACGGCCGTCGTCAGCAAGTCGCTGCTCGGCAAGGCTCATACGGTGATGGCCGAGGGCGGCGTCGCCGCCTCGCTCGGCAACGTCGACGCCGCCGACGACTGGAAGACGCACTTCCAGGACACGCTGTTCGGCGGCAAGTATCTGAACAACTGGCGCATGGCCGAACTGCACGCCAAGGAGGCGCCTGACCGTGTCGTCGAGCTCGAGCACTGGGGCGCGGTTTTCGACCGGACGCACGACCAGCGCATGTCGCAGCGCGCGTTCGGCGGCCACACCTACAAGCGGCTCGTGCACATCGGCGACCGGACGGGCCGCGAGCTGATCCGCACCGTCCAGGACAAAGCGGTGCACGGCGGCGCCGACGTCTACATGGAGTACACGATCACGCGGCTGCTGCGGGATGGCGACCGGGTCTGCGGCGCATTCGGCTACCGGCGCGCGACCGGTGAGCTCGTCGTCTGGCGCGCACGCTCGGTCGTGATGGCGAGCGGCGGCGCCGGGAAGCTCTTCCGGATCAACTCGAACTCGTGGGAGGGGACGGGCGACGGGCACGCGCTCGCGCTCGACGTCGGCGCGACGCTGATCGACATGGAGTTCGTCCAGTTCCACCCGACCGGCATGGTGTGGCCGCCCGGCGTGATCGGCCTGCTGGTCACCGAGGCCGTCCGCGGCGAGGGTGGAATCCTCCGCAACTCCGAAGGCGAGCGTTTCATGGAGCGCTACGACCCGAAGCGCATGGAGCTGTCGACCCGCGACGTGGTCGCACGCGCGATCTACACGGAGGTACGCGAAGGGCGCGGCACGCCGCACGGCGGCGTCTTCCTCGACGTCTCGCACCTGCCTGCCAAGACGGTGAAGAAGCGGCTGCCGAGCATGTACGACCAGTTCATGGAGCTGGCCGGCGTCGACATCACGCGCGCGCCGATGGAGGTCGGGCCGACGTGCCACTACATCATGGGCGGGATCAGGGTCGACGCCGAGACGGGCGCGACCGTGGTGCCCGGGCTCTTCGCGTGCGGCGAGTGCTCCGGCGGCATGAACGGGTCCAACCGGCTCGGCGGCAACTCGCTGTCCGACCTGCTCGTCTTCGGCAAGCGCGCCGGGGAAGGTGCGGCGGTCGCCGCCCAGGGCGCGCCGGCGCCGGTGATCGACCAGGTCGAGGTGAGCGAGGCGGAGGCCGAGCTGGACGGCTACTTCACGAACGGCGGCGACGAGGACCCCTACCAGCTGCAGTCGGACCTGCAGTCGATGCTCCAGGACAACGTCGGCATCTTCCGTGACGAGAGCGGGCTCGTCACGGCGCTCGGCAAGCTCGAGGAGTACAAGGAGCGGCTCCAGAAGGTGCACGTGCCGGTCGGCTCACGCGCCTGGAACCCGTCGTGGAACCTCTGCCGTGACCTCAAGAACATGCTCACCGTGGCGGAGGCGATCACCCGCGCGGCGCTGATGCGCGAGGAGAGCCGCGGCGCGCACAGCCGGCTCGACTTCCCGCAGTTCTCCGAATACTGGGGCCGCCACAACATCGCCGTGCGTTGGACGCCCGATGGTCGCATCGGGGTCGAGCCGGTCCCGGTCGCCACGCGCGCCCGAGCTCGAGCCGCTCGTCGAGGAGCGCAAGGCGAAGGAGGCGGTCGGATGAGTGCGCGGCGGTTCCAGGTCTGGCGCGGCGACGCAACAGGCGGCGCGCTCGTCGACTTCGAGCTCGAGACAGTGGAGGGCATGGTCGTCCTCGACGCGATGCTCGAGCTCCAGCGCACGCAGGCGAAGGACCTCGCGGTGCGCTGGAACTGCAAGGCGGCCAAGTGTGGCTGCTGCAGCGCCGAGATCAACGGCCGCCCGAGGCTCATGTGCAAGACGCGCGTCGACGCACTGCCCGACGACGCGCCGATCCGCGTCGAGCCGATGCGGACCTTCCCGCTCATCCGCGACCTCGCCACCGACGTGTCGTGGAACTACGAGGTGGAGAAGACCATCCCGCCGTTCACGGCCCGAGCGGACGCGGACTGGCAGATCGGCCAGGCCGACGTCGACCGGATGAGCGAGTTCCGGAAGTGCATCGAGTGCTTCATCTGCCAGGACGTCTGCCACGTCCTGCGCGAGCACGACCTGAAGGCCGCCTACTACGGCCCGCGCTTCATGGTGCGGATCGCCAGCCTCGAGATGCACCCGATGGACGGGGCCGACCGCACCGGGCTGCTCGAGGACACCGCCGGCATCGGCCTCTGCAACATCACGAAGTGCTGCAGCGACGTTTGCCCCGAGGGGATCAAGATCACCGACAACGCGATCATCCCGCTGAAGGAGCGCGTCGTCGACCGCTCCTACGACCCGCTGTTCCGGCTCGGGCGCCGCGGCAAGCCCGACGCCCGGTG
Organism: uncultured Thermoleophilia bacterium; assembly: GCA_963710465.1. Lineage (GTDB taxonomy): Bacteria > Actinomycetota > Thermoleophilia > Gaiellales > Gaiellaceae > JACVRM01. The sequence continues at coordinate 98,954 of CAVQAQ010000034.1, forward strand.
AGGCCGGTTGGATAGCGTCAGCGCGGGGATGGCTGATCACCACGACGTCCTGATCATCGGCGCCGGGCTGGCGGGCATGCGTGCGGCCATCGAGGCCGTCGAAGCCGGTGCCGACGTCGCACTGCTCTCGAAGATCCACCCGACGCGCTCGCACTCGGGCGCGGCCGAGGGCGGCATCAACGCGGCGCTCGGAAACGCGTCCGCCGACAGCCCGGAGGAGCACGCCTACGACACCGTCAAGGGCTCGGACTACCTGGGCGACCAGGACGCGATCGAGATCCTGTGCGAGGAGGCGCCGGACGACGTCTACCAGCTCGAGCACTGGGGCGCGGTCTTCAGCCGGGACGAGTCGGGGCGGATCGCGCAGCGGCCGTTCGGTGCCGCGGGGCACCCGCGCACGGCGTACGCGGCGGACATCACGGGCCACGTGCTCGTGCACGTGCTCTACGAGCAGGTGATGAAGCGCGACATCCCAACGTACGAGGAGTTCTTCTGCTGGAAGCTGATCGTCAACGACGACCGCTGCCAGGGCGTGATCGCGTGGGACATCGTGAACGGCGGCCTGAAGACGATCGGCGCCAAGACGGTGATCCTCGCCACGGGCGGAGCCGGCCGACTCTACAGCGGCACGACGAACGCCTACGCCTGCACCGGCGACGGGATGGCGCTTGCCTACCGTGCCGGCGTCGGCCTGAAGGACATGGAGATGATGCAGTTCCACCCGACGACGCTTGCTCCGACGGGCGTGCTCATCACCGAGGGCTGCCGCGGCGAGGGCGCGTACCTCCTGAACGGGGAGGGCGAGCGCTTCCTGAAGCGTTACGCGCCGAACGCGATGGAGCTCGCGAGCCGCGACGTCATCTCCCGCGCCGAGCAGACCGAGATCGACGAGGGCCGCGGCATCAACGGCAACGTGCTGCTCGACCTGCGCCACCTGGGGGCCGAGCGCATCATCGAGCGCCTCCACGGCACGCGCGAGCTCTCGATGGTCTTCATGGGTGTCGACCCGATCCACGAGCCGATCCCGGTGCGGCCAGGTGCCCACTACCACATGGGCGGCGTCGACACCGACGTCTGGGGGCGGACGCAGCTCGAGGGGCTCTACGCGGCCGGCGAGGCGGCCTGTGTCTCGGTGCACGGCGCGAACCGGCTCGGCGGCAACGCGCTGATGGAGACGATCACGTACGGCAAGCGGTCTGGGCAGCACGCCGCCGAGTGGGCGCTGTCGAACACGACCATCGACATCCCCGCGTCGCTCGAGGCCGACTCCCGGCGCGAGGTCGACGAGCTGCTCTCGCGCTCCGAGGGCGAGCGTCCGTGGAAGATCCGCGACGAGCTCGCGTCGACGATGCACGAGAACTTCGGTGTGTTCCGCCGCGAGGAGGACATGCTCGAGCAGGCGAAGATCATCGACCGCTTGCGCGAGCGGTACGAGCGCGTGACCGTCGACGACAAAGGCACGCTGTTCAACAACGACCTCACGCAGACGCTCGAGCTCGGCTATCTGCTCGACCTCGCGGAGTCCATGGTGGTCGCGGGCGTCGCGCGCAAGGAGAGCCGCGGCGCGCACGCGAGGCCGTACGACTACCCCGAGCGCGACGACGAGAACTACCTGCGACATACGATCACCCGTCTGGACGACACGGGACGGACGCGGCTCGACTGGAAGCCCGTGACCATGACGAAATGGCAACCACAGGAGCGCACGTACTGATGCCGACAGACGCGACCGCACACCGCCCGCTCTCGACGATGGACGTCGCGCTCAAGATCTGGCGCTACGACTCGCGCACCGGGGATCGGGAGCTGAAGACGTACGAGATCGAGGCGCCCGAGTGGGCCTGCCTGCTCGACGTGCTCGACATCATCAAGGACCGCGTCGACGGGACGCTGGCCTACCGCAAGAGCTGCCGGATGATGATCTGCGGCTCCTGCGGCATGCGCATGGACGGCGGCGCGGTGCTCGCGTGCCGGCAGCGCATGAAGCCGATCGCCGACGCCGGCCACGTCCCGGTGATCTCGGCGATGGGGAACCTGCCGATCATCAAGGACCTCGTCGTCGACATGGGCCCGTTCTGGGCCAAGACGCGCGCGGTGAAGCCCTGGCTCCAACCTGGGTACGTCGAGCCGCCGGAGCACGGCGAGTACCGCATCGCCCAGGAGGACATGAATGTCGTCAACAAGGAGTCGCTCTGCATCCAGTGCGGCTGCTGCGTCTCGGAGTGCAACTCGATGGAGTCGGATCCGGAGTTCCTCGGGCCGGCCGCGCTCGCCAAGGGGATGCGGTTCGTCGGCGACCCGCGCGACCAGACGACGGTCGAGCGGCTCGATTCGTACAACGGCGAGCACGGGATCTGGGACTGCACCCGCTGCTACTTCTGCAACGAGCGCTGCCCGAAGGGCGTCGACCCGCGCGACGCGATCGCCAAGCTCGGCGCCGAGTCGGTCGCCCGCGGAATCGACCACGACATGGGCGCGAAGCACGCCAAGTGGTTCGTGAAGTCGGCCGAGACCACGGGCTGGCTGCGCGAGACGGAGCTCGTGCCGAAGACGCAGGGCATCGTCTCCGCGATCGCCGAGACCGGGTTCGCGCTCAAACTGCTGCGCCACGGCAAGGTGCCGCTGCTGCCGCACGTAGCGGAGAACGTCGGCGAGGCGCGCAAGCTGCATGACATCGTCAGCCAGGACGGCGTCGAGGGAGCGCGCGGGGATCGTCCAGGGCGAGCGCGCGCTCGCGAGCATCGACCTCGAGCACCATCCGGAAGCTTCGGAGACGGAGGACGAAGCGTCGTCATGAAGCAGGTCGCCTACTACCGCGGCTGCCTTGCCTCGCTGTCGGCGAAGGAGCTCGACTCGTCGACGCGCGCGCTCGCGCCCAAGGTCGGCCTCGAGCTGATCGATCTCGAGAGCGTGACGTGCTGCGGCGCCGGCGACATCCACGAGGCGGAGCCGGACTACTACCTGCACCTGAACGCGCGGATCCTCGCGTACGCGGAGGCGACCGGAGCGGACACGCTGATGACCGTGTGCAACGTGTGCACGCTGAACCTGCGCCAGGCGAACTACATCCTCCAGCGCGACGACGCCGTGCGGCTGCGGGTCAACGACAACCTGGAGGCGGTCGGCGTGCCGCCCTACAACGGCGGCGTCGAGGTACGCCACCTGCTCTGGATGATCGCCGAGGGCGAGGGCTACGAGCTGCTGAAGCAGGCGGCGCACAAGGGACTGAAGGGCCTCCGCGTCGCGCCGTTCTACGGCTGCCAGATCCTGCGCCCGTCGAAGCTGCTCGGCTTCGAGGACCCCGACCGGCCGTGGTCGCTCGAGGCGATCATCGAGGCCTGCGGCGGCGTGGCGGTCGACTACCCGGCGAAGATCAAGTGCTGCGGGTTCCCGATCATCCAGGCGCGCGAGGAGACGGCGCTCGGCGAGCTGATCCAGCCGATCGAGCAGGCGCTGGAGCGCGGGGCCGACGCGATCGTGACGCCGTGCCCGCTCTGCCACCTGTCGCTCGATGCGTGGCAGTCGAAGCTCGAGGCGTCAACGGGCCGCAGCCTGCAGATGCCGATCCTGCACCTGTCGCAGCTGATCGGCGTCGCCGCGGGGCTCGAGGACTCCGAGCTGAAGTTCAAGCGCCACGTGGTGCCCGTCGACCCGATCTTCGAGAAGACCAAGGTCTGAGGGCCGGAGGGCGGCGCGGACGGGCCGTGTTAGGCGGTCGCTCCTGCCGCTGCCGGTTGGGGCAGTCAGGCCGAGCTGAGCCATCATCGATGCCGTGTCGAAGTACGTGCGGACCTGGGCCGGCGTCCCATCGGACGCGAACGACCAGACGTCGCAGAACTGGAGCTCCAGCGGCCTCCCCGTCGCTTCGATGTCGCCCATGGGCGACCTGAGCGTCCCCGTATGCGTTCCGCGGCCGGTGAACTCGATCACCACGGTGTCGCCGCTCTCGGTGATCGAGCGAATCTCGATCTTGCCGTCCGGGAACCCCGCGTACCACGTCTCCGCGAACTGGCGGGCTCCGTCGGAGCCCTCCCAGCGGTCTCCGCTGCCCATCGCGATCACCTCGCCCTTTGCGAGCACTTCGGCGAAGCGGTCGAAGTCCCGGTCGTTCCAGGCCTCGTAGGTGCTGCGGGCGATGCTGGCGTTCTGAGCCACGTCGCCTCCTCTCTGCCCGTCGGCGCGCGCCCTCCGGCGGACGATGCTACGCCTGCCGGGCGGCGGAGACAATGGGCGCTAGCCTGCGGGTGTGGTTACCCGCGTCGCAGGGATGACCGGCGCGACGATCGTGCGTGCGCCGACCGTCTGCCACAGCTGCGTCTGGTGGCAGTCACGGCGCGGCAAGTCGGAGGACAAGCGCGAGTGGATCGCCGCGGCCGAGGATGCATGGGGCAGTTGGGGCGCCCTCTACCAGGACGACGACGGGCGCGTGCTCGGCTCGATGCAGTACGGGCCGGCGCCGCTCTTCCCGCGCGCGCGGGAGTTGCCGGCGGGCCCGCCGTCGGAGGACGCGGTGCTGGTCACGTGCGCGTACCTCGTCGACCTGCACAGCCCCTGGGTCATGCAGTCGCTCTTCTTGACGGCGATCGGTGAGGCGCGCGACCGGGGCGCGGTCGCGCTCGAGGCGTTCGCCTACCGCTACCCGGAGGGCGGCTCGGCGCGCGAGCGCTTCCACCAGCACAAGACGGTGTTCCCGCGCGACTTCCTGAACGACTTCGGCTTCGAGACGGTGCGCCTCGCCGGCCGCGTCGAGCTGGTGCGGCTCGAGCTCGGCGGGCTTCAGCCGGTCGAGGAGGGCACGCGCGCCAAGGTGATCGAGCTGGTGAAAGAGGCGTTCCAGCCGGCGCCCGTGCCGCAGGCGCCGAGCTAAGCCGCGAGCGCGTCGCGCGCCGCGAGCGTCTCTGCGATCTGCACGGCGTTCAGCGCCGCGCCCTTGCGCAGGTTGTCCGCGGCGAAGTGCAGCGTGATTCCATCGCCCGCGCGGTCGTTGCGGATCCGCCCGACGAGCACCTCGTCGATGCCGGCCGACTTGCCCGGCGTCGGGAGCTCCTCGAGGCGGATGCTCGGCGCGCCGGTGAGCAGCTCGCGGGCCTCGGCGGCGTCGAGCGGGCGCTCGGTCTCGATCCAGACCGACTCCGCGTGGCCGATCATGACCGGGACGCGGACGCAGGTCGCGCTGACCGGCAGGTCCGGCAGCTCGAGGATCTTGCGCGCCTCGTCGCGGATCTTCGTCTCCTCGTCGAACTCCTCGCCGTCGAAGTCCCAGTCCATGGCCAGGTCATGGTCGTCGGGCGCCTCGGCGCGGAGCCGCGCCATCCGGCCGGCGCCGGCGCCCGACACCGACTGGTAGGTGGCGACGCGGATGCGCGCGAGGCCGGCGGCGTCGTGTAGCGGCTTCAGCACGCAGGTGAGCGGGATCGTGCAGCAGTTCGGGACGGCGATGATCCCGTCGTGCTCGAACGCCCGCTGCCCGTTCACCTCGGGCACGACGAGCGGCACGTTCGGCTCCATGCGCCAGGCCGCGGACTTGTCCAGGCAGACGGCGCCACTGCGCGCGGCGTGCGGGACGAGCTCCCGGGACGCCGACGTGCCGACCGCGAAGAACGCGAAGTCGGCGTCGAGCGACTCGAGCGCCTCGGGCGTCGCCTCCTCGACGGGGCGGCCGTCGAGCTCGGACCCGGCCGAGCGCGCGGACGCGAAGAAGCGGACGTCGTCGTAGCCGCGCTCGCGCAGGATGCCGCGGAGCACGCCGCCGACCGCGCCGGTGGCGCCGACGACGGCGACCCTAGGCACTGACACGCTCCAGCTCGAATGCCTCGTGCAGCGCGATCACGGCGCGCTCGAGGTCGTCGTCGCGGATATGGCAACTGATCTTGATCGGAGACGTTGTGACCACCTCGGGCTGGATGCCCAGCTCGTCCAGCGTCGCGAACGCTTTCGCCGCAACGCCGGGGTGGCTCTTCATTCCCGCTCCGACGACGGACACCTTGCCGAGGTCGTCGCGCGAGGACCAGTGGCCGCCGAGCCGGTCGAGCACCGCGGAGACCTCCGGATGGTCGCCGTCCGGCGCCGAGAACACGATCTCGCCGCCCGCCTGGAGGATGGTGTCGACGTTCACGCTGGCCTCGGCGAGCTCAGCGAAGAGCCGCGCGGGCGGGATGCCCTCGACGCGGTAGACCGTCTCGTCGAGCGCGTGGGTGACGCCCGAGATCATCGCCTTCTCCAGCATGGGATCGTCCTCCCGCGTGATCCACGTCCCTTCGGCGTCGCCGAACGATGAGCGGACGTGGAGCTTCACGCCGTGGTTGCGTGCGAATTCGACCGAGCGTAGCTGGAGCACCTTGGCGCCTGACGCCGCCATCTCGAGCATCTCGTCGTAGGAGATCGCGTTCAGCTTTCGCGCGCCGGGCACGAGCCGCGGATCGGCGGTGTAGACGCCGTCGACGTCGGTGAAGATCTCACAGCGGTCGGCGCCGAGCGCGGCCGCGAGCACGACCGCGGTCATGTCCGACCCGCCGCGCCCGAGCGTTGTCACCTCCTGCTCGGTGGAGACCCCCTGGAAGCCGGCGACGAGGACGATGCGGTCCTCGTCCAGCGCCTCGTGGATGCGCCGCGCGCGGACGTCGACGATCTTCGCCTTGCCGTGCGTGGTGTCCGTGACGATTCCGGCCTGCGAGCCCGTCAGCGAGATCGCGCGGTGGCCGAGGTCTTCGATCGCCATCTCCGCGAGGGCGCACGAGATCCGCTCGCCGACGGAGATGAGCATGTCCAAGGCGCGCGGCTTGGGGTGCTCGGAGATCTGGTGGGCGAGGTCGACGAGCTCGTCGGTCGTGTGCCCCATCGCCGAGAGGACGCCGACGACGCGGTTGCCCTCCTCGTGCGCGAGGACCAGACGGCGGACGACGCCGAGCAGGCGCTCCGTGTCGCCGACGGACGTCCCGCCGAACTTCATGACGACCGTGCCGCCGCTCGCGCGTGCCTCGTCGGCGGCGACGCCCGGCAGGGGCTGATACTCGGTCGTGGCCATCGACCCAGTGTGCCGCAATCCAAAGCCGCGTCAGCTTCGTATCAGGTGTTCATGAGCGGACGGGGCCGCGCACTCGCCGCCGTTGCGGCGCTCGCACTCGCCGGCTACATGGCCGCGACGCTCGTGGCAGGCACCGGCAGCGCGGCGGGGCCTGTGCTCGACGCGACCGTCGGCCCGGGTTTCACGATCTCGCTGACGCAGGGCGGCACACCGGTGACCACGCTCGCCCCAGGCGCGTACACGATCGACGTCACCGATATGGCGTCGATCCACGACTTCCACCTCCAGGGGCCTGGCGTCGACGAGGCCACGAGCGTTCCCGGGACGGGCAGTGAGACCTGGGACGTGACGTTCACAAACGGGCAGTACGCGTTCTTCTGCGACGCCCACAAGCCGTCCATGAACGGCGCGTTCTCCGTCGGCACGCTGACGACAACGAGCACGACCTCCTCGACGAGCACGACGACGCCGACCGTGCAGCCGACGACCAGCACGACCACAACTGCGATGACCAGCACGACCACGCCGACGACGCCGACCACGCCGACCACGACCGCGCCGTCGACGGCGACGAGTACGACCCCGCCCGGAACGACGACCACGACGACGACGTCGACCACTACGACCACGCCCTCACCGTCACCGACGGCACGCGTCGTGCAATCCGTCCGCGTCCAGGTTCAAGGTCGCCGCGCCGCGCGCGTCGTAGTCGTCCACGTCGACCTCGCGAAGGCCGGCACCGTGCGCGTCCGGCTCCTGCGGAGCAATCGCCGCCTCGTGGGTATGACCAAGCGGGTCGGGACGAGGCCGGCCGCACTGACACTGCACGTCCCACGAAACACTCCGGCCGGCCGCTACACGGTCGAGGTGATCGCCGGCGGCAAGCGGATCCTGCGCGCGGTCCGGCTCGGCAGCTGAGGCAGACTCTCAGGCGTGCGCGCCATGGTGCTCGACCGTGCTCCCGGCAGGCTCGAGCTTCGCGACGTCCCGGTGCCCGAGCCCGGCCCCGGTCAGGTGCGCGTTCGTGTGCACGCGTGCGCTGTCTGCCGCACCGACCTGCATGTCGTCGACGGCGAGCTCCCGGACCCCGCCGTCCCGCTCGTGCCGGGCCACCAGGTCGTTGGCACTACGGACGACGGGCGCCGCGTCGGCGTCCCGTGGCTCGGTTGGACGGACGGGACGTGCCGCTACTGCCGGGCCGGGCTCGAGAACCTCTGCGACAACGCGCGCTTCACGGGCTACACCCTCCAGGGCGGGTACGCCGAGTACCTCGTCGTCGACGAGCGATTCGTCCTGCCTGTTCCAGACAGCTACGAGGACCACCACGCGGCGCCGCTGCTCTGCGCCGGGCTGATCGGCTACCGGGCGCTGCGGCTCGCCGGCGACGGGGAGCGGCTCGGCCTCTACGGCTTCGGCGCCTCGGCCCACATCATCTCCCAGGTGGCGCGCTGGCAGGGACGGCGCGTCTTCGCGTTCACGCGCGGTGGCGACGTTGCCGCACAGCAGCTGGCGCTCTCTCTGGGAGCCGAGTGGGCGGGCGACTCCGCCGGCCCGGCGCCGGAGGAGCTGGACGCGGCGATCATCTTCGCGCCGGTCGGCTCGCTCGTCCCCGCTGCCCTGCGCGCGACCGGCAAGGGCGGCGTGGTCGTCTGCGCGGGCATCCACATGTCCGACATCCCGTCGTTCCCGTACGAGCTGCTCTGGGAGGAGCGCGTGCTGCGCTCGGTCGCGAACCTGACGCGGCAGGACGGCGAGGAGTTCCTCGCCCTCGTCCCGCAGGTGCCGGTGCGGCCCGAGATCGAGGTCTTTCCGCTCGAGGCCGCCAACGAGGCGCTCGACCGCCTGCGCGCCGGCCAGGTCCTCGGCTCGGCAGTGCTAGATCTCGCGGCGCCCTGACAGCGCGCGCCCGAGCGTGACCTCGTCGGCGTACTCGAGGTCGCCGCCGACCGGCAGCCCGCTCGCGAGCCGGGTGACGCGCACCTTGCCGCGCAGGCGATCGGCGAGGTAGGCGGCCGTTGCCTCGCCGGTCATGTTCGGGTTGGTCGCCAGCACGACCTCGGCGACCCCGTTCGACTCGACGCGGCGGATCAGCTCGTCGATGCGCAGATCGCCCGGGTCGACCCCGTCGAGCGGCGAGAGCGCGCCTCCGAGCACGTGGTACAGCCCGCGGTACTCGGCCGTCCGCTCCAGCGAGACGACGTCGACCGGCTGCTCGACGACGCAGATAAGCGTGTGGTCGCGCCGCGCGTCGAGGCAGATCGCGCACGTCTCGTCCTCGGTGAGGTTGCCGCACTCGTTGCAGAAGCGGACGCGCTCCTTGACCTCGGCGATCGCGGCCGAGAGCGCACCGGCCTCGTCGGTCGGGGCGCGCAGGATGTGGAACGCGAGGCGCTGCGCCGTGCGCGTCCCGATCCCCGGCAGCCGCGTGAGCTGCGCGACGAGGTTGTCGACGGAGGGCGAGATCACGCCGGGAGCGTAACCGTCCCCTACGGACGTCCCGTAGGCTCCGCCCGGTGCCATCGTGGGAGCGCCTCGACGCCTATGCCGACCTGATCGTCGGGGTCGGCGCGAACGTGCAGGAGGGCCAGGACGTCGTGGTCGTGGGCTGGATCGAGCACGCGCCGCTGATGCGTCCGGTCGTGGAGGCGGCGTGGCGAGCGGGAGCGCGCTACGTCGAGATGTCCTACCGCGACGAGTACGGTCGGCGGTCGCTGGCCGAGCACGGCGCGGAGGACGCGCTCTCATGGACGCCGCCGCACTCGCTCGCCCGCCTCCAGGATTGGGCCGACCGACGCGTGGCGTATATCCAGACGCTCGGCGACCCCGACCCGACGCTGATGACCGGCATCGATCCGGCCCGCGTCGGCAAGGCCGAGCCGTACGAAGCGACGAAGCTGCTGCGGCGGCTCGGCAACGAGTCGCACTGGTCGCGGACGATCGTCGCGTGCGCGACGGAGGGCTGGGCGCGGCAGGTCTACGGCGAGCCCGACGTCGAGCGGCTGTGGGACGAGATCTTCCATGCCGTCCGCCTCGACGAGCCCGACCCGATCGCGGCCTGGGAGGAGCACATCGCGACGCTCAAGGCCCGAGCTCGCGCGCTCAACGACCGCCGCTTCGATGCCGTCCACTTCCATGGGGGCGGAACGGACCTGCTCGTCGGGCTCCTACCCGGCTCGCGGTGGATCGCGGCCACCGACGTCACCAACTGGGGCCTCGAGTACTGCGCGAACATGCCGACCGAGGAGGTCTTCACGACGCCGGACCGGCGGCGAACGGAGGGGGTCGTGCGGGCGACCAGGCCCTTCAACTGGTACGGCTACACGGTCGGCGGGCTCGAGGTCGAGTTCCGCGACGGCCGCGCGGTGCGCGTCGATGCCGACGATGGCGGTGGCTTCATTCGCTCGCAGATGGAGGCCGACGAGGGTGGGGCGTTCCTCGGCGAGGTCGCGCTCGTCGATGAGTCGACGCGGATTCCCGACCGCATCTTCTACAACGGCCTCTTCGACGAGAACGTCGCGTGCCACATCGCCTACGGGAACGCGTACACGGCGGGGGTGGAGGGCGCCGAGGGCCTGTCGCCCGACGAGCTGCGCGAGCGCGGCATCAACGTGTCCGCGACGCACGTCGACTTCATGATCGGCGGCCCCGAGGTCGACGTCGACGGGGTCACCACGGACGGGGAGCGCGTCCCGGTGATGCGCGAGAACCGCTGGGTGCTAGAGGCCGGGTAGACCGAGACCGGGCGGCAGATCGAGCCCGCCCATCGCCCCGCCGAGCTTCGTCTGCGCCAGGTTCTCGGCCGCGCGTAACGCCTCGTTGACGGCCGCGACGACCATGTCCTCGAGGATCTCGGTCTCGTCCGGGTCGATCGCCTCCTTGGCGATCTTGACCTCGGTGATCTCGCCGGCGCCGGTCGCCTTGACGGTGACCATGCCGCCGCCGGCCGAGGCCTCGACGATCTCGCCGGCGAGCTCCTCGCGCGCCTGCTCCATCTGCTGCTGCATCTGGCTGGCCTGCTGCATCAGCTTGTTCAGATCGAATCCGCTCACTCGTCCACCTCGCGTGCGTCGAAGGTCTGCTTCATCAGTTCGAGAATCCGCTCTTCGCCGGCCGGCTCCTCCGCCTCCTCCTCGGCGGCGTCCTCGCCGACGCTGAAGCCGACGGTCAGCCGGCGGCCCGTCACCTCGTAGAGCGCCTCGACGAGCAGCGTCACGTTCTTCGCCTCCTCGGCCAGCTGGCGGTGGAACGCCGCCGCGCCGGGGAACTCGACGGTGAGCGCATCGTCGGCAAGCGCTGCCGGTCGTGCCTCGCGATAGATGGACGCGGTCGGGATCGATCGCTGCTCGATGTGCGGGAGCACGCTGCGTGCCCACGCGTCCTGAAGCTGGCGGAGCTCGAGCGGCGGGCCGCTCGACGCCGGTGGCTCGGGCTCGGGGGCCGCGGCCGCCGTCTCGGCCGGCGGAGGTGGCGCCTGCGGTGCGGGCGCGGAGGGTGCATGCCCGCGCTGCTCGAGCTGCTCGATCCGGTAGGCCAGCGACTCGCGCTCGAGGTCGGCGGAGGGGCGCGTCACCTTGACCAGCGCGAGCTCGAGCGGGAGCCGCGGGTCGCCGCCCTGGCGCAGGTCGTCGACTGCGACCGTGAGCAGGTCGCAGAGCCGCACGACGACGGGCTCGCCGAGCTGGTTGGCCTGTGCGTGCAGGCGCTCGCGCGTCTCGCCCGTGAGCGGCAGCGAGTCCGGCACCTCGCCGACGTGCTGGACGAGGAGCAGCTGACGCAGGTGCTCGAGCAGGTCGATCACGAAGCGGCCCAGGTCCTGGCCCTGGTCGGCAAGCTCCTCCACGAAGGTCAGCGCGCCGGCCGTGTCGCGGTCGACGATGAAGTCGCAGAGCCGGAAGAGCGCCTCCTCCTCGACCGCGCCGAGCAGCTGGAGCACGTCCTGGACGCTGATCGTGCCCTCCGTGGCGGCGGCGAGCTGGTCGAGGGTCGAGACCGCGTCCCGGAAGCTTCCGCGCGCCGAGCGTGCGACGAGCGACAGGGCGGCGTCCGGAACGTCGAAGCCCTCGCCGTCGGCGATGCGCCGCAGCAGGCGCACGAGCTCCGGCAGCCGCGGCCGCGCGAAGACGAAGGTCTGGCAGCGTGAGCGCACCGTCGGCAGCACCTTCGCCAGGTCGGTGGTGCAGAAGACGAAGACCAGGTGTGGCGGAGGCTCCTCGATCAGCTTCAGCAGCGCGTTCCACGCCGCGTCGGTCAGCTGGTGCGCCTCGTCGAGGATGTAGACCTTGAAGCGGCCCTCCACGGGCTGGAGCACGACGCGATCGCGGATCTCGCGGATGTCGTCGATGCCGCGCTGCGACGCGGCGTCCATCTCGATCACGTCGAGCGACGTGCCGGCCGCGATCGTCACGCACGAGTTACACGTGTTGTCGGGCGTCGGCGTCGGCCCCTGTGCGCAGTTCAGGGCCTTGGCGAGGATGCGCGCGAGCGAGGTCTTGCCGGTGCCGCGCGGGCCGGCGAAGAGATAGGCCTGCCGCGTGGTCCCGGCGGTGATCGCGTTGCGCAGCGTGCGCACGACGGGCTCCTGGCCGACGACCTCTTCGAAGTCCTGCGGCCGGTACTTGCGGTACAGGGCCGTGCTCACGCCATTTCTCTCCGTACCGTCGAGAAATGGTTAAAGAAGTGTCGCGGAGCGCCCAAGCGGCGGGCATCCTCGCACAGACTGACGAACGCCATGCCGCCAGTCTGCCGGATCATGGTCGATGCTCGGGAGCCGCTCGATTGCATTCCGCGTGCGCTCGCCGATCTCGGCTTCGAGGTCGAGGAGCGGCGGCTTCCGTGCGGCGACTACGTGCTGCCGAACGGAGTCATCGTCGAGCGGAAAACGGTCGGCGGGCTCAACCGCTCCCTTGTTCACGGCACCTTCTGGCCCCAGCTCGGGAAACTGCGAAACACCGCACGCGCGCCGTATCTCCTTGTCGAAGGCCCAGACCTCCATGCAGGTCGCGTTCCTCCGCGCGCCGTTATCGGGGCTCTACTTGCCGTCATCGGACAGGGCGTTCCCGTTCTCTGGTCGCGTGATGCGCTCCTCACGGCCCACTGGATCGGGCTGCTCGCGAACCGGGCGGCCGGACTCCAACCGGTTCGCGATCGGCCGGCGTACGCCCAGCGTCTCCGCGACCCAGCTCGGACCGTCCGCGAGGCGGTGCTGGCGGCCGTGCCGGGCATCTCGACCCGCCGCGCACGCGCACTTCTGGATCGATTCGGGACTGTTGCCGCTGTGGTGGCGGCCGACGAGAACGCCTGGCAGACGGTGCCGGGAATCGGCCCGCTTCAAGCCGAACGTCTAAGGGCCGCGTTCCACTAACCATCCGGTGGCTCCCGCGATCAAGCGGGAGCCACCGGATGGCACGCGAAGAAGAGCTCGTCGGGGTCGACGTCCCGCTTCACCGCCTGCAGCCGCCTAAGGGTCTCCGGCGGGAAAAGCGCGCTCGGCTCGACGCCGTGATCGGAGAAGTTGAAGTACGTGCGGCCGGCCGCCGCGGGCGCGAAGACCTGGCTGACGCGCTCCAGGTCCGCGTGGATCGCGGCGCCCATCTCGGGCGTCATCGGCATCCCGAGCGAGAAGTGCGCAAACTCGGCGTCGAGTGCGCCGACGGCGCCTTGGCCCGGTGCTTCCTGCGCGAGCGCGCCGCCCAGGTGACGGAGCTCGATCGACAGCAGCGCCGTCCGGTCGGCCCGCCCCACGACCTCGACGAGCCCGTCGACCACGGACCCGGGCAGCGAGCTCAGCATCCCGCCCCCGTAGAACGCCGGCCCCGGCTGGGGCGGGTCCATGTGCAGCTCGGCGAGCGCGGGCGGCCGGATCATCGCGGTGGTGTCCATCACCGGTTCGAGCTCGCGGAGCGGGCGCAGGAGCTCGGCGCCGTCGGCCTCGTCGCCGATGAACGCCGCCTCGACCATCCCGAACGACTTGCCGCGGAACGGCTCCGGCACCTGCGGGATCGGCGGCAGGTGCAGAACACGGCCCACGGATGTGAGCTCGTCGGGCACCGTGGCGACCCACTCACGCCAGGCGTGCAGGACTTCAGCAGCGCGCTCGATCGGGAAGAAGAGGTCGCCGGCGTACAGCTCGCGCACGGGGTAGAGCTCGAACTCCAGGGCGGTGACGATCCCGAAGCTGCCGCCGCCGCCGCGGATCGCCCAGAAGAGGTCGGGCTCGGTGTCGCGGTCGATCCGGCGGATCTGTCCGTCAGCGGTCACGACCTCGGCGCCGACGACGCTGTTCGCGGCCAGGCCGTGCTTGCGCCCGAGCCAGCCGAGGCCGCCGCCAAGCGTGTACCCGACCACGCCCACGTCGGGGGCGCTGCCGGCGAGCCCGGCGAGGCCGTGCTCGGTGGCCGCTGCGTCGACGTCCTGCCACTGCACGCCGGCGCCGATGCGTGCCCGGCGCGCGTCCGGGTCGATCTCCAGGTCGCGCATGCGGCCGGTGTTGACGAGGATGACGCCGTCGAGCGGTGCGAGCGTGGCGGCGAAGTGGCCGGTCGCCTGCGCGGTGATGCGGACGCCCTGCTCGCGCGCGAACTCGACGGCGGCGGCGACGTCCTCGGCCGTCTCGGGGAACACCACGGCGAGCGGCCGCTGGTCGTGCACGAGGTTCCAGCCCATGCGTGCGGTGTCCCAGTCGGCTTCCTCGTTCACCGACACGGCCATCCTGGTGCGCAGCGACGAAAGATCGCCGGCGGACAGCGTTGCCTGACTCATTGACCCACTCCTCTGTATGGACGAACGGAGCGCAGGTCGTATCAGGAAAAGCCCGGCCGCGCACCCTTCTCTGTTGGCGCGTACCGTGGTGGTGCCTGCGACGCTCGCTCGGGTCAGGTCACCCCGCGGCACCTGGGAGAGACTCCTTAGCGCTGCTTCCTCCCGGACCTGACGCGGTTCGGAGGCTCCCAGTGCGCGGAACCTGACCGTCAACGCTCGCGTTCGCCAGCCCGTTCCACGAACGCCACCCCCTCGGAAGGGAATTCAGCCTCGCTGGAGCGGATTGCGAGTGGAGGGAACCGCTAGCTCCCCGCCTAGCGCAGCCGGGCACGCCGATCGTAGCCGTTTGAACTTCGTGGCGAAGGGCACTAAGATAGTGCGATGAGGATCGGTGAGGTCATGAGCGTGCGGCTCGTCAGCGTGGGACCCGACGACCCGGTATCGCTGGCCGTCGCCCGCATGAACGAGGAGAACGTGGGCAGCGTAACGGTTTGTGACGGCCCGGAGCTGGTCGGCATCTTCACCGAGCGCGATCTCGTCCGTCTTGCGGGCGAGGGCAGCCACTTCGCGTCGATCCGCATCAGCGAGGTCATGACGCGCCGCCCGGTGACGGTCTCGCCCGACGACGACATCGTGTCGGCCGCGCGGCTCATGGGCGAGCGCCGCATCCGCCACCTGCCGGTCGTGCAGGACGGGTTCCTGCTCGGCGTGATCGGCATCCGCGACGTGATGGGCTCGCTCGTCGAGCGCGTGTGGCGCGACCGCGACGGCGACGCCCACGACACGGCGCGGGAGCTGCTGCGCCGCTAGCCCGTCGTCTCGGGGCGTGCCGGGAAGCCCGCGATACTTGCCGCATGCTTGGCCCCGTCGCAGCCGTCGGCACGCTCGTCGCCGTGATCGCCGAGCCCGAGCTTCCTGACGTTCCAGGGCCCGGCGTCCGCGGGGCGCGGCTCGTTGCTCCGCCTCGGGGGCGTGCTCTCCTTCGGCAGGGCCCCGTGGCGGGCGCGGCATCCGAATCACCGCGGGCGGCGTCGTACTCGCGCGCGCGCACGAGTACGTCGGGCTCCTACGCGGTGCGGGTGCGCGCACCGAAACGAGGCGCCACGCCCGCCCTTCAGGCGCGCCTTCCGTCGCGGCTTGCCCGCTGCGGTGGGCGGACGGCGCGGACGGCGGACGCGCCGGCCGGCTGCGCGAGCTCGACGCTCGCCGGAGTGACGAGCAACGTGCTGGCGGTGAGCTTGCGATGAGATGGGCCGCCCTCGCTCTGCTGTTCGTGACCCTCGCCGGCTGCGGCGGCTCGGGCAAGTCCGCCCCCGCGCCCGAAGCCACGCTGCGCACCGCCGTCGGGAGGCTCGGCAAGGGGCGCGTCAACTGTGACGCCAAGAACACGTGCACGGTCATCGTCCCGACGCCGCTGCACAGCAACTACGAGGGCTTCCTGCTCTCCGTCCCCGTCTTCGACCAGCTCGCGAACGACCCCGATCTGGACGCGGTGAAGCGCGTCACGCTGACGCTCAACGACAACCGTTCCGGCCAGGTGTTCAGCATCACGTGCGCGGCCAGCGACCTCAAAGGCGACACGACCCCGACCTCGCTGCAGAAGCAGTGCCATTCGATTTACCTGTAGGCCGGCCGGGCTACACTCAGCGGGCTCTGGGCGCGTAGCTCAGCGGGAGAGCGCCCGCTTCACACGCGGGAGGTCGCTGGTTCGATCCCAGCCGCGCCCATCGCGCAAACCGTGGAGGCGAGCGGAGACGAAGGATCAGCCCCCGTCGCCGGACGTCGCGCCCGCCTCGCGCAGCCAGCCTGCGAGGAGCTCGCGGCGGGTGTCGGGACTCACAGTCTGGTCGAGCGCAGTTTTGTTGCCGGCGTAATCCGGAGCTGCGTTGATGTCCGCGCCGGCGGCGAGCAGCCGTTCGGCTGCCCGTCGCTGCCCGCCGTGGCACGCCTGCCAGAACGCGTTGTTCACATCCTCCTCGGTGGGCGGCGGGTTCGCCGCGAGCAGCTCCTCGACCCGGTCGAGCCGTCCGAGGGCTGCCGCGTGCCAGAGCGCGTCGAGGGCCGCGCCACGCGCGACGAGGAGCCGCGCGACATGCCAGCAGCCGTAGCCGATGGCGTTGTCGAGTGGGGTACCGATCGACCCGCCGGGGGTCTCGAGGTCCGCGCCACGGTCGACGAGCACGACGGCGACGTCCACGTCGTCGGTGCTCGCCGCCCAGTGCAGCGGCGTCTCCGGGCTGTCACCGCCGGTGTCGTCGTTCGGGTCAGCTCCTGCGTCGAGAAGCAGCGCGACTGCGGCTGGAGCGGCCGGAAAATAGCCGGGCCAGTCGGTGGCCGCGTGCAGCGGAGTCCTCCAGCCGCCTTCCAGGCCCTTCCGCCCGATCATGTGAACCGTCGCCAGTTCCGGTCGCTCGTCCACCAGGCGCCGGAGAGCATCCAACTCACCGCCGTGGATCGCCCGCGTCAACCCGATCGCGACAGGATCGCCGTGCGGCAGAACCTCGTGCTCGCCCATCACCGCCGCTCGTCGCGCCTTTCGAGGTACCGCCTCAGCCCGAAGAACGGGGCGAGGAACCAGGCGACGACGGTCGTGATCCAGACGATGAACGTGGCGGCGAACCAGGCGCCGACGCCGTCGATCGTGAAGCCGTTCGAGATCAGGTCGGTGATCACCAGCGAGGCGAGCGTCGCCAGCAGGGCGGCGCCCGTCGAGCGGATGCGATCGCCGGCGCCGTGGAACTGCGACTCGAGGAACGGCGTGACCAGGGCCAGCGCGATCGTGAAGACCACGAGCGCCTCGAGGAAGCCCGTCACGTTGATCTTCACGTCCCCGAGAATCAGGGCCGCGACGATCAGCCCGATCGCGTTCGCGACCAGCATCACCGCCGTGCGAACGAGGAACCGGATCACGCGGCAGAACCTACAACGCTCCCCGGAAGGAGAACCCGTGACGTACCCCGGACCCACGTATATGCCGGAGATGACCAACCTCCAGGTGCGCGAGTACCTCGAGCGCGGCGGGCGGACCGTGATCGTCCCGGTTGGCTCGACGGAGGATCACGGCGACCACGGGCCGCTCTGGACCGACGTCTACATCCCGACCGAGGTTGCGCGGCGCGCCGCGGCCGAGCTCGACGCCCTCGTCGGCCCGCCCGTCCCGTTCGGGCTCGCCGGCGACCACCGCGGCGCGGCCGGGCTCGCGTATCTGCGCCTCTCGACCTTCACGGCCCTACTCCGCGATGTCGCCGTGACCCTCGCGGAGGCCGGGTTCCGCCGCATCGTGCTGCTGAACGGCCATTACGTGAACACCTGGGCGATGCAATACGCCGCCGGCGACTTCGCGCACGAGCTTCCCGAGGAGACGCGCGTATACCCGTTCGCCTACTGGCTCGGCCTGCCGCCCGACCGCGTCGCCCGCTACCTCGGCCCGGACGTCGGCATCCACGCGAACGTCGGCGAGACCTCTGCCATCCTGGCCATCGATCCCGCCCTCTGCGACATGGAGCACGCGCGCGACTTCACGCCCGAGTTCGGCGAGCTGCACACGAGCCCGTACACCGTGCTCGACGCCGCGATGTTCGCCCGGCCCGGCTCCTTCCACGCCGCGACGGCCGAGGGCGGCGGCGTGTGGGGGAGCCCGACCGAATCCACGGCCGAGGCCGGCGACGAGTTCCTCGACTGGTGCCGGGAGGCCGTCGTCAACGTCGTCCGCGACCTCGAGGCTGTTCACGACCGGCTGGATGCGATACCCTAAGGGGGTATGACTCAGCTCGAGCTCGAGCTCGACGGCATGAGCTGCGCCTCGTGCGCGGCCGGCATCGAGCGGGCGCTCAACCGCCTCGACGGCGTCGAGGCGACCGTCAACTTCGCCACCGAGCGCGCGGCGGTCGCCTTTGACCCCGAACGCGCGTCGGTCGACGAGCTCGTCGGGGCCGTCGAGTCGATCGGCTACGGCGCACGGGAGCGGACACCGCTTGCCGCGGCGCCGCCCGACCGGCTTGCGCCGCTGCGCCGGCGCCTAATCGTGGCCGTCGCGCTCAGCATCCCGCTGGCCGTCCTCGCCATGGTGCCCGCGGCGCGGTTTGCGGGCTGGGAGTGGGTCGCGCTCGCCCTGTCGACCCCCGTCGTCTTCTGGGCCGGCGCCGAGTTCCACCGCTCGGCGCTTGCGAGCGCTCGCCACCGCGCGGCCGGGATGGACACGCTGATCTCGCTCGGCACGCTCGCCGCCTGGACGTGGTCGGCGGTCGTGCTCGTCGGCGGCATCGACACCGACACCTACTTCGAGGTCGCCGCCGCCATCACGACGCTGATCCTGCTCGGCCGGTACCTGGAGCTGCGCGCCAGGCGGCGCAGCGGCGACGCGATGCGCGCGCTGCTCGAGCTCGGCGCGAAGGAGGCACGCGTCCTGCGCGGGCGCGAGGAGGTGCTCGTTCCCGTCGACCGCCTGGCCGTCGGCGACCGCTTCGTCGTCCGCCCCGGGGAGAAGATCGCGACCGACGGCGTCGTCGAGGAGGGCGACTCGGCCGTCGACCACTCGCTGCTGACCGGCGAGCCGGTGCCGGTCGATGTGTCGCCCGGGAGCGAGGTGGCCGGTGCGACTATCAACACGTACGGGCGGCTCGTCGTGCGCGCGACCCGGGTCGGCGCCGAGACGGCGCTGGCGCAGATCGCCCGGCTCGTCGAGCAGGCGCAGGCGGGCAAGGCTCCGGTTCAGCGGCTCGCCGACCGGGTGTCCGCGGTGTTCGTGCCGCTCGTGATCGTGCTCTCGCTCGCGACCCTCGCCGGCTGGCTGATCGCGGGCGCGGACGCGTCGACGGCATTCGCCGCCGCGGTCGCCGTGCTGATCATCGCCTGTCCCTGCGCGCTGGGTTGGCGACGCCGATGGCGCTGATGGTGGGGACGGGCCGCGGCGCGCAGCTCGGCATCCTCATCCGCGGCCCCGAGGTGCTCGAGCAGACGCGGCGCATCACCACGGTCGTACTGGACAAGACCGGCACCCTCACCGAGGGCGCGCTCGAGCTCGTCGACGTGCGCCTGCTGAACGGCGCGAGCCGTGGCGACGTTCTGCGCCTCGCCGGCGCGGTCGAGGCGGCGAGCGAGCACCCCGTGGCCCACGCCGTCGCCGCCGCGGGCCGCGCGGAGGTCGGGACGCTGCCCGCGGTCGAGGGCTTCCGCAACCTCCCAGGCTCCGGCGTAACCGGCCGGGTCGACGGCCACCTCGTGGAGGTCGGCCGCCGCGACGGCGCGGTGACCGTCTCCTGGGACGGCGAGCCGCGCGCCACGCTCGTCGTTCGCGACCGGGTCAAGCCGACCAGCGCCGAGGCGGTCACCGAGCTGCGGCGGCTCGGGCTCGCGCCCGTGCTGCTCACCGGGGACGCGCGCGAGCCCGCCGAGCGTGTCGCGGCCGAGGTCGGCATCGACCGCGTCCAGGCCGAGGTGCTCCCGGGCGGCAAGGCGGACGAGGTCCGGCGCCTCCAGGCCGAGGGCGAGGTCGTCGCGATGGTCGGCGACGGTGTCAACGACGCGCCCGCGCTGGCACAGGCCGACCTCGGCCTCGCGCTGGGCACAGGCACGGATGTCGCGATCGAGGCGAGCGACCTGACCCTCGTCTCCGGCGACCTGCGCGCGGCCGCAGACGCGATCCGGCTCTCGCGCCGCACGCTCCGCACGATCAAGGGAAATCTCTTCTGGGCCTTCGCCTACAACGTGGCCGCCCTGCCGCTGGCCGCAGCCGGCCTCCTCGACCCGGTCATCGCCGCCGCCGCGATGGCGGGCTCCAGCCTCTTCGTCGTCACCAACAGCCTGCGCCTGCGGCGGTTTCGCAGCGCCCGAACGGAAGGACTCGCATGACCGTCGCCGCCGAGCCGGCCCACTACGGCTACCACGCCGACAAGGACGCGCTGATCAAGCGCCTGCACCGCATCGAGGGCCAGGTGCGCGGCATCGAGCGCATGGTCGAAGACGACCGCTACTGCATCGACATCCTCACCCAGATCGGCGCCGTCTCGACCGCGCTCGAAAGCCTCGCTTTCCGCATCCTCGACCAGCACGTGACCCACTGCGTCGCGGGCGCGCTGGCGTCCGGCGACGAGGCCGAGGCGAAGCGGAAGACGGACGAGCTGCTCGAGGCCGTGCACCGCTTCGCCAAGACGAGCTAGCCGCCGGTCGCCGAGAAGTGCTGGTAGTCGCGCGGCTCCTGCCAGCGGCCGCCCCACGGCCAGCCGACCGCCGCGAACGCCCGCACGACGGCGTCGCCGGCGTGGATCATCCCGGGGCGCCATCGCCTGCGGTCGAGGAACGCCCGCCCGCCCGGCGGCAGCACCTGACCGTGGCGGACGTACGGGTTCTCGAGCGGGTTGATGTCGATCGCGAGCCCGTACGCGTGGGCCGACCACGAGGTGCTGCCCTCGACGCGGCGGCAGTTGAACGCCGACGTGTTGTCGGCGGCCATCGAGCGGCGGTCGTCCGCGCCGTAGCGCTCGACGAGCTGCATCCGGCGGATCGGGAACCGCGCGGCGAACAGGCTGCGCAGCGCGCCGACGATCGCCGGCGCAGCCCGTTCCGCGACGAGGAGCTTCCGGTGTGCGCGCGCCGGTCGAAGCCCCAGTGCGTCACGGTCACGAGCCGGAGGTCGCTGCGGGCGACCGGGCACCCCGGATGCCACGAGGTCAGGTGGTATGCGGCAGGGACCGGCGTCGACGCGCGCGTGGAACGTCGGCGCCGCCAGCGTCGCGCAGGAGGGCGAGCGATCTTCACGGCCCGAGTATCGCGCGGAAGAAACCGGGGCGGGCGCGCCGTCCTGTGGGCACGAAACTTCTCCCCGCGTGCGAGCGCCCTCCCTGAAGAGTGGACATCGCGGGGGTGCGAAACGGAATCGGGCTACGAGGCGGCCGCTGATGCGCGGCCGCCCCGTTGTGCCCCTAGCTCCAGAGCGCGATCAGCGCCTTGAAGATGGTCAGGTTCGGCACTCCGGCGGCCGCGCGCGTGATCTTCCACGACGTGCAGCTGCCGACGTCGTTCACGGGCGACTCGGCCACGCCGAAGATCGCGCCCGTCGAGGAGATGTTCAGCGTGGCCCATGTCTGCTGCAGCGCGTCCGCAGTGACCGCGTTCGAGCAGATGCTGTAGTCGATCTCTGCGGACAGGACGTTCGTGAGCGTCTTGACCTGCTTCTGCAGGGTCGTGATCTGCTTCTGCATCGCCGGCAGCTTCTTCTGCAGCGCAGTGACCTCGGCCTGAAGCTTTTTCTCGGTCGGGGTTGGCGGCGCCGCGAAGGCGGGTACGGCCAGCACCAGCCCCACGGCCAGGACGACCCCGACGACAAGCATGCGTCTCATGTGGTTTTCCCTCCCGATTGCCTTGATGGAGTTGAGTCGTACAGGAGGCATCGGCTTGACGCAACGGGCCCGACAGCCCTGGTAGTTTCCGCACCCGTGCTGCTCGCGCTCTCGACTGGACACGAGATCGGGCTCGGCATTGTCGCGCTCATCTTCATCGCGTTCGCACTCCTGTCGTCGTTCGTGTTCCCGCGCTGGAACCCGAACTACCCGGGCAAGCGCCTCGGCCTCTTCCTCGGTGTCGTCGCACTCCTGACGATCGCGCAACTCGCCGCCGTCGAGAAGTTCGCCGCCGAGTCGAAGGCGGCCGAGCCGTCGACATCCACCACGACGACGACCCCGACCACGACGAGCGCACCGCCTGCGGGCGATGCGGCCGCCGGCAAGGCGGTCTTCACCTCGTCCGGGTGCGCGGCGTGCCACACGCTCACGGCCGCCAACGCGACGGGGACGGTCGGGCCAAATCTCGACCAGACCCTCAAGGACAAGGACGCCGCGTTCATCCACACGTCGATCGTCGACCCGAACGCCTTCATCGCGCCCGGCTACCCCAAGGGCGTCATGCCCGAGAACTTCGGCACGCAGCTGTCGCCGAAGCAGATCGACGACCTCGTAGCGTTCGTCTACACGTCCACGCACGGGTAGCGCGGCGGGGGAACCGTGGTTCCCCCGGGCGCCTGACGGAGAGGGCGGGATTTGAACCCGCGACCCACCTTTCGGCAGGTACGCGATTTCCAGTCGCGCTCCTTAGGCCACTCGGACACCTCTCCGAGCCGCGCGATGATAGCCAGGGCTGTCCCGGTGACGCGGGGGCTGTCCCACGTGCCAAGCCATAGGGTCTCTGCACGTCATGGAGATCTGGCAGGAACCGGTCCGCGGCGCTCCCGCCGACCCCGGCGATCCTGGCCCTGCCAGGGCTCGAGCAGCTGCGCTCGTTCCTCGACGGGCGCGCACCGGCGCCGCCGGTGGCGCGTCTCACAGGGCGGACGCTCGCCGAGGCGGATGAGGGGCGCGTCGTCTACTCGATGCCGGTCACCGGCTGGGTGGTCGGGCCGAAGGGGACGCTGCACCCGGGTGTGCTCGCCTTCCTGGCGGACGCGCCGCTGCTCTCGTCGGTGATCTCGACGCTGCCGCCCGCGACACCGGCGACGACCGCCGAGGTCTCGTTCACGTTCCTCGGCACCGCGTCGCTCGGCGACGAGCTGCGGGCCGAGGGGCGCGTCATCCACGTCGACGCGACGACGGGGCTGGCCGAGGTGTTCGTCCGGGCAGGCGACGGCCGGCTGCTCGCCCACGGCACGTCGCGCGGCTTCATCCTCCCGGCGCTCGATCTCGACGGCGTCAACCCGCCGACCGAGCCCGTCGGCGTGCCGCCCGACGAGACGCCCGATCCCTACCTGCGCCCGGTCGCCGGCGGCACCCTGACCGCCGACGCGATCACAGCAACGAGCGGCGTCGACCTGTTGCGCCGCCAGCTCGCGGGCGAGCTGCCGCGGCCGCCGATCGACCACCTCACCGGCATGCGCCTCACCGCCGCCGACGAGGGCCGCGTGACCTTCGTGCTCCCGGCGGGACCGTGGACGACGAACGAGATGGGGACGGTCTTCGGCGGGATGCTCGCGCTGCTCGCCGCGTCTGCCGGGTCGGCCGCCGTTCAGTCGGTCGCCGAGGTCGGAACGCCGTTCGCCGCGCTCGACATGAAGCTGAACGTCATCCGGCCGGTCTTCCCGGACGGAACGGACCTGACTGCCACGGCCACGGTCGTCCACGCGGGCCGGAACCTCGCGATCGCGAACACCAAGATCGTCGCCGCGAACGGAAAGACTGTCGCGCTCGCGACCGGGACGACGGCGCTCGGCGATGCGGCCGCAGCCCGCGCCGCCGCCGCGCTCCCGCACGGATTGACACTGCGTCGAATTTCCCTCGTATCAGGGATCAAGACCGGCCGCCGAGAGGCGTACGATGCCGAATGAGATGCTCGAGTGCGCCGAATGCAAGATCGAGTCCACGGGCAAGGCACGCGGCTGGCGTGCGCTGCTGGGGCTCGAGGACGACGACACCGAGACGGTGGTCGTGCTGTGCCCCGAGTGTGCGGAGCGCGAGTTCGGAGACGAACGGCACGGCGACACCTACCTCGGCGTCGACTGGGACTGAACCCCTAACACGTTCACTCTCGGCTACGAATCGGGCGTGACGTAGGCGGCGGTGAGCCCGCCGTCGACGAGGAACGTCGCCGCGTTCACGTACGACGACTCGTCGCTCGCCAGGAACAGCGCCGCGTCGACGATCTCGCGCGGCTTCGCGAGCCTGCCCATCGGCAGGTGGATTCGCCGCCGCTCGTATGCGGCCGGATCGTCACCGAAGATCCGCAGCAGCAGGGGCGTCTCGACCGGTCCCGGGCACAGCGCGTTGACGCGCACGCCCTGACGCGCGAACTGCACGCCGAGCTCGCGGCTCAGCGACAGCACGGCGCCCTTGGAGGCGGTGTACGAGATCTGCGAGGTCGCCGCCCCCACCAGCGCCACGAACGACGCCACGTTGATCACCGAGCCGCCGCCGCGGTCGAGCAGGTACGGGATGCCGTAGCGGCAGCAGAGGTAGACGCCCTTCGTGTTCACCGCCTGCACGCGGTCCCAGGCCTCCTCCTCGGTCTCGAGGATCGAGTCGTCGTCGGCGGGCGAGATGCCCGCGTTGTTGTAGAGGACGTCGATGCCGCCGTAGCGCTCGGCGGTGGCCGCGTACATCCCGCGGACACTCTCCGCGTCGGAGACGTCGACGGTGAAGGGGAACGCCTCGCGTGCCTCGCCTGCCGTCTTCGCCGCCGCGTAGTCGTCCACGTCTGCGACGCAGACCGACGCGCCCTCGGCCGAGAACACGAGCGCCGCCTCGCGGCCCATGCCCGAGCCGGCGCCGGTGATCACGACGACCTTGCCTTCGAGCCGGCCCATCAGGTCTGGCGGCGATGTACACGTTCTTGATCTCGGAGTAGCCGTCCATGGCGTGCATCCCCAGCTCGCGGCCGAAGCCGGACTGCTTGAAGCCGCCGAAGGGCGTCGACACGCGCACCGACGTGTTCGAGTTGATCGAGAGGACGCCCGTCTCGATCGCGCGGACGACCCGCATCGCGCGCCCGACGTCCCGCGTCCAGACCGACCCGGAGAGCCCGTACGGCGTGTCGTTGGCGAGCCGGACGGCCTCCTCCTCGTCGGCGAAGGGGATCACGGCGGCGACCGGCCCGAACACCTCCTCGCGCGCGACGCGGTCGCCGTTGGACGCCTCGACGAGCGTGGGCGGGAACCAGAAGCCGCGGCCGCCGGGCGCCTCGCCGCGGAAGAGCACGTTGCCGTCGACGAACGAGGACGACCTGCTCGCGCTGCGCGGCGGAGATCGAGCGGGCCCATCTCGGTCGCGTCGTCCTCCGGGTCGCCGACACGCACGCCGGCCGTGGCGCCGACGAGCAGCTCGACGAAGCGGTCGTAGGCAGAGCGCTCGACGAGGATGCGCGACCGCGCGCAGCAGTCCTGGCCGGCGTTGCCGAAGACGGCGTAGGGCGCGCCGGCGGCGGCGGCCTCGAGGTCGGCGTCGGCGAAGACGACGTTGGCCGACTTGCCGCCGAGCTCGAGCGTGACGCGCTTGATCGTCCCGGCGGCGCCGCGCATGACCTGGCGGCCCACCTCGGTCGAGCCGGTGAACCCGATCTTGGCCACGTCGGGATGCTCGACGAGGCGCTCGCCGACGACGGAGCCCTTGCCGGGAACGACGTTCAGGACGCCCTGCGGGATACCCGCGTCGAGCGCAAGCTCGGCCAGCCGTAGCGCGGACAGCGGCGTCAGCTCGGCCGGCTTCAGCACGACCGTGTTGCCGCACGCGAGCGCCGGGCCGAGCTTCCAGCTCGCGATGTTGAGCGGGAAGTTCCAGGGGACGATCAGCCCAACGACGCCGAGCGGCTCGCGGAAGGTGAGGTCGACGCCGCCCGCGACGGGGATCGTCTCGCCGTGGTGCTTGTCGATCGCGCCCGCATAGAACTGGAAGACGTCGGCGACCATGCCGATCTCCCCGCGGGCGTCCGAGATCGGCTTGCCCGCGTTCCGACTCTCGAGCCGGGCCAGCTCCTCACCGTGCTCCTCGACGAGCGCCGACAGGCGGCGGAGCAGCCTGCCGCGGTCGCCCGGCGCCACCGCGCGCCAGGCCGGGAACGCGGCCCTTGCCGCCGCGACCGCGGCGTCTGTCTCGTCGGCGCTCGCGGCCGCCACCTCGGCGATCGTCTCCTCGGTCGCCGGGTTGAGGACGGTCGTCACGCGGCGGCCTCGCGGTACCCGCGCGCCTCGTCCACGAGCCCCTGGAAGAGCGCGAAGTCCTCGCCTTCCTCCGGGTGCCAGAGCACGCCGAGCGCGTAGCGCTTCCCAGGATCCTCGAGGCCCTCGACGATGCCGTCCTCCGCCCAGGCCACCGGGCGCAGCCCGTCGCCGATGCGGCCCATGCCCTGGTGGTGGTGCGACTTCACTGGCGCGTGCTCGCCGAGCAGCGTGCCGAGCCGGCTCTCCGGCTCGATCGACGACGCCGTGCTCGGAGAAGGACCCGGGCTGCTCCTTGTGCTGCTCGTGCGCGAGCTCGTCCGGCAGGTGCTGCACGAGGTCGCCGCCGCGGGCGACGTTGAGGAGCTGCGAGCCGCGGCAGATGGCGAGCACGGGCATGTCGCGGTCGAGTGCCGCCCGGAGCATCGCCAGCTCGGGGCCGTCGCGCCAGGGCTTCGGCTTGTCGGTCGCCGGGTGCGGGTCGGCGCCGTAGGTGGCGGGGTCGAGGTCGCCGCCGCCCGAGAAGATGATCCCGTGGAGTGCGTCGAGCGTCTCCTCGATGCCCTCCTCGACCGGCGGGATAACCAGCGGGCGCCCGCCGGCGTGCTCGACGGCGCGGACGTATGCGAGCGGTATGACCGCGCTCTCCTCCTGCCAGACGCCCATGCGCACCTCCTCGGCGTAGGAGGTGATCCCGATGAGCGGCCTCATCCGCGCTCGAACATGCGCTCGCGCTCGTAGGAGGTCACGACCTCGTCGAAGAGGCGCTGCTCCGTGCGCGCGTAGTTCAGGTAGTGGTCGACCACCTCGTCGCCGAGCACCTCGCGGGCGATCTCGCTGCGCTCGAGCCGCGCGATCCCTTCGCGCAGCGAGTGCGGGAAGCGCTCGGCGTCGGACTCGTAGGCGTTGCCCTCGAGCGGCGGGGAGAGCTCCAGGCTCGTGCTCGATCCCGTACAGCCCTGCGGCCAGCAGCGCGGCGAAGGCGAGATACGGGTTGGC
Organism: uncultured Thermoleophilia bacterium; assembly: GCA_963710465.1. Lineage (GTDB taxonomy): Bacteria > Actinomycetota > Thermoleophilia > Gaiellales > Gaiellaceae > JACVRM01. Next base: position 126,367 of record CAVQAQ010000034.1, read on the forward strand.
GTCGCCGCCCGGGATGCGCGTCTCCGTCCGCAGCGCCCGGCCGTGGCCGACGATCCGGAACCCGCAGGTGCGGTTGTCGTAGCCCCAGGCGAGCGTGGTCGGCGCCCAGCTGCCGGCCGTGAAGCGCTTGTACGAGTTGATCGTCGGCGCGATGAACACGGCGAGGTCGCCGAGCAGCGCGATCTGCCCGGCGAGGTAGCGGTCGAAGACCGTGCGGTCCTCGAACGCCGGCTGCGTCGCCGCGCCAGAGGCTCGAGTGGATGTGGCACGAGTTGCCGATCCACGTGTGGTCAGGCTTGGCCATGAAGGTGATCGAGCAGCCGTTCAGGTGCGCGATCTCCTTGGCGCCGTTCTTGTAGACGACGTGGTTGTCGGCCATCGTGAGGGCGTCCGAGTAGCGGAAGTTGATCTCGTGCTGGCCGGGCCACGCCTCGCCCTTCGAGGTCTCGACCGGGATGCCCGCGCCCTGCATGCCGTTGCGGATCTGGCGGATGAAGGGCTCGTCGTAGGTCGAGGCGAGGATGTGGTAGTCGAGGATGTAGGGCACGGACGGCGTCAGGTCGCGGTAGTGCTTGGCGTGCGCCTCCGCGTAGGTCTCCTTGAGCAGGAAGAACTCGAGCTCGGAGCCGAACATGGGCGTGAAGCCGAGCTCCTCGGCGCGGCGCACCTGGCGGCGCAGCACCTGCCGCGGCGACGGGCCGACCTCGGAGCCGTCGTGGCCGTGGACGTCGCAGAGGATCAGCGCGGTCGCCTCGAGCCAGGGGATGCGCCGCAGCGTCGCGGGGTCGGGCCGCAGCTGGAAGTCGCCGTAGCCCTGCTCCCACGACGTGAGCGCGTAGCCCGGGACGGGATCCATCTCCATCTCGAGCGCGAGCAGGTAGTTGCAGCGCCTCGATGCCCTGCTCGAGCGAGTCCTCGACGAAGAACTGCGCCTGGACGCGCTTGCCCATCAGGCGCCCCTGCATGTCGGTGAAGGCGACGACGATCGTGTCGATCGTGCCGCTCTCGACGTCGGCCTTGAGCTCGTCGAGGCTCAGCATGAAATGAATCTACGCGAGCCGCGCAGTTCCACCGCGCCGCCTCTTAACAGGGACAGTCCCTGTTAAGAACCGGCGGCTGGTCTTTACAGGGACTGTCCCTGTCAAGGCGGGCCGTAGGATCGCTCGATGGGGGCCGAGGCGATCGCCGCGCGGGTCTGGCCGGGGCGGGAGGTCTACGTCGAGCCGCTCGGCGGCGGAATCACGAACCACAACTTCAAGGTGTCGCTCGGCGGTGATGCGTACGTGGTGCGCATCGGCGGCGAGCGCACCGAGCTGCTCGGCATCGACCGGCACGCGGAGGAGGCGGCCGCCCGCGCGGCGGCTGCGGTCGGCGTCGGGCCGGAGGTCGTCGCCTTCGTCGACGGGTCGCTCGTCACGCGTTTCATCGAGGGCACCGGCGGTCGACGACATGCGTGAGCCGGGGACGCTGCAGGAGGTGGCGTCCCTGCTTCGGCGCGTCCACGACGGCCCGGCGTTCCCGGCGCGCTTCGACGCGTTCCGCGTCGTCGAGGCGTACCGCGACACGGCGGCGGCGCACGGGGTCTCGCATGCCGCCTACGCCGGGGCGAACGAGTCCGCCGAAGCGCATCGAGCGCCGCCTGGGCCCACAGCCCCGGCGCCCGTGCCACAACGACCTGCTGACCGCGAACTTCATCCGGTCTCCGGACCAGGGCATCCGCATCGTCGACTGGGAGTACGCGGGCATGGGCGACCGCTTCTTCGACCTCGCCAACTTCGCCGTCAACAACGAGCTGGACTCAGACCGCGAGCTGCTCGAGGCGTACTTCGGCGCGGCCGGCGCCGAGGATGCCGCGCACCTGACGCTGATGCGCTTCATGTCCGACTTCCGCGAGGCGATGTGGGGCGTCGTCCAGCAGGCGGTCTCGGCGCTCGACTTCGACTTCGCCGGCTACGCGGACCAGCACTTCGAGCGCCTCGCGCGCACCGCGGCCGACCCGGCGTTCGGGCGGGCACTCGCGTGAAGACTTCCGCCCGGGTGGTCGTCATCGGCGGCGGCGTCGGCGGGTGCGCGATCGCCTACTGGCTCACGAAGCTCGGCTGGGACGACGTCGTTCTCGTCGAGCGCGCGGACCTGACGAGCGGCTCGACCTTCCACTCCGCCGGCCTCGTCGGCCAGCTGCGCGGCTCGCTCAGCCTGACGCGGATGATGATGAGCTCGGTCGAGCTCTACCGCACGCTCGGCGACGAGGTCGGCCTCGAGACCGGCTGGCACGAGGTCGGCTCGCTGCGGCTCGCGTCGAGTGCCGAGCGCATGGAGGAGCTGACCCGCCAGGCCGGCTGGGCGAAGACGTTCGGGCTGCCACTCGAGCTGATCTCCGCCGACGAGGCGCAGCGCCTCTTCCCGCCGATGACGACCGACGGCGTGCTCGGTGCCGCCTACCTGCCGAGCGACGGCTACATCGACCCGAGCCAGCTGACGTTCGCGCTCGCCGAGGGCGCCCGGCGTGGCGGCGCCGAGATCAACACGAACACCCGCGTGACCGCGATCGATGTCGACCGCGGCCGCGTCCGCGGTGTCGAGACCGACCGCGGCTCGATCGAGACGGAGGTCGTCGTCAACGCCGGGGGCATGTTCGCGGCGGAGATCGGCCGGCTCGCGGGCGTGACCGTGCCGCGTGATCCCCTTCGCGCACGAGTACCTCGTCACCGAGCCGGCCGGCCTGCCGCTCGACCTGCCGACGATGCGCGACCCCTCGCTGCTCGTCTACTTCCGCGGCGAGTCCGGCGGGCTGATCATGGGCGGCTACGAGCGCCGCCCGGCCGCCTGGGGCCTCGACGGCATCCCCGCCGACTTCAACGGCCGCCTGCTCGAGGAGGACTGGGACCGCTTCGAGGAGCTGATGGAGAACGCGATCGTGCGCGTGCCGACGCTCGCGGACGCGGGCGTCGTGCGGCTCGTGAACGGCCCCGAGGCGTTCACGCCGGACGGCGAGTTCATCCTCGGCCCGACCGAGGTGCGCGGCTTCTGGACGGCGGCCGGATTCTGCGCGCACGGCCTCGCGGGCGCCGGCGGCATGGGCAGGCTCGTCGCCGAGTGGATCGCCGAGGGCATCCCGAGCCTCGACGTCTGGGAGATGGACTCCCGCCGCTTCGGCCGCCACTACTCGAGCCGCGAGTACACGCTCGCGCGCTCCTTCGAGGTCTACGCGACCTACTACGACGTCAAGTACCCGGGCCACGAGCGCGAGGCCGGGCGGCCGCTGCGCGTCTCGCCTGCGTACGGGCGGCTGCAGGAGCTCGGCGCCGCCTTCGGCGAGAAGTCCGGCTGGGAGCGGGCCAACTGGTTCGAGCCGAACGCGGCCGCCGGTGACGAGTCGCTGCGCCCGCGCGGCTGGGCAGGGCGGCTCTGGTCGCCCGCGATCGGCGCCGAGCACCGCGCGACGCGCGAGACGGCCGCGCTCTTCGACGAGACGTCGTTCGCGAAGATGGAGATCCGCGGCGAGGGCGCCGCCGAGTTCCTCGAGCGGCTGTGCGACAACCGCGTCGCGCGCGAGGTCGGCGCGATCACGTACACGTCGATGCTGAACGAGCGCGGCGGGATCGAGTGCGACTTCACGGTGACGCGGCTCGCCGAGGACCGCTTCTGGATCGTGACGGGCACCGCCTTCGGGCAGCACGACCTGGCCTGGATCCGGTCGCATGCCCCGGAGGACGTCACCGTCGAGGACGCGACCTCGCGCTTCGCCTGCTTCGGGCTCTGGGGGCCGCGGGCGCGCGACATCCTCCAGCCGCTGACGACCGCGGATCTCGTCGAACGACGCGTTCCGCTACATGCGCGCGCGCGAGATCGCCGTCGGCCCCGTCCCGTGCCTGGCACTGCGGGTGACCTACGTCGGCGAGCTCGGCTGGGAGCTGTACTGCCCGAGCGAGTTCGGCCTCCGCCTCTGGGACGAGCTCTGGGCGGCCGGCCGCGAGCACGGCATGGTCGCCGGCGGCTACCGGGCGATCGACTCCTGCCGGCTGGAGAAGGGCTACCGCGTGTGGGGCGCGGACATCACGCCCGACGACACGCCCTGGGAGGCCGGCCTCGGCTTCGCGGTCAAGCTCGACAAGGAGCTTCATCGGGCGCGAGGCGCTGCTCGCAGAAGGAGGATCCGCCGCGCCGGCTCGCCTGCATCACGCTCGCCGACCCGCGCTCGGTCGCGCTCGGCTCGGAGCCCGTGCGCATCGACGGGCAGGTCGTGGGCCGTGTCACCTCGGGCGGCTACGGCTACACGGTCGAGCGCTCGATCGCGTACGCGTACGTCCCGGCGGGCGACGCCGAGCCCGGGCGGCCGGTCGAGATCGAGATCTTCGGCCAGTGGGTCGCGGGCGAGGTCGCCGCCGAGCCGCTCTACGACCCGGAGGGCGCTGCGGTTCGCGTTTGACACAGACACCACAAACGTGGGTCAATCGCCGCTTCCAGCGGCAACGTAAGACCACGATCGAACGGAGGTGGCTTTGAGCACTGGACCTGCGACTGCCGGTCGCCACGAGGACGACGAGGCCCAGCTACACCGGTTGGGCTACGCCCAGGAGCTGTTCCGCTCCATGGGCGGCTTCCAGAACTTCGCCATCTCCTTCACGATCATCTCGATCCTCGCGGGGTGCCTCACCTCGTACGCGATCGCGTTCAACCAGGGCGGCCCGGTTGCGATCACGTGGGGCTGGCTCATCGTCGGCGGCTTCTGCATCTTCGTGGCGCTCGCGCTCGGCGAGATCGCCTCCACGTACCCGACTGCCGGCGGCCTCTACTACTGGTCGTCGAAGCTCGGCAGCCCCGGCTGGGGCTGGTTCACCGGCTGGTTCAACCTCGTCGGCCAGATCGCCGTCACCGCCGCGATCGGGTTCGGCTGCGCCATCTTCATGACCTCGTGGCTGAACCTCGTGACCGACGGCAGCTACGGCAACACGTACCACTGGATCTACCTGACCTACGTGTTCATCATGCTCGCGCGCCGGGCTGATCAACATGCTGCGCGTCCCGTTCACGGCGGCCCTCAACGCCTTCTCCGCGTGGTGGCACATGGTCGGCGTGCTCTTCATCGTGGTGGTGCTCGACGTTCGTGCCCGACCATCACCGCTCGGTCGGCTACGTCTTCGGGCAGACGATCAACAACAGCGGCTTCGGCGACGGCAAGACGTCCGGGCTGATCTTCTTCTACGTCTTCCTGACCGGCCTGCTGATGGCCCAGTACACGATCACGGGCTATGACGCCTCCGCGCACATGAGCGAGGAGACGCGCAGCGCCTCGATCGGCGCAGCGTGGGGCATGGTCATGTCGGTCGTGGTGTCGGTGATCTTCGGGTTCATCCTGCTGGTCGCCGTGACGTTCGTGGTGCCGAACGACTCCGCCGCCTCGGCCGCGGGCACCTACATCGTCACGTACATCTGGCAGACGTCGATGAGCACGCGCTGGGCCGAGGTCCTGCTCTTCATCGCCGTCGTCGCCCAGGTCTTCTGCACGATCGCGTCGACGACGTCGGCGTCGCGGATGATGTTCGCGTTCTCGCGCGACCGCGCCGTCCCGGGGCATCAGTGGTGGCGCAAGGTGTCGAAGCGCGACCGCATCCCGGTCAACACGGTGTGGGCGATCGTCGTGCTCGCGTTCCTGACGCCGCTCCCGGCCTGGTGGTTCGGATACGTGGGCTACGCGGCCTCGACGGCGATCGCGGTCATCGGCCTGTACATCGCCTTCCTGCTCCCGATCATCCTGCGGCTCAGGGCGGGCGAGCGCTTCCAGCGCGGGGCGTGGCACCTCGGCCGGCACTACAAGTGGATCGACTGGGTCGCGATCCTCTGGATCTGCTTCATCTCGATCATCTTCATGCTGCCGTTCGCCTACGGCGGGATCCCGTGGAACACGGGCTTTGACTGGAACCTCGTCAACTACACGCCGCTCGCCGTCGGCGTCGCGTTCCTACTGTTCGGCGGCTGGTACGTAATCTCGGCGAAGAAGTGGTTCAAGGGGCCCATCAGCATGGGCTCCGAGGAGGAGCTGGAGCGCATCGAGAGCGAGTACGAGGGCGGGGGCGGTCCCACCCTCGGGCCGTCGCCCGCGTCCTAGCGACGTTCAGCTGGAGAGCTCGGCCGCCGCACGGCGGCCGAGCTCCAGCACGCCGAGGTTGCGGAAGACCGGCCGCGGCCCGTCGAGCCAGAGCTGCTGCCACCACTCGCCCGTCCCGGGCACCCGCCAGCTGAGGTAGCCGCCGCGGAGCACCTGGCGCGGACGCGTGATCGCGCCCGTGTGGCTGTAGCGGAGGCCCGCGCGCGGGGCCGGGTCGAAGTACCGGGGCGTATAGAAGTCGGAGACGGCGACGCCGTCGATCTCGTAGGCGACCGCCTCGCACGGGTCGCAGATCTCGACGAGGTACTCGACGCGCCCCTGGCCGGGCTTGACGGCGCGCGCGGTCACGAGTCGGTCGCCGTACGGGTCGACGCACATCTCGAGCAGCTCGTGGCTGGCGGCCGTCGTCCAGTCGTCGGCGTAGTCGACGAGGGCCGTCGGCCGGCCGTGATCGTCGAGGTGGACGCCGGCGTCGGGCGCATCGTCGGTGACGATCAGCGGCCAGGCGGTTGGCGGGACACGCCGAGCGGTCGTGACCGCTGCGTCCAGGTTCCAGGCAGGCCCGAAGTCGCGGGCGAGTTGCGTGTTCAGCGCGGCAGCGACGCGGGAGAGCTCCCGCGGGCCGATCTCGGTGGTCTTCGAGACGAGCGCGATCTGCTGGGTCATGGCTCCTCCTCGTTGGCGGACCAGCCAACGATCGACGTCGAGGCGCCGCGGTTCCATGCGTGGACGATGTCGCGTCGATGGAGCTGTGGCTACGCGAGCCGCACGCGGTACACCAGGAGCGTCCGCGCCGTCGTCGGGTGCGGCGTGACGGTGACCGTGCCGCGGGCGCCGGCAAATGCCCCTGTTCCTCCGACGACGTCGATCGCGACGATGTCGCCGCGCACCGGCCGTACCATGCTGCGGACGTGCATGCGCCCACCGGGGAGCGTCGTCCAGCCGTCGATGCGCATCCGAGTGGGCGACAGATAGCGGAACTGGCCGCGGTCGTGCCCGACGTTCGCCCCCGTCGGCCGCCCGAATTGCCCCGTGGCGTTCGCAAGGCGGTCGAAGCTGACGATCACGTCACCCCGGCTGACGGCGCCGAGCGGCTCGCGGTCGACGACGACGTTCGCGTGGTCGAAGTCGAGATCAGCCGGATCACCCTCGTCGTGTCCGCGTGGGCGCAGGCGCGAGCGCGGCCGCCAGGGCCGCAGTCGCGATCGCCACGCCCATGCTCTGGACGTTTGTGGCTTGGCTAAGCGGAGGGGGAGGGATTTGAACCCTCGAGGGGCTTGCACCCCTAACGGTTTTCGAGACCGCCCCGTTCGGCCGCTCCGGCACCCCTCCGAGGCCGGCACAGGGTAGCGCCGCGGAGGAGACTATTCGGCGACATGGCGACGTCAACGGCCACGTCCGATAGACGCCGGATCGCCGGGATCGACCGCCAGACGGTCATACCGGCGCTGCTCGTCCTCGCGTTCGCCGTGTTTCTAAGCGTCGTGCTCCCGTACATCGACAGACGAACGCCGTACAACGAGCAGGTGCACGCAGGCGATGTCGCCGCGATCGCCAACGGGATCACGCTCGTCCCGAGCCCGGGCTGGAACCTCGCCACGGGTGTGCTCGTCGGCGACACGCGCTCGCCCGTCGGCAGCACGGCCACGACCCAGCTCATCGACGAGGGCGTGAGCTTCTACGTGCACGCGGCCCCGTTCGACGGGACGCCGTCGGCCCTGCTCACGCGGATCAACGAGATCAACGCCGATCTCGAGCACACGCGTGGAAGCGCTGCCGCGACGACCGACCGCTACAACGTCACGACCGACCAGGGCGCCGTCGGAGTCGCCGAGGACTTCATGGGCGTCGAGCGCCAGGGAACGATCGTCGCCTTCGTGTTCAGGCGGCACGGGTCAGCCGCACAAGGGGCGGAGGTTCCCGATGGCGTCGAGGTCGTCGTCGCCGGGCCGACAGGCCCCATCGCGCGCCGCCGCGATGACATTGTCGCGATGATCCGGAGCATCCGAGCGGCGTCGTGAGCGCACTCGCCGAAGACCGCCGCCGCGCGATCGAGCAGTCCGGCTGGGGCGAGGAGTTCCGTCTCGTCCAGCCCCACAACCTGGCCTTCTGGGTCTACTGCGCGCTCGTCGTGGTTGGAGCGGCTGAGGTGTGGGGCCAGATCTCGATCGCGGCAGCGGCCTACAGCGGTGCGCTCGTCAGCGGCGTCATCGCTTTCGGCCTGCTCGGGACCGCGTACGTGTGGTTCATCCACTACGAGGACCGCTACACGAGCGTCCCGCCCAGGCTCGCCGCTGCCGGGATCGTCTGGGGCGCCGTCGCAGCGATCGGCGCGTTCGCGCTTCTCGGCAACGACGCCGTGATCAGCCTGTACGCGAAGGCATTTGGAGGCAGCTTCGCCTTCGATTGGGGCGCGGCATTGGCGGCGCCGGTCGACGAGGAGCTTGCGAAAGGCGCAGGCGTTCTCCTGCTGCTCACGCTCGCGCCGCGCTTGATCCGCAGCCCGTTCGACGGGCTCATCCTGGGTGCGTTCGTGGGGATTGGCTTCCAGATCACCGAGGACATCAGCTACGCGTTCATCGGCGCTGCCGACGATTTCGGCGACGTCGGGGCGGCGTGGACGACGATCGTGGTGCGTACGATCGCGTCGATCCCGTCGCACTGGATGTACACCGGCGTGTTCGGGGCCGGGCTCGTCTGGTTCATCGGCAGGCCTGACGTGCCCGCGCGTCGATTGCTCGGCGCCGGCCTGATGCTGACGGCGATGCTCATGCACGGCCTGTGGGACGCTAGCGCGGCGATCGGAGGGGCCGGCACCTTCGGGTGGATCGTGCCGGGGATCGTCGCCAGTGTGCTCATTTCGGTCTTCGTCTGGGTCTATCGGAGCACCGTCTCGATCGAGCGCGAGTGGATGCGGGAGCTGATGGCCCCCGAGGTGGCGCTCGGCGTCGTCACTCCGGCCGAGCTCGACGCGCTTTCGGGGCCGCGCTCGACGGCTCGAAGCTTCGTCCGTTCGCAGCCGAGCCGCCGCACGGCCGAGCACGTGTTAACGGCCGAGAACGAGCTCGCACACCAGATCGCACGTGACGGCGGAACCGAGACCGCCGCCGTCCAGCGGGCCCGCGCGGCGGTGAGGCGGGCGCGCGGCAGGTAAGCCGCGTGCGCCTATAACGTCGGGAGTGGACGCGCTTCCCGGTTCAGTTCGGCGCCTGCGGTACGCGTTGATCGGCGTGAGCATGCTCTGCGCGTTGCTCGTCCTCGTGGTCGTCGCGGTCTTCGTTTACTGGGACCGGTACCTGCTCGGGCCGAGCTCGGGCCCGTTCGAGCGCGGCCCGTTCCTTACCTCCGTCTCGACCGACTCGGCGGCGCTCGCGTGGACTGCTCGTGGCGGCGCGCCGGTCGAGCTACGCGCGGTGAGCCCGACGGGATCGCCGGTCGCAGCGCGCAACGGGCGCTTCACCGGACTGCGCCCCGCCACCGTCTACGCGTGGACGGCCGCGGTCGAGGGCAAGACGAGCGCGTCCGGCAGCTTCACCACCGCGCCTCGCACGCTCTCGCAGCCGATCGAGTTCGGCGCCATCGGCGACTACGGCTCCGGGAACGACCACGAGTACGCGGTCGGGCGCGTGCTCGCCGCCGGGCGCCCGGCGTTCGTCGTCACGGCCGGCGACAACAGCTACCTGGCCGCGTTCCCGCAGCTCCTCGACCGGAACATCTTCAAGCCGCTCGCGCCCGTGATGGCGAACGCGCCGCTCTGGGCGACGTTCGGCGAGCACGACGTCTTCTGGCGCAACGGAGCGGCCGTTACGTCGGCTCTCCATCTCCCCGGCGAGGGCGGCCGCTACGCCGTCCGCTACGGACCGGTGCAGATCGTCCTGCTCGGGGTCACTTCCGCGGATCAGAGCGCGTACGACTTCGCGAACCGCGAGCTGTCACGGCCCGGGCCGCGGGTGCGCTTCGTCGTCGTGCATCGCCCGCTCCAGCCGGGCAATCCGATCATCCGGCTCTTCCGCGAGCGGAACGTCGCCGCCGTCATCGCGGGCCACCTGCACCGGTACGAGCGCCGGCTGATCGGCGGGAACCTGATGTTCACGGTCGGCACCGGCGGCGAGGGGCCCGGCGACGAACGCTTCACGCTCGCAACGCCGGGCGCCTTCTCGCTGCTCGACTACGGCGCGCTGCAGGTGCGGGTGGATGCGACGGGCGTGACGTACACGTTCGTCGACGAGCGCGGCCGCGTCCTCGACCGCCACCGCGGGACACTCACGGGCCCGTGACGATCCTGCGCGGGATCTGCATCGCCGTCGCGCTCGGCGCGCTCGCCGCGGCGCTCGTCGTCGGCGAGCCCGAGGTCTTCGCGCTCATCTGGCTCTTCGCGGTCGTGCTCTTCATCGTCGGCGCGGGCTCGATCGCCGCCGACGCCTTCCCTCTCCGCAGCCGCCTCGCACTCACCTGCTCGGTGCTGACGCCGGTCGCCGCGCTCGTGATGGTCATCGCCGGCTTCGCGCGCGTCGTGCCGCTGCTGGCGGTCGTCCCGGCCGTCTTGGTCACGCTCGCGCCGGTCGTGTACCGGCCCAAGACGTGACGAAGCCCGCTTCGGTCAACCGAAACGGGCGACGCCAGGTGCCATGCCGGATGAGGGGGGAGGCCGGCCCTCACACCGTCCGTCCGGGCTCGAAAACAGGCCTCCCCCTGAAGGGTGATCCTCGCGCGCGGCGAACGGAGACCGCCGAGGAGGTGCGGTATCCTGCGACTCCAGGGAGAAGTGGCCGAGTGGCTGAAGGCGGCGCCCTGCTAAGGCGTTAGGTGGGGTAATCCCTGCCTCGAGGGTTCGAATCCCTCCTTCTCCGCTGAAAGGCCCGCTCAGCGGGCCTTTTTCGTGCCAGCCGCGAGAGGCGGTTGCTTGCACGAGGGGCCGCGATCGGCCGTTTTGGAACGGTTTTGGAACGGTCGCTGGAGTGCAAGACAGGCATGCGCCTCGGTGAGCCGCTGGCGCTCACCTGGGGGATGTCGACCTGATCGGAGCCGTCATCCGCGTACGTCATAGCTACAGCGACGGGACACTCGGCAGGCCGAAGAACCACGAGCGTCGCGACGTCGACATCACCCGCGACGTCGTCGATCTAATCGGCGGATGGTGGGCGGAGCTCGGCCAGCCGGACGACACAACGCTCGTCTTCCCGGGCGAGACTCGCGTCCGGGTACATTGAACCCGCAGGTGATCCTTCGTCGCCGCCTGTACCCGGCGCTTAAGCGGGCCGGTATCCCGAGGGTCGGACCGACCGGAGAGAAGCGCACGTTCCACTCGTTTCGACATACGTTCGCGACGCGCGCCCTCGAGCGACCGGCAGATCACGTGGCTGTCCCGGCACCTCGGTCACTCCTCGCTCGCGGTGACGAGCGAGGTTTACGGTCATTGGGAGCGAGCCGAGCGCCGCCGCGAGGCCCTTGCGATGGAGGGGGTATTCGGCGTTCGGCTGCTGATGGCGCCCGAGATGGCGCGCCTGCTCAGCCGCGACGGACGGTCGCGTACCGGGTCGCGCCCTTCATGCTGATGCTGCTCGGCGACGCTCAGGATCAGCGAGGCGTTGGGGCTGACGTGGGCGGACGTGTCGTTCGACACTGGCGCTGTGCACGTCCGCAAGCAGCTGGGCCGCGATGGGAAACGGGCCGCGCCCAAGACGGAGGCAGCTGTCCGGCGGCTGCCGTGGTACGAGGAGCCGCTGCGCGAGCTTCGTGCGTGGAGGTTGGCGTCGGCGCACTCGTTGCCGGGCGACTTCGTGGCGTGTACGCGGACGGGGCAGCCGCTGGATCACCGCACGGTCGGCCGGGCGCTGGAAACGGCTGTCGAGCGTGCAGGGCTGGACGTGGAGGGGTTGCCGAAGCTGACGCCGCACTCCCTGCGGAAGATCTACTCGTCGGCGGTGGAGGACGCGATGCGCAGTGAGCAGGCGAGCAGGACGCTGAGCCGGTCGATGGGGCACAGCAATCTCGCGACGACGTACGGGGTGTACGTGCACGACTACGTCGGCGACGAGCAGGATGAGCGGACTCGCGCGCTTCAGCGGCGGGCGTTCGGTGGGGTCCTTTGCGGCGACTCGGCGTCGGCCCAGAGGTCGGGTCGCGGCACTTCTGCTAGCCAGACGTCGTGACAAGAGGGAGCAGGTGTTGCTGCCACTCAGTCTCGACGTAGCTGACTGTGCGACCTCCAGGCGTCGGTGGCGATCTTCTGGGCGGGCGCGAATCCACTCACGCGCGCTGGGGTCTTCCAGACATCCCGTGTTACCGGGGTGGTCTACAAGATCAAGTCAACGCCGAACGCCATCGGATTGCGGCCGGCCCGCTGCGCTCGCCAGCGGCGTCGCTACCGTCAATCGAACGTGACCACGTCAGCCTTCTGGTTCTACGGTCGTCTGCGGCCGACCGTGGCGACGCGCTTCAATGTCACTGACTTCCCGATTGCGCGGGGAGTACGGCTCGAGCCACGACGCCGGGCAGGAGCTCGTTCCTCTCGGGTACCGCCGGGATCTCCACATCCTGTTCGTCGTCCACGGTCGTAGCGTCCGCCTCGCCCGCGAGCCGCGCTGTGGGGAATGCGCGTTGCTCGAACTGTGGGATTACGGCCAGCGCGCCGTCGGCGCAGCCGCGTAGCTTCTACCGGCGAACGCCGAAGTCGCAGGTGATGATGACCGTCTTGCGGCCGGCGTAGACGCCCGCGGCGGAGTCGAGGTGCGCCGAGGCGCAGCCCAGCTCGCGCCAGTCGCTCGAGAGGATGTTCTCGCGGTGGCCTGGGCTGTTCATCCAGGCCGTCATGGCGTCGGGGACGGTCAGGTCGGGTGAGTCGTAGATGATGTTCTCGCCGACGGCCCAGTAGCTCGCGTTGCCCTGCGGGTAGTACTGCTCGAGGCGCTTCCAGAAGGCCGAGCCGTCAGCCGACTCGTGCGCGAAGTAGCCGGACTTGCCCATCGAGGCCGAGTGCTGGTCGGCCGCCGCCGTCAGCTTGGCCGACACCTGCAGGGCAGCCAGACCGTGGGCCTTGCGGATCGCGTTCGTCTGCGCGATCACGGCGGCGTCGTAGTCGGCGCCCGGGTCGGACGCGGCCGGAGCGGGCTGCCGCTCGGACCGTTGCTGCGGTTGCGGTGCGGGGAGCGCGGCCACCGTGCGCCAGGTGTTCGTCTTCTCGGTGAGCTTGGCGGCGGAGGCCGGGGCGCGGAAGCCGTCCTGGGGCGGGTCGGTGGGGACCCCACATGCGCCGTAGCGCAGTGGACCGCTCGGACCGTCGAAGTGGACGCGGCGGCCGCTGATGCTCTGGAGGCAGTAGGAGCGGCGCGTGGCTCGGACGACCTTGACGTTCCTCACGTTGACCCAGCGGCGAAGCGCGGTGACGGTCATCCCGGCGTACGACCCCCCGTGGTCGCCCGCGTAGGCGGCCGCGGCTACAACCGCTGTGCGGACGTCGCGAGCACTGTCGGCGCGAGCGGGCGGCGCGAGGGTGGCGAGAAGGGCGGCAGTTGCGACGAGCGCGACGAGCGCGGTGCGCACTAGCTGACTACGGGTTGCTTGGCCGGGACCAAATTGGCGCCAACGAGGCCGAAGATGCCGAAGACGAAGCCGACGTGCCCCAGGCGACGGGGTTTCGACCCTTCCGGCCGGCGATCTTGCTCGTGTACGACGCAAACAGGACTCCGAGGACCAGCGGAACAACGAACGGGGCGACGGATGCCATCGAGGACCTCCGGGGACGATGAGTGTGCGGTCATCTCTCCCATCGGTCGGCGCCAAGCCGGGCTCGTACCTCCCACGAGTGATCCGCGGCTGACCCGATTAACGGCGCCATAGCTCCAGGGGAGAATCCAGATGCGGTGACTAACGAGATCCGCGTCCCAGTGCGTCGTGGCGCCGAAAGGTCCGGCGCCTGAGCGAGGGCTTCGCCGGGTAAAGAAACGCGGGGCGAAGTACGACTGCGGCGTGCGAGTGTGGCGCCGCACGGTCGTCGTCTACATCCTCGACCGGGCGAGCCTGCCCGCGCAGAGTGCTTCGCAGCGGGTCTACTTCGTTCGCCGGTTTGCGAACGGCTACCGGGTCTGGCAGATCGTCCACTGAAGCTCCGCCCGCGCGCCGTCCTGGGAGCCTCTCCGCGTGGAACGATTTTGGAACGATCAGGCGGCGAACGGCGGCGAACGTCGGGCGGCGACCGCGCCAGATAAGGGCTTGAACGAGCCGAATCGGCGACAAGTGGCGACTCCTGCCGAACGTCGCTGGCGCTAAGGCGTTAGGTGGGGTAATCCCTGCCTCGAGGGTTCGAATCCCTCCTTCTCCGTTGTAATAAATGCAACGAGCTGCTGTCCCGCCTAGTTTGCCGGTCCACCTCCAGGGCGCAGGTTGGGGCGGCTCACTCGACCGCTCTCTCGACGTGACGGCGACCGAGGGTTGGGAGGGTCGACCTCGACTAGCCAATCTGGCTGGTCGCTGCGCGTGTCTTGGATGACCTCGCGGATGAAGCGACCGGCATCGAGTGCGTCGGCTGCTTCGGGCAGGAATGACCACGCTCGGCGCGCGCGAGCCTTGGTACCAATCGCTAGCGTGTCCGCTCGTGAGCAGCAACCTCTATGAGCGGCGCGACCCTTCGGAGGAAATCCTTCTCTCCGAGGAGGGTGCGCAGTACCTGCGCGAGCATCCAACCGCGACCATCGCGCTCGAGCGCGTCGTCACCGAGGGCTTCGCGTCTGCTGCCGAGTTCAACCGTGACCGCCGGCAGCATCCCGAGAAGTACCCGGCGTGGCTGCGCCTCCCGGAACGGCCCTGACGCCACCTTGTCGCAAGACCCTCTGCTCTCCTAGGTGAGGGTCGCGCCGCGAGGGGTTGATCAAGCGGTCCGGTCGTCGCGGCTGATACCCTGATTCGTAAGTTAGTTAGGACGAGTTCGGGCGCTTATCGCCTCCTTACGCGTTCGTGATTTGCGGGAAGGAGGTGTTTTTATGGCAACTGGAACCGTCAAGTGGTTCAACGACGCCAAGGGCTTCGGGTTCATCACTCCCGAGGACGGCGGCAAGGATCTCTTCGTGCACTTCAGCAACCTGTCCGGCGAGGGCTTCAAGTCGCTTGCCGAGGGCGCGAAGGTCGAGTACGAGCCCGCCGACTCCGACAAGGGGCCGGTGGCGACCAACGTCGTTACGGTCGGCTAGTCCGGCCTTCTGTAGGGGGCGTGCGCATCCGCGCGCGCCCCTTCAACTCCGGCCGGGCCCGACGCTCTGGCCGGCCAACGAAAGGGGTTGAATGAGCGCATCCAAGAAGCGACAGACCATGGCCAAGCATGCGCGCGAACGCGCCGTCAAGGAAAAGCGCGCGCTGAAGCTCGAACGGAAGCGTGAGGCGGCGGAGATACGTCTCGCCAAGGCGAACGGGACGTGGGTGCCGCCGGCGGACGAGTTCGACGAGCTGACCGTTTCTGATGAGCTGCCCGTTTCCGACGACTCCGAGCCGTCCGTGACGGACTCGCCGGCGCAAGAGGAACCACGGCTCGCGTGAGCCGGACTCCCGAGCAGCACAACTACGAAGAGATCGAGCGGCTCGAGACGCTGCTCGCGGCGCTGCGCGCGAACTCGTCGACGGCGCGCGAAACCGAGGCGATCCGCGAGATCGGGCTCGAGATCGCCCTCGCTGTGCGCGAGGTGGGCGCGATGCTCATAAACGTCGGCTGGGAGCAGACGTTCGCGTCCCAGGGCGGCGAGCCGTCGACGCTGAGCGCCGACGGCAATCCAGGCGGCTGACCGGCGCGGCCGCCGGCGCGGCCACTAGCGGAGGCTCGAGGCGCCTCGGGAAGTCGGGTGCGACCTCGCACGGCCGGTGTCGGCCCCGTCACCGCAGTGGATCTCGAGGATCCGCTCTGCAGTCAGCCGCTTGACGCCGTGACGCATCAGCAATTCCAGCAGGTCGGCGCGGCGTCCGGTTTGTAGCTCCGACAGCGTCAACTCGCACGTTCCGAAGACCATGGTCGGCTGGTTCAGATCCTCCACGCGCGGTGCACCGAGCGCGTGCTTCAGCGGTGCGCCAGGCTCGGCTGCACCGTCCGGCCGCACCGTGCCAACTGCGGCGTCCTGCATCATGTGAGCTCCTCTCTTTTGGTGCTGCGAATCGGGCCGCGATGCGCCCTCTCCCGCGGAATGCCCGGCGAGCAATGGGAGTCGAAGAGAGGAGTCAGGCCTCCGCGGCATCCCCGCCGGGTCGTGCTCATTGTAGCGCGCTGGGCGATTCCCTCCTGAGCTGCCGGCCGCCGGCGTCAGGCGAGCAGTGCGCGGAGCACGGCGAGCGGTTCCTCGCGCACGCGGAAGTAGGCCCAGCTTCCGCGCTGCTCGCGCTCGACCAGCCCGGCGTGCAGCAGCACCTTGAGATGGTGGCTGACCGTGGGCTGGCTCAGGCCGAGCGGCTCCGTCAGGTGGCACACACATGCCTCGTGACCGGGCTGCGCCTGGATGAGGCTGAGCAGACGGAGCCGGGCGGGGTCGGCGATGACCTTCAACGCCGCACCGAGTTGCTCCGCGTCCTGTGGCGCCAGCGGTTCCTGAAGGAGCGGCGGGCACGACGGGGCGATCACCGCGATGGTTTTGCCCGACATGGGCGGATATTGACAGAGATCGATGTCCCCGCCATCATCCGGGCCGACGACATCGACCGTCATCGATACCGAGGAGGCCAGACGATGCCGCAGGCGATCGACCCCGTCACCCAGTACCACATCAACCAGGCCGCCGACCGTCTGGCCGAGGAGTTCGCAGGGGTTTTCTCGCAGGAGACGATCGCCCGCTACATGGCCGAGTCCACCGACCTGCTCGGCGAGGCCCGGATCAACGTCTTCGTGCCGGTGCTTGCGAACCGCTTCTGCCGGGAGCGGCTGCGTGCGCTCGCGCAGGCCCAGGGGCTGCTCGGCAAGGAGCAGCCAGAAGTGCTCTTCGTCTGCGTCCATAACGCGGGCCGCAGCCAGATGGCCGCCGGCCTGCTCAAGCTCCGCTCGGGCGGCAAGGTCCACGTCCGCTCCGCCGGATCCGCGCCCGCCGGCGAGATCAACCCGAACGCCGTGGCCGCACTCGAAGAGATCGGCGTCGACATGAGCGAGGAGTTCCCGAAGCCGCTCACAGACGAGGTCGTACGTGCCGCGGACGTCGTCATCACCATGGGTTGCGGCGACGCCTGCCCGATCTACCCGGGGAAGAAGTACGAGGACTGGCAGCTCGACGACCCGAGCGGGGAGGACCTCGGCACCGTTCGCCGGATCCGCGACGAGATCGACGAGCGCGTCCAGAAGCTCATCGGCGAGCTGCTTCCGGAACGCTGATCGAGCGGCCGGTCACGAACGAGTCGCTGCGGCGGCTGACCGCCGAGTTCATCGGCACGTTCGCGCTCGTCTTCGCCGGGTGCGGCGCGATCATGGTCGACGCGAAGACCGGCGAGCTCGGACATATCGGCGTGGCGATCACCTTCGGCCTCGTGATCATGGCGATGATCTACGCGGTCGGCCACATCTCCGGGGCGCACTTCAACCCGGCCGTCACCTTTGCCTTCGCGCTGAGCCGGCACTTCCCGTGGCCGCGCCTGCTCGGCTACTGGGGCGCGCAGCTCGCCGGCGCCCTCGCCGCCGCCGCAATCCTGCGTGGCTCGCTGGGCGACATCGCGCACGTCGGTGCGACGTTGCCGTCCGGCTCTCAGGGTCAGTCGTTCCTCTGGGAGCTCGTCATGACGTTCTTTCTGATGTTCGTGATCATGGCGGTCGCGACCGACACCCTGGCCGTCGGAGAGGCTGCGGCGATCGCGATCGGCGGCACGGTCGGGCTGGACGCGATGTTCGGCGGACCGATCTCCGGCGCGTCGATGAACCCCGCCCGGTCGATCGGACCGGCGGTCGTCAGCGGAGACCTGCACGCCCTTTGGCTGTACATCGCGGCTCCGTTGGCGGGCGCCGCTCTCGCCGCACTCGCGTACCAGCTCATCCGGGAACCGGCGCAGGCGATCGAGGACGCCGCCTGACTCATCTCCTCATCGTCGGCGGCAGCGACGCGGGGATCGCGGCAGCGCTCCGCGCACGCGAGGTCGACCCGGCGGTCGACGTCACGGTCGTGCTGGCGGATCGCTACCCGAACTTCTCGATCTGCGGGCTCCCGTATTTCCTGTCGGGTGATGTCCCGGACTGGCGATCGCTCGCGCATCGCTCGACCGATGAGCTCGAGGACGCCGGCATCGAGTTGCTGCTGGGGCATACGGCCACGCAGATCGACCCGCAGGCCCACGTCGCCAGCGCACGCGATGGCGCAGGGCCCGAGCGCGACTTGCGCTACGACAGGCTCCTCGTCTCGACCGGCGCGGTACCGGTGCGCCCGCCCATCGCCGGGCTCGAGACGGACGGCGTCTACCAGCTGCACACCATGGGCGACAGCCTCGTGCTCGACCGTGCGCTCGCCGGATCGCCGCAGCGCGCCGTCATCGTCGGCGCCGGCTACATCGGCCTCGAGATGGCGGAAGCGCTCCACGCACGCGGGCTTGCCGTCACGGTCGTCGAGCAGCTGCCAACCGTGCTTCCCACCGTCGACCCCGAGCTGGGCGTCCTCGTTCGCGCGGAACTGGAGCGAAACGGCCTCGACGTCCTCGTCGGCACGACGGTTAGCTCGATCGAGCGGCACGGCTCCGGCCTCGTCGTCAACGGCGCGCACGGGGTGATCGCAGAGTCCGACATCGTCCTCGTGGTCGTGGGCGTCAGGCCCGACGCGCAGCTCGGAAGCGATGCCGGCATCGAAACCGGCGTGCGCGGCGCGCTACGGGTCAACCGCCGGATGGAGACGGCCGTCCCCGACGTCTATGCGGCCGGCGACTGCGTCGTGACGTACCACCGTCTACTCGAGCGTGACGCCTATCTGCCGCTCGGAACGACCGCGCACAAACAGGGCCGGGTCGCGGGCGAGAACGCCGTCGGCGGCAACCGGCGGTTCGAAGGCTCGCTCGGAACCCAGGTGGTGAAGGTCTTCGAGCTGGCCGTCGCGCGCACAGGCCTGCGCGACGATGAGGCCCGCGCCGCCGCGTTCGACCCGCTCACGGTGGAGACGGGCGCGTATGACCACAAGGCCTACTACCCCGGCGCCGAGCTCGTTGCGGCGCGGATCACCGGCGATCGCACCACTGGAAAGCTCCTCGGCGCGCAGCTCGTCGGGCGCCTCGGCAGCCAGGTGCCGAAACGCATCGACATCGCCGCGGCTGCGCTCCACCACGGGATGAGCGTGGACGAGCTCAACGACCTCGACCTCAGCTACACGCCGCCCTTCGGCAGTCCCTGGGACGTCGTCCAGATCGCAGCCCAAGCCTGGTTACAGCAACGGGCCTAGCGTCGCTGTGTGCCATCGACGCGCAGGAGTGGCCTGGTCAAGGCCCGGGCCGTGTGCAACCGCCGAGGCCGGCGAGCCGTCGCACACCGTCCCGTGCGAGCAGCTCAACGCCCGCTCGACGAGCATCGACTGCGGGCTGCTCCACTACGTCCGCCGCTCGGAGGTTCGCGCGGGCCTCCGCCCCGTCGGAGCGAGTCGCTGCGACGACGGAACCCCGTTCGACGAGCTCGGCGCCTAGCCCGGCAGCTAAAACACCACTCGATGTGGTTGACTCCAGCGCGGCCACGGAGACTTCTGTCCCAGAAGCTGGCAGCGGCTGGGGCCGCCGCCGGCACCGCATTAGGCACCCGGGAGCAGTAGGCGATCAGTCCGTTGTCAACGTACTTTCTGGTACGTTGGCAGCGGACGTGATCGTCGACACGAACCCGTTCGTCTACTCGCGCCCGATCGCGCCAGAGGAGCTTCTCGACCGCGACGAGGAGACGCACGAGCTCCTCCGTGCCGCGGTCGGCGGCCACTATGTCCGCCTGTTCGCGCCGCGGAAGTACGGCAAGACGAGCCTGCTCAAGCGCGCGCTCCGCGACGGCGAGGATCAGCAGGGCCTCGTCCCGGTCCTGGTCGACCTCTACCGCGTCGTGTCCATCGCCGACGTCACGATCCGCTTCGAGCGTGCGTACGCGCGCCAGCTCAAGGGCTCGCTCCGCGCACGCGTCGACGAGCTGCTCCAGCGCACGGGGCTCGGGCTGTCGCTCGGCGCCTACGGCATCGGCGCCCGCATCCAGGTCGATCCGAAGGTCGAGCCCATCGCGGCGTTGCACACGTTGCTCGACCTGCCGACGAAGCTTGACCAGCAGGGCGGTTACCGCGCATTCATCGCGCTAGACGAGTTCCAGGACGTCGGCAACGTCCCGGATCTCGACGGGCTCATCCGGAGCCACATCCAGCACCACGGCGAGGTCGCGTCCTACGTCTTCGCCGGCTCGGAGCCCGGGCTGATGAAGCAGCTGTTCGAGAACCGCGACCGGCCGCTGTACGGATCGGCTGTGCCGATGCGCCTGGGCCGGCTTCGCGACGAGGACATCGCCGGTTCCATCGCCGACCGATTCGCGCAGACGGGGCGCGGAGTGGGGGAGGCGCTCGGGCCGCTGCTCGAGACGGCGCAGGGCCATCCCCAGCGCGCCATCATGCTCGCCTACCACCTCTGGGAGCAGGTTGCCGTGGGCGAGACGGCGACGCTCGAGCGCTGGGAGCACGCGCACGCCGCCGCCCTCGCCGAGCTGGAGCCGGAGTTCGACGCGCGGTGGCGCGGCTACCACTCGACCGTGGCGCAGAAGACGCTGCGCTCGATCGTCGCGGGCGGTGGCTCTGCCTACCGCACTGGCATTCTCAGGCGCCTGGAGCTCGAGAAGAGCGCAGCGAACGCGGCCGTGCAGCGGCTGCTCGAGAGCGCCGACATCGAGGACGCCGGTGGCCGCAAGTACCGGGTCGTCGACCCGCTCTACGCCGAGTGGATCGCCGCCCTCGACGCCGGCTGACGCGACGTGAGGGCGGCGGCCACGTGGCCGCCGCCCTCGGCCGGCGGTAGAACGGGCAGTTGCCGGGCGCCGGCGCGTCGATCCTGCGCGTGGCGCCGACGGGAATCAGCTGTACGGTGATCGAGGATCATCCGCCCGCCAGCACCGCCGCTCCGATCGCTCCCGAGAGCTCGCCGAGCCCGGTGCCGATCACCGCGGGTGCGTGTTCAGGGATGAACAGGTGTGGCGCCATGTTCGCAACGATGCGATTCACGAACGGCTCACCGAGGCGGTCGCCGAGCCCGCCGCTGATCACCACCGCCTCCAGGTCGAGGAGGTTCTGCGACGACGCGATGCCCAGACCGAGAGCCCACTCGGCCTGGTGGATCAGCTTCTGCGCCATTGCGTCGCCGTCCTCGAGCGCCTTGGCGAAGACTCCCGAGGTCAGCCGGTCCCGGCCGCGGTGCTGCATGATCTTGAACAGGCTCGTCTTCTGGCCGCGCTTGACGAGCCGGTGCGCCTGCCGTTCCATGGCCGCGCGTCCGGCGTAGGCCTCGACGCACCCGCGGCGTCCGCAGCCGCACCGCAGCCCGTTCGGCCGGACGACCATGTGGCCGAACTCGCCGGCTGCGCCGCGGCCCGTGTACAGCCGGCCGTCGAGCACGAGCCCGCCTCCGACGCCGGTGCCGGCCCAGACGCCGAGCAGGTTCTTGTACGGCCGGCCGGCGCCCCGCTGCCACGTCCCCAGGACCGCAAGGTTGACGTCGTTGCCCAGCACGACCGGGACGCCGTCGAGCTGCTCGGAGACGAGGCGCGCGAGCTCGACGCGGCCCTCGAAGCCCGGCACGTTGGCGGCCAGCGTGACGACGCCGGCGTTTGTATCGACGTCGCCCGGCGAGCCGATACCGACGCCCTCGAGGTCGCCGCCGCCCGCCGCGGCCAACGACTCGCGGACGGTGCCCGAGATCGCGTCGATGACGTCGCCCGCCTCGCCGGTGCGCGGCGTCATGGCGCGGGCGCTGCCCGCGACCTCCTTGTCGCGCAGCACGACGGTCTGGATCTTCGTACCGCCGAGATCGACGCCGGCCTTCACTGCTGCGGCGGGAAGCGGCTGTTTCCGACCCAGAGCGAGTGCGTTCGCGGATCTGAAGCGATGCCTCCGGCCCAGACGCCGCCCGGCATGTCGATCAGGGTTTTCTTGCTGTCGGACACACCGACACGCTCGACATAGGGGCCGGCGGCGATCCACGCGGCGCCGTCCGCGATCACTCCTTGCTGCGGCGCGCCGGACAGGCCGACCGGGGGCTCGAGCTTCCCCGTCTCGGGATCCATCGGCGTCACCGTTGCGTGCTCCGGATCGAGCAGATAGACCTTCGGCCCGCTCACGTCGATGAGGTACGCCTGCTCGGGGATGGAGAATGTCCGCGACCGGCCGGTCCGGGCGTCGAAGCGCATGATCTTGTTGACCGTGCACTCGCAGATCCACTCGTAGCCGCGTAACGGCACGAGGATCGTGGTCTCGACGGCGTTGGTCTGCCATCTGCCGGTAACGCGATTCGAAATGGGGTCGATCCGCAGCAGGAGCGCGTCCGGCTCGAGCACCCAGACGGCGCCGTTGCCGGCCGCGATCGTCGAGACGCTCTCGCTGCCGGGGAGCGTGTACGTCTTGAGCTGCCGTCCGCTCAGCGCGTCGATCCGCTCGACGGTCCAGGCCGTCTGGCCGCTTCGCGGGCCCCGGAGGGTCGTGCGCTGCTTCGCGAGCCAGACCGACCCGAACCCGAAGGCGACCTTGCAGCCGCACGCATTGGCCCCGAGATGAATGGTCTTGCCGGCCGCGCCCGTGCGGATGTCGCGGGCGACGAGCCGTCCGTCGGAGTGGCCTTGCATCTGCCACAGCGTCCCGTCGCTCGACCAGAGGTTCGAGTAGAGCCCGCTGCCGGTGGGCTTGCCGTGCACCAGCGTGGACACAAGGTCGGTACGGGTATCCACTCGTAGGAGATCGATCCCCTCGGCTGCGGACGCGCCGCCGCCGCGGAAGGCCAGCCATCCGCCGCCCGCGATCGCGACCAGGACGAGCGCGGCGGCAGCCGCGACGAGGACGCGACTGCGCGACGAGAGTCTCGCAGGCACGACGTGGGCGAGCCGCTCCGCCGCCTCGTCGGGCGACAGCGGCTGGGGCAGGCGCATCTCGACGGCCGTGAGCGCGAAGATCTGGCGGCTTCCTTCGACGCCCTTCAGCTCGTGGACTCCGCGGTCCTCGAACGTGGCGTCCGAGCCCGAGACCAGGTCGCGGACCGTGCTCGTGACCAGCACTTCGGCCGCGCCCGCGAGCCCCATGACGCGGGCGCCGACGTGCACCGCGATCCCTCCGAGCTTGCCGTCGATCTCCTCGACCTCGCCCGTGTGGAGACCCGTGCGGATGTCGACGCCGAGCTCCTGCACGGCAGCGGCGACCGCGACGGCCGCGCGCAGCGATTGCGCCGGCTCGCCGAACGTCGCGAAGAACCCGTCGCCGGCCGTGTCCTGCTCGCGGCCGCCGAACCGCTTCAGCTCGGCGCGGACGAGGCGGCGAAACCGCGAGAGCAGTGCGTTCCAGCGCGCATCGCCCAGCCCTGTGGCAAGCGCGGTGGAGCCGACGATGTCGATGAAGTAGATCGTCGCGAGCCGCCGGCGAACGGCCTGCTTTGCCACCGGTCGATTATGCGCTCAGTCGTTCACGCGGGCAATCAGCTCGCCGCGGCGCATCATCTTCACCGCGCTGCCCGCAAGCCGCACGTCCCAGCCGGCGCCCTTGGGGAAGAGCACCTTGTCGCCAGGCTCGACGCCGTGCGCCTCGGCGCCGACGGCGGTGATGATCCCCGTCTGGCAGCCGGTGTCGCTGGATGCCGGGATGATCAGCCCGGCCCGCGTCTCCGTCTCCTCGTCGACCGGCTCGATGACGACGTAGTCGTCGAGCGGCTCAAGCGTGACGGCCATCGGCTGCGGGTCCTCCAGCACGCTTTGAGGATACTTCGTGCGCATGGCGTCGCCCTTCGTCGAGCTCGAGATCGGCGGGCATACCGTCAAGGTCACCAACCCGGACAAGATCTACTTCCGGACTGCCGGGCTGACCAAGCTCGACCATGTGCAGTACTACGTGGCCGTCGACGAGGGCATCGTCCGGGCGCTGTACGAGCGGCCGACCCAGCTGAAGCGCCACCCCGGGGGCGCGGAGGACGAGGCGATCTACCAGAAGCGCGTCCCGGCGCACGCGCCCGACTGGATCCAGACCGCGCGCGTCACGTTCCCGTCCGGCCGGCACGCGGACGAGCTCTGCGTCACCGAGGTCGCGCAGGTCGCGTGGGCGGCGAACCTCGGCACGATCGACTTCCACCCGTGGCCGTCGAGGCGTCGCGACACCGAGCACCCGGACGAGCTGCGCATCGACGTCGACCCGCAGCCCGGCACGACGTTCGCGGACGCCAAGCGCGTGGCGGCGTGCGTGCATGAGGTGCTCCACGAGATCGGCTACGTCGGCTGGCCCAAGACCTCCGGGAACCGCGGCATCCACGTGTTCTGCCGCATCGAGCCCAACTGGGGGTTCCGCGTCGTGCGCCGCTGCGCACTGGCGTTCGCGCGCGAGATCGAGCGGCGGCTCCCCGACGTCGTCACGACCGCGTGGTGGAAAGAGGAGCGCGGGGAGAAGGTCTTCATCGACTACAACCAGAACGCCCGCGACCGCACCATCGCTTCGGCCTATTCGGTGCGTGCGCGGCCGGACGCCACCGTGTCGGCGCCGGTCACCTGGGACGAGCTCCCGGACGTCGAGACCGAGGACTTCACGATCCCGACGATGCTCGAGCGGTTCGCCCGCCTCGGCGACGTGCAGGCAGGGATCGACGATGCCGTGAGCGACCTGCGAGTGCTGCTCGAGTGGGTCGAGCGGGAGGAGGCGGCCGGCGAGGGCGAGGCGCCTTACCCGCCGAACTTCCCGAAGATGCCGGACGAGCCGCCGCGCGTGCAGCCCTCCCGCGCGAAGAAGCGCTAGGCCTTGTCGAGCACGGCGACGTACATGCCTGACTCGCCCTCGAGCAGCCGTGCGACCTCCCAGCCGGTGCCCGCGACGAGCTCGCGCAGCTCTTCGGGCGAGACGATCAGGTAGTCGAACCAGGGCGTCGCGGCGAGGCGAAAGCGGACGCGCAGCCGGAGCTGGCCCGGCATGCGCCCACGCCGGCGGTTGCGCTCGTGGTAGCCGAGGTGGTCGGGGTCGTCGGTCAAGAAGGTGTGGCGCGTCTCGGCGACGATCCGGCCCCGCGCGCTCGTGAGGCGGTGCAGACGGCGGAGCATGCGGCCCGCCTTGGCGGCGCTGCCGAATAGCCCGAAGTTGTTGCCGAACATCACGACGGTGTCGATGAGGCCGACGGTCTCGTCGACGTCCTCGAAGGCCATCACGCCGAGCGTCGCGGACGCCGCGCCGGCGGCAGACCTCGACCGCGCCCGGCGACACGTCGATGGCCACGACGCCCTGGCCGCGCGCCTGCAGTTCGACGGCGACGCGCCCCGCGCCGGCGCCGACGTCGAGCACGCGGCCGCGCATGAAACGCACCGCCTTCCGCTGGTGTGCCGGCCAACGGCGAAAGGGGGCGAAGTACGCGCCCGGGCCGCCGGTCGCCTCGATGTAGCCGTCGTCGCGCTCGACGATCTCCTGGCTGCGCGCCTCGCCGTCGAGATGCGCGAGCAGGAGCTCGCCGTACCCGTCAGGCCTCGCCGTCGTAGTACCCGACCTTGCTCGACCGGCGGACGAGGACATTGTCGTCCTCGTTGCCGGTCCAGATGCCGACCTTGTCGCTGTCGGGATACACGGCCGCCGCCGGGTACGTGTTCGTCGAGTACATGAGCACCCGGACGGTCTCGCCCGTGTCGTTGCGGACCGAGTGCGCGCCGTCAGGCCCCGGCGGGAAGAACACGACGTCCCACGGGTCGAGCGTCGCCGTGCCCTCGGGGTGCCGCAGCGTCGGCCGGCCCTGGAGCACGATCAGCCACTCCTCCTCCGGGTACTCGTAGTGGTACGGGCAGATCTGCTCGCCTGGCTGCAGCTCGTACACGGTCGTGCCCGTCTTCTCCGCGCCCAGCTGCTTGCCGAAGCGGAACATCCCGACGCGGAAGCCCTCGGGATCATCGTCGTCGTAGTGGAAATCAGGGTTCGCGATGTTGACCCTGCGCACGGCGCTCACCCTGCCAGAAGCGACTCGAACGTGGGGTCGTTCGGGCCGCGCGGCGGGCGCACCTCGCGCCACGTGCACTCGCGCGGGTCCTTGTCCTCGCGGAAGCGCAGGAGGCGCGAGCCGTGGCGGAAGCGGTTGCCCTGCACCTTGTCGTAGCGCACCTCGGCGACGAGCTCCGGCCGGATCGGCGACTGCTCGAGCTCGCCGCCGCCCCAGCGGTTGGGCTCCGAGAAGCGGCGCTCCGGTGCATCCTCGAGCAGCGGCTGGACGCGCGCGAGAATCTCGTCGTGCCGCTTCGCGCCTACGGCTGCCGAGCCCACGTAGTCGATCTCGCCCTCGTCGTTGTAAAGGCCGAGGAGTAGCGTCGCCAGGTGGCTCGGCTTCGCCTTCCAGCGCACGCCGACGACGACGCAGTCCGCCGTCTTGAACGGCTTCACCTTCGTGACGGCGTCGCGCGCTCCGGGGTGGTACGGGACGCCGAGCCGCTTGGCGATGACGCCGTCGAGGCCGGCAACCTCGAACGTCTCGAGCCACTCGCGGGCGACGTCCGGGTCGCGCGTGGACGGGGACAGATGAAAACCCTTGCCGACCCGCTCCAGGAAGTCGCGGCGCTCCTCGAGCGGAAGCT
Organism: uncultured Thermoleophilia bacterium; assembly: GCA_963710465.1. Lineage (GTDB taxonomy): Bacteria > Actinomycetota > Thermoleophilia > Gaiellales > Gaiellaceae > JACVRM01. Next base: position 153,189 of record CAVQAQ010000034.1, read on the forward strand.
TGTGCAGCGGCTCGCCGTCCCAGAGCAGCACGTCGAAGACGATGAAGTCGGCCGGGATCTCGGCGGAGAGCTTGCGGACGCGGCTCTCGGCCGGGTGGAGGCGCATCTGCATCGAGTCGAAGTCGAGCACGCCGTTCCGCGCGATGACGATCTCGCCGTCGAGCGCGGAGTGGGGCGGGAGCAGGTCGCCCAGGGGGCGCAGCTCGGGGAAGTAGCGGAGCAGCGGCCGCTCCTTCCGCGACCACAGCGCGAGCTCGCCGCCGTCGTTCTCGAGCACGCCGCGGAAGCCGTCCCATTTCGGCTCGTACTGCCAGCCCTCGCCGGCGGGGAGCTCGGACACCAGCTCCGCCTCCATGGGCGGGAAGGGAACGTTTGGCCCCGGCATGCGGTCGGAAGGCTATGCGCATGAGCGAGCTCGACGGCACCTGGGACGTGCAGCGCGTCAGCGGGGCATTGCCGCCCATGGTGGGCGTGCGCAAGCAGATCGACGGCGACGCCGGTTACACGGAGCTCGCCGGCGTGCGGTTGCCCTTCCACGTGGAGGGGCGTCGGCTCGTCTATCGCGGGCTGCCGCTCGTCGACGAGCTCGAGCCCGACGGGCTCGGCTTCGCCGGGCGCGCGACGCTCGCCGGCCGCGAGTACGGTCGCTTCGTGCTCCGGCCGATTTCGACAGAGGAGGCTTCCATGACGACGACGACCGAGCTCGAGCGCGAGCTCGCCAAGCAGATCGACGAGGCGATCGCGATGGAGCAGACCGTGCTGCGCGTGCTCGACTCCGTGATCTACGGGATGGACGACGAGGAGGTGCGGGAGGCGCTGCGGCTGCACAAGGTCGAGACCGAGCGGCACATCGACCGGCTGCAGGCGCGGCTCGAGGTCTACGGGCGCTCGCCGTCGCTCGTCCGCGAGGCGGGCGGGCTCCTCACGGGGTTGATGAAGAGCGTCATCGACCTCACGCGCGGCGAGAAGGCGGCGCGCGGCGCACGCGACGCGTATGCGACCGAGCATCTGGAGATCGCGACGTACCAGCTGCTCGAGCGGTTGGCCGTCCGTGCGGGCGACGAGGCGACCGCACAGGTGGCCCGCGACAACCGCGCCGAGGAGGAGCGCATGGCCGCCTGGATCGACGCGCACTGGGACCTCTTCGCGGAGCTCGCGCTCGCGGAGAAGGTCGTTCACGAGACGTAGGCGCAGCGCAGCCTTGTGTCCGGTGGCCAGAATGGCGCGATGCGCCGCGTCGCCGTCACCGGGCTTGGAGCTGTCACGCCGCTCGGCAACGATGCGCCGTCCACGTGGCGCGCCGCCGTGGCGGGCGAGAGCGGCATCGACTTCATCCGCTCGTTCGACGCCTCCGGGTTCCCCGTGCGCGTGGCGGCGGAGGTCAAGGACTTCGAGGTGCCGGACATCATCTCGCCGAAGGAGGCGCGCCGGCTCGAGCGCAATGTGCTCTTCGGGCTCGCAGCCGGCAGCGAGGCGCTGGCCGACGCGGGCCTGAACGGGTTCGACCCGTCGCGGGTCGGGATCGTCTTCGGCTCCGCGATCGGCGGGTTCATCGGAATGATGGAGCAGGCAGAGGTCATGCGGGAGCGCGGCCCCGATCGCGTGTCGCCGTTCTTCCTGCCGAGCGTCCTGGTCGACTCGGGCAGCGGCCAGCTGGCCATCTCGCTCGGGATCCGAGGCCCCAACTACGCGGTCGTGTCCGCCTGCGCGACCGGCTCGCACGCCATCGGCGAGGGCGCCGAGCTGATCCGCCGCGGCGACGCGGACGCGGTGCTCGCGGGCGGCACCGAGGCGGCCATGCACCCGCTGATCCTCGCCGGCTTCTGCGCCATGCGCGGGCTCGCCGCCGAGGAGGAGTACCCGCCGCGCGCGTCACGGCCGTTCGACGCGACCCGCGCCGGGTTCGTCATCGGCGAGGGCGCGTGCATCCTCTTGCTCGAGGAGCTGGACGCCGCCCGCGCCCGCGGCGCGACGATCTACGCCGAGGTGCTCGGCTACGGCGCGTCCAACGACGCGTACCACATGGCCGCGCCCGACCCCGACTCGGTGGGCGTCGCGGAGATGATGCGTGCCGCGCTACGCCGCGCCGGCGTCGAGCCCGAGCGGGTCGACTACATCAACGCGCACGGCACCTCCACGCCACTCGGCGACGCGGCCGAGACGAAGGCGATCAAGGACGTCTTCGGCGACCACGCGTACGAGCTCGCGGTGTCGTCGACGAAGTCGGTCACCGGGCACTGCTTCGGAGCGGCAGGCGCGATCGAGGCAATGATGTGTGTGCTGGCGATCCACCACGGCGTCATCCCGCCGACCATGAACTACAAGACGCCGGATCCCGAGTGCGACCTCGACTACGTCCCGAACGAAGCGCGCGAGGCGCGCGTCGACGTGGCGCTGTCGAACGCGATGGGCCTGGGCGGCCACAACGGCTGCGTGCTGCTCGGCCGCGTCACCGACTGAACCGAACAGCCTCTTAACAGGGACTGTCCCTGTTACGAGCCGGCGGCTTGCTCGACCGCCTCGGGCGTGAGCTCGCGGAGTGAGTCGAGCACGAGATCGGCCTCGGCGAGCGCTTCCTCGCCCGGCGGGAACTGCGCGTTCGGGATGGCGATCACGGCCATGCCGGCGGCCCGCGCTGCGCGGATGCCGTTGTGGGAGTCCTCGACGGCCGCTGCACGCGCGGGGTCGACGCCCAGGCGCCGGGCGGCCTCCAGGTAGACGTCCGGGGCCGGCTTGCCGCGCGCGACCTCCTCTGACGAGACCGTGACCCGGAACCAGCGCGCCAGCCCGGAAAGCTCCAGCACCCGGTCGATGAGCGCCCGGTTCGAGGAGGACGCGAGCCCGAGCGGCCACCGCTCGCCCAGACGCTTCACCGCGTCCACCGCGCCCGGGAGCAGCGGCAGCTCCTTGTCGTACAGCGCGAGCATCCGCTCGACGACGAGCTGGTTGATCTCCTCCGGCGACTCGCGTAGCCCGATGCGGTCGTGCATGTATCGCGACCACTCAGGCGAGCTCATGCCCATCATGTCCCGCTGCGCCCCCGGGTGCCAGCGGCCGCCGCGCTCGCGCGCCAGCTCCTCGCGCGCCTCGTCCCAGAGCTGCTCGCTGTCCAGCAGCAGCCCGTCGAGGTCGAAGACGACCGCGTCGACGCTCACGCCGGCACGAACGAGCCGCGGACGTAGCTCAGGCCACGCCCCTCGTCGCCGAGCTCGATCGAGTCGACTGAACCGACGAAGAACGTGTGGTCGCCGACGTCGTGCCGGGCGACGGTCGTGCACGCGAGCCATGCGAGCGCGGCCTGGACGAGCGGCTCCGGCGAGGGCGACTCACGTAGCGGGACGTCCGTCCACGCGACCAGCGGCGGCAGCCCGCTCCGCGCGAAGTGCTGCGCCAGCCCGATCTGCTCGGCGGCCAGGATGTTGACCGCGAACCGCCCGGCGTGGCTCAGCGGCGTGTAGATCGACGACTGCAGCCCGATGGAGATGCCGACGAGCGCCGGCTCGAGCGACAGCGAGACGAGCGAGCCGACGGTGATGCCGAACCGCTGCCCGTCGACAGCCACGGTGACCAGTGCCACACCGGCCGGGAAGCGGCGCATCGCCGCCCGCAGCTCGTCGCCCCCGGCCACGGCGCGATCATACGGTCGCTCAGAGCGTGAACGTGCCCTGTGCCAGCTGGGTGTCGGCTGTCGCGCCGGACGGCCTTCTTGACGGGCGCCGCGGGCTCGGGGGCCGCACGTCCTGCTCGCACGACTGTCTGGCGTGTGTGCCCAGTCGGAACGCGCACCGCCTGGTGGGACGTGTCCGGCCAGAGCACGAGCGCCGCACCGGCGATCGCGCCGAGGCCGGCGAGCCCGCCGGCCACGAGGCGCAGCACCGGCCTGCCGGCGCGGCGCGGCTCGGGCAGCGTGTCCGCGAGCAGGGCCGCGCGCAGGCGCCGGACGGGCTCGGACTCCCGGTGCCGCGCAACCGCGGCGAGGACGTCGGGCGCCGGAGGAAGGGCGGCACGGGCCGCGCGCGCCAGATCCTCGTCGATGAGTGCGAGCTCGGGGCTGAGCTCCCGCATGTCCATGTCTTCGGCACCCGGCCGCCGGAGGATGAGTCAGGGCGGGGCGATCTTGAACACGCCGCCCTGCGCGGGCACGCCGGCATCGAGCCGGAGGATCTCGGCCAGCGTGTGCTTGTACGTGATCCCGAACCGCCGCTTGATCTCGGCCAGCGCCGGGTCGTTGGCATAGAAGAAGCGGTCGCCGTCGCGGAGCGCCGTGAACTGCCGCTTCGACGTCGCGAGCTGCAGCTGTCCGAACTCCGCGCCCGGTAGATGCTGCTCGGCGAGCGACCCGACCAGCCCGTCCATGTGGTCGACGTCGCCGTACAGCCGCGCGCAGCCGCGCGGCCAGCGTCGTCCGCCGGATGCCGAAGACCGCGTCGGCGCCGGCGCCCGGAATGACCGGGTTGCCCTGCGCATCGAGGAGCGAGACGCGGTCGAGGATCGACGGGTCGTCGATCCGAGCTCCGAGCTCCGCGCTCGGCGGCTCGCCGGTCACGTCCTCGAACGTCGCCTTCGGCGGCAGGCCGTAGGCGGGGCGCAGCGCGTTGTACGGCGGGATGCCGTGGTCGCGGGCGCGCTCGAGGTCAACGGCGCCGATGTCGTCGACGCGGTTGAAGCAGGCCGGGTCGATCGTCGTCGGCCCCCGGCAGACGCTGGGATCGAGCGTCCCGGGCTTCGGGACGAGGAACAGGATCGACCGCAGTGCGTTGTCGATCTGCTCGTCGTTGCGGTACTCGCGCTCGGCGCCGAGTCCCTCGAAGCGGAGCTCGGCCGGCAGCGACGAGGGCAGCCGCGCCACGAGGCGGTTGTGCTCGCGCGCGAACAGCGTCTGCACGGCGGTCAGCGCGACGTTCTCGTTCGCGCGGATGTCGCCCGCGACGACCGCCTTCGCGGGTGTGTCCGCCAGCGGCCCCTCGAGCTCCATCGGCGGCGCCGTGTCCGCGTCGCCGCGGGCGGCCGCGCGCGGGAGGTAGCCGGACGGCGTCAGCAGCAGCCGCCGCCCGGAGCGCAGCCAGGCGAGCCGCGTCGAGGTGACGCCGTACACGTTGGAAGCGTCGATGTAGCTGCTCACGTTGTTGCGGTGCTCGCGCGGCGACGTGACCCCTGTGCCCGGCGCCGGCGGCGTCCGCCAGAAGTCGATCTGGAGCAGGTCGTTCCGGAAGCCTTCGGCCGGCGGGGAAGGTCGTCCCAGGATTGTTGCGCTTACCCGCAGGTCGAGTCGCCGTACGCCCGGAGCTTCGCCTTCTGTTCCTGGTCGAAGGTCTTGTCGTATGCGCCGGGCGAGGCGCCTTCCCAGTACAGGTCGGGCTGTACGCCCGGGCCCATGATCGTGATCCGGTAGCGGCTCGAGATGCCCGACGGGTGGGACCCGTGCGGGTAGAAGCCGTAGCAGAACGTGCCGTGGGGCTTGTGCGTGACGAAGCTGTTCTCGCGCTTCCACCCCTTGCCGTACGCCGAGTCGTACGTGTCGACATAGGCGATGCGGCCGAAGGTGTCGGTCGGCTGCCCGTCGCGCGTCGTCCCGTACCCGAAGATCGGCTTGCCCAGGTACGTGAACCGGCCCCAGATCGTCTGGTACTTGCCGTACGCCCAGCCGACGCCGACGTCGAAGACCGGCAATGGGCCGGAGAAATGGGAGAGGCGCAGCTCGTACTGCCGCTGGAACAGGCTGCCGAGCAGCCCGTAGTTCGGGAGCGCTCGCTGCCAGTCTTGAGCGACCCAGTACGAGCCGTCCGGCGCCTTGCACGCGGCTACGACCCAGTGCAGCGTCGGCCCGTCGTATGTCGCGCAGCCGCCGCGGAACTGGCCCGCCGTTAGGTGGAAGCTCCGGTACCCGCCGGAGTAGTCGACCCTGAAAGCGACCTGCTTGCGCGCAGTCGTGGGCGCGATCGAGTTGACCGCGCCCCACGCGAGCGTGCGCTTCAGCTGCCCGTGGTCCATGTACCTCAGCAGCGCCTTGCCGTCGTTCGAGACAGACAGCGTGATGTCGTTGGCGTTTCGGTCGATCAGCTGCGAGCCGTACGCGGCCGCCGGGACGGCGGCGAACACGATTGCGGCGGCGCCGTACGCCACCCACTTGAGAGACCCCACGCCGAGCACCGTAGGGAACTCGGCAGAGAAATGGCAGACCTTGAGTGAATGCTCAGCGGCTTCTCAGCCAATCTCGCCCGCGAGCTCCTCGACGAGGAGCGAACAGGCGAAGGAGCGCCAGGCGAGGTCGGCGTCGGCGAGGAGCTCGTCGGCCGTGGACTGCAGCATCTCGAGGTCGGGCACCGCGTCCGCCACGGCCGTCAGCCCGGTCGCCAGCGCCTCGCGGCGCTGCATCGAGTCAAGGTCCTTCGCGATCGACTCAACGGCCCGCCCGTCGAGGTGGAGGTCGCGGTTCGGGTCGCCGCCGGCGGCAAGCAGCAGGATCGCGCGGCGCCGCGCGCCGTTCAGCTCCGGCTCGGGGATCGTCACGTCAGCGCCCGCCAGAAACGCGACCGCGACGCGCGCCTGCCCCTCGTCGCCCAGTGCGGCTTCGACCTGCTCGAGGACGTCGTGATCCGTCTGGGGCACCGGCCCCATTCTGCCGGATCAGGCCGGCGCCGTGCGATCGACCGTCGTCAGCGCCTTGTGGCCGAACAGGTAGCCGATGCTGACCATGACGACGCCGAGCCCGAGGTGGAGCCAGTCGTCGGCGTTGTTCGCCGGGATCCAGTCGGCGCCGCCGAACAGCCCGAGCACGAACAGCACGAGGTAGATGACGCCGCCGCCGAGCATGTAGATGCGCGAGCCGTCGAACGACGCGGGCCGCGAGCAGGCCGGCCGCGCCGAAGAGCAGGTGCACGATGTTGTGCAGGACGCTGACCTGGAAGAGGCCGAAGAGCTTCGCGCCCGAGTCGCTCCCGGCGAAGCTCAGGTCGCCGTAGTGCGTCGTGATCCCCGGGATGAAGCCGAGAATCCCGACCGTCAGGAAGACGACGGCGAAAACCAGCGTGAGGGTCTGCAGCGGAGAACGGTGCGTCATGGAGTCTCCATGAATGCTCGTCTGGTCAACATTCGTCCAGTTATACGCCTCCGATTCGCGTTAAAACAGCGGTAGGCGTGGGAAGGAGCGGAGCGTGAGCCAGACACAGCTCTCGGCACTCATCGAGCAGGGGGACGAGGAGGGCTGCGTCAACCTGACGGCCTTCAACGAGCTGATCGCCACGCTCGAGTACGACGAGGAGCAGGTGGACACGCTCTACCAGGAGCTACAGGACCGCGGCATCGAGCTGCGCGATGACTGCGGGCGCCAGTCGGACTCGCCGACGTACGTCAACGGCGACCTGGCCTCCGCGACCACCGACGCGCTTCAGCTCTTCCTCAACGAGGCGGCGCGCTACCCGTTGCTGACCGCGGCAGAGGAGGTCGAGCTGGCGAAGCGCGTCGAGCGCGGCGACAAGGCTGCGAAGGACCGGATGATCAATTCGAACCTGCGCCTCGTCGTCTCGATCGCGAAGAAGTACCAGGGCCACGACCTCGCGCTGCTCGACCTGATCCAGGAGGGCATCATCGGGCTGATCCGCGCCGTCGAGAAGTTCGACTGGCGCCTGGGCTACAAGTTCTCGACCTACGCGACCTGGTGGATCCGCCAGGCGGTGCAGCGCGGCGTCCAGAACAAGGCGCGCACGATCCGGATCCCCGTGCACATCTCCGAGCGCGAGCAGCGGATCGCACGGGCCGAGCGCGAGCTGCTCGTGAAGCTCGGCCGTCCGCCGACGGACGAGGAGATCGCGGCGGAGGCGAAGCTCTCGGTGAAGAAGTTCCTCGAGGTGCGCGACGCGGCGCGCGCGGTGACGAGCCTCGACCGGCCGGTCGGCGCCGACAACGACGCGTCGTTCGGCGACCTGCTCCCGGGCGAGGCGGCCAGCCCCGAGGACGAGGTCACCGTCAGCCTCGAGCAGACGGCTCTCAAGCAGGCCGTCGAGGAGCTGCCGGACCGCGAGCGCGAGGTCGTGAAGTGGCGCTACGGGCTGAACGGCGATACCGATCCGCAGTCGCTCGAGGAGATCGGCCGGCGGCTGGGGCTCACCCGTGAGCGCGTTCGTCAGATCGAGGCGGCAGCGCTGAGGCGCCTCGCGCTGAACCGCGAGATCAACGCACAGGCGGCGTAGACGCTGCCACAATGAGCGCCCCGGCGGGGTGCCAGAGTGGCCGAATGGGGCGGCCTTGAAAGTCGCTGAGCGTGCAAGCGCTCCCTGGGTTCGAATCCCAGCCCCGCCGCTGGATCACCCACAGGACCATCCGAATGGCCAGTATGCCGTTGGTGACGCGCGCGGCATGATCACCGGGTCACGTGCGGTGTCGTTCGGGCGGCGAGTTGGGGGGGATAGTGAGGACGTTCCTTGGGATTTTGGGGCTGGTCGCGGTCGCCGCGCTCGGCTTCGCCGTGGCGTCGTACGCCGCCGGGGGCCTCGGCGGGTACGGCGGCGGCTCTTCGACGACGTCGACCTGCAACTACGGGTCGTGCACAACGACCGTCTACTGCACGAACTACTGCACGACCACGAAGTCGACGTCGACCGACTCGTCGAGCACGACGACGCACTCGACGACGACGAACACCTCGCCGTCGACCTCCACCGTCACCGTGACGGTGACGAAGCCGGCCACGACGACCGTGACGATCCCGTACGGGACGACGACCGTGACGTCGACGGTCACCTCGCCGGTGACGACGACCGTCACCGCGCCGGGCTCCACGACGACCGAGACGTTCCCGGGGTCCACGACCACCGTTACCGGGCCGGGCTCGACCTCGACGGTCACGCAGACGGTGACCTCGCCGTCGACGACGACCGTCACCGCGCCGGGCTCGACGACCACCGTCACGCAGACGGTGACCGCGCCGAGTTCGACCTCGACTCAGACGCAGACCGTCACGCAGCCCGGTGCGCCCGTGACGCAGACGGTCACCCAGGTAGGGCCGCCGCTACCGCCGGTCACGGTCACCGCGGCCGGGGCGACCTCGACGAAGACGGTGACGGTCAAGGGGCCGGTCCAGACGGTTACGAAGAACGTGGGCGTCAAGTCGGCCAAGAAGGTCGTCAACAAGAAGAAGGTCAAGAAGGCCAAGAAGGCCAAGCACTGCCACGGCGGCTACAAGCTGTACCACGGCCGCTGCGTGCCGGCGGCATACGGCAAGGGCTGATCCCCCGTTCGGGGACGCCGCGCGCACGGTCCTGGTCGACGGTCCGGGTACGGCGGAATTCTGCTGCGTCTCCTCGCCTAGAAGTACCTACCTCCCCGAAGGCGCCCTCCCAAGCGCCTTCGGTGGTTTCAGGGCTTCTTTTCTGGCCCCATGCGGGCCGGAGCGCCGAGATCGACCAGGCATGCCGGCACGTCGATCCCGCCGGCCGCGTCCTGGAAGTTCTCCATGATCGCCAGCATCGCCCGGGCGGTCACGGCGGTGCCGTTCAGCGTGTGCACGGTCGCCGTGCCCTTCCCTGCGGGCCGGTAGCGGATCTCGAGCCGGTTCGCCTGGTAGTCGGTCGTGTTCGAGCACGAGGTGATCTCGCGGTATCGCTCCTGCGCCGGGAACCACGCCTCGATGTCGAACTTGCGCGCGGCCGGCGCGCCGAGGTCGCCGACGGCGATGTCGACGACGCGATAGGGAAGGCCGAGCTCGCCGACCAGCTCCTCCTCGATCGCGAGCAGGCGATCGTGCTCGGCCAGCGAGTCCTCGGGGGTCGTGTAGACGTACATCTCGACCTTGTCGAACTGGTGCACGCGGAACATGCCGCGCGTGTCCTTCCCGGCCGCGCCGGCCTCACGGCGGAAGTTCGTCGAGTAGCCGAGGTAGCGCAGTGGCAGCTCGTCCAGGATCTCGCCCATGTGCAGCCCGGCGAGCGCCACCTCTGACGTGCCGGTGAGGTACAGGCCGTCGCGCTCGTCGAGCCGGTACAGGTTCGACTCCTCGGTGGGGAGGAAGCCGGTCCCGTACATCGCCTGCTCGCGGACGAGCACCGGCGGTAGGACGGGCTCGAAGCCGAGCGCGGTTAGCCGGGCGATCGCCCAGCGGTAGAGCGACAGCTCGAGCAGGGCGACGTCGCCGCGGCGGTAGGCGAAGCGTGCGCCGGAGAGCCGGGCGCCGCGCTCCATGTCGATCCACTCGTGGGGCGCCGAGAGCTCGAGGTGATCGCGGGGCTGGAAGTCGAACTGCGGGCGCTCGCCGACTTCGCGCAGGAGGACGGCATCGTCCTCGCCGCCGTCGGGCGCCCGTTCGTCGGCGAGGTTCGGGATCACCGTCAGGAGACGCTCGCGCTCCTCGGCTGCGTCATGCTGCAGCTGCTCGAGGCGGGCGAGCTCCTCCTTGCTCGTGCGCAGCTCCTCGAGCTGCTCCGGCGTCGGCTTGCCCTTGATCTTCGCCGCGCCGCGTAGTTCGTCGATCCGCTGCTGCGGCGCGCGCCAGCGCGCGTCGGCCTCGAGCAGCCGGTCGAAGTCCTCGGCGGCGCCGCGGCGTGCGAGGGCGGCGCGGTAGCGCTCGGGGTCGGCCCGTGCGGCGCGGACGTCGATCACGGCCCCGGAACCTGGTTACTTGCCGGCGACGGACGAGACGTACGCGGCCACGTCCTGGATCTGCTGCGCGCTCAGCGTGTCCTTGAACGCGGGCATCACGCCGCCGCCGTTCGTGACCTGCGCTGCGACGACCGCCTCCGACGGCTTCACCTGGTCGAGGTTCGGCCCGACCGTGCCCTTCGCGCTCGCGTCGGCGAGCGTGTGGCAGCTCGAGCAGTTGGCCTTGAACACGACCTTGCCGGCAGCCGCGTCGCCCTCGCCGCCGCCGCCCGCCGTCGTGGTCGTCGTCGGCGGATTGCCGATCACCGTGTTCGGTGTCGGCGTGGTGGTCGTGCCCGAGCCGCAGGCCGCGACCAGCAGCACGAGTGGCGCGAGGGTTCCGGCAAAAACCGAGCGGCGCATGGGCCGCGCCACTTTACCCGGCACGCGCCGCGGTCGTCCGATGGGGCGGCGGTAGAATTTCGGCACCCTCTTTAAAGGAGTTCGATACACATGAAACGCAAGGCCTACGGACGCGACACCGGTCTGACGCTGAGGCTGCTGTTCACCGGTGGCCTGCTCGGCCTGGTCTACGTCGTCTTCGCCGCCCTGCTCATCTCGTTCATCGGCGGCGGCTTCATCGTGGGGCTCGTGATCGTCGCCGCGCTCGCCGTCTTCCAGTACTTCTCGTCCGCCAAGCTCGCGCTGCTCGCCTCCGGGGCGAAGATCGTCGAGCGCGACCAGGCGCCGGCGTTGCACGACATGATCGAGCGTCTGTGCGCCATGGCCGACCTGCCGAAGCCGAAGGTGGCGGTCATCGACACGCCGGTGCCGAACGCGTTCGCGACGGGCCGCAACCCGAAGCACGCGGCGGTCGCAGTGACGACCGGCCTCTGGGAGACGCTGGAGCCGCAGGAGATCGAGGGCGTGCTCGCGCACGAGCTGTCGCACATCGGCAACCGCGACGTGCTGATCATGACCCTGGCCAGCTTCTTCGCGCTGCTCGCCGGTCTGATCACGCGGTTCGCGGTCTACGCCGGCCTCTGGGGCGGCGACCGCCGCGACAGCAACGGGCCGCCGGTGTGGCTGATCGTCCTGCTCGTCTCGGCGATCACCTACGCGCTCAGCTACATCCTCATCCGCGCCATCTCGCGCTATCGCGAGTACGCGGCCGACCGGGGCTCGGCGCTGATAACCGGCGCGCCCGAGCACCTGATGAGCGCCCTGCAGAAGATCTCCGGCAACATCGCGCGGATCCCCGAGCGCGACCTGCGCGAGGTGGCGTCGATGAACGCGTTCTTCATCATCCCGGCCGGGATCAAGAAGGGCGCCGGCGAGCTGTTCGCCACGCACCCGCCGCTCGAGAAGCGCCTCGCGGCGCTGGCCGAGATCGCGCGGGAGATGGGCCGCCCGGTCAACCTGTAAGTGGGCTTACGCGACGTTCTGTTCGGCCGGAAGAAGCTGAAGCCGGCGCAGTCCGACCGCATCTTCGCCCTTTCGACCGCGGCGGTCACGCTCGACACCGAGCTCGGCCTGCAGCCCGCAGGGGTGGCCGCCGTGGTCTTCAAGCCGCTCTCGGCCGGCGAGTTCGTGCGCGCCGAGAACGAGCTGCAGGAGCTGCTGCAGGTCGCCGCACGCGACTCGCAGTCGAAGGTCGACCGCAAGACCGACGACCTCGGCTACGAGTGGATCATCGTCCGCGACGACGAGCTCGAGGACCTCGTAACGACCGTGCACCTGATCGACTCGCAGCTCAAGGAGGGCGGGTTCGACGAGCAGCTCCTCGCAGCCGTGTTCCGGTTCAAGGGCTACGAGCACCCCGTCTACTGGATCTACGGGTACAAGCGCGGCGCGTTCTGGCCGTTCGTGCCGACCGGGACGGACAAGGAGCGGGACAACGCCAAGGAGCTCGAGCTGAAGTCGCAGCTCGAGAAGGAGCTCCCGATCGAGCCCGAGATCGCGCGCTGGTTCGGTTTGTTCGACGCGCCGCTCTAGCCGGAGGCCACCGGCAGGTCCGGGATCAGGCCCTCCTCGGTGAACAGCTCGCGCGCCTCCTCCAGCGTCAGGTCGGTGGGTGGGATCACGAGGTCGGACGCGCCGAGGTAGTCGTCAGGGAGGCGTGAGCCCCCGGTCTCGACGAGCTGCGCCATCTGCGTCAGCACGGCGCGCAGCCCGGCCTCGTCGTTGCGCTCCAGCGACCCGGCGGCCTGCTCGTCGAGCTCGTTGAGGCGGCCGTGCAGGTCCTCCGAGATCTCGAACTGACCCTCGCCGCCCATGATCCGGGCGATCACTTGCTTGCCTCCTGCTGGGAGTCGGCCGGCGCCGGCTCGCTGCCGCTCGGCAGCGCGGCGCTGTCGGGGCCGCCGCCGAGCTCGGACTTCATCTGCGCGAGCTCCGACTCGACCTGCGATTGCGACGCAACCTGCGCCAGCTCGCGGTCGAGCTGCGACTGGCCGGGCGTCGTGAAGTCGTCGAGCGTGCCGGAGGAGATGAGCTCGTCCATCGCGCCCGCCCGCGCCTGCATCTGCTCGGTCTTGTCCTGGGCGCGCTGGATCGCGAGCCCGGTGTCGGCCATCTGCTCGCCGATGCCGGTCGCGGCCTCGCCGATTCGCACCTGCGCCTCGGCGGCCGAGTACTGGGCCTTGATGACTTCCTTCTGCGACCGGAAGGCCTCGATCTTGGCGGAGAGCTGCTTCTCGCTGGCGACGAGCTTCTCCTGCTGCTGCTCGAGCTGGGCGACCTGCCCGTCGAGGCCCTGCAGCTGCTGCTGGACGCCGCTCTTGCGCTCGAGCGCCTGGCGCGCGAGGTCCTCGCGGTTGGCCCCGAGCGCCTGGCGGGCCTGCCCGTCGAGCTTCACCATGCTGTCCTGGAGCTGCGTCTCCTGCATCTGCAGCCGCTTCTTCGCCGTGACCACGTCGGCGATGCCGCGCTTCACGTTCTGGAGCAGCTCGAGCTGCTGCTCGTACGAGTAGTCGAGCGTCTCGCCCGGATCCTCGGCCCGGTCGAGCAGCTTCGAGAATTTCGCCTTGATGACCAGCCCTGCTCGGGACATCAACCCCGCCATGCAGCCTCCTTCAGAAGTCGATCGCTCGTGGGTAGCGTACTCGCGCGTTGCTAGTCGAACGGAGCATGCACCCGCGCTATCTCTCGAACGCCTACGTCGTGGCGGACGGCGAGGGCGGCGACGCGCTGTTCGTCGACTCCGGCGCGCCGATCGAGCCGCTGATTGCCGCGGTCGAGCGCTGGGGCGTGACGCCGCGGCACGTCCTGCGCACGCACGGCCACGGCGACCACGTCGAGCACGAGGACGAGCTGACGCGGCGCTTCGGCATCGACGTCGTCACCGGCCCGGTCGAGGCGGGCGGCCTGCGCGTCGAGGCGCGCGCGACCCCCGGCCACGCGGACGACCACCAGGTCTTCGTCGTCAACGGTGAGCTCCTGTTCTCCGGCGACCTGCTCTTCAAGGACGCAGTCGGCGGCGGCGACGCGGCGACCGTGCGGCGGTCGGTCATGGACGTGATGACCCTGCCTCCCGAGACCCGCGTGCTCCCGGGCCACACCGACGAGACGACGATCGGCCGCGAGGCCGAGCACAACCCGTTCGTGCTCGTCTGGAGCGGGAAGGAGGAGCCGCTCAACGAGCCGTGCCGGGTCATGGGCGAGCCGGCGACGCTGCTCGTCTGGTCGCCGGACTACGACGGCAAGGGCAAGGCGCTCGTCCGGCTCGAGGGCGGGATCGAGCGCATCGTCGGCGGGTCGCGGGTGGAACGGAGTTGACGCCGAGCCCGCAGGCGATCTTCTCGGCGCCCGCGGTCGGCCTGGGCGACCCGTTCGGCTTCGAGTGCGGGGCCGAGACGACCTCGACCGTCGACGTGAACGGCGCGAAGGCGACGTTCGGCGAGGGCGGTGAGATCATCCCGCACCTGTACTGGCGGTCCGGCCGCGTGCTCTACACGGTCAGCGGCCCGTTGCCCGCGGCGACGCTCGCCGCGATTGCCCGTTCCCTGAAGCCCGTAGGAGGTTGAGAGATGGCGTTCGTCGTCCCGGAGGAGATCGAGCGGTACGCGGAGGCGCACACGACCCCGCCGACCGGGCTGCTCGCCGCGCTGTCGGAGGAGACGCACGCGTCGCTCGCGGCGCCGCAGATGCTCACCGGCCCGATCGAGGGCCGCTTCCTCGAGCTGCTCGTCTATGCGGCGGGCGCGCGGCGGATCCTCGAGCTCGGCACCTTCTCCGGCTACTCGTCGATCTCGATGGCGGCGGGACTGGCCGCAGGGGGGCACATCGACACCTGCGAGGTCGACGAGCAGCACGCCTCCATGGCGCGGCGCTACATCGAGCAGGCGGGGCTGTCGGACCGGATCACCATCCACATGGGGCCGGGGCTCGACACGATCGAGGCGCTGGGCGGCGAGTGGGATCTCGTCTTCATCGACGCCGACAAGCCGAACTACCTCAACTACTACGAGGCGGTCGTGCCGCGGCTCACCGAGCGGGGGATCATCGTCGCCGACAACACGCTCTGGAGCGGCAAGGTGCTCGATTCGTCGGATGACTCCGAGAGCACGGTCGCGATCCGCGAGTTCAACGACCGCGTGCGGAACGACGACCGCGTCGTCTGCGTGCAGCTGACGATTCGGGACGGCGTGACGCTCATCCGGCGCGCGTGAACCGCACCGCGGGCGTGAGCCCGGGTTCGTAGAAGGCCGCGAGCCCCGTGCCCTCGGCGCGCAGCTCCTCGACGGCCGAGCGGGGGAGACGCTCGAACGGCTCGACGACAAGGGTGGCTTCGCGCGCGCTCGGCTCGACCCGCCAGGTGCCGGCGACGGTCCCGTCGACGAGGAACGTCGAGACCGACTGCGGGTTGCGGACGTGGAAGATCCGCTCGCGGTACTGCTCCGGCAGGATCTGCGTCCGGCGCACGTGCGCGAGGAGCGTCGCGTCCCAGGTGGGGAGGAAGCGGGCGGGCGCCGGCACGTCGCCGGGAAGCGGGGCACGTGGGAGGTCGACGAGCGGCCTGCCGGCCTCGTCGCGGAACGTCCGCAGGTCGAGCCGCTCGGCCGCGTCGCGCATGCGCGCGGCCGGGACGCCCGCCCAGCTAGCCGCGTCTGCGGGGCGTGCGGGACCAAAGGCGGCGAGGTAGCGGCGCAGCAGGTGCTCGATCCCCTCCTCTTCTGTCGGCGTCTCTTGCTGGATCCAGTCGGCCGCGAGCCGGAAGAGGTCGGCGCGGCGCCGCTCCCAGGTACCGGATGGCGGCTGCGCGGATCAGCTCGACCCAGGCGCCGGCCCACACGCTCTGTCCGTGCGCGTCGAGGATCTGCTGGAGCTCGTCGCGCCGGACGGTGCGGCCCGCGAGCGCGGCACGGAGACCGTCGCGCGCGACGGCCAGCTCGTCTGCGGTCTGCCCGCGCCCCCAGGTGCGCAGCCAGTGCGCTTCGCGCGACGGGCCGACGCCCGCGGAGAAAAGCCAGTAGTCGCGCGGCGAGACGAGGTGGATGGTCGAGCGCATCAGCGTCCCCTGGACGGCGCGCTTGCGCTCCAGGGCGCGCGTCAGATCGTCACGCGCGAACCGGTCGAGGTTCGTCCAGAGCCGGACGTACGACGAGGGCGCGTACTGCGCCTGGATCCCGCCGATGCGCTCGAGCGCGCGCCCGATCGGCAGGCGGGCTCGCTCGAGCAGAAGCTGCCGCGCGAGCAGGGCGCGGTTGAGCTCGCGCTGCGTCAACGTCCGGCCCTTCATGCGCGGAGCAAAGCGGAAGAAAGGCGTCGCCGCATGCGGCTACAATGCGCCCTCGCGGGGCTATAGCTCAGCTGGGAGAGCGCCTGGATCGCACCCAGGAGGTCGTCGGTTCGAGTCCGACTAGCTCCATCACTAGACCCGCTGCAAACAGGCACAATCCGTCGCCCGGCAAGCAAACAGCCGGGCGGCGTGGCAACAGAATGGCAACGCTCAGCCGCCTGCGGGATGCTGCGGCACCATTCCGGGATGCGATGCGCGACCGCCCGTCGCGCAAGCAGCAGCTGTCAGGATCTAGTCAATGCGCAAGCCGACCACTGAACCGAATCGGTTGGTGTGTGCCCAGTGCCTGCGCGTCGATCGCGACGGCGACGACTGTGGCTGGCGGGCCGACTGGGCCGGCGGCCACGACGGCGAGCAGCTCGAGCTCGGCGTGCTGTGCTCGACTTGCTGGGAGATAGAGTTCGGCGCCTCGGTGGACCTATGACCCGACGAACGACCGCGGGACGATGCCGTTCCGCGTCCCTTCGTCAAGGCCGGCGCCACGCCCGAGGACAGTGACGACGGCTCCACCATCGTCGGGTTCGGCTCTGACGCTGACGACCGAGACGACGGCGAGCGCGACGGCGATCCCCAATCGCCGCCGAACGCAGGGCGCTCGTCTTTAGTGGGATGTGACCGTCTTGCCCGGCCCCGAGACGTACGCGAGGACCGAGGGCGAACAGAGGATCACAGCCTGCGTCACCGCCAGGAGGTAGGTGACGACGAGCCCGGTGTCCCACGGCCCCTGCGCCAGGATCACCGTGACGGGATACAAGGCCCACAAGAAGAACCCGAAAAACCAGGCGGGGCGCGACCGGTTCCAGAGTCGCCAGATGATCAGCCCCTGGATAGCGACAGAGCCCGCGAGCCCAGTGGCGCCGCCGCTTATGTCGGGATTCCCGGGGAGCAAAGCGACGAGGGTGAAGAGCGCCATCAGCAACCCTGCGATGAGGATCAGCGGCCGCGCGGCGGGCGAGTCAGTCATGGCTGAGCAGATTCTCGCATAGGCAAGGTCCGGATTTCGACGCGGGCCGGGAATCCCGTCCGCGTGCGCCACTATGGTCGATCCCAGATCTTCGCAGCCGACGAGGCTTCTACGATCTAACCCGTGGATACGCACACGAACGGAACCAGCGCGAAAGCCACATGCAAGGGCCGCACGAAAGCCGGGAACCCCTGCGGGTCGACCATGGTTCGGAAGAGCGGCTACTGCATGGTTCACGACCCTTCCGCGACCTTCGATCCGGTCACGACCGGCCGGCAGGGCGGCAGGCGGTCCGGCGAGGTTCGCCGCGAACAAGCGAAGTCGGTTCGCGACCGGCTGCGCGACAAGGTCGAGGCGAACGCGGACACCGTCTGGGCCGTCTACTTCGACGGTCTCACCGCCACAAGCCCCGACGGCAGCCCCGATTTCCGCGCCCGCTTCCACGCCGCCAGCAGCCTCCTCGCCGAGGCGTACGGCAAGCCCGTTCAGCCCACACACGAACAGGCCGGCACCATCATCAACATCATCCGACCGCCGCGAGGCGCACCCGGCGAAACCGACGACCTGCCGCCGAACGTCATCCCGCTCCAGGTAAGCGGGGAATAGCTCTCAGGCGGGTTGCGCGGAGCGTCCGGACGCCATTTGCGTTCGGACACCTGCCGTGCCGCGGTCTACGGCGAGAAGCGTTCTCGGTGGTAGCGAACGTGGAAGGTCGGCGGCTGCATTTCGGTGACGCTGGTACGTCGTCGCGGGCGAGACTGCGCCAACGCGGAGATGTGCAAATGCACGCGGCCGTCGTCTACGTGACGGCCCTACCAAAGGCCGACTGAGGAGGCCCGGTTTTGCGGCGGGACTCCTCTTGGGTCGAGCGGAGGATGGCGTCGACACCGGCATACGGATCGCGCCGATCATGCTCGCTGCGCAGGCGATGCGAAACGCCGCTCGGGTAGCTCGAAGAGGCCGGCGACCTGAAGGTCGAGCTCCTCAACCGCGCCGGGCGCGACGACGCCGGCCTCTACCGCCTCGACGAGCCTCGGCCGCAGGTGGCCGAGATACCAGGCCCGCAGCTCGGCGCGCGCGCCGAGTCCTATCGATGCCGCTCTCTTCGTCATCTGGATCGACCATCGAGCCGGAGCGTCCACGGCTCGATCGTGTCGACGTGGAGGTGCGTCTCACTCCAGGGATCGCGTGCGAAGGTTGCGCGGACGGCGTCCTCGGACTCGGCCTCGACGGCGTGCACGACGCGGTACTCGTCCGCGAGCGGCCCGCCGAGGATGATGAAGCCGTCCTCGACGAGTCCGTCCATGAACCCGCGTGCGCCGTCCAGCCCGACTGTTGCTCGAGCCGGCGCGACGGGTCCCAGTTCGGGCCGGAGCGGCGGACCGTGACCAGGAAGGCGGGCATCTTCGTCTTAGCCGCTCATCGCAGCCATGGCCGACTTGGCGCGTTCGGCCATCTCCTGCGGCGGAACGTCCTCGACGTGAGTCCCGATCGACCAGACGTGGCCGAACGGGTCCCTGATCGTTCCGAAGCGGTCGCCCCAGAACTTGTTTTCGACCTCCTCGGTGATCGTGGCGCCCTCGTCGACCGCCTTGCTTACGACGGCGTCGACGTCCTCGACGTACATGACGATGCTCGCGGTCGTGGCGCCGGCGTCGCTCGGCGGCGTCGTCGACGCGTGCGGGAAGGGATCGGCGAGCATCACGACCGAGTCGCCGATCTCGAGCTCGGCGTGGCCGATCTTGCCGTCCGGGCCGTCCATGCGCGCGCGCTCCTTGGCGCCGAACGCCTTCTTGTAGTACTCGATCGCCTTGGCCGCGTCGTCGACGGCGAGGTACGGGATGAGCGTGTGGTAGCCCTCGGGCACCGGCTGCACTGACATTGGGTCCTCCCTCCGTTCGTGATTGGCGGTGCGGACGCTAGCGGGCATTCCCGACATCTTCTGTCGTGTTCGTGAAATAGTTTTTGCCGAGTGCGTGCAAGCCGTCTCGTCTCGTTCCTGCTCGTGCTGCAGACCCGTGGGCAGCTGAACGCGGTCGAGCTCGCCGAGCTGCTCGGGGTCTCGGAGCGGACGGTGCAGCGCGACGCCCAAGCCCTCGCGGAAGCCGGCGTCCCGATCGTCTCCGTCCGCGGCCCCGCGGGCGGTTACCGGCTCGAGCGCGGGTATCGAACAAAGCTGACCGGCCTCGATGCCGCGGAAGCGGAGGCGCTCTTCGTCGGGCCTGCGGCCGAGCTCGGACTCGGCCGCGAGCTGGCCGCAGCCCGGCTGAAGCTCATCGCGTCCCTGCCCGCCGACCTGCAGGAGCGGGCCGGGCGGGCCGCGCGACTGTTCCACGTCGACACGCGCGGCTGGTTCCGCGAGGAGGACCGCGTCCCGCACCTGCCGGTGATCGCAGGGGCGTTGTGGCGCGGCCGTCGGCTCGAGATCCGCTACCGGGAGGGCGCGGCCGTCGTCTCGCGGCGCCTCGACCCGCTCGGGCTCATCCTCAAGGCCGGTGTCTGGTATCTGCTCGCGCAGCGCCGGGGCGAGGAGCGTGTCTACCGCGTGTCGCGGATCGTCTCCGCACGGGAGCGCGCTGAGCCGGGCACTCGGCCGCAAGGCTTCGACCTCGCCGCCGCGTGGGCCAGTCGTTCCGAGGCGTTCGAGCGGAGCCGAACGCGGATCGAGGTCACCGTGCGCATCCCCCGGCGGCAGGTCCGACACCTCCGCGCAGCCCGTGTCGTCGAGGACGGCGAGCGGCCGACGGTGATCGCGCAGTTCGAGGGACACGAACACGCCTTCCGTGCTCTGCTCGCCTACGGCCCGCAGGCGGAGGTGCTCGCGCCGCGCGAGTTGCGTGAGCGAATCGCGGCCGCGGCAGCCGAGACGGTAGCCGTCTACTCGGGGCGTCGAGGAGATCGACTCAGCCACCCGTCGGAACGAAATCTTCCCGGACCTCGGCGGTCGTTCCGCAGTAGGCACCAACCAATGCAGGAGCGCGGCTCAGGCCGCGCTCCTGTCCTGCCGGGCGACCAGGCCGTGCACGAAGCCCTGGCGCCAGCTGGGGTAGACGAGGCTCCAGCCGAGCTCGCGCTTCGCCTTCGCGTTCGACGCTCCACGCTTGCAGCTGCTTTCCGCCGCGCTATCTCCGGCACGAGGCGGGTGCCGCGGACGGCAGCGTTGGCGGTAGCCGGAAGTGTGGGAAGACGGCGGTGTCGGCGAACCAGGTGATCGTTGCGATTACGTCGCCTTCGAGTGTCAGCACGAGCAGGCCGTATGGGCGTGCAATCGGCGCGTGCGCGTCTGGGAGGTAGCAGCCGAGCGCCGGCTGAGAGTTTGCGTGGACCGGCAGGACACGGAGGGGCGTGCCGCGTAGCTCTGCGCGGTGGTAGAGGAACGCCGCGATTGCGTCGCGTCCCTGGTACTCGAGTGGCTGGGGCGGCATCGTGAGGCGCGCGTCGTTGGTGAGCAGGGAGAGCGCGGTTTCGATGTCGCCGTGCTCGACCGCGGCGGCGAACAGGCCGACGAGCTCGCGCTCGCGCGCGGAGTGGGGCAGGGGTGCCTGCTCGCGGCCGCCGGCGGGCAGGCGTTGCTCGATTGTCGCGCGCGCCCGTTGCAGTGCTGCTTTGACGGATGCCTGGCTGGAGTCGAGCATCTCGGCGACTTCGGCTGCGCGGAAGCCGAGCACGTCGCGGAGCACGAGCGCGGCGCGCTGGCGGGGTGGCAGGTGCTGCAGCGCGGTCACGAATGCGAGACCGACTGCCTCTCGCGTCTCGTAGCGGGCCTCCGGTCCGGGAGCAGTGTCCGCGAGCGCCTCGAGCAGGACGTCGGGGTAGGGCTCCAGCCAGGTCGGTTCGATGGTGCGGGTCGGCTCGGGCGGGCTCGGCATCGCTGGCACCTCGCGTGGGCGGCGTCCGCGGTCGCGAAGCACGTTGAGGCAGCGGTTGGTCGCGATCCGGTAGAGCCAGGCGCGCAGAGAGGCGCGTCCCTCGAACCCGCGCAGTCCGCGCCAGGCTGCGAGCAGCGTTTCCTGCACGGCGTCCTCGGCATCCTGGAGCGAGCCGAGGATGCGGTAGCAGTGCAGCTGCAGCTCGGCGCGGTACGGGTCGACGAGCTCGCGAAATGCGGTCTCGTCGCCCGTGCGGGCGCGGCCGAGGGCGGTCTCGGTCACGACACCACATCCCTGCGGATTGCGAAGTTGCCGGTCCGTATCCGCCGGCGCCGGTTTCGTAACGAGCATGACGACGAAACCGGGCTCATGCGAAGAAGGATGACGGAACCCATTTCTGCGCCAGCTGCAGTCGTCTTTGTCCAGAAGCTCGTGGCGGAGCAGCGGGTCGTTGACGTGCCGCTGGCGCTGGCGATCGTGGCGCTCGGAATCCTGATCATAGGCTCGCCGGCATTGGTGCCAGGGCTCAACCCACGGATGTGAAGGGAGTACGAGGATGACTGATCGCACGATCGGAACACGCGAAGAATGGCTCGCCGCACGCGAGGCGCTGCTTGTCCGGGAGAAGGAGCACACGCGGCTCGGTGACGAGCTGGCGCGGCAACGGCGAGAGCTCCCATGGGTGCCGCTGGAGAAGGAGTACCGCTTCGAGACCGAGGAGGGCACGCGGACGCTGGCGGAGCTGTTCGCCGGCCGCTCGCAACTCGTCGTCTATCACTTCATGTTCGGGCCCGGCTACACGGCGGGCTGTCCGACCTGTTCGGCGACGGCCGACAGCTTCAACGCCGTGCTTCCGCACCTCGAGGCCGCCGACGTGACGATGATCTGCATCTCACGCGCCCCGCTCGAGAAGTTGCTCGCCTACCGTCGACGCATGGGCTGGAGCTTCAACTGGGCGTCAACCTATGAGAGCGACTTCAACTTCGACTTCGGTGTCTCTGCTGCGGAGGATGGGCCTCACGAGGCGGCGCCGCTGCTCGAGGCGAACGAGGTCGCGGCGCGTCCGCTGCTGCGCGACCAGGACGTCCGCGACAGCCTGCCGCCGGTCGCCAAGTACAACGCCGACGCAACCGGCACCGACGCGGTCGGCTACTTCGCCGAGGGGCACGGCGTCAGCGGCTTCGCGCGCGAGGGCAACAGTGTCTACCACTGCTACTCCAGCTACGCCCGCGGTAGCGAGTTCCTGATGAGCTACTACGCGATCCTCGACCGGACGCCACGAGGTCGCGAGCCCGCCGACGCGATCGGCTCGTGGGTTCGCCGACACGACGAGTACGTCGCATGAAGCAGAGCACGGTCACCCGGCAACCATGCGAAACGATCTACGGTGGCTACGCCGGCGTCGTTCGCGACCTCGACGGCCACACATGGGAAATCGCGCACAATCCCGGCTTAGGTCTTGCAGCCGACGGAAGCGTGCTACTCGGAGAGCGAGCTTGAGGCGAATGGGAAGGATCGTCGTCAGCGACAACGTCTCGCTCGACGGAGTCGTACAGGACCCGGCGGGCGACGAAGGCTTCGAGCGCGGCGGCTGGGTCGGCCTCATCAAAGACCGCCCGGAACTCGGCAAGCTCGCTCTCGAGGATGCGGTCGGCGCACAGGCTCTGCTGCTTGGCCGGCGGAGTTACGACTGGTTCGCCGGCCGGTGGCCCGCTCGCAGTGGCGAGCTGGCAGACAGGTTGAACACCATGCCCAAGTACGTCGTGTCCTCGACACTCGAGGACGTGCATTGGCCCAACTCGACGGTTCTGGGGGGCGACGTCGTAAGCGAGGTCTCGAAGCTGAAGCAGCAGCTAGATGGAGAGATCCTCGTCGCGGCCAGCTTTCGCCTCGTACACACGCTGCTGGAGCACGACCTCGTCGACGAACTGCGGCTCAAGATCTTCCCCGTCGTGCTCGGCGCCGGCGAGCGACTCTTCGCCGAGACCAGCAACACGAAGACCCTGCGCCTGGTCTCCAGCCGAATCGTCGATGACGGCGTCGCCTCCCTCACCTTCGCGGTTCGTCCGAGAAGCAGGTGATTCACGCGGAAGACGCTCTCCGGTTCTCAGGCGCTCGTCACGTTGACGAGGCGCGAAACAACCGATGAGTTTGTCGTGCGGCGACGGTCATAGTCCTGATTGGCAGAGCGTGCGCCCCGACCGGCGATCTTGGCTTCGCTGGGAGCGGCCGCGGTTAGGAGGAGGAGATGCCCGAGCACAAAATCGGAACCCGTGAGGAGTGGCAGACAGCCAGGGAGGAGCTGGCGAAACTCGAGGCCGAGCAGGCGCAGCGAAACGAAGAGGTGAAGACGAAGCGGTTGGAGCTCCCGTGGGTGCCGGTCGAGAAGGAGTACGTGTTCGACACGGAGGACGGCAAGAAGACGCTGGTGGAGCTCTTCGACGGCCGCTCGCAGCTTCTCGCTTACAACATCATGTACGGGCCCGAGTACGAGATCGGCGCCTGCCCCGGCTGTTCCAATCTCGGTGACGGCCTCGACGGTGGGCTCGTCCATCTGAACCACCGAGACGTGACGCTGATCTGCTTCTCGCGTGCGCCGATCGAGCGCCTGAGCGCCTACAGGAAGCGGATGGGCTGGCAGTTCCCGTATGTCTCCTCCTTCAACAGCGACTTCCCGTTCGACTTCGGCCTCGCGCTGACCGAGGAGCAGGCGCAGCAGGTCCCCGAGGTCAAGGAGATGATCGAGAAACCGCCTGAATGGCTCGTCGAGTGGTCGCGCCAGATCGGCGCCGAACTGAAGGACGGGCTGCGGGAAGCGCCGACCTGGATCGCCTTCACCCGTGAGAACGGCACCGTCTACCACACCTACACCGTGCAAGCGCCCGATCCGTTCGTCGCGCCTTACTTCTTCTTCCTGCTCGAGCGGACTCCGAAGCGGCAACCCGACGAGCCGCGTGTCTGGCGCAAAGACGAATACCCCGACTGACCGTGAGCCGGCTCTCTTTCCGAAGTCGCACGACGATCCTGCTCTTGGCAGGAGCCGCCGCCGCCTGGGTGGTCACCTTCGAGCGGATGCGCGGGATGGACTCCGGCCCCGGCACGGACCTCGGCGGGCTCGGCTGGTTTCTCGGGATCTGGGTGACGATGACCGCCGCGATGATGCTGCCGTCGGCGGCTCCTGCGGCCGGACACGTCGCTCGGTTGGCCCGACGGGTGCAGGCGCCAACGGCGCTCTTCGTCGCCGGATACCTGGCCGTCTGGACGGTGTACGGGCTCGCCGCCTACGGTGTCTTCCGGCTCGCGACCTCAATCGACACGGGCGCGCTCGCGTGGGACGACCTCGGCGCGTACGTCGCGGGCGCGGTGATCGTCGCGGCGGGCATCTACGAGCTGACGCCGGTGAAGCGCCGCAGCCTGCGCCGGTGTCGAAGCGCAAGACATCCCGAAAGCGCGCTCAGGAGCGGCCTTGCGCACGGCGTGGATTGCGTCGGCTCGTCAGGCGGCCTGATGCTCGTTCTCTTCGTGCTCGGTGTGATGAGCCTCTTCTGGATGGCGCTCGTTGCAGTCGCGATCTTCGCGGAGAAGGCTCTGCCGCACGGCTCGCGGCTCGCGCCTGTCGCCGCCGCCGCCCTCGTCGCCCTCGGAATCTGGGTTGCGGTGTCGCCGGCGAGCGTTCCCGGGTTGACCCAGCCTGGCAGCGGGTCGCCCTCGATGGAGATGGGGTCGTGAACCTTCCACTGGTGGTCTCCGAGACGGAGTGGCAAGCGGCGCGTGACGCACTGCTCGTCAAGGAGAAAGAAGCGACCCGGGCGCGGGACGCGCTCGCCGCCCGGCGCCGCCGGCTTCCGCGAGTCAGGATCGAGAAGGAGTACACCTTCAACGGCCCGGAAGGCGAGCTCGCGTTGCCCGACCTGTTCGAACGGCGCACGCAACTGCTCCTCTACCACTTCATGTTCGGCCCGAACCAGGACGTGGGCTGCGACGGGTGCTCGATGTTCGTCGATCAGATCGGCCACCTCGCCCACCTGCACGCTCGCGACATTCCTTCGCGTTGGTGTCTCGGGCCCCGATCGAGAAGCTCGACGCGTACAAGCAGCGGATGGGCTGGACGATCCCGTGGGTGTCGTCCTACCGAAGCGACTTCAACGTCGATTTCGGCGTCGGGCCGGAGAAGCCGCAGGCGGGCGTCTACCAGGACGGCGAGTCGTTCGGTCTCAGCATCTTCCTCCGCGACGGCGACAATGTCTTCCGCACCTACTTCACGACGCATCGCGGCGTCGAGGCGCTCGGCAGTGTTTGGACCTTCCTCGACCTGACGCCGCTCGGCCGCCAGGAGGAGTGGGAGGACTCACCCAAGGGATACCCGCAGACGAAGCCGTACAGCTGGTGGCGCCGCCACGACGAGTATCGCGTTCCGAGGTTCGGCGGCCCCGACACGCGTTTGCGCCACGGATCACTGCCCGCGAGTGTCGTATGCAAGCCACATGTTGGCTTCAACGCCGAGGAGGGTAGGAGCGCCGAGTGGATGCGGCTGTGGTCGCAGCGAATCGAGCGCTTGTGGCGCGCGGCTACACCTCGGACGAGGCTCGAGTCGAGCCGGCCGACGACGTGGAGACAGGCCGCTATCGACTGGTCGGGTCGATGCTCGTCGATGTTCACGTCGATTTGCCTGGCCAGATCCTGCGCCTCGTATCCCTGATGCCCGAGCGCGACGCGCTGGCCAAGGCAATGGATCACCCCAGCTGACCGGTCATCGCGCGTTAGAAGGCGGTCGCGTTCGCCGCATGAGTGGCCGCCTCGCCCGCCTGTACACCCCTGGTGATCACCGCTGCGGGTGCCCGCCGGAGTGCATCTGCAAGCGGAACGCAATTGGACCGTTGCTCCGCTGGTACATCCCTGGCCGCTTCCACAATCCGCTCACGGACGAGACCGAGCGGGCGCGCGCCGAAGCTGAGAATCTGGCGTTTCGGCCCGAGTAACGATCACCGACCGTTTCGCCACCGCCGATTTCGCCAATCCCTCCTAGGCGGGTTGCTTCGCGAGTTTCTCGACGACCGCGAACCCGTCGCCGTTGCTGACCACGTCCTCGCCCTCCCCGTTGTGACCGGGACGGACGAAGAACCGTCTGTCGCCCTGCGATCGGACGTCCTCATACGTGGCCAGCGCGAGCTCGACGACCTCGAGGCAGTTGGCGTCGGAGCACTCGCAGATGAACGGAACCCTTCCGTTCTCCTCGAGCCCGGCGAGCCGGTCTTTCAGTTGCTCATTGGCGGCGCGGAAGACCGCCTCGTTCTCCGTGCGCTTGTCAGGAGCCACTGCCGCAACCTCCCGGCTTGGAAACGAGCCCGTGTGGCTCTAGGCTCACTGGTGTCTCCGCGTACCGCGGAACCGAAACGAGGACAAGGGGATCATGGGCGACGCACGGAGCGACAGGATGGCCAAGAACGAGGCGTTGTTTCGTTCCGTGAACGAGCGCGTCAAGGAACTGACAGACAGCCTCTCGACTGTTGGTCTCGTCGACCAGCCGCTCGTCGAGGAGTACCTGTGCGAGTGTGCAGACGCCGAGTGCCTGGAACGGGTGGCGATCACAAGAGAGGAGTACGAGAACGTTCGATCTAACTCGCTCTGGTTCTTCGTCGCGTTGGGCCACGTGGTTCCCGACCTCGAGCGGATCGTCAGTGAGAACGAGCGGTTTGCGGTCGTCGAGAAGGGCCCTGGCGAGCGCGAAATCGTCGAGGCGACCGATCCGCGCCGCTAGAGAGGGAAAGACGAACCGCGACGTTGCGGCGGCGCTCTTCCTCAGTCCGAAGACGGTCGAGTTCCACCTGACACGCGTCTACCGCAAGCTGAACATCCATTCCCGCGCCGAACTTGTCCGGCTCTTCTCCTCAGAGAGCGCGCTCGCGACACTTCGTACCGGCTAGTCGCTGCCGGCTTACGCGGGAATCCGGTATTCGGAAGACGTGTTGCCTACCGAGGCAGCATTCGTGCTACCAACGTTGCTACCAAACTGAGCGAACTGGGGAGCACCGGAAGAGCCTAAGCGCCCTGAGCTACACGCGAGCGGCTCCTAGCGAACGACGTTCGTGCGAATCGCACCCAGGAGGTCGTCGGTTCGAGTCCGACTAGCTCCATCGCCTGTTGCGAGAAATACAACGATGTGCCTGCTCAGGGGCGCTCTCCGGTATTCCGGTCGCCTGCGCAGCAAACCGTTCTAACTCAAACTCTTCGTCCGAGATACTCGGAGCGTGCCGAGGGACCTGCCCACCGGGACGGTGACGTTCCTGTTCACGGACATCGAGGGCTCCACCCGCCTCCTGCGGCAGCTCGGGCCTGACGTCTACGCGGAGGCGCTCGCCGAGCACCGCCGCGTCCTGCGGGATGCGTTCGCCGCCGAAGGGGGCGTGGAGGTCGACACCCAGGGGGATGCGTTCTTCGTCGCCTTCCCGACCGCCGCTGGGGCCGTCGCCGCTGCGGCCTCCGGGCAGCGGGCGCTCGCGCCGGGGCAGATCACGGTGCGAATGGGTCTGCACACCGGCACACCCACCGTGGCTGCGGAGGGCTACGTCGGGATCGACGTCCACCGCGGCGCGCGGGTCGCCGCACTCGCCCACGGCGGCCAGGTGATCGTCTCCGCCACGACGGCGGCGCTCGTCGGAGATGAGCCGCTGCGGGATCTCGGACGCCATCGGCTCAAGGACTTCGACGCCCCCGCCCAGCTGTTTCAGCTCGGCACGTCGGAGTTCCCACCGCTGCGAACGCCGGGCGCCGTCGACCTTCCCACTCCGGCCACTCACTTCCTCGGTCGTGAGCGCGAGCTTTTCGAGGCCGCCACGCTGTGGCTCGACCGCGAGCCGCGCGTGCTCACGATCATCGGTCCCGGCGGCACCGGCAAGACACGATTCTCGATCGAGCTCGCCCGGTTCCTGGCCGAAGAGGCGGACGGTGGCACGGTGTTCGTACCGCTCGCCCCCGTTCGCGACGCAGCACTGGTCGTGCCCCTGATTGCCGAGCGGCTGGGCGCCTCCGGCGACGATGCCGCCGCGATCGCGACGCGCGATCGGTGAGAAGCAGGCCCACGTCGTCCTCGACAACCTGGAGCAGCTCCTGCCCGACGCAGCCCGACCGCTCGCCGAGCTGCTTGCCGCCGCCCCGGCGCTTCGGATCGTGGCGACGAGCCGTGAGCCGCTGCGGATAGCCGGTGAGTCCGAGTTCGACCTGCCGCCGATGGACGAGAGCGACGCCGTCACGCTGTTCATCGAACGGGCGCAGGCTGTCCGCGCCGACGTCGGTGACTCGCCCGCCGTGCACGAGTTGATCCGTCGCCTCGATGGGCTCCCGCTCGCGATCGAGCTCGCCGCGGCGCGGGTCAAGCTCCTCGGCCCCGAGCAGCTGCTCGAGCGCATCGCGCAGCGGCTCGACCTGCTCAAGGGCGGCCGCGACGCCGACGAGCGCCACGCCACGCTGCGCGCCACGATCGCCTGGAGCTACGACCTCCTCGACGACGACGAACAGCGGCTCTTCGCCCGGCTCGCGGTCTTCCGCGGCGGCTGCACCCTCGAGGCGGCCGAAGCGGTCTGTGACGCGGACCTCGACACGCTTGCGTCGCTGCTCGACAAGAGCCTCGTCCGCCGCCGCACCGACGCGAACGGGGAGGAGCGCTTCTGGATGCTCGAGACGATCCGCGAGTTCGCGCGGGAGCACCTGGAGGCCTCGGGTGAGGAGGATGCCTTGCGGCGGCTGCAGACCGAGTGGTTGCTCGGGCTCGCCGATCGCGCGGGCACCCGCGCGAACTGTCGGTGTCGCCGGCAAGTGGGACGTCGAGCCCGTCGCGCCCGAGATCGACAACGTGCGCGCGGTGCTCGATTGGGCGGCCGAACACGACCCCGAGCGTGGTCTCGCCCTGGCCGCGTCGCTGGAGGGGTTCTGGCTCGTTCGTGAGCCGAGTCGAGGGCGCGTCACGTCTCGAACCACTGCTCGCACGAACCCCGGACGCCGAGCCGGAGCTTCGCGCCCACGCCTTGCGGGCACTCGGCGGTGCGCTCCAGCTCTCCGGCGAACCCGAACGCGCCGCGCCCTGCTACCAGCACAGCCTCGAGCTCTTCATCGCGAGCGGAGACGAGGTCCAGACGGCGAACCTCCGCTACCGCGTCGCCGCAAACATGGTGGACAGGGGCGAGACGGCCGCCGCCTGGCCGCTGCTCGAGGAATCACTCCGTACGTTCCGGCAGCTCGGCCTCCGTCGCGGCGAGGCCCAGGCACTCGGATACCTCGCGGAGAAGGCGTACGGAGACGGCGATCTGGCGCTCGCGATCGAGCGCTCGCTCGAGAGCGCCGCCATCGCCCACGAGTT
This sequence comes from uncultured Thermoleophilia bacterium, assembly GCA_963710465.1. Classification (GTDB taxonomy): domain Bacteria; phylum Actinomycetota; class Thermoleophilia; order Gaiellales; family Gaiellaceae; genus JACVRM01. The sequence continues at coordinate 182,747 of CAVQAQ010000034.1, forward strand.
GGGCTGGGAGTGGTGGGAGGCAGGCCGGCTCCGGAGCGCCGCCACGTTCGAGCGCGAGCGCGGCACCCTCGATGCTGCGGAGGATCATGCCCTCAGGTCGCTCGAGCTCTCTCTGGGCCTGGGTGACCGGCGGCGCGCGGTGTTCGTTGCCGCCGAGCTGGCGATTCTCGCCGTGGAGCGCGGGGACGCCGAGCGGGCCGGGCGTCTCTGGGGCGCTGTCGAGAGCGAAGTGAGCTCTGCACCGGTCGCCGAGTGGGAGGGCCACCACGAGGAGCTCGAAAGCCTCGTCCTGCGCGCAGACGGCCCTGCGTTCAGTGAAGCGCGCGCAGAGGGCAGCCTGATGTCGATAGCCGAGGCTGCCGGCCTCGACGCCCGCTAACTGGTTCCGACCCGCGTCGAGGATGGGCTCGCCTACGTGCCGGCTCCACCTCCCGCAGAGGCACGGCGCCGGGCGAGAATGACCAACATGACCGATGAGTTCCGCGTCGAGCCTTCGGCGCTCGGACGAGGGGAGATCAACGATGAGTGATCACAAGGTCGGAACACGCGAAGGGTGGCTCGCCGCGCGGGCGCCGCTGCTCGCTAGGGAGAAGGAGTACACCCGGCTCGGTGACGAGCTGGCGCAGCTGCGACGCGAGCTGCCTTGGGTACAGGTGGAGAAAGGGTATCGCTTCGATACGACCGAAGGCGCGCGCACGCTCGCGGAGCTGTTCGACGGGCGCTCGCAGCTGGTCGTCTACCACTTCATGTTCGGGCCCGGCTACACGGCTGGCTGCCCGGCCTGCTCGTCGACGGCCGACAGCTTCAACGGGGTGCTCCCTCATCTCGCGGCCAACGACGTCACGATGATCTGCATCTCACGCGCGCCGCTCGAGAAGCTGCTCGCCTATCGCGAGCGGATGGGCTGGAGCTTCGACTGGGCCTCCAGCTACCAGAACGACTTCAACTTCGACTTCGGCGTCTCCGCCGGCGCGGATGTGCGGCACGCCGCCGCGCCGCTGCTCGGGGCCAACGAGGTTGCGGCGCTGCCCTCACTGAGCGACCCGCGCGTCCGCGAGAACCTGCCGCCGATCGCGGCCCAGAACGCCAGCGCGACCGGCACGGACCTTGCCGGCTACTTCTCCGAGGGACACGGCGTCACCGTCTTCGTGCGCGAAGGCGACAGCGTCTATCACACCTATTCCAGCTACGCCCGCGGCACGGAGTTCCTGATGGGTTACTACGCGATCCTCGACCGGACGCCGAAGGGCCGGGCCGAGGACGGACCGATGGGGACGTGGCTACGCCGCCAAGACGAATACGACGCGTAATAGGACAAGCCGCCGGGAGTGGATCTCGACGCTCTCCGGAAGGCACAGCTGGAGCGTCCGCATGCGTGGTTGGTAAAGCTCGCATCGATGGACGAGACCGTTCTCGCAGCGCTGGTCGAGCAGGTGCTGGCCGGTGACGAGCTGATCTCGAGCCTTTGAGTCCTCGCGCGTGAACAAGAAGACGTCCGACGGGGTACCCCCGCGAGCGTGGAGTCCCGCCGCGCGCGGGGTTACCGCGCAACCGCGCAACGCGCGCCTTCTGACGCGGAGATCGAGCGCGGTTTGCGCGAGCGCGCAGTCTCCGATCCCCGTGCTGCCGAGATCCTTCTCCGTTGGTTGCAGCGCCCTCGCGCCGAGGAGCGGGTTGGGGGCGTCGACCTCGACTCGATGTCGGAACGCAAGCTCGAGCGCTTGTACGCCGGCCTGCTGAAGCTTACGGCCTTGCCTGACGAGGAGCTTCGAGCGCTGGTTGCGAGCCCGCTCGCAGGCACGGAGGACACTTAGCTCGAGGCTTCGGGCTTTCCGCATCTCGCGGAAGATGACCTGTTCCGCATCGCAACAGGTCATCGATCGCCCCTACCAGCAGGAGGTCGCGGCGCAATCGCCGTATCCATCCGCAACACTGGCGCACGCGAAGCAATGGCAGCTCCGCGCCGTCAAGCGCGAGCTGTGAGTCAGAAACCGTCGACGGTGCTCGCCAGGTTCGACTTGTTTGCCCCTGACGCTCCGCTTGGCGAAACTCTGCTGATGGAGCACGTGCCGCCGGAGGCGTTCGGCGAGGACTACCTGTACTTCTACGACGCTTTCCTGACCGACGAGGTGTCGGACGCGCAGACGGATCGCCTCTGGCGGCTGCTCGGGCTCGAGGAGGGCGTCGAGGTGCTTGATGTGCCCTGCGGGCACGGCCGAATCGCGAACCGGCTCGCCGCCCGAGGGGCGTCCGTGACAGGCTTCGACGCCGACCCGGTCTTCCTCGAGCGGGCACGCGCCGACGCGGCGGCGCGCGGGGTCGAGGTCGATTACGTCCAAGGCGATATGAGCAGCTTGCCGTGGGAGGAGCGCTTCGATCTCGTGCTCAACTGGTTCACCTCGTTCGGTTACTTCGACGATGAGGGCAATCGTGCCTGGCTCCGCGAGGCACGCAAGACGCTTAGGCCGGGAGGTCGCCTCGCTATCGAGCTCTGGAATCGCGACGCGTTCGCACGCAATTGGCTGCCCGTGACGATGAGCGAGCGCGACGGCGACCTTCAGGTCGACCGCCACGCCCTCGACCTGCTCACGGGGCGGGCCGAGACGGACCGCTTCATCGTCCGCGGCGGCCGGGTCCGCACCGTCCACTTCTCGGTTCGCTTTTTCACCTTCACGGAGCTGCGGGACTGGCTGCTCGCCGCTGGCTTCTCGTCGGTTGACGTCAGCGGGCAGGAGGGTGAGGCGCTGGATCTGCAAGTCCGCCGGATGGTCGTCGTCGCGACGCGCTAGGCGCTCGAGCCTCCGCGCGTACTAAGGCGGGCCCGCTCGACGAGCAGCCAGTCTCGCCTCCGAGTCATCCGCAGCTCATGGCCAGCCCGAGCAACCCTTCGCCGCCACGTGACGAAAGGGCGTTCCGATTGGGTCCGCACCCCGCGGAAGCGTTCGACTGCGCGGGTCCCTGTTTCGGGCGGGGGATTCGCCAACTGCCCGAAGCACCTATATCGAGAGCGGGCAGCCCCGGGTTGGGCAGCGCAAGACTGACGGTAACGCGCAGCCCTCCGGGGCTCGCCCAGGCTCGCAACGCTGCAGTTCTCAACGAACTATGAATCCTGCGCGATCAGTGCTTCGAGTCTTTCGCGCACGTCGGTCTTCGATAAGCAAGCGAGAGCGCCGGCCGCAACCGCGTCTGCCGCCCGCTGCGGGTCTGTTGAACCGGTCACGGCGAGAAGGGTCGTGTTCGGTGAGATGCGGCTGATCTCTTTGATCGCCTCCACACCGTCGACGAGCGGCATCTCTAGATCCACGAGGACAACGTCCGGGTCATGCTCGCGCACAACAGCGACCGCCTCGGCGCCGTCCATGGCGCAAGCCACGGGAGCGAGACCAAGCTGCGGCAAGAGCACAAGCATCGCCTCAACGAAGAAGGTGTCGTCGTCAACGACGACGACACGAGCGTCCCGCTGAAGCGGCATTACATTCTCCAATCGCTCCTCGGGGCGCGACGCCGGCGTCCGATATATGCGTCCACGTCAGCCCGCAACTGGCGAAAGGCGCGCTTGCCGCGATCATATGCACTCGTCCGCGGCCGTGAGGCTACAGAGATCAGGATCCGAGCAGTCGAGTAGCCGGAGGCCAAATCGTTAGGGGTGCAGGCGCCAGTCGACACGCTCTCTCCTGGTCGCCGGCCCGTACCCCACGAAGAGCTCCGACTGTAGGGGCCCAATCGAGGGCTCGATACGATCGCCGCATGGTCGAGCGGGCTGAATTTCCGGCCCCGTGGCCCGAGGTGTTCTCCCTGATGTGGGAGGCGTACTTGGCCGGGACGATCCCCGTTGGGGCCGTCGTCGTGAACCCGGCGGGGGAAG
>CAVQAQ010000035.1:0-38771 GCA_963710465.1 uncultured Thermoleophilia bacterium
AACTCGTCGACGAGGTCCTGCTCGCCCCCTCCGAGCGCGTCGTCGTCGACGTGCTCTTCCCGGCCGCAGGCGAGCTCGAGCTCCAGCACAAGACGCCGGAGCACACCTACGGGCTCGCGTCGATCGTCGTTGTCGACGAACAGCCGGAGCAGTCCTTCGCCGACGACTTCCCGAGCCTGCGCACGAACCGCGACATGGCCGAGCTACGCGAGCACGTCGAGCCGTTCTTCAAGGCGCCACCCGACAAGACGCTCTCGTTCGTCGCGGAGATGGACATGGGCGTGCCCGAGGGTGTGCCGGTCGTCTACGTCTGCCCGATGCACCCCGAGGTTGTGAGCGAGGAGCCGGGTAGCTGCCCGAAGTGCGGGATGAAGCTGCTCGCGCAAGCGGCGGAAGAGACGACTTACGCCTGCCCGATGCACCCGGAGGTGACGAGCGACAAGCCTGACCGCTGCCCCAAGTGCGGCATGAGGCTTGTGCAAGCCAGCCTGGTCGCGGCTGGCGGCGGGGAGGACCACGAGCACCACCACGGACCCGAGCACCATGGCGGCGAGCACGAAGGCCATCACGGCCACGGCCACGGGGACGAGCATGAGAAGCATCACGGTCACGGAAACAGGCGAGCACGACCATCAACACGGCGCGTCCGAGCACGCTCACGACACCGCGCAAGGGATCGAATGGGAAGACGACATGGTCGAGGTCAACCGGAAGACAACGCCGGCGAACATGCGCTGGAAGCTCGTCGACCGCGACACCGGCGCCGAGAACGCGCAGATCGATTGGACGTTCCATGTCGGCGACCAGGTGAAGCTGCGGCTAGTGAACGAGATGGACTCAGATCACCCGATGCCGCACCCGTTCCACGTTCACGGGGCCGGCCGATTCCTGATCCTCGCGCGCAACGACGTCGTCGAGCCGAACCTCGTTTGGAAGGACACGGTCCTGGTCCGCACCGGCGAGGTCGTCGACATCCTGCTCGACGTGACAAACCCTGGTCGCTGGATGGCCCACTGCCACATCGCCGAGCACCACGAGAGCGGGATGATGTTCAGCTTCAACGTCGAGCCTTAGCGGACCGCGAAAGCAGAACGGGCGCCTCTCGGCACCCGTTCCGCTGACATCTTCCTGTCGTCTCCGACTTACAAGCCTGTCGTTTCCACTGACATTTCAGTGTCGCCCTACAGCTAGCTGCAGCCGGTGTTAGTCCCGCAGTCCCGGCAGGTGTAACAGGAGCCGGTCCGCACCATCCGCCCGCCGCACTTGGCGCACTCGACGGCGTCCTCCCACGCGTTGAAGAGTGCGGTCTGCCCGGGCGGCGCAGCCTCCGCCGGAGCGGCCACAGCGCCCTCGCCCTCTTCAGGCGGCGCGAGCGCAGAGCCCGCCTGGTACGCAGCAGCGAGCCGGGCGCGCACCTCCGGCGACAGGATCCCGACCTCCTCCTGCTGGTCGGGCGTGAGGAACTTCTTGCCCATCCAGCGGAAGATGTAGTCGACGATCGACTTGGCGATGCGGATGTCGGCGTCGTTCGTCGGGCCCGACGGCTCGAAGCGCATGTGCGCGAACTTCGAGACGTACACCTCGAGCGGCACGCCGTACTGGAGGCCCAGCGAGACCGAGATCATGAACGAGTTCATGAGGCCGGCCAGCGTCGTGCCCTCCTTCGCGATGTCCACGAAGATGTCGCCGGGCGTCCCGTCGTCGAAGAGGCCGACGTGGATGTAGCCCTCGTACTCGCCGACCCGGAACTTGCGGCCGACCTCGACGCGGTCGTCCGGCAGCCGGCGGCGCTGGGTCAGCGGCACCGGCGGCGTCGCCTCCGAGCCCTTGCCCGACAGCGGCTGCGCCGTCTTCGAGCCGTCGCGGTAGATCGCGATCGCCTTCACGCCGAGGCGCCACGCATCGGCCACCAGGCTGGACACGTCCTCGACCGAGGCGCTCTCCGGCAGGTTCACCGTCTTCGAGATCGCGCCCGAGATGAACGGCTGGACCGCGCCCATCATCTTCACGTGGCCCATGTAGTGGATCGCCCGCTCGCCGATCGCGCAGTCGAAGATCGGGTAGTGCTCGTGCTTGACGTACGGCGCGCCGACGATGGTGTTGCGCTCGTCGATGAACGCGACGACCTCCTCGACCTCGTTCGGCGCGTAGCCGAGCTTGTCGAGCGCCATCGGCACCGTCTTGTTCACGATCGTGATCTCGCCGCCGCCGACCAGCTTCTTCGATTTCACGAGCGAGAAGTCCGGCTCCACGCCGGTCGTATCACAATCCATCATAAAACTTATAGTCCCAGTTGGCGCTAAGACACTGGCCTGCGCGTTCCGGTAGCCGTGCACCTCGCCGAGGTTCAAGACGTCGTCCCACGCCTTGCGGCAGGCGGTCAGCATCTCCTTCGGCACCACGTGCGCGTCCTCGATGTTGCCGACGGCCGCGCGGTGCTTCGCCATCACGCCGATCATCGGCGCCGCGTTCGGCTGATAGCCGGCGAACGGCCCCATGCGCGCCGCGATCTCCGCGGACTTGCGGTACGCGCGCCCCGTCATCAGTGACGTGATCGCCGCCGCATACGCCCGGCCCTCGTCCGAGTCGTACGGCAGGCCGCGCGCCATCAGCAGTGCGCCGAGGTTCGCGTAGCCGAGCCCGAGCTGCCGGTACGCCTTCGCATTGGCCTCGATCTCGGGCGTCGGGTACGACGAGTAGCCGACCAGGATCTCCTGCGCTAGGAACGTGACGTCGACCGCGTGCTCGAACGCGTCGACGTCGAACTCGCCGTCCTCGCGGCGGAACTTCATCAGGTTCAGGGACGCGAGGTTGCAGGCCGAGTCGTCGATCGACATGTACTCACTACAGTTCGCGACCAGGAGACCCTCAACGATGTAGGAGTGGTGCAGCGGCTCCGTGAGGTTGTAGACGAACTCCTGGCCGTCATCCTCACGGGCGACGAGCGTCGTCCCCGGCTTCGTTGCATAACGCGTAGTCGCGGATAGCACGGTCGCGAGGAGTTCCTGCTTTCTGGGCGTCGAAAAGCCCACGTCTGCGGCGAACCGCTCCATGTCTGAACCCATCACGCGGAGGTCGAAAAGCTGCCGTGAGGTGTATGAGACCGTCTCGCCGTCTCGCCGCACGTACTCGAGCGCGCCATTGACGCTTTTTCGTGTCGCGTAGATGTGTGCCCGCACGCCGAAGGTCGACAGAAGCCGCTGGACATCTTTGAGGAGCCCTTCGCTGACGCTCCCGAGGCCAACGTAACGAGTCGTCTTGCCGTTCACCACGCAACCGTCAGCGCCGAACAGCCCGCGCAGAAACGCAGCCTGAATCTCGACCGGAGCGGTGAAGATGCTCGCGGGCACCCGCTTCTCGTGCGCCCGTCCGGTGCTCACGCCGAGCCAGCGGAAAAAGGTGCGAACCGTCTCGCTCCCAGCGCGCAGCTGAACGGTGCCGTTGTTGATCTCCTGGCGAGAGATCCCGCCGATCAGCTCGCGAAGAAGACCTTCGTGCGATGCGGCGAGACCGTCCTCGATGTCGTCGCCCCCGTAGACCCAGCCCGTCTGATGCTCGGTGATCCACCCATCACCGACGAGATGACCCATCAGCTCGCCTAGGCCCTCGCTCCACCGCTCCGGCAGGCGCTGCTCGACCTGCGTGCCGCCGCGCGAGCGGGAGACTGCGTACGCCGCGATCTTCACCGGCAGCTCCCATGAAGCGTCACTCGCAAGAGTCGGACTGTCGTTGAGGAGCACCTGGTCTTCGCCGGTGAGCGACCGTGCCTCGACGTAGCCGCGGTTCAGCGTCCAGATCCGGTGAGTCGGGGTGCAACGAAGCTCCTGGCCATTCGCGAAGTGGAGCCGGAGGATGGGCGAAACGCCGTTCTGCATGACGACGAGAGGCTTGGTCGCGACGACGCCTTCGCCAGGCGTGTTCGCTGTTGCGCGATGCGTGTAGACGCGTACATCCTCGCCTTCGGTTGCCAGGTCGAACAGCTCCTGGAACGTCATCAACCCACGCGTTGTGTGCACGCGTGCATCGCCTGGGAAGCACGGGTTCGAAGCGTTGATCCGCGCCGTGTTCGGCAGCGTGTGCCACGCGTTGATGGTCGTGTCGTACTGCACGCCCGGGTCGGCGCACTTCCACGCCGCCTCGGCGATCTGGCGCAGCAGCTCGCGCGCGTCGCGCGTCTCGACGACGCTGCCGTCGGTGCGCGCGGTCAGGTTCCACTCCTTGCCCGTGTCGGCCGCGTCCATGAACGCGTCCGTCACGCGCACGGAGTTGTTGGCGTTCTGGTACTGGATCGAGCTCCAGTCGGGCGAGTCCAGCGACATGTCGTAGCCGGCCGCCTCGAGCACGCGCGCCTTCTCCTCCTCGCGCGCCTTGCACCAGATGAACTCCTCGACGTCCGGGTGGTCGATGTCGAGCACGACCATCTTGGCCGCGCGGCGCGTCTTGCCGCCCGACTTGATGGTGCCGGCGGACGCGTCGGCGCCGCGCATGAACGACACGGGGCCGGATGCGTGCCCGCCCTTCGACAGCTGCTCCTTCGAGGAGCGCAGCTTGGACAGGTTGGCGCCCGAGCCGGAGCCGCCCCGGAAGATCACGCCCTCGCGGCGGATCCAGTCGAGGATCGACTCCATCGAGTCCTCGATCGAGAGGATGAAGCAGGCAGAGCACTGCGGCTTCTCCTCGAAGCCGACGTTGAACCACACCGGCGAGTTGAAGGCGACGTACTGGTTGACCAGGAGCGCCTTCAGCTCCGCCTCGAAGGTGTCGGCCTCCTCGTCGGACGCGAAGTAGCCGCCGTCACGGCCCCACGAGCCGACGGTGGCGACGACGCGGCCGATCATCTGCTTCACGGAGCGCTCGCGGTCGGGCGAGCTCATGCGGCCGCGGAAGTACTTCTGGGCGACGATGTTCGTCGCCGTCTGCGACCAGAACTTCGGGAATTCGACGCCCTTCTGCTCGAACACCGGCTTGTCCTTGCCGGGGATGAACGCGTCGCGGATCTCCCACTCGACCTCCTCGAACGGGTCGCGGCCGGCGATGGTGAAGAACCGGCGCACGCCAAGTGTCGCCTTCTCGTCGGCTACGTGGTTTGCGGTATCGAGGGTCGCTGCTGCGGGAATCTCGTCGACGGACGCCAAGGCTCTACCTCCCGATATGAATTTTGCCTGTCGCCGGGCGTCCTACGGGCGTCCCGAGCGGGATGTTCGACGATAGGGACCGTCCCGGACGGCGGGACCGGCCCGCGCGAGAAAGTCTTCGGAACGTGCGCGAAATCCGGCTCAGGCGGGCGGGTCGTCCGGCGTCACGCGCCGCGCCTGAAGCTGGCGGTTCGCAATGCCGACGGCGCCCGCGGCGAGGAGCAGGATCGCGAGGCCGGCGACGAAGAGGAGCGGAAGCGGCAGGCTGTCCGCGGAGCTCGGGCCGGCGTTCAGGATGGCGCTCGCGGGGCTCTGAGGGCCTCCGCCCGAGTCGGTCGGGCCGCCGGCGGTCCCGCCTGCGCCGGGGTCTTGCGAGTTGCCCGCGCCGACACTCGACAGGTGGCGCGCCTTCTTGGTGATCGCCGTGAGCTTCGCCGCCTGGATCGCGTCGGGCGCGTCCGAGTAGTAGCGCAGGTCGGGGCCCATGTTCTTGATCGCCTGGTCGTAGCAGGCGATCGGGTAGGTGGTCTTGACGCGCTGCGTCGTCGTCCAGTCGTTCAGCACCTGCTTCCAGCAGGGGTGGCAGCCGACGACGAACCGCACGCTGACAGCGCGGTCGCCAGGGCCGTGAGCAGGACGAGGGCATGCGGGGCCCGTTTCCTCGCGGTGCGCACCGGATGAGTTTGGCTGTCCAGAGTGATCGTCGGGTGAGGCTGGAGTAAACGGGGCGTAAGCCGGGGCCGACGGCCTCGGCCAATGGTAGCTTCGATGCGATGCAGGCGCCTGCCGGACGCCTTGGGGCGGGGCTCGCTGCCGGCGTCCTGACGCTTTGTGTCCTCTTCAGCGGCGGTGCATTCGGTCCTCGTTTTGGGGCCGGCCCCGGGCCGAACGAGGCGCGCAACGTCCTGATCGCCTCGGCGGCCGTGCTGGCTGCCGGATTGCTGGGCGCGCTGGCGCTCTTCGGCGCCGTCGCGCTGCCCGGGTCGGGCGGGCCGGCGTCTGGTTCCTGGGCTCGTTTGCGGCGCTCGCCGCGTGGGCGCTGCTCTCGCTCTGGTGGTCGATCCAGGCCGACCGTTCGTGGGACTACGCGAACCTGACGCTCGCCTACGTCGCCTTCGCGGTCGTCGGAACGTTCGCGGGGCCGCGGCTCGTCGCCGGCGCGCTCGCGGCCGCGACCGGGCTCGCGGTCGGCTGGGGCCTGCTCGGCAAGGCGATCCCGCCGCTCGACCCGCTCGGCGACTTCAACGGTCGGATGACCGGCACGGTCGGCTACTGGAATGGATTCGCGCTGATCGCCGCCTGGGGCTTCCCGCTCGGGCTCTGGGTGGCGACCCGATCGCGCCTCGCCGGGCTGTTGCTGATCTACGGCAGCACCGTCGCGCTGCTCCTGACCTTCTCCCGCGGCGGCCTCGTCGTCGCCGCGGCGGCGGTTGGGCTCTGGCTGCTGCTCGTGCGCGAGCGGATGGCCACGCTCGCGACGCTCGCGATCGGGGCCTTGCCCGGGGTCGCCGCCTCGCTGGTCGCGTTCGCGCTGCCGGGCGTCTCGAAGGACGACCAGCCACGGCACGTGCGCGTCCACGACGCACCCGTCTACGCCGCGGCGGTGCTCGTCGGAGCCGCGGTCGTGATCGGCATCTGGTGGTGGCTGCGCCGCCACCCGGTGACGGTCTCGCGCGAGGTCGTCAAGTGGCTGCTCGTCGCCGTGGCGGCCGTCGCGGTGCTCGCGATCGCCGCCGCCGCGAGCCGCTCGTCCGGGCCGCTGACGATCCACGGCGGTCCATCGCGCTTCTTCCACCTCGGTTCGAGCGACCGCGTGCACTGGTGGAAGGACGCGTGGCACATCTTCCGCGACCACCCGCTCGACGGCACGGGCGCCGGCACGTTCCAGCTCGCGCGCCGCGCGCTCGGGACGAGCAGCTCCGATGCGCTCGAGCCCCATGACCTGCCGCTCCAGTTCCTGGCCGAGCTCGGGCTCGTGGGCGGTCTCCTGCTCGCCGCCCTCTTCGTGTCGGGCGGCGCGGCCGTCGTCTCCGCGGTCCGGCGCAACGGGCTGGCCACGAACGCGCTCGCCGCGGTCGTGCTCGCCTACGGCCTGCACACGCTGCTCGAGTTCGACTGGGACTTCCAGGCGCTGACCGGCCCGGCGGTGCTCGTCGTCGGCGCGCTCGCCGCGAGCGAGCGGCCGGAGCGCGAGCCGGCGCGGGCGCGCGTCGCCGCGCTCGGCGTCGCGGTCGCCGCCGTCGCCGCCGTGCTGTCCGTGACGACGCCGTGGCGTGCCGATCGCAAGCTCGACGACGCGCTTGCCGTGCAGGACACGAACTTCCGGCGCTCCGCGGTGGCGGCACGCGACGCCCACGAGATCAACCCGCTCTCCGCCGAGGCGCTGCTCGCCTGGGCGTACGCGGTGCGCCGGCTCGGTGACGTGCCGGCAGCGCTCGAGCTCTACGCGCGCGCGACCCGGCTGCAGCCCGAGAACGCGATCACCTGGCGCTATCTCGGCCAGTACCAGCTCGCCGTCGGGCGGCGCCAGTCCGCGGTGGACTCTCTCACGCGCGCGCACGAGCTCGACCCGAACGATCCGCTCGCCGAGAGCTGGCTGGCTATCGCCCGAGGATGACCGCGACCGTGGCGTCGCGCATCTTGGCCCGGCTGATGCCGTCGAGCGGGCCGACGAGCTTGATCCCGAGGTCGTGCGCCAGGCGCCGTGCCTCGCGGGTGCGCCCCTGCGTGTAGAGCACCGTGGTGCGGCCGTAGTCCGAGCGGGCGGCGTTGCCGACGGCGGCGATGCGATAGCCCCTCGACCGCACGTTCGCGGCCTCCTGCGCAGCGGCGCCGGCGCGGCCGTTGCCGTTCAGGATCAGGATCCGCGTCTTCGAGCGCTGCAGCACGCGTGCCGGCGCCCGGTGGTGCGTGGCCCTGTGCCTGGCGGCGGTCGCTGCCGATGCATGGCGCGTGGAGCCGAGCAGCGTCACTCCGAGCGCGATGACGAGCAGCAGTTCGACGAGCGCGAAGCCGACTGCCACCAACGTCGCCGTCCGCCAGGGCTGTACGAGCGCCGCATCGAGCACGGCCTCCGGTTCGGCCCGAGGGTCAGACTTCCTTCAGAAGCACCTACTTAGACTGAGGTTCGTGCGCACAGGTTTCCTCATTGCCCTGGTCCTGCTCCTCGCCGGTCTCGGCGCTGCCGTCGACGCCGGCGCCTCACCGCACAGCGGCACCGACCCGCTCGCGATGATCCGCCTGCAACGGCCCGGCGACACGATGCCGAAGACGCTGCAGCAAGCGCTGCCGTCGCTCGCCCAGTCGCGTCTCGTCGCGACCTACGGGAGCGGCAAGCGCAAGGCGCGGCTCTACCTCGCGCAGACCAGGAAAGGCTGGCTCTGCTCCGTCCTGTTCGCGGACGGCCATGCGAGCGGCACCGGCTGCATGCCGCCGACGAGCTTCTTCGGCAACCCGTCGGGGGTCGCTGCGGTCAGCGGCCGCTACTTCGCCGGCGTGGCCGCGAACGACATCTCGCGCGTCGTGCTGACGCAGCGCGACGGCGCCCAGGTGGACGTGCCTCTCACGGTCGATCACGGCTTCATCGTCAGCTGCACCGGGCCGGACCGGTGCGCCTGCGCGGTCGCCTGGGTCGACGCGTACAACGCCTCGGGCGTGCTCGTGTCGCATACGCGCTGGCTCGCGCCGCGCTGCTGGCGCGTTCCCTAGCGCGTAACCCAGTTCCAGGTCTCGGCGAGGCCCTCGTCCAGCGAGCGCCGCGGCCGCCAGGCGAGCTCGTCGATCGCGCGGTCGATGGCCAGGACGCTGCGCTGCAGCTCGCCGAGGCGCGCGGGCGCGTAGTCCGGCTCGACGTCCACGCCGGTGACCGCGCCGGCAGGCGTCGAAGAGCTCGAGCGACCGACGTCTCGCGGCCGGTGCCGACGTTGAAGACTCCGCCTCGCACGCCGGCGCGCCGGCGAGCGTCGCGTCGACGACGTCGCCGACGAAGACGTAGTCACGCGTCTGCTGGCCGTCGCCGAAGATGCGCGGCGCCTCGCCGGCCTTCAGGCGGTTGAAGAAGATCGCGACGACGCCCGGCCTCCCCGTGCGGGTCCTGGCGCGGCCCGTAGACGTTGCCGTAGCGGAGCGCGACGTGGCCGCGTCTCGTAGAGCCGGTTGTAGGTGCGCGATGTACTCCTCCGCGGCGAGCTTGGAGGTGCCGTACGGCGAGAGCGGCTGCCGCGCGGATCCTCGGTCGCCGGCTCGGGGGACTCGCCGTAGATCGCGCCGCCGGTCGAGCTGAAGACGAGGTGCGTGCCGTGCCGCCGTGCGCCCTCGAGCACGCGGACCGTGCCGATCGCGTTCACCTGCGCGTCGAATCGGGGTCGGCGACCGAGACGCGGACGTCCGCCTGGGCGGCGAGGTGGAAGCACACCTCCGGTCGGGCGTCGTCGAACACGTCGCCGAGGTCCTCGCGGATGTCGCGCTCGGCGAGCGCGGCCTCGGAGCGCAGGTTCTCGCGCTTGCCGGTGGCGAAGTTGTCGATGACGGTGACCTCGTCGCCGCGCGCGAGCAGCGCGTCGACGACGTGCGAGCCGATGAACCCGGCGCCGCCGGTGACGACCGTCCTCACGCGGCGTCCGCCAGCACCCAGACCTCGGACCAGAACGGGCCCATCGCGCGCGTGACGAGCGGCCCGCCGAAGTGGCGCGCGACGTCGAGCGGCGCATTCGAATGGAGGGCGCGCCGCGTCCGGTGGAGGCGGTGCACCTCCGTGAATCCGGCCGCGTCCACGAGTTGCTTCAGCCGCCGTGCCGAGTAGCCGGCCTCGGTGACGCCGTGCTCTTGCGAGGCCGCGCGGCCGGCGAAGCGGTGCATCCAGTTCGGCTCGTGGAGCAGCAGGCGTCCGCCGGGCCGGAGCGTCTTGCGGGCCGTGGCGAGCACGAGGTCCGGCCGCGTGCTGTGGTGGAGTGCGTCGTAGAGCAGGCAGGTGTCGAACTGCTCGTCCGGCTCGAGCGCCTCCATGTCCGCGACCTCGTAGCGGACCTCGACGCCCTCGCGGGCAGCCTCTTCACGCGCGATCTCCACCATCCCCGGGGAGATGTCGTAGCCGACCGCCCGGACACCCTGGCGCGCGGCGAGGCGGCTGAGCCAGCCCGTGCCGCAGCCGAGCTCGCACAGCGAGACGCCGTCGCGCAGGTCGAGCACGAGGATGATCAGCGCCGCGTCGACGAGCAGCCGGCTCGTCTCGGCCGAGTCGTTGCGGAACGGCTTCGAGTGCAGCCAGCCGCGGTGCGTCTCATCGACGGTCTCCGGGTACGCGCGCTCGGCGTCCTTGGTGTCCACGCGGCGAGCGTAGCCGGGCGGCGCTCCGTCTAGACGAGCATGCCGGTGACCTTGGGCGTGTTGTGGTCGGCCTTGCACGTCCCACCCGGGAAGGTGCCGACGAGGATCGCGGTGCCGGACAGCGTGTCGTGGTTCACATCCACACGACCGGTCGGGGCGAAGATCACCACGTGCCCGCGGGCAGACGAAGGGCTTCGGAAAGCCGTTCTGCTGCTGCCGGGGACAGTCCCTGGAACTGTTTGTCCACCGGCGACCGGGCGGCTCGACGGCGGACGTAGAGTGGGCTCGATGTTCGTCAGCTTCGAGGGCGTCGACGGCTCCGGGAAGAGCACGCAGGCTCGCCTGCTCGCCGAGCACCTCGGCGATGCGGGCCGCGACGTCGTGCTCACGCGCGAGCCGGGAGGCACGCCGCTTGGGGAGGCGATCCGCGAGCTGCTGCTCGCCGGCGACGCGATGGCGCCCTGGGCCGAGGCCGCGCTCTTCGCCGCTGCGCGCGCGGAGCTCGTCGCGGAGGTGATCGGCCCGGCGCTCGACCGCGGCGCCTGGGTCGTCTGCGACCGCTTTGTCGACTCCTCGCTCGCCTACCAGGGCATCGCCCGCGGCCTCGGCGTCGACGAGGTGCTCGAGCTCAACCTGCCCCTGCTCGCGGGCCGCCTGCCCGGCCGCACCTTCGTCCTGCTGCTCGACGCGCGCACCGCCGCCGGCCGGCTCGGCGCTCCCGACCGCATCGAGCGCGAGGGCGACGCGTTCCGCGCGCGCGTAAACGACGCCTACGCCGAGCTGGCGCAACGCTTCCCCGAGCGCATCGTCACGCTCGACGGCGCGCGCGCCGTCGACGAGCTCGCCGCCGCCGTCCGCGAAGATCTCGAGACCCATGTCTGAGCTCCTCGCCGAAGCCGTCCCCGAGCAGGTCGAGGCCAAGCGCCTGCTCACGGCCGCGCTCGCCGAGACCGGCGCACGCCTACCTCTTCCACGGCCCGCCGGGAGTCGGCAAGCGTGACCTCGCGGTCGCCTTCGGCGCCGCGCTCATCGGCGGCGACCCGGGGCGGGCACTTCGCCGCGCGCACCCCGATCTGTACGTGCTGGAGCCGCTCGGCGACCAGATCCGCATCGACCCGATCCGCGAGCTGCGGCGCGACCTGCACATGCGGCCGTTCGAGGCCGACCGCCGCGTGTACCTCGTCTTCCATGCGCACCTGATGAACGAGGACGCCGCCGACGCGCTGCTCAAGGACCTCGAGGAGCCGCCGGACTACGCGACGGTCGTCCTCGTCGCCAACGAGCTCGGCCCCCTGCCGGAGACGATCCGCTCACGGTGCCAGCTCGTCCCGTTCCGGCGCCTGTCCGAGCGCGCGGTCCGCGCCGAGGTCGAGCGCAGCGCGCCCGGTCTCGACGCCGCCGAGCAACGCGCGATCGCCCGTCTTGCCGCCGGCCGCCTCGATCGCGTCGAGCGCCTGCTCGACCCGCAGGCCGCCGCCCGCCGGGCGGCGCTGCTCGACACCGCACGTGCCGTCTACCGTGACCCCGCGTTCGACGCGGCCGCCGCGGCGAGCACCGTCCTCGCGGGTGCGCGCGAGCGCGCGAACGAGGCGAAGGCCGAGCTGGAGACGCGCCTCGAGGGGCTCGACCTGCCCGCGCGCGAGGTCGACCAGCAGCTCAAGCGGGCCGCCCGCGGCGCCGAGCGGGAGCAGCTGCTGCTCGCGCTCGAGGAGCTGGCCGCCTGGTTCCGCGACCTGATCGCCGTCGCGGCCGGCGCGCCCGACGTCGCCGTGCACGCCGACCGCATCGAGGAGCTCACGCAGGACGCGAGCCTCGAGCGCCTGCCGGCCGCCGAGCTGGCGGCCGAGCGCATCCGTGCGCTCTGGCGCCTCCTCGAGGAGCTGAACCTCCAGGCGAATCTCGCGCTCGAGGCGCTCTTCATCGAGCTCCGCCGCGCGCTCGCGGTCACAGCAACCGCGTAAACAACCCAAACGGGACGATCACAGAGCCTTCACGGCCGCGCCGGAGACTCGAGAGGGTGCGCTCCCTGCTCGCCACCGTCTCCGTGCTCGTCCTGAGCGGCGCTGCGGCCCGCGGCGCACGTCGCCGGCACGCCGGGAGACGACGTCATCACCGGCACCAACCGGCCCGACGTCATCAACGCCCGTGCGGGCAACGACACCGTCAGCGCCCTCGGCGGCCGACACGGTCTTTGCCGGCGCGGGCGACGACACGGTGGACGGCGGGGACGGGGGCGACCTCGTCCTCGGCGGGCCTGGCAACGACGCGCTCACGGGCGGCAACGGCCCGGACGTGCTCCGCGGCCGACCCGCGACGACACGCTCGACGGCTCGCCGCCGATACCCCTCGAGGGGCGAGCCGGGCGAGCCGGTGGACGGCAGCTAGGGCCCGGTTTCCCGGACTCCTCAACCTCTGGTTAGACGCCGGAAGCTGTCCCTTTGTTGGCCGGATAAACCCCGAATTTACGAACGGGAAACAACGTTGCGTGCAGGCATTTTTCGCCGTAAACTCCGCACGCGCTCCGGGGGTCGGGGCGTCCCCGGAATCATCGATAGGAGTTGATTATGTACAGCAAGCGTTTCTCGCGCTTCGCACTCGTTGCGATGGGCGCGATGGCCGTGGTCCTGTTGGCCGTGGCCGCCGCATCGGCGCGCCCGGCGAAGACCTCGGCGACCACCCTGACGATCTGGACCGACAAGGACCGCCAGGCGGCGGTCACCCAGGTCGCCAATGCGTGGGCCCAGTCGAAGGGCATCACCGTCAACATCGTCCAGAAGCAGTTCGGCGACATCCGGACGAACCTCAGCACCGTCGCCGCTGCCGACGCCCCCGACGTCGTGGTCGGCGCGAGTGACTGGACGGGCGAGCTCGCGGCCAGCGGCCTGCTGCTGCCGCTCAACCCGACCGCCGCGGCGAAGAAGAACATCGCCAGCTACGCGCTCGACGGGTTCTCGTACGGCACCGCGGTCAAGCGGCTCTACGGCGCCCCGGTCGCGATCGAGAACATCGGCCTCTTCGTCAACACCAAGCTGGCGAAGGTGCCGACCTCGTGGGCGCAGCTCGAGCAGTCCGCGCTCGCCTACAAGAAGAAGGCGCATTCGCAGGTCGGCATCGCCGTCCAGCAGGGCGCCAACGGCGACCCGTACCACATGTACCCGTTCTTCTCGGGCCTCTGCGGCTACGTCTTCGGGAAGAACAGCGCGGGCAATCTCGACGCGTCGAACATCGGGGTCGCCAGCAAGAAGTTCCTCGCCAATGCGCCGCTGATCGACAAGTGGAACAAAGAGGGGCTGCTCAACTCGAAGGTCGACGACTCGGCCGCCAAGAACCTGTGGGCCACCAAGAAGGTCGCCTACTGGGTCACCGGCCCCTGGAACGTCGACCTGGCGCGGCAGACCGCGACCGGCAACAGCCTGAAGATCGTCCAGCTTCCGGCCATCAAGTGCCAGTCGGTGCCGTTCCTGGGCGTCCAGGGCTTCATGGTCACCAAGTACGCGGCGACGCACGGCGTCGAGACCGCGGCGAAGGACCTGGTCGGCAATTACATGCTCGGCACGGCCGCGCAGTCGGCGCTCGCCGCCGGCAACGGCCGCTACCCGGCGAACGTCCTCGCCGGCAAGCAGGTCAAGGACAAGTACCTGTCCGAGCTCGGGATCGCCTCCAAGGGCGGCATCCCGCTGCCGAACATCCCCCAGATGGCCTCCGTGTGGTCGGAGCTCGGGACGGCGTGGGTCAAGGCGACCAAGGGCAGTGGCTCGACGAAGGCCTCGAAGGCCTTCACCGTGGCCGCCCGCAACATCGCCAACAAGATCGGCTAGTTCCATGAGAGGGTGATGGGCGCTCCCGCGCGGGAGCGCCCATCACCGCTCATTTCGAGGGGATTCCGTGAGCTCGACGGCAGTCGCACAACCCGGGGGATCGTCTCGCCGCGACGGCGCCTGGTCGGCCCCATCGCGGCTCGTCGCCGCGCTGTCGGGCACGCCGGCGCTCGTCATCAAGATCGTCATGCTCGCGGTTGTCAACGCGATCGCCGTCTTCGGCGCGATGTCGCTGGCGTCGAACAACCGCTGGCCCGCGTTCGTCTTCGCGCTGCTCACGACGGCGCTGATCGACGTCGTGTACCTGACGCGGATCCAGGCGCTCGTCCCGCTCAAGTACCTGCTGCCCGGGACGGTCTTCCTGATCGCCTTCCAGATCATCCCGATCGTCTACAACGTCGACATCGCATTCACCAACTACTCGACGGGTCACCTCTTCTCCAAGAGCGAGGCGATCACGGCGATCAGGACGCAGACCCTCGAGCAGCCGGCGAACGGCAAGACCTACACGATGGCGCCCGCGGAGCAGGGCGGGCAGCTCGTGTTGATCCTCAAGGACGACGCGACCGGCCAGTACTACGCCGGCTCGAAGGACGGGCTGAAGCCGCTCCCGAAGAGCGACGTCACCGAGAACATCGGGATCATCAGCGCCGCCAAGGGCTACGACATCGTCAAGGGCCCGAAGCTGCTGTCACTCGACCGCCAGCTGTCCGCGCTCAAGATCCCGTCCGGGGGCGACAAGGCGATCCAGGCCGAGGGCCTGTCGACCGCCGTCGAGCTGCAGCCGACGCTGCGCTACGACAGGGCGAAGGACCAGTTCGTCCGCATCAGCGACGGCACGGTCTTCACCGACGACGGGCGCGGCTCGTTCACGGCGGCGAACGGGCAGGAGCTCGAGCCCGGCTGGAAGACATACATCGGAGGGGCGAACTTCAGCCGGGTCATTCACGACCCGCTGATCCGCAAGCCCTTCCTCCGCGTGCTGCTCTGGACGTTCGTCTTCGCTTTCACCTGCGTGGTCGGCTCGTTCTTCCTCGGCCTCTTCCTCGCGATCACGCTCGACAAGAAGATGCGCTTTCAGAAGCTCTACCGGACAGGGCTGATCATCCCCTACGCCATCCCCGGCTTCCTGTCGCTGCTCGTCTGGAAGGGGCTGCTGAACGACGACTTCGGGATCATCAACAAGACATTCCATACGAGCATCCCGTTCCTGTTCGACCCGTGGTGGGCGCGCTTCTCGGTCATCCTCGTCAGCATCTGGCTGACGTTCCCGTACTTCTTCCTCGTCTCGATGGGCGCGCTCCAGTCGATCCCGGCGGAGCTGACGGAGGCGGCGAAGGTGGACGGCGCGCGCGGTTGGCAGGTGTTCCGCAAGGTGACGCTGCCGCTGCTCCTGATCGCCGTGGCGCCGCTGATGATCGCGTCGTTCGCGTTCAACTTCAACAACTTCAACAACATCTACCTGCTCACCCAGGGCGGCCCGGCCTCGAATGACCAGTCGATCGCCGGGTCCACGGACATCCTCATCTCGTACACGTACAAGCTCGCGTTCGAGGCCGGGAAGGGGAACGACTACGCGCTCGGGTCGGCGGTCTCGATCGTCATCTTCTTCCTCGTCGCCGCCATGGCCGGCATCGGCTTCTGGCGCGCAGGGACCCTGGAGAACATCAAGTGACGACGGTCGAGCAGAGCGAGTACGGTGTCGGCACCGCCGTCGCCGAGCAGTCGAAGCGCCCGCGCTGGTCGGGCCTCGGCGACACCTGGTGGCGCCACGTGGTCGGGATCGTCGCGCTGATCTTCGCGCTCTTCCCGGTGTGGTTCGTGCTCTCGTCGGCGTTCAACCCGAACCAGTCGATCGACGGCTCGCAGCTGATCCCGACGCACCTGACGCTCCAGAACTTCCGCGACCTCTTCAACACGAACCTGAAGAACGTGAACGTGCCGACCGCGCACTACGTGCGCTGGTACGTCAACTCCCTGATCATCCCTGGCGTCGCGGCGATCTTCAGCGTCGCGCTCGGCGCGTTCGCCGCGTACGCGTTCAGCCGCTTCCGCTTCGCGGGCCGTCGCTTCGGGATGCTCGCGCTGCTCTTGATCCAGATGTTCCCGCAGATCTTGCTCGTCGTCGCGATCTACCTGATCCTGCTCCAGGTCGGCAACGTCTTCCCGGCCTTCGGCCTGAACACGCGCACCGGGCTGATCTTCGTCTACCTCGGCGGCGCGATGGGCGTGAACACCTGGCTGATGAAAGGCTTCTTCGACACGATCCCGAGGGAGCTGGACGAGTCGGCAAAGGTCGACGGAGCGACCCCGAACCAGATCTTCTGGGGCGTGATCCTGCCGCTCTCGATCCCGATCCTCGCCGTCGTCGCACTGATCAGCTTCATCTTCACGCTGAACGAGTTCGCGATCGCGAGCACGGTGCTCCAGACGACGGACAAACAGACGCTCCCAGTCGGGTTACGCGTCTACATCGACAAGCAGTACGGCAACAACTGGGGGCCGTTCGCGGCCGGCGCGCTGCTCGCCGCCATCCCCGTGACCGCGCTGTTCCTGGGCCTGCAGAAATTCATCGTCGGCGGGCTCACGCAGGGATCGGTCAAGGGATGAGCGCCACCCAGGAGCGCGGCGCGGTCGGCGCGTCGCTGCTCGCGGAACCGCACCACGACGGCTCGGAGGACTACGTGCTGGAGCGGCCCGACGAGGTCGGCGGCACCGCGACCGTGCGCCTGCGCGTGCCGAAGCCGACGCGTGTCGACAAGGTCGTGCTGCGCTCGGTCGTCGACGGCGAGATCCGCCCGGTGGCGGCGGAGGTCGACGAGGAGACGAGCACGGACACCTGGTGGCGCGCCGACTTCGAGGTCGGCAACCCCGACGTCCCGTACCGCTGGCTGCTCTCCGGCGGCGACGTCGGCTACACGTGGGTCAACGGCCTCGGCCTCGTCGATCACGACGTCCCCGACGCGGACGACTTCCAGCATGACGACGGGCGCGCCGGGCCCCGACTGGCACCTGCGCTCGGTCGTGTACGAGATCTTCCCCGACCGCTTCGCGACCACGGGCGCCGCGCCCGGGCCGCCGCCGTGGGGCAAGCCGAAGCAGTGGGGCGAGCTGCCGACCGGCCGCGGCTTCGGCAACCAGTACGACTTCTACGGCGGCGACCTCCCCGGCGTGGAGCAGCACCTCGACCACGTCGAGCGTCTCGGCGCCGGCGCGATCTACCTGACGCCGATCTTCCCGGCCGGCACCTCGCACCGGTACGACTCGGCGACCTTCGACCAGATCGACCCGCTGCTCGGCGGCGACGAGGCGCTGCGCTCGCTCGCTCGCGCCGCCCACGAGCGCGGGCTGCGGCTGATCGGCGACCTGACGCTCAACCATTCCGGCAACGGCCACGAGTGGTTCACACGCGCGCGCGAGGACACGGGCGCGCCGGAGCGCTCCTTCTACTTCTGGGACGAGTCGCTGCCGCACGGCTACGCGAGCTGGTACGGGCTGCCGCACCTGCCGAAGCTCAACTGGGCCTCGGCCGAGTTGACCGACCGCGTGCTCGGGGTCGTCGCGCGCTGGCTCAAGGAGGGCCTCGACGGCTGGCGCATCGACGTCGCCAACATGACCGGCCGCTTCCGCGGCGTCGACCTCACGCACGCGGTCGCGCGCGCGGTGCGCGACGCCGCCGTCGCGGTCGAGCCGGACGCGGTCATCGTCGCCGAGCACGCGCACGACTTCCGGGCCGACCTGCGCGGCGACGGCTGGCACGGCGTCATGAACTACGCAGGCTTCTCGCGCCCCGTCTGGTCGTGGCTCCGCGGCGACGAGCTCCCAGATGAGCTGCGCACCGCGTTCTGGGGCTACCCGGTCGGCCTCGTCCGCCAGGACGGTGAGCAGGCCGTCGCGACCATGCGCGCGTTCCGCGCGGGCGTGCCCTGGGACGGCCTCCTGCACTCGTGGGTGCTGCTCGACTCGCACGACACCGCGCGCTTCTCGAGCGTGACCGGCGCGCGCGACCGCCAGCTCGTCGGCATCGGGCTGCAGATGACCTCGCCCGGCGTCCCGATGATCTTCGCCGGCGACGAGATCGGCGTCGGCGGCGACTGGGGCGAGGACGCGCGCCGACCGATGCCGTGGGACGCCCCGGAGACCTGGGACACCGACGTCTTCGCCGCTTACCAGCGGCTGATCACGCTGCGCCGCTCGAGCGAGGCGCTCGCGCGCGGCGGCATCCGCTACGCGCACGTCTCGGCCGACGCGATCGCCTACCTGCGCGAGACGCCCGGCGAGCGGCTGCTCTGCCTGGCGACCCGGGCGCCCGGCCCGCCCATCCAGTTGCCGCTCGGCGCGGAGCTCGAGCCGCTCCAGGGCGGCGAGGCGCGGCGCGACGGCGACTGGGCGGTGCTGCCCGGCGATGGACCAGCTTTTTCGGTGTGGCGACTCGTCTAAGGAGGAACGGTGGCTGACGTCAGCTTCGAACACGTCGACAAGGTCTACGACAACGGCGTCCAGGCCGTCTTCGACCTGAACCTGCGTGCCAACGACGGCGAGTTCCTGGTGCTCGTCGGGCCGTCCGGCTGCGGCAAGACGACGGCGCTGCGCATGGTCGCGGGCCTCGAGGAGATCAGCGCCGGCCAGGTCAAGATCGGCGACCGGGTCGTGAACAAGGTCGGCCCCCGCGAGCGGGACATCGCGATGGTCTTCCAGAACTACGCGCTCTATCCGCACCTGAACGTGGCCGAGAACATCGCCTTCGGGCTGCGGCTGCGGAAGATGCCGAAGGACGAGATCGAGCAGCGCGTCCAGTGGGCGGCCAAGATGCTCGACCTGTCGCCGTATCTGACGCGGCGGCCGAAGGAGCTCTCCGGCGGGCAGCGGCAGCGCGTCGCCATGGGCCGCGCGATCGTCCGCCGCCCACAGGCGTTCCTGATGGACGAGCCGCTCTCGAACCTCGACGCGAAGCTCCGCGTCCAGATGCGAGCTGACATCTCGAAGCTGCAGCGCAG
The DNA here is from genome assembly GCA_963710465.1 of uncultured Thermoleophilia bacterium. Lineage (GTDB taxonomy): Bacteria > Actinomycetota > Thermoleophilia > Gaiellales > Gaiellaceae > JACVRM01. The sequence goes on from CAVQAQ010000035.1 coordinate 19,276, forward strand.
CCTTGCGACGACGACGATCTACGTGACCCACGACCAGGTCGAGGCGATGACGATGGGCGACCGCGTCGCGGTCATGAGCCTGGGCCGGCTCCAGCAGGTGGACAAGCCGCAGAAGCTCTACGACGAGCCCGCGAACCTGTTCGTCGCCGGCTTCATCGGCACGCCCCCGATGAACCTGCTCGAGGGCACGCTGCACGGGCAGAACGGCTCGGTCAGCGTCACCGTCGCCGGCCAGCCACTGCCGCTCAACGAGCAGGCGCTCGCGCGCAACCCCGGCGCGCGCGGCCAGGAGGGACGCCCGGTCATCGTCGGGCTGCGGAGCGACGACCTGCACGTCGGGTCGGGACGGCCAGACCTGCCGACGATGCCGGCCCACCTCGAGCTACTCGAGGCGCTCGGCGCGGACACGATGGCCTACTTCCGCGTCGACGCCCGCGCGGTGACGTCGGGCTCCGGCGGCATCGAGGAGGCCGTGCAGGCGGAGGCCGAGAGCGAGGACGGCGTCACGGCGACCCGGCCGAACCTCGTCGCTTCGCTGCCCGCCCGCGAGGCGCTCGACCTGCGCATCGACGAAGATCTCGCGGTCGCCGTCGACACGTCGATGATCCATCTGTTCGACGCCGACTCGGGCGAGCCGCTCCGGTAACGCGATGAAGCTGAGGGGTCTGCTTCTCGCCGCGGCGGCCGCCGCGCTCGTTTTCGGCACGATCGCGTTCGGCGCGTCGCCGAAGCCGCCCGCGCCGCCGGCCGGCGCGACGCTCGCGCTGCTCTCGCAGCCGCCGACCCGGCTCGCTCTCGCCTCCGACCGGATCTACTTCGTGATGACCGACCGCTACGCGAACGGGGACACCGCGAACGACACGGCCGGCATCACGGGCGGCGCCTCCGTCACGGGCTATGACCCGACAAACGTCGGCTACTTTCACGGCGGCGACTTCAAGGGGCTGACCGGCGACTGCACGAGCACGACGAACGGGCTCGCGCGCATCAAGGGCCTCGGCTTCAACGCGATCTGGGTGACGCCGCCGTTCGTCCAGCGCTACGTGCAGGGCGACAGCGCCGCCTACCACGGCTACTGGATCCGCGACTTCACCACCGTCGACCCGCACCTCGGCACCGAGGCCGACTTCGGCGCCTTCGTCACGTGCGCCCACAGCCTCGGGATGAAGGTGATCCTCGACGTGGTCGTGAACCACACGGCCGACTACATCCTGCTGCCGACGAGCTCGAGCTACTCGAACGAGGCGTTCCGCGACTGCCGCGGGAAGAAGTTCGACCCGGCGAAGTTCGTGCGCAGGGCCGACTTCCCGTGCCTGAAGGCGGCGAACATGCCGAAGATCCCGACGCTCTTCGGCGCCGACCGCACGGCGAAGAAGCCGGCGTGGCTCAACGACGTCACGAACTACCACGACCGCGGCGACATCGACTTCTCGTCGTGCGACCAGGCCTGCTACGAGCAGGGCGACGTCTTCGGCCTGGACGACCTCTTCACCGAGAAGCCGGCGGTCGTGCAGGGCCTCGCCGACATCTACGCGAGCTGGATCCAGCGCTTCAAGATCGACGGCTTCCGCATCGACACCGCGCGGCACGTCAACAAGGCGTTCTTCACCCTCTGGATCCCCAAGATCCTGGCGGCGGCGAAGGCGGCGGGCGTGTCGAACTTCCAGTTCTTCGGCGAGGTCGCCGGGCTGAACTCGATCGACATGTCGGACTACGTGCGGGCGCGCGGGCTGCCGAACGTCCTCGACTTCCCGATGCAGGACGCGCTCACCGGCTTCGCGAGCGGGCAATCGGGCCCGAAGGCGATCGCGACGCGGCTCGACGACGACGACTACTTCGAGCGCAGCGGCGTGGTCGCGACGCCGCCGACGTTCCTGGGCAACCACGACATGGGCCGGGCGGCGCAGCAGATCCGCGCCAAGGCGGGCGCATCGATCTCACCAGACGAGCTGCTGAAGCGCGACCTGCTCGCGCACGACATGCTCTTCCTGCTGCGCGGGGCGCCGGTCGTCTACTACGGCGACGAGGTCGGGATGATGGGCTCGGGCGGCGACAAGGCCGCACGCCAGGACATGTTCCCGACGCAGGTGGCGGAGTGGAAGACCGAACAGCGCGTCGGCTCGGCACCGATCGGCAACGGTTCGTCGTTCTCGGAGCCGCAGCACCCGATCTCGCAGCGGCTGCGGGCGCTCGGGCACCTGCGCGACACGATCCCGGCGCTCTCGACCGGCGCATCGTTCGTCCGCTCCGCCCAGGGCAAGGTGCTCGCCGTCAGCCGTATCGATGCCAACGACCGGCGTGAGGTACTCGCGATGTTCAACTCGGACACCGCGTCGGCAACGGTCTCGGTGACGACCTCGACGCCGTCGGCAGGCTGGGCCGCGCTGCTCGGGTCGGCCTCGGTCTCCTCCAACGCGAAGGGCGCGCTCTCCGTGACCGTGCCGGCGCTGTCGACGCTGCTCCTCCAGGCGAACGCGCAGGTGCCGGTGACGGCGCCTGGTGCGCCGAAGGTGCGGATCGCCCGCGACTCCCTGACCGACTTCTGGCGGCTCGGCGTCGCGGGCACGAGCGGGCCCGTCAGCGTCTCGTTCGCCGTACGCCGGGACAAGGGCAAGGCGTGGGTGCGAGTCGGCGTCGACGACTCGCCGCCCTACCGGGCGTTCGTCAGCCCGGCCACGTTCAAGAAGGGCGAGCGGGTCTGGGTGGTCGCCGTCGCCCGGGCGCTGGACGGCTCGGTGGCGGTGTCGCCCGCCCTTGGTTTCAAACCACGCCCGTAGGAGGTACGTACATACGGGCGAGATGCGCAATCCGTTTCGGAGCGAGTCAGCCGCGTTCAACTTCCTCCTGGTGGTGATCGTCGGCGCTGCGCTCGTCGTGGTGGCGAGCCTGCTCGGGGGCTGGTGGGTCGGCGTCCCTGTTGCGGTCGTGGTGACGGTGGGCGCGATCCTCGTCTACCGCCGCGGCGACCTCGGCGCGCCGCAGCCGGTCAAGCCGGTGCCGCACGCCGAGGGCGAGCGGCGCATCCTCGTGATCGCGAACGAGACAGTCGGCGGCGACTCGCTGATCCGCGAGATCCGGCGTCGCTCGGAGGGCGTCGCCGAGCACGTCCTCGTCGTCGCCCCGGCGCTCAACTCGCACGTCCGCCACTGGACGTCCGACGAGGACGGGGCACGCGCCGAGGCGCGCGAGCGGCTCGACGAGTCGGTGGCGCAGCTGCAGGCGGCCGGCGTGGACGTCGAGGGTCGTGTCGGCGACGACGACCCGCTCCAGGCGATCGAGGACGCGCTGCGCACGTTCGGTGCTGACGAGATCCTCATCTCGACGCATCCCGAGGGGATGTCGAACTGGCTCGAGCGCGGCGTCGTCGAGTCGGCCCGGCAGCGCTTCACGCCGCCCGTCACGCACATCGTCACCGACGTCCGCCAGCCCGCGCCGGCCCGCTGACCTGATCCCGGCCGCTACGGTGGCGTCGAGGTGAACAGCACCTTCACGCTCGGCCGCATCGCCGGCATCAGGATCGGCGTCAACTGGAGCTGGCTGGTCGTCTTCGGCCTGCTCACCTGGTCGCTGGAGTCGAGCGTCTTTCCCGACACGAACCCGGGGCTGTCGCACACGACCTACCTGGCCATGGCGGTCGTCGCGGCCTTCCTCTTCTTCGGGTCGCTGCTCCTGCACGAGCTCGGGCACGCGATCCAGGCGCGGCGCGAGGGCATGGTGATCGACGGCATCACGCTGTGGCTGTTCGGCGGCGTGGCGAGCTTCCGCTCGATGTTCAAGTCGGCGGGCTCCGAGTTCCGGATCGCGATCGCAGGGCCGGCCGTGTCGCTGGTGCTGGGGCTGCTGTTCATCGGGTTCGCGGCTGCGACGGACGTGTCCGGCGAGGTCGACGGCGTCGCCGCCTGGCTCGGCTACATCAACCTGACGCTGCTTGTCTTCAACCTGCTGCCGGCACTGCCGCTCGACGGTGGCCGGGTGCTCCGCTCAGCGCTCTGGGCGGCGCGCAAGGACTTCCGCTGGGCGACCGCCGTGGCGGCGAACGTCGGGCGTGCGTTCGGGTTCCTCATGATCGGCGGCGGCATCCTGCTCTTCGCGCTCCAGGGCTCCTTCTCGGGGGTGTGGCTGGCGTTCCTCGGCTGGTTCCTGCTCGGCGCGGCGAGCGGGGAGGCGCGCTACGCAGTGACGAGCGACGCGCTCCGCGGGCTGCGCGTCGGCGACCTGATGGTGCGCGCGCCGGTGGTCGCGCGCGCCGACGCGACGGTCGGGCAGTTCATGGCCGAGATCGCCGGCGCCGCACGGCCGTTCACGACGTACCCGGTTGTCGACGCAGACGGCCGCGTCGTCGGGCTGCTGCCGTTCGAGCGCGTGGCGCGAACGCCGCGGTCGGAGTGGGACCTGCGACTCGTCGGCGAGCTCGCGCTGCCGCTGCGCGACGTGCCGGTGCTGAACGAGGACGAGCCCGTGCTGGAGGCGTTCGAGGAGCTGAGCGCCGGCGCCGTCCAGCGTGGGCTCGTGCTGGACGACGGGCGTCTGCGTGGGCTCGTCTCCGTCAGCGACATCGCCGGCGCGCTCGCCGCGCGGGCGCGCCGGCCGCGTTCCGTCCGACCCCAGCCCTAGCTTTTCGTCTGGGGTGCAACGACGGCGAGAGCAGAAGCGGCGCTGCTTCAACTGTGGATCCCCTCTCGGGCTCGAGGTGGGGTTCTCCTCGTTCTGCTCTGCGTTGTGCGTCGGGGAGCACGACCGGCTGAGCCGTGAGGCCTCGCGCACGATGGAGGCGCTGCGCGAGCAGGTGGAGGTCGAGCAGCGTGAGACGAGGCCCCGGCCCTTGCGATTGCTCGGTCGCCTGCGCGGCGAGCTGGAGCTCGACGAGGATGCCGCCGCGGTCGTCGCCCTGAGCGCGGCCGGTGCGACGGTGCGGCAGATTTCGCGTTACACGGCGCTTGAGCCCGAGGCCGTGCAGAAGATGCTGTTCACCGAGGACGAGGCGAGGGCCGCGCGCCGGGAGGCGCGCGAGCGTGAGCGGCGGCGGCGCCAGGGCAAGACGCGCGCCGCGGCGCGGCGGTCCGGGGCGCCGGAGCCGGAGTGGAATCCGCAGGCCGACTGGGCCGACGCGATGGGCGACTCGCTCGAGTCGGCCGGGATGCTCGTCACGCCCGATCCGGGCGAGGACACGGCGGCGTAGGTCAGCCGGCCTGAGGCGCCTTGTACGCGCGCTCGGCTTCCGGCAGCCACTGTCTGATCCGCTCGATGCGATGCGCGTCGCTCGGGTGGTCGCTCGCGAACTCGGGCGGTTCCTGCCCGCGCGAGGCCCGCTCCATCCGCTTCCAGAACGTCAGTGCGTACTGCGGCCTGTAACCGGCCCGGGCCATGTAGACGAGGCCGATGTGATCCGCCTCCGACTCCTGCCCGCGGCTGAACCGCAGCGACGCCGCCGCGCCGCCGGCCCCGAGGAGTGCGGTCACGCGGACGAACTGACCGGGTGTGAATGCGATGCCTCCTGCCAGGATCGCGACCGCAACCTTGGTCAGGTGATCGCGCTCTATCGACTCGGCCGAGTGCTCGGCGGTGGCGTGGGCGACCTCGTGGCCGAGCACCGTGGCGAGCCCTGCATCGGTCCGGGTCAGCGGCAGGATCCCGGTGTACACGACGATCTTCCCGCCCGGGAGGCAGTAGGCGTTCGCCTCGTTCTTGCGGATGAGGGTCACCTTCCAGACGAAGTCCGGCTTGTCGCGCGCGGCGACGACCTCGATCCGCTTCGCGACTCGCTGGACCTCCGTGTAGTCGGGCCCCGAGCCGACAATTGCCGCTCGGTTCTGCTGCAGCGTCTTGGCGTACTGCTGGCTTCCGAGCTGCATCTGCTGCTCGTCGGTCAGTCCGACGCGCTCCGTTCGGTGCGTCACGGGCGTCTCCTGGCGACGGGCGTGGAGATAGATGCCCCCGACGACGATCGCGGCGAGCGCGACGGCGATCAGGGGCCTGGCGATCAGGAATGCGAGGACTGCCTTCAACGTGCCGGATGTTCGCTCAAACCGCCGCCGATGGGAGTCCGTGCATCTTCCCATCGGGTGCGGACTCAGCGCAACGATGTCGACGGCGTAGGCGTCATTCGGCTGAATCGGCCAACCGCATCAGCGCCCGCGAACGACGCTACGATGCGACCACGCCGACGTAGCTCAGCTATCGGCTTCGCTAGGACGAGCCGTTTACCGGTGCTACGCCCGTCCGCACGACCGGCTGAGCCGCGACGGCGCGGCATTGACGTGCCCGCTGGCCCATCACACAGTTCGCATAGGGGCGTAGGCAACGGGGGAGGCGGTAACAGTGATCGGGGAGACCGTTCTCAGCACTCAGCTGAGCTCGAACACCAACACCAATAGGATGGATCGCGTCGTTGTTCATGGGCTCACCGGCCTCGAACGACGTGGCACTGCTTCGCCGCGTCCCGTTGTGGCGCCGGCAGTCTCCGTCTACGCGGTAACGGCATGACCGGGTTCCTCCGACTGATCGTGCTCGCCGCCCTGGGCACGGCTCTTGCTGGCGGCGCCGGCCTTCGCCGACGGAACAACGCCTTCGCCCGCGAAGGCGACCGGAGGCTCGCGCAACGCCCAGGCCTTCGGTTCATGTTGAGACCGTCTTCCCGGCGGCGGGCCAGCTACGCGTGCGCGCGGTAGCCGTGCGGAGCACGCCGAACCCGAAGGCGCGGGTGATCAAGATGATGACCGAGTTTCGGGATGACTACCGGATCCAGGAGATCTTCGCCGTGGCGGCTCGGACGGGCACAGATCATCGCCCCTGGTACAAGATCAGCATCCCGATGCGGCCCAACGGAACGATGGGCTGGATCCCGGCCGCTACCGCCTCCCTTGCGCCGACCGTCGGCGCGATCGACGTCCACCGCAAGTCGCGCAGGATCGACCTCTTCTGGCACGGTAAGCGCGTGTGGCAGGGGACCGTCGCAATCGGCGCTCCCGGGATGGAGACGCCGCTCGGTCACTACTACGTAGCCGCGCGTTTTGTCCCCTACCAGGACCCGTTCCTGGGGGTGTTCGCCGTCGAGACGAGCGGCTACTCGAAGCTGACTGAGTGGCCGGGGGGCGGCTGGTTCGGGATCCATGGCACGAGCATGCCGCAGCTGCTCGGGCAGGCTGTGTCACACGGCTGCATTCGCGTGTCGAACCTGACCGCGACGAAGCTGCGCCGGTACGCGCCGCTCGGCACGCCGATCGTGATTAGGGATTGATCGAGGCAAGCGTGCGGAAGGCGACGTCGCCTTGCGCCGCAAGGAATGAGCCGTTGGGGGTGCTCCGCTGGATGCGCGTCGTCGAGCTGTTGATCGGCTGGCCGCTGAGGAGCTGCCGCCAGCCGCCTCCCGGCGCCTGGGCGATCGAAACGCGGTGGAAGCGGTAGAGGAAGCCGTTGCACGTGCCGGCCGTTCCGCCGTCCCAGCTTTCGGCCGTGGCAATCGGTGCCCAGCGGCCATGGCTTGTCGGCATGTAGATCGGGTTCGAGACCGGGGAGCCGTTCAGCCAGACGCGCCACCAGTTCGAACGACCGCCCATCTCGAGAACGGCGACTCGCGACGACTTCCCCATCGGGAGGTCGCTCGCGAGCTGATGGTAGGTCGGCTGCTTGTTCGGCAACGCCAACTCGTAGTAAAGGTCGTTACCGGTCAGCTCCGGAAAGCCGCTCGAGCCAACCTGGAGCCACTCGTCGGCGCCGTTTGGCCCCTGGCCAGGCCCGCCAACCCCGACCCAGCCTGCGACGTGGCCGTTGAGGACGTTGAAGCCGCCCAGCGGCGTCACCGTGGCCGCGATCCCGAACGCCGGCGAGGTTGCGGAAAGACCGGCGTAGCTGTAGCCGCCGGAGCCGCAGGCGAACGCTGAGGCCGCGCTGAGGGGGAGGCCTGCGAGGGCCACCGAGGCCACCGTCAGGAGCTTTGCGGTGCAAGTCTTCATGAGGGAAGGCAGGGCGATCTGGCTCGTAGATCGACGCGCCAGTGCTCGCTCGTCTCCCTCGAACGCGTGATTCCGTCACGGAGCCCTTGTCAGGCCGCGCCCGTGAGCCTCTCTGGGCGGACCCCGCCATTGGCCGCGGCAACGAGCGCGTATTTGCCACGTTCCTCGTCGTCGAGGCCGCCCGCCTTTCGAGAACGGTCGGCGCCGAGGCTCGGGGCAAGAGACGGGGTTAGTCACAAAGGACAGGTCCGACTAGCCCAACGACCAGGTCCCGGGTGAGAGGGCGGGCCTAGGACCTGAGTGGACAGCCAGTCGTGCGGGCCGGGACACCCCCTGCCCGTGCGCCGACTTGAGGGGGTTGGTGGCAAATGAGTGCGAAGTGGACTGAGTTCCGCCGGCGAAAGAGCCGGCGGTGGTGGATGACTGGAGCGACAGTCGCCGCCGTCGCCGTGTTCGGCGTCGTGTTTGCGGCGGCGTCAGGAGCCGTCATAAACGGATTCGAAGGCAACGACGGAAACCTCGTCGTCAATACGGCCGGCAATACCGATTGGGCGAGCTTCCCGATCAACTGCGCAACGGGCACCGGCTGTTCGCTCGACACGCCGAGCGGAATGTCGGACAACGCATTTACGCAAGGCACTCACGAAGACGATCCGAACGTAACCATCGCGACCGGGTCGATCCCGCCCAACAAGAACGACCTCACGCGCTCGTACACGTGGAGCACGGTCAACGGCGGAAAGAACTACCTCTACCTCGCCTGGGAACGTCTGGTCAACACCGGTAGCGCGAACATCGATTTCGAGCTCGACCAGAAATCCACGTCTGGTTGGACTTCCTCGACGACGGGGCCAGTGACGATCAATCGCACCGAGGGCGACCTCCTCGTCACCTATGACTTCGGCGGAAGCGGCACCCCCGACATCGGGGTGCTCACATGGCTCACCTCGAGCAATCCGGCCAACTCCAGCAGCGACTGCGAAGCCAGCGGCGCGAAGCTCCCGTGCTGGGGGACCGCGTGGATGCCACAGCCTCCGGGTTTGCCGAAGCGGCCGTAAACTCGGCTCCCGTCACCGATCAGTTCTTGTCGGCGACGCCGAACAATGTCGATACCGGCCTGTTCGGCGAGGCTGCGATCAACCTCTCGGATATCCCGGGCGGTCCGTTCAGTCAGAACACCTGCAAGGCGTTCGGCACGGAGTTCGTCAAGAGCCGTTCGTCGGGCTCGTCGATCGATTCCGAGCTGAAGGACTTCATTGCGCCCGGCCCGATCCACATCAGCAACTGCGGATCGCTGACCGTCAAGAAGCAGACGGTCGGCGGCACTGGCTCGTTCTCGTTCACCGGTGGCGGTCCGAACGGCATCACGCTGCCGTCGGGTTTCTCGGCCTTTAACCTCGACACGAGCTCGAATAACCCGGCCGGCCAGTCATTCGATGGTTTCGAGCCAGGCCACACGTACACGGTCGGTGAGGGCTCGCTGCCTCCGGGATGGTCGTTCAGCGGCGCCATTTGCGTGGATGACGCAACGCACGGTCAGGTTGGCACCCTGAATGGGCAGCAGGAAAGCATCAGCCTGGACGTCAACCAGAGCGTCACCTGCACGTTCACGAACACCAAGCAGCCCACCTTGACGGTCAACAAGATTCTTGTCCCGGCACAGGACGCCGGCAAGTTCAACCTGCAGATCGACGGCAACACCGCGGGTACGGGAGCGAACGTCGGGGACGGCGGTTCGACCGGCGTGGTCGTCGTCGGCGTCGGTTCACACAACGTCGGCGAGACTGCCGGTAACGGGACAGACCTCGGCAACTACGCCGCGACGATCGGCGGCGACTGCGCTGCCAGTGGCGCAGTGACCCTCGCCGCCGGCGAGAACAAGGTCTGCACCATCACCAACCGGCGCAAGCCGACCTTGACGGTCACCAAGACGGTCGTTCCGGCGAGCGACACCGGCAAGTTCAACCTGCAGATCGACGGCCAGACGGCCGGGACCGGGGCGAACGTCGGCGACGGCGGCTCGACAGGTCCGGTCATCGAGGACGTCGGCTCTGACCACACCGTGGGAGAAGCGGCTGGGACCAGCACGAACCTCGCCGACTACGTGCAGGTCATCGGCGGCGACTGTGCCGCCGACGGGACCGTGCACCTCAACGCAGGGGATAACAAGGTCTGCGTGATCACGAACACCAGGAAGGCGACGATCATCGTCAAGAAGCACATGATCGGCGGAACCCGACGTTTGCCTTCACCGGTCATCCTGCGGGTTCGATCGGCCAGGACAACGGCACGATTCAGGAGACTGTCGTTCCCGGCCAGCAGTACGTCGCGACCGAGACGCCAACGGCCGGTTGGGATCTCACGAGCATCAACTGCGACAACGCCAATGGGACCGGCAACCTCGTCGCCGGCACCGCGACGTTCAACCCGACTGCGGGTCAGACCATCACCTGCACCTATACGAACACCAAGCGGGCGACGATCACCGTGAAGAAGGTGACCGACCCGGCGGGTGCCCAGCAGTCGTTTGGGTTCTCGGGTGACATCACGTCCTCGTTGTCGGATGGCCAGTCGGCCGACAGTTCGGTCGCTCCGGGTACCTATCACGTGACCGAGGCGGTGACCGCCGGCTGGGATCTGACCGACATCAGCTGCGATCACGGCGCCTCGAGCGGGAACACGGCGACCGGCGTCGCGACCTTCGTGGTCACGGCCGGCCAGCACGTGACCTGCACCTACACGAACACCAAGGTCGGATCGATCACCGTTGTGAAGACCGCCGTCGGCGGAAACGACTCGTTCTCGTTCACGACCTCGACCAACCTCGCTCCGGCGGGCGGCTTCGCTCTCCAGACCGTGAACGGAACGGCGCAGAAGGTCTACAACGACCTACTGCCTGGCACGTACACCGTGACGGAGAACGACACGCCCGGCTGGAAGTTCATGAGCCTGAACTGCACCGACCAGAACGGGGTCTCGACGAACAATCAGACGGCGACGATCGTTCTGGCCGCGAATGAGGACGTGATCTGCACTTACACGAACGCGAAGCTTGGCTCGATCGAGGTCGTGAAGCACGCCAACGGTGGCGACGGGACGTTCTCGTTCGCCGGCAGCGGCGACGGCGTCGACTCGAGCTTCCAGATCGCGACATCGAGCGGCACGGGCGCAAAGGCCTTCAATGGCCTGGCAGCGGGCTTGTACTCGATCACCGAGAGCCAACTGCCTGCCGGTTGGCAGTTCGACAGTCTCGACTGCGGTGATGCCAACGGCGTCTCGACCAACGAGCGGACGGCGACGATCGCGCTGGCCGCCGGTGAGAACGTCACCTGCACGTACACGAACTCGAAGCTCCCGACGATCGAGGTGATCAAGACGCTCGTCCCGTCGACCGACGATGGCACGTTCAACTTCGCGATCGACGGACAGACGTTCGACAACGGTGGCGACGGCTATGGAAACGGTGGCCACACCGACGCGATCTCTGTCGGGCTCGGCGACCACACGGTCTCCGAGGCCGGCAATGGCACCACGAAGAACGCCGACTACGAGTCAACCTACGTCTGCGCGAGCGGCGAGTCGCAGGTCGCGTCCGGCAACGGGACGACGATCGGCCTGTCGAACCTCCAGGCCGGTGAGGATGTCGTCTGCACCTTCACGAACAGCAGGCGGCCGACGATCACGGTCAACAAGGTCGTACTTCCGTCGACTGACCCCGGGACGTTCGACTTCACTATCGACCCTGGCGAGGGCCAGTTGCTGCTCGACAACCACAGCAGCGGCTACGGGAACGGCGACTCGACCGGCCAGGTCAACGTGACGACGGGCGACCACACGATCACAGAGTCGGGCCACGGCAACACCAGCGCGTCCGATCTACGCGAGCGCGTGGAGCTGCAGCACGAATCAGTCCGGCAGCGGAACGGCAATCAGCCTCGCGAACCTGCAATACGGCGACAACGTGGTCTGCACCTTCACGAACACGAGGCTGGCCACGCTGATCGTCAAGAAGGTCGTCGACAACAGCAACGGCGGCGGCTCGAAGCAGCCGGGCGACTTCACGATCCACGTCAGCACGGCCGGCCTCGATCTGCCCAACAGCCCGAAGCCCGGTTCGAGCTCCGGCACGACGTACGGGCACCTGCTGCCGGGCACGTACAAGGTGAGCGAAGACCCGGTCTCCGGCTACAGCTTGACGGGAATCAGCGGCTGTCTGGCGGACGGCTCGATCATCCTCGCGGCCGGTCAAACTGCCACCTGCACGCTCACCAACACGAGTGCGGCGCCCCCGCCGCCGCCGCCGCCGCCGCCGCCGGCACCGAAGGTGGACATCCAGATCACGAAGAAGGCGACGCCGAACCCTGCAACTCTCGGCAACCGCGTGACCTGGACGATGGTGGTCACCAACAACGGCCCCAACGGCGCGACCGGCGTCACCGTGGCCGATCCACTCCCGGCTGGTACGAGCTTCGTCTCGGTGGCGACCTCACAGGGGTCGTGCACCGGAGGCGCCCTCATCAGCTGCCAGCTCGGAAGCATGCCGGTCGGCACGTCGGTGACGATCACGCTCGTCACGAGGGCCACTACGACCGGGACGATCACGAACACGGCCACCACGGTCGCGAACGAGCAGGAGACCAACTCGGCCAACAACACGGCAACCGCCTCGACCGTCGTGAAGGGGCCATTCGTTCCGAAGGTGGTGTACTGCACAGCGGTGGTTGTGTCGCCGAAGTCGATCTTTGTCGGCAGGCGGAGCCTTCTGACGATGAAGATCTCCCAGCACGGCAAGCCAGTGGCAGGGATCCGCGTGCGCATCAAGGGGCCGGCACTCAACATCGTGACCAAGCCCTCGAACACCAAGGGCCTGACCAAACAGCATGTTCACCCGAAGAAGGCCGGGATCCTGGTGTTCACTCCGATCGCCACGAAGAGCTGCAGCAACCCGAGAATCGGAGTGATCGGTGTACTCACGCCGCCGGTGACCGGGTAGCGGAGACACAAGAGCTGATGCACGACGTGCATCGGTAACCCACAACGAGCACGACTGGACGGGCCTCACGGCCCGTCCAGTCGTTGATCACACCTCGCGCCGACATTCGGGCGAATCAAGTCAGGCAGTGACGCCGAGGGACGTGTCTCGCTGGCTCGCCGGCCTTCGTCAGCAGGGGCTCGACCTGGGGGGCATCTGGTCGATCCTCTCGGTGCTGATGGAGGACGCGCTGTCGCGAGGGCTGATCGTGGAAAGTCCCCTCAAGCGGATCTCGAAGACCGAGCTGCCGTGCTCGCCTGACCGGCAAACCTGCCCACCACCTGCCCGCAAGCGCCTTGAGGCGCCGGAGACGGGGTCACTCTCATGCCCGGAACCGCGCTACGATGCGACCTGCGCCGACGTAGCTCAGCTGGTAGAGCACTTCACTCGTAATGAAGGGGTCCACGGTTCGAATCCGCGCGTCGGCTCTGGGTTTGCGGCTTACCGCATCTCGTGCGTCAAGAGATACGTCAAGTTGCGACCGCCACGCGGAGCCCTCCTCTTTCGGGCCGGCCTGCGGCTGATGCAGCGCACCCTGTGCGTGTCGCTAGCGTCCAGCGTCAAAAGTCGTCCTCCTGGAACCACACTTGGTGGTCGGGACCCAGCGCCGCAAGAGCTCTGAACTGCAACAAGTCGTTTGGGGCCCGGACTGTTGTGGCGGGGAGGGAGAGGAGACCGGTCCCCAGCGACTCCCAATCAAACCATTCGCTTCCACCGGCCGACCGTTTACGCCAGACGCCACTGTCAGTGCCGAGCGTGAAGACGTACGGCAAGCCGTGCAGTGGGCAATCAGCGATGGGCGACGACATCAGGATGCCACCCAGCGATTGCCAGCTGTTCCAGGCGTTCCCGTCCCACTTGCTCCAGGCGAGCGCGCTAGTTGCGTCCGCGGCGAATAGATGAATGTTTCGTCCGTCGGCGACTGCATGTGGGGCCGATGAGAACGTACCGCCTAGTGAGTGCCATTCGCCGCCCATCGTGTACCAGATGGCAGAGTCGGTACCGAGAGCGAAGACGGCGAGGGTTTCCTTCGCCGCGACGACCGCGTGTGGTGGAGAAGCAAGGATGTGGCCGAGTGACGTCCACTCACGCCAAGAACCATTGACAAGCGCGCGGTTCCAGAGCGCCTGATCTGTTCCTCGTGCGAAGACGAGAATCTCGTCGTCCAACTCGCCGAATATGACCGCGTGGGGCGGCGACGTGATGACGCCTCCCAGCGACTCCCAGTATCGGGTGTAGACGGGGGGCGACACGTGACCCGCAAGCGCTACCGAGGCGGGTGCCTCTGACACCGGGGTGTCGACGGCGGGCGACAAGCCACCCGCGCGAGCAGCCGAGGCGGCATCCTCGAGCACTGGAGGATGGTTGACCCAGTTGCCGTTGCGGAACTGCCAATGCAGGAGTTCGCTGTTCGCGCCCGCAGCAAATACCTCAACCGACGACTCGCCGGAGCGTACTGCGCGTGGAGGGGACATGACGACACCGCCCAAAGACCGCCAGCCGCTCCAAGTGGCTGGCGTATCGACGTCGCTGGTGAAGCCATCCAGCGAGGCGTACCACAGGGCCTGGTCCGTGCCGACGGCGAAAGCAAACAGGAATTGATCGGACGGGCCCCAGGGTGCTAGCTCCGGCCCTGACGAAAACACGCCGCCTGCAATCGGTTGGAACGGGGGTATGCCGGAAACCGGGTGAAAGAGTGGTGAAGGAGCCATCGCGGCAGCGCCCATGTCGCCTCCCAGATCGATCTGCCGCAGGGACGACCCGAAGTCTAGTACCGAGTGAAGGTGGGTCAGCGACGTTCTCAGAGGCTGTCGTTCTCTACACGTCAAGCAAGGTGACTATCAAGAAGCGCGTTGGCGACGTCTTCACGCCTCAGTAGTCCTCCACGTCGGTCACTCGAATCGCGCCGCACGAACCTGAGGTGCGTGCTCCCCTCGCACGCCGGGGTTCTCGCGAGCCGTAGGCGCCGATCTCGTCGCTATCCGAGGAAGCTGAGTTCTGCCTTGAGGAAGTGTCGTAGCGGTTTCTCATATTGCGGCTTCGACCAGTTGTAGTCGAGCGCTTCCGCAACGTGGTGTTCGCCCGTAATGGCATTTCGGTGGACGATGCGGACGACGGGATGGATCAGGTGTGTTTTCGAGCCGTCGTCGGGAAAGCGCACGATGTCGAATGGGTCGGCGTTATGGATCCCGTACTCGAAAGTGAGAATGACGACCGGTCTGGGCATCCAGGCGAGCTCCTCGCGCACCAGGTCGATCGGCAGCGACTCGAAATAGCGCGCTTGGCCTTCCTCGATTCGAATGACGTCAGCGAGGAATCCCGGCTGCTGGAATAACGAGCTCGCACTGTTCATCCGCTGCATGAGCGCTTTCAGGTATGCGTCAACGGTGAGCGCTATCGGCCGCCAAGGTCGCGGGACGCCGTGGTACCGCTCCCGTAGCAGATGGACGAGGGCCTCAACGTTGTACCGAAAGCCATGTACGAAGGCGGAAAACGTTCGTCGGTAGTCACGTGCCTGCATGAGCGTGCCGACAAAGAAGAGGTCAGGCACGTTCGGAGATTCCCACCTAGACGTGAGCGCCGGAAAGCGCCCGTCGTGAGCAAGCTCGGGAGCCAAATCCCTGAAGATGCTGGTGTCGAATCGGAAGCCAGTGCACCGGATGACGCGGTCAACTTCCAACTCGACGCGCTGCCCTTGAGCGCGAGTGTATTGAAGCCGAACGTTCAGCCCACCAGAACGCGGGCGCATCTCCTCGACATTGGCATCGAGAACCGTGTTCTGTGACTTGAGGGCGTATGTGTCCAGAAGGTCATTATTCACAGCGCGCAGGTCCCCAACGAAGCGCGTCCTCCACGCCATCTTTACGGGATTCGGGCTGACAAGATGAAGAGCAGCCGCCGTCTCGATCAGGTTGTGTGCGGTTTCGAAGGCGGAATTGCCCTTGCCCACAATGAGGACGCGCTGGCCACGGAAGTCAGCCGGGTCGGTGGACATGTTCTGGTATGACTCCGCGTGTTCCACGCCGGGGATCGCTGGCACGTTGTCAGCGGCGAGGCCGGTCGCGACGATCACGCGCTCCGCTGTCCACGTTCCACGGGTCGTCTCAACGACAAAGTCTTCGCCCCGAGTGACGCTAAGGACGTCCGTCTCGTATTGCACCCGCAGGCGATGGCGGGCGGCGAAATCCTGGAGATAGTCGACCATGACGTCGGCCGACGGAAAGTAACGTTCCGTCAACGTCGTGAAGCGTGGCCCGTCGTCGAGTAACGAGTTCCAGTCCCAACGCAGGTTCGTCTCGGCGTCCTCGGTGCCGGTCTCGACCTTGTTGATTGAAATCAGCCGTCGGTGTCGCGGAAACCGTTGAAAGAAGGTACCTGCGCTATCACCGCGCTCCACGATGTGATAGTCGAGGCCGGCGCGATCAAGGAAGTAGCCCAACTGAAGACCCGCTGGCCCGGCCCCAACGATCAGATATGAAACCCGGGCGGTCACGCGCCCCACCTCCGACGGCTGCGGAGCCGCGAACGTTAGCATCGTCAAGGGTCGCGGCGCCGCACTCTCGAGCGCCTCCCGGCGCGTCGTCAGGAGGCGCGAACCCCTGGTCAGACGTGAGGCACAGAAGCTCTGCCAGACGGATTGACGTCCGATTGCCGACGCTGTAGAAGATGGACAGTCGCATTACCCATGGATCTCGCTGACTTCCCGCTTGAGTACGTCACAGGAGCGCTGAGGCTCCCGCCCTTCGACGCGTGGGAGGGCGGTGAGGTGCAAATCTGGATCTCGGTCGTGAACAACGGTGGGGCAGACGGCGTTGTCCGGGCCTTCGGCTTCCGTCGATCGCAAACCCAGTCCTTCGAAGGGTCTGATGCGGGCGTCCGGGTGTTCGATAGCGATGTGGACACCCCCAAGATCTCGAGGACCCACCTTCCTGTCAGCGGCGTCGTGCCGCCACGGGAGCACTGGCTGTTTACCTGGATCGTCGGACCGGGCAGCGACCACTACTGGTTCAAAATCGCAGCCACATCCACGAGCCTTGTGCCCGGCCTCGAGTTCGTGAGGGTGATTTCCCAGGATGATGGGGAGAACCTCATTCAGGTGTTCGCCCGTTACTTGCCAGACGATTTCGCTTTGTTCCATCGGCGGACCAGACTCGTGCCCGGCGTCATGGTGCCCGAGGGCGATCTGGTGTCCGAGTAGCGATCTCATGCGCGCTCCTTTGGACTAGAACCGTCGAGTCCCTGGGTGCGATCCAGGCGCGCGCCGCTCTCAGCACGCTCGGCTCGACGAGCGCGAAGCTCCCAGGGTCGGAGGCTCAACGTGCGCTCGGCCGCGGCGCCGTCCTCCACGCGAGCACGCGGCCGGCGTCGTTATCTCGGAGCCACTCGGTTGACTGGTCTCGCCCGCAGTGGAATGGTTGCATCAGCAACGAGAGGTGTCTGCGTGCGTCGAACGCAATGATCGTTGCTGCGGCGTCAGCTCCGGTACAGCGGGGATACCTCCCTGATGGCCGGCCGGCTCGAGGCGGTGAGCCGTGCCGAGTCTCGTCCGTCCCCGTGCGTCAGCCCGCAAGCGGGGGACGGGCGCGGTGGAACCGTCACTCGTCACCTCCACGGGGCGCTTTCGCCATCCGGGGTGAACGCCACACGCACAGCCAGTGACGTAACGAACACGAGGATGGCGCTCTCATGGGCGCCGAAAGGAGCATGGTGGCAGTCCACGAGACTCTCAGCGTTCCCTATCACCAGCAGGACACAGACGTTTACTGCGGTGCGGCCTGCGCCCAGATGGTCATTGGGTCGATCGGGGCGGGCATCCAGGCTCAGGACGGCATCTACACCGACGAGCGCAATCACACCAACGAGTTGGCGTCCTGGTACAACCCACCCGACGGTCTCACCTGGGTCCTGAATGATCGCCGGCCGCCGAGCTTCGGCGGAGTATTCGTCCTCGACGCGCTAACGACCGAGGACGCGATCTCGCGGAAGCTCTGCTGGACGCTCCATTTCTACAAGGTCGCTCCCATCGCGATGGTCTACAAGGGCGACCACTGGATCGTCGTTCGCGGCTACGAGGCAAGCGCAGCACCGGAGAACTCGGGGGACACCTCGTACACGATCAGCGCCTTCGACGTCAACAATCCATGGCCACCGACTCCTAGCTTCTACTCCCCACCGGTGCCTCCACCCGCACCGCCGCCGCCACACGGCGGGGCCGACGGCTGTGGCACCGGTGGAGACCGAGGGGTTGCAAACGAGCACATTGCGTATGCGACGTGGCAATCCACGTACGCGACCGGCAACAAGTACGGAAGCCTCTGGTACGGGAAGTACGTGGCGGTCTGCGATCCTGATCCGCCGGCAAAGCGTCCGGGTGCGCAGGCCCGTGCTGAAAAACGGGCAAGCGGCGAGACGCTGCTGAAGCCAGAGGCCGCGGTCAGAAGTGCGCTCGCCGGTCTGAAGCGACACGGGCTTCCAGACAGGGAGGATTGGAAAGGGGCACTCACCAACGCAGAACCGGGCGAGCCGGTGCTCGTGCAGCGTCTCGATGAGATCGACTCGTACTACTTCATCGTGCCCTTCGAGCGGTCAAGGCGGGGTGTGACGGCGGCCGTCGCCGTCGACGCTCGATTCGGGTCATACCGACAGGCGATCGCCCTTCCGCCGGGGGGCTCCAGCATCCTGACCGGACTTACGTCCAACGAAGTGATCAGCGAGACTGTGGCCGAACACTGCAGCTCGAAGGCCGCAACGGGCGCTTCACTGTCCGCAAGGAGGCTTACAGCCTGTACCCCACCTGGTCGGCGTCCCTGCCTCGAGTCGTTGTCACCCTTCGTCCCGTTCCACATGCTGACGGTAGGAAGCCACCAGATCTATGTCCGCATCGACAAGCGGATCTTTACTTCGTTGCACATCAACACTCCCGGCATATGAAGCGAAGCATCGACTAGCCGGACTCCCTCGTCTGGCCCTATGGCTGAACTGACAGAGGCAGAAGGAATCGATGCCGCGCGTGAGCGCCTCGGGCTCGAGTCCGGGACGCCGCACGAGGATTTCGGGTCGCAAGGCCCGACTCGTCGGGCCGGGCCTACTACCTCATCGTGTTTGGCGAGCCAGAAGCTGCTCTTGGCATCGCCGCGGTCGACATTGCGACCCGCGAAGTGGCGGAGTGGGCAACGTTGGCGGGTACGGGCCCGCATACGCTGATTGATGCGGCGACTGCCATCCGACGAGCGGGGGGTTCCGCGGGAAGCCGGGCGGAATTGATCTGGAGATCCTCCCCCGCCTCACGTTCTCCGCTCTACCCTCTCTGGCGGGTGCATACGCACGAGACAACGAGTTACGTCGATCCGCAGGGAACGGTGTGGCCGTCGCTCGACGCTCGGTGGCGTCGCCGCTAGCTCAGCGGTGCAGGTCGTGACCATCGATGCGCCGATGTCACCAAAAAGTCAGCAACGTACGCGTGGCACCGTTGACTTCAGTGGTCAGTTTGACATAATCAGACGGCGCCTTGA